>CBFHSG010000012.1:0-63970 GCA_965658465.1 Woeseiaceae bacterium | reverse complement strand
GGACTCCTTGGCGCCATCCTCGCCCTTTCGATCGGACCGTTAATTGACCGAATGGGCGCAAAGCGCATGATGCTGCTGGCCGCGTCAATGCTCTGTATTCATGCACTTCTCATCGCCCAGACACAGCACCTTTGGCAAAACTCGCTGTATGTACGAGCAATGCTCTCGATCTGGGTGATGATGCTGCCGGTCGTAATGGTTACAGCGCTGGCGCTGGCAATGGCCATCTGCAAGAGCGTCAACTCGGCAACGCAATTCGCCATCTATATGTCGGTGGCCAATCTCGGGCACTCGGCGGGTTCGAAAATCTATGGCGTAGCCTCCGAGAAGACGAGCTACGTGCAGTCCTACACAATGCTGAGCGCCCTGTTCATCGCGTTGATCGTCGCCATTCTGCTCTACAGACATCATCATCGCGAAACCGGACAAACCGGCCCGGGGCCGGGGAGCTCCCGGCGAGAACGGCCAAAGTACACCGTCGGCATGGGCGGCAACGAGGCCGGTATCTTCTGGACCGGCGCCATGCGCTGCCCCAAGTGCAGGGCGGACATGGAAACCGTCGAGTACGAAGGCACCGAGATCGATCGTTGCACCATCTGCCATGGCATCTGGTTCGATGTCGGCGAGATCGACGTCCTGAAAAACAGGCAGGCGGCATCCGCGCTCGATATTGGTGACCGGAAGATCGGCAAAGAGAGCAATACCGTCGATCGCTATGACTGCCCGAGATGCGGCGGCGCGATGGTCCGGGTCGTCGATCCAGTACAGAATCACATCTGGTACGAGACCTGCAGTGGCTGCAACGGGTCGTATCTCGATGCCGGTGAACTGAGCGATCTTTCCACACGGTCGATTTCGGATTTCTTCAGGAGTCTCACTACCCCGGAACGCAAGTAGCATCGCCAGCGAATCATTGCAGTGACCTGACCGCGGCAATCCGGCGCGCTACGTGACGGGCTCCGCATACGACTTGGTGCGGTAACGCTGGAATTCGAGGCGCTCCGACCAGTAATCATCCGCCAGGCCGCATTTCGCTTTGAGTGCGGCGAGAAATTGTTGTGGGTCCGGCAACATTTCCCAGACTTTCGGAAGAAACGTCGCACGAGTCCCGTTGGCCACGATGACGAGTCCGTCGATACCCGGCTTCAACCGCCGCAACAAGTCGGCCTCATCGCCTACACGTATCGATTCCAGTGGCGACAGCACGGAAACCTCCAGCCTGATGGCATCCACCTCGTGTTTGCCAACAGGGTCGAAACGCGGGTCCCGGAACGCCGCCTGAAACGCGGAATACGTGACGTCCTCCGCAAGCGGGCGCACGGCTTCGAGTGTTCCGCAGCAGCCACGCAGCTGACGCTGGAAGCGCAGGGTCGTGAATGTCGCCGCCGGCTCTGTCAGCACCCCGGGCAATGCACCGCAATCGACAGGCAGGGGCTCTCTGTGGGCGAACCCGTGTTCGATCGAGTAACGCGCGAGACGCAACAGCTCCGTGCCCACGGTATCTGCGGAATCCCTGAGATCCGGCGCGAATTCCTGCAAAGCCTGATTGTTCATCGTGCTCGTGTAATGGGGATTGAAGGTCCCAACTCAAGAACTATATCGCGGGTCATGGTCATGGGGGTCGGACCACCGCAATTCCTTGTTTGCGAAGCCTTTACGTGTGCTCAGCCACGTTAATTGTGTCTTAAACACTGGTTTCTTGCGGCATTTCCAATAGGTATGCGCTGTACCCCTCAGCATTAAGTTGTGTTTTCGGGGGCAAAAACCCCTGTTTAAGCCATATGGCGGGCGACTTTCAAGCTAATTCCTCTTTTAAATCAGCAATCTATGCGGGTCCGACCCCAGGCTGCCCAGGCTGGCTGGCCAAAAGTCGACGGATGGCGCTCGCGCGATAGCGAAAGATCCGGTCCAGCTGGTAGCGCACCAGCGGCAGCGCCAGTGAGCCTGCGGGCCTGAGCGGCAACCGGTACTCCACGCGATCGGTCATCCGGGTACCATCTTCGCACTCGGCAAAGGTGTGCAGGTGCTTCCAGCTGCTGTATGGCCCGCGGATCTGCTCGTCGATGAACTGATCGTTCGGTTGCCACTGGACAATCCGGGTACGCCAGTTAAAGGGAACTCCGAAGAGCCGCAAACGATAGTCGATGATGGTTCCCTCATTGATAACGATCGGAACCGGCGTCACGATTTGAAAAGCCAGTTCCGGCGGCGTGATGTTCTGCAGGTTCTCCGCATCAGCAAAAAACGCAAACACCTCGTCAACCGGTCGCGGCAGTAACGTAGTCGTCTCGAGGAATTGATGGCCATCCTGCAGATCGCCGTGCGATATTGCTGCAGGACCGCAAGGATGCATGGACTCCTGGGCGGGTGCCATCATGCTTTATGGGTCGTCTTTCTCGCTCTGTAGCGCCGCCGCCCAGGCCACATCCAGCAATGCCTGCGTGCGCTCCGTGGCCGTCATCCACTGCTCGCGAAACGATCGGTCCGTAGCGGCGGCGGCCATGTCCTCGAACATCAGCGCAGCGCCGGGTTTGGCCGAGGGAACGTTGATTTCATCGGATGCGGTATCGCCCCAGCCGCCCTTGCGGTACAGGAAGTCAGCCGAGCCATCGCGGTTCTGGCCGAGGAAGTCGTCGATGTTGATGACGCCCTCCGTGCCGGTAATACGGAGGTCCATGACGACCGCACCCGAGTCGAAGCCGCAGTTCCAGGTCGACGTCGAACCGTCATCGAACTCGAGAACGCCGGTACCACTGATCGCAGCCCCGGTTTCGCTGTCGCGCCGCAGGTGCGCACTCGCCGTATCGAGCGCGACGTCGGCCGGCAGGTATTCGACCGCAGCTCTCATGTTGTACCAACCGGCATCGCCAATGGCGCCCATGGGTTCGAGCCCGGGGTTGTAGCGAATATTGCCGCGGTCCTCCAGATTGAACTGGAACGCCGAGGCGATCGACCAGACAAAGCCCAGCCGGTCCTCCCGGTGCTGTTTGATATCGAGGGTGCGCGGATGGTGGACGAAATGAGTACCGTCCATGAACGCCACGTCGTTGTCACGGCATGCTGCCGTGATGCGTTTTACCGACGGCAGGCTGGCGAAGGGTTTTTCGCCCAGCACGTGTTTGCCCCCGTTCGCAGCGGCGATACAGATTTCCTCGCGGACACTGGTCGGCGTCGCGACATAAATGGCGTCGACAACGTCCGAGTCGATCATTTCCTGCCAGGAATCGAACGCGTTCGGCACATCGTGATCGTTGGCAAACTCCTGCGCAGTCTTGATGCGGCGGCTGGATACAGCGCCGATCTCCGACGCGTCCGCCATCCTGATCATGCCGGCCATCGAATTTGCGATACCGCCCGTGCCGACGATACCCCAGCGAAGTGTTTTCACGGATTGTGCCCCTGCCGTTTGAGCCGTGCCGAGCATAGTACCGCCAAATGCAGTGATCAATGCGGTGGCACCGCCTGCCTTGAGAATGCGTCGTCGCGTTCGGTTGAGCGTGGTCATGATTTCTCCCCGGCCATGATGGGCACAGGTTTACCATACATGACAAGCTTACCGAACCACGGATGCGAAGATTTGAGCAGGGCACGTCGGTTGATTTCTTGTCTTTATCAACCGGCTACAGGGGGGCTGTCGTGCAGCTTGCACATATCCCGGCGAGCGCTGGTGAACTCTCGCCATCGCGGGATGCGTCTCTCCCGCGTTAACAGCCGATCTCTAGGACGCGGTCAGGCCCGATACGAGCGCGAAAACGACGATTACCATCAAAACCGCAATCAGGATATTGCGATCTCTGGCGTCTTGTTCGGCATGTATGCGTTCCCATTCGTCCCACTTGGTCACTGCCTTGCTCCCTGTTGCACCTTGCAACTTCGATTCTGATTAGACAACCAGGCAAGGCGTTTGGCTAGCCGGAATTTCACCTATTGCCCTGCGCTTTTCAGACAGTCTCCAGCTCCTCCATGGACCACGCCTGCGGTTTGTCGGCAAACAAAGCCTTCGTTTCGGTCCAGGTCTTTCGGAACAGGTCCGAGTTCCTGTAGGCATCCAGGTGCGCCGCCGATGTCCAGACACTGAAGGTAAAGAAGACATCCGGGCGTCCGGCCTCGTTGTAGAGCCGCAAATGCTGACACCCGTCGAACTGCCGAATTAAGTGCTTGGATGCATTGAAGATATCCAGGAAAGCCTCTCGCTCTCCCGGCCTGAAATGCATTCTGACGATTCTTGTAATCATTGGAACAGATACCGGTGGTGCTGCCCGTCCAGCCTACTTTCTATTCCCTTGTTATTGAAGCAATTACGGCAGTTTGATGTTAATCCGCTTGCGATCTGTCTTATACTTTGGGGTCTCCTCAATACTAAAAATAAATGGCTGGCAGGGCCACGTCAGGGAGCACGGGGGCAAGATGACTCAGTTTCCAAAGAAATCGATCGATGACTGGCGCGAGCTGGCGACCCGGGAATGCAAAGGCCGATCAGCGGATGAACTGACCTGGAATACGCCCGAGGGGATCGCGGTAAAGCCGCTGTACACCGCCGAAGATCTCAAAGACCTCGAATATCTTGACTCGCTCCCGGGCATGGCACCTTTTGTCCGCGGACCCCGGGCAACGATGTATGCGGGCCGTCCCTGGACCGTACGCCAGTACGCAGGTTTTTCCACGGCCGAGGAGTCCAATGCCTTTTATCGAAAGAACCTGGAGGCGGGCCAGACCGGGCTCTCGGTCGCTTTCGATCTTGCGACGCATCGCGGCTACGACTCGGATCACCCACGTGTTGTCGGTGACGTCGGCAAAGCCGGCGTAGCGATCGACAGCATCGAGGACATGAAAATCCTGTTCGACGGTATCCCGCTCGACAAGATGTCCGTGTCCATGACGATGAACGGGGCCGTATTGCCCATCATGGCGATGTACGTCGTTGCCGGCGAGGAACAGGGCGTCACGCCCCAGCAACTGGCCGGAACCCTGCAGAACGACATCCTCAAGGAGTTCATGGTCCGGAACACGTATATCTACCCTCCCGCACCGTCCATGCGGATCGTGTCCGACATCATTGCCTATACCTCTGCCAACATGCCGCGCTTCAATTCCATTTCCATATCCGGCTACCACATGCAGGAAGCCGGCGCGACCTGTGCCCAGGAACTGGCGTACACGATCGCCGACGGCATCGAGTACGTACGTGCGGCGATCGATAGCGGCCTCGACGTGGATGCCTTCGCACCACGACTGTCGTTTTTCTTCGCCATCGGCATGAACTTCTTCATGGAGGTCGCGAAGCTGCGAGCAGCGAGACTGTTGTGGTCGACGCTTATGGCCGAAAAGTTTTCGCCGCAGGACCCGCGCTCGTTGATGCTGCGCACGCATTGCCAGACCTCCGGCGTAAGCCTCACCGCCAGGAGCCCCCACACGAATATCATTCGGACCACGGTGGAAGCCATGGCGGCCGCTTTCGGCGGCACCCAGTCGCTGCACACGAACTCGTTCGATGAAGCCCTGGCGCTGCCGACGGAGGCCTCGGCCCGTATCGCCCGCAACACGCAGCTCGTGCTGCAGGAAGAAACCGGTATCACCAGAGTCGTCGATCCACTGGCAGGGTCCTACTACGTGGAGAAGCTGACGAATGAGCTCGCGGCTGTGGCTCGCGAACTCATCGACGAGGTCGAGGAGATGGGCGGCATGACCCGGGCGGTCGAAACCGGTATGCCCAAATTACGCATCGAAGAGTCTGCCGCCCGGCGCCAGGCGCGGATCGACCGTGGCGAAGAAACGATTGTCGGCGTCAACAAGTATCAACAGGCGGAAGAATCGGAAATCGACATTCTCGATATCGACAATGCGGCCGTGCGTGAGTCCCAGATCCGCCGGCTCGAGAACGTACGCGGCAGCCGGGACGAGGAAGCATGCGAGAAGGCCCTGCTCGCCCTGACCGGGGCAGCGGAGAAGAATACCGGCAACCTGCTCGCGCTCGCCGTCGATGCCGCGCGTGCGCGGGCCACGGTCGGTGAGATTTCGGATGCGCTCGAAAAAGTCTACGGACGGCATCGCGCCGTCACCCAGTCAATCTCGGGAGTTTATGGCGCCGTGTACGAAGATGATGACGATTTTGCCGCGCTGCGACAGCGGGTTGCCGAGTTTGAAAAAAGCGAGGGCCGCCGGCCGCGCATGCTGATCTGCAAGCTCGGCCAGGACGGGCACGACCGCGGCGCCAAGGTGATCGCGACGGCCTTCGCCGATATCGGTTTCGACGTCGACATCGGGCCGCTCTTTCAGACGCCGGATGAAGCGGTACGCGAGGCAATTGAAAACGACGTTCACGTCATCGGCATCTCTTCCCAGGCCGCCGGTCACAAGACACTGGTACCGCAGGTGATCGCCGGCCTGAAGAAGGAAGGCGTGGACGACATCATCGTCATCTGCGGTGGTGTCATACCGCCGCAGGATGTCGAAGGGCTGCTTGGCGGCGGCGTTTCAGCAGTATTTGCCCCGGGCACCAATATCCTGCAGGCCGCGGCCGAGGTGCTCGACATCATTGAAAAGCGAAGGTTGGCTCATGCATGAAGTAATCGAAGAACTCGAAAAAAGACGCCAGGCAGCCGCACTGGGGGGTGGCCAGGACCGGATCGATACTCAGCACGCGCGTGGCAAGCTGACCGCGCGTGAGCGCATCGAGCTACTGCTCGACGAGGGAAGCTTCGAAGAATGGGACACCTTCGTCGAACACCGTTGCGCCGATTTCGGCATGGCCGACAAAAAGGTTCCCGGTGACGGCGTGGTTACCGGTACCGGCATGCTCAATGGCCGGCTCGTGTTTGTCTTCAGCCAGGATTTCACCGTTTTCGGCGGCTCTTTGTCCGAAGCGCACGCCGAGAAGATCTGCAAGCTCATGGACCAGGCCATGAAAGTCGGCGCGCCCGTGATCGGGCTGAACGACTCGGGCGGCGCCCGAATACAGGAAGGCGTAGCATCACTCGGCGGCTATGCCGAGGTCTTTCAGCGCAATGTGCTGGCGTCGGGCGTCGTCCCGCAAATCTCCGTCATCATGGGTCCCTGTGCCGGCGGCGCCGTGTACTCGCCCGCGATGACCGACTTTATCTTCATGGTGAAGGACACGTCGTATATGTTCGTCACCGGACCCAACGTCGTAAAGACGGTGACCCATGAAACGGTAACCGCCGAGGAACTCGGCGGCGCGCAAACGCATTCGACGCTTTCCGGCGTCTGCGACCGTGCGTACGAAAACGATGTCGAGACCTTGCTGATGGTGCGCCGGTTCGTGAATTACCTGCCGTCGAACAATCGTGAAAAAGCGCCGTACAGGCCGACACCGGATGTGCCGGATCGCCTGGAGATGTCGCTCGACACGCTGGTGCCGGATAACCCGTCGCAGCCTTACGACATGAAGGAACTCATCTATAAGATCGCGGACGACTACGAGTTCTGGGAACTGCAGCCCGAGCACGCAAAGAACATCATCATCGGATTCGTCCGCATGGACGGTCACACCGTTGGCGTCGTTGCCAACCAGCCCGACGTGCTGGCCGGGTGCCTGGACATCAAGTCCTCGATCAAGGCCGGCCGCTTCGTACGCTTTTGCGACGCGTTCAATATTCCCATCCTGACGTTCGTCGACGTGCCGGGATTCCTGCCCGGAACGGGCCAGGAGCACGGCGGCATCATCAAGCACGGCGCAAAATTGCTGTTCGCCTACGCCGAGGCCACGGTGCCCAAGGTCACCGTCATCACGCGCAAGGCTTATGGCGGCGCCTATGACGTCATGTCCTCCAAGCATTTGCGGGGCGACGTCAACCTGGCCTGGCCGAGCGCCGAGATCGCCGTGATGGGCCCGAAGGGCGCGGTGGAGATCATCTTCCGCGAAGACCTGGGCGATGAAGAGAAAATTGCCAGGCGCACCGAGGAGTATCGACAGAAGTTCGCCAACCCGTTTGTTGCAGGGAGCCGCGGATATATCGACGACGTCATTGCGCCTCATACCACTCGAAAACGTATTTGCCGCTCGCTTGCCGCGCTACGCAACAAGAAGCTCGACAACCCCTGGCGCAAGCACGACAACATTCCGCTGTAGAGGGGCTGCCGATGTTCGAGAAAATCCTGATAGCGAACCGCGGCGAGATCGCCTGTCGCGTCATTAAATCCGCGCGCAGCATGGGCATCAAAACCGTCGCGGTCTATTCCGATGCGGATCGTGACGCGCTGCATGTGCAGATGGCCGACGAAGCGGTAAATATAGGCCCGCCACCCTCGGCGCAAAGCTATTTGCTGAAGGACAGGATCGTCCAGGCCTGTGTTGAAACGGGCGCCCAGGCGGTGCATCCGGGCTACGGCTTCCTCTCCGAGAATGCCGGGTTCAGAGAGGCCCTGGCGGCGGCGAACATCGTATTTATCGGCCCGAACGCCCGCGCGATCGAGGCGATGGGCGACAAGATCACGTCCAAGAAACTGGCCGACGAAGCCGGCGTGAACACGATACCGGGGTATCCCGACGCGATGAAAGACGCCGATCACGCTGTCGAAGTGGCAAATAAAGTCGGCTACCCGGTGATGCTCAAGGCAACGGCCGGTGGAGGTGGCAAGGGCATGCGCGTGGCCCGCAACGACGCCGAATGCCGGGACGGTTTCGAACGGGCCGCAAACGAGGCGCGCTCGAGCTTCGGCAATGACCAGATCCTGGTCGAGAAATTCATCGAAGAGCCGCGGCACATCGAGATTCAGATCATGGCGGACCGCCATGGCAATGTCGTCTACCTCAACGAGCGTGAATGCTCGCTGCAACGGCGCCACCAGAAAGTCATCGAGGAAGCGCCGTCCGCGTTTATCGACGAAGCTACCCGCAAGGAAATGGGCACCCAGGCTGTGGCGCTCGCAAAAGCCGTCAATTACGAATCGGCCGGCACCGTCGAATTCATCGTCGACAGGGATCGCAATTTCTACTTCCTCGAGATGAACACGCGGCTGCAGGTCGAGCACCCGGTCACCGAACTGATCACCGGCCTCGACCTTGTCGAACTGATGATCCGCGTGGCCGATGGCGAGAAACTGCCCGTCGACCAGGCTGATATCCCGATCAACGGCTGGGCTATCGAGTCCCGCGTCTACGCCGAAGACCCGTCGCGCAACTTCCTGCCGTCGACCGGCCGGCTCGTATACTACCGCCCGCCCGCGGAGAATCAGAACGTTCGCGTGGACACCGGCGTTTACGAGGGCGGCGAGATCTCGATGTTCTACGACCCGATGATCGCCAAGCTAGTTACCTATGGTGTCAACCGCGAAGAAGCCCGGTCCCGTATGTGCACCGCGCTCGATCAGTTCGTCATTCGCGGCGTATCGAGCAACCTCGGTTTCCTGGCTGCATTGATGCGGCACAAGCGCTTTATCGACGGCAACATAACGACAAACATGATCGGGGAGGAGTACCCGGACGGGTTCGATCCATCAGACGGTCAGCTCGACGATCCCACGACCATCATCACGATTGCCGCCTCGATGCTGCGCAGTTACCGCGACCGCGCCGCGCTGATCGACGGCCAGCTGCCCGGGTACGAGCGACAGGTGCCGAAAGACTGGGTCGCCGTTATCGACGGTCAGCAGTTCCCGATCACCATCGTGCCCGTGGAAGGCGGTTGCGACGTCACCTTCGACGGCAAGATCAATGTGGTCCGCACGAACTGGGCATTCGGTCAGCAGCTGTTCGGCGGCACGATCAATGGCAAGGACGTGTTCGCCCAGGTCGAGCGCGTTGCGCAGACCTACCGTGTGCGGCATGCCGGTTGCCGCTCGGACGTAAGTATTCATACGCCGCGCGCCGCCGAACTCCTGCAGCACATGCCTGTAAAAACGGCGCCCGATATGTCGCGGTTCCTGCTGTCACCAATGCCGGGCTTGTTGGTGTCGCTGTCCGTCGAAGAAGGCGATACGGTGAGCGCCGGCGAGCAGCTGGCCGTGGTCGAGGCCATGAAGATGGAGAATACGCTGCATGCGGAACGCGACGGCGTCGTGGCCAAAATCTATTGCGACGTCGGCACCAGTCTTGCCGTAGACGACAAGATCCTGGAACTGGAGTAACGCGGGTGCCGCCAAAGCGCACGCCCGTCCCGGAGCAGGAGATCGCCGCATTGGCAGACGGCGTGATCGCGGGGAACCGGAGGGTGCTTGCACAGGCCATCACGCTGATCGAATCCAAGCGTAACGACCATCGAGCGGCCGCCGCGGCTCTGCTCGAGCGGCTGATGCCGTCCGCCGGCAACTCGATCCGGCTGGGAATCTCGGGTGTCCCCGGGGTTGGCAAATCGACGTTCATCGAGGCGCTGGGCAACCACGTGATCGATGCCGGTCACCGCGTTGCGGTGCTCACCGTGGATCCCTCGTCCGCAATCAGCGGCGGGTCGATCCTGGGCGACAAGACACGCATGGAGCACCTGTCACGTCGCGACGAGGCTTACATTCGTCCCTCGCCCGCCGGCACGACGCTGGGCGGTGTCACCCGGCGCAGCCGCGAGGCGATGATCCTCTGCGAGGCGGCCGGTTTCGACGTCATCATCGTCGAGACCGTGGGCGTCGGACAATCCGAAACCAGGGTGGCGGATATGACCGACATGTTCCTGCTGCTGCTCCTGCCCGGCGCCGGCGACGAACTGCAGGGCATCAAGCGCGGCATCGTGGAACTGGCCGACCTCATCCTGATCAACAAGGCGGATGACGATATGGTGAAACTCGCCGGACAAGCGGTAGCCGAATATCGTAATGCGTTGCGGCTGCTGCATCCTCGTTCGCCGAACTGGAAGGTCGAGGTCAAGAGCTGTTCGGCCCGCGACGGCGCCGGCATCGCCGACGCCTGGGATACCGTGTTACGGCATCACGAAATTCTGAAATCCACCAGCGAACTCACGGCGCGTCGGGCTGCGCAGGCCCGCGACTGGATGTGGTCGGACGTCGCCGACAACCTCGTCGAAACACTCAAGAGCGATCCTGAGGTTCGCGAGCATTTGTCGGGCCTGGAAGCGGCAACCAGCGAAGGCCGGATGCCACCAACGATTGCCGCACGGAACCTGCTCGACATTTTTCTCGAACGTCACAAGGAAACGGGGCGCTAGGTCCCCATGCGGAGGTAGCAATGAACGACCGTCCATTCAAGGTGCTGGGCATACAGCAGATTGCCGTCAGTGGACTGGACAAGACCCGTTTGCGTTCGCTGTGGGTGGATACCCTTGGCCTCGAACTGAGCGGTTCTTATCAGAGCGAGTCGGAAAATGTCGACGAGGATATTGCGTTTGTCGGTGCCGGCCCCCTTAAGGTTGAGGTCGACCTCATGCAACCGCTCGATCCGGATGCGAAACCGCGGGTGCAAACGCCTCCGCTGAATCACGTCGGGCTGTGGATCGACGACCTGCCAGCGGCCGTGGAGTGGCTCGGCAGCCGCGGCGTCCGCTTTGCGCCTGGCGGCATCCGCAAGGGCGCTTCAGGTTTCGACATCTGCTTCATCCATCCGAAAGGCAGCGACGAGTTTCCGATCGGCGGCGAAGGTGTGTTGGTCGAACTGGTGCAGGCCCCGCCCGAGGTTCGTGAAGCGCTCGGGAAGCTGGCGTAAACTGGTTCAATGAACACGGAGTAGCGGTGTAATGCTCGAACACGAACAACATATCCTGTACGTCTTCCCGGGGCAGGGCTCTCAATACCCCGGCATGGGCAGCGATCTTCATGAAGCGTTTGCCGTTGCCAGGAACGTCTATGCAGAAGCCGGCGAAGTTCTCGGCTACGACATCGCAGAACTTTCCTTTACCGACCCGGAGGACAAGCTCAACCTGACCCGCTTTACGCAGCCGGCACTGCTGACCCATTCCGTAGCGTGCCTGGAGGTCTTCAAAGAGCTGACCGACGAGCGCCTCAAGCCCGCCATCACCGCCGGGCACAGTCTCGGCGAGTACACGGCACTCGTGGCCGCGAAAGTCCTCAGTTTCGAAAGCGCTCTCAGGCTGGTGCAGAAACGCGGCGAGCTGATGGGCACCCACGGTGAAGGCGAGATGACCGCCTTCCCGCTGGCACTCGATGTCATCCAGCCGATTGCCGAGAAATACAACTGCGCGGTTGCCGGCTGCAACCTGCCTGAGCAAACGGTCGTTGGAGGCCGCAGCGAAGACCTGGAAAAGGTCGAGCAGGACGTGAAGGAGAACTTCAGACGGAAGCGGCCGGTGCGGCTGAAAACCGAGGGCGCGTTCCACACCTTCTATATGGACAAGGCTGCGGAGCTTTTCCGGCCGGTACTGGATGAAGCCTCGTTCGGGTCAGCCGAAGCGCGCGTCCTGTCCAATTACACCGGCGGCTATCACGAAGCGGATCCGGCGAAAATCAGGGACGGCTTGTACTACCAGCTGTTCAACCCGGTGCTGTGGCATGCGAACCTGCTGACGGCATTCGGTGATGGCGTGAAGATGATCTTCGAGTTCGGCGGCGGCATCGGCGGCGCGGAAACGCCCGACGGCAAGCGGCCCAACCTGGAAGGCATGATCAAGAAAGCCAGCGCGGCTGCCGAGCACGAAGCTCAGTACCGTGCGGCGATCAATCTGCAGTCCGTCAGGGAGACGGCGGATTTCGTGAACAATCCCGGCGCGGGCTAAGCCTGGCTGCGCGACGACGCCTCGAGCTGCCGGATGGTGTCGCGCATAGCGACCAGCCGCTCGGCTTGCTCGAGATGAAGCAACTCGACCATCTGGCCGTCGAGACTGATGACGCCTTTACCCTGATTCGCGGGGAGCGCGAAGGCCTCGATCACGGCTTTCGCATGACCCAGCTCGGCGTCGCTCGGGGAGAAAATCCGGTTGGCGGTCTCGATCTGCGACGGGTGAACCAGGGTCTTGCCGTCAAACCCTAGCACCCTGCCCTGCTCACACTCGGCCGACAGTCCCGCGTCATTTTTGATGTCGTTATAGACGCCGTCGATCGCGGCCAGATGATACGCGCGTGCTGCCACCAGCGCCGCCGACAATGAATACATGAATGCGCGGCGATCGGGCGTCGGCACGGCGTTGAATTCCTTGGCCAGGTCGTTGGTGCCGATCACGAGGCCGACCAGGCGCGTATTGGCCGAGGCTGCCACGATCTCGTTGATGTTGAGAATCGCGAGCGGCGTTTCGATCATCACCCAGAGACCCAGGTCGGGCGACGCCCCCGCGTCGCTCAGCAACTGATCGACGAAGCAGACGTCGTCGCCGCTCGCGACCTTCGGCGCCAGCACGCCATCGACGCCAGCCGAAGCGGCCATCTCGAGATCATCCTGCCCCCACTCCGTCTCGAGCCCGTTGACCCGGATCAGGACTTCGCGGACGCCGTACGCACGGTTGTGGACCGCGTTCCGGATAGCCTCCCTGGCGTCGGCTTTCGCGTCGGGCGCCACGGCATCCTCGAGGTCGAGGATAAACGCATCCGCGCGCAGCGACCGCGCCTTTTCCAGCGCCCGGGCATTGCCCCCGGGAACATACAAACAGGACCGTCGCGGACGCAGCATAAGAGTCATTTAGGGTCGGACCCGCCGAAGTGATTGATAATATGAGAGAAAAGCATCAAATCGCCGCTCCTTCAACCCTTAATCGCGCTGTTTTGGCCCGGGAATCGTGCCATTAACGCGGCCCGGATCGCATGGCCCGCATTTATCATGCAATTTCGGTGGCGAAATAGCGCGCTTAAGGCCTAATTCCGGGGCTGTCAGAGAACAAACCCTTTTATTTTCAGAAAGATACACTGGTCCGACCCCACCAGCGCCGCAGCGCATTCGCTTCGCACGGGATCTCGGCGATCTCGCCACCGGTCACCTCGCGCCAACGTGGCAAAGCCGGCTCGGGCACGAGCACCAGGGTCGGCAGGCCTGCTGCGATAACCGCCAGGATGTCGTAGGCGAGGCCGGCCCCGATTTCTTCCTGCTCGCCGAATTTTTCTGCGATAACGAGGTCTGGCTGGTCGATGAGCGCTCGCCGCAGTGGCGCGCCGGCATCGGCAAGCGCAGACGTGTCCAGCGTGCACTCCTTGCCGTCCGGCCAGTTGCGGCTGGGTTGATTGATCATGACGTGGTCACCGGTGGCGAGATCGACGCTGTCGATGTGCGTGCGGCGCCCCTGGTCGTCGAAAAACGCTTCCTGCACCATCCCGCCGAGACGGCAGCCACCGTCCGTGAGTTCCCGCGCGAAGTCGATCAGCGCGCGGCGATCGTGCTCGTCGATCCGGTATACGACGGCGGCGGCTCGAATGTCGGGTTGGGTACTCAAAATCGCGTCCCGCCTGGGCTTGCGGCGGATTATACGGGATATGCAGCGACCGAGTTTTCGCCGGGGCGCCCGTTGCCCGATTCCAACCTTTGCGGCCTTCATGACATCGAAGAGGTATTGAGAGGATGCTTGAGCGGGGCTCTGCGTGCGAGTTTCACCTATGTTTCTGCTGGTTGCCGTGTTCGTATCGAATGGTTGGTCGGTACTTGCCGCCGACCCTCGCTACCTGTCCCCGGAAGCGGCGGCTGATGAAGTCCGACAGGTAGTATCACTGGTCCTCGAGCATCACCCTGATCCTTTTGCAGTTACTTCACGCGTTGACTTCGAGCAACGGGCAGCCGAACTGCTCGATCGACGGGCACCGATATCGATTGGTCAGCAGTACTTCGATCTTTCGTCGCTCCTCGGGCTTGTTGCTGACACACACACGCAGTTGCACACGATGCCCGATACGCCGGGTTTTGAACGCACCTATCCGCTGCGATTCAAAGTCTTCGAGGACGGTCTTTATATAATCGCGGGCAACGAACACTACCGCGACATCATCGGTTCCAGGATAGTCAGCATTGGCGGCATTCCTTCGGATGAAGCCCTTGGACGCCTTGCGGACGCGGCCATCGGCGAGAATGCCCCGCGTCGCCTGGTGTTTGCCGAGAGCTTCCTCTATGTCCCGGAAAGTTATGCAGCAGTCGGTCTTGCTAGCAAAGACGGCACGGTCTGGCTCGAAATCGAGACAAGCGCGGGTGACCGGCGTCGCATTGAACTGGACCATACCTGGGACAGACGCTGGGATGAATTCGGCTGGGAGACGTTAAACCCGTTCCTGCCCGGGGAATTGCTGACCGTTCATGACGTCTTCGGCACCCAACCACCTTTCTATCTACAAAACATCGACGACAACTACTGGTTCACGTTTCTCGATGGCGAACGGTACATG
Source organism: Woeseiaceae bacterium (assembly GCA_965658465.1). Classification (GTDB taxonomy): domain Bacteria; phylum Pseudomonadota; class Gammaproteobacteria; order Steroidobacterales; family Woeseiaceae; genus UBA1847. The sequence goes on along the minus strand of CBFHSG010000012.1, from coordinate 48,757 downwards.
TATCTGCAGGTCAACCTGCCGTTCCCGAAGGAGGACGGCGAATCGCCGATGGACTATCACTTGCGCTGGATTCAGGCGCTCCGCGAATCCGACGTAGAGGTGCTCATCATCGATCTGCGCAATAATCCCGGCGGATCCATCAATCTGACAGAGCCGATATCCGGTCTCCTGGCGCAGCAATACTTCGTTCACCCGACCTTGCGTGGCGTCGCTGTACTCATCAGCACCGATACCGTATCCGCCGGCTCGGTTCTTGCCGCCAGGCTCGAGAGCGCGATTCGCCCGGTCTTTATCGGCACTCCGACCGGGTCCGCGCCCAATTTGGTACTCGCGCCCAAAGAGGAGATCCTGCCGCACTCGAGATTCCAGGTTTCGGTCTCCCGCGAACGGTACATTGCAACCCGGGAGAGCGACACGCGTCGTGCGGTGTATCCCGATTTATACTGGGACAATACGTTCGATGATTACGCAAACGGTCGGGATAAGGCCCTCGAACTGGCCAGGACCGTCGACAAAGATCTGCGCACCAAGGTCTACGCCGGGACCTCCGCTTATACGCCCTGGCTGCGGCCATCACAAAGCGATGCGAGAGCGGCTGCTTTGACTTCAGCCGCTATTGATAGCCTTTAGCTTGCAGCTGGAACAGGTGCGCATACGTGCCTTGCTCGGCCAGCAGGCTCTCATGGCTGCCGGACTCGATGATGCGGCCGTCGTGCAGGACGACGATCTGGTCCGCGGCGCGGACCGTCGAGAACCGGTGCGAGATCAGGATCGTCATCTTGTTCCTGCTCTCCTCGCGGAACAGCTCGAACACCTGCGCCTCCGCCGCCGCATCCATGGCCGCTGTCGGTTCGTCGAGAACAAGTATGTCCGCCTCGCTGCGCATGAACGCCCGCGACAGCGCGATCTTCTGCCATTGCCCGCCCGAGAGCTCGCGGCCACCCTTGAACCAGCGGCCGAGCTGCGTGTTATACCGTTCCGGCATCGAATCGATAAACGGTGCAGCCATGCCGGTCTCGGCGGCCGCTTCCTGGCGAACCTCGTCATCCATATGGCGCACGTCGCCGGCGCCGATGTTTTCGCCGATAGTGAACTGGTAGCGCCCGAAGTCCTGGAAGATCACCCCGATGCGCCGTCTCAATACCTCGACGTCCCAGTCACGCAGGTCGAGACCGTCGAGCAGGATCCGGCCTTCGGTCGGATCGTACAGCCGCGTCAGCAGCTTGATCAGTGTGGTCTTGCCGGACCCGTTCTCGCCGACGAGCGCGAGGCTTTCGCCGCGGCGGAGCGTGAGGCTGATGTCGGTGAGTGCGTTTTCATCGGCGCCCGGGTAAGCGAAAGAAACGCGCTCGAACTCCAGTCCTCGCTCCGGATCGGGCCCTTCCGGGCTGCTGCCCCGCCGCGCCGGGACCGGCTGCCCGAGGTAGTCATACAGGTTGGAGAGATACAGGTTGTCCTCGTACATGCCGCTGATCGCCGCCAAGATCGCCGACACAGCCGACTGCCCCTGGCGAAACAGCACGAGGTACATCGTCATCGCACCCAGGGTGATGCGGCCGTAGATCGTCGCAAGCACGATCCACGCGTACGCGCCGTAGAACGCCGCGGAAGCAATCAGGCCGAGCAGGAACCCCCAGGTGTCGCGCCGGATCGTGAGCGCGCGGTCCTCGACGAACAGCCGGTTGAAGATGGCACGGTAGCGTTGCAGCAACTTCGGCCCGAGCTGGAACAGCTTGACTTCCTTGACCCCGTCCTCGCGCGCGATGACGCTCTCCAGGTACATCTGCATGCGCGTGTCCGGTGAACGCCACCGGAAGAGGCGGAACGCATCGCCGGAGAACTTCGCCTCCGCGAAGAACGACGGCAGGCCGGCACCGATCAGGATCACCACCGCCCATGGCGAGAATGCAAACAACAGCACGGCATAGCTCGACAGCGAGATGACGTTCTGCACGAGTCCGAACGTGCGCGTGACGAGACTCAGCGGCCGGCTGGACGCCTCGCGCCGCGCCTGCGTCAGCTTGTCGTAGAACTCGGAATCCTCGAAGTGCGCGAGCTCGAGCGTCAGCGCCTTCTCGAGGATCATGACGTTGACGCGTTGTCCAAGGAGCGCGCGCAACAGCGACTGGCTGGCGGACAGCCCGCGCTGGCAGCCGGCCAACGCGATGACGATCACGGCCTCGAGCGCCACGAGCCAGAGCACCGGCCCCGGGTCCGGCACGTCCTGCGCCATCGCCGCGACAACGCCGTCGACGATGAGCTGCCCGACCCAGGCGATTGCCGCCGGCAGGATGCCGGCAACGATCGTAAGGGCCGCAAGCGCGAACGTCAGCGGCCGGCTCGTCGTCCAGACCAGCCCGATCGCACGCTTCGTGTAGCGGAAGACGCCGAGCGAGCGCTGGAACAGGCTTGCTTCGACGGCATCCGGTTGCTTCGTATTCACCATGGCAGCGGGCAGGATACGCCGGAACCGGGAGTTTTTCGCCGCCGCAGTTCCATGTCACCTGCGCCGATGTCCTGAGCCATCGCGTTAATGGTTAGAATAGATGCCGCGCGTGACCGGTTTCGGCGCGCGTGCCTGTACAACAACCATAACGGGGTATGCATATGAACCTGGGCCTTTCCACTTGTTTTTCCGTTGGGTTGCTGTCGAGCCTGGCGGTATTTACGGACGCCGCCGCCGAGATCGTTGTCGGCGACCGCAGCGTGGGCTGTGCCGACGATCCGGCGTGCATCAACCGCCTGCATCCCGACATCCCGATGGTTGCCAGGGCCGAACCCGGTGAGCGCATCGTATTTCTCGGCCGCGACGCCTTCGACCTGACCCTCGACCCGGACGAATATTCCAGCGCCGATGCCATCCCCCGGGAAGGAATCGGCATCGTCCACGCACTGACCGGCCCGGTCTCTATTAACGGCGCCAAGGCGGGTGACGTGCTGGCGGTGACCATCGAGGCATTGGAGCCTGACGACGTCGGCTGGACCAAGGCCGGACCGTTCGGCTTCGCAGGCGACCAGTTCGGCACGGACGAGCGTTTCATTGTCTGGCGTATCAATAAGGAATACGCCGTTAGCGATGCCCTTCCGGGCGTGCGGATCCCGAACGCGAGTTTTCCCGGCGTCGTAACGACGCTGCCCGACGACCGCTTGGTCGCCGATGTGCTGGCGCGAGAGACTCAGCTGCTCGACCTCGGCGGTGCCGTGCTGAACCCCGACCCGGTCGAGGCGGAGCCGGCGTCACTGTGCGGCTCGGAAGGGACAAAGCCGTCGGAGTGCCTGCGCACGATCCCGCCACGCGAGCATGGCGGCAACATGGACATTCGTTACATCACCACCGGCACGACCGTCTACCTGCCGTGTTACATCGATGGCTGCGGGCTCGCGGTCGGTGACTTCCACTACGCGCAGGGCGACGGCGAGGTGGCGGGCACCGCGATCGAGATGGGCGGCAGGATGACGGTCACCACCCGAATCGTCGAAGACCCGCCGGACCTGTCCCGCGGGCCCCACTACGAGGGACCGGCGGCGGTGCTCGGAATACCCTCGGAGCGCTTCTACGCCGTGACCGGCTTCCCGCTGAAAGAGAAAGGCAGCGTACCCGCGGACCTCGCCTACCTGGACTCGCCGAAGATCGCAGGCCTGAGCAATCTGTCGGCCGATATCAATCTCGCGGCACGAAACGCGCTCGCCGCCATGATTGACTACATCGTGTCGGAGTACGGTTACGATCGGACACAGGCGTACATGATCGCGAGCATCGCGGTGGATATGCGTATCGGTCAACTGGTCGACGTGCCGAACGTGGGTGTGACCGCGGTATTGCCGCTGGACATATTTGTCGGACGAGACTGACGCTTCTTCCGGGGATGCATCACGCAGCCGGTATCGGGATCCGAACGAGCCGCCTGTATCAACAACCGCGTTCGATCGGCAGACCGGCTTTTGAAGAGCGTATACGACCAAAGCGAAACAGTGGATCGGCTATACTCGGCGCCGGGCTCGGTGCACTGAGCTTGCCCATCCCGGAGAATTTGCATGCGTCAACGAATCTCTGACTGGCTCACGTTGCCTCGGATCGCGGCACTGTCGCTCCTGGTATTCGTGATTCTGCTGGTCGTGCTCACGAAGTTCTCGGCACCACCCGAATTCGACTTCCTGGCGGGGCCAAAAGATTCCACTTTCTACCAGGACGCCATACGCTTCAGGGATATTCTGTCGCGCGACGGAGTGCGTCTCAACGTTATCGAAACGCGGGGCAGCGTGGAAAACGTGCGCCTGCTTCTCGAAGCGGACGATTCGACGGCCGCGTTCGTGGACGCGATCGGCGCAATAGAGCACGCGGAAGCCGAGGAGACCGTCGACCCGGTCGAAAACCCGGACCAGCCCGATGACCCGATCGATCGGTTGACCTCGCTGGGCGCCATCTACCTGCAGCCGATCTGGTTTTTCTCGCTCGCTGACAGCGAACTGGGCGGCGTCGAAGAGATGCATAACGCTCGCCTCGGTGTTGGCCCGGAAGGCAGTACCTCGCGACTAATGGCGGACCTGTTTCTGCGCAACGTGCGGGGCGATGTCTCCGTCGAGCTGGTCGAGATTGGGGGCGACGACGAGATTATCGAGGCCGACGAGGTACTCGATGCACTCCGCAGTGGACAGGTCCAGGTCGCGATCGCGGTTGGTCAGCCGAATAACCGTATCGTTGATCGCCTGTTACGCGCGCCGGACATTCGTGCGGCTGAGATTCGGCGTGCAGAAGCGTATTCGCTGCACTTCCACTACCTCGTGCCAATAAGGCTGCCCGAGGGCGGCTACGACCTGGGCGAAAATATTCCCGCCGAGGACATTCGCACCATCGCGGCAAGCACGGAACTCGTCGTGACGGAGATGTTCCCGCCACCACTGGCGGACCTGCTGCTGCAGGCGACCGGCGAGATACATGGCCAAGCCTCGTTGTTCACTGAGCGCGACGCCTTTCCCAACCCTGACATGATATCGATCAACCTGAATTCATCGGCCGCGCGCTATTACCAGAGCGGCCCGCCGCTGCTGCGAAAGTTCCTGCCGTTTCAGCTCGCCACCTGGATCGATCGATTCATAATGCTCATGGTCGCCTTCGGTTCCATTGCCATTGCCCTGTTCAGCATACTGCCCCGAATAGTGGAGATGCACCTCGATCGGCAACTCCAGGCCGCCTACCGGCGGATGGAGGAAATCGAGAAACAATTTATTGCGGGCGGTGACCGGGACGCCTTGCTGGCGGAACTCGATGACGTGGACAAAAGCACCGCTGAGACCCGCATCTACCTGCGCAGTACCGTCTCGTCCTGGCTGGAGATGCGGCAGTTCCTGCACGATCTCCGGGATCGGATAAGCGCTTAACGAAGACGCCAGAAGCCCGACGCGGGCGTTCTGGCGTCTCGTTCGTGCCTGCTAAGCTCAGGAGAAAGAGCTTCGGACCTTGTCGCTGAGTTTGCCCCAGCCGCCCTCAATCCCTGATGACAGGGCACTCCAGTTCTCCTTCGTCTTATCCCATAGCTCGTCGAACTCCTCGTCCGTGGCGTTCGCGAGTTCCTCGTACTTCGCCTTGCCCTTCTCGAGGAAGTTCTCGGCGGCGTCACTCTTGTTCGCCGTCGATCCTGTGTTTCACCTGTTTCATTCGCTGCGCAAGCCAGAACAGTACCGCGGCAATGACAAGCGCCGCGATACCGAGCACCCAGGACAGCGTCACGATCCCGGCGCCGGGCCAGAACAGCAGGATAGCGCCGATGACTACCAGCGCGATCCCGACCGTCTGCTGCGTGCCTCGATAAGCATCGGCTTTCGGCAGTTCCCTGAGCGACCACAGCAGCGTGGCGCCGTTAAGCAGAGCCCAGGCACCGAGAACCAGCATCAATGTCTTCGCGGTGGCTGCGGGCCAGAGCAGCAATATGCCGCCGATCGCGAGGCTAAGAATACTTTGGCCGAGGAAGGCACCCCGTTCATTCGCTCGAAGCACACTGAAGATCCCGGCAATGCCGTCGATGATGAGCAGGATCGCGACCGCGACAAGAAGCATATTGAATGCGCTTGTCGGCCAGAAAATCACGCACAAGCCGAGCACGGCAATCACGACCGCCTTGATCATGATCGATCCGGACAGATCGCTTAGCTTCTCGCTCAATCCGCCACGCACTTGCGTGGCCGCGTGACGCAGTCTCTCGCCGCGTTGTTGCGGGCTCTCGTTCATATGCTTTACCTCCCTGCCAGCCGGAACTCCCAGCGGCAATGGCTGCGCAATCTATCACGTTGTTGTTTGTAGCCCCAATGCCATCAAATGATGGGGTCTTGCAGGCGCGGGGCCGCTAAATTAGGCGCCTTTCCTGGTGGATCCACAATCCGCCGACCCATAACTATAAACAAGATCGACGGAGCGTTTATGAAAACTGATTTCCGCTGGAGTGGTGCCTTCGCGCTACTTGCCCTGCTGTTTGGTGCATCCAGCGCCCTTGCGCAGGACAAACCCAACATCGTCGTCCTCTGGGGTGACGACATCGGCTGGTACAACATTAGTGCCTACAACCTCGGTGTAATGGGGTACGAAACGCCGAACATCGATCGAATTGCGAACGAGGGTGCGCTGTTCACCGACTGGTACGGGCAGCAAAGCTGCACCGCCGGGCGCGCGGCTTTCCTTACGGGGCAATCGCCGATACGCACCGGTCTGCTGAAAGTCGGCCTGCCGGGCGCGAAGGAAGGCCTGATGGAAGCGGACCCGACGGTAGCCGGCCTGCTCAAAGAACACGGCTACATGACGGCCCAGTACGGCAAGAACCACCTCGGCGACCTTGACGAACACTTGCCGACGAACCACGGCTTCGACGAGTTCCTTGGCAATCTCTACCACCTGAATGCCGAGGAAGAGCCTGAAAACCCTGATTATCCGCAGAACCCCGAGTTCAAGAAGAAATTCGGTCCCAGGGGCGTTATCCGGGCCAAGGCCGGCGGCGAGATCGTGGACACCGGGCCGCTGACCAAGGAGCGGATGGAAACGATTGATGTCGAAGTCACCGAAGGTGCACTGGACTTCATCGACCGTGCGCACGACTCCGGGAAACCGTTCTTCCTGTGGTGGAACACGACACGCATGCACGTCTGGACGCATCTCAAGCCGGAGTCTGAAGGTAAGACCGGCCTGGGCATATATCCGGACGGCATGGTCGAGCACGATGCCATGGTCGGCCAGATCCTCGACAAGCTCGATGAACTCGGCATTGCCGACAACACCATCGTCATGTACTCGACCGACAACGGCGCGGAAGTTATGACCTGGCCGGATGGCGGCACGACGCCGTTTGCCGGTGAAAAGAACACCCAGTGGGAAGGCGGCTATCGCGTACCGACGCTGATCCGCTGGCCCGGTGTAATCGAGCCCGGCACCCGCATCAACGACATCGCGTCTCACGAAGATATGCTGCCGACGCTGGTGGCCGCCGCCGGTTCGGGCGACATCAAGAAACGCCTGCTCGACGGTGGCGTACGTGCGAACGGCCGCAAGTACAAGGTACACGTGGACGGCTATAACCTGTTGCCCGCATTGAAGGGCGATGCAGAGTGGCCGCGCAAGGAGTTCCTGTACTGGACCGACGACGGCAACCTCGCAGCGCTGCGCTACGACCAGTGGAAAGTTCACTTCCTCGAGCAGCGCGGCCACGGTTTCGACGTCTGGCAGGAGCCGTTCGTCGAGCTCAGGCTGCCCAAGCTCGTCAGTGTCCGGTCAGACCCGTTCGAGCGGGCGCATCACGAAGGCATGGGCTACCAGAAATGGCGGATGGAACGTGCATTCGTACTCGTACCGGCACAGTCGTTCGTTTCCAACTGGCTGTCCTCCTTCGAGGATTTCCCGCCACGACAGAAGCCGGGTAGTTTCAGCCTGTCCCAGGTTATGGACAAACTGATGGATTCGCCCAGCAACTGATCGCTACAGGCGCTGGCACGAAGACCAATCTACGCCCCGGCAACAATGCCGGGGCGTATTTTTTTGTAGCGGGAGAGGAATGCGGCGGACGGCTTGACAGGTTCGGCTCTGTCTGTTCATGATTACGCCGATTACCATTCCGGTGCGCCGAGCCAGTGAACGCCACGAAGATTAAGAACAACGTGGACAATGCCCCGCCCCTCGACGACGTGTGGACAATACTGGAACAGCGCGGATGGCTGGCAGAGCGTACCGCGGACGTTCGCGCCAGGCTACGAAGCATCGCTCAGGTCCGTACATACCCACGCGGAGAACCCCTGTACATGGTGGGCGAACCGCCCAATGGCGTGTTCGGCATCGCGCGGGGCGCCCTCGACATCTCGATCCCCCGGGAGGATGGCCAGGAAATCGTGGTCCATCGCGCGCAGCCCGGTTTCTGGGTCGGCGACCTGGCACTCTTCTCCGGCCTGCCACGCCTCGTTACCATTACCGCCGCCGCGAACACGGTTGCGGCCTATCTGCCGAAGACTCGGCTTTCGCAGCTGCTCGAGCAATATCCCGAACTGATTTTGGACTTCTACATCCTGTCGCATCGCAACGTTGCTACAACATTGCAGCTATTGTCCAACCTGTCGATACCCCGCGCCGAAGAACGTATCGCGCTTCGCCTGCTGATATACGATCAAAGGCAGACAAAAAGCGATGAATGGATACCCCTGTCCCAGGAAAAACTGGCCGCAATGACCGCACTGTCACTGCCAACGGTACAGCGCACGCTTCGGGGTTTCGAGGAGAGCGGCCTCGTCGAACTCGGCTATGGCCGCCTGCGGATCCGTGACCGGGAACAACTGCTCCGCTACAGCGGCTGATTGCCGAACGGGTCAGTTGATAGCAGGCCCCACTGCTCTATAGTGCAGGACCACTCACCGGGAAGACCTACATGGATTCAATCAAGGAAACCGACAAGCTCGCCGTGCTCATCGACGCGGACAACGCGCAGCCGGCCATTGTCGAAGGCCTGCTCGCGGAAATCGCCAAGTACGGGACCGCGAACGTCAAGCGGATTTACGGCAACTGGACGGACGAAAGGCTGAGAGGCTGGAAGGCGATGCTTCTCGAGCACTCGATTCAGCCGATGCAGCAGTTCGCCTACACGACGGGCAAGAACGCGACCGACAGTGCGATGATCATCGACGCGATGGACCTGCTGTATACCGGCAATTTCGATGGATTCTGCATCGTGTCGAGCGACAGCGACTTTACGCGGCTCGCGTCGAGGCTGCGCGAAAGCGGGCTGGTCGTGTACGGCTTTGGCGAGAAAAAGACGCCGAAACCCTTTGTCGCCGCCTGCGACAAGTTCATCTACACCGAAGTGCTGCGCGAAAAAGAAGAGGAAGGGGACCGCTCGAGGACGAAACAAAGCGATGACCTCAAGCGCGACAAGGGCCACCTGGCCAACCTGTTTCGTAACGCGATCGACGCCTATTCGGACGACGACGGCTGGGCGCAACTCGGTCCGGTCGGCAGCAATATCGCCAAGCAGGCACCGGAGTTCGATCCTCGCAATTACGGTTACCGGAAGCTCAGGGACCTCGTGAAGGCGATGGGGCTGTACGAGTTCCGCGAAGACTCCGAGGGACCCGGTCACGCGAAGTCGATCTACATTCGGACCAAGCGCCGCAAGTAAGGCAGCTGCGAGGCTCGGCGCCGGTCGGGCGAGATCAATTCCCGACACACAAAAAAGGCAGGACCCGCAGGCCCCGCCTCTTTGACCTCAACTCCGAGGGAGTGTGAGGATGGCCCGCAATAAATGCATTGCGGGCCGTGTCGCGTCAATTAAACCGTGACGATGTTCTCTGCCTGGGGACCTTTCTGGCCCTGGGTAACAGTGAACTCGACCTTCTGGCCCTCGACCAACGATTTGTGGCCATCACCAGTGATATTACTGAAGTGGGCAAATACGTCGGGGCCGGATTCTTGCTCAATAAAGCCAAAACCCTTGGCATCATTGAACCATTTGACGGTTCCAGTGGTAGTAGACATAGTCATATTCCTATTTATTCATAGAGTAATGGGAGCCTTCTGTATGAAGGCCATTTTGGCTGTAAGTGTTGCTATTACTTATGAAAAACAGGACGAAGTACTAAGAAAGGAACATCGAAATGGTGTGCATAAATATAAGGCATACTTGCAAGCTGGCGGCAGTATAACCGGCACCACCCCCGTGTCAACGAGTATTTTTGACGCTCGTCCTACGCTGCGACGATAACTTCCAGGAATGCCCTGCCGTAGCGCTCCAGCTTCGCCTCACCCACACCATTGATGCTCAGCAAATCCGCCTCGGTCGTCGGCCGATGCTCGGCCATCTGCCTGAGCGTGGCATCGTGGAAGATGACGTAAGGCGGCAGATCCAGCCGGTCGGCGATCTCCTTGCGGCACTTGCGCAGCGCCTCGAACAGCGGCTGATCGGCCGTGGCGAGGGACGCCGCCGTATCGCGGCGCTTCTTCCTGCTTGTCCTGAGCTTGCGGTCCTCGCGCAACCTGAGCCCGATCTCCCCTTTCAGCAGCGGCCGGCTCTGCCCGGTGAGCACCAGCGCGCCGTAGCGGCGCTGATCGGCGCTGAGAAAACCCTGCACGATGAGCTGGCGGACCACCGATCGCCAGGCCGGCCCGCTGAGCTCCTTGCCGATACCGTAGACGGAGAGCCGGTCGTGGCCATGCTGGCGAATCTTGTCCGTGTCCTTGCCCAGCAGCACGTCGACCACGTGAGCCGCGCCGAAGCGCTGGCCGGTGCGGTAGACGGTGGACAACAGCTTCTGCGCCGCCTCGGTGCCGTCCCAGGTGGCAGGCGGGTCCAGGCAATTATCGCAGTTGCCGCAGTCTTCCGGGTACTCGTCGCCAAAGTAGGCGAGCAGCGGGCGGCGGCGGCAGTCGGTAACCTCGCACCAGCCGAGCAGTGCGTCGAGCTTCTGGCGATCGTGTCGCTTGTGCTCTTCGTCAGCGACGGATTCGTCGACCATCTGGCGCAGGCGTACGACGTCCTGCAATCCATAGATCATCCATGCCTCGGCCGGCTCGCCATCGCGTCCGGCGCGGCCGGTTTCCTGGTAGTAGGACTCGATACTCTTCGGCAGATCGAGGTGCGCGACGAAGCGCACGTCGGGACGGTCGATACCCATGCCAAAGGCGATGGTGGCAACGATGATCACGGCCTCCTCGGTGAGGAAGCGGTGCTGGTGTTCGACCCGCATCTCCGTGGCCAGGCCGGCGTGGTAAGGCAGCGCGTTGTAGCCATCCTGCCTGAGGGATTCAGCGATGCTCTCCACTTTCTTGCGGGACAGGCAGTAGACGATGCCCGTCTCGTCCCTGTGGCCGCGCAGGAACTCGCCGAGCTGCCGGCGCGGGTCCGTCTTCGGCTGCACGAGGTAACGGATGTTCGGCCGGTCGAAGGGGCTGACGAAGATCGCCGGGTCACAGAGCGCCAGTCGCTCGACGATCTCCTCCCGCACGATCGGCGTGGCCGTGGCGGTCAGCGCCATGCGCGGCACACCCGGAAACAGTTCGCGCAGCTTGTCGAGCGCGAGGTAGTCCTGGCGGAAGTCGTGGCCCCATTGCGACACGCAGTGCGCCTCGTCGATGGCGATCAGTGCAAGCGGTATCCCGGCGAGCATCGCCTGCGTCTGCGGCTGCACGAGCCGCTCGGGAGCGACGTAAAGGAGTTGCACCTTGCCGGCCTCGAGCCGCCGGATTACATCGGCCTGCTCCTGCCGGCTCAAGGATGAATTCAGGAACGCCGCCTCGATGCCGAGCTCGTCGAGGGCGCGCACCTGGTCCTGCATGAGTGCGATCAACGGCGAGACGACCAGGCCCGCCCCCTCCCGAATCAGCGCCGGTATCTGGTAGCACAGCGACTTGCCGCCGCCCGTCGGCATGAGGACGAGGGCGTCGCGGCCGGCCAGCACCGCCTCGATGATCGCCGCCTGGTGGCCGCGGAAGTGCTCGTAGCCGAAGACGTCGCGGAGGGTCTGTAGGGGGGTGTCGGGCATGAAGTCTGGGTTGGCCGGGGAAGCGCCGCATGATCGCACACGAGCAGCGATGACTGCACTGTGCAAATCTCTCGCAACGTGATTTTAATTGCTGTCGCCTGCAGACGTGCTCCAGACAGGCTGCGCTGGCGAAAGAAGCCTTCCGGTATACTGTTGAATCCTGTGCGGAGAATACACACATGAACTTTTTTGCCGAGCTGAAGCGACGGAACGTGGTGCGCGTCGGGATTGCCTACATCCTGATCGGCTGGGTGCTCGCGCAGGTCGCCGAGTTCGCGTTCGAGAACTTCGGCGCACCCGACTGGGTTCTAAAGACCGTCGTCACGCTCCTGCTGCTTGGCCTTCCACTTGCCCTGTTTTTTGCCTGGACCTTCGAAATGACGCCGGACGGCATCAAGCGGGAGGAAGATGTCGATCGATCGCAGCCGGGCAGAACCTCGGCTCGCCGCACGCTGGACTACGTCATTATTGCAGCCCTGGTTATCGCCCTCGGCTATTCGGTGTGGTCGCGACAGGACGTCGAGACACCAGCGTCTCCGAACACGCCGGCAGTCGTCGCCGGGGAAAACGACGTCGAAAAGAAAGCACCGGACCTCCGGTCCATCGCCGTCCTGCCATTCGTCAACATGTCTTCCGACCAGGCGCAGGAATGGTTCTCCGACGGACTTACCGAAGAGATCCTGAACGCCCTCGCCCGGACACCGGACCTGCTCGTCGCCGCCCGCACCTCGTCGTTCAAATACAAGAACTCGGTTGAAGACGTGCCAACCATAGCGGCCGCACTCGGCGTCGCACATATTCTCGAAGGTTCCGTGCGATCGTCGCGGGACCGCCTGCGTATAACGGCGCAGCTGATCCGGGCCAGCGACGGCTTCCATCTCTGGTCACAAAATTACGATCGTCAACCCGAGGACGTGATCCGGATCCAGGAAGACATCGCGGTCGAGATCGCCAAGGCCCTCGAAACCGCTATGGACCCGGAGGCACTGGCACGGATGGTCTCCTCCGGCACCAGCTCGGTACCGGCCTACAACGCCTATCTCGAGGGCCTGGCGGCCAATACCAGTACGCTGTCGACCGCCGATGTCTATACGTTCCTGGGGGCCCGCGATGCTTACGAGCGCGCGATCGAGCTGGACCCGGAGTTTTCATTTGCTTACTGGGAGCTGGCGCAGTTCTGGGAAGTGCAGGCGCGAACCACCAACATCGTCGGGGGCATCGTCGACATGCCGATTGAACAGATGGTCGCCGAATTCGAAGATGCGATCGAGAAGGCTATCCGTTACGAGCGCGACCCTGTAAATCAGCTGACGTTTCGCGTCCTGCAGGCCAAGGAAGACCTGCAACTTGCGGACGCTCTGCGGCTTAATTCCGAGTATTTGGAGCAGCGGCCCAATGATCAGGACGCGCAGAACCGGCAGCTCGAGCTGCTTGTCGACCTGGGAATGGTTGACGAGCTGCGTGCTGCCATCGAGGAGTACGAGCGTAGAGACGGCTACGACCTGCTCGTCACCAATAACTCTGTGAATTTTGCGTTGTTGACCGGGGACAAGGAGTTCATACGACGTTTTGCACACGATGCGCTGCGACGGGTACCCGATCGGCCATTCATTCAATACCAGTCACACCGGTCGTTGTTGTGGGCAGGCGATATCGACAACGCGAGCGCGCTATTGCCGGCGATCCAGGCCAGTGACCTGCCGGAACAGACTCGCACGCTCGCTCTCCTTAGACAGGCTTGTGCCGAGGGAGATCTCACTGAGGCCGAGCGCATATACGACATCATGATGGCAAAGCATTCGAGTAACCTGTCGATGAATTGGATCAGCAACAAGATTTTTGGTCGAGACGACGAGGCCCAGCGTCTGCTGGAGCCCTTTGACGAGAACATGGAGCTGGATGTTCTGATGGACTTTGTGCCATACCACTATTTCGACCCAACGCCATTTCCAAACCTGTTGCAATACCTGCAGTCCCAGGGCGTCGAACCGCGCAAGCCCGTCGAGATGACCTATCGATGCAGGCCGTAATGCGCGTTCTCGAATAGCACCGGGCGGCCACAAAGCAGTTCAAGCACCGACGCAGAGGCTTCAGATCCGGAAGTCGCGGATTCTGTGCGCGCCGTGATCGGCACGCGGCAGCGCAGCATCCCGGACGGTCAGCTTGTTTTATAATGACACCTGCCTGATGCAGAATGCATACCGTCCAAGGGAGAATCGCTGCATGAAAATCAACCTTCAATTCTCGCTCGTGCTCGCCGTGTTCCTGTTTGCAAGCGGCAACGTAAACGCGCAGGACGACTTGCCGTTCGATGTGTCTGTCGTCGCTGATTTCGATGAGCCCTGGGCACTGGCGTTTCTTCCCGACGGCCGCATGCTGGTTACGGAGAAGAAGGGCAACCTGTTTATCGTCACGCAGGACGGAGACAAGTCGCGCCCGATCGGTGGATTGCCCGACGTGGACTACGGCGGCCAGGGCGGATTGGGCGACGTCATGGTGCACCCGGACTTTGCGGACAGCGGGGTCATCTACCTCAGCTACGCCGAGGGCGGCGTCGGCGGCACTCGTGGTGCCGCGGTGATGCGTGCGGTGCTCAACCTGACCGATCGCGGCGGTTACCTGTCGGACGCCGAGGTTGTCTGGCGCCAGTATCCCAAAGTCGTTGGCTTCGGCCATTATGGCCACCGCCTGTTGCTGGACCAGGATGGCTACCTGTGGATCTCTTCGGGCGATCGCCAGAAATTCACCCCCGCCCAGGACATGCAGTCCAGCATCGGCAAGATAGTCCGCCTGCATCAGGACGGCAGCATCCCCGACGACAATCCCTTCGTAAACTACATCGACGAGGACCCATTGGTCGATGATGTGGGTGTCTACGGAGAGTTCTGGTCAATGGGTCACCGCAACCCGCTCGGCATTGCCTTCGACCTCGACGGTCAACTCTGGTGCATCGAAATGGGCCCGGCGGGCGGTGACGAGCTGAACCTCGTGGTGCGCGGCGGTAATTACGGTTACCCGATCGTCTCCAACGGCGATCACTACGATGGCCGCGAGATCCCCGACCACGACACCCGACCGGAATTTCTCACGCCGGCGGCGTGGTGGACGCCCGTCATTTCGCCGGGCGACCTGATTGCCTACAGCGGCGAGTTGTTCAATGATTGGCGAGGCAATCTCCTGGCCGCCGGACTCTCGTCACAAAGCCTGGTGCGCATCGAGGTCCGGGGCGACGAGGCTAGCGAGGTCGATCGCTATCCCATGGGTGCACGTATTCGAAGTGTCGCCCAGGGGCCCGACGGTGCTTTATGGGTGCTCGAGGATGAGCGTCGTGAGAGCCAGGGGCGCCTGCTCAAGCTGACGCCCGTGGACTGACTTTACGAGCAGCGACTGCTGCGAGCTGCATAAATAACCCCGACCTCGTGCTTATCGATCCTGGCATTGCCGATCATGCCCGCTCCCTCGCCACCTGCTGCGCGGCCACGCGGTCGAGCCTTCGCCGCAACCGGGAAACGCCGGGCCCGGCCTCGCTTAGCGCTATGCCGGACAGTATCAGCGCGAGGCCGGCATACGCCCACGAGGACAGGGCCTCGTCCAGGAACAGCGCGCCGGCGACGACCGCCCAGGCCGGGACCAGGTAGTTGACGAAAGACAGGAATGTCGGGCCCGGGCCCTGGACAAGCCGGAAGTACATGAGGGTCGCAATACCTGTGCAGAGCGCGCCGAGCACGAGCACCGCCACGAGGGCGCCGAGCGTCGGCATCGCGAAAGCAGGCGCATCAAAGGTGGCGACCGGCAGGGCCAGCAGGCTGCCGATCAGCAGCATACCGGCCGACAGGCTCACTGGCTCCACGGCGCCAAGGCGGCGCGCGTAAATAGTGCTGACGGAATAGCTCAGCGCGGCAGCGAGCGCGGCAAGCGCGCCCCAGAGCACGAAATGACTACCTCCTTCCTGCAGCGCATCCGGGCCGATGACGAACACCACGCCAGCAAAACCCATGGCGAAACCGGCGACTCTGAGCGGCGTCAGGCGGGCGCCGGGCACAAGGAAGTGCGCCAGCGTCAGCACAAACAGCGGCATCACCGCCATCAGCACGCCGGCAAGGGACGAGGCGATATGCTGCTGCGCCCAGGCGATCAGCTGGAACGGCAGGACGTTGCCGAGTATCGCCATGACCAGCATCGGCAGCCAGCGCCGCCCGGGCTCGGGCAGCCGGATGCCGCAGGCGCGCATATAGGCGAATAGGACTACCGCGGCGATCGTGATTCGCACGGCGACCAGCATGGAAGGCGAGAAGGACTCCAGGGCAATCGCATTGAACATGAACGCGGAGCCCCAGAAGAGCGTCAGCACAACGAGCGTGAGCCAGTCGCCGCCTGTTGGTGCTCTCGGCACGCTCAGGCTCCCGGGCCCAGCGGCCGGCCGATACTGATCAGGGCGACGACGCCGATACCGAGGACCAGGATCACCACGGTAAACAGGACGCTGAGCCGGTGCAGGCGGTCGAAACGGGCCTTGCCCGCCGCACCGGCGTCGCGGGCAGCATTGATTGCCGGCACCATCCACAGGGACGCGGCTTCGAGGATCAGCATGGCGGCTGTCAACGCGGCCATGGGCAGGGCGTTCGGCGCGTCAAATCCGACCAGTGCCAGTCCGACCAGCATCAGCACGCCGCAGATCAGCCCGAGCCTGAAGAACCGCGGGAACAGGCGGCGCAGGAATACCCGCGCGGCGGACTCGTCGAGGTCCACGAAGACCGTCGGTGCGACGACGGCCGACTGGAATACGATGGCGCCAATCCAGGTGCCGGCCGCAGCGATCAGCAAAAGGGTGCCTGTAAACTCTATGATCACGATATTGTCTATGGGTTGTCTATATATTACCTTAACGATATATGAACAAGACTGGCCTGTCCATTCAGAGCATTGAGAACCCGCGTTCCGGTATCGGCGCCCAGATCCCTTCGGCGCTCGGGCCGTGATCCTGCCCGGCCGTGCGCGCGAAACGTGATTTGCCGCAGAAGACCTGCGTGAGCTGTGGTCTCCCGTTCAGCTGGCGCCGCAAGTGGGCCCGGGACTGGGATAAGGTGAAGTACTGTTCGCGCCGCTGCCGCAACAACCGGCGGCGATGCTGAGGAAAGCCTCTCCAGGTATCGATTTGAGGACGGCAGGATCGTCAGCGAGTTTGTCGTTTTCGACACGGGCGCGGTCCTCACGCAGCTGGAAAGAAAGGAACTGCCGCACGGCGAAAGGTAGTTCGCCACACCGGCTTCCAATTCTTCCTCCTTGTTGTGGTCACAGCATCGAGGCCCGAAC
The DNA here is from genome assembly GCA_965658465.1 of Woeseiaceae bacterium. Taxonomy (GTDB): domain Bacteria; phylum Pseudomonadota; class Gammaproteobacteria; order Steroidobacterales; family Woeseiaceae; genus UBA1847. Next base: position 31,444 of record CBFHSG010000012.1, on the reverse strand, counting down.
GGCGCCTTTTATCCAGAGTAAGAACAGGCTCACAAGTGTTACCCATGCCTGCGGTTACGACCTCGACCAAAGCCGGGACGCACGACCACGGTCGCGCACGATAGTCCTGCCGGGTATCCTCGGACCGATGGTTCCTACCCGACAATCGGCGGCGGCCGCTCAACCGGACTATCGCTGGGCGGACTACGACGACGAGGCGCTTCTGGACCTTCGCTTCAGCAGTCTCGGGCTGACGTTCCGGGGTAGCCCGCTGTGGTCCGATGTCGAGCGGCTGCACGACGAGTTCGAACGCCGCGGCCTGCGATTCAGGCCGCACGTGTGGCTGTCGACCGAGTGGTTCTCGCCGGATGGCGTCCCCGGCTTCGCCATGCCCTTCTATCTCGCTCACCCGCGCCTGCGTCGGCTGGAGCAGACAATGATGGGCGAGGTGGAAGGCGGCAACCGCAAGTGGCGGCAACGAATCATGCGTCACGAGGCCGGCCATGCCATCGACAATGCCTACAGGCTCAGGCGCCGCGCCAGCTGGCGGCGCGTATTCGGTAGCGCGTCCGCGCCTTACCCCGACACCTATTCGCCGCGCCCCAGCAGCCGGCGCCACGTACTGCACCTCGGGCACTGGTATGCGCAGAGCCATCCGACGGAAGACTTCGCCGAGACGTTCGCCGTCTGGTTGCAGCCGAAGGCGCGCTGGCGCCGCGACTATGCCGGCTGGCCGGCACTGAAAAAGCTCGAGTACGTCGATGCGCTGATGGAGGAGATCGCAACCAGCAAACCCAGGCGCCGCAGCCGAAAGGTCATCGAGCCGCTACGGCAGGTCGACCAGACGCTGGGAGAACACTACCGCCTGAAGCGAGACCGCTACGGTGGCATCGAGCGGCGCTATGATCGCTGGATAGCGCGTGTTTTCGTTGCGCGCGCCAAGCGACCGCGCGCAACGAGGGCAAGCCGTTTCGTGCGCGAGATCGAGCCGCAGCTGCGGCGGCTTTTGCAACGACGCGCAAGGCTGCACCCGTATTACGTGGATCACGCGATCACGCTCGTCAAACAACGCTCACGCCAGCTCGACCTCGTGCTGCGCACGTCCCGCCGCGATGCCAAGCGGCCTGTCGTGCGCCTGCACGAGCGAATCGTCCTGGATATCCTCAATCGCAATCGGGAGAACTACGCCCTGTGAAACGCCGCCGCATTCTGCTCATGGTCCATCCGGACCTGATTCCGCCGGAAGACATCGACGGACTCAGTGAGAAGGAAATCGATGTATTCCGTTGTGAATACAACGTTTATTCGACCCTGCGCGACCTGGGCCATGACGTCCGCGTTCTCGGTATTCTCGATCGCCTGACCGAGCTGCGCGAAATCGTGAAGGAGTGGAAACCGCACGTCGTCTTTAACCTGTTGCAGGAGTTTTCCGGTATCGCGGCATACGAACCGTACGTCGTCGCTTATCTCGAGATGAATCGACAGCGCTACACGGGCAGCAACCCGCGCGGCCTGATGCTGTCGCAGGACAAGGTGCTGACGAAACAGGTACTGGCCTCGCACCGCATTGCGACACCTTCCTTTCACCTGTTTCCCTACGGCAAACGCTTCAAGGCACCACGCAAGGGCAAGCTCAGGTTTCCGCTGTTCGTGAAATCGGCAACGGAGGATGCGTCGCTGGGCATCGCGCAGGCCTCGATCGTCGAGGACATGACCAGGCTTCGCGAGCGCGTGGAGTTCATTCACGACACGGTGCAGAGCGATGCACTGGTCGAGGAATACATCGACGGGCGCGAGCTGTACATCGGCGTACTGGGCAACAATCGATTGACGACGTTGCCGGTCTGGGAGATACACTTCGGCACGCTGGCAGACGTGCAGGCCGGCATCGCCACCCGCAAGGTCAAATGGGACCGTAACTACCAGGAGAAGCATGGCATCACGACCGGCCCCGCCAAAGGACTGTCGGAAGCCGAGGTGGAAAAACTGGCGCGCCTTGCAAAGCGTATCTACAGGGCGCTGCACCTGTGCGGCTTCGCTCGCCTGGACTTTCGCATGCGCGACGACGGCAAGGTGTTTCTGCTGGAGGCAAACGCAAATCCGGATCTCACGTACGGCGAGGATTTCGCCGAGTCGGCCGCGTCGGTCGGGATCAGCTACGACAAGCTGATTGCGCGTATCGTCAACCTGGGTCTTTCTTATGAGCCGGAGTGGCGGCTGTACGAGTGATTTTGCGTGCTAAACTGCGGCTAAAAATGCCGGTGTGACCACCGCGGCCGGAACATCCCGCCCCGAACAGAAGGCAATCTCCATGGACAGACGTCAATTTGTGAAACTGACCGGTATCGGCGTGGGCAGCCTCGTGCTTCCGATCGCCGGGCGTATGGTCTCGGCCGAAGAGTTACTGGACCCCGGCATGGATTTCGGCACCAAGAAGCGGCTTGGATCGATCGCGCTTGAGGCAGCGACCGATGCCGGCGCAAGCTATGTCGACGCGCGTATCGGCCGCTATCTGAACCAATTCGTCACGGCGCAAGAAACGCGCGTAGACAACATCATCAATACCGAATCGGCCGGGATCGGCGTGCGCGTAATTGCCGACGGGACGTGGGGATTCGCGGCAACATCGGACGTGACGCCGGACAGCATTGCGGCAACGGCGCGCAAGGCCGTCGCCGTCGCAAAGGCCAACGCAAAGTTCCAGACGAGCCCCGTACGCCTCGCGCCCGTCAAAGGCGTCGGTGACGTAAAGTGGCGTACACCGATCAGGAAGAATGCATTCGAAGTCCCCATTGCGGAAAAGGTCGACCTCCTGATGGACGTCAACAACGCCGCGATGGAGAACGGCGCCAGTTTCATTAACTCGGTTCTGTTCCAGGTCAACGAGAAGAAGTTCTTTGCATCGACGGACGACTCCTTCATAGACCAGGATGTACACCGGCTCTGGGCGCCGTTCTTCGCGACGGCTGTCGGCGAAGACGGGTTCAAGACGCGTTCCGGTCTGGGCAATCCCGTCGGCATGGGTTATGAGTACCTCGACGGTGATGCTGCGGAGCAGATCCGCGTATCCGGCGCCAATATCGGTTACCGCTACTCCTACGACATGGTAAAAGATGCGCGCGACGCGGGACGCCAGCTTCAGGCCAAGCTCAAGGCGCGGTCCGTCGAGCCGGGCAAATACGACCTGGTGCTCGATCCGCACCACCTGATGCTGACGATTCATGAGTCGGTCGGCCATCCGCTCGAACTTGACCGCGTCCTCGGTTACGAGGCCAATTACGCAGGGACGAGCTTCGCGACACTGGACAAATGGCGTAGCGGCAAATTCCAGTATGGTGCCGATATCGTCAACCTGTTCGCCGATAAGACGCAGAAACATTCTCTCGGTTACGTCGAATACGATGATGAAGGCGTCAAGACCCGGGAATGGGACCTTATCAGGGACGGCATTCTCGTCAACTACCAGGCCATCCGTGACCAGGTACACATGATCGACCAGGACGAATCGCACGGCTGCTGCTATTCGCAGTCCTGGGCCGACGTACAGTTCCAGCGTATGCCCAATGTGTCTCTGCGACCCAACGAAGAAGACCTGAGCGCAGACGACATCATCGCCGACGTCGAAAACGGTATCTATATCGTTGGCCGTGGTTCCTTCTCGATCGACCAGCAGCGGTACAACTTCCAGTTTGGCGGCCAGTTGTTCTACGAGATCAAGGACGGAAAAATCACCGAGCAGATCGAGGATGTTGCTTACCAGTCCAACACCCAGGAGTTCTGGAATTCATGTGTCGCGATGGCCGGCCCCAATGACTACCGGCTCGGCGGATCATTCTTCGACGGCAAGGGCCAGCCAGCCCAGGTCAGCGCGGTCTCGCACGGATGCCCGACGACACGCTTCAACCAGGTTAACGTCATCAACACGGCCCGCAAGGTCGGCTAGCGCGAGACACCCAGGAGAACCCAGAAAATGGCGATAATGACCGAACAGCAAGCAAGAGAACTCCTCGCCCGGGTACTCGAACTGTCCGAGGCCGATGAATGCGAGTGCAACCTCGCGGGCTCTATTGAAGGCAACATCCGCTACGCGCGCAACACCGTGACGACCTCAGGCGAGGTGAGCGACGTCACGCTGTCCGTTCAGTCGGGCTTCGGTAAGCGAACCGGCATTTCAACGATCAACGAATTTGACGATGCATCGCTGGAGCGCGTCGTCCGGCGCTCAGAGCAGCTGGCGCGCCTGGCGCCCGAGAACCCGGAATGGATGCCGCTGCTCGGGCCCCAGGAGTACAAGAAGACACCGACCTGGTCCGGGGCCACGGCAAACGTAACGCCGGAGCAGCGCGCGCGCGGCGCCGAGGCGAGTATTGTGCCGTCGAAAAAAGAGGATCTCGTCGCGGCCGGATTTCTCGACGATAGCGAAGCCTTTATCGCAATAATGAACAACAAGGGCCTGTTCGCTTACAACCTCCGTACGGAGTGCAACTTCACAGCTACGATACGCACCGCCGATGGCACTGGCTCAGGCTGGGTTTCGCGCGACTACAACGACGTCACGAAACTCGACACTCGCACCGCCTCGCAGGTGGCTATCAAAAAGTCACTGGGTTCGCGCGATGCCAGGGCCATGGAACCCGGACGCTACACGGTAATCCTGGAGCCCGGCGCGTCTGACACGCTGCTCAGCAACATGGTCGGAGCAATGAACCAGCGGGCTGCCGACGAAGGGCGGAGTTTTCTGAGTCGCAAGACCGAGGACGGCAAAGCGCCTGCCGAAGACGCGCCACACAATCGCGTCGGTGAGAAGCTGTTCGATGAACGTGTCACTATCTACAGCGATCCTGCACATCCCGACGTGCCGACGCCCGCATTCGCCGCCGATGGCCACGCCGTCGACCGCACCGTGTGGATCGAGAGCGGTGTCGTCAAGGTCCTACCGAACACTCGCTATTGGGCTGATAAGACAGGCCTTCCTTACTATCCGACCGCGTACTCGGGCGGCGGAATCTTCGGCGGCAGCACGCAATTCATCATGGAAGGTGGCAAGCGCTCGCTCGACGAGATGATCGCCGATACGCGCCGCGGCGTCCTCGTAACGCGCACGTGGTACATACGGTCTGTCGATCCCCAGACCCTGCTGTACACGGGTTTGACGCGGGACGGCACCTTCTATATCGAGGACGGCGAGGTCAAGTACCCGATCAAGAATTTCCGATTCAATGAATCGCCGATCGTGATGCTCAACAACATCGAGGAACTCGGCAAACCCGTGCGCATCAACGGCCGCATGGTGCCGCCCATGAAGATCCGCGATTTCACGTTCTCGAGCCTGTCGGATGCCGTTTGATTACGCTTAGCCATGCGCCGGCGTGAACTGCTAAAGACGGTTGGTGCCTCGCTGGCAACGGCAATGCTGCCGGTATCTCGCATGGCCGCGGAAACCGCATACGATTTTTACTTCACGCGGCTGAGCTACGAATCCGGCGACTGGAACGTGGACGAAAGAGCGCCGTCAAACATCATCAATGCCCTGATCGAATATACGACGCTGCGAGTCGATCGCACCGAGCGCGTTGTGGCACTGGCCGACCCGGCGATGTTGACCGCGCCATTCTGCTACCTGGCCGGGCGCCGTCTCGTGCGTTTCAACCATGCCGAGCGGCAGAATTTCGAAACCTATGTCCGCAACGGCGGCTTTATCTTCGTGGACGACTGCAACCATGACGTCGACGGCCTGTTCGCCGAGAGTTTCGAGGCCCAGATGGCGGAGATCTTCGGCGACGATGCACTATCAAAGATTCCGAACGACCATCGGATCTACAGCGCATTCTTCGAGTTCGATGGACCGCCACGCACGGCCCAGGAACTCAATGGCTGGGGTGACGGGCTGGTGCATGAGTACCTGAAGGCAATAGAGATCGATGGGCGGATTGCCGTCCTGTACAGCAACAAGGACTACGGCTGCGAATGGGACTACGACTTTCGAAACAAACGCTTCATGGTCACCGACAACACGCGCTTTGCGGCAAACATCGTAATATACGCAATGACCGCGTAACCGGCCCCTGATGGACAAAGAACACATCGAACGCAAGCTCGCACGACTCAACGAAGTCAAGGCGCAGATCAGTCAGGTCATTGTCGGTCAGCAGGACGTCGTCGAGGAAATGCTGCTGAGTCTTATGTCCGGTGGACACTGCATCCTCGAGGGCGTGCCGGGGCTGGCGAAGACACTGATGGTCAATACCCTGTCGAAGGCGCTCGAGCTCGACTTTCACCGTGTACAGTTCACGCCCGACCTCATGCCCAGCGATATCGTAGGCACGGAGATCCTGGAAGAGGACCACAGCACAGGCAAACGGTTTTTCAAATTCCAGCAGGGACCCGTGTTTACCAACGTGTTGCTTGCCGACGAGATCAACCGGACGCCGCCGAAGACCCAGTCGGCCCTGCTGGAAGCAATGCAGGAGCACGCCGTGAGTTACGGCGGTGAACGTTTCGTGTTACCGGCGCCTTTTTTCGTGCTCGCGACGCAAAACCCCGTGGAACAGGCCGGCACGTATCCGCTGCCCGAAGCCCAGCTCGACCGTTTCCTGCTGTTCATCCGTATCGACTATCCGGATGCCGATGAGGAGGTCGAGATACTGGCACGCACGACAGGCGTGGCTGCGCCGGCCGTGGAAAGCGTACTCGGCGCCGAGGACGTGCTGGAGCTACAGCGGCTGGTGCGCGAAGTTGACGCGAACGACGTGCTGTTACGGTATGTCGCCGACGTCGTGCGCGCAACGCGGCCGCACGAGGGAAGCCCGCCCATGGTGAATGACTACCTGCGCTGGGGAGCCGGGCCGCGAGCCGGACAGGCGCTGATCCTGTGCGCCAAGGCCAATGCGTTGTTGTCGGGACGGTACGCGGTCACGCTGGAGGACATTCGACGAGTGTCCCACCCCGCGCTGAGGCATCGATTGCTCCTCAACTTCCAGGCCGAGGCCGACGGCGTCAGTTCCGATGACATCGTAACCAGTGTTTTCGAGGCTGTTCCGGAACCCGAGAGCCCGATACGCTGACCACGTTGCCATGGAACGCTTCATAGACCCACGGACGCTCGCCAGAGTCAAAGACATGCCGCTGGTGGCCCGCAGCGTCGCCGAGGGCTTCCTGAGCGGCATCCAGCCCAGCCAGCAGCGCGGCGTTGGGATCGAATTCAGCCAGTACCGCGCCTACGAGCCGGGCGATGAACCGAAACGCATCGACTGGAAGCTGTTCGCGCGTTCGGACCGCTATTTCGTACGCGAGGCAGACCGCGAAAGCGAGATCGCAACGTGGCTCGTCATCGACTGCAGCCGCTCGATGGCCCAGCGCAGCGAAAGCGGCGCCTGGGACAAATTCGACTATGCACGCCATCTCGCCGCGACGCTCGCCTACCTCGCGCAACGCCAGGGTGACCTCCCGGGACTGCTGATGCTGAATACAAAGCAACAGCTGGTCGTACCGCCCGCCGCCGGCGAACGCCAGTGGCACCGCATCCTCAAGGCACTGCATACAGTGACAGCCGAAGGTCGCTTTCCCGACGACGCATCGATGCTATCGCTGGTTCGCAAGCTCCAGCTGCCGAGCCTGGTTGTCGTGATCAGCGACTTTCACGAGACACGAGACGAGCTTCTTTCTTTCATGCGCGGCATCGCGACGTCGCGCAATGATCTGATTGCCATGCAATTGCTGTGTGAGGACGAAACCGCTTTTCCGTTTCGGGGTGCGGTGGATTTCGAGGACCTCGAGTCCGGGGAACGCATACTGGTCTCGGCCCGAGCCGCCCGCGCGCATTACCTCGAAGCCCTCGAAGGGTACGAAGCCCGATTGCGGCAGGCGATGGCGCAGCTCGATGTCGACCTGGAGATAGTCGACATCGACCGGCCGCTGGATGCGGCCCTGCAGGCGTTTTTGCAGCGCAGACAGCTCATGAGGGTCTGAGTGGATTTGCCCGGCGCATGGCTGCTGCTGGCACCGGCGGGACTTTTCGGTCTGCTCGCACTCGCGATTCCTCTCGCAATACACATGATCAGCCGCGGCCGGGGCCGCCGTGTGCTGACAGGCAACATAGAGCTCGTGCGTGCCGCACGCCGGACTCGCGTGACCACACTTCGGCTGACACAGTGGCTGTTGTTACTGCTTCGCATGTCGATCGTAATCGTCGCGACGCTGCTGCTTGCGCGCCTCGCTCTGCAGGGTATCGGTTCGACCGATGCCAATGTAAGTTACGTCACGCCGGGCTGGTTACGCTCCGCAACGGATACCGAACGGGAAGAACTCCTGTCGCACGAGCCCGCCGCTCGCGTGCTCACGGCCGGTTATCCGCCCGCGAAAGACTACGAACCGGGAATTACAGGTCCGGACTATGACGTCTGGCCACTGCTCGCCGAGAGACTGAGCAACCTTCGACATGCCGGCACGGTCGACGTCTACACCGAGAGCAGCATTGCCGCTTTCGGCACTCATCGACCGATGCTCCCGAACGAGATCAGCTGGCACCCGGCCACCGCTGCCGCAGCGCCAGAAGCGCCGGAGTCCCGCGGGCTCCTGGTTCACGACCGCGATCGAGCCGACGATGTCCGCGGCCTCGAACTCGCGCTGGCGGCATTGCAACGTCATCGTGTGCCGAAGCTGCAATGGAAAACCTGCCTCACGGACGACGTGACCTGCAGAAGCCCGTCGCCGGACTGGGTCGCGTGGCTGGCCGATGCCGAACCGCCGGGTGACATCAACAGCGCACGCCTGTATCGACCGCAGGGCCCGGCATTGCGACTGGCAACTTCCGATGCGCGTTATCCGGAAATCCTGCTCGACTGGGTGCTCGGCGCCGCACAGCAGCGCCGAGCATGGCAGCACATCCCGGTCGGCGTGGACGTGCTCGCCACCGGCGCAGAGTCCTCGGCGTCCATCCCGTTGCCCCACCGCTCGCTGCATACCTGGCTGGGATTCCTGCTGGTCGTGCTCTGGGCTGTCGAGCGGCTGGTGAGCGAACGGGGGCGCACCGCCAATGTCTGATCCGAGCCTGCGCCGCGCCTACCGGTTATTGCTCTGGCGCCTGCGCATGCGGCGCGGCCTCGAGGCGGCTTCCATTGCGGCATGCATTACGGCAATCAGCGCACTTGCCGGCACGACGCCCGGCGACAGCGCCTTCATTGCAGCAGCCGCATGGCCGCTGGCATACCTGGGCCTGGGCATGCTGTCCGTCTACCGCGGAATATCGCCGGCCGTCTTCGCCGAACACCTGGATCGCCGCTTGCCGGGGCTCGAGGAAAGCACGAAGCTGATGCTCACCGACGCCAGGCAACTGGCACCGATGCAACAGCTGCAGCGCACCCGTGTCGCACAAGTGCTGCCGTCGCTGCTTGCCGATCGCCGGAAATGGCTGCCGCCGGCCGCGCGCGCAGCCACGCTCTGGGTGCTCATGGCTGCGAGCCTCCTGACGCTGCTTGCGGCGCCGATCAGAAATGCAGTCATGTCGGCGTCTGTAACGACCTCCCCGTCGGTTGGTGTGCCCGGCGGGGACCGGCTTGAATCGATGATCGCCTCGATTGAGGTGCGTATCGAGCCTCCAGCCTACACGGGTCTCGACGCGCGGCTTACAGACAGTCTCGACCTCGAGTTGCCCGAAGGCAGCATGGTGACGTGGCAGTTGCAGTTCCGGCAACCGGGCCGTTACGCCTTCGTCATCGGTGACGAACAGCCCGTACCGATGGCGCCCGGCCCGGGCGACACCCACGTTGCGCAGGCACGGATCAACCGTACCAGCCTTTATCGCATTGTCACCGAGGTCAATGGCAGCGAGGAGCCACTTGCCGGTGTCTACACGCTGAGCGTCTTGCTCGACAAGCCGCCGCGTCTGCACATCGTAGAGCCGGGCGAGACGACGCTGGAGATCGAGCGCAGCGACACAGCGCGCTTCGATTCGCGGGTCGAAGTGCGTGACGATTTTGGCCTCGGCCCTGTCGAGATTCGTGCGTCGGTAGCCAAAGGTTCCGGGGAAGGCGTCAAGTTCCGCGACGAGGTGTTCGACTTCGATACGCAAACTGCGCACGACGAGAGCGCTTACACCAGCCACTCGTACAGTCGTGCCTGGGATCTCGAGTCACTGGGCATGGAGCCTGGCGACGAGGTGTATTTCTTCGTCGTTGCACGCGACAACCGTGACCCGCAGCCCAACGTTTCGCGCTCTGATACGGTCGTCGTGCGCTGGCTGGAGGAGGCACCCGAAGTACTCACCGTCGGTGACCTCGGTATAAACGTGATGCCCGAGTACTACAAGTCGCAGCGGCAAATCATCATCGAGACCGAGCAACTCATCGCCGAACGCGACCTGCTCGATGAAGAAACCTTCACCGAAACATCACGTGCGCTGGGAGAAGCACAGGCGGCGCTCAAGAATCGCTACGGCCAATACCTCGGTGACGAATTCGGCGAGAGCCTGGACGGTGACTTCGACCTGCCGGAGCTCGCCGAATCGCTGCAATCACAGACCGAGGGCGAATCTCACGATGACCATGCACACCACGACGAAGGCGGCGGTGCATCTGAAAACGTGCCCGGCAGTGCCGAGGCGCTGCTGGCCAGGTTCATTCACTCACATGACGCCGCCGACATCGGCCCGGTCTCGTCCCGAAACCCGGCCGGTCTCATGAAGCGCGCGATTGCAAAGATGTGGCAGTCAGAGCTGCATCTCCGGCTCTCCGATCCCGTCGAGTCATTGCCGCACCAATACGAGGCGCTGGAATATTACAACCGGGCGCGCGAGGCGGATCGAATCTTCACACAACGCCTGGGCTTCGAGCCGCCTCCGGTCACGGAAGATCGCCGACTGACCGGCGACGTCGGCGATGTGCGAAGTGCACGTGTGGAGGGGGCCCCGGCAGCGGGCCGGTCCGACGACCAGTTGTTCCGTGAGCTCCACGATCGCCTGTCCAGGCGCTCGCCAACCGCGCCCTTCGCCCCGGACGAAATCGAGCTGCTCGCACGCGCCGCGGATCGACTGCAGCAATTGTCGGCAGAACGTCCTGCCCTGATAACGCAAGCCGCACAGCTGGAGCGACTTCGTGTCGCGGGCGGACCGGCGAACGAAAACTGCGAGCACTGCGTCGCCGATGCAATCCGAACAGCCTGGTCGCTACTGTCATCCCCGCGTGCACGGCCCGTCCAGGGCGCTCGCGCTGTCGCCGTTGACGACGCGCTGATCCGGGACTATGCAGGGCTGGGACCAGCGCTTGAGTAGCGCCGCCGCAAGCTTCCAGTGGGGGCTCGAATCCCCGCTCGAAATCGCGGCAGCGGTGCTGCTGACCGTAGTATTTCTGGGCAGTGTGTTTGCCGCTTGGCAACGCCTCGGCAGCACTTCCCGCGCGCGCTGGACCGGCGTGGCCGTTCTCAATGCGACGGCCTGTCTTGCGATTCTCGCCCTGCTTGCGCCGCCGGTACTGCTGCGGCCCGCTTCCGACTCGGTGATACTGATTACCGAGGGGACCCGGTCGGCGCCGGGGGCGGGAGCAAATGCCTACGTCGCGCCGGGTGCCGGAGACTATGGCCGCGGTCCCGGCTACCTGCTCGATGCCGGACAGTTGCCGCTGCGAGAGCCCGCACTGGGCGCGCTGACCGTAACGGGTCACGGCCTCGATACCCTGCAATGGCAGCACTTTCCGGACGACCTCGCCGTTCGTTTCAAGCCCCCGCCGCTCAGTGGTCTCGTTGCCGCCGCCTGGCCCCGCAGCCTGCGGCAGGGGGAACCGCTGATCGTCACGGGACGCTACCTCGAAGACCGGCCGGCGAATGCGACGGCAATTGAGCTGCTGGATCCTGCCGGTGTTGCCGTGGCCGGGCACGACTTGTTGTCAGGCGACGCGTTTGAATTGACCACGCACCCGAAGGCGCCCGGCCTGCTCGAGTACCGCCTGCGTGTCCTCGGAAACGAGGGCGAGATCCATACCGAACCCGTGCCCGTGCACGTTCGCCCCGGCGATCGCCCCCTGCTCTATGTATTGCAGTCAGCGCCGTCGTTCGAGACCCGCCAGTTGCGCAACTGGGCCGGCGACAATGGCGCAACAGTGGTGACGGACACTGTGATCACGCGGGGTCGCGAGCTTCGCCAGCTGGTCAATGCCGACCAGCTCGCCGACGATCGCCTGTCCCCGTCGCTGCTGGGGATCACCGGGCTCGCGGTCGTAGACGGCCGTGCCTGGGCCGGCCTCGATGCGGGGCGCAGGGCGTGGTTCGAGACGGCAGTAAAGGAAGGAATGGGGTTGCTGATCCTGGCCGACGGCGACCTGGCGGCCTACCTCAACGACGATGACACACTGCTGCAGGGCTTCGGCCTGGCCGAGCAGGAACGCGGCCCGGACGGCTACGTTCCGGTGTGGGAGGGCTCGGAATCCGGGCAGCGGCTCCCGCTGCTCGGGTTGGGGCTGGTGCATCGGGAGGGCACTGCGCTCACACGTGTTGAATCAGGGGAAGTGGTCGAAGCCTACCGAAATTTCGGGCTCGGTCGCGTTGCGATCAGCGTCTTGCGCGAACGCCATCGCTGGCTGACGTCGGGCGACCAGGCAACTTACACTGCCTACTGGGCTCGCCTGATGAGCCGGCTCGGGAGACCAGCCCCGCTCCCCTACCTGTTGCCACCGGCCGACGACAGCTGGCCGAGGCCAGACCTGCGCAGTCGTCTGTGTGCCATGGCCGACGATGCCGACGTGTCGTTAGAAGTTGCCCCACTGCAGGGTACGCCGACGCTGGAACTCGAGAGCGTTGTGCCGAGTATCGGTGGTCCCCGCCGCTGCGCAGAGTTCTGGCCGCAGCAGCCCGGCTGGCATCGCGCCAGGCTGTACGCCGGTGATGCCGGCGAATGGCGCAGCGAGGCCTATTTCTACGTCTTCGGAAAACACCAGTGGCAGGCACATTGGCGATACTCACGGCAGCAGGCGACGCTGCGCCGCGCGTCGACGATCGGCGCCGATCAAGCTGCGATGATACGAACGGCGCGCGTCGACATCGAACCCCTGTGGCCATGGCTGCTATTCATGATCTCGGCCGGCCTGCTCTGGCTCGAGCGGCGGCTGAATGACTGATCCGCTCAGCGAAGTGCCAGGGTTAGTGGCTGGGTGACATGCTATATCTTGTGAGCGGAACCTCCAGGTCTGGAAAGACACTCATCGCTAAAAAGATCCTCGGGGACAAACAGATCCCGTACCTGTCTCTCGACTGGTTGATGATGGGCTTCAATGACGGGATACCCGAATATGGAATTCATCATCTCCTGTGGCCGAACGAAATTGCCGAAAGGATGTGGCCTTTTTTGCAAGGCATGATCAACTGCATGCTCGTCGATGGCATGGACTATGTGATCGAGGGCGAAGCAATGCTTCCTCCGTTGATCGCTGAGCTGGTCGAACAACATCCTGGCAAGGTGAAGGTAGTGTTTGTCGGTTACGCCGAGACCGATGTAGAGGACAAAGTTGCGCTGGTTAAGGAACACAGCAATGGGGAGAACGACTGGCTGACCAAAGAATCAGATGAATACATCAGGGACCACATCGGTAACATGATTGCTTATAGCAGGATGATCAAAAGAGGATGTGAGAAACACGGATTGCCTTACTTCGATACGTCTGACGATTTCCCGGGGGCGATCGAAGCAGCAACAGACTTCCTGGTTCGGGATCTGAGTTGAGAAGAAGACTGTAACCGAGCCAGCAGCAAAACCACCGCCACGGCGCCATGCACGTAACCCATCGTCGGGTCGAACGCCGTCAACATCCAGTGCAGGTAAGTAAGGATGGCGGCGACATAAACGGTCTTGTGCAAACTGCGCCACTTCCGCCCCAGTGCACGCACCGAAGCATCATTGCTCGTCACGGCCAGCGCGATGAACACCAGGAACGCAATCCAGCCCGTGAGCAAGCCCGCCTCGAGGGCTTCGCTTGCGATGAGCTGCAGGTCGCTCTTGCGGCCCAGGTACGCCACCGTATGGCCAAGCGCATAGAAGAACGTGACGAGCCCGAGGTCGCGGCGCCGGCGCATCAACCAGCGAATGGCGGCAGCTCGTGGCAGCAGGTGCAACAGCGGCGTGACCGCGAGCGTCAACAACAGCAAGCGGGCCGACTGGACACCGGTCCAGTGCAGGTACTCACCGTAGTAAACAGTCTCCGCGCTGTACTGCCACGTCATCCAGACGAGCGGCAGCGTCAGCGCCAACCACAGGAGCCAGCGATCCAGCACCAGCCCGGGCCGCGTTAGGGTTGCGATCAAGGCAGCCGTCAGTTGAGCGTGACGTAGCTCTCGAGACGGGCGACCTCGTCGTCATCGACGTACTTGCCGATCTCGCGACGGAACTGCTCCATCGACCTGTACGGGCGGTACTCGAGGAACTCGTGGGCCATCTTCTTGCTCACCCCCGGAATCAGCAGGATCTCCGCTTCCGATGCGTTGTTGAGATCGATGGGCTGGAACAGCCGCGTGTAGAGCGTTGCGCGCTGCTCGTCGTCCATCACGCCCGCAAGTGTGGTATCGAGTTCGATCGCGGACTGGTACGGGCGCCCGTCGATGATCGCCTGTGCAATCTCGTTGCCGACGTTCGGCAACGCCTGCAGTTCATCCTTGTCCGCGAGGTTCGGGTTTACGAGCGTTAGTTCAGCCTGCGCCATGGCGGGCAGCGCAAGTGCCCAGGCCAGCAGCAGCGGGAGTCGCGTCTTCCTGTTCATTTGAGAATCATTCCTGTTTGAGAATGGTTCGCATTTTACCGTCTCTTCCCGATAAATAAAGCGGTTACAGGCAATATCTGCGTGATCGGGCCGTGCCGATCAGATCGCGCTATAGTTCTGCTCATGGCCGCCCTCTCGTCGCCCGGGAATTCTTCGCCGCCTTTATCCGGGCTGCACCTGTTGCTGACCTATCAGTGCACGTTCGAGTGCGACCACTGCTTCGTCTGGAGCGGGCCTTTCCAGACCGGGACGATGACACTCGACACTGTCGACCATATCCTCGCGGAGGCCGGGCGGCTCGGCACCATCGAGTGGATCTACTTCGAGGGCGGCGAGGCGTTTCTCTATTACGCGATCCTGCGGAGCGGGGTTCTTCGAGCAAAGGCGCAGGGCTTCAATGTTGGCATCGTCACGAATGCATACTGGGCCCACTCGGAAGACGATGCCCTGGAGTGGCTGCGGCCGATGGCGGGATCGATCGACGACCTCTCCATCAGCAGCGACAGCTACCACGGCGGAAGTAACGGCTGCCGCAACCCGGACATTGCCCGCGCGGCCGCCCGACGGCTCGATATCCCGGTGGACTTCATCAGCGTTGCCGAAGCTGAAGCGACAGGCACGTTACCGCCCGGTGAGTCCCCGGTGCTCTTCAGGGGCCGTGCGGCTGAATTGCTGGCATCGAAAGTGGCGCCGACACCGTGGCAGCAATTCACGACCTGTCCCTGGGAGGACCTGCGGAATCCGCAACGCGTGCACGTGGACCCGTTCGGACACCTGCACATTTGCCAGGGCATTTCGATCGGGAATCTGCTCGAGCGTCCATTAACCGAGATCATGGCGGACTTTCAGCCCGACGAGCATCCGATTGTCGGTCCCTTGCTGGACGGCGGCCCTGCAGAGATAGTCCGCCGATACGAACTCGCACATGAAGACGGTTATGCGGACCACTGCCATCTTTGCTACGAGTCCCGGCGCAGCTTGCGGTCGCGGTTTCCAGACGTGCTCGCACCGGACCAGATGTACGGCCGCGCTTGAGGTCCTATCGCGGTTGCATGGCGAGCCCGTTGTACTGATATGCGATACACCATCCTTGTCTTGATGCTCGCCGCCGCGGGCGCCGCAGCAGATACCGAAATCCACCGGTGCTTGCTGGACGATGGCACGATCGCATTTCAGGAAATGCCGTGCCCCGAGCCGGCTGTTGATGCGGACGACGGCAGTGAATCCGATGAGAGTCGCGGCGCTGGCGAGAACGCCGACGCTGACGATGACGCGTTCGACTTCGTCAATCCCTTCGACGAACCTGCAAGCCCTCCGCCGGCCGCCGAAACAGCCAGGCCGGAACCGCCGTCACAGGACCGCGCCGAATGCGAGAAGATGACGCGGGACGCGATCGACGCTATTGATCTCGAGATGCGCGAGACTACTTACACAAAGGAACAGGGCGAGGAATACCTCGCAGAACTGCTTGCGTTGACGCAGCAGCTGCGTGGCTGCAAGCAGCTGTAGGTCTGTTCCGGCTCGGCGGGATTGGATCGACACCAAAGGCGGCGCCAGGTAAAGCTGCGGGCCGTGCTTTTTCGGGCACGACCCGCAGTCATCCGGGCGCTCACGCAGCGGCGGCCCACTCCGGAAGAAATGATTTGAACTGCTCATTCACGGGCGGGTTCGCAACGTGGTTTGCGTAGTTGGTCAAGGTCTTCAGTGAAACACCGAGTATGACCTCGAAGACCTGCGCCCTGCTGAAACCGCTATCGAGGAAACTCGCGATTGCCGATTCGTCAACGACACCCCTGTTCACAACCAGCGCCTTCGTAAACCGGTGCAGGGCCTCGAGTTTCGAATCGCCGATCGCTCGACCCTGTTGCAACGCGTCGATGTCCTCGCGGGAAAGGCCGAGTGAATGAGCGAGCATGCTGTGTGCAGCCGTGCAGTAGTCGCAACGGTTCTCTACGGATACCGACAACAACACGACCTGGCGCTCCAACGGCGACAGGGTCAGCGACTCGTCATCGTATGCCTTGAGTGCTCCCAGCAGCGCGTTGAATGCCCCCGGCGACTCGGCGAACACGGCGGCCAGGTTCGGAATAAAGCCATAGCGCTCCTCGATTGCCTGCAGCGCAGGCTGCGAATCGGTAGGCGCCGTGTCAATTGTATGTATCGGAAAATTCATTGGTTTTCTCCTGTGAGTTACCAGTTTTGGACACAATCGTCCAAAACTGGACAGGAACTTAGCAGTTTTGTACACTGCTGTCCAATATTAATTTGAGGATCGGATAGAAGATGACCGAAAAACCCACAGCATCGGGGCGGCCAGCCGAGTTTTCACGGGATGATGCGATCGAGGGTGCGATGAACCTGTTCTGGCGCGACGGCTACTTCGGCGTGTCGGCGAGCGATCTGGCCGCGGCGATGAATATCCAGCGATCCAGCTTTTACAATAGCTTCGGCAGCCGGTCGGTCGTGTTCCTCGAGGCCCTCGAGCACTACTCGAAAAGCGCCCCCGACAAGGTGGTCGATGCGCTCGAGCCGGGCGATCCTGTATTGCCCACGATCGCGGCAATGTTTCGCGAGGTGTGCCGCCAGCGCGCAGCGGATGTCGAAGCGCGTGGCTGTCTCGTCTGCAACAGCGTCGGTGAATTGATCGGTGTCGATGACGAACTCGGCCCGGTGCTCTTGCGGGCGGTCGAAGAACGCGTCGACGTATTCGAGCGTGCGCTCAGGCAGGCCATGGACCAGGGGGAATTGACACTCCCGAATAGTGTTACGGCCTCTGCCCGGTCTCTCGTTGCTTTCCTGCTCGGCATCAACCTGATCTCGAAGACGGTCCGCGACGAACAGGCCTTGTGGGACACGTGCCGGTCATTTCTTGAGGGCTTTGGCGTGCCCGAACAGGCTCTCGATTCGCTGGCTTTTACGGTCGAATAGATGGTGGCAGCGTCTCGTCCCAGTCCAGTGCGTTGTATTCTTTCAGTATCGTTAACGTTTCCTCGAGCGGGATCGCCTCGAGGCGACCGCGACTGCTTTCCACTGTTGTCGCCTTCAGGATTGCGTTGTAGATGGCCTCCTCGGTCGCCTCGGCAGTGGCCGCGAACAGCGGCGACATCGATTCGTTGACCAGTTCCGGTGTCGTAACAGGGCGGCTACTGCTCCGCGGTCGGCGCACTGCCTGGTTGGTCGAGAAAGCGATCACGTAGTCGCCCGAGCCGTTGTGGGCGAATGACCCGGTGCGCGCGAGCCCCATTATTGCGCGCATCCCAAGTCGGTCCAGGCTCCTCGCATTCAACGGTGCATCGGTGGCAACGACGATCATGATCGAACCGTCTTCGCGGTCGTCCGTTCGCGTGGCTGCTTCGAGCTCGCTTTGGTAGGCGTATTTCCCCAGTTCACGACCCACAGGCGCGCCGTTCATCGACAGCGTGCCACCGAAGTTGGTCTGCACCAGCACGCCCACGGTGTAGCCGCCGAGCTCCGACGGGAGCACGCGGGAGCTCGTGCCGATGCCGCCCTTCCAGCCGAAAGCCTGCGTGCCCGTGCCGGCGCCGACGCTGCCTTCCACTACCGGGCCGCTGGCGGCGTTCGCGAGCGCCGCGTAGACCTCCGTTTTGCTGACCGGGTCCAGCCACATGTTGTTCACACGCGCATCGTTGGTCTCGCCGACGACGGGATTCAGGGTGTGCTCGCCCATACCCGGCTGCTCGTACATCCATTTCTTGAGTGCATTGGCCGCGCTCCAGACGCAGAGCGTGCAGGTCAGCAGAATCGGTGTCTCGATCTCGCCGAACTCACGCACCTGGGTCTCGCCGATCAGCTTGCCGTAGCCGTTGCCGACATGGATCCAGGCCGGCACCGGATGCGTGTACAGATTGCCGGGGCCCGGGATGATCGCCGTGACGCCCGTGCGAATGTCTTCGCCCTCGATGCGGGTCGCGTGCCCGACGCGCACATGCTCGACGTCCGTGATCGCATTCAGGGGGCCCGGTTTGAACGTGCCGACGACCAGCCCGATGTCGCGAGCCCGCGGCCGCTCATCGCTCTCGGCCATGGTCTCGGCACCCGGGTGCAGAAGAAGAAGACAGAAAAGGAGCATGGAGACTGATCGGTTGAAAAGCATGGTAGCCTTCCCTTCGTCTACTGGGTTACTCCGAGGATGACACACCGAGCCTCGAAGTCGAGCCCCGGAAGCCATCGCGATGAACATCAAGATTCGGCCGGCGATCGCCGGACTGCCGTTATCCCCCACGCTGGACGCCAACCAGTCCGCCCAGGCGAGTACCGCCGGCGGGCAACCGCTACTGCACATGGGCTTCGGGCAATCGCCGTTCCCGGTGCACCCGAGGCTGGCCGACGCCCTGGCCGCCGCCGCAACACGGAATGCCTACGACGATGTCGCCGGTCTCGCGGAACTGCGCGCCCGGGCGAAAACCTACTTCTGCGCCCGACTCGGCCTCGACGCCGGTGCTTATGAATGCGTCGTCGCGCCCGGCAGCAAGCTGATCCTCTATGCGCTGCAGATGGCCATCGAAGGCGACCTGATCCTGCCGATGCCCTCGTGGGTGAGCTACGCGCCGCAGGCAACGATGCTCCGAGACCGCGTGCACTGGCTGCCGGCGGAACTCTCGAACGATGGCTACCACATCGATGCGGACCGCCTGGAGACGTTGATCCTCGACCTGAGGCGTCGCGGCGCGGACCCAACGAAGCTGATCCTGAACTCCCCCAATAATCCCACCGGCCTGGTGATACCGGCGGGAGACCTCGGCCGGATCGTCGATGTCTGCGAACGTCACGGGATCTTCCTGATCAGCGACGAGATCTACGCGTTGACCGCCTACGATGGCACACGGCAGAGCATCGCTGCGCACTGTGCCGGCACGGCCGCGGTAACGACCGGTCTGTCGAAACACCTGTCGCTCGGCGGCTGGCGAGTCGGGTTCGGACTGGTGCCAGTAAACCAGGTTTCCCTCCTCAACGCGTTGAACGCCATCGCAAGCGAAACCTGGTCCTGCGTAGCCGCACCGATACAGGAAGCCGCCCTGCTGGCCGTCGCCGGCGAAGACGACATCGAAGACTACATCCGCCGCTGCACGAGCATCCATGCGGCGGTAGCGCGTGTCGCAGCAGAACGTATCGCGAACGCACAGATTGATTGCCCGCGAGCGCAGGGTGCTTTCTACCTCTGGCCGAATTTCGAACCGATGCGGCAACGCCTGGCAGAGAAGGACATCCTGACCTCTCGCCAACTCGCCGACGCCTTGCTCAAGCAGAAACGTGTACTGGCATTGCCCGGTTCCGCCTTCGGTGCGCCACCCGACTGCCTGGCTTTACGCCTTTCTTTCTGCGACTACGACGGAGCCGAGGCACTCGCGGCCTGCGCGGAGCATGAGATCAATCCAGACCAGGTAGCTGACTTTGCGCCGCGGGTTGTTGCGGCGGCGGATGCTATTGCGGAATTTGTGGAGCAGGCGGTTACCACGTGATACCGGCTTGTCAGGTGATTAAGCGCAAGCGCTGAAGTTGCGAGTTAATCTACTACCGAGACACCGAAATAACTTTCTGGCTATTTCATTTCAGCGATACCCGCCAACGCGCGATCGATCTCGTTCTCGTTGTTGATCAGGCTCGGTGCAAAACGCGGGTAACTCTCACGGTAGGGCGTGCTACTCATGATGATGCCTTTATCATGCATTCGCTTGACAACCTCCTCGGGGCCGATTCCGTCGACATCGAAACACACCAGGCCGGCTGACAATTCGCTGCTCATCGGCGTATAGAGTTTCACGTGCGACATCTTTGCCAGCCCCTCTTTGGTTTGGGTATTGAGCTGATGTATGCGTTCCTGAACCTTGGCTTTGTTCAGTTGTAAGTGCAATTCGAACGCGGCAGGAAGCGCCCAGCGATGCTCGAAAGAGTGGAACCCGCCTGGTGTCATATGCTCACCTACGGGAACCTGGTCCTGCGTCTCCAGCCCAAGCCAAACATTGTACGACGCACTGAAGCTCGGAATTACGGCTACCGACTGTTGCCATGCACGATCATTTCCCCAGATCACGCCTGTCCCGCGCGGCCCGAAAATCCACTTGTGGGTTCCCGCGATAAAGAAGTCACAGCCCAATTTGCTTACATCCTGATCTTCTACGCCGAAACCATGGACTCCATCGACACAAAATAGAATCTGGTCTTCCTCAGATCGTTTGCGATTGATCTCGCCAATCGCATCTGCCATGGACCGCAACGGCAACTTCACGCCCGTTGACGAGTGCACCCACGTCACCGCAACCACTCGCGTGTTATCCGAAATGCCCTTCCGCAAATTACTGACGATCGAGTCTTCAGATGTCGTGGCAGGATCTTCGTAGAGCGCGATCCTGCGAATCTTTGCGCCGGTTCTCTCGGCCCTGTTAGCCAACGAAAGATCGGTGGAGTAATGGTCATGCGTGGTCTGCAAAATTTCGTCACCGGGCCGCAATTTCAAACCGCTGTAGACCAGCGCGAGCCCCATCGTCGTGCTATCGGTTAGCGCGATCTGGCTTCCCTGCCCGCCCATGTAACGAGCTGCTGCAGCGGAAACTTCTCCGTCGATCGTTTGGAAATGTTCATGCCAGTAATCAGAAGGATTTTCATCCAGGCCGCGACGGTGGCGATCAATTTCGTCGGAAACCGGCTTGGGATGGGATGCCAGCAAAAAAGTCGAAAGTTGGATGTAGTCGCGTGTCAGAGGAAACAAGTTTCTCAGCGCTACCCAATCACCTGCTTCAATGGCGCTGGAACTCGGCGTCGCTGCTGCTGCAATGCTGGAGCCTGAAACACAAGCGCTTGCGCCGAGAGCGAGGCCCGCGGCCCCCAAAAATTCTCTTCTTAGCATAGTAATCTGCTTCTGTTGTTCTTAGGAGAACCGGACTATAGCGTACTTTTCTCGATCATCTGTGACAGAGCGGTTTTGAACGGTGTTAACCATGTGCCCGGTTAACACCCCAGTGTGAAATCGTGGCCTGTGGCGGGCTAATCGGCATAGCCGATTGGAGAGACGAACGCAGTGAGTCTGCCGAAGGGTGAGCGCCGCAGGCGCGAGTCAATCGAAGCAGCGGAACGCCTCGGGAACGGTGCGCTGGCAGGTTTCGTTGTACTCATACGTCCTCAGTAGCCCAACAATGCTATAGAATTTCTTATCCCTGGTTGGTTGCTGAGCGACATGCTATACCTTGTAAGTGGGACCTCCAGGTCTGGAAAGACACTCATCGCCAGGAAAATCCTCGCGGACAAACAGATTCCGTACCTGTCTCTTGATTGGTTGATGATGGGGTTTAATGATGGAATACCGGAATATGGAATTCATCATCTACTGTGGCCAAACGAAATTGCGGAAAAGATGGGACCTTTTTTGCTAGGCATGATCGACAGTATGCTCGTGGATGGTATGGATTATGTGATTGAGGGCGAAGCAATGCTTCCCCAGTTGATCGCTAACTTGATCGAAAAATATCCTGACAAAGTCAAAGCAGTGTTTGTGGGCTACACCGAAATCAATGTAAAGGACAAGGTTGCGCTGGTTAAGAAACACAGCGATGGGGAGAACGACTGGCTGACTAATGAATCAGATGAATACATCAGAGACCACATCGAAAATATGATTGCTTATAGCAAGATGATCAAGAACGAATGTGAAAAACACGGATTGTCTTACTTTGATACTTCTGACGATTTTTTGGGGGCTATTGAAGCAGCAACAGACTTTTTGGTTGGGGATTTGAACTGAAAAGGAAATTGGAAATTGGGATCGAGCCGAATTTTGCGAAAAACTCGGTTCGACCCCTGTCTTCCGCACTCGAGGTCCAATAATAATGAAACACTCGTCACTGCCTTTGTATGTCTGTCTCCTGTTGATCAGCGCCTGCGACAAGGACGCTGAAATTGTTGTTTACGACGACAATGCCCTGGCCGATGAAGCGCAGACAGCCAACTGGCTTGCCTATGGCCGCACTCACAATGAACGCCGCTTCAGTCCGTCGGACCAGATCAACGACGGCAACGTCGCCAACCTCAAGGTCGACTGGTTCCTGGACCTGCCGAACGATGTCGGTCTCGTGTCGACGCCGCTCGTAGTGGACGGAACCTTGTACTTCACGGGCACGATGAACGTGATACGGGCAGTCGATGCCGTGACCGGCAAACTGCTCTGGGAGTACGACCCGAAGGTCGCCGACGAGATCCGCGGCAAGCGACGTACCGGCTGGAA
The DNA here is from genome assembly GCA_965658465.1 of Woeseiaceae bacterium. GTDB lineage: Bacteria > Pseudomonadota > Gammaproteobacteria > Steroidobacterales > Woeseiaceae > UBA1847. Next base: position 8,494 of record CBFHSG010000012.1, on the reverse strand, counting down.
ACACAACCGCGGCATTTCTTTCTTTGAGGGCAAGCTGTTTGCCGCTACCTGGGACGGTCGCCTGTTCGCCCTCGATGCACAGACCGGCAAGAAGCTGTGGATGGTGCGAACCTTCGATATCGACCGCGCGCTGTACATCACCGGCACGCCGAAAGCCTTCAACGGCAAGGTGCTCATCGGCAACGGTGGAACCGAGAGCGGGCCAACGCGCGGCTGGGTAACGGCCTACGACGCCGAGACCGGTGAAGAAGCCTGGAAGTTCTATATCGTCCCCGGCAATCCCGCCGATGGATTTGAAAACGAGGCCATGGAGATGGCCGCGAAGACCTGGACCGGCGAGTGGTGGCGACATGGCGGTGGCGGCAACGCCTGGCACGGCTTTACCTACGACCCCGACTTCAACGCCATCTATATCGGCACCGGCAACGGCTCGCCATGGAACCGCAAGATTCGCAGCCCGGGCGGCGGCGACAACCTGTTCCTGTGTTCTATCGTTGCGCTGGATGCCGACACGGGTGACTACCTGTGGCACTACCAGACGACGCCGGGCGAAACCTGGGATTACAACTCCAACATGGACATCGTTCTTGCCGACCTGCAGCTTGCTGACGATGAAAAGCCGATCAAGGCCATTCTGCATGCGCCCAAGAACGGTTTCTTTTATGTGATCAACCGCGAGACCGGCAAGCTGGTCTCGGCCGAAGCATTCGTCGAGACCACGTGGGCGACGCACATCGACATCGAAACCGGCCGACCCGTCGAGGTACCCGGCGCGCGCTACGAAACCGACACGGCATACGTTACGCCGAATGCCTATGGCGCTCACAGCTGGCACTCGATGTCGTATAGCTCAGAGACCGGCCTTGCCTATATCCCGGCGCAGCACTATGCGACCAACTACTCCGACCTCGGCTTCGACATTGACGGCTTCCAGATGGAACCGTACGTGGGTGGCTTCGGCGTTAACCCGCTGACCGCCGAGCAGCCGCGCGAGTACCCCGCGTCATTGATGGCATGGGATCCGATCAAACAGGAGCTCGCCTGGGAGATCCCCCAGAAAAGCGGCCCCAACGGCGGAACCCTGGCCACCGCCGGCAACCTGCTGTTCCAGGGCCGTGCCGACGGCAACTTCGCGGCTTACGATGCAACGACAGGGGAAAAGCTGTGGGAATACGACATGGGCCTCGGCATGACGGCAGCGCCCATTACCTATGAGCTGAATGGCAAGCAGTACGTGTCCATGCTCGTCGGCTGGGGCGGGGGTTCTGCAGGCATAGGCTCACTGTTCTCGACCGAGAAGTTCAGCGGCAGCAACCTGGGCTGGGACTATGGCAAGCACATGCGCAGGCTGGTGACGTTCTCACTCGACGGAACGGCCGACATGCCGCCGCAACCGCCGCCCTACTTCCCGCAGCCGCTGGAAGCGCCGGAATTCGAGGTCGACGCGGAACTGGCAGAGCAAGGCGGGCTGGAATTCGGCACATGCCTGGGCTGCCATGGGCTCGGCGCGATTGCATCGGGCATGGCGCCCGACTTGCGAGCCTCAGCGATACCGCTGGAAAAAGAGAGTTTCGCCGCGGTTGTCCGTGACGGAGCTCTCGTGAACCGCGGCATGCCCGGCACGCCGGGCATCACCGATGCGCAGCTCAAGGCGCTACAGCACTATATCCGGCAAAGGGCGAGAGAAACGCTTTAAGGGATTGGTAGGAGAATCGAACGAGCGGCATGCGGATTTCAGATAAGTAATCGGCTCATGTCCTTAACACCGGTCAAACGTCGCAATGATGCCGGCATTTTCGAGGGCATCGGAAACGATGGCAGCAACTTCCTCCACGGTCGATGCTCGGGTGATGTTCGGCGTCAAATCGGCTTGCCTTTACGGCGGGGTCGTTGTCGCTGCCTGAAGTACGCCTGGAGTGTTTTTTCCGGAATTCCATCTTCGAGCGTTTGCCGTAGTAGTTCACGCAGCCCGCTCAGGGCCGGATCTCTCGGGTTCCATGTATAGATTCGACTGGTCCCCATCATGCGGCTTACCAGAATCCCGGCACGCTCAAACTTGGTGAGCTGCTTTTGCACCTCGCTGACCGGCATGTCGAACGTCCTGGCGATCCTGGACGCGTAGCCGTCCCCGTAATTTTCGATAAACAGAAGCACCTTGGCTGCCGCCTTGCCGCCGAAGAGTACTTCAAGCGTTGCCTGGGTCGCCATCGTGCAACCTCGCCACTTTGCGCAGAAAAGTATGACCTATTGGATAGGTAATTTTGACTATTGAATAGGTAAGTAAAATTCTGGCAGGTAGCTACTCAGTTGATGCAGTTAGGCTTGGATATCGCTACCACTGACACGCGGATCTTTCAGAAATTTAAGTGGTTGATTCAATTCATGTTTATCAACCAGTTACCGAGGCATCCGTTGCCTGATTTGCACCACCGCGCATGACGATGCAGAGCTGTTCCACGCAAATCTCACGCATTCAAATGATTTCGAAGGTCGACCCACTTGAGGCCATAGAGACCTACCACACAGTAAGGTGTCAATTCGCATCCGGCGGGTTAGTATTCTGCTCCGCCAAACTCAGGACAACAACAATGACAATCAACTGGGTTCTCGCCGAAAGCTCGCGCATGCGCTACGCCGCCGGCTCATCCATGTATTTCGCGCAGGGAATTCCCTATGGCCTGATGAACATTGCCGTGCCCGCCTGGCTCGCAAGCCAGGGGGTCGGGGCCGGCGAGATCGCATCCTTCCTCGCTGTCATCATCCTGCCATGGGCATTCAAACTATTGTCCGGACCACTGATGGACCGTTTCCAGTTCCTGGCGATGGGCAGGAGGCGGCCCTGGGTGCTGGGTGCGCAGCTTGGTATGACACTGTCGTTCTTCAGCCTTATCTTTATTGATAACCCGGCCGAACAGGTTGGCCTGCTGACGCTTCTTGGCCTCTTTATTAATGTGTTCGCGGCCACGCAGGATGTGGCTGTTGATGGCATGGCGATCGACGTCACACCTGTCGAGGAGCAGGGCCGCCTGAACGGCTTCATGGTGTTCGGCAAAGCCATTGGCTGGGCATCGACGTCGGCCGTGAGTGGCGTCATGCTGGTCAACCTCGGCATGGGTATCACGGCGATCGCCGCAGCGGCAGTGCATGCAATCGTTCTCCTGGGATTCATGCTGACGATGGAACGCCGTGGAGAACGGCGCTTGCCCTGGACCTCGGGTGATGCGATGTCCGAGCGACGCGCCGTCAATTCCTTCTCGAGCGTTTTGCAGAACCTGAACGTGGTCCTGTGGACGCGAGTCAGCCTGATCTTGATGGCGATCATGCTGCTCGACGGTTTTATCGGCGGCTACGGTCACGCCCTGATGCCGATCGCGGCGATAAAACTTTTTGGTTTCACGACGCCGCAATGGTCACAACTCGTTGCCGTAATGGGACTGGCGGGTGCGGCGGCGGCCCTGGCGTTGGGCCCAATGATCGATCGCTTCGGCGCCAAACGAATGCTGATACTAACCATCTCCCTCGTTGCTGTTCACGCCTTCCTGCTCGCGCAGACGCAATACCTGTGGGAAAACACGACCTACGTCAAAGTGATGCTGTCCGCGTGGGTGCTGCTCGGCCCGGTGACGATGGTATGCATGATCGCGCTCGCAATGTCTGTTTGCTCCAGCACGATCTCGGCTACGCAATTTGCCATTTACATGTCGTTGGCCAATCTCGGTTCGTCAGCCGGCTCGAAGACCTACGGCCTGATCTCCGAGCAAACATCTTACGTCAACGCCTACCTGCTGCTTGGCGCGATCACCATTGCGATGATCGGGATCATAGTTTTTCATCGACATCATCCAAAGCAAATCAAGGATCGCAAGCGTGCGCCGAGCTACACCGTGGGCATGAGCACCAGCGGCGGCGGCATGTACTTTTCAGGTGCCATGCGTTGCCCCAAGTGCCGGTCCGACATGGAGCAGATTACGATCGACGGCACGGAGGTAGATCGTTGCTCTTCCTGTTACGGCTTATGGTTTGACGACGGTGAGCTCAGCAAGCTCCGCAACAAGGAGGCGGCCGCGGTACTCGATATCGGCAACATAAAGACCGGCAAGAAACAGAACAAGATCGAGCACTATCGATGCCCGCGTTGTGCCGGCCCGATGAATCGACTGGTCGACCCCGAGCAAGCGCATATCTGGTTCGAACAATGCGACTCCTGCCGTGGTCTTTTCTTCGATGCCGGCGAGCTGACCGACCTGACGACCGCGTCCGTATCAGATTTCTTCAAGCGCCTTGTAACGCCCGCACGAAACTGACGATGCAGAGCTGATACACCCGGTTTTCACGCAGCCCGGGTCCTGGTCGATGGCCCCGGCAGGAATCATCACACAATCCGAATCGTCGACGTCAATCGGCATTGACGAGCTGCAGGTTCGACAGAATGCAGCCGTGCCGTGTGTCGATGCCGATGCCTCGAAATGGGCGAGATTTGATTCGCCTGCGGCCCAGCGGAACCGGTCGCGCGCACTGGTACATTTTTGATTGTGATGGGCCAAAAAAGCACACTTCAAAAATTCTCTTGTGCATGTGAGAGGGTCCTAAACACGATCCCCAGGTTGAGGGGCACGTGGTCCGATACCCCACCCCCACCCGCTAGACGTTGCTCTTCGCAAGGAATGCGACTCAATCGCTGAACGCCATCAAGTATCTGAAATTGGATCGGCACCGAACGAATGAGACTAACCCTTAATCTCGGTGCTGCTAACGATCTTGCAGGGGTCGCTCAGGCGGTTCATGCCAAGCTTGCGAACGAATCACGTTCTGGTCGATGCGTAGCAACTATGTAGCAATGGAAACCTACGACCAGATAAGGCCATTCGCGGCCTTGTAACATACTGTTTTTGCTGAGGAAATGGTGGCCAAGGGCGGAATGGACTCGCTACGCTCGCCCTTCGGGCGCCTTCGGCGTCTGTCGGCCCTGCGGGCCTCGGATGAACCACCGACACGCAGATTTTCAGAAATCCAAGTGGTTGATTCGATTCATATTGATCAACCGGTTACCGGGGCGTCCGTTGTGCTAAGTGCATGACTGTGCAGAACGATGCACAGTTCTTACACGCAAATATCACGCAGCCGTCCGTCGCGGCCGACGATCGAATCAAAGCTGATTAGCAACGTTGATCCTTGGACATCGGCTGCCGGTACTGGTACGCGTGAGTCTCGACATCCAGCCTTGCAGATCGGGGCACCGAGCCGAAGTGGCTGCGCATGCTCATGAACCACATCCCCGACAAGTACAAGCATCTGGTCCGCTATTACGGCGACTACTCCAACCGTTGGAGGGGCACAAGAAGGCTCGTCGACAATGGTAATGACGTGGCCGAGTCAATCCGAGTTATTCAACGGCCGTTTTTCGTTCTCCCGGGCTCAACGACGCGATAGAATTTCCTATCCTTTTTTCAGGCCGGGCGCAGTGGCAGGCGCATCTCAATCAGCAAACCCGTATTCGTGTTACGAGCTTCGATCGACCCATCGTGCATCGCCATTACCCGCTCTGCAATCGCGAGACCAAGCCCCGTGCCCGGAGATTCCATCGATTTCGTCGCGCGGTAGAAAGGCTCGAACAGGTGCTGCAGATCCGCTTCAGGCACGCCGCCACCGCTATCCGCAACAGCGATCACCGCGACGGCAGAATCGGCATGGAACCGGACCTGTACATCACCGCCGCCGTGCGAAACGGCGTTGCGCAGCACGTTTTCGACCGCACTCCGTAACGCATTCGGGTAGGCGTTGACCGAGACGCCCTTGTCACTCTGCAACTCGATATTGACATCCCGGTTGGTGTACTCGTAACTGACATCTTCGACGACGCCTGATGTGAGTTCCGCAAGATCTACGGACCGGGCCGCCTCATACGTGTTGGTATCCAGTTTCGAGAACGTCAGCAGCTGGCCGATGAGCTCATCGAGCCGATCAGTCTCGACATCGATACGATCCAGTTCCGGCAGCTCACCGGTCTTGCGGCGAGCAAGCTCGAGCGCGACCTTCAATCGGGCGATTGGCGAGCGAAGTTCGTGCGACACGTTACTCGTCAGCTCCCTCTGCCGCTGCCAGGCGAGCTGCAGCTTTCTTGCCATTTGATTGAAATCCTGCGCCAGCCCGCCAATTTCATCCCGACGCTCCTCAACGCTGGATGCAACGCGGCTTTCCAGATCGCCATCAGCAATCGCGACGGTGGATTCACGAAAACGCCGGATTGGCCGGGAAATGGCGCCCGCCAACAAGTAGGACACGCCGCCACTGACCAGCAACGCAATGATCGCGAGGCTCAATCGTCCGCGCTCGGACAGCCACCGCGCTACGGCGCCTTGCGGTGGCAGGACAATGAGCGTGTAGACCTCACCTGTCGGCCCCACAAGCTGGGCAAATGGGCGCGGCGGGCGCAGGTTGCCGGGATCGCGCAGGCGAGCCGGCTTCACTCCGGCCGGCCGCCCGAATCGCCTGAGCGCCAGTTCGACCGGTGCCGGCAGCCGGCGGTCGAGCAGTTCACGACCCTCCTCATCAATGATGTAAACGAGCGATCCGGTCACGGAGGGCAGCGACTCCAGCCAGTCAACGAGGCCGTCCCGCCCGCGCTCGCGCAGCATTTCGCCCGCCTCCGCCATAGCCTCGCTGACCTCGAAGCTCTGCAGCGACGAACGTACGCGCTCGGCATAAAGGAACCCCATCGAGGCCGCCATGAAGATCGTAAGCACGATGATTAGCCAGAACGACAGAAAGATGCGCAGCAGCAGGCTTCGCATGACTAGTCGTCCACCAGCAGGCAATAGCCCACACCGCGACGGCTCTGGATCGACGGACTGGACACGCCAGCATCCTTGAGCTTGCGACGCACATTGCTCACATGCGTATCGATGCTTCGATCGTAAGGCATGAGCCGGCGGCCAAGGGCTTTTTCCGACAGGTCGTCTTTCGACACAATGTCGCCCGGCGATTCGGCCAGCCACCGCAACAGCTCGAATTCGGTGCCGGTCAGTCGAATCGGCGTCGTGCCGGCGGTGACCTTCTGCGCCCGGACATCCAGCTCGATCTGGCCTGTCGCCAGCCGATGTGCCGGCGCGACGCCAACCGTTGCTCGTCGCAAAATCGCCTTGATCCGCGCCAGCAGTTCACGGGGGTTGAAGGGCTTCGCGAGGTAGTCGTCGGCGCCGAGTTCCAGGCCCAGGATGCGGTCGACGTCATCACCCTTGGCCGTAAGCATGATGGTCGGAATGTCGCTTATCGCTCGGATCTTTTTCAGTGCATCGAGCCCGCTCATGCCGGGCAACATAATGTCGAGTATCACTAACTGGAAGCTGCCGGCCTTGAGCGCCTCAATGCCCTCTTCACCACTCAGGCAAGCAATGACCGCCAGGTGCTCCGGTTCCAGATACTCTTTGAGCATCTCACCCAGTTGCCGGTCATCATCGATAATCAGTATGTTTGCAGTGGTCACCGACTCATCCATCGCACCAACGCCTCAATGGTCGTTCATCGTGCGGCAACCAGCACCGCACTGCAATGCAGGAACGCGGTGTCCTGACAGTTCTTGACACTACTTTGCACAGTGCCGACCTGTCTCAACATACGAATCCCTAATCTAACACTCACACCGAACGTGGTGCCCCATCAACGATGAAGGAGATTTTGATATGAAACTGCATACCTTAGTACTCATTGGCGTGCTTGCTGTTGCCGGAGTGTCAACCGCGGCCTACGCAACACCGGGTTTCGGCCCGGGCCCGTTCGCGGGAGGACCGGACCTGGCACTGAAGCTCGAGCATATGGCCGACCACCTCGACCTGACGGATGAGCAGCGCGCCAGCGTGAAGAATATCCTGCAGGCGGCGAAGCCCGAGATCGAGGCCGTCCGCGACCAGGCACGAGCCAATCACGAAGCCATCCAGTCGCTCGACCCGGCTGACCCCGCTTACGAGGCCCAGCTGAATAACATCGCGCTGTCAAACGGAGAACTGGCCACGACCGGCACGCTGCTTGCGGTTCGAGTTCGCAGCGAAGTACAGGCCGTGCTGACAGAAGAGCAGATTGCCAAGCTCGAGCGCGGCAAGGAACGCATGAAAAAGCGGGTGCAGAACCGCTTCAACCACGACTAACCAGCCCGCCAGCGGCCACGGTGCTCTTTCTCCCCCTCCGACACCGTGGTCGCTTGGCGTATCTTACTTCTTGCGCTCGACCACCCACTCGCAGCGCGCATCGCCCCTGACCATGTTCTTCGGAAAAGGGCTTGGATCTAATTAGCTCGGCAACCGAGGCTGGGAAGATCGGATCCGACCCCAGATCACGACCCCAATTCAGACCGAAGACACGAGTCCATCGATCACAGTTCTTGCCTCTGTCCACAAATGAAAAAGCTCCCATTTGGTGGCCAGGGGCGGAATGGACTCGCTACGCTCGCCCTTCGGGCGCCTTCGGCGTCTGTCGGCCCTGCGGGCCTCGGATGAACCAC
>CBFHSG010000011.1:104977-139628 GCA_965658465.1 Woeseiaceae bacterium | reverse complement strand
TCAACGCCGCGACTCCGAGCAGAGAATGGCCGGACATGATCGTCGTTGCCTCGACAGGCGCGATCCAGGATGCGGCGCAGTTCCCTGGAGAGTCTCTTAGCGGCGACTTTCTGCCGCCGGCAGAAGGCGCGCTCAGCAACTACAAACCGGCGGTATACATCGTGATCGTGCTGAGGCCGACAGGTGCATTCACCTTCAACAAGATGATGTCCTTTGTGATCGCGCACTTGGGCATCTTCTCGCGGGGCGCGAAGCTCTCGAACTTCACCGAGCTTCTAGACGGCGTACCAAAAACAGCTGTAGTGATGTCCGGCTATCAGTACGACCTTAACGGGAACCTCAATCCCGTTCCACGCAATCAGTACCAAGACCGATTTGTACCGGCTCCGCCGTTCCAAATCACGGACCGGCGCGGACAGAACTTGGCCACGATTCAGCTTATCCCGTGGCAAGACGGAGGCACAATCCTTCTCAAGGGAAAGTTGCCACTACTCGGCCTGCTACCCTACTTCGGACGGCAAGACATACTGAAGACTGGGGTCGTGACGCGACCGGATGATTTGCAGATTTCGTATGTCCTGCCGATCACGCCGACAGATTTCGGCGACATGCTGAACCAGTTTCAGCAGCGGTCAAACATGCTGGTAAAGAAACCCCAAGGCCAGTGGGTCGTTCAGAAGCTCGCCGACGAGGGTTCGGCGTCGCCTTTCATGGCACGGCTGTTCATGGGGCTCATGCGGCTGCGGGACGCCGTTTATTCCGACCCTGCGGCGCGGGAAAGCTTCGACAGGGCTTTTGACTTCGTGCCCACCTCGCTGTTTACCGCGCGCACGACGGCCAGGGAAATATCCGAGCTCTGGGCGGGACACGCGCGCAATGTCGCTGCCGGGGAGGTCGTTCGTCGGCAAGGTGCGACAATCCACATTGAAGAGAACATCGACAGGGAACTGAGAAAGCAGGTGGAGCACTTCCTGAACGGTGCCGCGCGCGCCATCAAGCAAGGTATGCAAGGACTCACCGCGCAGCTCGGCGTAGAAATCGGCTTCATGTTCAAAAAGCAACCTGCCTTTGAACGCGGTATTGCGGCACTGAAGACAACTGATCCGCTGCTGGCAGACTATCTGTCTGAGAGTCGGCAGATGTGGTCAGAGCGGCTCATCAGGAGTCGCATCGATCTAGAGCACAACAACTGGTCCCTAGCACGCGTCACGTATGACACTTCCGGCGCGAAAGTCGTCGCCGTCGAGCCCCTCGTCGACGGCCAGTGCGTCACGGAATTTGTGCAAGCGATGCTTGATCGTGTGTGTTGTTTTGTTGAGGACGTAACTGCACATTGCATACAGAAAAAAATGCCGGCGCAGATTACCATCACGGAAATCCCGTTGGCGGAGCGTCGTTCGGAAGCGCCCGAGCGCTTCCAGGTCACTCTTGCCGTAGGCGGCCAGCGTCGCTGGAATGTCTTCTACCATACCTCTTTGTTCGAAGAGACGTAAGACTGGGCAATGCGACGAAGTCGCATCGCCCATCCACGGGTCGCAATGTCCGCACCTGGCCGTTAGCTGACACTCAAATTGGCCGTTTTCAGCTCATTTGAAAGTCTGCTTTTGGAAAAGCGGACATTTGGTTCGGGCGGGGCGAGGTCGGCGGTCCGAGCTACTTCAAGCGGACCTGCTTTCGGGCTGTCGGAACAGTGCAAATCACGCCCCCACTACGAACCTGTGGCACGGGCCTTGTTGTATTCCGACAGGGGCTTACCCAATCTCTTCTCCAATCGCCTCAGAATCGCTTAGAATCCAAGTACTCTCACTTTTATGCTCAGCCAGGCCCAGGTGAGACGTAACTCCCTGAAAAGCGGGTGTAGTTCAACGGTAGAACATCAGCTTCCCAATCGGAGTCGCTGATTTGGGCACACCACTAACCGCTTGATTTCCGTGGTCCTGTGACCACCGGTTTCAATGAGTTAGATCACCCCAAACATAACCAACTGAGTCCAAAGGGCATTCTGAGTATGCTCAGTTTTGCTTTCACTCCCTTTATAATCAATGGGTTCGACTGATATAGGCAGGGGGGCGTAATAATTAGCAGGAACCCACAGGTAGCCTGGTTTGCGCCGATTGCGAGCACGTCGTTGGTCGCGGCGCTCGCGCCCTGCGATGCGTTCGCGCAGCGGGAAGTGGTCAACACACTCGAGGAAGTGGTGGTTGTTGGCACGCGACGCCAGGGTCGGACAGCCGTCGAAACGGCTGTGCCGGTTGATGTGTTCAACCGGCAGGATATCGACAGTGTGTCGTCCGACGACATGCTCGACATCATCAGGACGCTGGTGCCTTCATTTCAGGTACAGCGATTCCCGATCGACGATGGTGCAACCTTTGTGCGCCCGCCGACGCTGCGCGGAATGAGTGCCGACAAGATACTGGTACTCGTCAACGGCAAGCGCCGCCACCGGTCCACACTCGTGCAGCTGAGCGGAGATGGTGTAAACGGGCCCGATCTCGCGACGATTCCGAGTATTGCCTTGAAGTCCGTCGAAGTCCTGCGCGACGGTGCTTCCGCGATGTACGGTTCTGATGCCATCGCCGGCGTATTCAATTTCAATCTAAGGGACTCAGCGGAAGGTGGTGAAGTTCGCCTGCAGACGGGCATGTACACTGAGGGTAACGAACGCGGTTACCTGTTGTCGTTCAACCAGGGTTTAGGCCTGGGCAAGAACGGTTTCATCAATATCAGTGCGGAACTGTCGGATAATGAAGCGACAAGCCGCGGGACTTTTTTCACTCGGGGCAGCTTTTCTACCGTTGAGACCGCGCGGGTCTCCGGGTTTTTCGATCACGACATGAATCCCGCCACGCCGGACCAGGAGCGCTTCGGCCCGGACGCATTGACAGAAGTCTACGATCCGGTATCGGGTGAGTTCATAACGATTGCGCGCGGCAGTGACGGTGTTCCCGATGACACCGACACTCGTTACGCGGACAACCTCGGGTCTGCTGAAGTAAGCGACAGCCAACTGGTACAGATATGGGGCGCGCCGGAACGCCAGGTATTTAGCTCATTCATCAATGCAGGTCTGGAACTTGGCGATGGCAGGGAGCTGTATGGCTGGATGAACTACTCCCAAAGTGAGTCAGACGGCAGTTTCTTTCATCGGACGCCGTTTGAAGACTCCCTGGCTCCGCTTCGTACGGAGACCGGCGAAATCTATAACCCGCGCGATCGCTATCCGAGCGGCTTTACGCCGCGTTTCGCCGGTGAGGTTACTGACATCGGCATTACCGGCGGCTTCAGGGGTCAATTTGGCAACGGCATGTCGTATGACTTCAGTGGCCGCTGGGGTGAGAGCACGATCGAATACACGATTTTCAATACCCTGAACCCGTCGCTCGGGCCGGCATCGCCGACCTCGTTCCGTCCAGGCGACGTGATATCGGATGAATCGGCACTCAATGCCGATTTCGTGCTGCCTGTCGATGTCGGATTTGCTAGCGACCTCAATGTCGCGTTTGGTCTCGAGTATCGCGACGAGGGATACGAACTGGTCGAGGGTGACCCGAAATCGTATGAGACCGGACCGTTTGCGTTTGCTGATCCGTTCAACTTCGAGATCGACGCCGATGAGGCTGCGGCAGGGCAGAATGGCGGCAGTGTTGGGTGTTTCATTCCCGGCCCACAGTTCGATCCGACGAGTTTGTGCCATCCCGGTGATCCCATTCACAACGTTGGTACGGTCGGTTCGAACGGATTTCCCGGCTATCGGCCGGAATTCGCGCCGAGCTACGGCAGGGACAGCTGGTCCGCCTATATCGATCTCGAAGCAGACATAACCGACCGCTCCATGGCAACCATCGCGGGCAGATACGAAGATTTTTCCGATTTCGGCTCAAATTTCAGCTGGCGAGTCGCCGCTCGCCTTCAGGCAAATGACGTGCTGACGCTACGTGGATCAGCGGGCACCGGCTTCCGTGCGCCGACGCCGGGACAGATCTCGAGTATCAGTGTGTTTACTGCGGCTCTGGGGGGCGAACCGATAACAAGGGGAATCTTCCCGCCGCAGGACCCGGCTTCGCAAATTTTCGGCGCAGCGCCGCTGCAGGATGAGACCTCGACCCAGTTCACTTTCGGTCTCGCACTACAGCCATCCGATGCATTCACGATGACGCTGGACTATTACTTCATCGCGCTGGACGATCGAATCTGGGTGTCGTCGAATTTCGACGTTGGACCGGCGGAGCGAGCGCAGCTTATTGCACTGGCTGTTCCCGGCGCCGAGCAGTTAACCACAGTCAGATTCTTCACCAACGACATGGACACGGAGACCAATGGCATCGACCTTGTCGCTCACTACAATGTTGACTGGAATGCAGGAAATACGATGTTGTCGCTTGCGGTCAATTTCAATGACACAAAAGTGACGCGCCGGACGAATCGACAGAGCGATCCTGCGAACCCGGATCCGGTGTACTTCCTCAATGACGGCGACGTTTTCATGCTCGAAAACGGTGAGCCGGATTTTCGCGCGAATTTCACGACCACACACCGCTGGGCCACCAATGTCAGCGCAACGCTACGTGGCAACTGGTACGGCGACTACAAGTTCGCCGACCCGTCACTGAGCCAGGTCCAGGATATGAGCGGGGATGTCTACTGGGACCTCGATGTCACCTGGGAGATCAGGGATGCCCTCAGCGTCACTCTCGGCGGTCGAAACATCTTTGATGCCGCTCCCGATCCGCAGCCAAGTTTCTTTACGTGTTGTGGCATTACCGCACACGAGAGCTCGGTAATGGACTGGCAGGGCCCGTATTATTATGTTCGCGGAGTTCTTAGATGGAACTAGCGACTCGATATAATAGCTAAAAGCACTCGAAGTCTTCGTCGCTGAGTGGTCGACAATAATCAGCCCAGCCGTATTCGCGCCAATACTCGACCAGGTTAAGTTCAGTAACGAGTTCCTTGAATTCTGGTAATCGCCTGACATCCGACATGACGGGATACCAGATTTTGTGAATACGGACTGAACTTTTTCGGACTTCTTCGCTTTTGACTTTCAATGCAAATTGCGGGTCGCCGAAATACGCTGCCGCCAATGCAATGTCGTCAAGCTTTCGTGGCCATTGCAGGCTCTGATCCCGGTAGACGTCCTGCAGAATGGACAAGACTCGCTCGGGCGAATCAAACTCGACGAGTATCGGGCCGTATAGGTGGGTATGCGAAAGCCCCGTTCCTGGCATTGCCCGAATCGCCGCTTTCAGCGCTTCGGGATTCTGTTCATTGAACGCAATAACCAGATTGTCCCAGACTTTCTCCATTCCCTGGTGCTGGCCGACAATGTTCTTTGCTTCTGCAATCCGCCCTTGCGCCAGGTGAGGATGCCAGATTTGACCATGAGGGCGTCCGTCCAATGGCTCCAGGGTTACGGCGTTTAGAAATTGCTGTTGCGCGTCAACCATTCGGCCAGCGCGCATCAGCATGAAGGCGTACTTCTCCAAGGTTGGACGATCCGCAAGCAACTCCATTGCTCGCGCATGACCTTGCCCCGAGCCGATCCAGTCGTGCTGGTTCATTCGAACCAACGCCCAGGCGGATTGAGTAGCAGCGGATTCAGGATCGAGCTGCACCCCCCGAGAAGCGAGCTCGTAGGCCCGTTCCACGACCTCCGGTGTATTGTCAACGGGAACGTCGTACGTCGTAGAAAGCACTCTGAGTGCAAGCATCGACCATGCCACGGCATAGTTCGGGTCGAGCTGTATCGCTCGCTCCAGCAACGGTATCGCTTCTCGCACCCCCGACACGCTGTAATCCTCGCTCTGAGCCTGCAGATAGGCCTCATAGGCCTCGACTTTCTGCGTGCCCGCGCCGTGAAAGGCGTTGACGCCGCCGACGCCCAGTCTCACTCCGAGGGCCCCGGCTACCGACGAAGCGATCTCTTCCTGTATTTCGAAGACGTTTTCGAGCCTGCGATTATAGGATTCCGACCAGATGGTGAAACCATCCTCAGCATGAGTCAGCTGAGCGGTAATTCGAATATTTTTGCCTTCCATGCGAATGCTTCCCTCAATGATCGCATCGACATCGAGGGTTTTACCGATGGTCCTGCTATCTTCTTGGGCATACGCAATCGAGGAGGTTCTTCCGGCGACACGGAGACCGTCCAGCCGCTGCAGTTCGAGGCGCACTTCATCCGCAATACCCTTTGCAAAGTAGGCCTGATCTCCTCCCGGACTGATATCTTCAAAAGGCAAGACGGCAACTGATCGATATTCACGTGGCGCGACCAGGTAAGAAGTTGCGGCTGCAGCGAGAATAAGTCCGCCAAGAAGTGCGAGAATGGCGGTTGTTCGATGCCGGGGTCTCGTCGCCGCATCGATGCGCGAGGCGGAGCTACCTTCGGCTTGGGGCGTTATTGAAGGCTCGTGTAGATTCGCGACCGGCACGGACAGTCGATAGCCTTTCTTCGGAATGTTCTCGATGTAGGGCTGGGTATTGTCGAGGCTGGAAATAGCCTGGCGTAGCTCGCCGATACAGTTGTACAACGTGCCGTCGGTAACAACTTTTCCAGGCCACAACTTGTCGAGAAGTTCCTCGACGCTGACGACTTGACCCTCGTTTGAAGCCAGGAAAACCAGAAGCTCCATAACCTGGGGACGCAAGTTTGTGCTCCCGAGATTGCCGCTGATCTTGTTCATCGCCGGCTCTACGAGCAGGTCACCAACTATCAAAGAGCTGTTGTTACTGGACACCGTCCCGCCTAGGTCTTATCTAAGTCCTTGTTTAAAAAACCTAATTCGTGCACAGATCCCTCGTTTGCATCCTCTCTCAGAAAACTCGGAGATAAATATGAGAGATCTTTAGGTTAAGCGTGGAGATGTACCGAGTAAAGCTACCGTACGTTGCTTATGGAGCGCGACAGGGTCGCAATTTTATGAGGAACGTACCAATGAGGGCGGCAAACTCAAGACTACAAGATCGGCTTGGATTACCAATCATCCGTACGACTATTACTGGCGCCATAATGGCGCTGTTAACGGCATGCGCTCCCCAATCGGGCGACTATCTTCTGGCGCAGCGAGCTTCGGCAGGTCAAGCGTGCCCAACGGGAAGCGTTCGTACGTGCGAAGTCATTGGGGGAAACAAGTTCCGCAAACGCTACGGACGCTGCGTTTGTACTCGCCAGTCGTTTTCGCCCGCCGAATTGCAGTGAAAGCTAACCCGCCGCCAGTAATAGAAGCGAAGGGATAGGGGTTGCTGTTCTGTGCTTATAGCTTTGTATCGTTCGGACGCAAGCTACTTCAACTTCATCCTTCGACCAGGTGTCGGAACAGTGCAAATCGCGCCCCCGCTACAAACCTGCGGCGCCCCGCTGAACTGAGGCGGGTGCCGTCCAATCTCTTTTCTATGCGCCCTGAATTCGCTTAGAATCCGAGTACTCTCACTTTTATGCTCAGCCGCGGCCAAGTGAGAGCTAAACTCCTGATTTGCGGGTGTAGTTCAATGGTAGAACATCAGCTTCCCAAGCTGAGAATGAGGGTTCGATTCCCTTCACCCGCTCCAAATTAAGGTCACTGTCCCCGTATCTGTGAGTTCCGCTGCGTCCTGGCGAGCCAGCCCAAACCGATGGCCATGACCGCGCACAGCACCCCGGTCACGGCGACGGTCGGCTGCAGCCCCCAGAATTTCGCGGCCGCGCCGATGACGAGGCTGCCAAGCGATGTGCCACCGAAAGCAATCATGCCCCAGAAACTCGATACCCGGCCGCGTAATTCGTCGTCGACGAGTCCCTGGATCAGGATCTGGGAACCGACGCCGCTCAGCGACAGCGCCACGCCCATGAACGCGGCGATGCCGACGGCCAGGCGAAAATCACCGGTCGTTCCCAGCAATGCAGTGAGTAACCCGGCGGCAAAGACCGCATAGCGTATGGCTCGCGGGGTCAGCCAGCCCGTGCTGCGGGAAAGTGCGAAGCCGGTGATTACGGCGCCGCCACCAATGGCCGAGGTCATGATTGCCAGGCCCGCGGCCCCGCGTGCGTACACCGCATCAGCGAAGGCCGGCAGCATCTCCAGCGCACCCCGCCCGAACACGGAGCCCATGGCGGCGAGCAGTAACAGGCTGCGAATCGTCTGGTGCGTGAAGGCGTACCGGGCGCCGTCGACCAGTTCCGCCCACGGGTGCTTGCGCTCCCGCTTCGCCGACGACGGGTTGAGCCGCAGGACGGCCATCGCCGCAATGTAGGCGATATAGCTGATGCCGTTGATGAGGAACGCGGTTGCGACACCCCAGACCGCGATGACGAATCCGGCGATGGCAGGACCGACAAATCGCGACATATTGAAAGCGATCGACGTCCAGGCAATAGCGCTCTGCAGCTGCTCGCGCTGGACGAGGTTCGGCACTATCGACATGCGCACTGGTGCATGCGCGCCGTCGAGGATGCCCTGCATCAGCGCCAGCAGGGCGAGCACGCGAATATCCATGTAGCCTAGGTTCGTCAGCAGCACGAGGACGAACATATTGATCACGCTGAGCGAATTGATCAGCATCGATGCCGCGCGGCGATCGAATCGATCCGCCAGGACCCCGAACACGGGGCCGAACAGGACCGCCGGGGCGAACTGCGTGAAGGCGACGATGCCGACCCAGAGTTCTGATTTCGACAGCTGCCAGGCGAGCCAACCCAGTGCGACCCTGTAAACCCAGAGCCCCAGCAGCGACACCGTGCTGCCGGCGAAATAGGTCAGGAAATTGCGTGTTCTGAAGGGTGACTCTGTCACGTCGACTGTTTCAGTCGGCGGGCGCCTCCGATGTTTCGCCGACCGCTTCGAGCGCCTGCTCACACCGTCCGCCTTCCGCGGTCGCGCGATCCACCAGCCCCTGGTACAGGAACGACATGCCTCCCGTGAGCACGGCGGCGCCGCCGCTCAGCAGCACGCCCTTTTCGTTCAGGCCAACACTGGGGCTTGCCAGCGTTCCCGACAGCTTCACGAACGGGGTCACGAACATGTCCGCACTGACGCCGACTCCTGCGCGCGGCTTGGTGTTGAATTCGATGTTGAGTTTTTCGGTGTTGAGGTCGATCTTGCCGCCGCCAACGATCATCAATTTTTCGCTCTGCAGCAGGAAGCCGGTAATGTCACCGAGGCCCGACTCGAAATCGACACGAAAGACGGTGCATTCCCAGTTGGAGAATTCATCTTCTTCCGCGAGCGGATTCAGGGAGTTGAACAACTGTGCGAGCACGTCACCCGACAACGACTCGATCAGGTCATTTTTCACGCGTCCGGCGCCTTGCGTGAAAACGACTTTGCCATTTGCAGACGACGCCAGCGCCCGCGGGCTTGACCCGGTAGCGCTGATATCGACGTCTACACCAGACGCCGGGATAAGGTCTTGCGGGATATCGGGGCCCGAGAGCAGCCCGACCTTGAGGTCTCGTGCTTTTGCCGCGATCTTCATATCGGCCTGGTCGCCTGTCGTCGTAATTTCAAGGCGGTTCTCGAACTTGCCGCCGTACCGGCCGAGAAACGAGTTATCGAATTCCAGGTTGCCGTCTTCGATCGTGGCGGCGACTACGAGACTGCGGAGTTCCGTGGTCGATGTCCTGAGGCGTTCTACGCCGATGTCGACCTGCGCTTCGAAACCGTGAAGGGCGTCGAGCTGTAACGGCTCGTCTTCGAATACGTAGCGGCTGTCGGGCTCATCGGCCGCCGCCGTGTCTTTGCCCTCGTCAACCTGCTCGTCGCCGGGTTCGAACGGCGACAGGTCGATCAGCGACGAGCGTGCTTCCAGCCTCAGCACAGAGGTATCGCCGTCCTCGACGTGCAGTTGGCCGGAGAGGTCACTGTCCCCGAAACGAATCTCGAACGGATCGAGATCGACCGATGCCTCGGCAAGGCCGACGTTGGCCGTGCCGGAAAACGGGATCGCCGGCAGATCGGGCGAGAATACGCCGAGACTGTCGCCTTCGGCTTCGAGTGTCAGTTTTCCGGTGCTGTCGGCGCCGTCGAGTTCGCCATTGATGGTCAGCCGTGCATCGGCGAGACCGGCGACCAGGTTGGAGAGCACGACCGTCTTCCCTCGAACGGCGATGTTGCCAGCCAGCGTCAGGTCTTCGGCGGGCAGGTTTTCGACCTCGATCAACGTGCCAACGTTTTCGAGCGATCCCAGGGAGATATCGATATCGATCGAATCACGCGCATACTGCGTGGTCGAGCTGAACCGTACATCGCCGAAAGTAGCCTCGAGTTCTGCGTCCTCGTCGCCGGCGTTGCCGGTGAGGGTGAACGGGATGTCCGTAAACCGTCCCTGGCCATCCAGCTGCTGCCTGCCCGATTCGATTGTCTCGACGGTGAAGTTGTCGAGCACGAATTCCGTGTCGTCCGTCGTCGGAGTCCGGTACACAACAGTGACATTGGTAATTTCCGCGTGGCGGAGATCGATCGGCGATTCGGCGTCGCCCGTGTCGTCTTCCGGCGGCGGTTCTTCGTCCACCGGCCCGCCCATGTCCCAGTTCGCCTCATCGTCCGCATTGGTTTCCAGTAGTACGTCGACATCACGCAGCTGGAGGTCATGGATGACGACCGGTCGAAACAGTAACGACCAGAGGCCGATCCGTGCGGAGAAATGACCGACCCTGAGCAATTCGGGCTCGGAACCCCAGGAAGCGTTGGCAAGCGTTACGTCTTCAGCCAGGACTGATGGGGCAGGCAGCACCTTGACGCGAAATTCACCATTGATGCGGAAATCCCGCCCCGTCGCTTCCTGAACGACGGCTTCGATGTCCGGCTGGAATCGGCCGAAGTCGATGACCGAGAGGAGCAGGATGCCGACCGCCAGGATGACGGCGAGGGTAATGGCCACGTATTTAAGGAGTTTACCGATATTCATTCGTGTTCTTCTCGATCGCGGGTACGGACCCGTGTCGTGTGAGGTGACTCGCCGTCGCTTCTGACTTACTCGGAAGCCTCTTCGATCTTTTCGCGCGCTTCGTGCGCCGCGTCTTCGATCTTTTCGCCCGCTTCTTCGGCCTTGTCCAGGGCTTTGTTCATCGTGTCATCGATTTTTTCGCCGGCTTCCTCGGCCGGCCCCTTCTTCTCGCACCCATAGGCGAAGACCGCTGCGAACAGGATCAGGGCCAGGGCAGGGGCCTTTCTCATCATCATTTTCTCTCCAACAGGTCTGGTTATTGTGGGCGATCCGGCTGCCGCTCACCAGTCATGTTATCCGAGCGCGGTTCTACAGTAAAAGCATGACAGACTCTGAACGGCGATTCCGTGTTATCAGTGGACGCAGTAGTCCGAAAATTGT
Organism: Woeseiaceae bacterium; assembly: GCA_965658465.1. Lineage (GTDB taxonomy): Bacteria > Pseudomonadota > Gammaproteobacteria > Steroidobacterales > Woeseiaceae > UBA1847. The sequence continues at coordinate 128,324 of CBFHSG010000011.1, read as the reverse complement.
AGTCTCCCGCGGAAAACAAGGACAAAGGGTCGGGGCAGCCTTCGCCGCGGCCCGTAACACCGAGCGAGCTTTTCATGCGTAGTACGATCGCGATTGCTGTTGGCTTCATCCTTCTCGTGCTGTTGTACCAGTTTGGCGCAAGAGAGAAAGCGCCAGAGATTCAGGCGGACATCCAGAGTCGGACTTCCGGCGCCATGGTCGGGGGTGGTTTCAATGATGTTGTGGTCTTCACGGACGGTAGGGATGTAACGCTTACCGGCACCGTGAATGCAGAGGCCGACATTTCCAGGGCCGGGGCGATTGCAGAAGACGTTCGTGGTGTGCGCGTTGTCGACAACCGTCTGGAAGTTGGCCGACCTTATGCCATCGAGATCTGCAAGGAGGCGTCGCGCATAGTCGCAAGAGGCTCGGCGCCGGACTCGTCGGCGATCGACAGAATCAGCAGCCGCATCGATGAGTTGTTTCATCGTCGGGCTGCGGTGAGAAATCTCGACGTCCGCGACGGTGCTCCGCAAGGGCTTGCGAGCTTTATCGACAACCTGCTCGGTGACCTCGCGCAGATGGACGCGGGGTGTCTGTCGATCACCGATCGACAGGCAAGCCTCTCAGGTGCGGTACACAGCCAGGCGACGGCCGAGAGAATTCGGAGCGACATTGACGCGGCCCAGGCGAGCGGTTTCGAAATTTCCCTGAGTCTCGACGTGCCGACCTTGTCCGAGGAGGCCGCTGCGTGCCAGGCGGAATACAATCGCAGACTTGCACCGGGCGAGACGGTCCTGTTCGATTTCGACAGCGCCGAGCTGCACGACGAAGGGCGACAATTGCTGGATGAAATCATCGAGATAGGCAAGAGCTGCCCGGACATCGATGTCTGGGTAACCGGCCACACCGATTCGGTTGGCGACAGGGAGTACAACATCCGCCTGAGCCAGGAGCGCGCCGACGTCGTCGCCGAGTACCTCGTCGACAAAGGCGCGGACCCGAACCGGCTGACGGCGATCGGGTTCGGCTATTCTCAGCCCGTCGCCGACAATTCGACCGAGGAAGGCCGGGCACAGAATCGCCGCATCGAATTCCGAGTACGAGAGGACTAGCCATGGACTATCTATTGCAACAGATTTTCTGGTTCCTGCTGATTGCGTTTCTTCTGGGGCTTTTGGTCGGCTGGCTGGTATTCAGAGGCCGGAGCGCAGTACAGAATCCCGACTCCGCTGGGCGCATCGCCGAGCTGGAGGCCGAGGTAAAGAACCTCAGGACACAGATCGCGGCGCTCAAAGACCCGGCGCGTGGCACGCCGATCGAGGAGATCGAAGGTATCGGCACCGGTTTTGGCAAGCGCCTGAGGGCAGATGGCGTCGCCACGACCGAAGAACTGCTTGAGCTCTGCGCGTCGGACGACGGTGTTCGCCGCGTGTGCCAATGCGTGGATATTGATGAGGATACCGTACGTAATTGGGGTACGATGGCAGACCTGATGAGGGTTCGCGGGCTTGGCGGCCAGTGGAGCGAACTCCTCTGGCGCTGTGGCGTTACGAGCGTACAGGACCTGGCCTCACGCGATGCGGCAGCACTGGTTGCGCGCATGGCTGAAGTCAATGAAGCTGAGCATCGCGTTGCCGAACTCCCGGGCGAGCAGCGTGTCGCCCAGTTCATCGCCGAAGCTGCCGCAATGACGTCCGTGCTCCGCGACCGGGGTCAGTGACCTCGAGGGACAGTGAATTAGAGTCACTGTCCCCCTCATTGCACCTGCTTCGTCAACAAAGGCCAGGCATGATCAAACTCATCGTAGCGATCCGCAAGCGCCCGGATATGAGTGCCGAAGATTTCCAGGGCCACTGGAGAACCCGCCACGCTGAGCTGGTCCGAAACAGCCCCGCGACCGCGAAGTATATTCGGAAGTACGTGCAGTGCCACACGATGCTCGATCAGTATGAGCAGGGTGAGGTGGCATTCGACGGAACGGCGGAACTGTGGTTCGACAGTGTCGCCGACATGGAAGCTTTCTACAGCGACCCCGACTACCTGAGAGATGTGCAGCCGGATGAAGCCCGGTTCGCCGACATGAGCAAGACGGTCTTCTTCGTTACGGAAGAAGAGCTCGTTCTCGGCAATACCTGAATAGCCGTGCCGATCGCCCTGCGAGTCTTTCTTTTTATCTGCCTTTCTGCGGTTGCCCTGGCGGCAAATGCCCAGTCGGGCTCCGCGGCGGCCGACCTGATGGGCACGCGGCCGAACGCCGGCGGTGAGCCGGACGAAATCACAGTGGGCATCGGCCTGCTGGATATCGCCGAGATCAACGACCGCGAGCAGGTCTTCATGGTCGATCTCTACGTCGAGATCGAATGGCAGGATCCCCGGCTTGCTATCGACGGTGATACGGGTGGCGAGCTCCGGACATTCCCTATCGACGAAATCTGGCACCCGCGGCTGACAATCATCAACAACCGAGGCCTCGATTTCCTGCTACCGGAAGTGGCGACGGTGGATCGGCAGGGTCAGGTTATCGTCCGTCAGCGCCTCTCCGGGCCATTGGCCGTGGACCTCGATCTCCGAAAGTTTCCCTTCGATACGCAGCGTCTCCCGATCGAGATAGTGTCCTACGAATACTCGCCATCGGAAATTACTTTTTCCGAAAACAGTCAGCTGGTGACTGCGCTCGATGAGCTGAACGATGACGCCTGGTCGTACGAGGCGCTTGATCCGGAATCGTACGAATACCGCCTCGAGGAGGGCGGGCGCAGTGCGGCCGGACTGACTTTTGCGGTGATGGCAGAACGCGAGGCGGCCTACTATATATTTACGCTGGCACTCCCCATGACGCTCATCCTTTTCCTCGCCTGGATGGCGCACTGGCTGCCGGTGGATGTCGTCCCCGCCCGCATGGGCACGGCAAGCGCGACAGTATTCTCGCTCATCGCTTTCGGTGTCAGCTTTCGCCTGACTCTGCCCAAGATCGCGTATCTCACCACTGCGGATCACTTCGTGCTTTATTCGACGTCGCTCGTGCTCATTTCGCTTGCGGTCATTGTCGTGACCATACGGTGGGCAAGCACCGACCGAAAGGAGGCCGCAGAACGCCTGGCGAGACAGGCGCGAGTGGCTTTTCCCGTCCTCTATGGTCTTATCATCTTGCTGACGTTCACGGTGTGAGTAATTGATCCACAATGAGTAACGCGCAGAAAACGGCTGGCGTGCTCGGCGGCATGGGTCCGGAGGCGACCGTCGATTTCATGGCCAGGGTCATCGCGCACACAGACGCGGATCGCGACCAGGACCATGTGCGCATGCTCATCGACCACAACCCGCAGGTGCCGAACCGGCAGGACGCGATCCTGCGCGGCGGCGAGGACCCGGGGCCGGTGCTGGCCGCCATGGCCGCCGGTCTCGAGGCGAGCGGCGCCGATTTCCTCGTCATTCCGTGCAACACGGCCTATGTCTACCAGGACGCGATCCTCGCCGCGACGCATATCCCGTTGATAAGCATCATCGGCGTTTCGATTGCCGCGGTGACGGAACGTGCGCCGCAGGCAACGCGTATCGGGGTGCTGGCCACCAATGGATGCCTTGAGGCCGGTGTATACCAGTCCGGGCTCGAAGAGGCCGGGCTCGAGGCGGAACTGCCGACGAAGGAAGAACTCGGCGAGCTCATGACGCTGGTCAAGGCGATCAAGGGCGGCAAGCGCACGGAGGATACCGCCCGTGGCATGGCGGCTCTCGCCGAGGCGCTCGCGTCGCGCGGCGCAGGCGCGATCATCGCCGGTTGCACCGAGATTCCCCTGGTGCTGGACGAGGGCGCCGTCAGCGTGCCGCTGGTATCCTCGACCGACGCGCTTGCCGAGATAACGGTCAAGCTTGCCACTGGCGAGATACCGCTGCCCGACTGCCTGTAACCCTCGAGAGAACACGCCATGCACCTGTCACGATTCCCCCGCGTATCGCTTGCGCACCTGCCGACGCCACTCGAGCACCTGCCGCGGCTCAGCGAACACCTCGGTGGCCCGGAGATCTGGGTCAAGCGCGACGACTGTACCGGTCTCGCTACGGGCGGCAACAAGACCCGCAAGCTGGAGTTCTCGATGGCGGCGGCGGTCGAAGCCGGCGCCGACACGATTGTCACCGTTGGCGCTTACCAGTCGAACCACGTTCGCCAGACGGCGGCCGCGGCCTGCAAGCTCGGGCTTGGCTGCGAGGTGTTGCTCGAGCACCGGGTCGACAAGCCCACCGACGATTACCTGCAGTCCGGCAACGTGCTGCTCGACCACCTGTTCGGCGCCAATATCCGCGAGTACCCGGCGGGCACGGACTTCGACGCAGCGATGGCGGAGGTCGTAGCCGAAGTGAACGCGGCGGGCGGCAACGGTTACATCATCCCCGGTGGCGCATCCAACAAGATCGGTGCGCTCGGCTACGTCAACTGCGCGCTGGAACTCGTCAACCAGGCGAACGAAACAGGGCTGGTCATCGACCACCTCGTCACCGCGACCGGTAGCGCCGGCACCCAGGGCGGCCTCATCGTAGGCTTGCAGGCAATGAACGCAAACATCCCATTGCTAGGCATCGGTGTAAGCGCGCCGAAAGACGTGCAGGAGCAGAAGGTCTTCGAACTCGCCTGCGAAACCGCCGAGTACATCGGCGCGCCGGGCGTCGTCGAACGCGAGGATGTCATCGCCAACTGTGACTACGTGGGCGAAGGCTACGGTATCCCGACGGACGCGATGAACGACGCGGTCCTGCTGCTCGCTCGCCAGGAAGGCCTGCTGTTCGACCCCGTTTACAGCGGCAAGGCACTGGCCGGCCTGATCGATCTCGTCGGGAAGGGGCATTTCAAAGGCGCGAAGAACATCGTGTTCCTGCACACCGGCGGGTCCGCGGCCCTGTTCGCCTACAAAAGCCAGTTAAAGATGGACTGACCGCATTGGCTGACCTCATAGACGACATCATCGGAATTGTCGGCACCACCGGCGTACTGACCGGCGCTGATGTGGCGGCGCGCCCTGCCTCCTGGTTGCGGCCGGAGCCGAGCAGGGCGAAAGCCATCGTGCGGCCGGCGAGCACCGAGGAAACGGCCGCGGTCATGAAGCTGTGTCACGCGGCCGGACAGGTTGTAATCCCCGTCGGCGGCAACACCGGGCTCGTGGAAGGTGCGACCGGAGGCCCGGACGATATCCTGCTGTCGCTGGAACGCATGAACGCCATCGAGTCGCTCGACGAGACCGGCTGCACGATGACCGTGCAGGCCGGCGTGCCGTTGCACACGGTGCAGGAGAGGGCGGCCGATGCCGACCTCATGTTCCCTGTGGACTTCGGCGCGCGCGGCAGCGCGCAGATCGGTGGGGCGATCTCGACGAATGCGGGCGGCAACGCGGTGATCCGTTACGGCATGATGCGTGAGCAGGTACTCGGCCTCGAAGCAGTGCTTGCCGACGGCACCGTCGTGTCGTCGATGAACCGTCTGTTGAAGAACAATGCCGGCTACGACCTGAAGCAGCTATTTATCGGTACCGAGGGCACGCTCGGCATCATTACGCGCGCCGTGCTGCGCCTGCGGCCCGCGCTGCGCAGCCGCAACACCGCGTTCGTGGCCATCGATGACTACACCAACGTGCCTTCGCTACTGAAGAGCCTCGGCAGCTCGCTCGGCGGCAGCCTGACCGCTTTCGAGGTGCTGTGGGAGGACTTCTACAATACCGTCGTTGTCGAACGCGACCGGCACGCGCCGCCGGTGGAAGCGGGGCACCCGTGGTACGTGCTTATCGAAGCGCGCGGCGGCAAGCAGGAAGAGGACGCCGAGCAATTCCAGGCGGCGCTCGAGGAAGTGCTGGAGGCCGGCCTGATTGTCGACGCGGCGTTCGCGAGCGGCGCGAAGCAGCGCGAGGCGATGTGGGCGATCCGCGACGACATCGATGGCCTCGCCGAGATCCTCGACCCGGTCATGGCCTTCGACGTGAGCCTGCCGATCGTTCATACCGCGGACTACGTCGCGGCGGTGAAGAGACGCCTCAACGAGCGCTGGCCCGAAACGTTTCGCGGCACCTCGTTCGGCCACCTCGGCGACAACAACCTGCATTTCCTGCTCACGGTCGGCAGCAGCGATCACGACGAGCAGCGCAAGGTCATGGACATCATCTACGACGAGCTGAAGCCCTACCGCGGCTCCATCTCCGCGGAGCACGGCATCGGGCTCGAGAAGCGCGCGTATCTCAACGTGACGCGGAACGATACCGAAGTGGCGCTCATGCGTTCGCTGAAGCAGGCGCTCGACCCGAAGGGCCTGCTCAATCCCGGCCGGATTTTCTGACCACGGCCGTGCATTTTGAGCGCCGGCGCGCGTACCATGCCCGCATGCAGCCCATACTCGACGTAAAAGACCTGAATAAAACCTACGCCGGGGGCTTCGAGGCGCTGAAAGACGTCAGTCTCGAAATCGAGCGCGGCGAGATCTTCGGCCTGCTCGGACCGAACGGCGCCGGCAAGACCACGCTGATCAATATCGTGTGCGGCATCGTTAACGCGACCAGCGGCAGCGTGCGGGTCGGCGGCAACGACATCGTCACCGGTTACCGCGCCACGCGGGCGATGATCGGCCTGGTGCCGCAGGAGTTGCCGGTCGAGACCTTCGAGTCCGTGTGGAACACGGCGAGCTTCAGCCGCGGCCTGTTCGGCAAGCCGCCCAATCCGGAGCACATCGAGAAAGTGCTGCGGTCGCTGTCGCTCTGGGACAAGAAGGACAGCCCGATCATGGGTCTCTCCGGTGGCATGAAACGCCGCGTCCTGATTGCAAAGGCGCTCGCCCACGAGCCCGAGCTCCTGTTCCTGGACGAGCCGACCGCGGGCGTGGACGTCGAGCTTCGCCAGGCCATGTGGAACGTCGTGCGGGAACTGCGCGAGTCCGGCGTCACCGTGATCCTCACGACGCACTATATCGAGGAAGCCGAGCAGATGGCCGACCGGGTCGGTGTGATCAATCACGGCGAGGTCATACTCGTACGCGAGACCGAGAGCCTGATGCGCGAACTGGGAAAAAAGCAGCTGTTCCTGCTGCTCAACGAGCCGCTGGCGGAAATACCGGCAGCGTTGTCCGGTTACGAGCTGGAGCTGGGGGGTGAGGGCAATGAGCTCATCTATACCTACGATTCGCAACGTGAGCGAACCGGTATTACGACGTTGCTCGGCGAACTCGAGAAACAGGGCATCGCTTTCCACGATCTGAATACCTCGCAGAGCTCGCTCGAAGAGATATTCGTCGACCTTGTGAACAGAGAGCGATGAACTTCCAGGCCGTGAAATCGATTTATCGCTTCGAGATGGCGCGCATGCGCCGGACCGTCGTGCAAAGCATCGTTGCGCCCGTGCTGTCGACGTCGCTGTATTTCGTCATCTTCGGAGCGGCCATCGGCTCGCGTATCACCGAGATCGATGGCGTCAGTTACGGCTCGTTCATCGTGCCGGGCCTCATCATGCTCGCGATCCTGACCGAAAGTATTTCGAACTCGTCCTTCGCCATCTACTTCCCGAAGTTCACGGGCACGATTTTCGAGATCCTGTCGGCGCCGGTGTCCTTCATCGAAATTCTGCTGGGCTACGTCGGCGCGGCGGCGACGAAGTCGATCATCATCGGCGCGATCATCCTGGCAACGGCGAGCTTTTTCGTGGATATCCACGTCGCCCATCCGGTGGTGATGGTGCTGTTTCTCGTGCTGACCTCGATCGCCTTCAGCCTGTTCGGCTTCATCCTCGGAATCTGGGCCGATGGCTGGGAGAAACTCACGATCGTGCCGATCCTCGTGATCATGCCGCTGACGTTTCTAGGCGGCACGTTCTACTCCATCAGCATGCTGCCGCCCGCGTGGCAGACGATCAGCCTGTTCAACCCCGTCGTCTATCTCGTCAGCGGATTCCGCTGGAGTTTTTACGAGAATGCGGACGTCCACGTGGGACTCAGCCTCGGCATGACGATTTCGTTCCTGGTCGCGTGCCTGCTCGTCATCCGCTGGATCTTCAAGTCCGGGTACAAGCTGCGGAGCTGATTCCGGTCGCGGGCCCAGGCCCGCTCCTACAGGTACGGGCGGCCACTGTAGGAGCGGTTCCCGAACCGCGACCTGTTTGGGCCCGCTGTTGCTACCGTTGTTCGGGTTCGAGGATCCGCCGGAGGTCGTCGCGGCTGCTGCAGGTGCAGCTCACGACCTTGCCCATTTTTTCGGCGCACGAGAGCGTCTCGTGATTCGCGCAGCGCAGCGCGCGCTGTTCCTCACCCGGATCCCGGATCGCGGACGGGTTGTCCGCGCAGGCGGCGAGCAAGGTGGTGATGCACAACAAAACCTGTAGGAGCGGTTCTCGAACCGCGATCGCGGGCCCGGGCCCGCTCCTACGGTCTGGTGTATTCGTCGATGACATCTTCAATTGCTGCGGCACAGACCCGGCAGAAGTAATCCGTCCGGGTAAACATCAGGCAGTTCATCTCGGACCGATAAAAACCCTCGGCTTCGTAATTTGCGCCTTCGAACGCACCGATTGCATCCCTGTGCTGTGTTTTGCTGAACAGCTTCTCAGTGAATTCCTTCGTGTATCGGAACAATGCATTCATCTCGTCTTCCGACACATTCGCTGCCCGCATCTCCGCGCGCCGCTTCTGCACGGCGATCGAGTGTTCCTCGAACTCCGCTTTCGGCCAGGGCGTAGGCAGCGGCGTATTCGGTGTGACAAGGTGTTTCCACTTGAGTTCAGCCGAATCGAGCAGGGCCGTCACGTTGGGCTCATAGGGTTCCACGATGCTCGCCGGCGCTTCATAAGCGACGGAGCTCGTGTAGTACTCGTCGGCGAGACCGGCGAAGTGGTGGCCAAATTCGTGGACGAAGAGGTAAGGCGCCCATTCATTGTTAGCGGCCGCAGTGCTGAACAGGCCGTAGATACCGCCGCCGCCGTAGACTTCGGTATTGGTCAGGATCTCGATGAAATCGTAGGGCGTGGAAGAGGCGATTCGGCGCATGCTCTTGTTGTCGAAAGTCAGCACGTAGCGCTCGGAGCGGAACGCGTCATAGGTCGTGCCGACCGGAGAGTCGCGGTAGGTTTTCGTCGAAGGCCGGGATACGCCGGACGCGGCCGATGCGGGAGCCAGTGCCCACACATTGAAGTCGTCCTTGCGTTCCTTGAACGGCGAGGTTGCGAACAGCATGTCCGCGAGTTCCCTCGCGCTGGCGATGAATTTGTCGTGCTCTTCTTCGGTGTAGCCGTCGCCCAGGATCAGCAGGTCGACCTTCGTGGCGGGGTCGCCGTTGTCGAGGATCGCGACCACGCGATCGGCATAGGCAGCGGATTCGTGATGCACCATGTAGTCGTTCGGGTCGACGGGTAAGCGCCAGATCTCTTCGAAGGCGTTCCGTGCATCACGCTTCTTCAGCACCAGTTCGAACTCGTCAGCCTGCGCCGGGAATCGCACCGACTCGTGATACGTGCGGTTCATGTGCCGCGCTTCGCGCGTCGTCTCCCATTCACCATAGATGCTGCTGAAACTTCGTGACCAGGCGACGGCACCGGTATCCGGGTCGACGATTTCGAACAGGTATTTCCCCCGCAGCGTCTTGTCGACCGGGCGTTGCATGTTGCCGGTCCACGGCAATGGCTCCACCACGACGCGGTCGAGACTAAACATCTCCGTGTCGTGATTACCCGAGTGATAGAAATCGACACGCAGGGTGGCGGGCGCCCCGGCCAGCGCGGGGGCGGCCACGAGCAGGGAAGCCAACAAAAGTAATACGGTTCGTTCGATGCTCATTCCGGATCCTTGACGGGATAGCTGCTGCCTTTATAGCAAATACCGTTAACGTATACTGGCGCGGTGCACCGCTACGTCACAATGCTCGCGCTCATCATCGCGGGCGAAATCGTTTTCGGGCTGCCCTTTCATACGGCGCGTTTCTTCCGGCCGACGCTGCTCGAGGTGTTCGGCTTCACGAATACGCAGCTGGGGGACCTGTTCGCCGTCTACGGCGTTACGGCGATGATCTCGTATTTTCCCGGCGGTGCGCTTGCCGACCGTTTCCCGGCGCGCTCCCTGCTCACGGCCTCGCTGTTTGCAACGGGCGTGGGCGGCCTGTTCATGGCCACCATTCCGTCGGCGCTGCCGATGGGGCTGATCTACGGATTCTGGGGCGTCACCACGATCTTCCTCTTCTGGGGCGCCCTGATCCGTGCGACACGCGAGTGGGGCGGAGAATCCACGCAGGGTCTCGCGTTCGGCGTGCTGGAAGGCGGGCGCGGACTGGTGGCGGCGCTCATCGCGAGCCTGGCGCTCGCGATCTTCGCGACGATCATGCCGGACAATGTCGCACTCGCAAGCGACGATACGCGACGCGCCGGCATGCAGAGCATTATCCTCGTCTACACGGCGGCGGCATTCATCGCGGGTGTGCTTACATGGTTCACGGTGCCCGTGCCGGACGCGCAGGGGTACAGGAACCCGCATCCGCTGAACGGCATGGCGCTCGTGTTGCGGAGGCCCGTGATCTGGGCGCATGCCGCCGTCATCGTCTGCGCGTACTGCGGCTACAAGGGACTCGACAACTATTCCCTTTATGCCGTGCAGGTGCTCGGCATGGACGAGGTCCGCGGTGCCGCGCTATCGACGTACGGTGGCTGGATCCGGCCTTTCGCCGCGATCATTGCCGGCATCGTCGCCGACCGCTTCAACGCCGCGCGCTCGATCGGCGTGTCTTTCGGCGTACTGGCGATCTCGTGGTTGCTGCTCGGGCTGTCGTCTGCCGATGCTGCGGCCCTGAAACTCGTCTACCTGAACCTGTTCGTGACGTTTTTCGCCGTGTTCGCGCTGCGCGGCATTTATTTCGCATTGCTCGAGGAAAACCGGACGCCACCGTACCTGACCGGCGCGGCCGTTGGCCTGGTATCGCTCATCGGCTACACGCCGGAGATTTTCTTCGCGCCGATAGCCGGCCGGATTCTCGACGCGAATCCGGGCATCGTCGGGTTCCGGCATTACTTCCTGTTTCTCGCCGCCATCGCGATGCTCGGCATCGTCGTCGTGCTCGCGCTGCTCAGGTTGCGCGCGAGGGGCAATCTGTGGCCCGCGAAGGAACCTGGCTGAACCAACCCGCCTTGTTCCGACGTTTCGTGGGGACCATAATCGATCACTAGGTTTTCACGGGGGATACACCATGATTAAGCGGTCATTTTTGTTTGCGTTCTTACTCGCCTTTGCCCTGCAGCCTGCCACGGCCGACGACAGCAGACTGGCGGCGGCGCTCGATGCACAACCCGATGAAGCAAAAGCTCGCTACCAGTACCGGCATCCGCAGGAGACTATTGAGTTCTTCGGTATCGAACCGGGCATGACCGTGGTCGAAGGCTTGCCGGGTGGCGGCTGGTACACCAAGATCCTGCTGCCGTATCTGGGCAGCGAGGGGCACCTGGTCGGTGCGAACTACCCGCTGGACCTCTGGCCCAACTTCCCGTTCGCCACCGAAGAGTTCATGGCCGAGATGTCGCAGTGGCTGGAGAGCTGGCCTGCCCAGGCTGAAGAGTGGCGCGGCGAGGACGGGGCCAGCATCGACGCATTCTGGTTTGGTGCCATGCCTGAAGAAATGGCGGGCACGGCGGACGTCGTGTTTTTCGTTCGCATGCTGCACAACGTGTGGCGCTTCCAGTCGGAAGGCAAGGGCGACTATCTCGATATGGCACTTAAAGATGCCTACGAGGTTCTCAGGCCGGGCGGCGTTCTCGGCGTGGTGCAACATCACGCGCGTGACGGCATGTCGGACGAGTGGGCGAACGGCTCACACGGCTACATGAAAAAGCAATTCGTCATCGACAGGGTCGTCGCTGCCGGTTTCGAGCTCGCGGCCGAGAGTGACATCAACGCCAACGACAAGGATCAGCCGTCGAACGATGACATCGTCTGGCGCCTGCCGCCGACCTATGCAACCAGCCGCGACAACGAAGAACTCAAGGCGACGTACGCCGCGATTGGTGAGTCCAACCGCATGACGCTGAAGTTCAGGAAGCCGGAGTAAGGTCTAGCGCACGCGTCGCTCGTACTCGGCTTCGAGCGGCGTATGCGTCTTCCAGAACGGACGCGGTTCGCGTCCCGACAGCACGTCCTCGAGAATATCGAGATGCGTGTGCCAGCCGGTCGAGACATCCAGTACTTCCCTGTCGGAAGCCAGCTTGCGGTGTGTCAGGACCAGGCGAACCCGGTCGCCGGCCTCGGACAGTTCGAAACAGACTTCCGAGTGCTCGTTTTCGAAATTCCACGTATAGGCGAGCCGGTGTGGCGGATCGCATTGCGTGACCGTACCGTCGAAGGAAATGTCGTCGGAATAGTCCTTGTATTTTTCCGGCGGATCGATGTCCGGCAATGTCGATAATGAGCTGTTGTTGAATCGCAATTCGATCTTGCCGCCGACCTTAAGTTCCGTGTCGCCACCCGCGAACCAGGTTGCGCGCTTGCTGCCATTACTCAGATATTCCCACACCCGCGCGATCGGTCCCGGCAGCAGGCGCTCGAAGCGCACGGTGGATGCGTCGATACGTTCGCCATAGCGGTTCATAGTCATTACCCCCTTTAGTTCGGATCGTTCAGCGCGCGCTCGAGTTCGTCCAGGCGCGGGCCCCAGAAGCGCTTCACCTTATCCAGCCACTGCTCCAGCTCGCCAAGCCCCTCGGCGTTCAGCCGGTAAATGCGCCGCTGCCTGTCCTTGCGGACGCGAACCAGCCCCGCCTCGCGCAGCACCTTGAGATGCTGCGATACGGCGGGGCCGCTCATCTCGAACTGATCCGCGATCTCACCGAATGCGGATTCGCCGGCTGTCAGCGTTTCGATGATGCGCCGGCGGGTCGGGTCGGCCAGTGCCAGGAAAGTGTCCATGGCCTTATGATAAGCATTAACTTAATTAAGTCAATACTTAAACGAGGTCCGACCCCCTTTCAAACCCCTTTCAGACCCATTTCAGGCCATATCGAACAGCAGCAGTTCCGCGTCGCTCGTGGCTTTCGCGGTCAGCGCCGGCTGGTCGACGGCCGCCACGGCATCGCCTGCCTCGAGCGGCTCGCCGTCGATCTCGACGCGGCCCCTGACCACCTGCACGAACCCCCGTCGGCGGTCCTCGAAGCGGAAGTCGATCGACTCGCCGGCATCGAGCACCGTGGACCAGAGGTTGATGTCCTGGTGGATCGTGAGCGAGCCCTCGCGACCGTCACGGGAGCCGACGAGGCGCCAACGGTTGTGTTTCTCCCCGGCAGGGAACAACTTCTGTTCGTAGCCCGGCTCGAGTCCGTTTTGCTCCGGCAGGATCCAGATCTGCAGCAGGTGCGCCCTGTCGGTTTCCGACGCGTTGAACTCGCTGTGCAACACACCCGTGCCCGCAGTCATGCGCTGCAGTTCCCCCGGCCGGATCACGGAGCCGTTACCCATGCTGTCCTTGTGCTGCAGGGCACCGTCGACCATGTAGGTAACGATCTCCATGTCCCGGTGGGGGTGGGTACCGAAACCCTTGCCGGGCTCGATCCAGTCCTCGTTGATCACGCGCAACTTGCCGAAGCCCATCATCGACGGATTGTGGTAGTCGGCGAAGGAGAACGTGTGCTTGCTCTGCAGCCAGCCGTGATCGGCTGCGCCGCGTGAATCAGAACGAATGACGTCGATCATTGGTTTCTCCTACTTACTTAAAAGGGGTCGGACCGTTTTAAAGTAAAAGGGGTCGGACCGTTTTAAAAAAAAATCGGTCCGACCCCTTTTTTCTTTTTTTAATCCGTCAGGCTCTCTGCAGCCGCGCAACGATGGGTGCCTGCAGGGCGAACTTGCCGGGGCCGAGCAGGGCCTGCACGATGGCAGCGATCGCGAGGAACGCGGGGTATTCCCAGCCGCCATTGGCGTTGCTGAAAACCCAGCCCGAACCGAAGTGCACGTAAACGGCGCCGAGCAACACGGGCAGCAGGGCGATGGAAACCGCGGGTACTGCGACGCCGGCGAGCAGCAATACGCCGCCGCCAATCTCGGCAAACGTCACGATGTAGGCGAGCCAGCCCGGAAAACCGACCTGCTCGAAAAAGCCAACCGTGCCCGGCAGCGTGAATACCATGACCTTGAGCAGCCCGTGCGCGACGAACATGGTGCCGAGGGCTAGGCGCAGCAGCAGCGCTGCAATGTCAACGTTCTGATTCATTTCCTGTCTCCTTATGTGCGTAAAGTTGTCGCAATTGTCAGGCGACGCGGCTGTCGAGCCGCGGCGCCGTGTGAATAAGTTCGGCGATACGAACGCGGGCCGCATCGATGGATTCGTCTGCCTTGCTGTTGAGCTGGTCGGCCGCGATGACGTCGACATCCGTGATACCGATGAAGCCCAGCGCGTGGCGGAGGTAGGGCGTGGCGAAGTCCACCGCGCTGTCCACCGGCACGCCGCCTGACGCGACGACGACGTAAGCTTTCTTGCCTGCCAGCAGTCCCTCGGGACCGTTTTCCGTGTAGCGGAACGTGAGCCGCGCACGCAGAACCATGTCGATCCAGGCTTTGAGCGCGGCGGGTATGCCGAAGTTGTAGATGGGTGTGCCGATGACCAGCACGTCGGCGGCCTTGAGTTCGGCGACGAGGGCGTCCGACTCGGCGAGTACCGCGCGTTGCTCGGCGCTGCGCTCTTCCGCGGCCGTGAAATTCGCGCTGATCCAGGCCTCGTCGACAAACGGCAGGCCCTTGCCCAGGTCGCGCCGGGTCAGTTCGATGCTGCCCTGGCGTTCTTCCAGCGCGCCGATGAGGTCGGCGCTGAGCATGCGGCTCACGGAGCCGTCGTTCCTGCCGCTGGCGGCAATTTCCAGAACCGTGAGCGGGGTATCTCGTGTCGTGTCTTGCATCAGTGCGTCTCCAGTGTGCGTGCCCGGGTGGGGGCTGATTACGTTGGGAAGTAGTCTGACTATTGACCCTGTAAAGATAAACCGTATTATCGAGACAAGATTGTTCTTATAATTGCAACAATATGCGACGATTCAGTGATCTCGAGGCCTTCATCGCCGTTGTCGAGGCCGGTAGCTTCACGGCGGCCGCCGATCGCCTCGACGTCGCCAAATCGGCGGTAAGCCGGCGCGTCTCGGCACTCGAGGAGCGGCTCGGCGTGCAGCTGCTGCGGCGGACCACCCGGCGTCTCAACCTCACCGAGACGGGCAAGAGCTTTTACGAGCACAGCGCGCGCATCCTCGCCGACCTCGACGAGGCCGAAGCCGCGGTCCTGCAGCAGCACGGGGAACTGCGCGGCAACCTGCGGGTGGCGTTACCGCTGTCCTTCGGCGCGCGGCACATGTACAAGCCGATCGCCGAGTTCAGCCGGCAGCATCCGCGCGTAAGTTTCGACCTCGACCTCAACGACCGCCGTATCGACCTCGTGGCAGAAGGCGTCGATCTCGCGGTACGCATCGGCCGCCTTGCCGACTCCAGCCTGATCGCGCGGCGCCTGTTCGAGGCGCGCACCGTGGTATGCGCCTCTCCGGATTACCTCGAGCGGCGCGGCACGCCGCAAACGCCCGACGACCTGGCAGACCACGACTGCCTCGTTTACAGCAATCTCCCGGACCCGACGAAGTGGGTCTGCACGGATCGCGAGGGCGTGCGCCACTCGATCGACGTGCCCGTGACGATGACGGCGTCGAGCGGCGACTTCCTGTGCGCGTCAGCGAGGGAGGGGCTGGGGCTCGTGTTGCAGCCCACGTTCATTGCCGGCGAGTCGATCAGCCGCGGCGAGCTTCAGCCCGTCCTGACCGACTACGAGTGGCCCGTCACGCCGGCGTACGCGATATACCCTCCCACGCGGCACCTCTCTTACCGCGTACGAGAATTCATCGATTTCCTCGCCGGGTACTTCAAGGGAGTGCCTTACTGGGATCGCGACTGCTGTTAGCCGCAATGCTGAAGGCGAGGCAGAGCTGCCCCGCATAGTACAGCGGCAGTCCGAAGATGTACGTCGGGAACGGCGGTTCGGTGAACCGCAGGGCCGCGACGGACAGGTCGGACAGGTAGAAGAGGCATGCACCGGAAACGATAAGCGGCGTGGCGCCGGCGCCGAGCGTCCCGAATGCCGTGATGACCATCAGGCTGATAACCGCGGTATAGAAACGTACCGGCCATACCAGCTCCGGTGGCAGGTAAGGGTGCAGCCAGTGCATCACAGCGGCCGCGATAACAACCACGGGCACGGCCGCGCCCAGGGTCCAGCGTCGCTCGACGCCGGCGGTAATAAATGCGGTGATGTACGCGATATGCGCGAGAAGGAAACTCGCGAGCCCGAGCAGGAACCAGTGTCGTGACGTACCGATCAGGAACGCGTCGCCGAACCAGGACAACACGAGCCCCGCGAGGATCAGGGCACCGTAGCGGGACACCTTCGCTCCGAGGGAGACGGCCATGAGTACGAACGCTGATGATGCGGCGAGCTTGGCGACGCCGGCAATCGCGCCCTGGTCCAGGAGCAAAGCAACGACGAGCACGAAGCAACCTGCGCCGCAAACATAGGCTAATGTGATGCTTTTGCGATCTGCAATGCTGGCGAAGGACAATTGCCCTACCCTCGGGACGCGGACTATAGTTTTCGAAAATACCAGATTGGGGGAAGTCAATCGTGCGCATTGATCTATCGGCTGCGATATACGCAATCGTTGCATTGACGCTGGCTTCCTGCTCCGGGGGCGAGCGGCCCGAGCAGCAGGTGGCGGAATCCGAATTCCAGAAGCAGCTGCAGATGCAGCTGATCAAGGCCAAACCGGGTGACGTCATCACGATCCCCGAGGGCGTGCACGCGATAAATCGCGGCCTGTCGCTCAACGTCTCCGGTGTCACGCTGCGAGGCCTTGGCATGGACAAGTCCATACTCTCGTTCAAAGACCAGGTGCAGGGGGCCGAGGGCCTGCTGGTCAACGCCAGCGATTTTACGATCGAGGATGTCGCGATCGAGGATACGCCGGGTGATGCGCTGAAAATCAACGAGGGCCGTAACATCGTTATCCGGCGCGTGCGCACGGAATGGACAAACGGCCCCGACGAGGAAAACGGTGCTTACGGCATCTACCCGGTGCAGGCGGAAAACGTGCTGCTCGAAGAGAGCGTAGCGATCGGTGCATCCGATGCCGGCCTGTACGTCGGCCAGTCGCGCAACGTCGTCGTCCGCAACAATCGCGTGGAATTCAACGTCGCCGGCATCGAGATCGAGAACACCATGCATGCCGACGTCTATGGCAACGTGGCCAGGAACAACACGGGCGGCATACTCGTGTTCAATATGCCCGATCTGCCGAATCCCGGTCACAGCACGCGCGTATTCAGCAACGAGGTCGTCGCCAACAATACCGGGAACTTCGGTGCCGAAGGCACACCGGTCGCTAGCGTGCCGGCGGGGTCCGGTATCGTGATCAATTCGAATGACCGGGTCGAGATTTTCGACAATGTCATCACCGACAACGACACCGCCAACATCATCATCAGCAGCTACTTCGCCACCGGCTACCAGGGTACGCGCGAGATGGCCGACGACTACGATCCTTACCCGGAGTCCATATACATCTACGGCAACACGCTGTCGGGCGGTGGCTCTGCGCCCGACGGGCTGGAACTGAAGGCGCTGAAAGTCGCGAAGTTCGGCTTGACCGGCAGCTTCCCCGACGTGCTCTGGGACGGCTACGTCAACACCGACAAGGCGGACGACAGTGGCAGGCTGCTGCCGGAATTTGCGATCTGCGTCGATAACGACACCGCCGAAGTGCTCAACGTGGACCTCGGCAACGGCAGCGAGAACATCGTGATCGGCGACGAGCAGCATCGCTGCACGCACGAGAAGCTGCCCGCCGTAATACTTGCCGCGCCGCTGTTCTGAGCATGCAACGACTGCTGCCCGCACTACTCGTGCTTGCTGCCGCCGTGGCGTCCTGCGGCAAGCCGCCGCCAGTGGTGGTGCACCCGGCGGATACACCGCCCGCGCGTCTCAGCGACTGGGGTGTCGTGCTGGCGGATGGCCGGGTCCTGGCGTTCAACCGCGGTGTGATCCCCTACGATCTGAATATGCCGCTGTTCAGTGACTACGCGCTCAAGCTGCGCAGCGTGTGGCTGCCCGCGGGCACGATGGCGCAGTATCGTGAGGCGCGCGAGTTCGAATTCCCGGTCGGCACCATTCTCAGCAAGACGTTTCATTACGAGCGCTCGGGTGAACAGAATGGCCTTCATCTCGACGTCGTCCGGGCGGATCGTGAATCGGTGCTGGACGATGGCGGCCACCTCGACCTCGACCGTTACGTGCTGATCGAGACCCGCCTGCTGGTGCGGTACGACGATGGCTGGCAGGCGCTTCCGTACGTCTGGAACGAGACGCAGGACGAGGCATTCCTGGAACTTGCCGGCGACGTGCGCAGCATCCGCCTGAATAATGGCAGCGCGCAGGAGCAATTCGTTTACGTCGTGCCGGACGTCAACCAGTGCGGCGGGTGCCACAAGCCGGACCACACGGCCGCGGAAATGCGCCCGCTCGGTCCGCGTGCATGGCAGCTGAATCGTGAGTACCGCTACCCCGCCAAAACCCGCAACCAGCTCGAGCAATGGACCGCCAGCGGCATCCTGGCGGGGGTACCCGAGTCGCCTCCCGAGGGTGTGCGCTGGACCGCGCCGGGCGATGGGTCCACCGAGCAGCGCGCCAGGGCCTACCTGGACGCGAACTGCGCGCATTGCCATAACGCCAGCGGCCCGGCGGACACGTCCGGTCTCGATCTCGGCATCGACGCGGCGGTTGAGCGGCGCTTCGGCATCTGCAAGCCGCCCGTGGCGGTGGGGCGGGGCAGCGGCGACCGCCCCTACGACATCTATCCCGGCCAGCCGGATGACTCGATACTCGTGTATCGCATGGCGCATTCGGACCCGGCAATCGCCATGCCGGAACTGGGGCGCAGCACGGTCCATCGCGAGGGCGTGGAACTGATGCGCAAATGGATTGCGAGCCTGCCAGGCGATTGCTGAGCGGTTTCCGCAAACATTTGCCGCTCAGCGCTGTCCCATATAAGGTTGAAACGATACGCAATACCCGCAGGATTCCAGATGACACGCATTACAAAACGCCTGACGGTCGCGGCGCTGCTGGCGCTCGTCGTGAGCTCGGTGCAGGGCGCCCAGCTCGTTCGCGAGTTTCGCGGCACCAACAACAGCATGACACCGGCATTCACGGTCGAGGCGCCGTGGCTAATGGACTGGCGCCTCGACGGCGATTTCGACCAGCTGGTCGCGCTCGAAGTGACGCTGGTCGAGGCGAAGACCGGCCGGCACGTCGGCCAGGTATTGCACACCAAGCGTAAGGGTAACGGTGTGCGGCTGTTCAGGCAGGGCGGCACCTACCAGCTGCGCGTCAGCGGCTCACTGGCACGCTGGACGTTCAAGATCCAGCAGCTTACTCCCGAGGAAGCCGAACTCTACACACCCCGGTAGACGTCTCAGAAGTAGTCGGGTTCATTACCGGGCCGCCACTTGATGTTGCAGCCGATACTGGCCTTCTGCGTCTCGGCAACGGGCTCCCCGCTCAACACGGCATCCAGCGCCGCGCGAAGGTCGTGGCCGTCCACCGGCTCATCGTTGGACGGGCGGCTGTCGTCGAGCTGCCCGCGGTACACCAGCTTCCTGTCCGCATCGAACACGTAAAAGTCCGGCGTGCAGGCGGCACGGTAGGCTTTCGCGACGTCCTGGCCCGCGTCGTAGAGATACGGGAATGCGTAGCCCCACCGGGCGGCTTCCTGTTTCATCTTCTCCGGGCTGTCGCCGGGATGCGTGGTTACGTCGTTGCTGTTGATCGCGTAGATGGCCACGTTGCTGTCGCCGTAATCACGGCCAATGCGCGCCAGTTCCTCGCGAACGTGCTTCACGAAGGGGCAGTGATTGCAGATGAACATGACGAGGTACGCAGCCGCCCCGTCGCGCAACGAATGAATCTCCCCATCCGGGTCCGGCAGTGAGAAAGGCGGGGCCTCGGTGCCCAGCGCGAGCATTTGCGACTCGACTGCAGCCATATCGAACTCTCCCATATCGTTGGCAGGTTGTGCGATCATGCCCTTTGGCTCCGAACCACCGCAAGGGCCCTCGTGGTCAACGTAGCAGCGCCAAAAACCAGTGCCATCATTACCCTGGCCGCGATCGTGGTGATCGTTGCGGGTATGAAAGCCGCGTCGGCACTGATCGTGCCGTTCATGATCGCGACCTTCCTGGCCCTGATCACCGTGCGTCCAATGCTGTGGCTGCAGGCCAAACGGGTGCCGACGGTACTCGCGGCCTTGCTCATCGTGCTGACGATCCTGGCGGCCCTTACAGTCGTCGGCGTCGTCGTGGGTCGCTCCCTCGCCGCCTTCACGGTCGCATTGCCTGCCTACCAGGAGCAACTGCAGGGCATCATGGACGGCGCGCTCAGTTTCCTGGCCCAGTACACGGACAGCGACCAGTCCGTCGAGCGCGTCGGCGATCTCATCAACCCGGGCTGGGCGATGGGGCTCGCGGCCACGCTGCTGAACGCGGTCCGCGACATCATGACGAACACGCTGTTGATTACGTTCACCGTCATCTTCATCCTTCTCGAGGCATCGAGCTTCCCCACCAAGATCAACGCCGCCTTCGGCGAGTCGGCGCGCTCGCTGACCGGTGCGCGGTTGTTCCTCGACGACCTCGGCCGTTACCTCGGCATCAAGACCCTCGTCAGCATCGTCACGGGACTGCTCGTCTGGCTGCTGACCTGGGGCCTCGGCCTCGATTTTCCGAGGCTGTGGGGCATGCTCGCATTCCTGCTCAACTACATCCCGACGCTCGGCTCCATTATCGCGGCCGTGCCCGCGGTGCTGCTGGCGCTGGTGCAGCTGGGCGCTGGGGAGGCGACGGCCACGGCGATCGGTTTCATGGCGATCAACATTGCGTTCGGCAACTTCATCGAGCCGCGACTGATGGGCTATGGCGTCGGCATTTCGCCCCTGGTCGTGTTCGTAGGGCTGATTTTCTGGGGCTGGGTCTTCGGGCCGGTCGGCATGCTGTTATCGGTGCCGCTATCGATGACCCTGAAACTGGCCCTGGAGAACGATGAGCGAACGCGCTGGGTCGCGGTCTTCATCGGCTCGCAACGCGACGCGCAGCATACGCTGGCGGTGGAAGACGAGAAACACCCCGGCTAGGCGCTTTCTGCGAGGTCGTCGTCGGGTTCGCCGTCCTCGAGCTGCTCCAGCAAATTGATCGCGACCGCGACGAAATCGGTTTCCGTGATAATCCCCTGCAACATGCCGTCGGTGACGACGGGAAGGCACCCGATCCGGTGCTTTTCCAGGAACAGGGCGGCCTGCCGCAGGCTGGCGCGCTCGTCGACCGTGGCGACGTCCGTCACCATGATGTCCTTCACTATCACGTCTGATGGATGGATGCTGTTGTCGGGATCCCGCAGGATGGAGTCGGTAGCGGCAAGGACGTTCGTCAGCGTGACCAGGCCGACGAGCGTATTGTTGTCGTCGACGACCGGCAGGTGATGGATCTTGTTCTTGTGCATCAGCTCCCGCGCCTCGGCGAGATTGGCCGTCGGCAACAACGTGATCAGTTCCGTCGTCATGATGGCATCGAGCGTGAACATCGGCCGGTCCTCCAGTAGCTGTAAATCCAGTCTACTCTGCGTAACCGGCGGCACTATTGCGATTTTCCCCTACATATTTCCTTGCAGGAGCGCGCCATGGCGCGCGATCGCGGGTCGAGACCGGCTCCTACGGATGCGCAGCTACAAAGTCCCTGTAGGAGCGCGCCATGGCGCGCGATCGCGGGTCGAGACCCGCTCCTACGGGGCCGCGCGTATACTGGCCAAAAACACCCGGAGTCCGCATGCGCTACCCGATCACAATCGCCGCACTGCTCCTGGCAAGCATGGCATGCCACGGCGCGGAAACCACCCCGGACGCAAAGTCGATCGTCCGTGCCGCCATCGATCACTGGCGCGGCCTGTCCTCGTACAGCGAGATGTCGATGCTGATCCACCGCCCCGACTGGGAGCGCTCGATGACGATGCAGGCGTGGACCAAGGGCGACGAGAAATCGCTCGTGCGCGTCATCGAGCCGAAGAAGGACCGCGGCAACGGCACACTCACCGACGACAACGACATGTGGACGTTTTCGCCGAAAGTGAACCGCGTCATCAAGATTCCCTCGTCGATGATGGGGCAGAGCTGGATGGGGTCGGACTTCTCCAACAAGGACGTTGCGCGGGCGGACGACATCATCGATCAGTACGATCACACGCTGCTCGGATCCGAGGTGGTGGACGGCATTACCGTCTACGAAATAAAGGCGATACCGCACGAGCAGGCGGCCGTCGTGTGGGGGCGCGAGGAGCTCCGGATCCGCGACGATTACGTAGTTCTCGAGCATCGCTTTTACGACCAGGATGGCGAACTCGTCAAGGCGCTCAAGACGCAGGAAATCGAGGAAATGGGCGGCCGCACGATCGCCAGCCGGCAGCGCATGGTCAAGGCGGACGAACCCGGGGAATGGACGGAGATCGAAGTCATCTCCGTAGAATACGAGATAGACATTCGCGACAGCGTGTTTACGCTTTCCAATCTGCGTAACCCCAGAGACTGACAGCCCGTGAATCTCGTCCTGCGCCTGGCCTGGCGGAACCTGTGGCGTCAGCCGCGGCGCACGTGGCTGACGACCGGCGCAATGGTGTTCTCCAATGTGCTGCTGGTATTCATGATCTCGCTGCAGTTCGGCATGTACCGGCTGATGATCGAGAATTCCCTGCAGGCCTTTACCGGGCACATGCAGGTCCAGGCGCGCGGCTACATCGACGACAAGAAGATGCGGCAGACGGTGCCGGACATCGTGGCGCTGGCGAACGAACTGCGGGCGGCGTTGAGCAGCGACGCGGTTGCGGCGCGCGCGACAGCGTTCGCGCTCGCATCCAGTGAGGACCGCAGTTACGGGATTGCCGTGTTCGGCGTCGAGACGCAATTCGAGCCGCGCGTCTCGAATATTCCCGGATTGGTCGGTGATGGCCGATACCTCGAGGGCAACGATGCGGCTGAGATCGTCATCGGCACGGTGCTTGCGCGCAACCTGAAGGTCCGGGTCGGCGACGAAGTGACGCTGCTCGGCAGCGGCAGGGACGGTTCCTTTGCCGCGGTCGTCGCCGATGTCGTGGGCATATTCGACAGCGGCGTCGCGGAGCTCGACCGCACGATCGCGGAGATGCCGCTCGGCCTGTTCCAGGACGTGTTCTACATGCACGGCTCGGGCCACCAGGTCGTCGTCAATGCGCCCCGGCTGGGGCAGGTTGGCGAATTCAAGCAGCGGGTCGCCGGGCTGTTGCCGGCG
>CBFHSG010000011.1:80398-104878 GCA_965658465.1 Woeseiaceae bacterium | reverse complement strand
GACGAAGACCTGGTCGTCCAGGACTGGGACGCGCTGCTTCCCGGCTTGAAACAGGCGATACAGGCGGACATCAGCAGCGCCGTCTTCATGTACGCTGTCCTCGTTATCCTGGTCGCATTCAGTGTGCTCAACACCCAGTTGATGTCCGTCCTGGAGCGCACCCACGAATTCGGAATCGTGCTGGCGCTGGGACTCAAACCAGGCCGCCTCGGCCGCCTCGTGATGCTCGAGACCGCGCTGATGGGCCTGATCGGGTTGTTCCTCGGCGTGCTCATCGGCGGCGCCGTGACCGCCTGGCTCGGAGTACACGGGTTTACCATGCCGGGCATGGACGAAATGGGCGCCAAGTTCAATCTGCCGAGCCGGCTGCATCCGAACGTAACCGTCGCCTCGCTGTTTTCGGGGCCGGCGGTGGTCTTCCTGTTTTCACTGCTCGCGTCGTTGTACCCGGCGTTGCGGCTGCGGCGCCTGCAGCCGGTCGAGGCGATGCGGTCGGCATGATGAGCACGCTGCGCATATTGTTCCTGCTCGCGTGGCGCAACCTTTGGCGCAACCACCGCCGCACTTTGATTATGCTCGGCGCCGTCGTCATCGGCGTGTGGGCGATGATCTTCATGACCGCCCTGACGATGGGCATGGTCAACGACATGATCGAGGACAGCATCAGCGTGCTGCCGGGCCATGTGCAGGTGCACAACCCGGCATATCTCGACGACCCGAATATCGCCAACCTGCTGCCCATGTCCGACTCGGATATCGAGGAGACCTTCGCGCCTGCCGGCTTCCGGGCATGGGCGACGCGTATCAAGGTGCCGGCGGTCCTGTCGAGCGAGCGGGAGTCGCGGGGCGTCACGTTGCTCGGTATCGACCCGCAGCGCGAAGCGCCGATGTCGTTCGTCGAGTACGGCGCCGTGGACGGGCGTTTCCTGCAGGGACCCGACGACGACGGCCTCGTCATCGGCCAGAAACTCGCCAGCACGCTCGAGACGGAACTGGGTAAACGGGTCGTGCTGATGAGCCAGGATCCGGACAACGACATCGCGGATCGCGGTTTTCGCGTCGTCGGATTGTTCAGCGCCGATGTCGAGGCCTACGAGGAACAGTACGTCTTTGCCGGCAAGGGAACGGTGCAGGAGCTGCTCGGCGTGGGTGATCGCGTGACTTCCATCGTGGTGCTCGGCGACGACTACCGCAATGTCGAGCCCGTCTACGAGAAAGTCCGGGCGCTGGTCGATGGCGGCGTCGCGGTGACCCGCTGGACCGAGCTCGATACCTACCTCGGCACCATGTTGCGGGTGATGGACGGATTCGTCCTCGTCTGGGTGATCGTCATCTTTCTCGCGTTGTCGTTCGGGCTGGTCAACACGCTGGTGATGGCGGTGTTCGAGCGCGTACGCGAGATCGGGTTGATGCTGGCGCTGGGTATGAAACCCTCGAGCATACTCGGCCAGATCGTGATCGAGTCGATGATGCTGCTCGTCATCGGCCTCGCCATCGGCAACCTGCTGGCGTGGGCGACGATCAAGCCGCTCGAGGGCGGCATCGATATTTCCGTCGTTGCCGAGGGCATGGCCATGATGGGCGCAGCGAGCGTGCTCCATCCGCAGCTGCGGCTCGAGGACGTGATCCTGGCCAACACCGTTGTGCTCGTCCTCGGCTTTTTCGCGAGCCTGTCGCCGGCGTGGCGCGCATCCCGCTTTCAGCCGATCGAAGCAATTACGAAGGTGAACTGATGACAGCAGTCCGTTGCGTGGATTTGTGCAAGACCTACCGGCAGGGCGACCAGGACATCAAGGCGCTGGATCACCTGAGCATGGAAGTCGAGGAGGGCGGGTTCGTGTGCCTGTCGTCGCCGTCCGGCGGCGGCAAGACGACCCTGCTCAACGCCATCGGCGGCCTCGACAAGCCGGACAGCGGCGAGGTCTACATCGCCGGTGAACGGATCGACAACCTCAGCAAGGGCGATCTCGCCGAGCTGCGGCTGCACCGCATCGGCTTCGTGTTCCAGGCGTTCAACCTGATACCCGTGCTGTCCGCGAGGGAGAACGTCGAGTTCGTCATGCAGGTCCAGGGCGTACCGGCCGCGGAGCGCCGTGGCAAATCGCGGGAAATTCTCGAAGAAGTAGGCCTGCAGGGACTCGAAGACCGCCTGCCCTCCGAAATGTCGGGCGGGCAGCAGCAGCGCGTCGCGGTCGCCCGCGCGATCGTCTCCAACCCGGCGCTCGTGCTTGCGGATGAACCGACGGCGAACCTCGACTCGAAAACAGCCGACGGCCTGATCGACCTGTTCAAGCACCTCAACGAGCACCACGGTACGACTTTTGTCATTGCGACGCACGACGAGCGCGTCATGACGTATGCCAAGCGCCTGGTGCGCATGCTCGACGGCCGTATCGTGGAGGAAATCGACCAGAATGCGGCCTGAGCTCTGGCTGCTGTTGTTCCTCGGTGCGGCCGCCGTCGCCGACGAGAGCCCTTACGAGGTCGGCGGGCACACCAAGCTGCGGTTGATCGGCACGGCATTTCCCGCTGACAGCGTGTTCCGGCAACTGGCCGGCAAGGAGTCCCTGGATCTCGAGGGGGACCTGCGGCTCAACGTCAGGGCAGAGCCGGGCCGCTGGACCTTTAACGCGGATTACCAGCTCATCGGGCTGTACGGCGACCGGGTCGAGTACACTCGCGATCTGCCGCCCGCTATCGAGATGCTGTCGCCGCGCCTGCCGGACGACCGGCGGCGACTGTTCGATTTCACCAAGGTGATGCACGACCGCGACAAGGCGGCCCTGCTGCACCGCCTCGACCGTTTCTGGGTGGGTTATGCGAGCGAGAAAACCGTGATTCGTGCGGGCCGCCAGGCGATCTCATGGGGCAACGGGCTGTTCTATGCACCGATGGACCTCGTGAATCCGTTCGATCCGGCGGCCGTCGATACCGAGTACAAGGCCGGCGACGACATGCTGTACCTTCAATATCTGCAGGACAGCGGCAACGACCTGCAGTTTGCCATGGTCGCTCGCCGCAATCCCGTCGACGGCGAGGTGGAGCAGGAGCAGGGCACCATTGCAGCGAAGTATCACGGCCTCGTCGGCGGCTCGGAATACGATCTGCTGGTTGCGGAGCACTACGACGACGTCGTACTCGGACTGGGTGGCACGTACAGCCCGGGTGGTGCGGTCGTGCGCGGCGATGTGGTCGTGACCGATACGGACACGGACACCTATGTCCAGGTGGTTGCCAACTGGAGCTATTCGTGGACCTGGCGCGGCAGGAACATGAGCGGGGCGCTCGAGTATAATTTCAACGGCTTCGGGCAGCACGACGGTCGTTACGATCTGGCCAGTCTTGCCGGCAACCCGGACCTGCTCGCGCGCCTCGCGCGCGGAGAGACGTTTACGCTCGGCCGGCACTACCTCGCAGGCAGCGTCCTGATCGAGATGACGCCGCTCTGGACACTGACGCCGACGCTACTCGCGAACATCAGCGACCCGAGCGGGCTGCTGCAGGTCGTGACGTCCCGCAGCCTCTCCGACAACGTGACGTTCCTCGGCAGCCTGAACCTGCCCGTCGGTCCGGACGGCAGTGAATTCGGGGGCATCGAGAGTGGCGGCGACCTGTACCTGTCCACCGGGCCGGGCATCTTCGCCCAGCTTGCCTGGTACTTCTGACGCGTAAGCGCTACTGGCCGCTCTGCAGGTTCGCCAGCAGGTTCCTGAAAGTGGTCGAGGTCGTGGCACCGAACACCGGGTCCCGGTCCAGGTACAAGCTGACGTCGATGGTCGCGGTCTCTTCATCCCGTGCGAGAGAATCGGCGCGCGGGAACAGGTCCGCCTCTTCCCATTCCATGTGACGCCGCAGGTGGCCAACGTAGTTCACGAGGTCCTCGAGCAGGTGCTGGCGGGTTACAGCCGCCCCCGAGATGATGGCCTCGATATCCCTGCGCAGCGCCGCCCCGAGTTCCGCGATCTCGCGGTGATCTTCGGGTACGCCCTCGAGGCCTGCAGCGAGTTCGTCACTGTGCTCGCGCATTGCCGTGTAGATGAGGTCCTCGCGCGGGTGGTGGATGGCGTCCGGGTAGACTGTCATGTAGTGCATGATGTCCAGCAGGAGCTCCATATCGGGCTCCCCGTCGTCCGGGATGTCCCTGCATTCGGACTCGAGCAGGTCGAGCAGCCGGGCGAGGTTTCGGTGGTCCTCGCGCAATTCGTCGAGGATCCGGGCGATTTCGATGCGCATTGTCAATCCACCTCAATTATTGGCGCAAATAGCATGATAGCAGCGTGTCCCGAGCGTAATCGGGGATTCCACCTACGCAGGGGCGGAAAGGGCCCAATACAGACTACCGGCGGCAGTTCGCGCTAATTCACCGAATTATTACAGAAATGTTGCCGGCCGGGTTGCGCTGCCGCGGCGCTGTAATAAAACCGTAACCGATCAGCAACAGGAACGTAAACGGTCTGTAACGCCAGTGTGGTCTCTTGCCGTGATTCGATAAACCACGACAGGGAATATGGATGTTGGCTTCGATCCTCGTTGTTGATCCTGACCGGACCATGCGCTGCCGCATGGCAAACGAGCTGAGAGAGCTCGGCCACGATGTTGCTGAGACGGAAGACGCGTCTACCGCGCTCGAGCTCGTGCGCAGGAAACGACCCGACCTGATGGTGTGTGACTTCGCGCTGCCGGACCTCGGCGGCGTTGAGCTCCTGAACGACGTTCGCAGCATCGACGATCTGAGGACGATGCGCGTAATGCTGACTTCGGCCTGCTCGAATCCGAACGACATTGTCCTTGCGCTGGAGTCCGGTGCGGACGATTTCATTGGCAAGCCCGTGAATATCCCGGAACTTCGTGCACGTGTCGGCGCCTGCCTGCGACGTCCGGCGAACATTCTCCTGACCAGGGAAGTCTCGGCCGGCGGTATCAAAATAGACAACCTGGGCCAGCGCGTCGCCGTCGACGGCACCTTCGTCGCGCTCGCGCCGCGCGAGTATCGACTGCTGCTTTTCCTGATGAGCAACCGCGACCGGGTATTCAGTCGCAAGCAACTCCTGGTGCACGCATGGGATCGCGATGCCGCTGTGGGACAGCGGACGGTCGATGTCCATGTGCGCCGACTACGGAGTGTTCTCGAGCCATTCGGCTACGACCGATATCTGCAAACGGTGCGCGGCAGTGGCTACCGTTTCTCACTCGATGCCTGAAGTCCCGTAACAAAGCCCTAATGTTTCTGTCACACGACGGCCATATACCCTCTATACAGTGCGCCGCTCTCACACAGTCGTAACAGGGGCAAGAACCCCACCTTGGAGAGGATCAAATGAATCGCACCAAACTGTTCGTCGTCGTAATTGCCGGCAGCCTGCTGGCGGCCTGCGATAGTGGCGATATCAACATCACACCGACGACGATCGACAACAGTGTCGATAACTCCACCGGCGGTGGTGGCGGTGGCGGAGAAGACGACATCTGTGCGTCCTACGTCCGCGACGGCGCGACCGTGCAGGGATCGGCCGACGGCAATGGTAATTGCTTGTACGACAATACCTTTGTCGGCCCGAAGAACAATCTGCAGGAAGACCTGCTGATCCCGGCGCTGCCGAATGATGGAGCGCACATCTTCACGGCGAGCCTGTTCGTCGGTAACACGTTCCGCACGCAGGCCGACCTTCAGGCCGCGGGCATCACACAGGGTGGTGACGGCCCGACCCTGACGATCCAGGCCGGCGCGACGCTCGCGTTCCAGACCAATTCAGACTTCATGATCATCAATCGCGGCTCACGGATCATCGCTGATGGACGTCCTGATGCGCCAATTACACTGACGTCGGTTTCCGACATCAATGGCACCGTCGGTCCCGAGGACGTGCAACAGTGGGGCGGCGTTGTCATCAACGGTTTCGGCGTCAGCAACAAGTGCAGCTATGTCGGTACCCGCGGCGAAGCCGGTTTCGGCCTGGCGCCGGGCACCGAGTGCTCGATCGACGCGGAAGGTTCGGCTGGCGACGACGAGTCGCAGTACGGCGGCGCCAACGACGCTGACGATTCCGGCATCCTGCGCTATGTCGTCGTGAAGCACACGGGCGCGCAGGTCGGTAACGGCGACGAGTTGAACGGCATCTCGTTCGGCGGCGTAGGCAGTTCCACGATCGTCGAGAACCTCGAGGTGTACTCGACGTTCGACGACGGGGTCGAGATGTTCGGCGGTTCGTTCAATATCACGAACCTGGTTGCCGTCTACGTGCGCGACGACTCAATCGATATCGACGAGGGTTACAACGGCACGATCACCAACGCGCTCGTAGTGCAGTCGGCTGCCGACGGCAACCACTGCATCGAGTCCGACGGCATCGGTTCCTATGGCGACCTCGACCAGGCGACGCGGGACGACTTCATCGCCCGCGGCCTGAACAGCGCGCCGACGATCAACAACCTGACCTGCATCATCTCCGCCAACGTGCCGGGTACCCATGACCCGGGCGCCGGCTGGCGTTTCCGCGAGGGTATCCACCCGGTCGTGAATGACTCGTTGGTCATTTCGTCCTTCGGCGCAAACGACCAGGCAAGCGGCGACGACAATTACTGCCTGCGCATCGACAACGTCGAGACGGCGGAAGCAGCTATCAACGGTGACCTGCAGCTCAACTCGGTGATCTTCTCCTGCCAGGAAAACGTCAAGGGCAATGAGATAGCCGACCGTAACGCGGTCGTTGCGTTTGCCGACGAGCGGGCTTTCGCCGAGGCCGAGGGCAACCAGTTCGCGACCGTCGCGGACGGCACCGCGGTCGACGCGTCCGATGCAGCCAGCCCGGAAGTCAATCTGCTGACGGGCGCGCAGAAAGTGTATTCGCTGCCCTGGGACACGAGCATCGTCGATACCGCGGCACCGGCCGCCACCACCGCGCCGACCAGCGGAACGGCTACCGATATCCTCGGCGCCATCTCGGCAACCGATGACTGGACCCGGCCGTGGGCGTACGGCATCGACCCAAACAATCGCGGCCAGGCACTGTGGTTCGAGTAAGGAAGCGGACCACCGTTTGAGAATTGCGGGGCACCTGCACCGGTTTCGGGGCGGGTGCCCTTCGCGCTTCGAACAGACCCTTGCATACGTTTACGCAAACAGGCCAGACAATGAACAACTTCAAAGAACCAGTCAAAAAGCGGTTGCCGCTCGCGATCGTCACCGTGCTTGTCTCTTGGCAGGGTACGGCGCTCGGGCAAGAGGAGCCGGCCATTCAGGCACCCGAGATCGAGGAACAGCCCGCGGGCACGGGTGTCGAGGAAGTCGTAGTTACCGGCCGTTTCATCAGCTCCAGCCAACAGCTCATCAACGAACGCATGAACGATGCTTTCGCGACCGATCTGCTTGGTGCGGATACGATTTCGAGGCTCGGCGATTCCACGGTAGCTGCCGCGCTGCGGCGCATACCGGGGCTGTCGCTCGTGCAGGACAAGTTCATTTATATCCGAGGTCTTGGCGAACGCTACTCGTCGACGACACTCAATGGTGCGCAGATACCCTCACCGGACCTGACCCGCAACGTCATTCCGCTGAACGTATTCCCCACGTCTATCGTTGAGTCGCTGCGCGTGCAGAAGTCCTACTCTCCGGCGATATCTGCCAACTTCGGTGGCGGCGCGGTCGACATCCGCACCAAGGGCATCCCGGATGCCTTTACGGTGAAGATCGAGGGCGCTATCGGCTATAACGAGATCAACCCGAGCAGCATCAATACCTACCCCGGCGGCGGCGACGACAACCTCGGCACTGACGACGGCACCCGCGCGCTGTCTCCGGTAATCAGCGCTGGTCTTGCCCAGTACCAGGGCGATCCGAGCGTAAACAACATCCGGTCGGCGCTCGTTCAGTCGGGCAGCGACCTCGGTCCGGGCGAGCTCACGTTCGAAGCCGAGCGCCTCAATCGCGACCTCGGGGTGGCGCTGAACCGCAACATCGGCGTCCAGAGCGAGAGCGTGGACCCGAATTACGAGCTGCGCGCCAGCGTGGGCAACAAGTTTGATATCGGCCAGGACTGGCAGGCCGGGTTCGCGGTCGGCGGTTCTTACGAAGAGGAAACGAGCTGGCGCCGTACAACGACCGCGAATTTCGCGCAGCCGGATGAGCAGAACGGCGTCCGTGAAGAGTCGACCAAGAGCGTCAATATCGCCGGGACCCTCAACCTGGGCCTGAACTTCCTCAGCGACCACGAGATTTCGACGACCAGCCTGTTCCTGCGCAACACGGACGACGAGACTGAGGTGTTCGATTACTTCAACGAGAACCGTTTCAAGTCGAGTGGCCGCGGCGTGCGCGAGTACCGCCTCGAGTTCGAAGAGCGCGAGCTGGAAACGCACCAGGTTACGGGCACTCACTACATCGGTGCCGATACCCGATCGCGTTTCGGGTTCCTGGATTCGCTGGCGGGTTTCTTGCGCCTGCCCGAGGAATCGCGCATCACCTGGTTTTATTCGGACTCGGAGTCGACGACGGATATCCCGAACAGGGTGCAGATCGATTCGTTCACCACCACGGACCCGGTGACCGGCGCGGTATTGACGGAAGCTGTCCAGCTCAGTTCGGCGGCCGGTGACTGGCGGTTCACGGAACTCGAAGACAAGGTCGAGAACTATGGCTGGAGCGGCGCGGTTCCGCTCGACTTCGGCAGTCACTACGTCGAACTGAGCGGTGGCTGGGACCACGCCCAGAAAGCCCGCACCTACAAGCAGACGCAGTTCAGCCTCGGCTTTCTGAGCGTCGAGGACCAGTCGGTGCTGGAGGGTTCGCTGGACGAGGTTTTCTCGGATGCGAACATCCTGGCGACGACGCCGGATCCCAACCCGGGCAACCCGGTGCCGGGCGCAGAAGTATTCGTGAACGATGCGGTCTTCGACCGGCAGGGCGCGAACACCAACAGCTATCTTGCTGCGACGATGACGGATTCGGCGTGGGGCAAGGTTGACTGGACCATCGGTGATGCGTGGCGTTTTGCTGCCGGTGCGCGTTGGGAGGACTACAGCCAGGCAGGCTTGCCATGGAATCCGTTCAGCTACAGTCTGCAGACGCCGCAGGTAACCACGGACCCGGACGAACTCGCGGATGCGGTGTTCAAGGAAGACAAGATCTATCCGGCGGTATCGTTCACCTACATGGGCGACTTCTGGGCTGAAACATTCCAGCTGCGCCTCGGCTACAGCGAGACAACCGTGCGGCCGGACCTCCGCGAGATTACCGGATCGAGCTATATCGACCCGATAACTGGCGATCTGACCCGCGGCAATTCGAGCGTTGTGCCATCGGACGTCGAGAACATCGATCTGCGTGCCGAGTGGTTCTTCGGCAACGGCGACACGTTCACGGTGACGCTGTTCGACAAGCAGATCACAAACCCGATCGAGTTCTTCGAGATTCCCGCATCGGATACGACGATTGCCCGCGAAATCCTGAACGCCGATTCGGCCAGCATCCAGGGCGTTGAAGTCGAGTTTCTCAAGGAACTCGGGTTCCTCGGGTCAATCGGCGACATGTTCTTCATGCAGGGCAACGTCACCTACCAATGGGACCGGGAGCTGACTCCAGGTAACTCGGGTGGCGACGTGAGCTGTGAGCAGCGTGATGACAGCGGTAATGTCGTAGCCAACAACTGCGAACTGTCCGGAGCATCGGAGTACATGGTGAACTTCATGCTCGGTTTCGACTCGCCGAACTCAAAGCACACCGCGTCGCTGATCTACAACGTGTTCAGCGAGCGCCTGTTCGCCTTTGGACGTTTCGGGCCCGACGCGTTCGAGCAGCCGTTCGACTCGCTTGATTTCACGTACTTCTGGTATCCCACCGATCGCATGACCTTCAAGCTCAAGGCGCAGAACATCCTGGACTCCTCGGTCGAGATCCAGCGGACGGATGAGTCCCTTGGCAGGACCGTCACCGTGTTCGAGGAAAAACCCGGGCGGTTGATATCTGCATCGCTCGCCTGGGGCTTCTGAGCCTGCCCCCTGGCTGGAAGCCCAGGCGGCCCCGTTGGCGACAGCGGGGCCGCTTTCTTTTGGGCGACGGTAACGCAGGGTCTTGATAATACGGCGAACGCATAGCAATGTACGGGCCATGAGCAAGAAGCTATTGGCAATCCTGATTCTCGCTGCCTCGACGACCGGCTGCGCCGTAAACCCCGTAACCGGCAAGTCCGACTTCATGATGGTCAGCGAGGCGCAGGAGATTGCGCTTGGACAGCAAAACTATGCTCCGATGCAGCAGGCCGAGGGGGGCGTCTACGACATTGATCCGCAGCTGACAGCCTACGTCAGGGACGTCGGCAGCAAGCTGGCAGAGGTGAGCGACCGGCCGCTTCCCTACGAGTTCGTCGTGCTGAACAACTCGGTGCCGAATGCCTGGGCGCTGCCCGGTGGCAAGATCGCGATCAATCGCGGTCTGCTCACGGAACTGAATTCGGAAGCGGAACTTGCGGCGGTGTTGGGGCACGAGATCGTGCACGCGGCTGCGAAACACTCGGCCCAACAGATGTCGCGCGGCATGTTGTTGCAGGGCGCTGTGCTGGCAACCGCTGTCGCAACTGCGAACAGTGACTTCGGCGAGTTCGCGGTCGGCGGTGCGGCTGTGGGCGCGCAACTCGTGAACTCCACCTACGGGCGCAGCGCCGAACTGGAGTCCGACAAGTACGGCATGATCTACATGTCGCGTGCCGGCTACGACCCTGCCGGCGCCGTGGACCTTCAGGAGACCTTCGTGCGCCTCAGCGAGGGCAGGGACACGGACTGGCTCAGCGGTTTTTTTGCAAGCCACCCGCCGTCCCGCGCCAGGGTCGAGGCGAACCGCAAAACGGCGGCGACGTTGCCGCCGGGCGGCACGCGCGGCGTGGATAGATACAAGGCCGCACTGCAGAAGACAATGGCCCTGAAGCCGGCCTACGACGCGTACGAAGAGGGACTCGAGGCGCTCGAGGACAAGAGGACGAGTGATGCGCTGACCTTTGCGAACACGGCGATCAAGCTGTTTCCTGAGGAAGGGCATTTCTATGCGCTGCGCGGTGATGCGCGTTCCGTGGACGGCAAGCACGACCAGGCCGTGAAGGAGTACAACAGCGCGATCCGCCGCCGCGACGACTACTTCTATTACTACCTGCGGCGCGGCATCTCGCAGAAGGAACTCCGCCGACTCGATGCTGCGCAGTCGGATCTCGAACGCAGTATCGAGATGTTCCCGACCGGGCCTGCCTATTACGTGCTCGGCGATATCGAAGCGTCCCGCGGCAACGACAGCAAGGCTATGGAGCACTATATGGTTGTCGCGAAGAGCGGTGGGGAACTGGGCGAGTCGGCGACACGCAGGCTGCAACGCCTGCAGTTGCCGTACAGCCCTGGTGACATCATACCGAGGCGCTGCGACGCCGACAGTGCAGGAAACCTGGTGGTAACGGTAAAGAACACGACAGCCTGGACCATTCAGGACGTGCAGATCGAGATCCGGTATACGGACTCCTACGAACGCGACCGGAGCATAAAACAGGCCATCCCCGGACGAATAGCGCCGAACGAAACCGCCAGCATCAATACTCGCCTTGGCCCTTTCAGCGGCACCACCTGCCCCGTACAGGTGGTGGCAGCGCGCTACGCCGAATAATACTTGGTGGGTCGGACCAACATAAGTCGTTGATCTGATTATTTTTTGTTCGAAA
Source organism: Woeseiaceae bacterium (assembly GCA_965658465.1). GTDB lineage: Bacteria > Pseudomonadota > Gammaproteobacteria > Steroidobacterales > Woeseiaceae > UBA1847. Next base: position 93,188 of record CBFHSG010000011.1, on the reverse strand, counting down.
TAACCTGCCCCTGAGCGGCTTAATTCGCCAATTCCGGTAGCAAAATTGCCTGTTTGCGGATCGCCGGACAATGCCTTGTTCGCTAATGCTCATTTTGGACCCCAAAATGGCCCGTTTAAGGGCACTAATCGAAACAAAACAGGGTCGAAGTTATGATTGATCAGATACTTACGGTGGTCCGACCCCGATGAATCCCGATGAATAAGACAATTCTTGCGATCATCGTCAGCCTTGCCGCGGGTTTTGCGGCCGGCGCATGGACGACAATGGAGGTCTCGCCTGCGGCGACGCCGGCCGGCACGGCCGGTGCTTTCGATGCGGATGCGCCCCTCGAAGCGCGCATTGCCGCCCTCGAGCAGGCTGTGGCCGGCGAGCGTGATGCGCGGCGCGTTCTCGAGGAGCAGCTGCACGGTCTGTACGCGGAACTCGAGCGGTTCGACTCACCCGAAATGGACGAACTGCTTCGCACGCTCGCGGAGAGTAGCGAGGCCAGGGAGCAGGCCCTTGCGCAGCAAGCCTCAAGGCGTAATCGCGGTTCGCAGATGCAGAATTTCACGGAGATGCGGGTCGGACGTCTCGTCGCGGGCGGATTTACCGAGAGCCGGGCACAGAAGATTCTCGAATTCGAGGACGAGGCACGCATGGCGGTCCTGCAGGCCGAGTACGAGGCCCGGCGCAATGGTGAGGAGTTCGATCCATGGGGGCGGGCATTCGATCTTCAGGCAACATTGCGGGAACGTCTCGGGGATGCCGAGTACGAGAAATACCTCACGGCCCAGGGCGGCCAGGCGTCGATCACTGTTCGCGAAGTCATCGGTTCATCGCCCGCGAACCAGGCGGGACTCCGGCCTGGTGATCGTATCCTGAGCTACGACGGCGAGCGCGTATTCGGCATGGACGATCTCAAATCGATGGCATTCTCGGGCGATCCCGGCGAAGACGTCATCGTCGACATCGAGCGCAACGGGCAGCGCATGCAGCTGGTTTTACCGCGCGGGCCGCTGGGAATCACCGGCAGCGGCGGCGGGACGGGCTTTCGTTCGCCGTTCGGCGGGTAGTCGCCGGCTGGATAATGTCGGCACCCCAATGCAGAATGTGAGGCGGTCTCACCGCACGGGCACGCGCCGCTTTTGAATAACGTCCTTCGTTACACGATCCCCAACAGCTTCACCGCGCTCAGCCTGTTGCTCGGTATCGCGTCCATCATCACGACGCAGCTCGGGGGCAGGGAGTATCTCGAGCTCGCCGGCTGGATGATCGTCTGGTGCGGGCTGCTCGATACCATGGATGGTGTGGCCGCGCGCGTACTGAAGGCGACATCGAGTTTCGGCGCCGAATTCGACTCGATGGCGGACCTCGTCGCTTTCGGAGTGGCGCCGGCAATCCTCGTGCTTAACGCCGGCATGCAGATCGGTGGCATCGATTACGGCACGGGCCAGTTCTGGGTGCTTGCGGTCGCTGCGGGTGTCTTTGCCCTGGCCGGGGCCCTGCGACTTGCGCGCTTCAACCTGCCGACCGTAGCGCCCGAACGCGGCTGGTTCGTCGGGGTGCCGATCACCGCGGCCGGTGGCGGAATGTGTTCGTCGCTCGTGCTCGTGCTCGTGCATCATGAACAGATCGCCATCGGCATGCCGCTCAATTTGTACTTGCCGGTGTTGCTGTTCGTGCTCGCGCTACTGATGGTATCGCGTATCCGCTTCCCGAAAGTGGTCAAGCGCAAGAGCACGTTGATCAACACCTTCCAGGTGATCAACATCGTGCTGATCATCTATTGCGGCGTAACCCGATCCTGGCCCGAGTACCTGCTCGGCATCGGTGTCTTCCTCCTCGTCGCGGGAACAATATCCGGCCGCATATCGAAGCCCGTTACGACCGCTGACGACGAATGACGGTCACCGTCGCCGTACTCGTCGGCTACCTGGCCATACTTGCCGCGCTCGCCATCTGGAGCCGCAAGGAAACCCACACGCTAAAAGGCTTCTATCTCGCCGGTAAGAAATTGCCGTACTGGGTGGTGGCATTCAGCGCCAACGCGACCGGCGAGAGCGGCTGGCTGCTGCTCGGCCTGACGGGCATGGGTTATGCCGTCGGTGCCCAGGCCTACTGGGTCATTGTAGGCGAGATGATCGGTATCGCCGCGTCCTGGGGGTTCATATCCCGTAAGCTCAAGCGACTCGGCGACGAGACGGACTCGATCACGCTGCCGGACGTGCTTGCGGCGAATTTCGACGACCGCTGGCACCTCATACGCGGCGTCGCGGTTGCGATCATCGCGGTCATGGTGACCACGTACGTATCGGCGCAAATGGTGGCGACCGGCAAGGCCTTCAGCGGATTCATCGGCCTCGACTACCGGGCCGGCGTACTCATCGGCGCGGTCATTATCATCGGTTACACCTTTGTCGGCGGCTACAAAGCGGTGTCCTACACCGACGTGGTGCAGGGTGTGCTCATGCTCGCCGGACTCATTGTCGTGCCACTGGTTGCTATCAGCGCGGCAGGCGGCTGGGGACAGATGACGGCGACGCTGCACGACTACGATCCCGGATTCATCGACATGTTCTCGGTACTGGACGGCAGCACGGCCGGGTTCGTCGCCGCCGTGAGTTTCGCCGCCATCGGCCTGCCGTTTCTCGGCGTGCCGCAGATGCTGATTCGTTACATGTCCGCCCGGGACGATACGGAGCTGAAAAAGGCGCGCATCGTGTCGATCACGGTGCTGTTCATTTTCCTGTTCGGCGCCGTCACCGCGGGTATCGCCGGCCGCGCCCTGTTCCCGGGGCTCGAGGACAGCGAGCTGGTGTTCCCGACGCTCGCCAGCGAGCTGTTTCCGCCGCTCCTGACCGGCGTGCTGCTGGTCATCGTGCTGTCTGCGATTATGTCGACGGTCGATTCACTGCTGTTGCTCGCGTCATCGTCGATCGTGCGGGACACAATGCAGAAGATTCTCGGCAACCCCGGTAGCGATGCGACGCTGGCCGGCTACGGCAAGGTCGTCACCGTCATCATCGGGGTGATCGCCGTCTTCGTGGCCGTGTACATGGCCGAGAACAAGCTGATCTTCTGGTTCGTGCTGTTTTCCTGGTCCGGGCTGGGCGCCGCGTTCGGACCCGTCGTGCTGGCCCTGCTGTACGACCGGCGAACCACGGGTGCGGGGGTCGTCGCCGGCATGCTGGGTGGTTTCCTGACCAGCCTGGTCTGGGTGCAGTTCTTCAAGGCCGGCGCCTATGGCCTGTACGAGGCCATTCCGGGCTTCACCGTGGCGGCTGTGGCGACGGTGGTCGTGAGCCGCATGACCGGTAAACAGCGCCGCTAGGCGGCTTTTTGTAACCAATCCGGCCGCAGCGCGCTATAAGCCTGCAGATGACCATTCAGAGGATCCGAATCATGCGTTTTTGCAAACAGTTCGTTGCGGTGCTGCTTTTCGCCCTGCCGGCACTGGGTGTCGCCGAGTTGTCCGCTTCCGGCCTCCCGGCGACGTCGACCTGGTATTTCCACGTCGACTTCGACGAGATGCGCGGCTCCGACGCGGGCAAGCCCGTTTATGCCTGGCTGCAGCGCGAAGTTTTCGCGGATGTCCGCGAGGACGCCGGCATCGACCTCGACAAGGAGGCGGACAGGATCACCGCGTTTTCCGCCGAAGAGAGCGGCGCAGTCGTGATGGTCGAAGGCAATATCAGCCAGGAGACCCGGGACAAGCTGCTGGCGCTCGCGGCCGGGGGCGACGAATTCGATACCCTGAAGCACAAGGGCACGACGTACTATTTCGCCAGGAGTGACAAGCACGGCAAGGACGGCGACATCAACGTCGACTCCTTCGAGAACGGCGTTTACTTCACCTTCGCGCTGAAGAACCGCCTCCTCGCGACGTCGTCGCGCGAGCAATTGGAGCGCCTGCTCGACAACAAGGGCAAGCTGCCGCAGCGCAGCACGGACCGCGGTACGCTGATCGTGCTCACGGCCGAGAAGAGCCTGATCCAGGCCGGTATCCAGGCAGACCAGGTCGAGGACAGGGGCGACGGCGGCTGGCAGTCGAACATTCTCAGGAACACCGAGCAGCTTGCGGTCATGATTGCGGATGCGGCCGGCAAGATCGCAATACAGACACAACTGGTTGCCACGCAGCCCGAGATGGCCGAATCCCTCGCCAGCATCGTGCGCGGGCTCATCAGTCTCGCGATGTTCAGCGAAGACATGGACCCGGAGGTCGCGGAATTCCTGAACGGCACGACCGTCGACGTGAACGGTTCGTCACTGAACATCAGGCTGGCGCTGGACCCGGAGAGCGTCGTCGTGGTGCTGGACAACTAGCAGTCAAGGTGAGCGATGAGCTGCAACTCGTCGATGCCGCGAAAGACGGATCCGTGGACGCGTTCACCGAGCTCGTTCGCGGTTACCGTGAGGGCCTGTTCCGATTTCTGCTGACGCGCTGTACGAACCATGCCGACGCCGAGGACGCACTGCAGGACACGTTTATCAACGCCTACCGCTATATCGGCTCCTATGATCCGCGCTGGCGTTTCAGCACCTGGCTCTACCGCATCGCGATTCGCAATGCGGGCCGGCTGCGGACGGAAAACCTTGCGGAGCTGGGCGACCCTGAAGATGGCGACGCCGATCCGCTCGCGCACTGCATCGCGGACTCCGAGCGGAACAATTTGTGGCGTAGCGCGAAGCGCATCCTGTCGGATGAAGTGTTCACGGCGATGTGGCTGCGCTATGTCGAGGACATGTCGGTGCGCGACATAGCGGAGGTTCTCGAGCGATCGTCGTCGTGGACCAAGGTCAATCTCCTCCGGGGCCGGCGCGCACTGGAGGCGGAAATGAACGATACGGCCGGCAATGCCGGAAGTGAAGCTTATGGATAAATTCACCAGGAGGCTGCGCGAAGACGCGGCGACGATAGACGCGGAAATCCCCGCACAACTGGACAGCCGCATACGGGCATCACTGGCTGCCATCGAACCGGAGCGTGCGCGCCAGCGCAAAACGGCTCGCCGTCCGGTGTCATTCTGGCTGGCGAGTACGCTGACGGGCGCTGCGGCAGCGCTTGCCGTGATCGTGGTTTTGAACATCAACCACCCGAACGAGCCTGCAGCGGTCCCCCGGACTGTGGCCGCCAATCCGGCACAGCCGCTCGAGATCCCCGCCCTGGACCTCGATGTCGAAGCGGCGATGCTGACAGAGCCCCTGGCCCGGGAGCTCGAGGACCTGCAGGCGGACCTGAAAAAGGCGCAAGAGGTCGTGCGCGGCGACGTCAGGATCGATTTGTAACTTCCGCGACTAACGGCGACCGCCCAATGGTAAAGTTGCCGGCATGAAACGCGCGATTATCCTGGTAATGGACTCCTTCGGTATCGGCGCCACGGCCGATGCCGACACGTTCGGCGACGAGGGGTCGGACACGTTCGGCAGCATCGCCCGGGAGCGGGCACAGTCGGCCGATGGGCCGCTGCGCCTGCCGAACCTGGCGCGGCTCGGGCTCTTCGAGGCGAGCCGTGAGAGCACGGGAGCGTATCCCGAGGGCGCGAGCACCGCTGGCGAGATCATCGGCGCTTACGGCTTTGCTGAGGAGCTCTCGAGCGGCAAGGATACGCCCAGCGGCCACTGGGAAATCGCCGGGGTGCCGGTGCTGTTCGACTGGGGCTATTTCACGGACCGCACCGATACCTTCCCGCCCGAGTTGATCGAAAAGCTCGTGGAGCGCGCGGACCTGCCCGGTGTGCTCGGCAACTGCCACGCGTCCGGAACGACGATCATCGCCGAACTCGGTGACGAGCACGTCCGGACGGGCAAACCGATCGTCTATACCTCGGCGGACAGCGTATTCCAGATTGCGGCCCACGAAGAAGCATTCGGCCTGCAGCGGCTCTACGATCTCTGCGACATTGCGCGCGAACTGGTCGACGACTACAACATCGGCCGCGTTATCGCGCGGCCGTTCGTCGGTGACGGCCCGGACAACTACGTCCGTACCGGCAACCGGCGCGACCTCACGACGCCGCCGCATTCGGCGACCGTGCTCGACAAGCTCGTGGCGGCCGGTGGCGAGGTCATCAGCATCGGCAAGATCGCGGACATCTATGCGAACCAGGGCATTACGAAGAAGATCAAGGCCAGCGGCAACGCCGCGCTGTTCGATGCAACGCTCGAGGCCCTGGCGGATGCTGGCGACCGCTCGATCGTATTCACGAACTTCGTCGACTTCGACATGCTGTACGGGCACCGGCGCGACGTCGCGGGGTACGCAGCGGCGCTGGAGTATTTTGACCGTCGCTTACCGGAACTGCTCGAGTGCATGCGGTCCGATGACCTGCTGATCATTACCGCCGACCACGGCTGCGACCCGACCTGGGAGGGCTCGGACCACACGCGCGAGCACATACCCGTGCTGGCTTACGGCGACGAGCTGGCGGCCGGATCGCTCGGCAAGCGGAAGACGTTTGCCGATATCGGGCAGAGCCTTGCGAGTTTCTTCGGGCTGCCGCCCATGGACTACGGCGAGAGTTTTATCCCGGAAAGCGCCCGCGCCGCCTGAGCGCGAACAGGCCCAGCAGCGGCAATAACCAGAGGCCGGCGCCGCCACCGCTGCTTTCTTCCTGCTGCGGCGGCCCCACGTCGAGCGTCGCGCTCGCGGTGTTGTTGGCCGGATCTGCCTCGTCCTCGGTGGACGACATCGAGAAGCTGATGGTCTTCGAACCCTCGGTCAGCGCCGTAACGCCGAGGCTCAGCGTCACGTTGGAGAGTGCCCGGAAGCTGGCGCCGTCGCAGTCGATCTGGCTGTCGCTGACGGTGCAGGCGCCGAGCGGCCAGCTTGCACTGTCCACGCGCAGCCCGGGCGACACTGCAATGCTCAGCGTAACGCCCGTGGCATCGAGGATCGACGTGTTTTCGAGCAATGCCGTGAGCCCGGTACTCTGATCGACGGAAATCTGCCGGGTGCTCGGCGGCGTAACCGACAGGTTGACCGCCGGATCCACGGTGAGCGTGAGGCTGCTCTGGTTGTTGGTGGTATCGTCGTCGATGTCCGCGGAGACGCTCGCATTGAACGTGCCGCTGCCGACGGCCACCGTGTCGGACGTCAGTGTGACCGTTACCGTCGTGATGCCCTGCACATCGCCAATGGCGCAATTCACCCTGCCGCCGCCATCGGTGCAGCTGCCCATGGACGCGGCGGCTGAAATCAGTGATACATTGGCCGGCAACTCGAAGTCGGCCAGCACGTTGCTCGCCGGCATGGTTCCGGCATTGATGACGTTGAACGTGACCGTCGCCGTGTTGCCGAGCAGCGCGGAGGGTGCCGGGTCGTCAAGCCCGAAGCTCATGTCGACGCTCGGCAGCGGTTTAATGCAAGGGTCTCGCTGCGTCTCTGCCTGTAGGATGTTGTCGGCCATCTGGTCAAGACTGCACTGGGAAAACTCATCGGAGCCGTTCAGGCGCGCAGCCATCAGGAAGTCACCGGTTTCGGATTCGCACGCGGAACCCGGCGTACCGTCGTGCGGCGCGCCGAAGTTGTGGCCAATCTCGTGCGCAGCGACCAGGCTGTCGAAGGTCCTGTTGCGGCCCTCGCTGAGACCTGCGCCGAACCGCTGGCTGCAGAGGGCACCGGTATACGCAATCCCCACCGTCGAGTCATTGCCCGTGTCGCTTTCCACGTTCTTGCCCGTCCACAGGTGCGTGAGCCCGTTTACGTTCTGGTTCGGTTCGCCATTGCGGTATGCGGCCAGCTCTTCGAGGAGGTCGCCTGCTCGCAGGGTACTTGGCTCCGTACCCTTGTCGAAGGGGTACATGGCGGCGGCGGGGTCCGTGAAGACCTGCACCAGCGGCACGTTGATCTGAATGCCGAGTTCGGCGCTGAATATGCCGTCGACGTTGTTCAGGCGATCCAGGATGGCCCGCCGCGCGTTCGCACCGTGGATAGCGGCAAACTCGGCATCACCGACCGCGCCGATATCGATCATCTTTTCAGCACCGACTGCCTCTGCCATTGTTGCGTTGAGCTCGGCCCCCAGCGATTTGTAGACGGCGGCGCCGTTCGTCGGGCTTGCGCCCGCGCCGCAGGTCATCGACCCGGGCGCGATGACCGCATCCGCGAGCCGGTAGATGATCGACGTGTCGGCGCCGGCGATATTTTCGCCCGGCCGTTCGATCGCGAGAAGCTCACTGCCGTCCCAGATGAGTCCTGAGGGCGCTCCGTCCGCGATCACTATTCGAACCCACGAACTGTCGTTGCCGGCCAGTGTCCCCCGGTACGGGATCACGGAGTTGCCGGTAAGATCGCGAGCCGCATCGAGCAGCCGGCCGTTCGGCGACAGCTGCAGCTCGAAGCTTCGGCCCAGCGCATCGAAGCTCATCTCGACGGGCCCCGTCGCGCCGATCTTCTGGCTGCCGTCGACGCTGGCGCCGCTGATGCTCAGGCGCTGCAGCGGCTCATGGTGCGAAAGGGAGATCGAGGCGGCCTGCGCCGCCATCGAGACGCTCAATACTGCCCACGCAGCAAACCAGCGGATACCTGACATAATGCACTCGGGATCGTTGAAAGTGACCAATGGATAGCTAATCAAACGGCGTTGAAGTCGACAAGGAATTATCCGTCGCTTCGGTGCGACATCGCTGTCCAAAGTGTGTCGCAGTTCTCAGAAATTCGACAAACCTGTCGCCGGAGAGTTTCCAGGCGTTTCCTCACTCGCCTGCGCTGAGCAGGAGCGCGCACTTCGGAACCGTGCCGTTGGTCTGCCACGCATCGAATTCCGCATCGGTGAGCAGGTAGACCTGGTCCGGCCGGCGCACGAGGTGCAGTTCGGCGGCGAGTTCGCCCACGTCCGTTACCAGGCTCACGACGTCGTCCTCGACGGTATAGGTGCCCTTCACGGGAAACCCGGGGAACGGATCGACCGTGTTGCCGGCATCGTCAACCGTCACCTCATCCGTGAACTTGTCCCAGGTAAACCGGTTTTCCGCGAGTTCGATCGTATTGCCTTCGAACGCGATACAGGACGGTGCATACGTGCCCGCAACGGTGCTGTCCGTGGCGCAGCCCGAGACGCAGGCCAGCGCAGTTAGAAGTACCATTACTGTTGTCTTCATCGTCAATCCTCGTCGTCTGAACGCCACGTTTCCGGCACTCGAATAGCGATCACTTCGCCCGCTGCCGCCACGTCACCGTCGGAAATCGCCTGGCAATCCACTGTAGTTTTCCTGTCGCTGCATTCCCGGATGGTCGCACGCAATTCCACGGGCTTGTCGATCCTGATCGGCTTCAGGTACCTGACACTGAGATTTCCGGTAACGCACCAGATCGGGGGGCCTTCGCCCACTTCCCGGCCGTCGCGCTCGTAATAATTCGCGATCGACGTGCCCACGCAGTGGCAGTCGATGATACTGGCTATTGTCCCGCCGTACAGGTATTGCGTCGGTCCGGCGCTCTGCTCGGGGCGAGGCAAGTAGGTACAGACGGACTCCTTGCCGTCCCAGTAGCTCTTGATCTGCAGTCCCTTCGGGTTCTCGGGCCCGCAACCGTAGCAGTGATTGTGCGGAAGCCTGTCCTGGATCGCCGTCATTACGTCGTGCTCGACACGGGTCGCAGCCCGGGAGCGAGATACACGGCCAGAACGGCTGCGATGATGATCGAAACAGGCGCCGCTATCGTGAACCACCAGGGATGCGGAATGATCAACAGCATCGTGATCGCCCCGGCCAGCACGATGCCGCCCACGACGATGGCATAGGGCAACGCGCTGGATCCGGACAGCAGTGCGCCGGCCAGCGTTCCCAGGAACGTGCCGATGGCCCAGGCCGCGCCGACGAAAAGGATGCTGCCAACCGGCAGGGTGGCTATGAATTCCCGAACCTGATCCGGTTCGCCGAACTCGAAATCCGCCGGGGGCGGGTAGACGAGGTGGCCGAGCATCTCGACGAGCTGGATCGTAAGTATCGCAACGGCCACGCCGGCAACGGCGGCTGCCAGCTTGCGGATCATTCCCGGTCTCCCGCGTTCCGCGCCGCGAGGGCCGACTGGATCCGTGCGGCGAGGGCTTTGGCCTCCGTTGCAATGCGATCGGTGTCGAGCGTCAGGAACTCGCCGTCGCGCATCAACAGCTCGCCGTCCACGATGACCGTTGCGACATCCTGCTCGTCGGTCACGTAAACCAGGTGCGAGATCACGTCGAAGGTCGGCACGTGGTGAACGTCGTCGAAAGCGACCTGGATAATGTCGGCGCGTTTGCCCTTTTCGAGCGAGCCGATTTTGTCCCCGAGCCCGATGGCCGTTGCACCGCCAATCGTCGCCATCCTCAGGACGGTTGTCGCCGGCAACACTTCGGGGTCCATGCGAGTGACTTTCTGCAGCAACGCGGCCAGCCGCATCTCCTCCCACATGTCGAGATCGTTGTTGCTGGCCGGGCCGTCGGTACCGAGGCCGACCCGCACGCCAGCAGCGAGCATCTCGGCCACCGGTGAGACGCCGGAGGCCAGTTTCATGTTGGACGTGGGGTTGTGGATGACACCGACCTTGCGGTCTCTGAGTATCGGTATTTCCGTCGCGGTCGGCCAGACGACGTGCGCCGCGATCGTCGGGCCGTCGAAGAAGCCGATGTCGTCGAGCATTTCGATGCTGGTCTTGCCGTAATTGTCTTTCGAATTCTGCGACTCGAACGGCGACTCCGAGACGTGGATGCTGATTGCGACACCGTGTTTCTGCGCGGCTTCACGGGTCTTCTTCAGCTGCTCCGCGTCGAGCGTGTAGTTCGCGTGTGGCCCGAAGATGGGCGTGATGCGGGGGTGGCGATTCCGCCAGCGGTCGATGAAGCCTTCGCCCTTTGCGATGGAGTCTGTGGCGCCCTCGGCGTCGGGGCTGCGCTGGTCGATGACGGTCGCGGATACGAGGGCGCGCATGCCACAACGTTCGACGACTTCTGCAATGGTGTCGGGGTAGTAGTACATGTCGACGAATGTCGTCGTCCCGCCGCGGATCATCTCCCAGCACGACACTTCCGTGCCGATGCGCACGAACTCGGAATCGACGAACTCGACCTCCGCCGGGAAGATGTAGTTGGTGAGCCAGTCCATCAGTGCCAGGTCGTCGGCGATGCCGCGTAACAGCGTCATGGCGGCGTGCTGGTGGCCGTTGACCAGCCCCGGCATGACCACGCGCCTGTCGCGAGGCAGCGTCTCCCGTGCGGTGTAGCGCGCTTCGATGTCGGCCGCGGAGCCGACGTCGATGATGACGCCCTCGTCGATTGCCACGGCACCGTCCGCGATCACCGTCAGCTCCGGGTCCATCGTCACGACGTAGTCGCCGGGCACGATGAGATCGATGGCGTCGGCTGCCGTTTCGGCAGGCGGTTCCGCCGATGTGCAGGCGGCTAGTAGCAGGCCGGGCACCAGAAACAGGGTTTTTCGAATCATGCTCTTTCCCAAATGAAGAGGGGCAGCCTGAGCTGCCCCTCCAAAGGTACTACAGTTACCGGTGTGCTCAGAAGCGGAAGCGCACGCCGAACTGCAGGCGGTACGCCGACGCGATACGCGCGATCGCCGGTTGCGGGACGATAGATGAGGCACCACCAGCGGCGTCATACGACGCTGTCGGAGTCAACACGTACTGGTTGCCCTGGATTCCGACAATGGCGGGAGCAACGTTCGATGGCGCCGTATAGCTGTCCACGCGGCCCCAGTCGCTGTTCAGCAGGTTGCCGAAGTTCTCGATGTCGAGGAACAGGTCGACGGCGGTGTCGCCGAACTTGATCTCCTGCTGCAGCCGCACGCTGAGGATATTGACCCAGTCAGTTTCGCAGCTGTTGCGGCCGATGATGCTGCCGCGAGCGCCGTTCAGGCAGCCCTCGCCCGAAATGTAGGAATCGAGGTCTGCGAGGAAGCCGGCATCGCCGGTGATGAGCGGATCATCAACGCCAGTGGGCACATACATCAACATCGGGCCCGGATTGTCGCCTTCGCTGCCGTAGTCGGCGAGGAAGGTGCCGCCGAAGGTCGGGTTGCCGCCGCTACCGAACACGTAGCTGTAGTGGCGACCGGAGCGGCCCGCATAGGCGAGGCCAACCGTCGTCACGTTGTCGCCGAAAAGTTGCTTCGACCAGATCAGGTTCGCGGTAATCCGGTGTTCGACCTCGTATTTCGACGGGTCGACCTGGCCGTTGTTCAGGTCGGTCTGCGCGTCGAAGGCATACGTCTCGAAGCCGACGAAGCGGTTATAGGAACGCAGCTCGTCGACGTTCTGGTTGGTGTAGCCGATGTCGAAGTCGAAGTAACCGAAGTCGGTGTCCCAAGCCTTCGAGAGGCTCGCGGTGAATACCGTGCCGCTGCCTTCGCTGGTGTTCGTGACGATGTAATCGCCGCCTGCCGGTGTGTCGTAGATCGGTCGGCCATCCGGGGCCGTGCCGACCTGCACGCGGCGGCCCTCGTAGATGTTGTAGCCGTCGTTGACTTCCGAGAGCACGACGTCCGCGGCAACGACCCAGTCGTCGCCGAAGATGTACTCTGCACCGAGGCTGTATTTCCAGGTGCTGAGGATCTCGAAATCAGGCGCAATCGCGTCGACGTCACCGTCGGGATTGAAGCCGATGTACTGCTGGAAGTTGTCGAAGGCGGCGGTCGGGTCAGGCAGACGCGCTACCGCTGCGGTAATCGAGTCGCTGACGGGTGGGCCGAAGAACGGCGCCAGGAAGCTCGCGAAGGTGCGCGTGACGCCGTTACCCGAGTAGCTGTTCGACAGGATGATCAGCGGCGCACCGCCGCCGAACAGGCCCGCGCCACCGCGAACCGTCAGGCGGTCGGT
>CBFHSG010000011.1:0-80299 GCA_965658465.1 Woeseiaceae bacterium | reverse complement strand
CGGGGTCCAGTTGAAGCCGAAGCGCGGCAGCACGAGGTCCTTGCCGTCGAGGTTCTCCGTATTGGAGAAACCGTTACGGGCAGTAAACGCCGAGTTCTCGGGGACGGCGTCACTGTTCTGGTACTCGTCGAAGCGCACGCCGAACTTCAGCGTCAGGTCGCCGTTCGGCGTCCACTCGTCCTGGACATAGAGGCTGTTGACGGCCAGGTCGAAGTTGGCTTCGGCATCGCCCGCGACACCCGTGTTGGAATTGCCGTACAGCACGAAGTCGACGGTCCGGCTCTCCAGGTTATCGAGCGATCCGAACACGTACTGGCCTTTCGAGAACGGCAGGAACAGGTTGCGAACCGTGTATTCCTCCTGCTCGAAGCCGGCCGTGAGCAGGTGATCGCCAAGCTGGTAGTCGGCCTTGATCTTGATCAGCTGCGAGTCATTGTCGAGTTCGTTGGTGTGGCGGAAGCGGTCGCCGCCTGCCGCGATCAGCCCGCCGGCGGCGGTGCTGATTGCGAAGTCCGGTGTCGTCGTGTCGACACTGATCTGGCGGTTTTCGACTTCCTTGATGCCGAACTTGAACTCAGTGGAAAACCGGTCCGTCCACTGCGAGAAGAGCCGTGCCGAGTAGGCGGTTAGCTTCTCGTTGATGTTGTAGCGGTTCGACTGCAAGACGGCGACTTCGGGGAAGTCGTCGAAGAGCACGTCACCGTCGGCTACCTGGTAGGTGAACGCTGCACGGTGATCCTCGTTGATGTTCCAGTCGAGCTTGAGGAGGATCTTCTCGTCCTCATCGGTGTCGCTGGTTGCAAAGGGGCCCGGATCGAAGCCGTACTCCGTCTGCAGGATACTCCTCGCACGATCGACGTCCGCCTGCGTGACGCCCGCGATGTTGTCGATGGTCTGCGTGTTCGATGGCCGCGTGGTTTCGAACTTCTCGTAGTTCGCGAAGAAGAACAGCTTGTCGCGAATGATCGGGCCGCCGAACGTGAAGCCGTAGTAGTCTTCGCTGAAATCGCCGATGGCGAGGTTCACACCGTCCGACTTGTCGCCGGTCAGGCTGTCGTCGGTCATGAAGTAGTAGGCGCTGCCTTCGAAGTCGTTGGTGCCGGACTTCGTTACGATGTTGATGTTGCCGCCGATGAAGTTGCCGTAGGTAACGTCGAACGGGGCGATGTTGACGTTGATCGCCTCGATGGCGTCAATCGAGATCGGCGTCCGCTGCGTTGCGGACGCGTTCTTCGATAGCCCGAAGTTGTCGTTCTGGGCGACGCCGTCGATCGTGACGCTGTTGAAGCGGAAGTTCTGACCCGCCATGGAAACAGCCGGGCCGCGGGCAACGCTGTTGTCAACGAGGATCTTGGGCTCGGTCGCAAGCGTGCTGACGAAGTCCCTGGAGAGTGACGGCGTGCCGTCGATCTTGGCGCGGTCGAAATCGCGGCCGACGCCAACGCGCAGCTGCTCCGCTACCATCTCGGCCGTAACGACGATTTCCTCGAGCGTGGCGGCACGAGCCTCCAGGTTCACGACCTGGGTTTCGTCCAGCTTCAGGATAACGTCGGTGACCTTGTCCGCAGCATAGTCGGCGCCGGGCGGAATGTTCACCTCGTAAGGGCCGCCGACGGCCAGGCCACGCAGCGTCGCGATGCCGCTGTCGTTCGCGGTGACTGATATGACGCGACCGGTTGGCACATGGGTGACCGTGACGGGCACTCCGCCGATGCGATTGCCGCTTTCATCGATGACCTCGACGCGAATCGAGGACGTGGTGGCTTGCGCGTAAACCTGGGTGGAAAACAGGGTTGCCGCGAGGGCAACCACGGAAATAGCAAGTACTCGAGACTTCAGATGCGAAAACCGCGTCATGATGGTCCCCCTTCTTATTGGTTATAGGAGCTCGACGCCCGGTGGCGAAAGTATAGTACAGCTGAATTCGGCGCGTATATCGCGTGAAGTAATATTTCGAAAAGATTACGATATCGCGTCGACCGTTGGGCTGTAATGACCGCTCGCTGATTGGAACGAGACTAAACCGTGTTCGAATTGCTCGATGACATTCCCGCACACAAGGCGCCCCCGGGCGGGTCGCTCAGCGACGCGATGCTGTCCGATTTCGAGTCGGCAGGCGTGCTCATCCTCGAGGACTTCGTGCCGGTCGAGGCCTGTGAGCGCCTGCGCGGGCGAGCCCTGCAGCTGGTCGACGAGTTCGATCCGCAAACGCTGCGCCATGTATTCTCAACGACGAAGCAGACCCAGCTCGACGACCGCTACTTTTACGAATCCGGCGACAAAATCCGCTTTTTCCTCGAGGACGATGCATTCGATGACAGCGGCACGCTGAGACAGGCAAAGGAACATTCCCTGAACAAGATGGGTCACGCGATGCACGATCTCGACCCGGTCTTCGATGCATTCTCCCGCACGCCCGAACTGGCAGCTCTCGTCGACAGCCTGGGTTTCGAGGAGCCGGGCATCATCCAGTCCATGTATATCTTCAAGCCGCCACGCATAGGGGGCGAGGTGATTTGCCACCAGGACTCGACCTTCATCTACACGGAACCGGAATCCTGCATCGGCTTCTGGTTCGCGCTGGAGGATGCGACGCTGGAGAACGGCTGCATGCATTTCATCCCCGGCGCGCACAAGATGCCGCTGAAGCAGCGCAATTACCGCCGCGAGGACGGCTCCTTCATCATCGAGACCATCGATGACACGCCCTGGCCCGAGGACCGCAGGCTGCCGGCCGAGGCGAAGGCCGGCACGGTGGTGATTTTCGATGGCCGCATGCCGCACCTCAGCGGCGCAAATCACTCCGAAAAGTCGCGCCACGCCTACACGCTGCACGTGATTGATCAGCGCTGTCGCTATCCGGCCAATAACTGGCTGCAGCGCGGTCCTGACATGCCGTTACGCGGCTTCAACTGAGTATTCATGCTCTTTACCGACGTCATTCGCAGCAAACGCGACGGCGGCCGACTCGGGGACGAGGAAATTGCGTTCTTCGTCCGGGGACTCGCCGACGGCAGCCTGCCCGCCGAGCAGGTGTCGTCGCTTGCAATGGCGATATTCCTCAACGGCATGACGTCCGAAGAAGCCGGCAAGCTGACGATCGCGATGGCGAATTCCGGCACCGTGCTCGACTGGAGCGAAGAGGGCCTGGACGGACCGGTCGTGGACAAGCATTCCACGGGTGGCGTCGGCGACAAAGTGAGCTTCATGCTGGCGCCGATCGCCGCAGCCTGCGGCTGCTACGTGCCCATGATCTCGGGGCGGGGCCTGGGACACACGGGCGGCACGACGGACAAGGCCGAGTGCATCCCCGGCTACGACACTGCGCCGGATTTCACGACGTTCAGGAAGGTGGTCAGGTCGGTCGGTTGCGCCATCATCGGCCAGACCTCGGATCTCGCCCCCGCGGACCGACGGCTGTATTCGATACGTGACGTGACGGGCACGGTCGAGTCAGTGCCGCTGATCACGGCCTCGATCCTGTCGAAGAAGATCGCGGCGGGTCTGGACGCGCTGGTCATGGACGTGAAGGTCGGCAACGGCGCGTTCATGGACAGCGATGAAAAAGCCCGGGAACTCGCGCACAGCATTATTTCGACGGCATCCTCGGCGGGCCTCGATACGCACGCGATTATCACCGACATGAACGAGGTGCTGGGGACGAGCGCCGGCAACGCTGTCGAAATCGACGAGGCGATGCGCTTTCTGAAGAACGAGCAGCGTGAACCCCGGCTCAACGAGGTCGTACTGGCGCTGTGCGCCGAGATGCTCGTGGTCGGCGGTATCGAAAACGACCGCGATGCCGCGAAAACGCGGTGCGATGAGGCCGTCACCAGCGGCAAGGCCGCGGAAGTGTTCGGCAGCATGGCAGCGGCCATGGGCGGGCCGGCGGATTTCGTCGAAAACCATGAGAATTACCTGGCGCGTGCGCCGGTCGTGCGACCGGTGCACGTCGAGGGCGTGCTCGCCGGCGTGGACACGCGCGCCGTGGGCAATGCGATCATCGAGCTGGGCGGCGGGCGCCGATCGGTCGGCGAGCAACTCGACCTGTCGGTAGGGTTTACGCAATTTGCGTCGATCGGCACGCGTCTCGACGCGGAGCGGCCGCTTGCGGTCGTTCACGCCGCGAGCGAGGCGGATGCCGAAGCCGCAGAAAGACATCTGCTTGCCGCCTGCACGGTGTCCGGAGAAGCGCCGGCGGACCGGGCCGTGGTTTACGAGATTCTGGAAGGCCAGGCCTGACTTTGGGGTATCCTTGCAGCCCAAAAGAACAACAAGACCGACCCCGGGGGAGTAGCCATGCCGAGTAACCTGATCGGAATCCTTGGCATCATCGTGATTCTGGCCATTGCCGTTGCGTTTTCCAGCAACCGCAAGGCCATTCACCTGCGCGTCGTCATTGCGGCGTTTGCGCTGCAGGCTGCTATCGCCGCTTTCGTACTGTATTTCGAAGCGGGCAGGGCGGCGATTCGCGGGCTGAGTACCGGCGTGCTCGCCATCATCAGTTATTCCAAGGCGGGGATCGACATGGTGTTCGGCCCGCTGGCCGACACCGACATCATCGGTTTCAGCTTCGCTATCAACGTGCTGCCGATCATCATCTTCTTCGCGGCGCTGATGTCCGTGCTCTACCACCTGCGCATCATGGAATGGCTCGTCAGGCTCGTCGGCGGGGCGTTGCACAAGATCATCGGCACGGGCGCGATCGAGTCGATGAATTCCGCGGCCAACATCTTCGTCGGCCAGACGGAGGCGCCACTGGTCGTGAAGCCGTATCTCAAGGGCCTGACCGACGCACAGTTCTTTGCGGTGATGGTCTCGGGGCTGGCGTCCATCGCGGGCACGGTCCTTGCCGGTTACGTGCTCATGGGCGCGGAACTCAAGTACCTCCTTGCGGCCGCGTTCATGGCGGCGCCGGGCGGGCTGTTGATGGCCAAGATCATCATGCCGGATGACGAGTACATACCGCCCGGCAGGCACGAAAAGCTGCAGATGGAGCGCAGCGAGCACGCAAACGTCATTCTCGCTGCCGCCGCCGGCACGACCGAAGGCCTGCGGCTGGCCGTGAACATCGGCGCGATGCTGGTTGCTTTCGTGGCGCTGATCGCCCTGTTCAACGGGCTTGTCGGTGGCGTGTTCAGCCTCGTGGGTATCGAGGGCGTCACGCTGCAGCTCATTCTCGGCAAGGTTTTCCAGCCGCTGATGTTCCTGCTCAGCGTGCCGTGGGAGGAGGCCGAAGCGGCGGGTGCACTGTTCGGTGAGAAGATCATTCTCAACGAGTTCGTGGCGTTCTCGCATCTCAACGACTATCTCGCAGGCATGAGTCCGCGCACGGTCGCCGTCTCCACGTTCGCGCTGTGCGGCTTCGCCAACCTGTCGTCGATCGCCATCCTGCTCGGCGGTCTCGGCGTGCTGGTGCCCGAGAAGCGGGAAGTGATCGGGCGGTTCGGCATCAAGGCCGTGCTGGCGGCATCGCTGTCCAACCTCATGAGCGCCGCGCTCGCAGGACTGCTGCTCACCTTCTGAATCGATGTCGAGGCAGCACATCATCATCGACTGCGATCCGGGCCAGGACGATGCCGTGGCGTTGTTCCTGGCGATGGCATCGCCCGGGGAACTCGAGATACTCGGCATCACGGCCGTTGCCGGCAACGTGCCGCTCGAGCTGACCCAGCGCAACGTGCGGCTAATGTGCGACATCGCCGGGCACGGCGACATCCCGGTCTTCGCCGGCTGCGACCGGCCGATGGTCCGCGAGTTGCTCACGGCCGAGAAAGTGCACGGCAAGACCGGCATCGACGGCATCGGTATCGCCGAGCCGAGGACGCCGTTGCAGGAACAGCATGCGGTCGACTTCATTGTCGCGACATTGCGTGCCGCCGAGGACGAGTCTGTAACCCTGGTGCCGACCGGGCCGCTCACGAACATCGGCACCGTGATCGATCGCGCGCCCGACGTGCTGCCGAAGATCCGGCAGCTTGTGATCATGGGCGGCGCGATGCGCGAGGGCGGGAATTACTCGCCGTCGGCCGAGTTCAATATTCTCGTCGATCCCCACGCCGCCGCCATCGTTTTCAATTGCGGGCGCCCGATTACGTCGATGGGACTCGACGTCACGCACCAGGTCCTGTCCACGCGCGCCCGCGTGGAGCGTATCCGGCAGCTCGGCAATCCGGTCGCGGCAGCGACGGCCGGCATGCTCGGCTTCTTCGAACGCCACGATTCGAAGAAATACGGTGTCGAGGGCGCGCCCCTGCACGATCCGTGCACGATCGCCTGGCTGCTCGACCCGGAACTGTTCGAAGGCAAGTTTTGCAACCTGTCCGTCGAGACGACGTCCGAACTGACGATGGGGCACACCGCGATCGACTTCTGGCACGTGACGGATCGTCCGCACAACGTCAACTGGATCTACTCGGTGGACGCCGACGGCTTTTACGACCTGTTGACCGAACGGCTTGCACGCTTTGGAGGCTGAGGTGGCAAACATCGTAGTCGTCGGTTCCGTGAACCTGGATTTGTCTGCAACGGTAGGGCGCCTGCCGGCGCCCGGCGAGACGATCACCGGCGCGACCCTGAGCCGTTTCCCGGGCGGCAAAGGGGCGAACCAGGCGCTCGCGGCACGCCGGCTCGGTGCCGACGTGCAGCTCGTTGCCTGTGTGGGAGACGACGCTGTCGCGGACGAGGCGCTTGCGCTGCTGCGCGAGGGCGGAGTCGATCTTTCC
This sequence comes from Woeseiaceae bacterium, assembly GCA_965658465.1. GTDB lineage: Bacteria > Pseudomonadota > Gammaproteobacteria > Steroidobacterales > Woeseiaceae > UBA1847. The sequence continues at coordinate 73,574 of CBFHSG010000011.1, read as the reverse complement.
AGCCTGCAGGTCCGGACCGACTGCCCGACCGGCATGGCGCTGATTTGCGTCGCGCCGTCAGGAGAGAATCAGATCGTGGTCGCACCGGGCGCGAACACGGCGATGGATCCGGCAACGCTCGACTTCGGATCTCCCGACGCGATGATCTGCCAGCTCGAAATCCCGGCCGATGTGATCGCCAGGGCAGCAAGAGAGTTCCAGGGATTTTTTTGCGCCAACCTCGCGCCTGCGAAGGAGATCGATGCCACGGTATTGCAGCGAGCCGATCTTGTCATCGTCAATGAGACCGAGGCGGCCTGGTATGGCGATACGCTATCGGCATGCAATGGCCTCGTTGCAACGACCTACGGTTCCAGCGGCGCTTCGTTACGAAAGGGTGGCGCGTTAATCGCCGAAGCGAAACCGCCGGCAGTCACAGCAATGGACACGGTCGCTGCGGGCGATGCATTCACGGCCGCATTGACGGTAGCGCTGGTCGAGGGGCAGGAACCGCTGGACGCGCTGCGTTTTGCCTGCGCGGCGGGTGCAGCGGCAGCCACTCGTGCCGGCGCGCAGCCGTCACTACCGACGCGCGAAGAGGTCGAATCGCTGCTGCGCCCGTAGGAGCGGGCGTCAGCCCGCGATCGCGGGCCTGGGCCCGCTCCTACGGTGGCAAGAACGATTGTGGGAGCGGTTCTCGAACCGCGACCGATCTTCGACCATAGGATCTCCTACGGTGGCAGGAACGATTGTAGGAGCGGTTCTCGAACCGCGACCGATCGCTAAGCCCGAAACAAATTCCCTACCGCCAGGTCCCAGTCCATGGTATCGCCGGCCATCCAGTTCGGGATGCAGGTAGAGTCGTCGATTGCGACGTCCTGCATGTGCGACACCATCCAGTCCTCGATGGTGGCGTCATCCGGTACCGGCGTCGGCACCGTATAGCGGTTCAGCACACGCTCTTGCAGGTCGCGGAACTGCAGGTTGCCGTTTTCGTCCTTGCCGCAATGAAAGCCGCCTTCGTGCACCAGCCGGTGATGGTGCCGGCATAGCTGCACGAGGTTGTCGAGGCCGGTCTCGCCGCCGTCCGCCCAGTGTTCGATGTGGTGCCCGTCGAGAAACGAACGACGCGTGCAGCCCGGAAAACGGCAGCCGTCGTCCCTCGCGCGCAAGGCGCGCCGGATGGCGGGTGGAATGGTCCGGGATTTGCGGCCGATCGACAGCGGTTCGCCGTTCTCGTCCTCGTGAAGCCGCACGATCGAGGCGTCGCAGGCGATTCGCCGGGATGTTTCAGCGGTAACGTGCGGCCCGTCGTCGAGATGAGACACGCGCGCCGCCGGCGTGGGCGCAGTCTGGACCGAGTCCAATGTTTCCGCGGTAACGTGGAGTACGACCTGGTAGCGGTCGGCCGTGGCGTTGTCGCCGGGCTCGCCGTTCAGGTACGACTCGGCGATCCCGGCCAGGGCGTCGGCGCGGCGGGCATGGAACGGCTCGCGGCCGGATGTTTCCGGGGTTTCCGCGGTAACGTCCGCCGCCGCGTTGCCGGCACGATCCATCGCGAGCTCCAGGGCTTTCATGATGAGCGCACCCTGCTCGGCCGGTAACCGCCCCCGTATGATCATCGATCCATCGTCATCGAAACTGCAATAGAGCTCGCGCTTTTCGTGCTGACGGTTGGCGTTCTCGGTGTCTTGCAGGCGCTCACAGCGGCGGTATCTCGACACCAGCTTCTCGACGTGATGTGCGGTGCCGTGGCGCGCGATCATCAGCAGGTAATCTTCGTTGCTTGCGTCGGCGATGCGGGTCATGGCCCGAACCTTGGAATACGACAGTTCGCCACGGCGGAATGCCTCGCTGATCAGCGGCAGGTTCTTGAGCGCATGCGCTACCCGCACTTTCTCGCGCGCCGCGTTCATGCCGATGCCGCACTGGAAGTTCAGCCAGTGGGCGCAGGAGCAGAGGCCGGGCAGACCCCAGTACTCATTGTCGTCGAACTCGCGGATCAGGGTGAGCAGGCGGTAGGTCGCGGCATGGATGTACGCGCAGAGCTCGGTGATCTCGGCGCCGAGGCGGGCGCTGTCTTCATAAAAGGAATGGGGTACGTCGGGCGACGAGGCAGGCGCAGTATTCACGGGTCCCTCCAGCAAATAGATAACTGTTCATTTATACAGTAGTATAACCGTAAACACATGATAAATCGAGAGATTCTTCTTTGGTTTTCTTTCTGATCCGTTGATATCAAATTACCGGCGCAGACAATCGGAACGTTGGTAAAGTAGTGGCTCGAACTGCATTTCTTGCGGTGACAATATCGAGGGATTGCGAATGACGATAACGGGCGAGTGCTTTTGTGCTGCAGTTACGTACGAGCTTGCCGGCAAACTTCGCGATGCACGATCATGCCATTGTTCGCGGTGCCGGAAAGCGTTCAGCTCCCAGGCTTCGTCATACGCGGAGGTCGATGCGGACGGGTTCAGATGGCTCACGGGCGAGGACCTGTTGACGTCCTACGTCGGCGAGCATGGTTTCGGGCTGCAATTTTGCAGCAAGTGCGGTTCCACGCTTTGCGGGATTCACAATGAGGTCGTGCACGGTGTAACCCTGGGATGCATAAATGGCGATCCTGACGTCGAGATTGGTCGACACATCTTCGTTGGGTCCAAAGCACGGTGGGAGGTCATTCCGGATGGTGTGGTGACTTTTGAAGAGGCACCGCCAACGGAGCTATGAATCCGCAGGCTGGAAGCGGTCGTTCGAGCAGGTTGTTCTCGTCCTGATACCATGACCAACATATGAAGAGCGCTGCTTTCTACCTTGGCCTCGCGCTGCATCAGTTTGCAGTAATCGATGGGGGTACAATCAACGATGAAAACACTTAAGTGCGATCTTTGCGATGTAACGGCGGAGGGTGAGACCTTCGAAGAGTGGATGAATGCGCTTCGTCCTCACTACATGGAGGCGCATGCCGACGTTATGAACGACCCGAACCATACAAAGGAAGATATGGAGCGGTGGATGGCGGAGAACAAGGCAAGGTTCGACGCTGCGTAGGTCCGCTCCTACAGATGGAAGGAGCGGGGCAGCAGGTCATCGATCGGGAATGAACGGGTATGGCCGCCCGGCTGCAGCAGCACGACACGCGTCTCGGGCGTCGCGAACTCGGCGATCTTCTGCCGGCAGCCACCGCAGGGTGTGCAATCCTCGATGTCGTCGTGCCCGCCGGCGATGACGATCGTATGGATCGTTTTGCCACCGTTGGCGATCATGGCCGCGATGGCGTTGGCTTCCGCGCAGGTGCCTTCGGGATAGGCGGCATTTTCGACATTGCAGCCGACGTACAGATTTCCCCCGTCATCGAGAAGCGCCGAGCCGACCCGGTAGTTCGAGTATCTCGCGTAAGCGTTCTGCCGAACGGTGAGCGCCGCGTCGATCAGGCCCTGTTCGTCCATGTCTTGTCCTTTTCCTAAGAAGACCTGGCCATAGGATTGTTCGGGTGCGTCGTCCAGTCCGCCTTCTCGTCGGAAATGGGCTGACCGGTACGCGGATCGAAGCCGTCGCTGAGACGCCGCATCGTGATGCAGCCCTCGATGGGGCACACGCTGACGCAAAGATTACAGCCAACGCATTCCTCGTCGATCACTTCGAAACGCCGCTGGCCGTTTACCGTGTGGGTGATGGCCTGGTGCGACGTATCTTCGCACACCACGTGGCAGCGGCCGCACTGTATGCAGAGCGCCTGGTCGATGACGGCTTTCTCGACGTAGTTCAGATTCAGGTACTGCCAGTCGGTCACGCTCGGTACCGCGCGGCCGACGAGTTCGGAAACCGAGCTCATGCCCTTATCATCGAGGAAATTGCTCAGGCCGTCCGTCAGGTCGTCAATGATCTTGAAGCCGTAGACCATGGCTGCCGTGCACACCTGCACGTTGCTGGCGCCGAGCGCCAGGAAATCGACCGCATCGCGCCACTGGGTTACGCCGCCGATGCCGGAAATCGGCAGGTCCCGCGTCTCCGCCGTGCGTGCGATCTCGGCGACCATGTTGAGCGCGATCGGCTTCACCGCCTCGCCGCAGTAGCCGCCGTGCGTTCCCATGCCGTCCGTCGCCGGATACATCGTCAGCGTGTCGTAATCGACGCGCATGATCGAGTTGATGGTATTGATGAGCGAAACCGCATCCGCGCCGCCGTCTTTCGCCGCTTTTGCGGGCGGCAGGATGTTGGCCACGTTCGGCGTGAGTTTCACGATGACGGGCACGCTCGCCGCGGCTTTGGCCCACTCGGTCGCCATCTGTATGTATTCGGGCACCTGGCCCACCGCGGAGCCCATACCGCGTTCCGACATGCCGTGCGGGCAGCCGAAGTTCAGCTCGATCCCGTCGGCGCCGGTATCTTCGATCATGGGCAGGTACTTCTTCCACACCTCTGCGTTCATCGGGAACATCACCGATACCACGAGGGCGCGGTCCGGCCAGTCGCGCTTGATCTGCCGGATCTCGTCGAGATTGGTCTTAAGCGGCCGGTCCGTGATCAGCTCGATGTTGTTGAAGCCGATCACGCGCCGGTCATTGCTGTGGATCGCGCTGTAGCGGGGTCCGCTCACATTGACGATGGGCGGGTCTTCGCCGAGCGTCTTCCAGACGGCGCCGCCCCAGCCCGCTTCGAAAGCGCGATTGACGTTGTAGGCTTTGTCCGTCGGCGGCGCCGACGCGAGCCAGAAGGGGTTCGGCGAGCGAATACCGACGAATTCCGAAGCCAGGTCAGCCATTGCGGTTCTCCCTTGTACGCAGGTAGCGATCGATCGCTATCGCCGCCACCTTGCCGTGCTGCACAGCCGTCACCGTCAGGTCGTCGTCGCCGAGCACGCAGTCGCCGCCGGCCCACACGCCCACGAGCGATGTTGACTGGTTTTCGTCGACCACGAGCTTGCCGGACTGCATCTTTATCGACCCGTCATCGAGCGCGTTATCCCGGAGCCGCTGCCCGATGGCCTTGAAGACCACGTCCGCGTCGAGTGTATACGTCTCGCCCGTGTGCTCGAGTGAGCCGTACTCGTCCCGGGCGGTTCTTTCGAACATCACGCCGCTCACGTGTCCGCTCCCCAGTATCTTCACCGGACGCGCAAATGTGCGGATCGTGACGCCGTTGGTCTTGGCGAGATTCTTCTCGTAGTCGCTCGCGCCCATCTGGTCAATGCCGCGGCGATAGACGATGTCGACACGTTCTGCGCCGAGGCGTTTCGACTGCACAGCAACGTCGATCGCCGTCATGCCGCCGCCGATAACCACGACGCGACGGCCTACCGGAAGCTCGCCCTTGTCGCTGGCCTGGCGCAACTCGGCGATGTACTCTACCGCGTTTTCGACGCCCGGCAATTCTTCACCGTCGATGCCGAGCCAGTTCACGTTGGAAAGGCCGACGCCAACGAACACCGCATCGAACTCGTCCCTGAGGCGCGTGATGGTGATGTCCTGCCCCAGCGTAATGCCGGTGTTCACCTCGATGCCGCCGATGGACAGGATGTAATTGACCTCGCGCTGCGCGAAGTCGTTGACCGTCTTGTACGCGGCGATGCCGTACTCGTTAAGTCCGCCCAGCTTTTCTTCGCGGTCGAACAGGGCAACGTCGTGGCCGAGCATCGCGAGCCGATGGGCGCAGGACAATCCCGCAGGTCCGCCGCCGACGACCGCGACGCGACGGCCGCTGGCTTCCGCTCGCGAAAACAGCGGCGTATCGCCGTCGAGGATCGGGTCGGTCGCGTAGCGTTGCAACAGGCCGATCTCCACCGGCTTGTCCTCGAGCGTGTTGCGGACGCAGGCCTCCTCGCAAAGTACCTCGGTCGGGCACACGCGGGCGCACATGCCGCCCATGATGTTTTCCGCAAGAATCGTGTGCGCCGAGCCGCGCAGGTTGCCGCTGCGGATCTTCTGGATGAACAGCGGTATGTCGATGTCGGTCGGGCAAGCCGTCGTGCAGGGCGCATCGAAACAGAAGTAACAGCGATCGGCCTCGATCAGCGCTTCCGAGCGGGACAGCGGCGGGTGCAGCTCACTGAAATTCCTGGCAATTTCGTCGCGGCTCAGGCGATTGGGTCGAATATCAGGCATGGTCGTATCAGCGCTTCACTGGAGTTGGTTGGTTACGCTGCGCCTGGATTCGCAGCGCTTCGTAATAGGACGCAAACGGCGGGCGGTGCACGTAGCGGCCGGCGCCGCGCTCGACGTCGAGCTTGCCGTCGGCGTACACGATCTTCCCCTGGCTCAGCGTGTGCGAGGCGCAGCCTTTCACGGTCATGCCCTCGAAGATGTTGTAGTCCACTTTCTGGAAGTGCGTCTTTGCCGATATGGTTTTCGTCGCTTCAGGATCCCACACGACGACATCGGCGTCGGCGCCCATCGAGATGCTGCCCTTGCGGGGGTACACATTGAATATCTGTGCGGCGTTCGTTGACGTCACCGCCACGAACTCGTTCATCGTGAGGCGCCCGGTGCTCACGCCGTGATGCCAGAGCACCTCCATGCGGTTCTCGACGCCACCGGTGCCGTTCGGGATCTTGCGGAAATCGTCCTTGCCCGCGGCTTTCTGGTCGGCGCAGAAACAGCAGTGATCGGTCGCTGTCGTCTGCAGGTTGCCGGACTGCAGCCCGCGCCAGAGGGCAGCCTGGTGCTCGGAGGAACGAAACGGTGGGCTCATGACGTGTGCGGCCGCGACCTCGAAATCCTCATGGCGATAAACCGAGTCGTCGATGAGCAGGTGCCCGGCGAGGACCTCGCCGTATACGCGCTGGCCCTCGTTACGGGCGCGCGTAATCGCTTCGAGCGACTGGCGGCAGGAGTTGTGTACGATGTAGAGCGGCACGTTGAGGACCTCCGCGATGCGAATCGCGCGGTTGGCTGCCTCGCCCTCGCACTGTGGCGGCCGCGACAGCGGATGTCCTTCCGGGCCCGTGATGCCGTTGTCGAAAAGTTCCTGCTGCAGCCGAAAAACCAGCTCGCCGTTTTCGGCGTGCACGGTGACGATCGCGCCGAGCTCGATGGCGCGCGAGAAACTGTTCACGAGGATCTCGTCGTCGGCCATGATGGCGCCCTTGTACGCCATGAAGTGCTTGAAGCTGTTGACGCCGTGTTCGTTGACGAGCGTGCCCATCGCCTCGCGTACGGAATCGTCCCACCAGGTGATCGCCACGTGGAACGTGTAGTCGGACACGGACTTCTCCGCCCACTCGCGCCACTGGTGGTACGCCTCCATGACGTCCTGCTGCGGGCCCGGTATGACGAAGTCGATGATCATGGTGGTCCCGCCCGCGAGGCCCGCCGCCGTGCCGGTCTCGAAGTCCTCGCTGGCCACGGTGCCCATGAACGGCAGCTGCATGTGCGTGTGCGGGTCGATGCCGCCCGGCATGACGTACTGGCCGCCGGCGTCGATGATCGTGGCGCCCTTCGGCGCATCCAGGCTTTCACCCACCGCCACGATCAGGCCGTCGTGGCACAGGACGTCGGCTTGCTGCGTCCTGTCGGCGTTGACGACGGTGCCGCCCTTGATGAGTACTGTCATGAGGAACTCCTCGCGCCGCCACGTGCGGCGAAGTAGTAGATGAGACCACCGAGTATCGAGCCCGTGAACCAACCGTAAGTATAGAACCAGCCGAGCATCCCGGTGGTAATCGCGATCAGCGTCAGGCCGACCGGGACCAGGAACGCGATGAAGCCCGCCTTGTTCCAGGCCGGGTAGCCGGCGTTGTCCTTGTACAGTGCCAGCACGTCGTAGGACTGGTTCTTGACGAGGAAATAGTCGACGACCATGATGCCGGCGATCGGGCCGAGCAGGCTCGAGTAGCCGATGAGCCAGTTCGAGTAGAGGCTCTCGACGCTGACGTCCGTCTCGAGCCAGCCGAGTTTCTTCAGGAGTTCCCAGCTCATCAGCAGGATGCCGATGATGCCGGTGATGATCACGCCCTTGTTCTCGTTGATGTACTTCGGCGCGACGTTCTGGAACACGTTCGTGGGCGAAACGATGTTCGCGGCCGTGTTGGTGGAGATCGTCGCCAGGATGATCATGAGCATGGACAGGACCACCCAAACGGGGCTGTCGATCTTGCCGATGAGGTTGATCGGGTCCGAATAGGTCTGGCCGACGAGTTCGGCCGACGCCGCGGTGAGGACGACGCCCAGGCCCGCGAACAGCAGCATGGTCAGGGGCAGGCCGATGATCTGGCCGATGACCTGCGAACGCTGCGAACGCGCAAAGCGGCTGAAGTCGGGGATGTTGAGCGACAGCGTGGCCCAGAAACCGACCATCGCCGTCAACGCGGCCATGAAGTAGGGCAGGAACGGGGCGTCTTCGGGCCGGCTCGGCGGCGTCGACAGCAGTTCGTCCATCGAGACCTTCGGCATGGCCCAGACCATGAGGCCGATGGCTACCACCAGCAACATAGGCGCAGCCAGTGATTCGAGGTGCTTGATGGCTTCCGAGCCACGGATAACGACCGCAATATTGGCCACCCAGAAGATGAAAAAGCCGAGGACTTCGCCGGTTCCACCCAGCGATGCCCAGGAATCGGATACCGCCGACAGGAGCAGGTGGATCGCGATGCCCCCGAACAGGGTCTGGATGCCGAACCAGCCACAGGCAACGATGGCGCGGATCAGCGACGGCACGTTCGAGCCGATGATGCCGAAAGAGGCGCGCAACACGACCGGGCAGGGGATGCCGTAACGCGTGCCGGGAAACGCATTCAGCGTCAGGGGGACGAGCACGACAATGTTGGCAACGAGAATGGTCCACAGCGCCTCGCTGACTGACAGGCCGAAGTAGGCCGTGAGCACGCCGCCGAGCGTGTAGGTGGGCACGCAAATCGCCATGCCGACCCACAGCGCCGCGACATTCCAGCGCGACCAGGTTCGCTGCGAGGCGCGCGTGGGCGCTATATCGTCGTTGTAGCGGGGGCTGTCGGCGAGGTCCTGACCGAGTTCGAGTTCGACGTGTGCGCCGACGGTGCGTAGTTTACTGACCGGTGGAAGTTCGGGCATGGCGGCCTCCGGGCTGCTGGGTTTTCAGTCTTCGGTCAGCGGCCAGTATGTCTCGGGGCGCCGGTCGCGGAAAAACTGCCACTGGTCGCGAACTTCCCGCACCATGTCGAGATCGATCTCGTGCACGAGCAGTTCGTCCTTGTCGTAACTCGCCTGCGCCTCGATGGCGCCGCGCGGGTTGACGATGTAGCTCGACCCGTAGAACTCGCCCATGTTCATGGTCGTGGCCCAGGGCTCTTCGCTGCCGACCCGGTTGATGGCGCCGATGAAGACGCCGTTGGCCGCGGCCGATGCGGGCTGCTCGAGTTCCCAGAGATACTTGCTGAGGCCGGCAACGGTCGCCGACGGGTTGACGATGTACTCGGCGCCGTTCAGTGCGAGTGCCCGCCAGCCTTCCGGGAAGTGGCGGTCGTAGCAAATGTAGACCCCGAGTTTCACGAAGGCCGTATCGAATACCGGGTAGCCCGAGTCACCCGGCTTGAAGAAGAACTTCTCGTAGAAGCCGGGATCCACCTGTGGGATATGCGTCTTGCGGTACTTGCCGAGGAACGTGCCGTCGGCGTCGATGACGGCCGCCGTGTTGTAGTACACGCCGGTCATGTGCTCCTCGTAGACCGGGACGACGATCACCATGCCGTGCTTTTTCGCATACTCCTGCATGAGTTTCGTCGTGTGGCCGTCGGGCACTTTCTCAGCGGCCGCATACCATTTCCTGTCCTGGCTCGGGCAGAAGTACGGCTGCGTGAAGACCTCCTGGAAGCAAAGTACCTGCACGCCCTGGTTCGCCGCGTCTTCGATGAACGGGATATGCGCCTCGATCATGTTGTCGCGGATCGCGAGAGGCTCCATCGAACCGTCGCCCTTGAGACCCATCTGGATCAGACCGCACTTCACTCTGGCCATGAGACACCTCGCTAGCTGGTGGCGGCCCGGCGCAGCTCTTATCCGTTAGTTCTTTTTCTTTTCAACGTGTTACCGGGCTTTATCGCTTTACAGCATACGCCTTTATGGCGCAAAAAACACCGTCAGCGCGGGATGACCGTTGTCCACGAGCCGTGCATAGGGTTCGGCAGGATGTACCAGCCGTTGCCCCAGAGATGAGCGCTGTCCTCGACCATTTTCGTGCGGTCGGCGCCGGTCGCGCTGTTTGTGCAGGGGGCATAGGGTTTCTTTCGTACGCAGGGCAGAAAATCGCCGAGGTCGTCGCCGATGAGCATGACGACCCGGTGTGTTTCGGCGACGTAATTGCGGCGCGTCGATTTCTCGCGGTTCCAGCCGCGCTCGTCCGAAAGAAATACGTGCTCGGCATCCGTTTCGATGCCGACCTCGCCGATGTCGTCGATCGTCGATTGCCGCTGCGGGCAGGGATCGTCGATGCCGTCGATGCGTTCGCAGGGACGGTTGGTGACGAAGAACACCGTGACGCCTGCGGCGCGTGCCGATTCGACAAATTCCCTGACGCCGTGAATCGGCGTTGCGACCGTATTGCGGGTCCACTCGTCGAGTTTCCAGTTCTCGAAGGGGCGCTCGAACGTCAGCTGGAAGTCGATGTTGTTGACCACGGTCTCGTCGACGTCGAGGATGACTGCAACGGGAAGATGTGCGGCATCGTCCTGGCCCGGGATGACGCTCCAGGACGTGTCCTCGATGAAGCCCGGCAGGTCGCGGGTCGCTTCGGCATAGACTTGCTCGGTCATCGCACGGTATTCGGCGGAGTGTTTCACCCACAGCAGACCGCCGTCACGGTAGGGGTCGGGTGCGGGCGGCTCGGTTGCGCAGGCGGCCAGGAACAGGGTAGCGAAGAGCATCAGGTAGCAAATTTTCATGCGCGAATTGTACCAGCCCGTAGAATCCGCAATCGCAAAAGTGGCGGCATCTGAGGCAGAATTCCGTCGAACTCGAATTGCAAAGGCACTGCCATGAATCGAATAGTATCGCTCGTTGCGGTCTGCATGCTCTTCATCGTTGCATGCACCGCAACTCCGGAAGAACGCCCGCAATCCACCGGCCTTACGTTTCTTCATCTGAATGATACGTACCGTGTCGGCGCCGTCGAAGACGGCACTGCCGGCGGATTCGGGCGCGTGGTGACGCTGATCCGCGATCTGCAGGCAGAAGGCCGCGACGTGCGAATACTGCACGGTGGCGACTTCCTGTATCCGTCGCTGGAAAGCCAGCTTTGGAACGGCATGCAGATGGTCGATGCCTTCAATTTCATGGATGCGATAGCGCCCATGTATGTGGTCGCAGGTAATCACGAGTTCGATCCGCGCACCGCGGATCATCTCGTGGACGCCGTCAAGGCATCGGAATTCGACTGGGTCGGCGACAATTACCGATTCGCGACCGGCGATGCCGATGTCGATCAGGCACTGCATGAACAGTTCATGTTCGAAGCCGGCGGTTACACGATTGGTATCTTCGGGCTGCTGCTGCATGCTAACGACGGCGGCAATGATCGAGACTATGTGCCGACCGAGCCCGACTATCTCGAACATGCGGAGCGCGCCATCGCGGCACTGGATGCGGCGGGGGCCGACCTTGTTATCGGGCTGACGCACCTGGATCTCTGGCAGGACATCGAGATCGCCGCGCTCCGCGTGCGCTATCCGCAGTTCATGTTCATCGTGGGCGGTCACGAGCACGAACCCGAGTTCAGCGAACTGCGCGGCGACAGGGCGGCCGTGATGAAGGGCGCATCGAACGCGCGCAGGATCTGGCGCATAGACGTTTCGTTCGATGCGAACGGCGTGCCGGCGATCGACACACAAATGATCGACGTCGATGAAACGATTGTCCCGGATGCGGCCTACACGAAGATCGAAAACGAATGGCGCGGCAGATTGCTCGAGCGCTTCCCGTTCCTGACGGCGCAGGTCGGGGAAGCCGCGGTGCCGCTCGATGCGCGCGAGGTAACGATACGCAACGAGGAGAGTAACTGGGGGAATTTCATCGTGGACCAGATGCGCGGCGCTTTCGGCGAGCCGGAGGCGGATTTCGCGTTTATCAACGGCGGCACGGTACGTATTGACGATTACATCATTGGCGACATCACCTTCGAGGATATCGGCCGGACGTTCGGGTTTTCGTCGTATCTTCGGTACATGACGATGACCGGTCAGCAGTTCCGGGACGTGCTGGAGGCAGGTTACCGTGGTAGCGGTCCGAGCAAGGGCCATTTCCCGCAGGTGTCCGGTTTCCGGGTCTGCGTGGACCGCTCGCGCCCGGAAGGCGACCGCATCGTCAGCCTGCAGCTGCCCAAGGCTGAAGGCTGGCAGGAAATCGACGATGCCGGGGAGTACGGCGTCGTGGTGCCCGACTTCCTGTATCGAGGTGGCGACGGTTACGCATTCCCGCAGGATCGCGAGGCGTCACGCCCCGGCTCCGAACTGGTCTACCTCGTGCTCGACGCGATCATGCACGCACAGGCTGAACGCCGGGCGATCGGCGCGCCCGTCGATCCGGCGAACCCGCGCATCGTCATCCTCGACGAGCCGGATGCGCGCTGCTGGCCTGAATAACCCACCCACAGTCGGGGTCGGACCAACATAAACCTCTGTTTATAAAAAGATTCAGGTGCTTTTTTGGGGTCAAATCAGCCGTAATCACGGCAAAACATAGCCAAAATTCGTCCTGGAAGCGGCTAAACGCAGCGCTTCGGAAGCGACGCCATTTCGGTCATGAAATCGGCCCATTAGGTCGAATATCCCGGCCAAATAAGATAAGTTTTTCTTATTAATTATAGGCTTATAGTGGTCCGACCCGATCAAAGCCGATCAAAGATCAAAAACGATCAAACAGAAAAAGGCGGCCCGGAGGCCGCCTTTTTCGTCGTGCATGTTGCGCTGGTTTACAGGCCGAACTTGATGTCGAAGCCGAGACGGGCTTCCCACAAGCTGCGGTTCACGTAAGTGCGCTCGATCGGGCGATCGTCGAAGCTCTCGAATACGAAGCGCCCCTGATCGTCGACGCTTGCACCCACGATTTCCGGCGTGAAGAATTGCGCGTCAACAATCTCGCCCCAGTCGTCATTTAGCATGTTGCCAATGTTGTAGACCTTGAAGTAGACGCGTCCTACGAGATCGGCTGGCAGCGGGATCTCCTGGCTGATGCGCAGGTCGAAGCGTGAGCTCCAGCCCGTGTTGTAGCCATTGCGCTCCGTGAAGCCGGGGCCGAGCCCGTTGTCGGCTGCCCAAGCGAAGAACGCTTCCTGGTCGAAGCCGGCATCGAAGACCACGTTCGGGTCGCTCGGGCCGTCCGGTATGTACAGCAGGTGGCGGCCGAAGAAGCCGTCGCCCTCGAGGTCGCCGCTGTTCATCGCGTAGCTCTGCGGCTGCCCTTCGTTGAAGTACCCGAACAGCGTGATCTGCGTCAGGTTGTCGCCGAAGAACGCCCGCTCGTAGCCCAGGCGCAGCGTGAAGCGCTGAGGTACGACGTAGTTCGAGTTAGCTGCGATGGGATTATTGATATCCAGCAACGCGGTGTTGTCGAAGTTGGATGCCGCAACCGATGAGGTCATCGGGCTCACGTCTTCGGCTTCCGTCCACGCATAACCGAGCAGGACGTCGAGACCGAAATCGAACTCTTTCTGCAACACCAGCGAGATGACGTTGCTGACCGGCGTCTCGCCGGAGTTGGTCAGCATGTAGTTGTCTTGTTCTTCTTCGCCGTCATTGTTGCGATCAACATAGTCGTAGATCGGCGTGCCGGCCGCTGTCGTGCCGATGATGTCCTGCGACAGGTCGACGTAATAGGCCGGATCGTTACCGCGCGTGTGCAGGTAGTCGAAGTCCAGCGTCATGCCGCCGAGCCACGGCATGTCCCACGTGCCGCCGAGAGAGAACTTCCATTCGCTCGGCTGATCGTAATCGGGATCGATGAGGACGAGGTTTGAATCAACCGCATCGGCTTCCGTAACCGCGAGTACCGCGTCAACCATTTCCTGCGGAACGTTGAAGCCGGGACGCTGGTCTCCGGAAAGCGCCAGCGAGTCCGGGCTGCCGGGCAGAACGGTTGCCGAATCGAAGTAGTTGAACTGGAACTGGGCGTTCGTCAGGCCATCGTTACTCCAGGCGTTCGAGATCCAGACGTTCGGGTTACCGCCCGAGTACAGGCCGACGCCGCCGCGGAGGGTCAGGTCGTCACGTACGCCCCAGGTCAATCCAACGCGAGGCATCAGGAGGTCGAGTCCATCGATGTTGGCGTCGTTCCGTATGCCGTAGATATCGGTAAACGTCTGGTTGAAGCGCGGCGAGTCACTTGATTCGAAGAATTCGTAGCGCAGGCCTGCGACGATGGTCAGGTCGTAGCGATCGAAAAAGATCTCGTCCTGGATGTACAGTGCGTTCAGCGTGTTGGTGAAGTTCGCAGCGGCATCGTTTGGATCGTTGGTTCCGCCACCGCTGCCGTAGTAGATGCGGCTCGGACGGCCCAGCTCGAAGCGGTCTATGCCGGACGGCTCACACCCGTTGACGTTGTCGACGCGTTCCTGCGGTGTCAGCAGTGCGCATGACGGGTCGTTGTCGACGGAATCATCGAAGAAGTCGTACTCGCCACCGCGCGAGTGCTGCACGAACAGGTTGAAGATCTCGAGCTCTTCGCGATCGTAACCCGCGGTGATGATGTGATTGCCGATGAAATAATCCGCCGACAGCTTGAAGTAATCCGACTTCGTGTCGAGCTTGTTCGACTGGCGGGAATCATCCGCGCCGACGTAGACGACGCCGTCACGACCGCCAATGCTGATCTGCATGTCCGCGAATTCGGGGTTGCCGACGGTGACCTGCGAGTCGTTCATTTCGCTCGAGCTGTAGAAGACCTCGGTCGACAGGGCGTCCGTCCACTGCGATGTCAGTTTCAGCGTGAACGTCTCGGATTCCGCGCCCTTGGTGTAGAAGTGATTCGCAAACTCGAATTCGTCGTCATCGCCGTCGGAATCGCGTAGCTGGAAGCCATCGAAGTAGTTGTAGATCATCGATGCGCGATGCTGGTCGTTGATGTCCCAGTCGAGGCGAAGCATGTACTTCTCGGATTCCTGGGTGCCGTCGCCCGGCTGGCCGCCAGGCTCGTAGTTGTAGGTATTCTGGGCGATGGACTCGATGCGGTCATAGTCGGCCTGGCTCAACCACGGACGCTCTTCACCGTTGCCGGAGCCGGCATAGCCACGCTTCAGAAAGCGCGGCTCGTCTGATTCTTCGTAGGCTGCGAAGATGAACAGCTTGTCCTTGATGATCGGACCGCCGAAATTGAAGCCGTAGTAGGTCTTGTCGTAGGACTCGCGAGAGAAATCGCGATCGTCATTGGCGATGCTGTCGCCGCGAAAGTCGTTGTTCGAATACTCGTAGAACGCCTTGCCTTCCCACTCGTTCGTGCCGGACTTCGTCACCGAGTTGATGTTACAGGCCGAGAAGCCGCCATACGTGACATCGAACGGCGCCAGTTCCACCGCGATCTGTTCGATCGCGTCGTAGGGGAACGGCATGCCGACGGCCGTCGAGTAACCGTTTTCGTTCAGGCCGAAACGGTCGGTCTGGCTGACGCCGTCCAGCGTGACGTTATTGAAGCGCGGATGCTTGCCGGCGCAGTTGACGCCGAAACCGTCTTCATCGTTGTCGATCATCATGCGCGGATCGATGCCGTACACGTCGGAGATGTCGCGGCTGAACGAAACGGCGTTTTCGAGATCGCCCAGCGAGAATGTGGCCGCGGGACCGGCGGCAACCTCCGCGATTTCAGCTGCCTGGCCAATCGTCACGATTTCCTCGATCTCGGCTTCCGTCTGCAGATTTACGGTCAGGTTGTAGGTGTCGCCGACGCTGATCAAGGGCACTTCGACCGTCTTGACGCTGTTTACCGTCACCTTGTAGGGGCCACCGGGGAGCAGGCGTGTCGCGAAGAAGGTACCGTCGCTACCCGATGTCGTCATGCGCTCTGCGCCGCTGCGTGTGTCCCGCACGACGACCGAGGCATTGGCGACCGGATTGCCGGCCGGATCGAGAACCTTGCCGCGGATGTTCGAGGTCGTTTCCTGTGCGAATCCTGCAACAGGGAGGGTAAATAGGAGAGCGGCGAGGGCCATAGACTGCGTCATCTTCCGACGCCAGCTGGATGGTACGCCGAGGATCGTTCGCTTGCTTGACATTGTTATTCCCCGAGGGTTGTGACAAAGGGCGAGATAATAGGCCACGAACATGACCGTTTTATTTCGCCGGTTCGATAGCGGGACCGGAGCCGGGATAAGTGCTTCCGGCTTGTTCCTGCCGGTTGTTTTGCGGGTAATCTACCCCGGTAAAAAAGCTAATTCAATAAAGGGCTTATACGGGAAAACCGAGCATTCGCACGATTTCTTGCGAGCGTCAGAAACGCTGGGTCGAAAACGGGTTACGATCACGTTACAAGGGATTGTTTCTACTTGGTTTCAATCGTGATGACTACGGGCCAGTGATCGGACACGCCGGCACCCGTCGGCATCTCGAAGCGCCACGGCGTTCCGTTGGGACGTATCTGGCCGGGCGCCGCGTTGGCGATCCGAACCGAATCCGCGCGTAATTTCCATGTTGTTTTTTCGCCACGAACATTCGCCGGCGACCACAGGATCATGTCGAGAAACGACCAGTCGTCGCGCGGCGCGTAATACGATGTGCCCTTGCAGCCGTCGCACCCTACCTCGTGGGTGACTGTCCAGTAGGGCGGCGCGAAGCGCGCCAGCATGTCTTTCTCGCGATCCTCCACAGACGTCGTGTTGAAGTCGCCCGCGGCGAACGCGTCGCGGTCCGCAGGAAGCGCGGCGCGCAGCGAGTTCAGCTTTCGGTAGGCGGCTTCGCGCATCTCCGTCGGGTGAAACGGCGCGGGGAAATGCACGGAATAGCCCGTGAGCAGGGTGCCGTCCGGGCGCACGAAAGTCGCTTCCAGTATGCCACGGGTGTCGTAGACACGATCTTCGCCAACACCCGTGAAATCGATTCGATGCAGCGCCGGCGGCTCCGCGAGTTCGAGCCGGGTCAGGAATGCAACGTCGATGCCGCGGCGGTCGTCGCCTTCGATAAGAATGCCCGGCTTGTAGCCGGCAGCGGCGAGATACTCCGTTCGCAGCCGCTCGAGGATGCCGATGTTCTCGACTTCCTGAAGCGCGACGATGTCCGGGCCGCGGCCATCCCCGACCTGCAGGATGACGCCTGCAACGACGCCGAGCTTCTTTTCGATGATGGCGTCGTTCCAGTCCCAGTCGAGGCACTGCTCGCGCCAGCGATCGACCTCGATTTCGCCGCAAGCCGCCTTGTGCTCGCGGCTCTGCTTGTCGGCGCGCGCAAGATAGGTCCGGTCTTCCTTGCCGGGATCGTCGTTGTTGTCGAACAGGTTCTCGACATTGAATGTCATGATCGTCACCGACGGCTTGTCGGCCGTCTCCGCCGGCGCCCGATCCTCTAGAGTTGCGTTGTGATTGCAGCCGGCCAGCGCCGCCAGGCCGAGAATGACGAACAGCGGTCTCAGGGAAGATGCAGTGACGTTCATTCGGGAAGCGCTCCATTGATGTCGATGCGCAGCAGGGGTGCGTGGCGTCCTTCCAGCGTCACGAAGATCGACTTGCTGTCGGCGCTGAAAGCGACGGATTCGGCGTTTCGAAAATTGCCGAGGCCGAAGCGATACGCCTGCCCCGACAGCGATTCGTAGAGACTTCGGCCGGGGTCGTGGTGATACAGGTATACGCCGCGATAGGTCAGTATCGCCGCGAGCCGGCCGTCCGGCGAGACATCCATGCCCGTCGGCTGCCAGTGCCACTCTTTCGTGAACACGGCTTGTTCGCGGTCCTGCCGCGTCGGTGGCGGCAGGCTCTCGATCGGACCAACGCGCTTCGCCACGATCGTGCCGTCGGAGGCCGGGTACAGCGGCACTTCGTAAAGCACGGGAGGCCAGTCGCGCTTGCTCAGCAGCAAAATTCGTTCACTCGCCGGGTCCGCAACCACGGCCTCCACGTCGCGCGGCCCGTCGGGATAGCGAAAGTCGATGCTCCAGGCGGGATCCAGTTTGACCTTGTCATCCTCCGCCAGGTCGGGTTCCAGCACGACGTGCAGCGATACCTCATCGCGCTTGGCGTCGTTGTCGCCCGTGTCGGCAACCAGCAGGTAGGGCGTCCCGTCAATGCTGAACGACGACAGGTCCTCCCAGTCGCGGTTCTTGATGTCGTCGAGCCTGATCCGGCCACGGTGGAAGCCGGAGCCGTCGAGCGCGTAAATGCGGGCTTTCGAGCCGCCGTCATTCATGGACCACAACAGCTCCGGACTGCGCTGGGACCGCGCCAGGCCGCTGGCCTCGACCAGTTCATCGGACTGCAGCTGGCCGGCAACGACGAGTTCGGCGCGCGGGGCCGACGGCGCGACGGTATCGTCGGCTGGCGAGGAACATGCGCAGAGGGCGAGCGCTGCACAGGCCAGGGCCAGGTTGCCGCGGAAGGCGTGCGGGTGTCGTTGGTAGTCGGTCAACGTTCGCGGTATTGTTTCGGGTCGGAGCAACAAAGAATAATCCATGGCCACCAAACATATGAATGCCGCGCCCGGCGCCTTCGCCGATACGGTGCTGATGCCGGGCGATCCGTTGCGCGCACAGTACATTGCGGAGACCTACTTCGACAATCCTCGTCGTGTTACGGACGTCCGCAACATGTGGGGCTTTACGGGGGAATATCGCGGCACCCCGATCTCGGTGATGGCGCACGGCATGGGGATTCCTTCGGCGTCCATCTACTGCACCGAACTGATTGTCGACTATGGCGTCAAGCGCGTGATCCGCGTCGGCAGCTGCGGCACGTCGCACCCGGATGTCAAGCTGCGCGACCTTATCATTGCGCAGGGCGCCTCGACGGATTCGGCCGTCAACCGCATGCGCTTCGGCGGCTACGATTACGCGGCGCTCGCGACATTCGACCTCGTTCGCAAAGCCGTCGCGGCGGCCGAGGCGCAGGACGTGCGCTACCACGTCGGCAATATCTTTTCCGCGGATCTCTTCTACACACCCGACCCCGACATGTTCGAGACGATGGCGAAGTACAACGTCTACGGCATCGAGATGGAGGCGGCCGGCATCTATCCGATTGCGGCGGAGCACGGTGCCGAGGCGCTGGCGATCTGCACGGTGAGCGATGACATTCCGTCGGGTAATGCACTGTCCGTCGAGGACCGGGCAACCACGTTCGACGACATGATCAGGGTCGCGCTCGATACCGCGGTCCGGGGTTCCTGATCATGAGCCTCGCCGCCGTTGACACCAAGAGGAAGTTGCCGGACCTGGATCGCGTACCGCGCGTCGACGAAGTCGGCGTGAACGAACGCGTCGCCCGGTTCCAGAGCCGCTCGATCAAGAAGGAATCGAAGCTCCAGGCTCTCAGGATGGTGTTGTCGATGATCGACCTGACAACGCTCGAGGGCCAGGACACGCCCGGCAAGGTGCGCCAGCTGTGCCAGAAGGCGATGCATCTGCACGATGCGGTGCCGGGCCTGCCGCATGTCGCCGCGGTGTGCGTGTATCCCACGATGGTCAGCGTTGCACGCAAGGCACTCGAGGGCCGGGGCATACACATTGCATCGGTCGCGACGGCGTTCCCGAGCGGGCAGGCACCGCTCAATGTGAAGCTCGAGGATACCCGCATGGCCGTCGAGCAGGGCGCGGACGAGATCGACATGGTGATCTCGCGCGGCGCGTTTCTCGCCGGAGACCACGGTTTCGTATTCGACGAGATCGCCGCCATCAAGGAGGCCTGCGGCGACGCGCATCTCAAGGTCATCCTCGAGACCGGCGAACTCGGTACGCTGGATCGCGTACGTCGTGCGAGCGCGCTGGCAATGCATGCGGGCGCGGACTTCATCAAGACGTCGACGGGCAAGATCCAGCCCGCGGCGACGATGCAGGTTACGCTCGTCATGCTGCAGGCGATTCGTGAGTATTTCTACGAGACCGGCCGCATGGTCGGCATGAAGCCCGCCGGCGGAATTTCCAATGCGAAGCTCGCCATTCACTACCTGGTGATGCTGCGCGAGACGCTCGGCAATGCATGGATGACCCCGGAGTGGTTCCGTTTCGGGGCGAGTTCGCTCGCGAATGACGTGTTGATGCAGATCGTTAAGCAGCAGACCGGCGTGTACCAGTCGGCGGACTATTTTTCGAAGGACTGACAATGGCGACACCCGAAAACAAACTCGCGTTCGACGGCGGCTGGGAATACTCGCCGGCCCCGGAGAGCACCGACCACATCAAGGTTGCGAAGAAGTACGAGCTGTTCATCGGCGGCGATTTCGTTGCGCCTGCATCCGGCAAGTATTTCGACACGATCAATCCCGCGACCGAGGAACGCCTGTCACGCGTTGCACTCGCGAACGACGCCGACGTCGACAAGGCCGTCAAGGCGGCCCGCAAGGCGTACAACGGCCCGTGGTCGCGGATGAAACCCGCCGAACGCGGCAAGTACATTTATCGCATTGCGCGGATCATCCAGGAGCGGGCCCGCGAATTCGCGGCGATCGAGTCGCTGGACGGCGGCAAGCCGATCCGCGAGGCGCGCGACGTGGACATTCCACTCGCCGCTGCGCACTTCTTTTATTACGCGGGCTGGGCCGACAAGCTCGAGTACGCGTTCCCCGGGCGCAGCGTCAGGCCGATGGGCGTTGCCGGCCAGATCATTCCGTGGAACTTCCCGCTGTTGATGGCGTCGTGGAAGGTCGCGCCCGCGCTGGCCTGCGGCAACACGGTCGTGCTGAAGCCCGCGGAGACGACGCCCCTGACCGCGATGAAGCTCGCCGAGGTCGTCGCCGACGCCGGGCTTCCGGAGGGCGTCGTGAATATCCTCACCGGCGCGGGAGACACCGGGGCAAGCATCGTTGCACACCCGGGCGTCGACAAGATCGCGTTCACCGGCTCGACCGACGTCGGCCGCATCATCCAGAAGGCGCTTGCCGGCAGCAAGAAGAAGTACACGCTCGAACTGGGCGGCAAGGCAGCCAACATCATCTTTGCCGATGCCGCCATCGATGAGGCGGTCGAAGGCATCGTCAACGGCATCTTCTTCAACCAGGGGCACGTCTGTTGCGCGGGTTCCCGCCTGTTCGTGCAGGAGTCGGTCGCGGAGCAGGTTATCGGGAAACTCCGGGACCGCATGGAGACGCTGATCGTCGGCGATCCGCTGGACAAGAACACGGATATCGGCGCCATCAATTCGAAAGCAGAGCTGGAGAAGATCGAGTCGTACCTCGAAATAGGCCAGCAGGAAGGCGGTGAGATGTACCAGAGTTCCTGCCCGGTGCCGGACAAGGGCTACTGGTGCCGGCCCACGATTTTCACGGGTGTTTCGCAGTCGAACCGCGTCGTGCAGGAAGAGATTTTCGGGCCCGTGCTCGCGATCCAGACATTCCGGACTTTCGACGAGGCCGTCTCGAAAGCCAACAATACGCCGTACGGTCTGTCCGGCGGTGTCTGGACGGACAAGGGTGCGAAGATATTCAAGATGACGCAAAGCGTCCGTGCGGGCGTCGTCTGGGCGAACACGTTCAACAAGTTCGACCCGACGTCGCCGTTCGGTGGCTACAAGGAGTCGGGCGTCGGTCGCGAGGGCGGCTTGCACGGGCTCGACGCCTACCTGGCGCTGGAGGCGTAACCATGGCAACGAAGGCCAAACAAAGGGACGTGCGCGTACCGGTCGCGAAGACATACAAAATCTATATCGACGGCAAGTTTCCCCGCACGGAGTCCGGCCGGTACTTTGCACTGGAGGACGGCAGGGGCAGGGTCATCGCCAACGTCTGTCGGGGGAGCCGAAAGGATTTCCGCAATGCTACCGTGGCGGCCCGCAAGGCGCAGTCAGGATGGGCAGGCGCCAACGCGTACCTGCGCGGCCAGATACTGTATCGCATTGCGGAGATGCTGGAGGGCCGCCGCGAGCAGTTCATCGCGGAGTTAAAGCTCCAGGGCTCGACACAACGCGCGGCTCGGAAAGAGGTCGACATGTCGATCGACCGGCTGATCTATTTTGCCGGCTGGGCGGACAAGTACCAGCAGGTATTCAGCGCTGTGAACCCGGTCGCGTCGTCGCATTTCAACTTCTCGGTGCTCGAGCCCACCGGCGTGGTGTCGATCATTGCGCCGGACGATAGCGGCCTGCTGGGCCTGGTATCCAACGTGGCGCCGACGATCGTGGGCGGCAACACCTGTGTCGTGCTCGCGTCGGAGTCAATGCCGCTGTCCGCGGTGAGCTTCGCCGAGGTCCTGCACGCGTCGGACGTACCGGCGGGCGTGGTCAACATCATCACGGGGCTGCGTTCCGAACTGACGGAACACTTCGCGTCGCACATGGACGTTAACGCGATCGTCTTTTGTGACGGCGCCAGGAAGACGGCAAAGACAGTGCAGGAGCTCGCGTCGGACAATATCAAGCGCGTCATCGCCCGCGCCGATATCGACTGGAGCCGGGAATCGTCGCAGCACCCCTATCTGATCAGGGACACCCAGGAAGTCAAGACGACCTGGCACCCCATCGGCAGCTAGCCGAGTACGCCCTTCTCGATTCTCGCGCCGACCTGCTGGATCACGGCCGTCGCGCAAAGCGTACCGGCACGCGCGCATTCCGCGATCGACTTGTCGTGCACCCAGCCGTACAGGAAACCCGCGCAATAGGCGTCCCCGGCTCCGGTTGTGTCGATGACCTGCTCGACCGGCGTCGCGTCCTGTACGTGCTGCTCGCCGCGGTGGAGGATGACCGATCCCTTGTCCGAACGCGTCACGACAAAAAGATTGTCGTGGTTGCGAATGGCTTCGAGGGTATCGTCGAAATTGTCGGTTCCCATCAGGGCGTTGATTTCATCTTCGTCGGCGACGACGATTTTCACGCCGTCGCTAATCGCCTCTGCAAACGATTCCCTGTGCCGCTCGACGCAAAATGAATCGGACAGCGACAGCGCGACAGTGCTGCGTGATTTGGCGGCGAGTTCCATGGCTTTCTTCGCGAGCGCCGGACCCTCCGCGATATCCCATACATAGCCTTCGATCAGCACGGCTTTCGGCTTGCCGAAGTTTTCGGGCGTGATATCCGCTACGCCGAGCTCCGTGCAGGCGCCGAGATAGGTGTTCATCGTGCGCTGTCCGTCCGCGGTAATCATGATGTGACTGCGCGCGGTGGGCGCGCCGTCTGGCGCCGGCTGCAGCCGGATGTCGACGCCCAGCGAGCGCATGTCGTGATTGAATATCTCGCCGAGCTGGTCGTCACTGACGCGGCCGATGTAAGCGGCACGCCCGCCGAGGTTTGCGAATCCGGCGATGGTATTCGCGACGGAACCGCCCGACATTTCCGTCGCCGGGCCCATCATTTCGTAGATTTCGTGTGCACGCTGCTCGTCGATGAGATTCATCGAGCCGGGTACGACGCCGATCTGCTCGATGAGCGTATGATCGACGTGCGCCAGCACGTCCACGATTGCATTGCTGATGCCGAGAAGCTGGACATCGTCGCTCATTTGATGGTCACTCCGGATTGAATGCGGCGCATAGCCTACCATTGTGTCGCCGCGCGTGCCTGCGCAACGTGTGGCGTCCGGACCGGCGGCAGGGTATCTTGTCGGTGCCGGGAAGACGGGGAATAAAATGAGACGATCGGCAGGACTGCTGATACCGATAACGATTATCTTCTCCTACTACGTATTCTGGATTGGCGTAACGTGGTTCGTGCTGCGTCGCTTTCCGGCGCTGGGCGAGTATTTTCCGGTCGGCGGTATCAGCGAGCTGGCTGAAGCGAATTTCGAGACCTTCGAACCGGTCTACTCGCGCGTCGAGCGCACGATCCTCGCCCCCAGCGGACCGATCAAACTGTTATTCGCGATCATTGGGTCCATTATTGCCGTCGTGCCGGTCTCATGGGTCTATTTCATCACGAGCCGTGCGCGCAAACTGGATCAGTCCTTCCTGCAGACTATCGTTATACTGCCGATCGTCGTCACCGGCATCGCGATGATTGTCGTCAATAGTATTGCGCTGGCCTTCAGCCTGGCTGGCGTCGTGGCGGCGGTCCGGTTTCGCTTTTCACTCGCCTTGCCGTCGGACGCGATGTATATCTTTGTGGCGATCGGCATCGGCCTGGGGTGCGGTATCGGCGCCGTGGCCATATCGACCGTCATTTCATTCGGCTTCGTCGTGGCGACGCTGGTAATCTGGAAGCTCGAGTATGGCAAGTCCATGTCCGGCTCATTCCTGACCATGCTCACGCGACGCAACATCGAAGAAGACGAGTACTAGCCGTCCGCGTACGGCCCCCGGGTTCAGGATGACAGAAACAGTCAACAGCGCACGGCGCAGCATACTTATTGTGCATGGAGGCGACTTCAAGCCGCCGGCAGAGGTCTACATGGACGAGGCTTCAACGGCATTGCTCGAAGCGGTGCAGCGCGATTACCCCGACCATGTGGAGTCCTTCGGCAAGGTCGGCATCGAGCTCGCCTATTACGGCGACCTCGGTAACGCGTATTTGCGCTCGAAGGGCCGCCACTATGATGAGCAACTCGACATCGGTGATCGCCGTAATGCACTCGAGAGCCTCAGGAAGATCCCGCAGCGCAAGAAATTCGGATTGCAGTACTACGACAAGCTGCGCGGGAAATCGGCGATACCGGAGGCAATCGCAGATGTGGCCTCGCCCCTGCTCGGCGTACTGGGTCTCACGACACTGCTCGTATCCCTCGTTGCGAAAGATTTCGCGCTGTATCTGCGTGGAAGCACGGATTTCACCGAGCAGGTTCGCGGGCGGGTTCGCGACAAGCTGATCGAGCTGCTGCGCCGCGGTGACAAGGTGTTACTCATGAGTCACGGCACGGGTTGCGCCGTTGCTTATGATGTCTTGTGGCAGCTGTCACACGACGAGCGCTTCAGAGACGAGTTCGGCGCAACGAAGATCGATGTATTCATGACGCTGGGCTCGCCCATCAGTGACAATATGGTCCGCAGGCGCCTGCTCGGCGCCGGCCGGCACTCCACGGAGCGATTCCCGACGAATATCATCACCTGGGAAAATATTTCGGCCGAAGACGACTACATGTGTCATGACAAAACCGTCGGCGACGACCTGAAGGCGATGATGCGCGAGCACGTTATCAGTTCCATCAACGATTACCGTGTATATAACCACGCAATGCGTTACGGGAAGTCGAATCCTCACTGCTCGCTCGGCTACTTCATCCATCCACGAGTGGCGAAGATTGTCGTCGACTGGATCGAGCTGCCGGACGACGCGGCCTGATCAGATGCACTGCGACTGGATTTCGCGGTTTACTTTTTTCGGGTCGTCGATAACCTTGTAAAAACGGTCCACGAACTTCCTGACCTTCTTGCGCGACGATTCCTCCAGCTGTTCCTGTTGCTCGATGAGCCCGTAGATGACGTCCCGATTGTCCTGGAACAGTTGCAGCGACGTCGGCAGGTTGTCGATATAGTTGCAGCGGCCGCGGTACAGGCGTTGCGTGACGCTCCTGATGCGGAATTTGGGATTGGGTTCGGCGTAGGGTGCATCGACCAGGCCCGACATGTCGAAGTCGTAGGGTATCGCGTAAATCGCCCCACCTTCGTGTCCGAACAGCGTCGTATTGTGGCAGCAATCCTCGCCTTTGGCGCCCGCAATAGGCGAAAAATCCGTATTGCCGATCATGTACTGGAACAGCGACGTGAGATCCGAATACGGGCCCTCGAGGTCGGATGAGCTGATTCGGCTGGTCGAGATCTCCGGCAGGTCTATCCGCTTCGATAAGCGGACTTTATGTTCGATGAAGAAACCGTATCCTACCCGGTCATCGTCCTTCTGTTCGCTGTCGATATAGGTGACGCGTGCCAGCCGTACGCGGTAGCTGACGTCCGTCAGGGTATTGAGGATCCGGTATGCCAGGTATTCCTTGATGACGTTCTGTTCGTAGCGCTCGGAGTTGTCACGGCAGTGCGCCACGAGCTTCAGTTTGTCCTGCTTATGAAACACAGTGCCTTTCGCCTGGGATTTCTTGATGTTGATGCGCAGCGGCGGGAAGGGGCAGACGCGCGGCTGGCGCCTGAAGTTTCCGCGGGTGCGTATCCCGATGTCGAATTGCGCGACACTGCCGTCAGCCTCCGTGTAGGCGAGGGTGCCCGGCAGGTATTCCTCGTCGGGGCGCTTGCCGAGCAGGCGCTTCATCGGTGCAGTTATTCTTATCTCGATGACGGAGTCGTCCTGGAAAAGCGGGTCCGGTTCGCCCGTCTCGAGGGCCATCGCGATCGGGAGGGCGAACAACAGTGCGGCGGCGATCAGCAATTTGCAGCGATTCAGCATGGATTCATCCCGGTCCCGTCAGTATCAACGTTGCAAAAGTCTAGCATGCAGGCGCTGTTAGCGAGGAACGGCAGGACGGGCAAATTGCCGCACGGTCTGCATATAACTACACTGGTAGCTGGTACGCCCAGGCTGGATAAATGACTCGATACCTGACCCGATTAGCCGCGCTCTTCCTGGCCTGCTCACTGCCGCTCGCGGCGGTTGCGGGCCAGTGGCAGTACAGCGGCGCCGAACGCATCGTCGCCGTGTCCGACATTCACGGCGCGTATGACGCCATGGTTGCGACCCTGCAGAATGCCGAGGTCCTCGATGAGGAGCTCGGCTGGTCGGGAGGCGCCACCCATCTCGTAATCGTTGGCGACATCCTCGACCGGGGCCCGGATTCGCGCGAAGCGATGGATCTGCTCATGCAGCTGGAACAGGAAGCGGAAGCGGCTGGCGGCATGGTCCACGTACTGATCGGTAATCACGAAGCGATGAACCTCATCGGCGATCTGCGGTATGTCTCCAGGGAGGAGTTTGCGGACTTTGCGGCCGAAGAGACCGACGAGGAGCGCGAACGATGGCTGGCCGAGTTCGCGCGGCGAAAGGACGAGGGCGGCGACATCAGTGACGAGGTCCGCCGCGAGTTCGATGAGCGATTTCCTGCGGGTTTCTTCGCGCACCGGCGCGAGTTCGAGGCGGACGGCAAGTACGGTGCCTGGTTGTTGTCGCAGCCGGTCGTCGTCGTGATCAATGGCACGGCATTCGTGCATGGCGGGCTGTCGCCGATGATTGCCGATATCGGCCTCGACGGCGTGAACGGAACGCTGGCCGGCGAACTGGAGGAATACATCGAAAACCTCGAGCCACTCGTCGACGCCGGCGTGCTGACGCCCATGGACAGTTTCTACGCACATCCGCGCATCCTGCAAGACTACATGCCTTCGGTCGACGCCGAGGCCGGTCTGATGGACCTGATTGCCGAAACGCAGAAGCTCGCCGAATCCGATGTGCACGCGCCGGAAGGTCCGCTTTGGTACCGGGGTAACGTGGCGTGTTGCCGCATCGTCGAGGAAGAACGTCTGCAGGCGGCCCTCGATGCGATCGGCGCGACGCGGGTCGTCATCGGGCACACGCCGACGCAGGGCCGCCGCATCCTCGAGCGCTTCGATGGCGACATCATCGAGGTGGATACCGGCATGCTCAGTGAGCGCTACGGCGGCACCGGTAATGCGTTGATCATCGAAGGTGACCGCCTCGCGGTGGTCAACGAGAACAGCCGGGAGGTCATGTCGCCGCAACCGCATCCCCGGCAAGTCGGGAGCCGCCCCGGCGGCTTTCTGTCGGCCGAAGCGACCGAGGCGCTGCTGACCTCCGGCGAGATTTCGAACGAGCGGGAGGATGCGGCAGGCCGGACGATCGTTACCGTGAGTGACGGCACTCGCAGTATCGATGCCGTCTTCGTGAAACGCGAGAACAAGGAGACCTACCCGGACGTTGCGGCGTACCGCCTGGACCGACTGCTCGAACTGGACATGGTTCCTGTCACCGTGAAAAGAAGCCTGGGGCGCCATGACGGATCGCTGCAGTTCCTGCCGCCCAAGCTCATGAACGAACAGGAACGCTCTGAAGGGGGGCGCGGGGGCTCGGCAAATTGCCCGCTGCCGGAGCAATGGTCCGCCATGTACGTGTTCGACGTGCTGATCTTCAACGAGGGGAGGACGCCTGAGCGCATCACGTACAGGACCGATGACTGGCAGCTGATCCTCGTCGGCCATGACCGCGCCTTCGACAAGAGCAAGGACCGGCCGCGGCACCTCGAAGACGTGGAGCTCGATGTGGGAGACGGGTGGAAGACGGCGTTAGCCGCGCTCACGGACGACGTCATCGAACGGGAATTCGACGGGCTCCTCGACAAACGTCGCCGCGCCGCGCTGGCTGCGCGCCGCGACGCACTGCTCGCGGACTAGCTCGCTTCGTCGTCGCCTGTCACGGCGATACACTCGATCTCGACCCGCGCATCCAGCGCCAGTCCGCTTGCGCCGAGCGCGCTGCGTGCGGGCGGATTCTCGAAATACGTCCGGTAGACCTCGTTCATGGCGCCCCATTCACCCATGTCGGCCAGGAATACCGTGCATTTGACCACCTTGTCCATGGAGGAGCCGAAGGTCTCCAGCGTGCGGCTGATATTGTCCAGGGTCTGGCGCGTTTCGCCCTGGATGCCACCGTCGGCAAGATCCATCGTGCCAGGGATGATGCCGATGCTGCCCGAAAGATACAGGGTGTTGCCAACCCGTACCGCGGACGAGAACGGCAGGTTCAGGTCCTCGGTGCCGGGTGCCTGCAGGTATTCGACGTCCGTCTCGTCGTGGACGTGCACTTCGCAACCGCAGGCAATTGCCGCGGCGACAAGGGTGGCGAATATTCTCATCGGTGGTCCTCCGTAATCAGATAGTACCGGCAGCAGCGGCCGCCTTTATTTTGTCGGCGGCGCGAAACGCGAGCGCCATGATGGTCATCGTCGGCTGGCCCCTGCCCGATGTCACGAAGCTCGAGCCGTCGCAGATAAACAGGTTGGGCACATCGTGACTGCGGTGGTCGCGGTCGATCACCGACGTCTTCGGGTCGTCGCCCATGCGGCAGGTGCCAAGCAGGTGAGGGCTGCCCGTCGTCGGCAGGTTTTCGAACGGCCAGTGTTTCACGGCGCCCGCCGCCTCCGCCAGCTCCGTGATGCGGCGCTCGAGGAAGCGCCCCATGGCGATATCGTCATCGTGGTCCATGTAGGTGACCCGCAGCCCGGGGCGGCCCCAGCGATCGACGGCCGTCGGGTCCAGCGTGATGTTGTTGGAGTCCTGCGCGAGCGATGTCGTGCTGCCCACCATCGACATCTGGCGCGTGAAATTGTGGGCGATCTCGTCTTTCCAGGCGGCGCCCCAGGACGGTACGTCGGGAGGCATTCCCAGCATCGAGTGCAGGATCGGCGTCGCCGACCACAGCGGCCGGGCATCGATGCCGCCCCCGCCGTAGAAGCCACGGGACTCATCGTTCTCGTAGTAGTCGTGGATGATGCGCGTCACCTGCACGCCTTTGTAATCGTTGAGCGGTTCGTCGAAGACTGCATTGACCGCAACGTGCACGTTGAACATCAGGTTGCGGCCGACGAAGCCGCTCGAATTCGCGAGGCCGTCGGGGTGCCGTGCACTGGCGGACATCAGCAGTAGCCTCGGCGTCTCGGCGCCGTTTGCACAGACGATGACGGCGCGTGCCCTTTGGGCACGTTCGTTGCCGCGGGCGTCGTAGTACAGCACTTCGCTGGCGCGACCCCCCTGGTCCGTTTCAATACGGAACACGGCACTCTCCGCGCGGAATTCACAGTTGCCCGACGCTTCCGCGAGCGGAATCATTGTGGCGAGCGTGGATGACTTCGCCCCGACCTCGCAGCCGAACCACATGCAATAGCCGCACTTGATGCAGGCAGGCCGCCCGTTGTGCGGGCGCGTGAGAATGGCGTGCGGTTCCGGCTGAGCGGTCAGTCCCAGTTTTTTCGCGCCGCGTTCGAGTAACACGCCGGATGACTTGACGGGCATTGGCGGCATCGGGAAGGGTTTCGAACGTGGCGCATCGTTCGGCCCGGGTGCGCCCGACACGCCGATTTCCCAATCCACTTTCGTATAGTACGGCTCGAGCTCGTCGTAGCTGATCGGCCAGTCGGCGAAGTTGGTGCCGGCTATGGGGCCGAGCATGCTGCGCTCCCGAAAGTCGATTTCCCGAAAGCGCCAGAAATTACCGGTGAAATGCGCGCTCGAGCCGCCGACGGTCTGGGCATACTCGGCGGGCGGTCGCGGCTGGGAGACGGCAGTCTCGTTCTCCGACGGGCGGAATGTCTGCCCGCTGATATCGCCGTTCATTTCGAGGCGAAATATGGTGGCCAGTTCGTCGTGCCCGAAGTCCGCAGCCTTGCGGTAGGGGCCCTGTTCGAACACCACCACCGTGAAGCCGGCTGTGGCCAGTTCGCGGGCGAGAATTCCGCCCGCGGCGCCCGAGCCGATGATCGCGAAGTCGACCGGCTCGCGCAGGTCGAACGACGGGCTATTCGCCATTGCCGCCGCCACCGTGCACAGCGGCATCGTAATGGCCGAACGGGTATTCCCAGGCGCCGTTGTGGCCCTTGAAGCCGATGAGGTCCCAGCCGACGTGATTGCTGTTGCCGCCATACTTGCTCATGGCGAAGAAGCCGAAAATGGTCATTTCACGCACGAGCCCGAAAAAATCGGAATCCTCGATTTCGCGCAGCCGGGCATCCTGCGCCTCCGGGGACAAAGCCGCGAAACGCGTGGTTTCGCCAACCGCGGCATTCAGGTGCACGAGCCCGGTGCGGACGTCCTCCAGTTTGTCTTTCATCTCGGCGGCAAAGGCGTTGTCGAAGAAATGCACGACACCGGCTTCCATCGCGCCCGGCGTATCGGTGGTCGGTATGATGCGTGAGGCGATGGCCTCGATATCCGCGGCTTCGTCCGGTAACAGCGAGCGAAAAGCCGCGGCGCCGTCTTTCGCCGTGCAGGCTGCCTGCACGATGCCGGCGACGGCAGCGCCCGACAAGCGGACGAACGTGGACGCCGTCACGGCGCTCGCGGAAAACAGGAACCGCCGTCGCGACAGGTCATTATTATTGTTCATGGCGACCGTCATGCGGGTGATGGCAACGTATAATGAGGGCATAGCGGCATTAGGCGCAAGCCGGGTGATCGATGGGACGACTGACGACGCACATTCTGAACACGGCACAGGGTTGCCCCGCCGCCGGCGTCGATATTCGGCTCTTTGCCGTCGACGGCGAGCGCAGGCTCGTCACCTCCACGGTGTCGAACAGCGACGGCCGGACGGACCAGCCGCTGGTCGCGGGTGACGCGATGCAGAGCGGCTGCTACGAACTCGAATTCGATATCGGCCCCTATTTCGCCACGCAGGGCATGGCAACCGGCGAGCCGGCTTTCCTCGACACCGTCGTGATCCGTTTCTCGGTTGCCGCTGGCGAGCACTATCACGTTCCGCTGCTGGCCTCGCCGTGGAGTTATTCGACGTACCGGGGCAGTTGAGCGCGGTGTCAGCAAGAACGTCAGATGACTCAGTGGCGAAGGGCATCGTCCGATTCGTGCTCGACGGCGAAGTCATCGAGCTCGAAAACGTGGATCCGACGCGCACAGTCCTGCAGTTCCTCCGCGAAGACCTCTGCCGCATGGGCACCAAGGAAGGCTGCGCCGAGGGCGATTGCGGCGCATGCACGGTCGTACTCGCGGAACTCGACGACACCGGCGACGGCCTCTCGCTCAAAGCCGTAAATTCCTGCATCCAGTTCCTGCCGACACTGGACGGTAAGGAACTCATCACCGTGGAGAGCCTCGACCGGGGCGGTCCGGGATTGCACCCGGCGCAGCAGGCCATGGTCGATCATCACGGTTCGCAGTGCGGCTTCTGCACGCCGGGATTCGTGATGTCGCTGTTTGCGCTTTACAAGACACACAGCGATCCGTCGCGCCGGGATATCGACGATGCGCTCGCGGGCAACCTTTGTCGCTGTACCGGTTACCGGCCGATCGTGGCCGCGGCCCATGCGATGTACGAGGCGCCCGGCGCGAAGAACGACTGGCTGAGGCAGCCCCACGGCAGCCAGCAGACGGCAGCTGACCGAGTGCAGCGGCTGCGGCAGGTGGCGCGGACGAGTGCGCTGGCGACGCATCACGGTAAACGGGCTTTTCATGCTCCGCGGACGGTGGATGAACTGGCCGGCCTGCTGCATGCGCTTCCCGATGCGACACTGCTTGCGGGCGGCACGGATGTCGGGTTGTGGGTCACGAAGCAGCATCGCCAGCTCAAGACCCTGGTATACCTGGGCGAAGTCGACGGCCTCTCGGATGTACGCTGCAGCGATACGCATATCGAAATTGGTGGTGCCGCGACCTTCAGCGATGCGATGCCGGTTATTCTCGAACACTACCCGCTGCTGGACGAAATGCTGCGGCGTTTTGCGTCGCCGCCGATTCGCAATGCGGCGACGCTCGGGGGCAATGTGGCCAATGGTTCGCCGATCGGGGATTCCATGCCGGCATTGATGGCCGCCGGCGCAACACTCGTCCTGCGGTTTGACGACAGTACCCGGGAACTCGGACTGGACGAGTTCTACCACGATTACCGGGTCAATGACCTGAGGCCCGGCGAGTTTATCGAGCGCATCCGTCTTCCATTGCCCGCACCCGGCACGAGTTTGCACTGCTACAAACTGTCGAAACGATTCGACCAGGACATTTCGGCCGTTTGTGCCGCGTACCGCCTCGAGTTGGAGGACGATCGCGTCAAATCCGTGCGCATTGCCTGCGGCGGCCTCGCCGCCATCGTAAAACGGGCATTGCATTGCGAACAGGCGCTGGCGGGCCGGCCCTGGACGGAAGAAACCGTCGCACAGGGCATGGCGGCGTTTGCGAGGGACTTCGAGCCGATAACGGACATGCGTGCATCCGCGGCGTACCGTCTGCGTTGTGGCCAGAACCTGCTGCGCCGCCTGTACCTCGAAACCCGCGGTGAATTGACCGAAACGGTATACAGCTATGGACGCCAGGGCCAGGCAGGGTCGAAAAGTGGCCGTCGGTAACGCGCTGCCGCACGACAGCGCGCACCTGCACGTCAGCGGCAGGGCTGCCTACACGGATGACCTGCCGGAACCGCGCGATCTACTGCACGTGGCCGTCGGCATGAGCAGCAAGCCGCATGCGCGCTTGCGCGCCATCGATCTCCACGACGTGCTGGCTGCAGAAGGCGTGGTCGACGTTTGTCGCGCAGCGGACATACCGGGCGAGAACAATTGCGGCCCGATCGTGCACGACGAAACGATATTCGCGACGGACACTGTCGAGTATGCCGGTCAGGCCATTTTCGCCGTCGCCGCGAAAACGGTTGACCAGGCGCGCAGGGCGGCGCTGCTCGCAAAAATCGATTACGAGGAACTCGAGCCAATACTGGATCCGCTCACCGCCGTCGAGAAAGGCTCGTTCGTGCTGCCCAGCGAGACGCTGGCTCGCGGCGACGCCGCGACCGCGATCAGCGACGCGCCGCGGCGGCTGCAGCGGCGATTCACGATTGGCGGGCAGGACCAGTTCTACCTCGAGGGACACATTGCCATGTGTCTGCCGCAGGAAGACAACGGCCTGCTGGTCTACAGCTCGACGCAGCACCCGGACGAGGTACAGCACCTCGTGGCACAGGCGACGAACCGCGCGGCGAAGGACGTTGTTTGCATCTGCCGGCGCATGGGCGGCGCCTTCGGCGGCAAGGAGAGCCAGGCCGCAACGATCGCGTGCATGGCTGCGTTGATGACGGTCAAGACCGGGCGCCCCTGCAAGCTGCGCCTCGACCGTGACGTCGACATGATCATGACCGGCAAGCGCCACGACTTCGTTGTCGATTACGAGGTCGGTTTCGACGAGACGGGCCGGATTCGCGGCGTCGACTTCACGTTCGCGTCACGCTGCGGTATCTCGGCCGACCTTTCCGGTCCCGTCAACGACCGCACGATGTTCCATTGTGATAACGCGTATTTCCTCGAGAACGTCACCATCGTGTCGCATCGCTGCAAGACCAATACCGTATCGAACACGGCGTTCCGCGGTTTCGGCGGCCCGCAGGGCATGGTCGCGATCGAATACGTGATCGACGACATCGCGCGCACGCTCGGGCTGGATCCGCTCGATGTGCGGCGGCGTAATTTCTACGGTACTGGCGAACGCAACGTCACCCAGTACGGCCAGACGGTCGAGGACAACATTCTCGACGTGATCGCTGACAGGCTCGAGACGAACGCCGATTACCGCGCGCGCCGGGCCGCCATCCGCGAGTTCAATGCCTCGAGCAGAATTCTGAAACGCGGCATCGCGCTGACGCCCGTCAAGTTCGGAATTTCGTTCACGGCAACGCACCTGAACCAGGCCGGCGCGCTCGTGCACGTGTACAAGGACGGCAGTGTGCATCTCAATCATGGTGGCACCGAGATGGGCCAGGGCCTGTTTATCAAGGTCGCCCAGGTGGTTGCGGACGAGCTCGGTGTGCCCGTGTCCGCCATTCGAATCAACGCGGCCGACACCAGCAAGGTCCCGAATGCGTCCGCGACGGCCGCGTCCAGCGGCTCCGATATGAACGGCAAGGCGGCGCAGATCGCGGCACGAAAAATACGCGAGCGGCTGACCGCGTTCGCGGCGCGGCATTTTTCGGTCAGCGAGAGCGCCATCGACTTTTCCGGCGGACGCGTGAGCGTCGGGCCCGAGGCACTCGAGTTTGCCGAGCTGGTGCAGCTCGCTTGGTTCGACCGCGTATCGCTGTCGGCGACCGGCTTTTACAAGACGCCGAAGATCAACTACGACCGCAAGACATTCAGCGGGCGGCCGTTCTTCTATTTTGCCTATGGCGCGGCCGTCAGCGAGGTCGTCGTCGATACGCTCACAGGGGAGAACCGCATCCTGCGCGTCGATATCGTGCACGACTGCGGTGACTCCCTGAATCCCGCGATGGATCTCGGCCAGGTCGAAGGTGGTTTCGTCCAGGGCGCGGGCTGGCTCACGTCAGAGGAACTGTGCTGGAATGAGGCTGGCGAGCTGCTGACGCATGCGCCGTCGACGTACAAGATCCCGACCTGTTCGGACCTGGCGCCCGAATTCAACGTGACCCTGCTGGAGAATGCCGCGAATCGCGAAGATACGATTTATCGCTCCAAGGCCGTCGGCGAACCACCGTTGATGCTGGCGATCTCCGTGTTTCATGCTATTCGCGACGCGATCGCCACGGACACCAATCCGCTGCCGGCGCTGGAGACGCCGGCGACGCCCGAGGCGGTGCTGAGCGCAATCGAGGCGGCGCAATCGTGAACGAGTGGATCGACGAACTGTCCGACCTGACCGCAGCCGGCGACGCGGCCGTGCTGGTCACGATTTCCGGTATCCGCGGTTCGACGCCGCGGGAAACCGGCGCGAAGATGATCGTCACCGCGCGGGAGACGATCGGTACGATCGGCGGTGGCCAGCTCGAACATCAATGCACCCATATCGCGGCCGGGCTGCTGGGAAAGGCGGTGGCACCCGAGACGCGGCGGTTCCCTCTCGGGCCGTCGCTGGGGCAGTGTTGCGGCGGCGTCGTCGACGTGTTGTTCGAGCCGGTTGGAAGCGGCCTGCCCGAATGGCTGCGCGACCTGCGTGCACTGCACGGCCAGAGCCAGCCGTCGGTGATGGTGACCGCCACGGAAACAGGCAGGAAGTTCGTTGTCACGGCCGAGGACGTGTTCGGCATCGACGCGGGCTCATGCGACCCGGAGATCGTGGTCGAGGCACGCGGCTTGCTGGCGGGCGGTGCGGCGACCGTAAACCATACCCTGTTCTACGAGCCCGTTCGGGCCAGCGAATTCAACATTGCCGTCTTCGGCGCCGGCCACGTGGGCGTCGCCGTCGTCAACGTGCTGTCCGGGCTGGACTGCAATATTCGCTGGATCGACAGCCGGCCGGGCATCTTTCGCACGGCGCCGCGCAACGCCAGGACCATAGAGACCGACGAGCCTGCGCTCGAAGTTGCCGCAATGCCGCCGTCGAGCTACTACCTCATCATGACGCACAGCCACCCACTGGATTTCGATATCTGTGACCGCATCCTGAGACGCGGCGATGCCACTTACTGCGGGCTGATCGGCTCTCTGACAAAGCGCCGCCGCTTCGAGAAACGCCTCCGCCGGCAGGGTTTGCCACAGAGTGCGATCGAGCAGCTCGTCTGCCCGATCGGCGTCGCCGGCATCAGCGGCAAGAAACCCGCCGAGATCGCCATCGCGGCCGCGGCGGAGATCCTGCGCGCGCACGAGCAATCGCTGCAGCATGAACAGCCGCTGCCCGGCAACGTACAGCCGATCCGGAGCTGATGTGGAAGCCTACATCTCCGACTGGCTGAATCTGCTCGTGCGCTGGCTGCACATGATCGCCGGCATCGCCTGGATCGGCTCGTCGTTTTATTTCGTTTGGCTGGACAACCACCTGCAGCCGCCGCCGGCGGACGCCGACCGCGACAAGGGCGTGGGCGGCGAACTCTGGTCCGTGCATGGCGGTGGCTTTTATCACGCGCAGAAATACAAGGTTGCGCCGCAGGCGTTGCCGGAGACGCTGCACTGGTTCAAGTGGGAGGCTTACACGACGTGGTTGTCAGGCATGTTCCTGCTGGTGCTCGTGTACTGGCTCGGCGCCGAGGTCTACCTGATCGATCCGTCGGTCGCGAGCCTCGGCCCGCTGACGGCCAGCGGCATTTCGCTCGCGTTCATCGTCGTGGGCTGGCTCGTTTATGACGGCCTGTGCAAATCGCCGCTCGTTGAGAAAGGACCTGTGTTTGCCGGCATACTGCTGGTGCTCGCCGCCGTGCTGGCCTGGGGACTGTGCCAGCTGTTCGGCGGGCGCGGCGCCTATATTCACTTCGGCGCAGTGCTCGGCACGATCATGGTGGCGAACGTGTTCTTCGTCATCATTCCGGGCCAGCGACAGATGGTTGCGGCGGCTGCGCGCGGCGAAGCGCCCGATCCGCTGCCGGGCATTCGGGGCAAGCAGCGCTCTGTGCACAACACGTATTTCACGCTGCCCGTGTTGTTCACGATGATCAGCAACCACTTCGCAATGACCTACAATCACGAATTCAACTGGGCAATCCTCATTGCGATCTCGCTTGCCGGGGCGCTGGTGCGCGTGTACTTCGTGGCGAGACACTCGGGCCGGGCCTCACCGCTGCCCGTGATTGGCGCGGCGGCACTGCTGTTGATCGTTGCCGTCGCAATCGCGCCGCGCGACACGTCTGCGAGCGCGGGCAGGGTGGACTTCGATGCCGTGCGGACGGTCGTGCACCAGCGCTGCACCGCGTGTCACGCGGCATCGCCCGAGCACCCCGGTTTCCAGGCAGCGCCGGCCGGCGTGGTGCTCGAAACGGACCGGCAGATCCTGGCAGAGGCTCTGCGTATTCATCACCAGACGGTCGTGACGCGGGGTATGCCGATCGGCAATCTGACCAGGATTTCGGAAGAGGAACGGGTGCTGATCGATCGCTGGTATCGCGCAGGCGCGGGAGCGGGCCAATGAGTGGCACGGATTATCCT
This sequence comes from Woeseiaceae bacterium, assembly GCA_965658465.1. Lineage (GTDB taxonomy): Bacteria > Pseudomonadota > Gammaproteobacteria > Steroidobacterales > Woeseiaceae > UBA1847. Next base: position 36,112 of record CBFHSG010000011.1, on the reverse strand, counting down.
CGCGACCTTCGCGGCTACGGCAGGCAGCCCCCGGATCCGAACTGGCCGGATCGGGCGCGCGTTGCCGTGCAGTTCGTCATCAATTACGAGGAAGGCGCCGAGAACTGTGTGCTGCACGGTGATGCCGCCTCAGAGGCATTCCTCTCCGAGATCGTGGGGGCCGTCGCCTACCCCGGCCAGCGCCACATGAACATGGAGTCGCTCTACGAGTACGGGGCGCGCGCGGGTTTCTGGCGGCTCCACCGGCTGTTCACTGAACGCAGCCTCGCCGTTACCGTGTTCGGGGTGGCAATGGCGCTGCAGCGTAATCCGGAGGCCGTGGCCGCGATGCAGGAGTCCGGCTGGGAAATCGCAAGTCACGGCTACCGATGGATCGACTACCAGGCCGTGGATGTGGCGATCGAGGAACAGCACCTGCAGAAGGCAATCGACATCCATGCGCGCGTGACGGGCGAGAGGCCGTTCGGCTGGTACCTGGGCCGATGCAGCCCGAACACGCAGCGGCTCGTCGCGGAGGAGGGCGGCTTCCTGTACAGCGCGGACTCCTACGCGGACGACCTGCCCTACTGGGACCGTTCGAATGGGAAGGCGCAGCTGATGGTGCCCTATACCCTGGATGCGAACGACATGCGCTTCGCGACGGCGCAGGGATTCAACTCGGGCCAGCAGTTCTTCGAGTACCTGAGGGATACCTTCGATGTCCTGCATGCCGAGGGCGGCCGCATGATGTCGGTTGGGCTGCACTGCCGGCTCGCGGGCCGGCCGGGCCGGGCGGCCGCACTGGCGCGATTCCTCGACTACGTGAGTTCGTTCGACACTGCGTGGATCTGCCGACGCGTCGACATCGCGCGGCACTGGATCGAACATTTCCCGTCGGGAGAGGCGTAGCATGAGAGAACTCGAGTTCGTAAGGCGTTATGGCGGTATCTACGAGAATTCGGCGTGGGTTGCGGAGAAAGCGGCGCCCCTCATCGACGGCAGTGCGGATATCGACGTCATCGCCAGGGTCATGGCGGATTGCGTGGATAATTCGTCGCGCGACCGCCAGCTGGCATTGATTTGTGCACACCCGGACCTGGCCGGGAAGGCGGCGGTCGCGGGCGAACTGACCGATGACTCGAAGAGCGAGCAGTCCAGCGCGGGCCTGCACCAGTGTTCGCCCGGCGAGTACGAGCGTTTCCAGGCACTGAACAGCGCCTACCGCAGGAAATTCGGCTTCCCGTTCGTCATGGCGGTGCGAAATTGCAGCCGCGCGCAGATACTTGCTGCATTCGAGTCGCGACTCGAGAATGATTACGATGAAGAATTCGAAAATGCCCTGCTCGAGATTCACAAGATCGCGCGCTTGCGGCTGGTTGCACTGGGAGCGAACTGATGCCGGTAACCGATAACCCGTTTCGGGCATGGATCCGTCTCGAGCAGCCGCGCCTCGGTACCCGGGTCACTCACGCGAGCGACGAGTTCTTCGCCGCAAAGGAACGCCTGATCCAGCCCGCGGATCCCGTATTCATCGAAGACAAATACGACGACCACGGCAAGTGGATGGACGGCTGGGAAAGCCGCCGCCGCCGCACGCCCGGTCACGATTTCTGCATTATTCGCCTCGGCGTGCCGGGCATCATCCACGGCGTCGATATCGATACGAGTCATTTCACGGGGAATTTTCCACCGCAGGCCTCGATCGATGCGTGTGTCAGTGACGACGACGTGCCGGACTCGGAATGGACCCTGATCGTTCCGCGGACCGACCTCGCTGGCGACCGGCATCATTTCGTCGAGGTCAACGACAGCAGCAGCTGGACTCACCTGCGGCTCAACATCTACCCCGACGGCGGCATAGCGCGGTTGCGCATCTACGGCGAGGTGTGCGCGGATGTCGAGGATGACGGCGTCATCGATCTGTTCGCGCTGAAGAACGGTGGCCGAGCGCTCGCCGCAAGCGACGAACACTACGGCAGCATGCATAACCTCAACCTGCCCGGCCGCGGCGTAAACATGGGCGACGGCTGGGAAACGGCGCGCCGGCGCGGGCCGGGTAACGACTGGGTGATTGCCGCGCTTGGCAGGCCGGGTATCGTCGAGCGGGTGGAGATCGATACCGCGCACTTCAAGGGCAATTACCCGGACCGGGTTTCGGTCGAGGCGGCGCTGTTCGACAGCCACGACGAGGCAAGCCCGGACAGTGAGTGCTGGCAAACCCTGCTGCCCGAGTCGAAGCTCGCCATGGACCAGCAACATTATTTCGAAGCCGAGCTCAAAGACCCTGGCCCGGTAAGCCACGTCCGCATGTCGGTTTATCCCGATGGTGGCGTGAGCCGGTTGCGCATCTTCGGTCGCGTCGCCGCCGGTGAGGGGTCGTGAGCGACCATACGATCAAGCCGCTGCCGCTGACCCGCGAACGCTTCCAGCCTTTCGGTGAGGTCATCGAAGCGCGCGATGCGCAGCGCGAGGCCATGAATGCGGCGCGCTTCGAACGCTTCGACGACCTGTGCAACGTCGACCCCGGTGCAGACGGCCGGGTCTGCGTCAGCGTCGCCCGCTGCCGCAGCGCGACCAGACTGCCTTACCGTTTCGACGTCGTCGAACGCCACCCGCGCGGCAGCCAGGCATTCGTGCCGTTGAGCTCCGTGAAATTCGTGGTAGTGGTCGCGCCAGCGGGGGAAAGTGTCGAGCCCGACGATCTGCGGGCGTTCGTCACCAACGGCCGGCAGGGTGTGAATTATCGCCGTGGTACCTGGCACATGCCGTTGATCGCGTTCGAGACCGGGCAGGAGTTTCTCGTGATCGACCGGGCGGCAGATGCGCCGAACTGCGACGAACATACGCTGGACGACAGCGTGTTACTGCTGGAGCCCTGACGGCATGCGCAGGGCTTTCCGCGGATCCGTATTTCACTGCATCGCCGATCCCGGCGAACAGGATAACCAGGAAGCCATCGTCTATTTCGAGGACGGTATGCTCGTCGTCGAGGACGGTCTCATCGCCGGGCTCGGCAGAGCCGACGAGATCATGGGTTCGCTGCCCGACGATACGCGCGTCGAGGATCTATCGGGCAAACTCATCGTGCCGGGATTCGTCGACTGCCACGTCCACTACCCGCAGCTGGATGTCATTGCGTCCTACGGCGAGGAGCTGCTGGACTGGTTGCACCGATACGCGTTCCCGAGCGAGATGCGTTTCGCCGACGAGGAGTATGCTCGCGAGGTCGCTGCACTGTTCATCGACGAACTCGTGAAAAACGGCACTACGACGGCACTGGTATTCGGTACCGTGCATGCGCACTCGGCCGACGCTGTTTTCGAGGCCGCCGCCGCCAGGAACATGCGCCTGATTGCGGGCAAGGTGCTCATGGATTGCAACTGTCCCGAAGCGCTGCGCGACAGCGCGGCGACGGGCTACGAGCACAGCCGGCAGCTGATCGAGCGCTGGCACGGCAAGGGCCGCCTCGGCTACGCCATCACACCGCGTTTTGCGCTGACGTCGAGCGAAGCCCAGCTCGAGGCGGCGGGCCGCCTCGCTGCCGAGTACCCGGACGTCTGGGTACACACCCATCTCGCCGAAAATCATGACGAAGTCGAGCAAATCGCGCGCCTGTTCCCGTGGAGTTCGAGCTATCTCGACGTCTACGACCGTTTCGGCCTGGTCCGGGAGCGGTCGGTGTTTGCCCATTGCCTGCACCTGCAGGACGAGGAATGCAGGCTGATGGCGGGCCGCGGTGCCGCGGCGGCGCACTGCCCGACCTCGAACATGTTCCTCGGCAGCGGCCTGTTCGATCTGCGCCGCCTTCGAGAGCTGCAGATTCGTGTCGGTCTCGGCACGGACGTCGGCGGTGGCACGAGCCTGTCGTTGCTGAAGACGATGCGCGAGGCGTACAAGGTCCTGCACCTGCAGCAGCAGCCGTTACCGCCGGGCCGGGCGCTTTACCTCGCGACGCTCGGGGCGGCGGAAGCCCTGTATCTCGACGACCGGATCGGCAATTTCGCCGTGGGCAAGGAGGCCGACTTCGTTGTCCTGGACCCGTGCGGCACGTCGATCAGTGCGCACCGGACCGCGCTCGCTGCGTCGCCCGGCGAATTACTGTTCGCGCTCATCGTGCTCGGCGACGATCGAAACGTCGCGGCAACGTACCTGCAGGGCGCTCGTGTATAGCGTTAACAGGTCCTAGTCGAGGCAGCGTTTTTCGAATCGCTCCAGTAACCTGTCCCTGTCTTGCGTCGCCCGAAAGAACTGGTCGAGGTACTTCACGCGACGTTCCTTGTCCTTTTCACTCAGAACGGGCAACGACCGGACGAGTGCGTTTATCTCCAGGCGCTTCGATACGATCCCGTCGATCGCGCGCTCCAGATGCTCACGGTCCGTGCAGAACCCGCGGTAGCGGCGCTGCGTGACGCTTTTCAGGCGCAGGTCGGGCGGTGGAAATGCATACGGCGCGTCCACGAAGCCGGAGAGGTCGAAGTCGTAAGGGACGTAGAGAAGTTCCGTATCGGTTTTTACGAGCGTGCCGTTGTGGCAGCAGGCTTTCTCCTCCAGCGGCCTGACCAGTGACCAGTCGAGGTTACCGATGAAGTATTGAAAAACGTAAACGAGCGCCATCTGATTGGCATCGAGCCAGCTCAGCGATACTTCCGGCAGCTCCGATTCCTGGCCGTCGAGACGTCCGGCCAGTTGTTTTTCGGGCTCCAGCAGGAATGCATGCAGCCGTGTGCTTTCGCCGTCCCGTGCTGTATCGGTGAAGGTCATTCGCAGCAGGCGCACCCGATAGCTCGCGGGCGTCAGCAGGTTGAACATGCGATAGACCGCGTATTCCTCGATGAGATTTTTTACCGCGCGTTCCGAGGTATGGCAGGGCACGACGAGCTTCAGCTTGTCCTGTTCCGCAAAGACGGTGCCGCTTACGTCGCTCTTCCTGAAGTTCAGCCGCAGCGGCAGGAAGTCGCAGACACGCAGCCGGCTCTTGCCTCGCAGGCGGACCTTGATCGCGTGTTCAGTTTCCTCCGCGTGTAACATGAAAGGCAGTTGCTCGCGGCGTTCTGGCTCGCGCATCAGTTCTGCGAGCGGGCCTTCGAGCGTGGCGTCCAGGACGGTCGGATCCTCGAAGAGTGGTGCCGCCGGCAGTGGCGCTGCCGCCAGCAGGACGGCCGTTATCAGTACGATTCGAATGGCGCGCATCCGGGCATGTTGCCGACCGGGCGGTGGCGCTGCAATATGCGGCCATGCGGCGGGACCTTCCGACCTACTACTATCACTCCCATTTCGTCGAGATGATCAGGTTCGTCGAGACGAATTACGCTCACGTGCTGCTCGACAGCCATAACGCGTTCATACAGGACTTCGACCGCCTCCCCGCCGACGCGCAGCGCCTGTACGTAAGGCTGGTCAACCGCAAGGGCACGGTCTTCGCAAGCCACCGCCTGAAGTACCCCGAACTGGGCGACACGGCACCGCTCGTGGCAATCCTGCGCGAGCAGGGCTGGCTGGAGTCGCCGTCCGCGGCACACTTCGACGAGTTGCTGGGGTTCCTGACGCGAGCCGAGCTGTACGAAGCCCTTGCCGGCATGTTCGTCGGTTTGCGCAGTTCCATGAAGAAAGCGGAGTTCGTCGAGTTCGCCAGGGCGAATTGTGTGCCCGCCGATTTCCTGGGCCACGCCGACCTGTCGAGACTCGTCGTCCAGAGTCGCGCGCAGGAAGTGGAGTTCCTGATGTTCCTGTATTTCGGGCGTCTGCAGGAAGGGCTGGCGCGGTTTACGATGCGGGATCTCGGAATCGTCAAGACCCACAGCTTTCGGGAAACCTTCGAGCCGCGCTTTGCGGAACGCGAAGAAGCGCTCGAGCATTACTTTTTCGAAACGCGCCTCGCGCGTCTGCGCTCTGCCTCTGCGGGCGTGGTCGAAGAGCTGATGGACCAGGCGTGCGAGTGGCCCGAGCCGCTCAGTCCCGGCGCGGCGGCCCTGCGCGACAGACTGGCCTATCGTCTGGGGCGGATCGCCGAGAAAGCGGGCGACACCTATGCTGCTCTGCGGTTGTTCCAGGCCGGAGAGTCGGCGAAGTGCACGGAACGCTGCGTGCGGATGTTGTTCGCGAGCGGCCAGAAGGACGAAGCCAGGCAATACCTGGAAAAGTGCATTGACGATCCCGGCAGCGATGAGGAATGGTTGTTCGCGAGGGATCTCTACGAGCGCAAATTCGGCAACAAGCGGACCTCCGCTGTCACTGATCTACTCCGCGCCGCAACGACGATCGATATCGATGAAGCGCAAAGTGGTTCCCCCGAACGTGCCGCCGCCGACTATTTCGAGAGGGCCGGCCAGCGCGCATTCCGTGTCGAGAATGCGCTCTGGCGGACCTTCTTCGGACTCTATTTCTGGGATGAATTGTTTGCGGGCGATGCGGCCGATCTGCATTCACCGTTCGAGCTTCTGCCGCGAAATCTGACCACCGGCACCTTCTACGATGACAACCGGGCCGCTATCGATCGAAAACTGGCCATGCTCGATGAACCGAAAGCGGTGGTCCGGGAATTGCTGCGCTCCAGCACGGCGCATTACGGCACACCCAACGGCGTGTTCCGCTGGCGCCGCCGCGTCATCGACGCGCTGTTCGCCTTGCTGGAGCGGGAGCGTGGAGCACCATTGAGGCAGGTGCTGGCGCGTTTCTGCCGGGATTACGAGGGGTCTCGCTACGGCTACCCGGATCTGCTGCTGCTGGACGACAAAGGCGCGCGATTCGTCGAAGTGAAAACCGAAGGCGACCAGCTGCGCCGCAACCAGCTGTTGCGCATCGAACAATTGCGTGCCGCCGGCTTGCGTGCAGACGTCGTGCGCATTCGCTGGATGCTCGACCCCGGGCAGGACTATGTCGTCGTTGACGTGGAGACGACCGGCGGGCGCGGTGAGAGTCACCGGGTCACCGAAATCGGGGCGGTGAAGCTCAGCAACGGCGAAATCGTGGGGCGTTTCTCGACGCTCCTGAATCCGCAGCGCACGATTCCGCCGGGCATTACGCGGCTCACCGGCATCACGCCCGCCATGGTCGAGGATGCGCCGTATTTTTCGGACATCGCTGACGAATTCGATGCATTCATGCAGGGAGCCATATTCGTCGCGCACAATGTGGAATTCGACTACGGCTTCATCGCGCGGGAGTTCGGTCGCCTCGGCCGCAAGTTTCGGTATCCGAAGCTGTGCACCTGCGCCTCGATGCGCAAGCTGTACCCGGGGCAGCGCTCCTACAGTCTCGCGGCGCTTGCGGAGGCCTGGGATATTCCGCTCAGGAATCATCACCGCGCGCTGTGCGATGCCGAGGCGGCGGCTCAGCTGCTGCTGATCATCAATGAAAAACGCGGTGAGCTGCTGGCGCAACAGAGCGCTGCGCCGCGTGCGGCGATGCGGTAGCATCGCCGGCAGATGATTATCGACAGGGACAGGCTTTTGCTAACTCGACGATTTTCGGCACTGGCTCTCTTGCTGCTGGCCGCCGGCTGTACCGCGGTCACGGTAAACCTGCCGCCGATCACCGAGACGCCGACGGACGAACGGCATAACGGCAAGGTCGTGTGGCGCGACCTGCTGACCAACACGCCACAAGCGTCCCGGCGCTTCTACGGCGAGCTGTTCGGCTGGGAGTTCGAGGAGCCCCGGTTGTTCGTCGGTGTTGGCAGCGGCGATTCCTACATGCTGATTCGCCACAACGGCAGGCTGATTGGCGGCATGGTCGACACCAATGCGCTTGGCAAGAAGGAAAACATCTCCCAGTGGATTACGACGATCTCGGTCGCGGATCTCGATGCCGCAGTCGAGCGCGCAGCCGGCGCCGGCGGCAAGGTCGTCAACGCGCCCGTGTCGATCGGGGATCGTGGGCGCATGGCCGTGGTAGAGGATTCGACGGGCGCCCTGTTTGCGATGATCCAGACGAAGGAGGGTGATCCGGCGGACAGCGAGCCGGCGCACAACGGCTGGCTCTGGGACGAACTCTGGACCAGCGACGTCGACAGCGCGACCGGCTTTTACCGGACCGTGATCGGGTTTGAGTATACGGATCACGAGATCGAGAACGTGGACAGGGATTACCGGGTGCTGACGTACGCGGACAAGCCGCGCGCCGGCGTACTCAGGAACCCCTTCGAGAACGAACGACCGGTCTGGGTTAACTACATTCGTGTCGGGGATCCTGCGGCGGTGACCGCAAAGGTAGAACGCCTCGGCGGCCGTGTCCTCGTCGAGGCGCAGGCGCGGCCGGTCGGGGGTGAAGTCGCCTTTATAGCCGGCCCGTCCGGCGCCGGCGTTGCGCTGCAGACCTGGCCACTTGACTGAGGAGGCTGTGATGAGACTTTCGAGAATCCGGCGAGTGGCGGGCGTGTCCGCGCTTCTTGCGCTGTGTTCCCTGCTGGCGTCATGCGAGCCGCCTGCCGTGTACGGCAGCGTCGGCTACAGCTCCTACAGCGGTGGCGGCTACTACGGTGGCGGCGGTATGAATACCAGCATCCGCGTCGGCGGCCGTATCTACTGACCGGGGCTCGTTGCCTTCAGATGCCTCCCGAGCCTGTCGAATAGGCCGGCGAGCTCGGGCCGGTTTTCGCGTAACTCGTCGAGCGACTGGCCCGACAGTTCGTAGGGCAGCACCAGCCAGTCGTCTGTCTCATGCACGAAATAGTCCGGGATGCGCAGCGTGCGCGGCGTCGGCCGGTACCAGACCGTCGCGACGCGAATGTCCGCCGGCAGGTTGCGACGGGTTTTCCGTGCAAGCTGGTCGATTACTGCCTTGACACTGGACCCGGTGCTGTAGACGTCGTCGACGATCAGCATCGAGTGATGGGAACACAGGTTCTCGAGCAGGTACTGCAGGCCATGGACGCGAATCTGGTCCGCCTTGCTGACCATCTCCGAATAGCGGTGCGCACCGGAGTAGGAGGTGCGAATCGCAATATGATCCGTGGGCGTGCCGAAATAGTCGAGACCCTCCTGTACCGCGATGCCGACGGCGCTGCCACCGCGCCACAGGCCGACGAGAAAGTCCGGCCTGAAACCCGCGCTGTGGATGTTGGCCGCGAGCTGGAAGGAATCTCTCAGCAGGTCGTCGGCATGGATGAAACGCTTGTTCATGATTCGCGAGCGCTCGCAGTACGGTAGAATTCAGGCCCGCATTATAGCCAGCGCGGCAAGCGCCGGTAAAAAAAGAGAACAGCGATGGAAAAGACCGTACTGTCCGCCCAGGACCTGCTCGAGGATTCCTTTCGCCTGGGGCTCGACGTGCTCGAAAGCGGCTTTCGTCCAACGCTGATCATCGCGATCTGGCGCGGCGGCACGCCAGTCGGGCTGGCGGTGCAGGAGATCCTCGATTACTGCGGCGTGGAGTCGGATCATATTGCAATCCGCACGTCATCCTACGTCGGGGTCGACGAACGCGGCGCGGTTGCCGTGCATGGTCTCAATTACATCATCAAGAAGATCTGCCACGACGACCGCTTGCTGATCGTCGACGACGTATTCGATACTGGCAATACGATCGTCGCCGTTATCGATGAGCTCAGGAATCGCGCAAGGGACAATACGCCGGACGATATCCGTGTCGCCGTTCCCTGGTACAAGCCGAGCCGCAACCAGACCGACCTGGTCCCGGACTACTACATCCACGAGACTGCGGAGTGGCTGGTATTTCCGCACGAACTCGATGCGCTGACGCCTGACGAGTTGCGCACGGCGAGGCCCGGGATTGCGCGCATCGTCGCGGCGGCCAGGACGCCCTCGAAGACGGCCTGAAGGCCTGCGCCGCAGGTCGACAAGTGGATCGAAGGCCAGTAGCGCAAGCGCACCGCGTTCTTACCAGAGGCGCATGCGCCAGCGGCTGCGCCCGCCTTCGGCAACGCGGCGCTTGCGCATCTTCGCGTGCAGCGCCGCACGCTTGTCAGCCAGCCATTCGTCGCGGCCGATCTTGACGTCTTCGCCACGCGACTTGCGGCGCGACTCCTCGGATTGCCGGTAGGTGCAGAATTCCTCGTACAGGCTGATTTCGTTACGGAGCTCGCCAAGGACGATTTCGGCGTAGATCGCATCGTCGAGAAATCCGAGCCCGGGAATGTGGTCGGGAATCAGGTCCTCGGGGTCGCAAAGATAAGCCAGCGCGCTCAGTACGTGCCGGCGCTCGTCTTCCGAGAGGTTCCATTCTTCGTCATTGATCATATCGATCACGATGCTGAGCTTCGCCATGCGCGCCGCGATGAACTCGGGCAGTTCGATTTCGCGCGTCTGGCGAAGCAGTTCGCGCGCCGCCTGCTCGATGTGTTCGGCCGCGGTATCGTCCTCCACCGCCGAGCGCGCCTTGTCCACGATGGCCTGGAAACGCGCCAGGTCGTCGTCGCTGAGGGTAAACGTGATGTCGAGGGGCATGCGCGGGGTCCGTGTCGCCAGCGACTATCCTAAGCCGCCGGTGCTGAATATCAAAGTCGGGCATGAACTGAGATTAAAAGCTTATAAAACAGGCGGTTGTCGAAGGTGTGCGGGAATGCGCCGTGACGGCCTGTGAACTGCCGCACAAAAGCACTTGAGACGCAGATCAAAAGCTGCGAAACAGTTCCGGGAATCAAGGTGTTAGCTCCAGTAGGATTTCGACCGATATCGTCGAGTTCGGGTGCTACACCATGAACCTGGACATTGCATTGTCCATCCTGTTGATCTTCAGCGCAGCCTGCTACGTGATGCTGGGCATACGCCTGATCGCGGCCAAGCGCGAAGTCGGAAGTGTGCCGATCGGCGTGTTGTTCGTGATCATCAGCTTCTGGGTGATGGGCGGTGCCGTGGAACTCATGTCGGATTCGTTCCTGGTGTTCTCGATCGGCCGTACCGGCCATTTCCTTGGAACTGCGCTGCTGCCCCTGGCGGCGCTCGTCTGTTTCCGCGAGTACACCGGGGCGGCAACGCCGCTACGAATGATCGTACTGCTGCTGATCGTGCCCACGGTCTCGATCGCGCTTGCAGCGACCAACTCCTTCCACGAGTTTATGTGGCAGCTGCCCGCGGTCAATGGCGACGGGCAGTACCTCACGCGCCCGGAAAAGTGGGGTCCCTGGTTCCTGTTCGTGCATGCGCCACACAGCTATGCACTCATCGGGGCGGCGATATTCACGCTGCTCGTGCACAGTTCGGCGGTCGCGCCAGCGCACCGCCGTGGATTATTCCTGCTGGTAGCGGCTTGCGTCGGCCCGCTGATCGCAACCGCTGCCTACGATCTCGGCCTGGGCTCCAACGTGATCTCCTTCGTGCCGCTGGTATTTGCGGCGATGTTGCCGATCTACGTCTGGCTGATCGTCGGCGAAGGCATCGTGGAGTTTGCGCCGCTGGCCTACGAGACGGTGTTCCAGAACATGCAGGATCCGGTTGTCGTGATCGACGAGCAGCGGCGAATCATCGGCCTGAATCATGGCGCCGAGGTCCTGCTCTCGGTTTCGGAACAGGAGGCGTTGCACACGCCGCTCGACGAAATTTTCAAGGACGGGGCCACGGTCGTGTTCGAAGCCCTGGATACGCAAAAGCCGCAGAAGATGATGACCGACACCGGACGTTATCTGCATCTCCAGGTTTCTCCGATCAATTCGGAACGGAGTTCCGTGCGCGGAGGCCGGGTCCTGATGTTCCGGGATGTCAGTGACGTGGAGAAAGCGCAGAGCGAAGTCCGCAAGAGCGAAAAGCTCCTGCGAACGCTGATCGACCACTCGGTTAACGGCGTCATACGCTTTCGCTGGGTTCAGGACGAGGAACTCGGCGGCAAGGACCTGCGCTGCATCTTCGCCAACGCGGCGGCGGGGCGCTTTCTCAATTCCACGCCGGACGACCTCGTCGATCTCGAGGTGACAGAAATCACGCGCCTCGCGATGACGGGTATGGATGCAAACAGCCAGGCCTCCCTGCTGGACCAGCTAAGCGAGTCCTGCCAGGCGGGCGCGAGCGTGGACGTCGAGTTGGTGCAGAACAATGACGACAAGCTGCGCTTCCTGCGGATGATCTGCGAGCCGGTCGGCGACGATATTGCTGCGACCTTTATCGATGTTACCGACACAAGGGCGAAAGAGGCCCAGATGGAGTCGATCGCGTGGTCGGATCCCCTGACAGGCGTGCTGAACAGGCGCGGATTCGAGCGCGACGCGACACAGCGGCTGACGGACAGTGCTGACGATGCGACGGGCGCGCTGCTGTTCATCGACCTAAACGAATTCAAGGACATCAACGACCGCTACGGTCACGTCGTGGGTGATCAACTGCTTACGATTGCCGCGCAACGGCTGCGCAAGAGCCTGCGATCGCAGGACATAATCGGCCGGCCCGGCGGCGACGAATTCGTGGCCCTGGTGCCCGACGTTTCGGCGGCAATCGCGGACCAGCTCGCGCAGCGGCTGGCGAAAGCGCTGGAGGCGCCTTACAACATCGGCTCCGAGACCATGAGCTGCGCCGCGAGTATTGGCCTGGCCCTGTACCCGGCCAATGCCAGCACGTTGACCGGGCTACTGCGCGAAGCTGACCAGGCGATGTACCGCGCGAAGGCGCGCACGCGCGGGGCCACCGACCTGAGTCACGACGACCTCCTCGAGAAAGCAACCTGACCCCCTAACGTGTTTAAATACGGCGCTCTTGTCCATGGCAAAGCGCGCGATGCAGGCTACTGCAACTTTATCTATCCCCGGCGTCGACCCCGTCATCCGGCTTGAGAAGCTCAACCGCCGATACCAGATGGGCGCGGATTACATCGACGCACTCGGCAGCGTTGACCTCACGGTCGATCGCGGCGAGTACCTCGCGATCATGGGCCCCTCCGGCTCCGGAAAGTCGACGCTCATGAACATTATCGGCTGCCTCGATTCACCAACGGGCGGCGCTTACTGGCTCAATGACAAGTCTGTGTCCGCCATGAACGAGAAACAGTTGGCGCGCGTGAGGAACACGGAGATCGGCTTCGTATTCCAGACCTTCAACCTGTTGCCGAGAATGACGGCGCTGGCAAATGTCGAGGTGCCGCTGATCTATGCCGGGGTAAAGCGCAGGGAGCGCGATGAACAGGCCCGGGAAGCCCTCGAAACAGTAGGGCTCGCCGATCGCATGTTGCACAGGCCGTCCGAGATGTCGGGCGGCCAGCGCCAGCGGGTCGCAATAGCACGCGCCCTGGTAACGAACCCGAGCATCTTGCTGGCGGACGAGCCGACAGGCAACCTCGATTCCACGACGGGGCGCGAGATCATGGCGCTATTCGACCGGCTGCACGCCGGGGGCAATACCCTCATCGTGGTGACGCATGAATCGCACGTGGCGAGACACGCGCGCCGCGCCATCCACCTGAGTGACGGCAATATCGTGAAAGACGAAAAGCAAGGAGTGAAATCTTGAGACATTATCTGCCGCTGTTTCTCGCGGCCGGGCTCGCGGCATGCGCCGAGGAACCGGAGGGCGGCCCGATGTACGAAACCGCTACCGCGGACAGGCGCACCATCGAGGTCAGCGTGAGTTCCGCCGGCGTGGTCGAACCGCTTGCGACCGTCGAGGTGAAGTCGAAGGCGTCGGGCGAGGTCCTCGACGTGCTGGTCGAGGTCGGCGATCACGTGGACAGGGATACACTGATGGTACGCATCGATCCGCGAACGGTTCGAAATGATCTCGCCCAGCGTGACGCTGAACTCAAAGCGGCGCTATCCCGCCGTGAAATTGCGCGCTCGCAGATGGCGCGGGCTGAAGCCCTGCTCGCCAAGGGCACGTTTACCCAGCTCGACCTCGAGCAGGCCGCGCTCGACCTTGCCAATGCCGAGGCCGATGTCGTTACGGCCCAGGTCAGCGTCGAGAATGCGCGCATCGCCGTGGACGATACGGACGTGCGCTCACCGATCACCGGCACCGTGATCCAGAAACCGGTGGAACGCGGCCAGGTGATCTCTTCGCCGACCCGTGACGTCGCCGGCGGCAGCCCGTTGATGCAGATGGCGGACCTGAGCGAGGTGCAGATACGAGCGCTCATCGACGAGACGGACATCGGCAAGATACGTCCTGGTATGACGGCCAGGGTCTCAGTCGCGGCCTACCCAAACCAGCCGTTCCCGGGCGAGGTTGTCAAGATCGAGCCGCAGGCGGTGGTCGAACAGAACGTAACGATGTTCGCGGTGCTCGTGTCCATCGATAACCGCGAGGGTCTGCTGATGCCCGGCATGAACGCGGAGGTGGAGGTCTCGATTGCCCGCAGCGAGGACGTGGTGGCGATCCCGGTCATGGCGCTGCGGACGAACCGCGATATCGCGTCGACGGCGGCCATACTCGGCATTGCGGAGACCGATCTGCGTGCGATGCTGCAGAGTGCCGGCGGCGCGCAGCGGCCGGATGAGGGTGCCGGGCCACGCGCTCCCGGCAAGGGGAGCAGGACGGACTATCGTTTCGGCGGCAATTTCTGGGTCGTCATGGATACGGAAGGCGAGCCAGAAGTTCGCAAGATCCGCACCGGCATCACCGATCTCGATCGTGTCGAGATCATCGAGGGAGTGGAGGAGTCCGAATCGGTCCTCGTGCTGCCGTCGACCCATCTTTTCGAGGTCCAGCAGGATCTGCAGAACTGGCTCAATCGCCGCATCGGGGTGCCGGGTATCAAGCGCAGTTAACCGCCCATGCTGATTTCGGAGACATTTCGAATAGCGTTGTCGTCGATCCGGAGCAACCTGTTTCGCGCGGCGCTCACAATGCTCGGCATCATCATCGGTGTCGGCGCCGTGATCACGATGGTGGCGCTGGGGACCGGCGCGCAGCGCGCCATCGATGAGCAGATGGCCGCGCTCGGCGGCGATATCCTCGCGGTCGAGTCTTCGTTCTGGTTTAGCCGCGGCGTGGCTCGCGACCAGCAGACGCTGACTACCGATGATGCCGTGGCGCTGTCGATAGGCACCCGTCACATCGACGAGGTGGTGCCCGAAATCAATGGCCGGATGCAGGTGAAATACGGCAACCGGAATATCAATACGGTGGTGCTCGGCACGACGCCGAATTACCTCGACGTACACGGTTTCGAAGTAGCGGCGGGACGTATGTTCAATGTCGCCGACGATTCGGCCCGCAAACGCGTTGCGGTGCTCGGCGCCGAAGTGCCCGATATGCTCGAAACCGATGTAGCCGGGATTGTAGGGCAGAGTATTGCGATCCGGTCGATCCCGTTCGACGTGATCGGTGTGTTGGCGCCGAAAGGGTCGACCGGGTGGCGCAACCCGGACGACGATATCTGGATACCGTTGAGCACGGCGCAATACAGGGTGACCGGCAATGAGTTCGTCGAACGCATCAGCGTGCTCGTCGATGAATCATCGTCGGTGGAGCTGGCAATGCTCGAGATAGAACGGGTGTTGCGGCGTGAACACGGCATCCTGCCCGGTAAGGACAATGACTTCGCGATGGTCAATCGCAAGCAATTTGCGGAGTCCCGCCAGGAAGCGACCCAGATATTCAAGTTCCTGCTCGCGGGCATTGCCGGTGTGAGTCTTGTCGTCGGTGGCATAGGCATCATGAATATCATGCTCGTCACGGTGACCGAGCGCACCCGGGAAATCGGTATTCGCAAGGCACTCGGCGCGACGCGCGGGAACATCATGCTGCAGTTCCTCGTCGAGTCCACGACGCTGTGCCTGCTGGGAGGCGCACTCGGTCTCCTCGTCGGCGCGTCGGCTGCAACGCTGCTGAACAGGCTGGCCGGCTGGCAGACGGTCGTGACGGCGGAGTCGGCAATGATGGCATTCGGTTTCAGCGCCGTGATCGGTATCGTGTTCGGAATCTGGCCCGCGCGTCGTGCGTCGATGCTGAATCCGATCGACGCATTGCGCCACGAATAGCAGCGCCCGCAACGGTCCCGGCGAGCCGTCATTGCCCGCGATACTGCGTACAACCAGGGGATTCGCCTGGCGGGATGATTCTGTGGCAGTCTTGCTGCTCTGATCACAGCGCCGGAGTG
This sequence comes from Woeseiaceae bacterium, assembly GCA_965658465.1. Classification (GTDB taxonomy): domain Bacteria; phylum Pseudomonadota; class Gammaproteobacteria; order Steroidobacterales; family Woeseiaceae; genus UBA1847. The sequence continues at coordinate 20,158 of CBFHSG010000011.1, read as the reverse complement.
CCAGTCAACTCATGAGCGAGCAGGAAACAGGTAGTCTGGCCCGCATATTCCGGGGCGCAACACGCATCGAGCCCGACGAGGCGCGGGCGGCGATTCTTTCTTTTTCGTTCCTTTTTCTGCTGATGCTGGCTTACAACGTACTCAAGCCGGTACGGGATGCACTGGCGCCGGAGTGGAGCGATGTCGAGCTCGCGTCGCTGTGGACAATCAATTTCTTCTTCAGCGCGATAGCCGTGAGCATTTACGGCTACGCGGTGTCGCACGGCAAGCTGAAGAAAGTCATTCCCGGCGTCTATGCATTCTTCGCTTTGAGCTTCGTGCTGTTCTACATCGGCGCCAGCAGCACGCAGGATGGCGAGCTGATAAACAAGGCATTCTACGTCTGGCTGAGCCTGTTTTCGCTGTTCCACATTTCGGTGTTCTGGAGCCTGATGTCGGATATTTTCAGCAAACAGCAGGCACCGCGTCTCTTCGGGTTTATCGCCAGCGGCGCGAGCATCGGTACCATCGCGGGATCGGCGGTGGCGCTCGCGCTGGCGAAACTTGTTGGCACGCTGAACCTGATGCTGGTTGCAGCGACCATCCTCGTCATGATCCTGCCGATGGTCGCGGTGCTGCGCAGGGCAGCCCGGCCGGGAGGCCCGACTACCGCCGAGGAACAGGCGCTCAGCGGTAATCCGTTTGCCGGTTTTCGGGAATTTGTGCGCAATCCGTATCTGCTGGGTATCGGGGTATTCATCTTCTTTTATACCTTCATCGGCTCGTTCGCCTATTTCGAACTCAAGAACCTGATGGCCGCAAACGATCGCGATACGAATACCGCGATCTGGGCCGGCATCAACCTGGCTGTAAACAGCCTGACGATCATGATTGCCTGGTTTGCCACGGGACGAATCACGACTCGCCTGGGCGTTGGTAAAACGCTGGCGCTGGTGCCGGTACTCGTCGCTGCGGCCATGGTGCTCGTATTTGTAAACCCGGTGCTCGCCGTGATGGTTGGCGGGTGGATCGTTCTTAAAGCCGGCAATTACTCGATAACGCGGCCCGGGCGGGAAATGCTCTACACGAACGTCAGTCGCGAAGACCGCTTCAAGACCAAGCAGGTCATCGACATCGTTGTCTACCGTGGCGGCGATGTGCTGTCAGGCTGGGCGTTCGCGTTTCTTACAACGACGATCGGTCTCGGCATGGCTCCGATCGCCGTTATCGGCGCCGGAGTCGCGTTGCTCTGGGCGTGGGTCGGCCTCGGCCTGGGCCGCAAATACGACCTGGCCCTTGCGCAGGACGCCGAATCGGCGCCGGGAGGCGCGCCGGTCAAGGACGCGCTGTGAAGACCGCGTTTATCTGCGATGCGGTACGCACGCCGATCGGGCGATACGGTGGGTCACTCTCGTCCGTGCGAGCGGATGACCTCGGCGCGATCCCGATTGCCGCGTTGCTCGAGCGGCACGCGAAGCTCGATCTCGCCGCCGTCGATGACGTGGTCTGTGGATGCGCCAACCAGGCGGGCGAAGACAACCGCAACGTTGCACGTATGTCGGCGTTGCTCGCGGGGCTGCCGGCGACGGTTCCCGCGACCACGGTCAACCGTTTGTGCGGCTCGGGCATGAATGCCATCGGTAATGTCGCAGATGCCATCCGTGCCGGCGGCATCGAAATGGCGATCGCCGGCGGCGTGGAGTCGATGTCGCGTGCGCCGTTCGTGCTCGCCAAGCAGACAGCGGCGTTCGGCCGTAACGCGGAAATCTACGATACGACGCTCGGCTGGCGTTTCGTGAACCGCAAGCTCGAGGAGCAGTACGGCATCGATTCGATGGCGGAGACCGCGGAAAACGTGGCCGACGAATTCGGCATATCCCGCGAGGATCAGGACGCGTTCGCACTGCGCAGCCAGCAGAAGGCAGAGGCTGCCATCGCATCCGGCGTGTTCGCCGCAGAAATCGTGACCGTGACCGTGCCACAGCGCCGCGGCGATCCGGTCGTCGTCGGCAAAGACGAGCATCCCCGCCCGGGTTCGAAGATCGACGGGCTGGCGAAACTGAAACCCATCGTGCGCGACGGCGGTAGCATCACGGCCGGCAACGCATCCGGTATCAATGATGGCGCGTGCGCGTTGCTCATCGCATCGGAAGCGGCGGCGAAGCGCCACGACCTGGAGCCGATGGCCCGCGTCGTCGCCTGGGCAGCGGCAGGCGTCGAGCCGCGTGTCATGGGCATCGGGCCGGTGCCGGCGTCACAGAAAGTGCTGTCGCTTGCCGGCCTCGACATCGACCGGATGGACATCATCGAATTGAACGAAGCCTTCGCCGCACAGGGGCTCGCCTCGCTGCGGCAGCTCGGTGTCGACGACGACGCCGAACACCTGAACCCGAACGGTGGAGCGATCGCGCTCGGACACCCGCTCGGTATGTCGGGCGCGCGCCTCGTGACGACGGCGGCGTATGAGCTGCGGCGCAGGAACGGGCGTTACGCGCTTTGTACGATGTGCATCGGTGTGGGGCAAGGCATTGCGATGATCATCGAGAGGATATGAGCAAGCAAGCGCCGCCCAGTTACGAGACGCAGTCGCTGCGTGATCTCGAAGAGGTCATCCGCGGGCGGCGCACGATCAACCTGTATCTGCAGACGCCGGTGCCAGCCAAACTCGTTAGCGAGGCAATCGACGCCGCGACCTGGGCGCCCAATCACCACGTAACGGAACCCTGGCATTTCTACCTGCTCGGGAAGAAGACCGTTGAGCAGTGCCTCGATCTTTGCCGCGATATTGTGACGGCGAAGAAAGGGCCGGACGCAGCGGAATTCAAGCGCGAGAAATGGTCCGAAAAACCGGGCTGGCTGGTCGTTACCTGCAGGCGCTCGGACGACGAGTTGCTGCAGCGTGAGGACTACGCGGCGTGCGCGGCCGCCATACAGAACTTGATGCTCTACCTGTGGAAAGCCGGCGTCGGCAGCAAATGGACGACGGGCGACATCACCCGCGATCCGCGCTTCTTCGACATCATTGGCGTCAATGCAGATGCGGAGTTCGTGGTCGGCCTGCTGTGGTTCGGTTACCCGAAGGTTACGCCGGCCCAGAAGCGTAAGTCTCTCGAGGACGTTCTGTCCGAACTGCCTTAGCTGCGGCCGTTCGCTTATAATCCCGCCGATGCCCTCATTTTTCTCCGAACTTCGTCGGCGCAACGTGCTACGCGTTGCGGCGGCTTACGCACTGGTGGCCTGGATCATTATCGAGGCCGGCTCCGTGCTGTTGCCTACGTTCGGCGCCTCGGAAGGAATTTTCCAGGTCTACGTGATTGTCGTCCTGATCGGGTTCTTCGCGGCCGTGGTACTGGCGTGGATTTTCGAGATCACGCCGGAGGGCGTAAAGCGCGACAGGGATATCGATCAGCGCGACGGCGTGGATACGCGATCGAAGTCGACCATGAACTACCTGATTATCGGTCTGCTTGCGCTGGCGCTCGGTGTGTCTATCACCTTCAATGTCACGGGCATTCGCAATGGGGAAACGCCGGTTTCCGAGGCTATAGCGGAAAAACCCGCAATCGCGGTTCTGCCGTTCACGAGTCTGAGCAGCGAACCCGAAAACGACGTCTTCGCCGACGGCATCCACGGTGACATACTGACGCAGCTGGCCAACATCGGGTCCTGCAAGGTGATCTCGCGCAGTTCCGTGATGGAGTACCGCAACACCACGAAGAACGTACGCCAGATCGGCGAGGAACTCGACGTGGGCTCGGTGCTGCAGGGTTCGGTGCAGCGCGTGGGCGACAATGTGAGAATCAACGTCCAGCTGGTCGACGCGAAGAACGACGTCAATATCTGGGCAGAAACCTACGATCGCCAGCTTACGGCGCACAATATCTTCGACATCCAGAGCGACATATCGGCGGCGATCGCCGCGGCGCTCGAGACGACGCTGACACCTGCAGAGCAGGTGAGGATTGCGGCGAAACCGACCGCGGACCTTCGCGCCTACAGCGCGTACGTTTCCGGACGGGACAATCTTTATCTCAGACGCCTCGAGACGTTGTGGGCGGCGAAAGAAAACTTCGAGCAGGCTATTGAGTACGACCCGAACTATGCCGCTGCCTATGCAGGCCTGGCGGAAAGCGTCCTGCTGCTGGAGAACAACCACCAGGCGTTGCCGCAGGCAGAAGCGTTCGAGATTGCCCGAGCCAACCTGCAGAGGGCTCTGGAGCTGGATCCGGACCTGGCCGATGCCTACGCCGTAAAGGGGTTGCTCGAGAGCAAGGTCTGGCAACTGACACGGGTGGGGCGGGAGAACCTCGAGGCCGAGGCCGCATTTCGCCGCGCGATCGAGCTGAACCCGAATCACGCGAGTGCCTACATGTGGTTTGCGATGTTGCGCGATGGCGAGGAACGTGACGACGAAGCGATCGAACTCTTTCAGCGTTCCATGGAGCTGGACCCGTTGGGCCGCATACCGTACACCAACCTGCCGATGCTGTATGCGCAGCGTGGTCGCGATAACGAGGCGATCCGGCTGTGGCTGGAGGCGATGGAGATACATCCCGATTGGCCGATTCCGCAACAGTACATGGCGACCCAAATGGCTGGGCTGGGACGCCTCGATGAGGCGGTGGCATGGATGCAGCGGGCAATCGAGCTGAGCGACGACCAGACTCTTGCCATGTTCAATGTCCGCCTGTTGGTGGCGTTCGGCGACCTGGATCGAGCTGAGGAATTAGTGAAGACCTTGCCCGACGATCATCCGTTCGCGAAATACGTGGACGGGTTTATCTTGCTGCTCAATATGGATATCCGGGGTGCACTGGACTTCTTCTCTGCGTTCGCCGAGCGCGGGGAGCCATTCAATGCCAACGAATTCCCCGCAGGGGCGGCAGCACAGATCGCGATCCTGGCGGGCGACTTCGAGAAAGCGCGGGAGTTCGTATTCATCGACGAACCGATACTCCGCGAGGATGCCGCGCTGCAGGTCGACAATTTCACCATCCCGTCAATCGTCCGGCTGGCCTACATCAGCCAGCGCGAAGGGGACGAGGCATACGCGCAGGAGTTGCTGCACGCAGCTCTTCCGGTGGTCCAGCAACAGCCCCGTGTCGGCTGGTTCGGGCAGGGGATCCATGAAGTCCGGATCCTCGCTCTGCTGGGGCGCAAGGAGGATGCGCTTGGCACCCTGCGCGAGCTGATCGATGCTGGATTCCGGGAGCCCGTTCTGACCGATCTCTGGTCCCTCGACCTTGATCCCTTTCTTGCCGGGCTGAAGGACGATCAGCGCTTTGCGGACATGCTGGACGAAGTGAACCGGTCACTCGAGGAAATGTACGAACGGGTCCTTGAGGCCGAGAATACCGGTGACTGGGACAGTCTTCGCGCCAAAGCCGAGATCATCTGAGGGGCGAGGTTCTGCCAGAGGGCCCTATTCTCGCGCCAGTTCCTCCGGGTGGTGCACGATCGGGCCGCCGCAGATCAGCGGCTGCAGCAGCAGTATCGCCAGCATCACGATCCCCGCACCGGCGATGATCAGCACGGAATTGCGCAGCGTACCGTCATAGGCTGACGCGCCCAGGATTGCGCCCGATGCGCCGATGACGTTCTGCAGCGTACCGATGATCGACGATGCCACGCCCGCAATCCGCGGCAGCGGATCGAGCGCCAGCACCATCGCGTTGGAAAGCACGATCGGCACCGCGAAGAAAAACAGGCACACGCAGCCCCAGACCCAGGCAAAGGGTGCGGTATCGAGCCAGGCGGCGATCAGCAGCTGCAACGATGCGATCGCCATCAGGGACACGCCGATACGAATCAGCGGCAGCACTTCGAGGTGTGACACGAGAAAGCGATTGATCAGCGAGCCCGCGAGTATCGACAGTCCCGCGCAGGCGAAAATCAGGCCGTATGCCTGTATCGAAAAGCCGTAGATTTCAACGGTGAGCGCCGCGGAAACCGCGATGACCGACATAAATCCGGCAGGCGGTACGACGATCAGCAACAGGCCGAAGATGCTCTGCCGGTGGCGGAAAAATTCTGCAAAGCTTCTCTGCAGTTGCCGCAACGGGTGTCCTTCCGAATTCGGCGTATGCGTCTCGACCAGGTTGACGCGTATGCCGATGAGCATGAGAAAGCCCCCGACCGCAATAGCGATGAAGGGCGCCCGCCAGTCCCACTGCGCCACCATCAGTGCGCCGATGCTCGGTGCTACCACGGGCGCAACGGTAAAGATCATTGTCATGAGGGACATCAGCTTTGCCGCGCTCTTGCCGCTCGCAATGTCGCGCACGATGGCGCGCGAGAGGACCACGGCCGACGCGCCGCCCATGCCCTGGACGAAACGAGCGGCCAGCATGACGTCGATGGTCTGTGCGAGCGCGGCCACCGTTGCGGCGAGCGCAAACAGGCTCATGCCGGCATAGAGCACCGGCAGCCTGCCCGCGCGGTCGGAAAACAGGCCGGCGGGAATCTGGCCGCAGGCCATACCCAGCATAAAAGCACCGACGATGAGCTGGCCTTTGGGCAGGTCCGTCGCGAGCAGGCGCACCATCTCGGGGATTGCCGGCAGGCTCAGGTCGATGGTGAGCGCAGCGGTAGCCGTAAGAAGGCCGAGCGTGAGCACAAAACGCCGCCGGGAAACCAGGGTCGGGTTCATTAAACGGCCGCAGGAAAGATTACGGGTTCGGGCTGCAGGAGCGCCCGCCGATGAACAAGTCCGACAGGGGATGCGAGCCAAGCCAATAGGCGAGCTCTCTCGGATGGTCGAGATCCCAGCTGGCGATATCTGCACGTTTCCCGGCCTCGAGCGTGCCGCGGTCGTTGCCCAGGCCGAGCGCGCGCGCCGCCTCCCGCGTTACGCCGGCGAGGCATTCTTCCGGCGTCAGCCGAAACAGGCGCGAGGCGAGACCCATGGCGAAATGAACGGAGCAAAGCGGCGACGTACCGGGATTGCAATCGGTCGCAATGGCGATCGGCACGTTGCTGTCGCGCAATTCCTCGACCGGCGGCGATTGTTTTTCGTTGAGCGTCAGGTAGGCACCTGGCAGCAGCACGGCGGCGGTACCGGAATCGGCGAGCGCCCGGACACCCTTGTGCGACGTATACTCGAGGTGATCGGCGGACAGGGCGCCGAAACGCGCCGCGAGTTCCGCTCCGCCCCCATCGCTGAGCTGGTCGGCGTGCAGTTTGACCCGCAGGCCGAGATCTTTTGCGCGCACGAACAGCCTTTCGACCTGCCTGGCGTCGAACGCGATGGACTCGCAGTAGGCATCGACGGCATCCGCGAGACCGTGCTTCACAGCGGCCGGAAGTATCTCGTCGACGATGAACTCGATGTAGGCATCCGCATCGTCCATGAATTCGGGCGGCACGGTGTGGGCCGCGAGCAGTGTCGTGCGGACGGTCAGACCGGACGACTCACCGAGCCGGCGAGCGACTCGCAGCATCTTCAGTTCGGTGTCGAGATCGAGCCCGTATCCGGACTTGATCTCGACGGTTGCCACGCCCTCGCGGGCCAGTGCCTGCAGCCGTGTCAGCGCATCGGCGTACAGCTGTTCCTCGCTGGCCTCGCGGGTCGCATTGACGGTGGACAGGATGCCGCCGCCTTCCGCTGCGATGTCTTCATAACGTACGCCGCGCAGTCGTCGCTCGTACTCGCCGGCCCGCTGCCCGCCGAAGACGAGGTGTGTGTGGCAGTCGATGAGGGCCGGGGTCACCCAGCGGCCCGATAGCGAGCGTGTCTCCGTGGCCTTCCCGGCCGGGCGTTCCGCCGCGCTGCCGATCCAGTCGATGATGCCGCCGCGAATCGCGATCGCGCCCGCGTCGATTACGCCGTAGTCCGGCTCGCCCTGCCGCATCGTGGCAATGCGCGCGTCCGTCAGCAGCAAGTCCCATTCGGCCATTGGTCTCTCCCGAATTGCAAAGCAACCTAGCATGGACTAGCCTGTATATACAACCTGACGGTACCCTCAATGACCCCGATTTTTGCCAGGAAAGCGCTGTTACCGGGCGGCTGGGCCGACGACGTCCTGCTGCGGATAAGCGATGGCCGCATCGAAGCGGTTGTCCCGGGCGCCGAGCCCGATGACGGCACGGTCGTGACGGGCTGCATCATCCCCGGACTGTGCAACGCGCACAGCCACGCCTTCCAGCGAGCACTGGCCGGCCGCACGGAAGAGCGTTCCCCCGCGGGCCGCGACAGCTTCTGGACCTGGCGCGAGCGCATGTACGGACTCGCCGCCATGCTCGATCCCGACCTGCTGGGTGCCATCGCGAGGCAGGTTTACACGGAAATGCTGCAGAGCGGCTACACGACGGTCGTCGAGTTTCATTACCTGCACCGCAACCCGGCTACGAAGACCGCGGGCATGCAAATGTTCGAGGCGCTGGCGGAGGCCGCGCGGCAGACCGGTATCCGCCTTACCTACGTCCCCGTACTCTACGAGCGGGCCGGTTTTCACGCGCCGCAGCCCGAGGGGCCGCAGAAACTCTTCGCGCTGCCACTGGAGCAATTTCTCGAGCACCACCGCGAAGCAGCCGGCAGGCAGTCGGAAAGGCTCAGTGTCGGGATCGGTGCTCACAGCCTGCGCGCCGTCAGCGCGCCATCGCTGGCCGCCATCGCCGAGGCGGGCCGCAAGGCGGGCGGGCCGATTCACCTGCATATCGCGGAACAGCAGCGCGAAGTCGACCAGTGCCTGGCGGCCTATGAACGCCGCCCGGTGCGCTGGCTGCTGGAGAACGCCGGTGTTGATGAGCAATGGTGCCTCGTGCACGCGACACACATGGACGCCGACGAGACAGAGCGCCTCGCCGCGACCGGAGCCATCGTCTGCGTGTGCCCGAGCACGGAAGCGAATCTCGGTGATGGTCTTTTCCCGCTGGCGGATTACCTCGCTCATGGCGGCACACTCGCGATCGGCTCCGACAGCCACATCTCGATCAACCCGTTCGAGGAGCTGCGATGGCTGGAATACGGGCAGCGGCTGGCGACACAAAGCCGCAACGTCGCGTCGATTCGCAGCGCGCACGTCGGCCGTGAGTTGTTCGAGCGCGCCGTCGAGGGCGGCGCGCAGGCGAGCGGGCAGGCGACGGCCGGGCTGGCCAGCGGCGCCCCGGCCGATCTCGTCGCGCTTTACGACGACGACCCCATGCTGACCGGGCACGGCGACGAATCGCGCCTCGATGCCCTGGTGTTTTCCGGTTATCGGCTGCCGATCGAGGGCGTGATGGTGCACGGTGAGTGGCTGGTTGCGGATGGCGAGCACGCCTGCGGCACCGAATCCCGCGATGCATTTCGTGCCGCCATTGCGGCCCTGGGAGCGAAGCGATGAATGCCAGCGAAAAGCCGCGCTACCAGCAGCTCAAGGACCTGATTATTACGCAGATCTCGTCGGGCGAACTCGGTCCCAACGACCGGGTGCCGTCCGAGAACGAGCTCGTCGAGCGCATGCAGGTATCGCGCATGACGGCGAACCGGGCGCTCAGGGAGCTCACCGATGAAGGTTACGTCGAGCGCATCGCCGGCCGTGGCACCTTCGTGTCCGACTTTCGCTCGCGCTCGCACATGCTCGAGGTCCACAACATTGCCGACGAGATCGCACAGCGGGGTCACCGACACACCTGCGACGTCCTGCGCAACTCGCGGCAGCACGCTCGTGGCGAGATCGCGAAGGCGCTGCACGTGCAACAGGGCAGCGACGTTTTTCACCTGCTGCTCGTGCATTACGAGAACGGCGTACCGATACAGGTGGAAGATCGCCACGTGCTGGCCGAATTCGCCCCCGGCTGCGCCGGCCAGGACTTCGGCGCGGTGACACCGAGCGCCTACCTGACGTCGATTGCGCCGCTGCAGGAAGCCGAGCAGATCGTGCGAGCGCAGCTCCCGAACGCCGCCGTGCGCTGGCAGCTGCAGATGCCGAAAAACGAACCGTGCCTGGTCGTGATGCGCCGAACCTGGGCGCACGGCCGCCCGGTGACGTTCGCGCGGCTGCACCATCCGGGCAGCCGCTACGAACTGACCGGGCATTACACACCACCCGGAACAACGAAATCGGCGTCCGATGGCGTCGTGCAACTGGAGAAACTACAGCGATGAACAAACCCCGTGTCATCCGGGCGCCCGTCGGCACAGAGCTCTCTGCGAAGAGCTGGCTTACCGAGGCGCCATTGCGCATGCTAATGAACAATCTCGACCCTGACGTTGCCGAGCGGCCACAGGACCTCGTCGTGTATGGCGGGATCGGCAAGGCGGCCCGCAACTGGGAATGTTTCGACACGATCGTCGAGTGTCTGCGTGAACTCGGCGACGAGGAAACCCTGCTGGTGCAATCCGGCAAGCCGGTCGGCGTGTTCCGCACGCACGCCGATGCACCACGCGTGCTGATCGCCAATTCGAACCTCGTGCCGGCGTGGGCCAACTGGGAACAATTCCGCGAACTCGACCGCAAGGGGCTGATGATGTTCGGCCAGATGACGGCCGGCTCGTGGATCTACATTGGCAGCCAGGGCATCGTGCAGGGCACCTACGAGACCTTCGTCGAGATGGGACGCCAGCATTACGGCGGCGACCTGTCGGGCCGCTGGATCCTGACGGCGGGACTCGGCGGGATGGGCGGCGCACAGCCTCTGGCGGCGACGATGGCCGGCGCATCGATGCTTGCAATCGAGTGCCAGGCCGATCGGATCGACAAACGAATTGCGACGGGCTATCTCGATACGAAAACCGACGACATCGACGAGGCGCTGGCGCTGATCGAGCAGGCCGTGGTCGACCGGAAGCCGCGGTCGGTGGGACTGCTCGGTAATGCCGCCGAGATCCTGCCGCAACTCGTCAAGCGCGGTGTCCGCCCTGACGCCGTTACCGACCAGACCTCGGCACATGACCCTGCTAACGGTTACCTGCCGATCGGCTGGACCGTCGAGGAGTGGTTCGAGCGCCGCGAGTCGGACCCGGACGCGGTGGTCGCCGCTGCCGTGAAGTCAATGGCGGTGCACGTTCGCGCCATGCTCGCGTTCAACGAAGCCGGCGTGCCCACGTTCGATTATGGCAATAACATCCGCCAGGTGGCGCTGGACCAGGGTGTCGACAATGCCTTCGACTTCCCGGGCTTCGTGCCGGCCTATGTCCGTCCGCTGTTCTGCCGCGGCGTCGGGCCATTCCGCTGGGCGGCGCTATCCGGCGATCCCGAGGACATCTACCGCACCGATGCCAGGGTGAAGGAGCTGATCCCGGACGACGAGCACCTGCACCAGTGGCTGGACGCCGCCGGCGAGCAGATTCAGTTCCAGGGGCTTCCGGCGCGCATCTGCTGGGTCGGTCTCGGCGAGCGCGATCGGCTCGGCCTCGCGTTTAACGAGATGGTTCGCAACGGCGAGCTCAAGGCACCGGTCGTTATCGGCCGCGACCATCTCGATAGCGGATCCGTGGCAAGCCCGAACCGCGAAACCGAAGCGATGCGCGACGGTTCCGATGCGGTCTCGGACTGGCCGCTGCTGAATGCGCTGCTGAATACGGCGAGCGGGGCGACGTGGGTGTCCATCCACCACGGCGGCGGGGTCGGCATGGGCTACGCGCAGCATGCGGGTCTCGTGATCGTTTGTGACGGCAGCGAAGAAGCGGACCGCCGTATCGCCCGCGTGCTGTGGAACGATCCGGGCACCGGCGTTATGCGACACGCCGACGCAGGTTATCCCGAGGCCATCGAATGCGCGCGGGAACACGGCCTGAATCTGCCGATGGTGAACCGGGGAGGAGCGTCGTGAAACTCGTCGTCGATAAACAACTGGTCACCCTCGCAGAGCTGCGCGAGGCATGGAGCGGCCCCGTCGAAATTTCCCTCGGCATCGACGCGCGTCGCGCCGTTGCGGAGGCCAGCGAGTACATCAGCGACGTCGTGGACAGCGGTGCTGAAATCTACGGCGTCAATACCGGCTTCGGCCAGCTCGCGAGAGTCCATATCAGCGATGACGAGCTCGTGAAGCTACAGGAAAACCTGGTGCGTTCGCACGCGGTGGGCGTGGGCGAGGATCTCGACGACAACATCGTGCGCCTGATCATGCTTATGAAGGTGATCGCGCTCGCCGAGGGATTTTCCGGCGTGCGGCTCGAGCTGGTCGACGCGCTGTGCGGGCTGATCAACCACAACGTCTATCCGCGGATTCCGGCCAAGGGTTCGGTGGGCGCATCGGGCGACCTCGCGCCGCTCGCGCACATGGCGAGCGTGCTGATCGGTGTCGGGGAGGCGAGGGTGAACGGCAAGCTGGTTCCGGCAGAAGAGGCGCTCGCGCACGCGGGCATCGAACCGATCAGGCTGGCGCCCAAAGAGGGGCTTGCGCTGCTGAACGGTACCCAGGTGTCAACCGCGCTAGCGCTGGCCGCGGTATTCCGCGCGGAGAACGTGCTGGCTGCAGCACTGGTTGCCGGCGCCATGTCCGCCGATGCGGTGAAAGGCAGCGACACGCCATTCGATCGCCGCATACACAGTTTGCGCGGGCATGGCGGGCAGACGGCCGTGGCTGGCGTGCTGCGGCAGCTCATGCGCGACAGTGAAATACGCGAATCGCACCTGGACTGCGAGCATATCCAGGATCCGTACTCGATACGCTGTCAGCCGCAGGTGATCGGCGCCTGCCTCGACGTTTTGCGTCATGTCTGCAAGGTGCTCGAAATCGAGGCCAACGCGGTAACGGACAACCCACTGGTATTCACGGAGTCGCGGTCCGTACTATCGGGTGGCAATTTCCACGCGGAGCCCGTGGCGTTCGCGGCCGATTATCTTGCGCTTGCCATCGCAGAAATCGGCGCGCTGTCGGAGCGCCGTATCGCCTTGCTCGTCGACGAGCATATGAGCGGCCTGCCCGCGTTCCTGGTCGCGGAAGGCGGCCTGAACAGCGGTTTCATGATGGTACAGGTTACTGCCGCGGCACTCGCGTCCGAAAACAAGTCGCTCGCGCATCCGGCCAGTGTCGACAGCATTCCGACCTCGGCGAACCAGGAAGACCACGTCAGCATGGCGACCTTTGCAGCGCATCGTCTGCACACGATGCTGCATAACACGGCCGACATCGTTGCAATCGAATTGCTGGCAGCCGCGCAGGGCATCGAATTTCACCGGCCGAAGAAGAGTTCCCCGCCGATCGAGAAGACGATTGCCGCCGTGCGCAGCGTATCCCGGAGCTACACCGAGGACCGGTCGCTGTCGCGCGATATCGCGAGGCTATCGGACATGATCGACTCGGGCGAGTTCTGCGAGCATGCTGCATCGGTGCTGCCGAGCCTCGGCGCATGAGCGACGTCTACGAGTTTGCGGCGGGCGATACGCCGCTGCTCATCAGCGTGCCGCACGACGGCCGGCTGATCCCGCAGGAGCAGCGGGCGCGCATGACGCGGGCGGGCCTTGCGATACCCGATACCGACTGGCACGTGGCCGAGCTCTACGATTTCGCGCGCGAACTCGGGGCATCGACGTTGGTGGCGCGATACTCGCGCTATGTCGTCGATCTCAACCGTCCGCCGGACGACGGTTCCCTGTACGAGAGCCGGGTCGCGACCGGGCTTTGTCCCCGGTACACGTTCGCCGGCCAGCCACTGTATCGCGACGATGCGCCGGTTGCGCAACCGGAGCTTGCGGCTCGCGTCGAGAATTATTGGCACCCCTATCACGAGCGGCTCGTGCGGGCGCTCGATGAGCTTCGGGCGCGTCATGGCTATGCGCTGCTATGGGACGCCCACTCGATACCGAGCCGGGTGCCGCGGCTCTTCGACGGCGAATTGCCGGTACTCAATCTCGGCAGCTACGATGGCCGCAGCTGCGACCCGGGTGTTGCCCACGAGCTCTACCGGATCGCCACGGCAAGTCCGTACAACGCCGTATTGAATGGCCGCTTCAAAGGTGGCTACATTACGCGCCACTATGGCAGTCCCGGCAAAGGCGTGCAGGCGATGCAGCTCGAACTGGCACAGCGCGCCTACATGGACGAAGTCACGCTCGAATTCGACAACGCTCTCGCGGACAGGTTGCGCCAGACGCTGCGCGTGCTGCTGGCCGCTTTTGCCCGGATTGGCGCCATTCAGTGAGAATTCATCTGCGTAAGGTTAGAATGCGCAGCTCAGATCAGGAAGCACACAGGAAAAGAACATGACCAGATTTTTCAAGCTCGTAATCGCTCTTGGATTCGTCGCCGCAATCGCGGCGTCGCCAGCGGCAAATGCAGCGTCGGCGGCCGAAATCGATGTGCGCGTCAAGGAGACCCTCGAGGAGTTCAAGAAGGACGTCAACGGCGCCGACGTATTCCTGCAGCAGGCCGCAGGCTATCTCGTCTTTCCGAAAGTCTACAAAGTCGGTGTCGGTATCGGCGGTGAGACCGGTGAGGGCGCGCTGCTGATCGGTAATGGAGTAGTCGATTACTATCGCACTTCCAGTGGCTCAGTAGGCTTCCAGCTCGGCGCTCAGGCGCGCTCGATGGTGATCGTCTTCATGACCGAGGAATCGCTCAGCCAGTTCCGCAACAGCGAAGGCTGGAAGGTCGGCATCGACGGTTCGGTCGCATTGATCGATCTCGGCGCCGGCAAGACCATCGACTCCAAGAACATCAAGGATCCGGTCGTCGGCTTCATCTTCGGTTCCAAGGGGCTGATGTACAACCTGACGCTCGAGGGCACGAAGATTCACAAGCTTGACAAGAGCTGATTCGAAAAAGGCGTCGCCCGGGCAGCGCAAGCCGCTCGGGCGACGCGTCGGCGAAAATCTGCGCGCGGCCGGCGAATTCGGCCGCGACGCAGTGACACGTCCCGGCGGCTTGCCGGACAAGGCGCACGGCAGGTTTCGAGCCTGGTTCCGCAAGGTATGGGATGTGCGCGGCGGCGGCTTGTACGCGGTGGGCTTTGCGATGGCCTTCCTGTTTTTTGAAATCCGCGAGGCCATCGTCGAAGACATTCCCGGGTTCATTGCGATGAACAATATCCTGAGCTCGGAACTCATCGGCTTCGCGATCGAGTTTCTCGTCGATACGATGATCAACTTCGTGCGTGCCTTGCTGTGGCCGGTGTACTTCGTGCAGCTGTGGCCGCCCGTCGGCCTGATCGCGCTCGTCGCCGCGTTCGTGCTGTTTCCCCGCTACCTGAAAGAGCCCGTCGAGCGCTGGTTGTTCCAGGATCCCGATAACAATAGGTAGGAGCGGTTCCCGAACCGCGATCGAATGTAAATGATAATCATTCTCAACTCGAGCGCCTGGCTGGCCGGTAAACAGGAAGATGCCGTTATGCTGGCGTTCAGGTTGAATTGGTAGAATGCGGCGCTGGATTTGTATCTGGTTTAGAATGACTCGCGCTGGACATGTTCCGGCCTGAAACCAAAAAGTATCGAGGAGAGTCCGTTGAGCAAAATTGCACGTCGTAAATTTATCCAGTTATCTGCTGTCGCCGCTGCCGGCGTTCTCGTGCAGCCGGGCCGTTCAGCCCGTGCAGGGGATATGCCGAAACTCTCGGAAGACGATCCGATGGCGATGGGCATGAAGTACACGCACGATGCGAGCACTGTCGATCCGGCAAGCCGCGCAAACAGCGCAGAAGTTCAAAATTGTGCCAACTGCGCGCTTGCACAGGGCGAGGTCAAAGACGGTTGGGTGCAATGCCAGATCTTCCCCGGCAAGCTCGTCAATGCAAACGGCTGGTGCAGCGTCTGGGCGCCCAAGTCCTGAGTGCAGCCTGTCGAGTCGACAAGACGCCGGCCTCGAGCCGGCGTTTTTTGTTGCAGTAACGGATAAGACACGATTAGGCTTTGGGTTCTGCTCGTCAGCCCGGAGAGGTCTATTGTTCGAATCGCTGCAGCTCTTGCCGCCCGACGCCATCATCGGCCTGATCGCCGAATACAATAACGATCCGCGCGATATCAAAGTCGACCTCGGTATCGGCGTCTACCGCAACGCGGCAGGACAAACGCCCGTGCTTGACGTCGTCAAGGAGGCCGAGCGGCGTCTCGTCCAGTCGCAGACGTCCAAGACCTACATCGGTTCGGCGGGCTCGGCAGACTTCAACGCGGCCATGCGGGACCTGACCTTCGCGGACTCGGTCAGCGGCGAGCGCATCGCCATGTTGCAGACTCCCGGGGGGTCCGGTTCATTGAGAGTGGCTGCCGGCGTCATCCTGCGTGCGAAGGAAGATGCAACGGTCTGGGCGAGCGGCCCGACCTGGGCGAATCACGTGCCCTTGCTCGGCGGTGCGGGCCTGGAACTGAAGAGCTATGCCTATTACGACGATGAGCAGAAAACGCTCGATCTCGACGCGATGCTGGATGCCCTGCACGACATTCCGAAAGGCGACATCGTGTTGCTGCATGCCTGCTGTCACAACCCGACGGGGATCGATCCCGACGAGGCGCAATGGCGCGCCATTGCGGACGTGATCGTCGAACGCGAACTGCTGCCTTTCATCGATATCGCGTACCAGGGATTCGCGACCGGCCTCGATGCCGATGTGTTCATCGTTCGCGAGCTTGCCGGCCGCGTGCCCGAAATGCTCGTGTGCACGTCGTGCTCGAAAAATTTCGGCCTGTACCGTGACCGTGTCGGTGCCCTGTTCATCATCACGGCCGACGCCGAGACGCGAGCAGTAGCGCAGTCGCAGGCCAATAACCTGGTTCGAACGATGTATTCCATGCCGCCCGATCACGGCGCCGCCGTGGTCGAGACGATACTCCATGACGAGCAGCTGCGCACCGGCTGGCTCGGGGAACTCGCGGAGATGCGTGAGCGTCTGAAGGAAATGCGGCAGCAGCTCGACGAGGCCTTGCGCGCGGAAGCGCCCGATCACGACTTTTCACATGTCGTCCGTGCCAATGGCATGTTCTGCTTTCTCGGCATATCGACGGAGCAGGTCCGGCGTCTGAAAAAAGACTATGCGGTGTACATGGTGGATTCGAGCCGCATCAACATCGCGGGTATAACGGCCGACAACGTCGAACACATCGCGCGGTCAGTCGCCGCCGTTCTCTGACGGCTACTGCATAGCGGGTTCCCACACGAGGCGGCTGTCTTTGTCGATGGACAGGCGCCGGGTCGTGCCTGCGTTCAGTTCCAGTATGAAGGTCGCCGGTTCACTCGAGGTTACGGATTCCTCGGAGAGCGGCACGGTGTCTTCGACGATATTCGTGATGCTGCCGTCACGCCGGGCGAAGATCATATCCAGCGGTATGTACGTGTTTTTCATCCACATCGACCGACGCTGCTCGTCACCGTAAACGAACAGCATCCCCGTCCGTTCGGGTAACTCACGGACGAACATGAGCCCGCGCCGCTGTTGCTGCGGACTGACGGCGAGGTAGATGTCGAAGCGGAAGCAGGCATGACGGGCAATGATCACCAGCACGTCGGACTGGAAAGACTCCCCGAGGGGCTCCTGCGACTGCGCGGGCAGCGCCAGCAGGCAGAGCAAGAGGAGGACAGGACGTATGGGCGTCATCGGGTACCCCAGTCGAGGTAGCCGCCGAACTGCAGCTCGCGCAGCGTTACGCTCGAGTCACCGTTGATCTCTGCGAGCGGGGCGATGCAGTAGAGCCTCCCCGCGATGAAATAGGGGTTCGCGCCGTCACCTGTCTGCGCCTGTTCGACGACATCGGTCCAGCAGCTGCCGAGACCGGCGGTGCTGAAAAAACGCCCGCCGCCTTCCTCGATCACCGTGACGTTGCTGCCGAGCTCCTGCGCCACGGTGCCGCGTTCAAGATCGGGCATTGCGATGATGATCGCGATCGACATCTCCCCCGACTGCCCGGCGAACCGCAGTCGCGCGCCCCGACCTTCCGGCCGCGGCATTCCCTCGCAGTCGAGGTCGCTTGCCGTCCAGTCGATCGGGCCCGAGATCTCGCCGTAAAAGTCCGTCCGCAGGTAGCCGTGCTCGCCACAGCCGGCGGGCTCGGGCGGCGGCGGCAATAGCGATGGCAGCGCCGCCGGCTCCGGCGTATCCCCACAGCCGGCCAGCCACGCCGATACAGCGGCCGCAATCAGCGCCGCAAAACCGGTCTTTCCGCGAATTCCCTGCAATGTTTGTCGCCCATCGCTGTCTCAGAACGGGACATTATTACCGAAGTGATCTGCCGATGGACAAAATTACAGGCGACGAGTTGGCCTCAACAGGCATCCTCTCTACAATGTCACGCCCCATACCGGCCCGGGAGCCATTGATGAGCGTCGCAGACCAATTCCAGCAACTCGAGGCGCATGCCAGCCGCTTGATCATAGGGCAGTCGCACCTGATCAACCGCATGTTGATCGCGCTTCTGTGCGACGGGCACCTGCTGGTCGAGGGCGCGCCGGGCCTCGCCAAGACCCGCGCCATCAAGGTGCTGGCGGAGAGTATCGAAGGTGATTTCCACCGCCTGCAGTTCACGCCGGACCTGTTGCCCGCCGACCTGACGGGCACCGACATTTACCGGCCCCAGGAAGGCACATTCGAGTTTCGCAAGGGCCCGCTGTTCCACAACCTGATTCTCGCGGACGAGATCAACCGCGCCCCGGCAAAGGTCCAGTCGGCCCTGCTCGAAGCGATGGAAGAACGGCAGATCTCCGTGGGTGACAAGAGCTATCCGCTGGACGACCTGTTCCTCGTGATGGCCACGCAGAACCCGATCGAGCAGGAGGGCACGTATCCGCTGCCGGAAGCTCAGCTCGACCGCTTCCTGCTGCACGCGCAGGTAGGCTATCCGAATGCGGAGCAGGAGCGCAGTATCCTGGTGCTGAACCGGAACGAGGCCAAGGCGAACACGCGCGACGCCTTTCAGCCGCCGGAGTTGCTGTCCGTCGCATCGATCATGCAGGCACGGCAGGAAATCCTGCGCCTGCACCTCGCGGAGGAGCTCGAGGAATACATCGTCAATATCGTCCTCGCCACCCGTAACGCAGGCAGTGTCGACGACTCCCTCGAGGGCCAGATTCTCTATGGCGCCAGCCCGCGCGCCAGTATCGGTATCGATCGGGCGGCGAGAGCACGGGCCTGGCTCGCAGGGCGAGACTACGTGGGCCCTGAAGATATCCAGGACGTTACGGCCGATGTGCTGCGCCATCGCCTGGTACTCAGCTTCGAGGCCGAAGCGGACGGTGTCGACGCGAATTCTGTCATCGAGCGGATACTGGATGCCGTCGGAGTGCCGTAATGCGGCAGCTCGATCACATTTCCGCGAATGCATCGCCTGTCAGCGTCTCGCAATCAGGGCTCATTCGGCTCAGCGGACCGGCGCGTGCGATCGCGCTCGACGTGCTCAGGGTGCGTTCGCTGCAGACCGGCGCCTACGTGTCGCATTTCCGCGGCCGCGGCATGGAGTTCGACGAATCGCGGCCCTACCAGCCCGGCGACGACCCGCGTTCGATCGACTGGCGTGTCACGGCGCGAAGCACGACGGCCTATACCAAGCTGTTTCGTGAAGAACGCGAACGACCGGTCCTGGTCATGGTCGACCTGCGCTCCAATATGCACTTCGCCACCCGTGGATGCTTCAAGTCGGTCAACGCGAGCCGCGCCGCCGCTTTGCTCTCCTGGGCGGCACACCATCGCGGTGATCGTCTCGGCGGGCTTATCTTCGGCGACACGGTGCACCGCGAGCTGAAGCCGCGCCTCGGCCGGCAGGCAGCGCTGAGATTTCTCCATGAACTCGCCGAACACCCCGACTGGGCGCTGCGCGAGCACGGCAGTGCGGCGGACCGGGAAGCAGCGTTCACGCTGGCGATGGCCTCGCTGCGGCGCGTTGCGCGGCCGGGAAGCCTGGTCGTGATACTCAGCGATTTCCTCGGTATCAATCGTGCCGCGCAGTCCTACCTGTCGAGCGTGGCGCGCCATAATGAAGTGCTGGCCGTCGTCCTGAGCGATCCGCTGGAGCGGGAACTGCCGCCGCCGGGCCGTTACAGGCTCGTCAGGGATGACGACGAACTCGCCATCGACACTCACGCGCAGGCGGCGCGCCGCGACTACCGCGATGCCTTCGAAACCCGCACCCATGAGCTCGACCAGTTTTGCCAGCGCTACGGCATTCACCTCATGCCGCTGTCGACCGATGACGATCCCGTGAGCGCGCTGCAAACCGCGCTCGGGCGGAGGACGCACTAGTGTACCCCGCCGTGAATCGTGTGACATTCAGAGCGTGCCTGTGCCGACAGTGCAAGGCGCGATCCGCCGTGAATGGCGAGCCCTTTACAAGGATTG
>CBFHSG010000010.1:0-143144 GCA_965658465.1 Woeseiaceae bacterium | reverse complement strand
GGAGGCGCGATGACGGAGGACGAACTCGTCCAATGGGTTCAGATGAACTCCTCTTAAGCGCTTGAATGCCCGCTCATGGCCGCATGCCGATGTCCACGACTCGTTAGCGTGAGCTCGGTGTGCACCAAAAGACCGACCCCCTGATGAGGAGCAACACCCCGAAATGAAGTGGGTATTGGGAAATGCGCTTCGAACTGCGATACCTTATCACCGCCGACAGAAGCATTCGAAAATACGCGAAGCTCTTAAATAGATTCGCTGGCCAACAGCCGCTTGTGGCCGAGGGCGAGCAGTCGCAAGGCAGCCGAACGAACGGCGGCTAATGGCGTGAGCGGCCGTTCGCCTCGAACTGCTAGAATCGGCGGCCATTGGCCCAAGGCGGACACTCATGACTCACCGCGTATTCTGTCGATTTTCTCGGGAATGAAAAATCTTGCTGCTGCCATAGTCGTTACTGCGGTGCTCGCATTCTGCATCGGCTATTTGTATCGAGGCAGTCTTGACCGATCCCCCAAGGCCTTTGAAGCTCGGACTCAAATCACTACCCCTCAAGATTCTCACGGTCTGGAAACGACGACGGCCACTCGCGCCGAACAAGACGATAGAAGCGCACCAATCGCATTGGGATCAGGCCCCGATGCAACAACAGAAGTGATGGAAGTCACGAATCGAAAATCGCGCGAACGAATAAAGCGTGATCGATTAGCTGATTTCTTCGCCATCAATGGCATTGGGGAGCAAAGAGCCGAGGAGATCGTTCAAGGCCTCGTTGAAGCCGATTATCGACTGAATCAAGAGCAGCAAGCCTTGTTCGATCAGCATAGTGCCGCGAAAGCAGAACAGATCGCGCGAGGAGAGGTGGTTGAAATCACGTTGACGCCAGAGGAGCGCGCCGCTTTTGATGCCGAGCGTTCCTCGGAATATCGAGAAGTGATTGGCGAGTACTACGAGGCTTACGAAAACTACGAAAAATCTTACATACAACGACGAGTGGTCACTGACCTCTCATCAAATTTCGCGGAGCCGCTGGACTATACAGCCAAAGAAACCTTGATCCGGATCATGCATGAAGAGCAGTCCCGGCTTGAAACTGATGCGGATGACAGGCTCGCTGGACCTGATGGACAACCGAAGAGCGAATCGCTGGAATGGGCAGCCACGAAAGACAGATACTACGCACGCATTGATGAAATGCGGAATTACAATGAACGAGTAATTAGTCGCGCGAAGCCCTACCTATCGGCTGAGCATCTTGAGCAACTCCAGACACTCCTCGACAATGAAATAAGAAGGATCGAGTTGATGATCGAGTTGGAAGATCTACACCAATAGCCGAGTGGCCGTTCTTGGCCGAGCGCCGAAGTTTTTCAGGCTACAACGCGAAAGGCGCCTCTCCGCAACTATTCTCTATAGCATTCCGATCTATCTGGCACTCACGAAACTCGAATTCATAAGCGTGTGGGCATACTTGTTGGCTGGCGTAGTGGGCGGCCGCTACTGACCGAACTGAGCCTGTCGACCTGGCGTAAACCGAGTGACTCCTAAGCGTCGGGAAGCGGCCCGCCAAGCTTTTCACGGTATACTTTCCGCCTGTGAACCCAGGGCGATGTTGGTCTGAATATGATCTTACGTTCCGTTGCATTGGTATTCATGTGCATGTCACTACTAGCGTGGATGAATACATCGAGCGGTTCGGACGACTTGGCGACCCAGCGGGACGCGCTTTCCAAGGCTTTTGAAGAACCGCTTCGCGCGCACCTGCTGAAGCAAGGGTACACGCCTCGTAATGCCGCGATAGCCACCAATAGCTTGCTTGATACCTATGCGCGGTGCTTGGCAGATACGCATCGCACCGACTTGAGCGCCGAACCCGACGTCACGAGCTTTCAGCTTGGGGATGCCGTGGTTTCCGCATACAAGTCGCCTTGCCTAAGCGAGTTTATTAAGGGTGTCGCCGGCCTCCCGCAGCCGTAACAATTTTCGGAATTTCGCCAGCCGCTTCTGGCCGATTTCGGAAGGTTTCGATTTCCCCAAACAAGACGTTCAGGCGGCTGGTATTGGAGAAAGCTGCCGCTCAAGAGCAGCAGCCAATCCTGACCCCAACAAGAAACCCAAGCCCGCTATTTGCCGATTTTGGCCCGTTACTCTCAAGCGATCGTCCACACTCCGAGAGTTCATTCACCGGACAACTCAGCGTGTACCGCTCGAGTTTGAAACTATATTCTCTCGAAAAGCCGCAGAGCCCGAAGCTCTAGTGCGTAGTTTGAAACTTTGTTTCGACGAACCAAGAGGGCCTGTTAATACTATGTGAACAGACCCTAGCCGAGCGTGGCGCCGCCATCCATCACGAGCGTCGTGCCGGTCGTATAGGCCGCCTCGTCGGAAACCAGGTAGAGCACGCCGGCCACCATGTCCTCGGGCTGCCCTGCCCTCGCGAGCGGCAGCCGCTTGAGCCACTTCTGGACGCCGGGATCGGAGGTGAGCGCTTCCGCAAATTTCGTCTCCACGACGCCGGGCAGGATGGCGTTTACCCTGACGCCGCCCTCGCCGTATTCACGCGCAAAGGACCGGGTTATGCTGATCAGGCCCGCCTTGGTCATCGAGTAAACCGCCTGGCCCGGCATCGACAGCAGCGCAGCGATCGACGCGACGTTCACGATGGCCCCGCCACCCGACTCCATCATGAGCGGCACGGCACCGCTCATGAAGAAATAAGGGCCTTTCAAATTCACCGCGACGGTCTTGTCGAACGCATCCGGCGGAAGATCCATTGCCGGCCCGTAATACGGGTTAGCGGCCGCATTGTTGATCAGGATATCCAGGCCGCCGCACTCATCTTTTATCCAGGTCATCAGTGCATCGATCTGCTCGAGGTCACCGGCATTGCACGTATGTGCGAGCGCTTCCCCGCCTGCCGCCACGATCGCATCGGCAACCGCCTGAACTCCCTCGATCTTGCGACTCGTGCAGACGACCTTCGCACCGCATTCGGCAAGACCGTGTGCGATCGCCTCTCCAATGCCACGGGATGCGCCATTGACGAGCGCCACCTTTCCAGACAGGTCCGTTTTCATGAATCTTCTCCCTCCAGATTGCGCCGGAAACGCTGCATCCCGGCAATCCACCGATCGTAATCCGCCGCCTTGCGCTGAAAATACGTCTGCACCTGCGGGTGCGGCAGCACGAGGAAACGCCCTTCGCGAATTCCCGCCACGATATCGTCGGCAACCTGGTCCGGCGAGAGGATGCCATCGACATCATTGCCGCCGAAGCCGCCATCGATCGCCTCGGCATCGTCCTCGATGCCGATCATTCGGGTCGCCACCGCTTGCGGGCAGACGACAGACACCTTGATGCCCTGCTCGCCGTGCGTTATCGCGAGCGACTCGGCAAACGCTACCGCCGCGTGCTTGGTCGCTGAATACGCGGCATCGCCGATCTGGCTGAGGAGTCCGGCAGCCGATGCCACGTTGACGAAATGGCCGCCGCCACGCTCGATCATGCGCGGAAGCAGCGTGCGCGCCGCGTAGACGTGCGCCATCAAATTGATATTCCAGCACGCCTCCCAGCGATCGTCGACGGGCACTATGCCGCCCTCTCTCGAGGCCGCGCTGCCGTCTGCGTCGCCGAACCCCACGCCCGCGTTGGACACGAAGAGGTCGATCGCTCCCGTATCGCGTTCCACGGTGTCGACCAGGGCCCGCATCGCTGCTTCGTCGGATACATCGAGGACATGCGCAGTACCGCCAACGTCCGCGGCCACGTTCGCGGCAGCATCCGGCTCACGATCGGCGACTACTACGGTTACGCCGTCGCGAGCCAGTCGTTTGCACAGGGCACGGCCGATGCCGTGGCCGCCCCCGGTAACGACGGCAATGTTGATATCGGCGGTCATTCGTTTCTCGCTGCGGTGGTAGGCAGGTTCCGCAATTGCGTCAAACCGAAGGGCAGTAACATACTGTACGCACAGGAGGTGGTCCAATGATGCGCGTGTTGATGTACTTGTCCCTTGCCGTTCTGTGCGCTGCTTGCCAGCAGGCGGACCGCGATGTGCCTGCCGCCGGTAGCGCGGATGAACACGGCAAGCCTGATCACGTCACACCCAGTGTGGCCTACGAACACGCCTGTGCTGCTTGTCACGAAACCGGCAAGGACGGTGCGCCGCGTACCGGCGACCCGGAGGCCTGGGCCGGTCGCTCCGCGCTGTGGGAAGCCGTGCTCTTCGAGCATGCAGAAAAGGGCTACTTCGACATGCCGGCGCACGGCCTCGACGGTCGCTTCTCGGACGACGAAGTTGCCGCTGCTGCGCAGTACATGCTCGAAATCACCCACCCGGACCGGCCACGCGACTGATTTCGCCTCGAGCTCCTAATCCGTGCCTTCGACCACCTTGCCGTCGAGGCGCCTGATCGCCTGGTCGATGTATTTTGGTTCGGGTAATCGGCGGCGCCGAGTCTGCACGGTAATGAGCTCCGCCCCTTCGAACCCGGCCTTGCGGTACTCGTCAAAGACGCCTCGCACTTCACGTTCCCTGGGGTCGGAGCAGGCTCTTATGAACACATGGCGATTTTCACGCATGATGTTGAGCTTGGCCGGCGTTTTTTCACCCCAGAACAGTGCACCACACATGTAAATACCGCCCCTGAACGCGACCGGGTCCACTGCCTGTACCAGGTTCGCGACCTTGCCGCCGTCCGAGAATCCCGCGATATAGACGCGTTCATTGTTGACCGTGTAATCGATGTCGACGACACGCGGCGCAAGGATCGACTTGATCATCCGCTCCTGTACCGGCGCCGACGCCCCCGCCTGCCCGGGGCTGATCCAGATGAGGTTGTGGGCATCCATCAACGGCTGCCACTCGTCGGGGATGCCTCCCCAGTCGATCGACGAGATGAATACCAGCACGCCGGGCGGCGTCGCGACGCTGTAGTTGCGGGGCACGTACATCCGCCATTCGATCTTCTGGTCCGCAAGCAGGACGTGGTTCAGGCTGTTTGCCGCTTCTTGACCGAGGAGCTCGGCCGGCGTCATTATCATGTTGACGAAGCCGGTGCGCGGAAGGGAAGCATCGAACTCCTCGATGATTCCGCCTGATTCTCCCTGCAACAAGCCGGTTGCTACCAGAATTGCCAGGACAAGTTCCAACTTCATCGCTTGAATCAAAATCTGTCGACCATCGAATAATACATCATGCCCAGCACCATCCCCGGATAACGCAGCAGCGTACCGCCGGGAAACGTGTGGATCGGAATGTCAGCCATGACGTCGAACCGCTCCGCCGTGCCGGCAATCGCTTCCGCGATTACCTTGCCCGCGAAGCTTGCCGTCGAGATCCCGTGCCCGGAGTACCCGTGTGCAAAATACAGGTTCGGCCGCAGGCGGCCGAAGTGCGGCATACGGTTCACGGTCACCGACAGGGTACCGCCCCAGTCGTATTCGATGCTTGCGTCCTCGAGCTGCGGAAAGATACGCAACATGTACGGCCGCACGAAATTTTCGATGTCGCTTGGAAAGCCTGGGCGATAGTTTTCACCGCCGCCGAACAGCAGCCTGTGATCGTCGGACAGCCGAAAGTAGTTGACCACGAAACGGGTATCGTGGACGCCGAAGCGCCCGTTGATCAGCTCGGAACAGCGCTCTTCGCCGAGGGGCTCCGTTGCGATCATGTAGTTGTTGATCGGCATGATTTTGCCGGCAACACGTCTTTCGAGCTTGCCGAGATAGCCGTTACAGGCCAGCACGACGAACGACGCCTGCACGTTACCGCGCCGGGTCTTTACGTCAGCCGGATCCTTGCGCGTATACCATCTGACAGCGGAATTCTCGTATATGCGGACGCCGGCCTCGCTCGCGGCACGCGCGAGCCCCAGGACGTAATTCAGCGGGTGCAACACCATCGCCCCGGCATCCCAGAGCCCGCCGAGGAAGGTCGGCGTTGCGACCATCTCCTGCGCTTCGGTCGCATCCAGTGCGCGGCAGTGCGGGTAATCGTAGCGTTCGGCCAGCGCCCCGGCGAGCTCCTCCGGCCAGTCGCCGTAACTTCGCTTGTGAACACCGACAAGCTGGCCTTTCTGCAGGTCGCACTGAATATCGTGCTTTTTCACGCGGCTCTGAATCTCTTCCTTGGCGGCTTCCGCGAAATCCCACAGCACGCGTGAGCGCTCCAGTCCGTATAGATCCTCCATTTCCAGCACGTCCTTGCGCTGGCCGCTGCCGATCAGTCCGCCACAGCGGCCGGACGCACCGAAGCCTATGCGCTCGGCTTCGAGCAAAACCACGTCGAAGCCTTTCTCGACGAGGTTCAGCGCCGCCGATACGCCTGTAAACCCGCCGCCGATCACACAGACATCGGCGCGTTCGTCACCCGCAAGCTCCGGGTAGTCGGCCATTCCCTTCGCGGTGGCCACGTAGTAGCTGGCCGGATGATTATCAGTGCGCTGCATGACGGCGTCCGTCTCGTTGCGGATGAGGGGCAAGCTTCGGCCAGCCGCAGGGCAAGGTCAATGACGATATTCCGAAGGCATTCGCTGCTATAGTGGATTCACCACAGATCGGAGCAATCAGGAAGGGGGGGGTGATCCGATGAATAACGAGACCACTAGCCGGCGTCGTTTTCTTGTTTCCGCACTCGCCGTTTCCAGCGTTGCCACGGGGGCTTTCTCACTTTCACTGTTACGTGAATCTGCCGCCTGGGCAAAAGACCCGGGCAAGCCCCTCGCCCGCCTGGCGCGGCTGCTGTTTCCACATGCCGCGCTCTCGGACTCCGTGTACGCCGATGTGGCTGCCAGGGCGCTGGCAATGACGGCTGACAATCCTGAGGCCCGGGGCCTGCTGCTTGCGGCTGAACAGGCACTCGACGCACAGGTCGCGGGTGGCGACTGGTATGAAGCTGATGAAGAAGCCCAACTCGCTGCGATGGAAGCCGTTCAGGGCGAGGCGTTTTTCCCTGCCGCAAGTAATCTCTTCATGTTCACGCTATACACGCACGAGGAATGCTGGAAAGCGATCGGCTATCCCGGTTCTTCCAGGGAATATGGCGGCTACCTCGAGCGCGGTTTCGAAGATATCGACTGGTTACCGGAAACTGCGTCATGACTCGCGCTTTCGACAACACCGATAGCTCCGTCGTCGTTGTTATCGGTTCCGGCGCCGGCGGCGGGACCGTGGCCAACGAGCTCGCCCAGAAAGGCATCGACATCGTATGTCTCGAAGCCGGCAAGCGCCTGACGCTCGCCGACGTCGTCAATGACCCGCCGACCATGGACGAGCGCATGGGCTGGCACGACGAGCGTGACGGCAAGCCGGTGTGGCTCTGCAAGACGGTGGGCGGTACGACGATGCGCTGGTCGGGCGTATCTCCCCGTTTCGAGAAGCACGAAACGCAGGCGCTGTCGACCTACGACGGGCTCGAAGATACCGGCCTGATCGACTGGCCGCTGCGCTTCGAGGAGCTCGAGCACTACTACGATCTGGCCGAAGACAAGATGGGTGTCTCCGGCACCCACGGTACACCGGCTTCGGCCGAGAACAATAACTATAAGGTGCTCAAGGCAGGGGCACAGCAGATCGGTTATTCGCGGATCACGAGCGGCCGCATGTCCATAAACTCGGTCGCGCGTCACGGCAGGCCGGCTTGCAGGCAAATCGGGTTCTGCAATTCAGGCTGTGCGATCGGCGCCAAATGGTCGACGCTTTATACCGAAATACCCGCTGCCGAAAAGACCGGTCACTTCGAACTTCGATCGGAGTGCATGGTCATGGCCATCAACCATGACAAGGCGGGGCGCGTCAGCGGCGTCGTCTACAAGGACGCATCCGGCACGATGCACGAACAAAAAGCCAGGGCGGTGTGTGTCGCCGGTAACGTCGTCGAGACGACGCGCATTCTCCTGAATTCGGCGACGTCGAAGTACCCGACGGGACTGGCAAACAGCAGTGACCAGGTCGGCCGCAACTATATGCGGCACATGTTCGGCTTCGCACTGGCCATCATGCCGAAACCGGTGAATTTCCACAGGGGCGCGAGGCAGTCGGGGCTGGTATACGACGAACAGGACCATAATCCAGAACGGGGTTTCGCCGGCGGCTATCTTTTCGAAACGCTGTCGCTCGACCCGCTGAACGTCGCCGCATTCGTCGGTGGCTGGGGTCCGGCTACGTCGCAGTACAACGATAGCTACACGCACCTGGCGGGCCTGTTCCTGGTCGGCGAAGACCCCCCGCAGGCCGGCAACAGAATCCGGTTGCACACTGACAGGAAAGACCACAACGGCCTGCCTGTGCCTGTACTCGACTACACGGATCATGCAAATACCGTAGCGATGCGCGAGCATGGCGTCACCCGGGCGCGGGCAATCTACGAATCGCTGGGGGCAGTCGAGTTCTGGGGCGGTGAGGGACCACCCGTCGGCTGTCACAATATGGGTGTCGCGCGCATGAGCGCCAATCGGGAAGACGGCGTGACCAACGGCTGGGGACAGACACACGACATCGACAACCTGTTCGTGAGTGACGGCAGCGTCATTCCGACCAGCGGTGCAGCCAACCCGACCCTGACTATCGTCGCGCTGGCGATACGACAGGCCGATTACATTGCAGAACAAATGAGCAAGAGGAACATATGACGGTGGACAGGAAATACTCGCGCCGCGCGATAACGAAACAGCTGGGTTCGCTTGCAGGCGGTGCTGCCCTGTTCGGGCCCGTCGTGGCGAGCGCATTGGCAAGAACGCCGGCGCAGACCGAAGGCCCTTTTTACCCGCCGGCACCGCACGCGGAAACCGACGTCGACCTGACGCTCCTCGAAGGTCACACCGAGCGGGCCGCCGGGGACACGATACTGGTGCGCGGCCGCGTCACCGACCTCGCGGGCAAGCCGCTGGCCAATGCCCGGGTCGACATCTGGCAGACGAATCACTGGGGCCGCTATGCACATCCCGATGACAGGAATCCGGCGCCGCTCGACCCCAATTTCCAGGGAATCGGCATCGCCTATACCGATGCGGATGGCTACTACGGTTTTCGCACCATACGGCCCGCACCCTACCCCCTTTCCGCAATGGGCGATTCCGGCATGCGCCCGCGACACATTCACTTCAAAGCCGCTCACGAAGACGCGGGCAAGGTCACGACGCAGATGTACTTCGAAGGCGATCCCCTGATCGAGGACGACATCGTCATGCGCGGCACGCCGAAAGAACTGCGCCACCTGTTGATCACGTCGGCCGTCGAAGATCCGGAGACAGGGCTGCCGCTGCACCGCTTCGATATCGTGCTGGGCTGAACGACGCTATCATGACCCGTCTATGGTCATGAAACCGAACGCCGCGAAGAGCGCGCAGCTGCAGACCCTTCTACGCCAGGGCTTCGAGGCGCTGAACCGGAAACAGGTCCAGCAGGCGAGCGACTACTGCCGGCAAATTCTCGGGATTCAGCCGGACCTCGTGGAGGGCCATTTCCTGGTGGGCCTCGTCGCGCTCGAGATGCGTGACCGGCGCACCGCGCTCAGCGCGTTCGGGTCCGTGACCAGGTTGCAGCCCGACCATCCTGCCGCCTGGGCACAGCTTGCCAGGCTGTTCATCGGTGACGGCCAGCTGAACCGGGCGGATGCCGCGCTGGCAAAGGTCGCCGAAGCCGATCCGGACGATCCGATGGTCTGTGACCTGGTCGGCACGATCTACACGCGCATGGGAGAACACGGTAGCGCCAGGACCTGGTACGAAAAGGCCATCAGGAACAAGCCGGATCATCCACCCTACCTCCTCAATTACGCCAACAACCTCGTTTATCACGGGCAAACCGGCGATGCCGAGACGGTACTTCGCGACATTATCGGCATCGACGAAAACAATCCCCAGGCACACTGGGTCCTCGCCAGCGCGCGCAAGGCCGGTGATCGCGAACACGTCGAGCAGATGCGCACACTGCTTGCGTCGCATCGGCAGCACCCGCGGCTCGAGGCGTTCTATCACTACGCGATCGGCAAGGAACTCGAGGACCTGCAACAGTGGGACGAGGCGTTTGACGCGTTCCATCGTGGTGCGAACGTCCGTCGCAAGACCGTGGAGTACGATGAGGCGGCCGAAATCGAGATGTTCGAGTTCCTGGAAGAACGATTCACGGCCGCCTGGGTCGATGACGGATCGACAGGCCACGATGCCGATGCGCCGATATTCGTGCTCGGCCAACCGCGCACCGGTACCACGCTCATCGAGCGCATCATCAGCAGCCACTCGCAGGTGCATTCGGCCGGCGAATTGCAGCAGTTCGGGCTGGCCGTTCGCCGCCTTGCCGAGCATACGGACCCGCGACGGTTTTCGAAGCAGCTGTTCGAGTCGGCGCTCGGGCTGAACTGCGCGAAGGTCGGCACCGTTTACATGGAGTCTACCAGGCGGGTCCAGGGTGACACGCCTCGCTTCGTGGACAAGCTGCCGCAGAACTACTTCTATATCCCGATGATTCTGAAGGCGCTGCCGAACGCGAGGATCGTGCACCTCACGCGCGACCCGATGGATGCGTGCTTTGCGAGCTACAAGCAGCTGTTCGCAGACGCCTACCTGCATTCCTACGACCTGGAGGAGATGGCCCGCCATCACGTCCGCTACCGCCGGCTGATGGACGCGTGGCGCGAGCGATTCCCCGGGCGCTTCGTCGACATCGCTTACGAAGAAACGGTTTCCGACCTCGAACCCAACGCGCGGCGTCTCATCGAGTTCCTCGGACTGCCGTGGGAAGACGCATGCCTGCGCTTCCACGAACAGAAGCAAGCCGTATCGACGGCGAGCGCGGTGCAGGTGCGCGAACCGGCACACACGCGCTCGATAGGACGCTGGCGGAAATACGAGCAGCAATTGCAGCCGATGCGAACGATTCTCGAACAGAACGGCCTCGAGATCCGCGCCTGAACCGGCTGAATTAACGTTAGGGTATACCGCCAATATTTGCTAAATTCGTGGCATAAGCAACCGGCATTCGGCGCCGCTCAACCGAATGCACCCAGGGGGAATCATGAAGCGCAGATCAAGAAAGCAATCCGGCGTTTTTGCACAGCGTACGGCCGTCGCCACGGCGGTGTCGGCCGCGCTGCTTGCAACCAGCCTGCCCGCCCAGTCGCAGCAGCTCGAGGAAATTATCGTCACCGCGACGAAGCGCGAGGAATCGCTGCAGGAAGTGCCGCTCGCGATCACGGCATTGACGGGCGATTTCACCGAGTCGGTGAACCTCGACGACGTCAAGGACCTGATTTCCTTCACCCCGGGTATCACCGGCAACAGCCAGGACAGTTTCATCGACGCGGTGAGTATCCGCGGGGTCCGGACACAGGACTTCGGCGTGGGCGGCGACCCGTCGGCGGCCATTTTCAAGAATGAACTGTACGAAGGGCGCAACGGGTCGGCCGTTACGAGCATGTACGACGTCGACCGCTCCGAGGTGCTCCGCGGTCCGCAGGGCTTCCTGTTCGGCCGTAACTCCATCGGCGGCGCCATCAGCGTGCACACGCGCAAGGCGGACATCGATGGCGGCTATTCGGGCTATGTCGACGTCGACGCCGGCGAGCGCGGCCGCCTGACGGTCGAAGGTGCGTTCAACATCCCGGTGACCGACTCCTTCGCAATGCGCCTGGCGGGCTACCATTCGCAGGAAGACGGCTTCGTCTACAACTTCGCCACGGACTCGGACCTCATCGAGCACGACAAGCAGGGCGTGCGCTGGTCGACGGCCTTCGAGAAGAACCGACTGGCGATCAACACCTGGGTCGAGTACGAGACCCGCGAGCAGTCCGGCTCCGTGTACCGCGCGGTCACGCAGGGCGATTACTGGGACACGCTGCTCGGCGTATTCGGCGACGGGATTGTCCCCGCCGGCGGCGAGCGGGACGCCGATTCCGACCAGTCGTTCGGCGATAACGACGATTCGGACATCCTGACGCTCGGCGCACGGATCGACTACGAGATGGACGCCTTCACGTTCACGTCCATCACGGGTTACAAGGATCACGACTTCTTCTATACCGAGGATTACGACGGCACGCCGCTGAACATCAACAATTACCGGCAGGACCAGACCGGCGACTACTTCCAGCAGGAGTTCCGCCTCGTCTCCAACAATGACGGTCCGCTCTCCTGGTACGCCGGTGCGTCCTTCTACAGGGAAGAAATCGATACGCTGTTCACTAACTCCGGCGCCGAGGACAATTTCTGCAACTACTACGGCAACTACTACTTCCCGGATGCCGGCATCACGGACTGCGCGTCCTACTACGACTACTACAATTCCTATTACGGCTATCCGTTATACCCGTGGGAGCCGAGCCCCGACGGGCTGCTCACCGAGCCCGGCCGTGTCATCGGCGAGTACACCGGCTGGGCGGCGTATCTCGACCTGACCTACGCCTTCACCGACAACTTCGACGTGAGCTTCGGTGTGCGCTACACGGACGACAAGAAAGACTTCAGCATCAACGTGCCGAACCCGGAGAGCAATCTCGGGCCCTACTGGGGCTATCTGTTCAGCACCGATGGCGCAATTAATTCATCGAACAGCTGGTCGGATACGCAAATGCGCTTGGTGGCGCGCTACAGCCTGAACGACGACCACCTCGTCTATGCGAGCTATACGGAGGGCTTCAAGTCCGGCGGCTTCGGCAGCTTCGCGCTCGTCGACGCGAACGGCGACCGGGTCACCGGCGGCGAAACCGATCTGAGCGAAGCCGACGGCTACCGGGCCAGGCAATTCGAACCCGAGAGCGTCGATTCCTACGAATTCGGCTACAACGGCAGCTTCGCAGATGGCCGCGCGGATGTTCGCCTCACCGGCTTCTTCTACGACTACCAGGACCTGCAGATCAGCTTCTTCGACACGGACTCGGGCGCCAACACGGTCGAGAACGTCGGCCAGGTCGACGGCACCGGTCTCGAAGGTTCGCTGACGGCCGCTTTCAGCGAAAACTGGGACCTTTATCTCGCGGCAAGCTGGCTCGACACCGAGGCGACCGGCGTGCAGCAGGTCTGCGACGGCGACACGGTGGATGCCTGCGAGGGCCGCCCGCTGTTCTGGGCGCCCGAATGGGCGGGCGCCGCTGTGTTAACCGGACGCTTCCCGCTGGGCGGCGGCGAGATCCGCGGCAGCCTGGAGGCCTTCTGGGAGGGCGAACGCGGCGGCGGCTGGGGCGCATTCCCGGAAACCAGGATCGATTCCAACCTGATTGCCTCGTTGCGCATCGACTACATTTCGGACGGCAACTGGCAGGCGGGTGTGTACGTCGAGAACCTCACCGACGAGTTCACCTACGACGGCCAGAACAACAACGGCGGTATCCTGCCCTCGCACTTCTTCGGGCACAGGATGCCGCGCACGGCCGGCGTACGCTTCCGGTACGGCTGGGAATAAACCGCGCAGTGGCTGATTCGCGCGCCATGGCGCGCTCCTACGGTACTAATTGATGTAGGAGCGGGCCTCGGCCCGCGAATCTAATTGATGTAGGAGCGGGCCTCGGCCCGCGAATCGGTCGCGGCTCGAGAACCGCTCCTACAGGTCGGGTTAGAAGGTATAGCCGAGGTTGATCGAGTAGACCCACGGATCGATCGCGACGGTGCCGACTTCGGCGCTGTCAACGCCGTCGGAGGCCGTCAGATCCGATTCTATGTCGATATAGCGCAGATCGAAGTTCACCAACCAGCGGTTGCCGAACGTCCAGTCGGCGCCCAGCTGCAGTGCCAGACCGAAGGAATCGTCGAGATCGATGTCCGTGATTCCCGTGAGATCGGTCAGTATCGGTTCGATATCGGTGCTGAAGAACGTCGTGTAGTTCACGCCCGCACCCGCATACGGTTGAAAATTGCTGTCGGGCAGGAAGTGGTACTGCACTGAGAACGTCGGCGGCAGGTGATCCGTTTCTGCGATCTTGCCACTTATCGGGTTAAAGCCCGGGTCGATATTGTCGACGATCGAGACGTTGATATCGTGATTGAACGGCCAGGACGCCAGGATGTCGAAGCCCCAGTGCCGGCTGAACATGTACGTTCCCATCAGCGTCAGGCTGGTGCCGTCGTCAACGGTGATCCTCGTCGTTTCCGTGCCGTCGTCAATTACCAGGTTGTCCGAATCCGGCGCTACGACGCCGACACCTGCACGAAGCACCCAGGTACCCGCTTCGTACGCCAACGCGGGCGATGCAACCAATGCCAGCAGCGCACCCGCCACAAGCAGATATTTGCTGGATTTCATGATGATTTCCTTTGGTCCCGGTAGGGACTGTTAAACATTGCAATGTTTTTGCGGACCCTGAAGGGTCCACGCAGGTATTTTAGGACTTGCGGCGCTGCAGCAAGTCAGGACTATGTGAAGTCTGGCTGCGGTGAATACCTAGTGACAGTAATTCCGGCCTAGACGAGTTCAGGCGGCGTGAGGCTGCGGCGCTTCGGGAACCAGAACGGCTTGTCGACGACCTCCGCCCGGGCCAGCATCCGCGACCAGTGCATCTCGCGCTGGTAGAAGACCTCCACCCAGAGGTGCGATCCCGTAGCCCCGTGCGGCACCCGCACCGTCCCGAGCGCAATGTTCTGCTTGCACACGGGCGACCAGGCCGCTGATGTGACGAAGCCGATGTTCTTGCGCGCCTTCGCATCGGCGAAGATATAGGCGTGGTGCGCCGGCTTGTTGCCTTCGATGTCGAGTTTCACGAACCGCCAGGTCGAACCGTTGCGCTTCTCCTCGGCCAGCGCGCGACGCCCGTTGAAATTGGGCTTCTTGAAATCAACCAACCAGTCGAGTCCCAGTTCGAGCGGCGAACGCGTCCGGCCCGTGCGCACCGTCGCGTGCGCCGGCAGGAAATCGATGGTGGCCATGATGAAGCCGGCCTCGATACGCGCCAGCTCGAGCGCATCGGTGCCGATTGCGCGAATTCCCGACATCTCGCCAGCGGCGAACAGCCTGTCCCACAGGGTCTCGGCATTCTCCGGCTCTATCCACAGCTCGTAGCCGAGGTCGCCCGTGAAGCCAGTGCGCGACACCATGAGTTCGAAACCCTCGAAGTCGACGTGCATCAGCCCGAAGGGCTTGAGCGCGTCGAGGCCATCGATGCCCATGCGGCTCAGGACCGCATACGACGTCGGCCCCTGCACGGCCAGCGCCGCCACGTCCGCGGTTTCGTCCGTGATGGTCACATCGAGGCCGATCGCGGAGTCCATCAGCCACGCGCAATGGCGCTCTTGCGAGCACAGCCGATACTCGCCCTCCTCGAGATGGAAAATCGTGCCGTCGTCGATCACCTGCCCCTGGTCATTGCACCAGACCGCGTAGGCGACCCGGCCCGGCCTGATCTTGCTCATGTCGCGCGTGACAAGACGATCGACGTAGACGAGCGCGTCCGGCCCGTTGATGCGGTACTTGGTCATCGGCGTCAGGTCGAACACGGCGGTCGAATTCCGGATCGCGAAGTACTCGGTATCAGCGCAGTAAAGGGCATCGGGTGCCGTGTAACCCTTCCAGTTGTGCCAGGCGTTGAGCGTATCGAGCGCGGCCAGCCGCGAATAAAACGGTGTGCGCAGCCGGCCCTGGGGAACTTCGCTGACGGTCATGGTGACTGCTCCCTGAGTATGGATCGCGCCGCATTGCGGCCCGCGGCACCGCTGACGCCACCGCCCGGATGCGCACCCGCTCCGCAGAGATACAGTCCGTCGAGCGGCATCCTGTATTGAGCGGCGCCGCACACCGGGCGAACGAACATGAACTGGTCCAGCGCCAGTTCGCCGTGGTGCCAGTGGCCCCCGGTGATGTGGAATTCGCGTTCGATGTCGGCCGGCGTCAGCAACTCGGTCGCGGTAATGCGTGATTCCAGGTCCGGCGCGTACCGCCCGATCGTCTCGATACAGGTCTTCGTAAACGCCTGCCGCGCAGCATCGCTCCAGCCCTCTTTCAATGCATAGGGCGCGTACTGCACCACGCAGGACATGACATGCTTGCCGGTCGGCGCGAGCGCCCGGTCGCGGAAACTCGGCAGTGTCATTTCGATGACCGGCTCCACAGAGCACTCTCCGTATTTCGCCGGGTTGAATGCCCGCTCGACGTAATGCTCGTCGGGCGCGATAACGATCCGGTCACCATACTCGTTCTTCGCGAGCCCGTTGATCCCCGGCAGGCCATCGAGCGCGAGGTGCAGCTTCGCGGTATTGCCGCGCATGCGGATATTGTTGATCCTGCGCGTAAAGCCCGTCTCCACGTGACGCGTGCCCACGAGTTTCATGATCGTGCGTTTCGGGTCCGCGTTCGAGACGACCGTAAAGCTCTCGAAACGCTCTCCGCTGGCCGCCTCCACCCCTGCAACCCGCCCGTTCTCCACGACAATGCGCACGACCGGCATGTTCGTGCGAACGGTCACACCGGCCGTGCGCGCCGCCTGCGCCAGTTCCTCCGCCAGCGAGCCCATCCCTCCCTGCGGCACGGACAGCCGGCCATGGCCTGCCGCGAGACGGTACAGGTACGTCATGATCGTATTGGGCGAACGCGGTCCCAGGTGGGTCCCGAGCACAGCATCGAAACTCAGCGCGCCGCGGAGCAGCGGGCTGTCGAAACGTTCGGTGACTTCGTCATGAATATTGATGCCGATCAGCCGCAGGAACGTTCGCATGTCGTCCCGGCCGAGCCTGCGCAGGTCGAATCCCAGGCGCGCCAGCGTTGCGAGATCTCTGAGCTCGCCCGTTCCGAGCCGCGGCGGCGTCGTGTTCAGGAAGGTATTCAACAGATCGGCGAAGCGCGTCATCTGCCGGTGGAACAGTCGATACGACGTCACATCCGAATCAGCCACACCGGTAACGTCGCCGCCCGAATAGCGTACGTGCTGACCATCCTGCGACAGCGAGATGGTCTGCATCGCGTCGCCTGCCAGCTTCGGTGACAACCCGAGTTCCTTGCGGACTTTCGGCTGCAACTGGTACAGCAGGTGCGCGCAGGCCGATACCGAGTAACCGTCTGCGAATTCGCGCGTGGTCGCCGCTCCGCCAACCCGTTCGTTTGCTTCCAGCACGAGCACTTTCCTGCCGGCTTTGGCAAGCAGCGCCGAGCAGACCAGCCCGTTGTGGCCGGCTCCGACAACAATGGCGTCGTAGCGGTCAGTCATCGCCGAAGTTCTCCGGCACCGTGTTGGGCCGCTTCAGGTCGGCAAGGATTTCGCGCGCCGCGTTCGCGCCCGGCGCGGCCATGACGCCGCCGCCGGGGTGCGTGCTCGAACCGCATAGGTACAGGCCATCGACCGGTGAGCGGTACTGTGCATATCCCGGCACGGGTCGGTTGAACAGCAGCTGGTCCATCGTCAATTCGCCGTGGAATATATTGCCCTCGGTGATGCCGATCTGCTCCTCGATATCGGCGGGCGTACGAACTTCGTAGTGGACGATCAGGTCCTTGAAGTCCGGGCTGTAATTCGCGATCTGGTCGATGACCGTCTGCGCGAACGCCTCGCGCTCGGGATCGGTCCACTCACGCCCTTCAAGCTCGTAAGGACAGTACTGGATGAAGCAGCTCATGAAGTGCTTGCCCGGCGGCGCCATGGTCGGATCGACGGTCGTGGGCATCACCATGTCGATATACGGATCCCTGGACCAGGTGCCCGCTTTCCAGTCGTCGTACGCGCGCTCCATGCGCTCCATCGAATCGATGAAATGCATGTCGCTGATCTGCAGGCTGCTGCCCTCGGGCAGCGCCGGGAAGGTCGGCAGGCCGTCGAGCGCGATATTGAGTTTCCCCGACGAGCCGCGGATCTTGAAGTTCTCGACGCGGGTGTGGAAGTCCTCGTCGAGGTCGCTCCTGTCCATGCACGTGAGGAACGTGCGCTTGACGTCCATCGCCGACACCACGATGTTTGCTGACAATTCGTCGCCGTTCTCGAGCCCGACGCCGCGTGCCTTGCCGTTCCTGACGATGATCCTGTCGACGCCCGCCTCGGTACGCAGTTCGCCGCCGTAGGACTGGAACGCGCCGGCGATGGCGTTCGAGACCGCACCCATACCGCCGCGCGCGAATCCCCAGCTGCCGACGTTGCCGTCCACGTCGCCCATGTAGTGGTGCAGCAGGACATAGGCCGTGCCCGGAGATTGAATACCAAGCGCCGTGCCAATGATGCCGCTGCCGGACATGGCCGCCTTGATCACGTCGGTCTCGAAATACTCGTCGAGATACTCGGCGACGCTCATTGTCCAGAAGCGGATGGATTCGTAAATCCGGTCCTCACCGACTTCCAGGAATTTCCTGCCGACCTGCATGAGCCCGAGCAGGTCCTTTGGTCTGAACGACGTCGGGTCCGGCGGCGTCGACAGGAGAAAATCGCGGATGATGCGGCACTGGCGCATCGTGTCCGAACGGTAGCGCTCGTACGCGTCGGCATCCCGCCGCGAAAACCTCGCCCGCTCGCGGTACGCGACCTCGGGGTCATGGTAAGAACCGTAGTAATCGCCGTTCTCCATGAACGTGAGCGAGCCGCCGAAGGGCGTGACCTGCAGACCGTGCCGGTGCAGATCCAGCGCGCGGTATATTTCCGGGCGCAACAGGCTGCAAACATACGAGCAATTCGAGTAGATCCAGTCTTCGTGCAGGTTGCGGCTGACGGCCGCCCCGCCGATGTAGTCGTTTTTCTCGACGCAGACGACATCCAGGCCGGCCTTGGCCAGGAAGGCTGCCGTGGTCAGCCCGTTGTGACCAGCGCCGACGACGATTGCGTCATAGGTCTTCATGCGAGTCATCCCGTTCCGGCCTGCGGTTTTGCCAGCTCCTGCAGGATCCACTCCACGTAGATGTTTTCAGCGCGCTCCATCTCGGAAAACGGTCCCGGCGTGTAATACCTCGAACACACGCCTTTCCAGTTGTTGACGATGATCGTCTTGTCCGCCTGCGTAGTCACATCCCAGAGCCAGGTGAGCTCGTCGATATCATAGTCGCTGCCTGCCTCGGCATCGTTTCGTACGAGCCAGTAAATCTCGCACCGCGAATTCAAGTGGTCTACCGGAGTGAACACATAGCAAACCACGTGATCGCTGTAAGCCAGCAGGAAGGAGAACGCACCGAACGAAAAATCGGACGCGCCACCATCGTAATCCGTCAGCATGCCGAGCAATGGCGCCACCGGCTTGCCGTCGCGGCTGCCCGTCAGGTAACCGTCGAACAGCGCCGTGCGGCTGTAACCATAGCCGATCTCGCCCGGGCGGGCCTTCGTATCCAGGTGGTCGATGAAGATCTCTTTCAGGCCGCAGGCTTCCATTTTCGCCAACATCTGCTGCTGCACACGCGGCCGCTTCGCCGGGTCGAGCATCAGGGTATGCATCCTTGCGTACTCGGGATGCGCCGTCGCGCAGTGGTAGCACTCCTGGTAATTCTCGACCGACAGCTTCCAGTTGGCGGGAATGTCGTAGGACTTGTTCGCCGCGACTTTCAGGTTCGGGAAATCGAACAGGGCCATCGGTTCCTGCAGATCGCGAATGGCGCCTTCGAGAGACGGGGGATCGTCGCAGAAACAGATGAACATCAGCCCGTGAACTTCGCCGTAGGAAACCGGCCGCAGTGAATACCCGGACCTGTCGAAACCGTCGGGCATGCTGCGCGCAGCGATCAACGCACCTTCAGTATCGTATGTCCAGCCGTGATACGGGCAGACGAATTTGCGTGTGTTACCGCCTTTTTCCAGGCACACCAGGGAGCCGCGATGGCGGCAGACGTTGGCGAAGGCCCTGATCGATCCGTCCTCGCCGCGAACGATGATCGCCGACTCACGCGCGACCTCCAGCACCTTGAAGTCTCCGGGCTCTGCTATCTCGGAGACATGCCCCGCGAGAATCCAGTTACGCGAGATTATATTCTCGAGTTCGAGCTCGTAGATTTCAGGGTCGGTGTAGAAGCGCTGGTGGAGGGCGTGCCCGGGCTCATGTGCCGCGATCAACGCTTCGATCGAAGGCTTGTTTTGTTCTTGCGACACGGCGGTTTCAATGCATGGCGGATTGCTTACCGGACGAGCTTGTCCTTGCGTAACCGCTTCGCGAGCTCCTCCGCCTCCCCGAGGATGATTTCGGACGTCGTCTCCGCAAAGTCGGTTCGCGACTCGACGGTATAGATCCTGTCTTCGCTCGCAACGTCGAACATGTCTGTTTGCACCTGCACGTTGACCCGGTAATCGGCCGACGGCGGCGACTTGTACTCCTTGTAGTCGTAACGGAAGAAATCGACCAGGCCGCCACCTTTCACTTCGGCCTGCACGTCGGTACGCTCCGTGCTTGCATCCCGCTCCGCGTTGACGAGCCGCGCCGTAACTACGAGTATCGCGTCCGCGTTCTGCTGCTCCGCAATAGAGCGAACGACCTCTTCCTTGACGTCGGCTCTCGACGCCGCACGGTGATAGCCGAAAGCGTAAGTCCGGTCATTGCTGAGTTCCTTCGCCAGCACTTCCTCGAATTCCCTGGCCGAGCTCGCGCGCGCCGCGGTAGCCACGATAAGCACTCTTTCGTAGGGAGCGTTGGGCAGTTCTTTCGCTCTGGCAACCCGATCGACATGAGTTTGCGCCGTAGGGCCGGTACATGCCGAGGCCATTGCCGCCGCCGTTACTATCGCCGCCGCGAGTGCGGGAATTCTCTTGAAAATCAAGGCGGCTCCTCTGCTCATCCGGGTTCACCCAGGTAATTGTCCAGCCAGTTACGGAACAGGCCGGCCCAGTATTCTGCCGCACGCCGCACGTCATCCCAGGTCGCGTCGTCCTTCTCCGCCGATAGGTCGCTGGACTTGTCGCCGGCTCGCGCCAGCACCTGCCCGGTGACGGAGTCACTCATTTCCATCAGGAACGTGAGCTCGCCGTGCGCGACGATGTCCCGGAGCCGGCCGCTGACGTCCATCACCGTGCCGCCGCTGGTCATCTTCATGTCGATGACCTGGCCTTGCACCTTCAATACCCCGGGCCCGGGCTCATCGACGATCTCGTAGGCATCGCCGATCGCGCTCGTGAAGGCGTCGCGGAAGTAGTCTCGAATACGGTTGATTTCCGCGGGGTCGGGCCGCTCTTCGTCTTCCGGGTAATAAATCGCGAGCCCGCCGTTCATGAGCTTCGTGTACTGGCTGAAATCGGCCTGCTCGTTGATATAGGCATACTCGACGGCCGTATTGGGAACGCGGTTGAACGATCCGGTCACGACCGTTTTCGTACAGGCGGTCAGGAACAGGATGGTCACGACAAGGACGGCAACGCTTCGAAATGTCGGATAAATGGTTTTCATGATGGACACACCTTATATCAGAATGGCCGTTGCGCAGATACGCCCCGAACCCGCCGGCGGTTGAAGTCGGTCCCTGCCGGATGCATGATCGTCGGGTCGGGGCCACCCGATGACCGCGGTACCGGACAAGTCGAATAATATTCGTCCCCTGCTGTCCCGGCAGCACCTTGCAGGATTGGTTACATGGCCCGAATCTGTCCCGAGCGCGCAATCAGCGCGCGAAGCGCAACGCTTATCGCCATGGCGGCCCTGGCCGCCGCCTGCAGCAAGCCGGAACCGCCTGCCATGCCGCCGATGGAGGTTGCCGTTGTCGAGGTACGGCCGCGCGATATCCCGATCCACCTCGACATGATCGGGCAAACCCTGGGCTCGGTGGATATTCCCATCCGGGCGCGGGTCGACGGCGTACTTGAAGAGATCCATTTTCTCGAGGGCCGCGACGTTACGAAGGGACAACTGCTGTACGTCATCGACCCGACGCCATACCAGGCCAAGGTTGTCGAGGCCGGGGGCCGGCTCGCCGAAGCGCAGACCCGGCTCGCCAAGGCGGCGAGCGACCTGGAACGCATACGGCCCCTGGCGGAGATGGATGCCGTCAGCAAGCAGGACCTCGATGCCGCCGTCGCCCAGTTCGAGGCGGCTCAAGGCTCACTGCAGGCCGCTAAAGCGCAGGTCGAGCAGACGGAGATCCAGCTCGGCTATACGCGGATCATGGCGCCGGTCGACGGTCTGATCGGCATCACGCAGGCCAAGGTCGGCGAATACGTCGGGCGGTCACCCAACCCGGTGGTCCTCAATGTCGTGTCGCAGACCGACCCGATCCGGGTGCGCTTTTCCATCAACGAGCGCGAGTACCTGCGTTTCAGGCGAGAGTTCGCCAGCCGTATACGTGCTGCGGAGGACGACCGGCCACAGACGAAAGGGCTGCAGCTTATTCTCTCGGACGGCTCCGTCCACGACCACCCGGGCCACATCGTCAGTTTCGACGCTGCCATCGATTCCACGACAGGAACGCTGACCCTGGAAGCGGATTTCCCCAATCCCGAACGCATCGTGTTGCCGGGCCAGTTTGCACGCGTGCGGGGCACTCTCGAAGCACGCGAAGGCGCGCTCTCCGTACCCCAGCGCGCGGTAATGGAGACGCAGGGCATATTCCAGCTGGCTGTCGTCAGCGATGACGGCACGGTCGACCTGCGCCAGGTACAGATGGGCCCACGCGTCGACGACCAGTGGATCGTCGAGTCCGGGCTCGAGCCCGGCGACCGCGTCGCGCTCGAAGGACTTCAGCGCATGCGCCCGGGCATGCCGGTCGTCGCGAAAGAGGCGCCGACGGCAGTCTCCGGAGAGCGTTGATCAGTGGCTGAGTTTTTCGTCCGCCGGCCTATCGTGGCCATGGTCATCGCGATCATCACGGTGATCGTGGGTTTCGTCGCGATGTCGGCGCTGCCCATCGCCCAGTACCCCGAGATCACGCCGCCGCAGGTCTCCGTTACCGCGAACTACACGGGCGCGAATGCCGTTGCCGTCGAGGAGTCCGTGGCCACGCCGATCGAGCAAAAGGTCAACGGCGTCGAGAACATGATCTACATGAAGTCGACGAACGCCAGCAGCGGCTCCATGCAGCTGCAGGTGTCCTTCGAGGTCGGGACCGATCTCGACATGGCAAACGTGCTGACGCAGAACCGGGTGTCGGAGGCGCAGGCGCTGCTGCCCGAGGAGGTCAAGCGGCTGGGCGTCACGGTAAAGAAACAGCTGTCGTTCCCGTTACTGCTCATCTCGCTGATCTCGCCGAACGGCACCTACGACGACCAGTTCCTGACAAATTACGCAACGATCAACGTCCTCGACGAGCTCGCCCGTATCCGTGGCGTCGGACAGGTGCAGGTCGCCGGCGGCTCGGCCTTCGAATACGCGATGCGCGTATGGATCAAGCCGGACCAGCTGGCGAAGCTCGGCCTCACCGTGCCGGACATCACCAACGCCATCCGCCAGCAAAACGTGCTGATCCCCGCCGGCCAGATCGGCGGCCCGCCGGCGCCGCCGGGTACCGAGTTCACCTACACTGTGCAGACCCCCGGGCGACTGGTGACGGCCGAAGAGTTCGGCGAGGTGGTCGTGCGCTCGAATCCCGACGGCTCGCAGGTTTTCCTGAAAGACGTCGCACGCATCGAGCTGGGCACGCAGAACTACGTCGTCTCCGCGAAGCTCAACTCGGCGCCGGCGGCGGCGTTGATGGTCTACCAGCTGCCCGACGCGAACGGCCTCGAGGTCGCCGGGCAGGTCTTCGACGCGCTGGAGGAACTCGAGCAGCGCTTCCCCGCCGACGTCGAGTACCGGATCTCGCTCGATACCACGCGCCCCATCAAAGCGGGCATCCGCGAGATCGTCGTCACCCTGTTCCAGGCGGTCGCGCTGGTGATCTTCGTCGTCTTCATCTTCCTGCAGAACGTGCGCGCGACGCTGATTCCAACGTTGGCGGTGCCGGTGTCGCTGATCGGCACCTTCGCCGTATTTCCCTTGCTCGGCTTTTCCATCAATACGCTGTCGCTGCTGGGGCTCGTTCTTGCCATCGGCATCGTCGTGGACGACGCGATCGTCGTCGTCGAGGCCGTGACGCAGAAGATGGAAAAGGGCATGTCCGCGAAGGAAGCGACCGTGGAGGCGATGCGCGAGGTTTCGGCGCCCATTATCGCGACGTCGCTGTCCCTGATCGCCGTGTTCGTGCCGGTTGCGACCATGGGTGGCATCACCGGCAGTCTGTACCAGCAGTTCGCGATCACGATTGCCATTTCCGTTGCAATCTCGTCGATCAATGCATTGACATTGAGTCCGGCACTGGCCGCTGCCCTGCTGAAGCCGCCCGGCGAGAGCAAGGGCGCATTCCACCGCTTCTTCGACGGCTTCAATCGCAGCTTCGAGGCCGCCACCGCGAAGTTCATGATCTTCACCGGCTTCTTTACCCGC
This sequence comes from Woeseiaceae bacterium, assembly GCA_965658465.1. GTDB lineage: Bacteria > Pseudomonadota > Gammaproteobacteria > Steroidobacterales > Woeseiaceae > UBA1847. The sequence continues at coordinate 118,932 of CBFHSG010000010.1, read as the reverse complement.
AGACTGCTGCGTGCGGGCGCGTTGCTTGCCGTCCTTGTCGTGGCGCTCGTGCTGTTGTTCCGCGCCGTGCCCGCCGGCTTCGTGCCTGAGGAGGACCAGGGCTACATGATGGCGGCGCTGCAGCTGCCGGATGCCGCCTCGCTGCAGCGCACGGAGGATGTAATGGCGCAGGTGGAGGAAATACTGGCCGAGTTCGACGCCGTCGAAAGCTATACCGCCATCAGCGGCTTCAGCCTGCTGACGGGTACGACGCAGTCCAATGCCGGGTTCATATTCCTGCAGCTCCGGGACTGGGACAAGCGGCCGGACCTCAGGGACCACGCCAAGATCCTGATCCGGCGCCTGAACTACAATTTCGCCACCCGAATCACCGAGGCCATGGTCTTCGCATTCGGTCCGCCGGCGATCCCCGGCCTGGGAACCGGATCGGGGTTCACGATGATGCTGCAGGACCTCCGTGGCAGCAGTCCCGCGTACCTTGCCGAGCAGTCGCAAAACTTCATCGCTGCGGCACAGGCACGCCCGGAGATCGCCAACATCAGCACGCTGTACCGCGCGAGCGTGCCGCAGATATTCGTGGACATCGACAAGCCCAAGGCGCTGAAAATGGGCGTCGCACTGTCCGACATCAATACGTCGATCGGGGCGTTCCTCGGTGGCGCCTACGTCAATGACTTCAATCGCTTCGGCCGCCTGTACAAGGTGTACGTGCAGGCCGAGCCCGAGTACCGGGCGCGCGAGAACGGGATCCGCATGTTCCACGTACGCAACCAGGAGGGCGAGATGGTGCCGCTCTCGACCCTCGTGAGGACCGAGCGGACCCAGGGCGCGGAGTTCACCAACCGCTTCAACCTGTTCCGCGCGGCGGAACTCACGGGACAGCCCGCTGCAGGCTACAGCTCCGCGCAGGCGCTGGACGCACTAGAGGAGGTCGCCGAACAGACGCTGCCGTCCGACATGAGCTACGCCTGGGCAAACATGTCCTACCAGGAGAAAGCGGCCGAGGGCACCGGCAGCATCGTATTCGTCATGGCGCTGGTGTTCGTATTCCTGATACTCGCGGCGCAGTACGAGAGCTGGTCGCTGCCGCTCTCCGTCATGCTCGGCACCCCGATCGCGGTCTTCGGGGCTATCGGCGGCCTGTGGATCGCGCGGCTCTTCAGCGAGAGCTACGTGAATAACGTCTTCGCGCAAATCGGCCTGGTGATGCTCATCGGCATGTCGGCGAAAAACGCGATCCTGATCGTCGAATTCGCGAGCCAGGAAATGAAAAACGGCAAGGATGCCGCGCAGGCGGCAATGGACGCCGCGAAATCTCGTTTCCGGCCAATCCTCATGACGGCGTTCTCTTTCATTCTCGGCGTCGTGCCGCTCCTGATTGCATCCGGGGCCGGCGCCGAGGCGCGCAAGGTCATGGGCATGACCGTATTCAGCGGCATGCTCGCCGCCACCGTGATCGGCGTGCTCGTCGTGCCTGCCATGTTCGTGTTCGTCGAGAAGTACATCAGCAAACGCAAGCCGGCCGCCGGGGAAGTTGCAACATGACAGCAAGGCGGCGCTGTTCGACACTCGCAATACTGCTGGTGCTCGGCGGCTGCGCGGCCGGCCCCGATTACGAACGGCCGGAACTCGAGGTACCGGAAAACTACATCCAGCCGGTCGAGCAAGGTGAGACTTTTGCGAACGTGCCCTGGTGGGAGCTGTTCGAGGACGAGCAGCTGCAGGCCTTGATTCGCATTGCGCTCGAGGAAAACCAGGACCTCGGCATCGCGGCGGCGCGGGTCGAGGAGTTTCGCGCCGTGCTGGGGGTAACCCGCGCCGACCAGTTCCCAACCGTCGACATCGCGGCCAGCGGCGCCCAGTCCGAGGGCAGCGAGAACGTATTTCCCGGCAACATCCCCGGTATTCCCAATGAAAAGGCCGAAAATTATCGCCTCAGCGCGGACGTGTTCTTCGAGCTGGACCTGTTCGGGCGGCTGCGGCGCTCGACTGAGGCGGCACGGGCCCAGTTGCTCGCCACCGAGGAAGCACAGCGCAGCATAACCATCAGCCTCGTCGCCAGCGTCGCGAACACGTACATGCTGCTGCGCGACCTCGACGCCCAGCTCGAGATCGCGCGTCGCACGAAGTCAACCCGCACCGACAGCCTCGGCATCATCCAGGCCCGCTTCGACAAAGGCACGGTGCCCAAGCTGGACGTCAACCAGGCTGAGATCGAACTTGCTGTCGCCGACGCCGCGATCGCTACCGCCGAGCGGGCCGTGGCCCAGACAGAGAACGCCCTCGCCATCCTGCTCGGCCGCAACCCCGGCGCGATTCCGCGCGGACTGGCGCTCGAGCAACAGGTATTGCCGCCTGGAATCCCCGCCGGCCTGCCGTCGGAACTCCTGCAGCGGCGCCCCGACGTGCTGGCCTCCGAAGCGGAACTCGCCGCGCAGACGGCGCGCATCGGCGTCGCACAGGCGGCACGCTGGCCGTCCCTGTCACTGACGGGCGCACTTGGTTTCGAGAGCGACGACCTGTCGACGCTGACGGACAGCGGCTCCGATTTCTGGAGCGCAGGCGTGGGCATCCTCGCACCTGTGTTTAATGCAGGCCGCAACAAGAGCCGCGTCGAGATCGAAGAAGCGCGCACCGAGCAGGCGTTGCTCGCCTATGAGCAAACCGTGCAGCGAGCCTTCCGCGAAGTCGAGGATGCGCTCGTCGCTGTGCGCACCTACCGGGCGGAACACGAGGCCCGGCGGCGGCAGGTAGCGGCGGCGCGCAGTGCCGCGATGCTGTCCCGTGCGCGCTACGACGGCGGCGTAACGAGTTACCTCGAGGTGCTGGACACCGAACGCTCGCTGTTCAATGCCGAACTGACCGAATCGCAGACACTGCGGCTCTATATCAATGCGATAATCGAACTCTACAAATCCCTCGGCGGCGGCTGGATGCCGGAAAACGATGAGTAAATCCATACGACTGGTTCTGGGCAGTGGCGGCGCTCGCGGGCTGGCCCATATCGGCGCCATTCGCGAAATCGAAAGACGCGGTTACGAAATCAAGTCCGTTATCGGCTGCTCCGTCGGCGCGATGGTCGGTGGCTGCTACTGCGCGGGGAAGCTCGACAGGTTCGAGGAGTGGGTGTCCAGCCTCAGCGAATGGGATGTCGTGCGCTTCATGGACATTTCGCTGTTTTCGAAGAATGGCATCATGAAGGGCGACATGCTCACGGACACGCTGCGCAAGCTCGTTGGCGATCAGACCATCGAGGACCTGCCGCTGTCATTCGCCGCTGTCGCCACGAATCTGAACGACCACAAGGAAGTGTGGCTTACCCGGGGTGACCTTCCGGATGCCATTCGCGCGTCAATGGCGATACCGGGCCTCATGACCCCGAAAGAGATCGACGGCAAGACGCTCGTCGACGGCGGACTCCTCAACCCCTTGCCCGGGGCGCCGACTTACCTCGACGGCACGCAATTCACGATTGCCGTCAGCCTCGCAGGACGAGACGTCGACGAACCTTTCGGCCCGAACCCGCCCGAGCCGAAAGAGAATTCCATCGACCGGTACAGGAAGTCCATTGACGACTTTCTCGGCTCGGTACAGGAGAAACTCGGTCTGGAATCGAAGAAGAAAAAGGAAGAGAAGGCAGAGCTCGGCGTTACCGGCGTCATGCTCGAGGCGTTCGACGCGATGCAACAGACGATAGCTCGCTACCGCCTCGCCGCCTACCCGCCCGACATACTGATCGAAATCCCTAACAATGTTTGCCGGACGCTCGAAGTCTACAAAGCCAGGCGGCTGATCCATGCGGGGGAACACTGGGCCCGCGAAGCGTTCGAGCACCACGCGCACATTGCAGGTACATAATTTCTTACAGAAAGTTGCATATCCCTGCGGTACACTCGCCCGCTCGAACACGCTCAGACACTATAACTGCAGGGGATATTCATGGTTTCTCGTTTAATTCGAGCCTTCGTTATCTTGGCTCTGCTTAACTCGTAGAGACCGAGATATGAGACCCTTGCTTGCACTGCTTCTGACAGTCCTTGGCACCGCAAATGCGCAGGACGCTCCGAAACTCATCCTGCAAATCACGGTCGACCAGCTGCGCGGCGACCTGCCGACGCGCTACTACGACCGGCTCGGCGACGGTGGCTTCCGCTACCTCTGGGAGAACGGCGTCGTCTACCGCAACGCGCATCACGCGCATGCCAATACCGAGACCATCGTCGGCCACACGACGCTTGCAACCGGCGCGCACCCGGCCGTACACGGCATGGTCGGCAACCTGTGGTTCGACCGCGAGGCCGGGTTCACGACCTATAACGTGGAGGATGCGCGTTACCCACTGCTGACGAAAGGCGCCGACGTCGACGAGGAAACCGAGATCGACCCGACGCAGCGCGCCGCGCGCAGCGAGGGACGTTCACCCGCCGCGATTCTCGTGTCGACGTTCTCGGACGAACTGAAGAGCAGCACCGGCGGCGAGGCGAGAGTGGTTGGCGTTTCCGTCAAGGACCGCGGCGCAATCTCGATGGCCGGGCATGCGGGCACGGCCTACTGGTTCTCGAAAGCAAGCGGCGAGTTCGTCACGAGCAGCTACTACCTCGACGAGTACCCTGGCTGGGTCACCGAATTCAACGCAGGCAACCCCGCGCAGGCTTTCGCAAACACGAGCTGGACACTGGCGCACGAGCAGGACAGCTACCTGTTCGGCGACTCCGACGACCGTGAGTGGGAGACGGATGTCGCGGGCTTCGGCCGCGTCTTCCCGCACTCATTCGGCGACGGTACCAGCCCCTACTTCACGACCTGGCTGACGCTGAGCCCGGCCGGCGACCGGCTGGTGCTCGACTTCGCGAAAGAAGCGCTCGTCAACGAGCAGCTCGGCGCAGACGAGGTCACTGACTACCTGAGCGTGAGCTTTTCGTCGACGGATTACGTCGGCCACGTCTTCGGGCCGTCGAGCCTGGAAGCCGAAGACAACATCCTCAGGCTCGATCGCGCGATCGGAGAACTGCTCTCTTTTGTTGATGCAAAAGTAGGTCTCGAGAATACGCTGGTCGCTCTGTCGGCCGACCACGGCGGACCGGATACCCCCGGTTACCTGAACTCGCTGGGCATCCCCGCCGGCTATGTCGATCCCGAGAGCTGGGATCGCGAAGCCGCGATCACCCGTATCAAGGAGCGGTTCCGGATCAAGGGCGAGTTGATCGAAACCTACTCCCACCCGTACCTGTATTTCAGCGCGGATGTGAAAGAGGACCGCGAGATCGACCAGCAGGCACTCGAAGCCGCGGTCGTCGAGGAACTGATGAGATTTCCGGGCGTATCGCTGGCGGTGTCCAGTTCCGCGCTCCGCCGCGGCAACGTCCCCGACACCGAATTAATGCGCGCGGTGAAACGGAACTTCCACCCGAAGCGATCCGGCGACGTCTTCATCGTGTTCGAGCCAAACTGGTTCATCAACGACTTCGACGGGCTCACCGTTGCGTCGACGCACGGTTCGCCGTGGAACTACGACACCTACGTGCCCATCGTTTTCGCGGGGAGCGGGCTGGAGCCGGCAGTCGTCGACCGGCGTGTGCTCACGGTAGACATCGCAGCGACCCTTGCCGCGTACCTCGGCATCAGGCCGCCGTCGGGCTCCGTCGGCGACCCGCTCAAGGAAGTCCTGGCAGACTGACGAGGCGCATCGATCGCTGTAGGAGCGGGCCTCGGCCCGCGATCCGCGATCCGCGATCCGGCTTCAACCCATTCGCGCTTCAAGAAGCGCTCCTACGGCATTGCCGAAAAAAACTGTAGGAGCGGGCCTGGGCCCGCGATCCGGCCCCTGTTTTGACGTTCAGTAGTTGCCGCCCAGCAGCCGATCGAGACCTTCGCGCGCCCGCGACGCCCACCGCCCGACCAGCCGCTCGACGCCTTCCCATGTCGAGACCATACTGTCTCCGCTGACCATGGCCGCGCCTTCGACGGCCTGGCGGTCGAACGCGCGAACCAGCACCTCGTCCGACTGCGAATCGCGCAACTCCATCACCAGCGTCATCTCGCCGACGGTCTCGAGGGCAAAGCCGGCACGACCGGCGCCGCCGACACGGCGACCCGGCGCACGCGCCACGATGTCCTGGACACGCACGTGCAGTGCAAGAACGTCCGGGCCCGGTTTGGTGACGACTTCAACATTCTCGAGCTTCCCGAGCTCCTCGCCGAACGCGGTCGCCATCGCCGCCCGGAAGCGGGTCTTCTGGTCTTCGCCCAGCGCAAACTGGTTCTGCTCACGATCCGGCGTGCGGAACGCGAGTTCGAGTTCGTCGACCATAAGCTTCCCGTAATCGGCAAACGTGATACCCGGCCGAACGAAGGCAGCCTCGAAATTCCGGGCGGTGACCTGCTGCAATCCCTCGATATTGACCTCGCCGCTCGGCTTCGGCTGGGTGGGCTGCGGCGCACAAGCACTCACAGCGAATGCGGCCACCAGGAAGATGCCGTGACGGACGAGAGGAATGCGGATCATTGCTGCCACCGGTACGATTGATCGGAACTGCACATCCTACCGCCCGCAGCGGCGGATCAGAAGCATAGAGTCTGCCCTGGGTACAGGCCACGATTGCGCAGGTAACCGGCGGTTCTTGAGATTTAACGCATCAGTGAAGCTAGAATGCGTCACTGGCCCGGTAAAACCCCACCAAGAATCCCGGAGATCGCCAATGAGAACGATCGTTTTTTTCGCCAGCCTTTTTTTTGCGGGTTCAGCCTTCGCCCAGATTCCGGCGCCGCCCGATCCCGACGAGATGCTGTCGCCGGCTTACACGGGCAAGTCCTACTCGCCGTACGCCGGCCGGCAGACGGCACTGATGCCGCTCTGGGGCGACACGCACCTGCACACGGACATTTCGATGGATGCCGGCGCATTTGGCAACCGCCTGGGCCTGGATGCGGCCTACCGTTTCGCCCGCGGCGACGAAGTCGTATCGACGACGGGCATTCCCGTGCGCCTGTCCCGCCCCCTTGACTGGCTCGTCATCGCCGACCACTCCGACAACATGGGTTTCTTTCCCGACATGATTGCGGGCGCCCCGCACATACTCAGCGATCCGAAGGGCAAGGACTGGTACAACCGCATCCAGGCCGGTGAAGGTGTGGGCGTCGCGCTGGAGCTGATCGGCCTGTTCTCGCAGGGCGAATTCCCTCCGGAGCTCATCTATACGCCCGACTCCGCGCCGTACAAGACGGCATGGGCGAAGACCGTTGCCGCCGCGGAACAATACAACGACCCCGGCAATTTCACGGCCTTCATCGGCTACGAGTGGACCTCGCTGGTCACCGGCAACAACATGCACCGCGTCGTGGTCTACCGTGACGATGGTGACAAAGGTGGCCAGATGGTGCCGTTCACGACGATCGAGCCGACGGGCAGTACCAACCCGCGCGACCTCTGGAAGTGGCTCGAGGAGTACGAGGACAAGACCGGCGGCGACGTCCTCGCGATCGCCCACAACGGCAACCTCGCGAACGGCATCATGTTCCCGATGCGCGCGCAGTACGACGGTCGCAAACTGGACGACGAGTACGTGCAGACGCGCGCGAAGTGGGAGCCGCTTTACGAAGCCACGCAGATCAAGGGCGACGGCGAGACACACCCGTTCCTGTCTCCTGATGACGAATTCGCGGACTACGAGACCTGGGACATCGGCAATCTCGACGTGTCCGAGGCCAAGACCGAGGACATGCTGGCCGGCGAGTACGCACGCGAAGCACTGAAACGCGGCCTCGCACTCGAAGAGCGGCTCGGTACCAATCCCTACAAGTTCGGCATGATTGGCTCGACCGACAGCCATACCTCCCTTGCGACTGCCCAGGAAGACAACTTCTTCGGCAAACACTCGGGCGCCGAGCCGAGCCCCGAACGCATGTCGCACCCCTTCATGAGCAATGAGAACGGCACGATCATGGGCTGGCAGCAGGTGGCGTCGGGCCTCGCAGCCGTGTGGGCATCCGAGAACACGCGTGAGGCCATCTTCGACGCGATGGCCCGCAAGGAGACCTACGCAACGACCGGCAGCCGCATGATGGTGCGGTTCTTCGGCGGCTGGGAGTTTACCGACGCGGATCTCAACAGCCGCCAGCCCGTTTTCGCCGGCTACGGCAAGGGTGTGCCGATGGGCGGCGACCTGACGGCCGCACCCGCCGGGAAAGCGCCGACGTTCATGGCCTATGCCGTGCGCGACCCGATCGGCGCGAACCTCGACCGTATCCAGATCGTGAAGGGCTGGAAGGACGGCAAGGAACTGAAAGAAAAGGTCTACGACGTCGCCTGGGCGGGCGATCGCAGGATCGGCGCGAACGGCAAGCTGCCGCCGGTCGGCAATACGGTCAACGTCGTCACGGCGAGCTGGACCAACACGATCGGCGCGCCCGAACTCGGCGTCGTCTGGACGGACCCGGACTTCGACCCGGAGCAGCGCGCGTTTTACTACGTTCGGGTCCTCGAAATCCCGACGCCGCGCTGGTCGCTGTATGACGCCGTGCGTTTCGATATCGAGCTGCCCGACGGCGCGCCCACGTCGACGCAGGAGCGCGCGTACACGTCGCCGATCTGGTACACGCCCTGAACAATCTGTAGAGAGAGATCATGAGAAAACTGCTTTTCCTGTCCGCATCCGCACTCCTGCTCGCCGCCTGCGGGCAACCGGCCGAAGAGGCGCCCGAGGCCCCTGCCGCGCCGGCGCCGGCCGCGGAAGAAGCTGCGCCGGTGCTCACCGAGGTGACCGAGAGTCCCGGGGTCGTCAATAACCTGTACTGGGGCGACACGCACCTGCACACGTCGTATTCACCCGACGCCTACCTGATGCAAAACCGCTCGGCGGATCCGGATACGGCCTATCGCTACGCGAAGGGTTACCCGGTCGTGCACCCGTACCACAAGGCACGTATCGAGATCGGTACGCCACTCGACTTCCTCGTGGTCTCGGACCACGGCGAATTCATGGGCGTCGTGCCGATGGTGCTGCAGGGCGATCCGCGCGTTGCCAATACCGAGACCGGAATACGGTATGCGCAGATGGCGGCTGAAGGCCGGGAGATAGAGGTGTTCGGCGAACTGATCGCACAGATCAATGGCGTCATCCCGGTGGACCAGAACCTGAACAACCCGGAGATTAATGCGTCGGTCTGGGGCGAGATCATGGACGCTGCAGACCGCCACAACGAGCCGGGCAAGTTCACGGCCTTCATGGGCTGGGAATGGTCGTCGACCCCGCAGGGCCAGAACCTGCATCGCGTGCTGATCATGAAAGGCAGCAAGGCGAACGGTGAGAAGTTCATCCCGTACACGAGCCTGGACAGCGACAAGCCGGAGGACCTCTGGGCCTGGCTGGAGAAGACCTCCGCCGAGTCCGGCGCGGACTTCCTCGCGATCCCGCACAACTCGAACATCTCGGGCGGCCTGATGTTCCCGCTCGTGGACAGCACTGGCGAAGGTGTGGACCAGACCTACTCGAAGCTGCGCATGCGCTGGGAGCCGGTCGTGGAAATGACGCAGATCAAGGGCGACTCCGAGACCCATCCGCGGCTGTCACCGAACGACGAGTTCGCCGATTACGAGACCTACGAGCATCTCATCGCGGTCGAGGGCGCCGAGGCCCCGAGCATGTTCAGCGACGGCTTCCTCGGCACGCTGAGTCCCGAGGATCGCGCCGTCATTGAATCGCAGGAGAAGCGCATCGTCGAGAACGGCGACTATGCGCGCACCGCATTGCTGCGCGGGCTCGTGCTCGATAACCGAGGCCGCGGCAACCCGTACAAGTTCGGCATGATCGGCTCGACGGACTCGCACACGGCGATGGCCTCGGCCGAGGAAGACAATTTCCACGGCAAGATGGCGATCGACTCGACGCCGGGCACCAAGAAAGAAGACATCATTCCCGGCACGCCGGGCTGGGACATGGGCGCTGCAGGACTCGCCGCCGTGTGGGCACCCGAGAACACGCGTGATGCCATCTTCGACGCGATGAAGCGCAAGGAAGTCTATGCGACGACGGGCCCGCGCATCGAGCTGCGCTTCTTCGGTGGATTCGATTACAATGCCAACGATGCGTCGCTCAACAACCTGGCGGCAGCCGGCTACGACAAGGGCGTGCCGATGGGCGGCGACCTCTCGGCCGCGCCCGATGGCAAAGTGCCGTCGTTCCTGATCCGCGCCGTGAAGGACCCGGTCGGCGCGAACCTCGACCGCATCCAGGTCGTCAAGGGCTGGCTGGACGACGAGGGCATGCCGCAGGAGAAGGTGTTCAACGTGGCGCTGGCGGATGGCCGCGTCACGGGCAGTGACGGCAAGGCGCCGCCGGTCGGCAACACGGTAGACATCAGCACGGGCAACTACACCAATAGCATCGGTGATCCGGAACTGACCGTGGTATGGAGCGACCCGGAGTTCGACCCGGCGAAGGCATCGTTCTATTACGTGCGCGTGCTGCAGATCCCGACACCGCGCCATACCCTGTTCGATGCGATCGCGCTGGGCATCCCGGTGGAGGAGACCGGCAATCCGGCCACGATCCAGGAGCGCGCGTACACGTCGCCGATCTGGTACACGCCTTAATTCGGGCTTTGTTAGCACCCCGGCCGTCATGTTCAGTATCATGGCGGCCTTTTTTCTTCCCGGAATTGGAGAGTCTTTGTGAAGCGGTTGCTGCGGGAACCCCTGGTCCACTTCCTGGCGATAGGCATCGGTCTATTCGTTCTGTTCGACCTGGTCGCCCCGGAGGAGAGTAACCTCGACAGCAAGACGATCGTCGTCGACCGCGATGCGCTGCTCACGTTCGTCCAGTTCCGCTCCAAGGCATTCAACCCGGACGTGGCGGCGGCGAGGCTCGATGCCCTGAACGACGCCGAGTTATCGAGATTGATCGACGACTACGTGCGCGAAGAAGCCCTGCACCGGGAAGCCCTCGCGCTCGGCATGGACCAGAATGACTACGTCATCAAGCAGCGGCTGATCCAGTCGCTGCAGTTCATCACGAACGGTTTCGTCTCGGCAGCGGTCGATGTTTCCGACGAAGAGATCGCCGAGTATTACCAAGCAAACAGGGAGGACTATTACGTCGATCCCTACGTCACGTTCACGCACGTCTACTTCAGTAACGACCGCCACGGCCGGGAGCAGGCGCGGCAGCTCGCCGAGACCCAGCTGGCCGAGCTCAATGACCAGAACGTACCGTTTTCGGAAAGCACGCGCCGCGGTGAGCGATTCCTCTACAACGTCAACTACGTCGAACGAACCGAGGACTTCATCGCGAGCCACTTCGGCAGGGCGATGGCGGCGGCCGTGTTCGAACTCGAGCCGGATGACAGCCGCTGGTACGGCCCGTTCGAATCGGCGTACGGGCAGCACCTGGTCATGCTGACGAAGCGGACCGAGGGCATTTATCCTCCCCTCGAGGAGATCGCGGACAGCGTCCGCGAAGACGCATTGCGCATCAAGCTCGACGAGCAGAACGATCGCGCCGTGCAGGCGATCGTGGATACCTACGACATCCGCATGGGCGACGTACGCGGTACCGGCGGATGAATCTGCGAAGCCTCGCAACGGCCTGCCTGCTGCTTTGCGCTGCCCTTGCGCAGGCGCATGACGCGCGCCCCAATTTCGTCGAGATCATCGAGACGGAAACGAACGTCTTCAGCGTGCAGTGGAAGATCCCCGCGACAGTGCCCAATGCGGCGTTGCCGACGATACGCATGCCCGAGAGCTGCACGACGGACGCGCGCCTCGCGATGCAGCAATCAAGCGGTGCCTACCAGGGGCGGCTGGTCTACAACTGCCCGGATGGCTTGTCCGGCCAGGAAGTCAGGATCGAGTTCCCGGTCATCAACCCGTCGCTGTCCTCGCTGTTCCAGGTGCGGCTCGCGAATGGCGAGCAGTACGTGAAGATCCTCAAGCCCGAGGAAAGCAGCTGGACCGTGCCGGATGCGGAAAACAAGCTCGCTGTCGCAGGCCAGTACACCCTGCTCGGCATCGAGCACATCTGGATCGGCATCGACCATCTGCTGTTCGTCACCTGCCTGCTGCTGATCGCGCGCACGCCACGCAAGGTGCTGATCACGATCACCGGGTTCACCGTCGCGCACTCGATAACGCTTGCGCTCGCGGCCTTAAACGTCATCCGCATCCCGACGCCGCCGGTCGAGGCGGCGATCGCACTAAGTGTAGTGTTCCTCGCCTGGGAGATCGTCAAGAACGACGAGACGCAGCTCACGTATCGCTACCCGGTTGCGGTCTCGATGTCGTTCGGCTTGCTGCACGGCCTCGGGTTTGCCGCCGTGCTTCGTGACATCGGCCTGCCGCAGACGGAACTGCCGACGGCACTGCTGTTCTTCAATATCGGCGTGGAAATCGGGCAGATCCTGTTCGTGCTTGCGCTGGTCGCTGTATTCCTGCTCGCACGCCCGCTGCTCCGGAAACTGCTCGAGAGCGACGACCACGACGTACACTGGAACTGGGTCACGACGCCCGCCAGTTACGTAATCGGCGGGGTCGCCAGCTACTGGCTAATCGATCGAATCACGGGATTCTGGTAAAGAAATTCGGTTTGTTTTTGACGTCCTTGCTTGCCTGCATTCTTCCTGCTTCGGCGGTAGCTCAAAGCGACGAAGACCTGGCAAAACAACTCGCAAACCCGGTAGCGGCGCTGATCAGCGTGCCGATCCAGGCAAATTATGATGAAGACTTCGGCATCGACGACGAAGGCGCCATCCTGCGCATTAACGTACAACCCGTCATTCCCTTCTCCATCAGCCCGGATTGGAACCTGATTTCCCGCACGATCCTCCCTGTCCTGCACCAGGACGACGTACCGACACCGGGAACCAGCAAATTCGGCTTGGGAGACACGGTGCAAAGTCTCTTCTTCTCCCCGATCAACGTCAACGTTGCGCAGATCATGCGCTTCGGCAACCAGCTCGTGTAGATCGGGGCCGGCCTCCGTTACTGGGTGACGACGCCCGATGCCGGGCCGGAGGACTGGGGTCTCAGACTGCAGTTCACGCTGCTGTATCCCCGCTAAAAAGTCCCCGAAAGCTAAGGCGGCATCTCGATGCGTATCTTCGCGAGACGTTCTTCGGACATGTCGGCTTGCTCGCGGAGTTCGCGCCAGCGCGGGTCGTCGTGCAGGTTGCGCAGAAACGGATTCACGAGCGCCCCGCTGAGTACCTGAATGAAGTTCGGCTGATCGGGGTCGAGATAACGGCCAAGCCATTCGAAGGCCGAATCCACGTTCCCGATCCAGGCCTGGACCTCGGCCAGTGCCTCGTCGTAGCGGCCGAGACTCATGGCCGCTTCCATCCAGTTATACAGGCATCCGCTGCACAGCGGGTCCCGTTGCAGCCGGGCCCTGGCGAAAGCAATGGCGTCTTCGTTGCGGCCGAAGAACCGGCTGTTCACCATGGCGACATACAGCACCCACTCGTCGTCAGGGTCGTTCTGCAGCGCGCGATTGAGGTATTCAGCGAAGGTCTCGAGGTCGTTCCCGTACCAGAACGCCATCCAGCCGCGGTGAGCGAGCGCGGCGCTGTTACCGGGCGCGATCGCCAGCGCACGATCCACGTAGCCGCGCATTCGCGCAATCCCTTTATCGAACGTGTACCGATCGTCTTCCGAGTTCCCGGTATGCCAGAAAACGGCTTTGACGATAAGTATCAGCGCAGGCAGGTAATCACCGTCGCGCTCGAGTGCCTGCTGCAGCAGATCCTCGGCCAGTTCGGAAGATGTTTGCTCCACCTCCATCAGGTGCCTGGCCTGCAGGTAGAGCTGGTAGGTTTCCGGGTCCGTTCGCACGGATCGCGGCTCGGAACCTGCAAGGTGGATCTTGAGATCGTCCACAATCCGTCGCGCGATGTCGTCCTGGATGGCGAAGATACCGTCGGTCGCCCCGTCAAAATTCTCCGACCAGACGTGGGCGTCCGCGCGCGCATCGATGAGCTGGGCGGTCACGCGCACCCGGTCGCCCGATTTCCTGACCGAGCCTTCGAGCACGTAGGACACGTCGAGTTCCTCGGCAACGGTCGGGATGTGAAACTCGCCCCGGTATCGGAAGGCGGACGAGCGCGAGATCACCCGCAGCTCGCGCACCTGCGCCACCAGGTTGAGGATCTCTTCGGCGACCCCGTCCGAAAAATACGCCTGGTCACCATCCGGGCTCAGATCCGCGAACGGCAGCACCGCAATGGACTTGTCGCCGTAGGACCGGACGAACGCGTCCGTGCGACCGCCAGGTAGGCGACAAGCACCCGGATGACGTTGCGGCGTTTCAGTTCGTCGAAAAGCGACACGGCGTTATTTGCCTCCTTTCGACCTAGGGTAGGCAAATCGGCAGCCGCTCGCCAGAAAACTCCAGTCAATTCCGCGATATACTCGGGACCCGCGTGACCTGAGCAGAACAACAATATGGGGAGGACATGGCGGACGATCTGCATCTTAACCCGCTGACCGGCCACGACGAGTTCGACGGTCTGATCGCCGCATTCTCGGAATTGCGGGACGCCGGGGAGATGGAGCTGGCGCGGCAACGGATCTGGGAGCAGTTCGGGACCGAGGGTGCGGTATTCATCTCCGACATGGCGAGCTTCTCGAGCACGTCCAGAAAGATCGGCGTGTGCCATTTCCTGAAGATGATCCATCGGGCGCGCCAGATCATCGCGCCGCTCATCGCGAACAACAACGGCCTGCTGCTCAAATGCGACGCGGACAACTGCTATGCATTCTTCGAGAATACCGACGATGCGATCCGTGCGAGCTTCGATATCAACTCCGGACTCTTTCGTCACAACGACGAGTTCAGCCTGAGTGAACAGATCTACCTGTCGGTCGGCATCGACTACGGCCGGGTGCTGCTGGTGGGCGACGTGGAGTTCTTCGGCGACCCCGTGAACACGGCATCCAAGCTCGGCGAGGATCTCGCGATCAGGGCCGAGACGCTGGTCACGAAGCGGGCCATGGAGCGTTCGGCACTGAAGATTCCGGAGACGGCGGAACGGATGGTTGCGCGTATTTCGGACATCGAGATCAAGTACGTGCGCCTGCCGATGACGGAAATCGAAAGGGACGCGCTGGAATGAGCAGCCAGCTCAGCGAGGCCCAGGCGCTGCGCAGCGTACTGGAAGTCACACGCAAGCTGAGTGCGCCCTTCGACCTCGATACGATGCTGACAGAGGTCGTCGACGCTGCGCGTGAAGTGCTCGACGCGGACAGGGGCACGGTATTCCTTTATGACGAAAGCTCTAACGAACTCGTGGTGCGGGTGGCGACCAAACTCGGCAGCATCCGCATCCCTGCCGACAAGGGCATCGTCGGCGAGTCCGCAATGTCGCGGAAACTCATCAACGTTCCCGACTGCTACGCCGACGAACGCTTCAATCGCGCCATCGACAGGGAAACCGGGTACCGCTCGCGGTGCATGCTGACGATTCCGTTGATCGGCTTCGAAGATACGCTGGTCGGCGTGCTGCAGATCCTCAACAAGAACAGCGGCGTGTTCGACGAGCAGGACGAGTTCGTGGCCACGGCGCTCGCCGCGCAAGCGGCCGTCGTCCTGCACCGGGCAAAGCTGATCGAAACGATGATCGCAACCGAGAGGCTCGACCGGGAAATCACCGTCGCGCGCGACGTGCAGATGGGCACACTCCCCAAGGAGATGCCGCTGATCAAGGGCTACGGCTTCGCGGGCGCTTTCTCGCCCACCGACCAGACCGGCGGTGACCTGTACGACCTGGTGCCGCTGGCGGACGAACGCCTGTTCCTGCTCATGGGCGACGCGACGGGCCACGGGATAGGCCCGGCACTGAGCGCGACACAGGTTCGGGCGATGCTGCGGGTCGCTCTGCGCCTCGGCGCAGACCTCGACGACGTATTCGTCAATATCAATGACCAGCTGGTCGACGATCTTCCCGAAGATCGCTTCGTAACGGCGTTCTTCGGGTTGCTCGATACGAAGTCACACTCGGTGCGGTTTCACTCGGCCGGCCAGGGGCCGATCATGCATTACCACGCCGCCGATAAAGCCTACGACTGGCACGAGCCTTCGACTTTTCCGCTGGGCTACATGGCGCAGCAGGACCTCGGTCCCGGCGTGTCGATCCGGCTGGAGCCGGGCGACATCCTCGGGCTGATCTCCGACGGCATCTATGAATACGAAAACGAAGTCGGGCTGCAGTTCGGCCAGAAGGGAGTGAAGTCGGTGATCGACGCGATGCCGGGCGGTAAAGCCCAGGAACTCGTGCCCGCGATCATGCACGCAGCGCGCATGCATGGCGGCAGCGCGCCCCAGGCCGACGACATCACCATCGTACTCGTCAGGCGCGACTTCTAGGGCTATGTCGAGCCAGGCTTTCAACCGCAGCATCGCCGCCGTCGCCGATGTCTACCGGTTCAGCGAGGACCTCATGGCGGCAGCCAATATCGACGAGTCGGTTCGCTTCCCGGTCCATCTCGCGATGGAGGAGCTGTTCGTCAACCTCGTGAGCTACAACCCCGGCGCACGGCAGGACATCCTCATCGACGTGCAGGTCGCCAATGGCGGAGTGATTGTTACGATAACCGACCATGACGCCGCCGAATTCGACGTCACGAGGGAGCGGCCCGTGGACACCGGCGCCTCCCTCCGGGAGCGCAAGCCGGGCGGCCTGGGGCTCCACCTGATTCAACATATGGTCGATACGCTCGAATACGATTATCGCGACGGGCGAAGTAAGATTCGTTTCAGCAAGGAGCCGGAAACACACGATGTTTAAAATAGAGTACGCGGAAACTGGCGAAATTATTTGCAGCGGGCGCCTCGATGCGGCGCAAAGCGCCAGGGCGGAGGCCTTCCTGGGACGCCTGGATGCCAGTCAAACGCTCGACTTTGAGCGCCTGGAATACATATCCAGTGCCGGCTTGGCTATACTGTTGAAGACACAAAAACGACTGTCCGGGAGCGGCGCAGCGCTAAAAATAATTAACGTCAACAAGCACATATACGACATTTTCCGCTACTCGGGCTTTAACGCGATCTTCGAAATCGAGACCCTGTAGAACGTTTGCAGGGCAAAAAGGGAGGTATCCCGGCCAACTTTTCTTTTGGCCGCCTGTAGGTATGAGTGAGTCAGACGACACCAGGCTGATGGAGCGGTGCAACAACGGCGACCGGCAGGCCTTCGAGATGCTGCTGGCCAGGTACGAGAAGCCGGTATTCAATGCAGCGTACAGGATGCTGAACAGCCCTGACGATGCGCGCGACGTGACGCAGACAGTGTTTTTGAAGGTATTCGAGCACCTCGACCAGTACGATCCGAAGTACCGTTTTTTCAGCTGGATATATCGGATAACGCTGAACGAATCCATCAACTGGCTCAAGAAGACGAATCGCCTGGACGCGCTGGACGGAGATACGCCGGATACCGCGAGCGGTCCGGAACAAGAGGCAAGTAACGAAGAGTTGAGTGAGGGTATGCAAGCAGCGCTAATGACCATCAGCCCGGATTATCGGTCCGTGATCGTTCTGAAACATCTGCTTGGATGCAGCTACCAGGAGATCAGTGAGGTTCTGGAAATTCCGGAGAAGAAGGTCAAGTCGAGACTGTACACGGCGAGGCAGCTCCTGCAGGAAACGCTCATCGAACGCGGATTACATTGATGACTATCAACCCGAAATATTTCGAACTTATCCAGGCGAACATCGACGGTGAAATCGATGACGCCGGCAAGGCCGAACTCGAAGGCTTCCTCGCGGATAGTGAAGAAGGCCGCGCTGTTTACGAGCAGCTTGAGACGCTCTGCCGGTCTCTCGATGGCATGCCGTCAATCGACCCGCCGCCGCATCTCAGGCACATGCTCCTGAACCAGGCGCCGGTCAGGGCCGCTACACAGCCCGCGCCCGGATTCCTGCAGCGCCTGTTCGCCGGGCCGGTACTGGGTTATGCGGGGATGTTCGCGGCCGGCGTCGCGCTGACGCTCACACTGGTCGACTCGGGCCAGATCTCGCGGGGCGCGTTCGACGAGGTTACAGGCCTGGTCGGCACTATTGCTGACTCCGAATTCGTCGTACCGGAACACGGCACGATCTCCGTCGACAGGAGCGAGGTTGCCGGTACGGTGACGCTGCGCAGCACGGGGCCGATCCTGATCGTCGACTTTGACCTTAGTACCAGGCAGCCCGTAGAGATCGTTGCCGCTTACTCGGACAAGACGATCTGGTTCAACGGCTTTGCGCAGCTTGAGAGCAGCGGCACCAGCATCGCGGCCGAGACCGGCGCCGTGACGGTCAATATGGATGGCAAACGGCGCTACGCCGTCTACCTCAACAATCCGGACATGCGCCCGACCACGATCGACCTGCGTTTCACGGCCGATAACCAGGTGATCCACGAGGCACAGCTCAGTTTTTCGGAGACCGACTAGCCGCTTTCGGAAACTCACCAACTTTTTCTGCCCGGACGAGTACTCGGGAACAGGAGAAACAACAAAAGTGTCCTGAATCAGTGGACACAAGGGGATCGATGATGGCTATGAGCAATAAAGCACTTCCTGTCGTAATTGGCGCAATCGTCCTGGTTGCAGTTATCTGGGTCGGCAGCAACCTGTCGACGGACGATGAACTCACCGGAACCGTCGCTCCGGCGGAACGCTATCGCGCCGAGCAACCGAGCGCCGACGACATCCAGCTGGGAGATCAGGAACTGCAGGGCGTACTGCAGTCGGATGAGTTCGCCCGGCTCGTGGCTGACGAGTCTTTCCAGAAAGCCATGAGCAACTCTGCTTTCCGCGATGCCCTGGCGAATGCCGCCTTTCATGACGCAATGGCCAATGCCGCTTTCCGCGACATGATCGGCAGTGCCGAAATGAGCGAGTTCATGAGCAGCGCGGACATGAGCGAGTTCATGAGCAGCGCCGACATGAGCGAGTTCATGAGCAGCGCCGACATGAGCGAGTTTATGAGCAGCGCCGACATGAGCGAGTTTATGAGCAGCGCCGACATGAGCGAGTTCATGAGCAGCGCCGACATGAGCGAGTTCATGAGCACTGATGCATTCGGCGAGGCAATGGCCAACGCCGCATTCCGCAACGCGCTAGGCAATGCCGCGTTCCGCAACGCATTGGGCAGCCAGGCTTTCCGTAACGCCATGGACAACGCCGCTTTCAGCAACGCCATGTCGCAACAGGCTTATCTCGAGGCACTAAGCAGCCCGGCCTTCGTCGACGCGCTTGGAAACCAGGCTTTCGTTGATGCATTCGCGAGCGAGTCGATGCGCAACGCCATGAGCAATGCTGCTTTCCGTAACGCAATGGGCAATGCCGCGTTCCGTAACGCGCTCGGCAACGCTGCCTTCCGTAATGCGCTGGGCAATGCCGCGTTCCGCAACGCGCTGGGCAACGCTGCCTTCCGTGACGCGATGAGCAACGCCGCGTTCCGTGACGCGATGAGCAACGCCGCGTTCCGTGACGCGATGAGCAACGCCGCGTTCCGTGACGCAATGAGCAATGCCGCTTTCCGTAACGCAATGAGCAACGCCGCGTTCCGCAACGCACTCGGCAATGCGGCGTTCCGTGACGCGATGGCGAATTCGGCATTTCGCGATGCACTGGCGAACTCGGCCTTCCGCAACGCGCTTGCGAACAGTGCCGCGAGGGCTGCACTGAACTGAAGAATATAACGGTCCGACAATAATAACGATAAGGAAAACCTGCGCTATTACACTGGCGGCCTTATTGGCCGCCAGTTTTTCTGTATATGCACAGGGGCTCCAGAGCGTAGAGACCGACAAGCTCAAGCTGCTCTATTTCGACCCCACCGAGACCTACCTGGTCCCGCGCGTGATACAGAGCTTCCACGGCGCCATGGAAGTTCACGAGAAGATCTTCGGCTACGAGCCCGATGAGAAGACTACGATGCTGCTGGTCGATTTTGCCGACTATGGCAACGCGGCCGCCACCGCGGTACCCGGCAATATCGTGATGTTGCAGGTCGCACCGATCATCCCGAATTTCGAAACCTTCGCGCCCGCGGAGCGTATGTACACGCTCATGAATCACGAGATGGTTCATGTCGTCACGACGGACCAGCCCGCACCGGCCGAAAACAGGTATCGCAAGCTCTTCGGCGGAAAAGTGCTGCCGGTTTCCGAGCACCCGGAGTCGGTCTTCTACCATTACCTCACCGCGCCGCGGGACGCCAGCCCCCGCTGGTATCTCGAAGGCATCGCCGTATTCATGGAGACCTGGATGGCCGGCGGGCTCGGCCGGGCGCAAGGCGCCTATGACGAGATGATGTTCCGCACGATGGTGCGGGACGACGCCCACTTCTATGATCCGCTCGGTCTCGTTGCAGAAGGCGTCGAGGCGGATTTCCAGGCCGGCGCCAATGCGTACCTCTATGGCGGCCGGTTCATGACCTACATGGCGTACACCCGGTCGCCCGAGCAACTGATCGAATGGGTCAAGCGCACCGCCGAAGGCGAGCGGGCCTACGACAAGGAATTCGAACGTGTTTTCGGCCTGTCACTCGATGCTGCGTGGCAGAACTGGATCGACTGGGAACACGAATTCCAGCGCCGGAACCTCGAAGGCGTCCGGCAGTTCCCGATCAGCGACCATGAAGACCTCGCCGATTCGGGGCTGGGGTCGATGTCGCGCGCCTATTTCGACCCGGAGCGAAACAGCCTGATCGCAGGCATGCGCTACCCCGGTGTCGTGGCACACATCGGTGAGTACTCACTCGATGAGCGTAAAGTCCGGCACCTCGAGGATGTCAAGGTGCCCATGTTGTATACCGTGACTTCGGTCGCGTACGACCCGGACACGGAAACGGTGTTCTACGCTGCAGACAACAAGGCATACCGCGATCTCATGGCCGTCGACCTCAACACCGGCAAGGCCCGGATGCTGCAGCATGACGCTCGTATCGGCGAACTGGTGTTCAACCGGTCCGATCGCTCCATCTGGGGATTGCGCCACCTGAGCGGTTACATCTCGCTGGTTCGTATGGCCTATCCCTACGACGAGTGGGATCTCATCCATACATTCCCCTATGGAACCATTGTCTTCGACATGGATATCTCCAGGGACGGCAGACTCCTGTCCGCGTCTTTTGGGAGCGTCGATGGCCAGCAGTCGATCAGTGTTTTTGGCGTTGACGACCTGCGCTCCAGCAAAATCGAGCCGATTACGAGCTTCGACTTCGGCCTCGCTATTCCGGAGGGGTTCGTCTTCTCACCCGATTCGCGTTACCTGTTCGGCAGCGCCTACTACACCGGCATTTCCAACATATTCCGGTACGAGATAGAAACCGGCGAACTCGAGGCCGTGAGCAATACGGAGACGGGCTTTTTCAGGCCCATCCCGCTCGATAACGAGAACCTGATCGTCTTCAACTACACGGGCAAGGGTTTCGTGCCCGCAAAAATACGTGCGGAACCCATCGACGATATCGCCGCCGTCACTTTTCTCGGCACCGAGACCATCAAGAAGCATCCCCAGCTCAAGGACTGGCAGGTCGCTCAGGACAATACACCCGCCGAGTCTCGCGTTATTTCGCGCGGCGAGTACGTGCCCATAAAGAACATGCGCCTGGAGTCGATCTACCCGATCGTTCTTGGCTACAAGGATTCGGTCTCCCTCGCTGTGAACGCCAACTTCTCCGACCCGGTGCTGCTCGACTCGCTGAATCTCGGCTTCGGCTATAGCCTGGATGGCGACCTGCCCTCGGAGGAGCGCCCGAATGTGATGATCGATTACCGTCACTCGGTAATCAAGAACAGTCCGCTGGCCGGCACCTGGCGCTTCGGCGCAAGGCTCAACAACGCCGACTTCTACGACCTGTTCGGTCCGACGAAGCAAAGCCGCAAAGGCACACGATTCTACGCCGGCTATGGCAAGGCACTGATTTACGACGAGCCGCGGCTGCTCGAGATCTCCGCCGAGCTCAACCACTATGCGAACATCGATGCACTGCCCCGCTACCAGGATGTGCCGGCATCCATCGACAAGCTGACCAGCTTCGATGCTCGGCTCGAGTTCTCTCACGTGCGCAGCTCGCTTGGCGCTGTCGATGGCGAAAAAGGCATCAAGTGGGGGCTTGCGACCCTCGTCAATTACGTCGACGGCGATACGATCCCGAAGATCGGCGGCAATTTCGATTTCGGATTTGCCCTGCCCCTCAAGAATTCATCGATCTGGTTCCGAAATGCGGCCGGGGCTGCATTCGGCGACGCCACGGACGAATTTGCGAATTTCTTTTTCGGCGGTTTCGGCAACAATTACATCGACCACCAGAAGGTCAAGCGTTACCGGGAGTTCTACGCCATGCCTGGTTTCGAATTGAACGCGATTCCCGGCCGCAACTTCCATCGTGCCATGCTCGAGTGGAACCTGCCGCCGATCCGCTTCTCGCGCGCGGGGACGCCGAACTTCTATACTTCGTGGGCGCGAACGTCGATCTTCGCGACATCGTTGATCACCAATTTCGACGACAGCGCCTTACGCCAGGAAGCCGCCAACGTCGGCGCACAGGTCGACTTCAAGTTCAAGTTCAAATCGCGATATGACCTGACGCTGTCTTTCGGCTACGCGACAGGCTTTCTCGATGGCTCGCAGTTCGACGAAGAGTTCATGGTGTCCCTGAAGATACTCTGACAAACTCGGCTCGATGATTGCGGATCCCGTATTGCACGCCTTGCTGGGACTATTGCCGGTCTGTTGTTTCCTGGCAGCCCTGGTCTATCTCGATAGCTACAAGCTCGTGCCGCTGAAGTGGGTTGTCGCCGTCATCATACTGGGGTGCGCAGCTGCGATCGCAAGTTATCCCTTCAGCCTCATTGGCCTGCAATGGTTCGATATCGAATTTACAACGTACACGCGCTACGCTGCTCCCCTGGTCGAGGAAACACTCAAGGCCTTGATCATCTGGGCGCTGATGCGCAATAACCGCATCGGGTTCCTGGTCGACGCGGCTATCTATGGCTTCGCGGTCGGTGCCGGCTTCGCAATATTCGAGAACCTGTACTACCTGACCATCCTGCCCGACATGAAGTTGGGCACGTGGATCGTCCGCGGCTTTGGAACGGCAATCATGCACGGCGGCGCGACCGCGATATTCGCAGTCATTTCGCACACGATGCTCGAGCAGTACCCTACGCGAGGCTGGCTTGCCTTGCTGCCCGGGCTCTTCATTGCGGCAGTCACGCACTCGGTGTTCAATCACTTCTTCTTTGCCCCGATCGTTAACACGGCGCTTGTCCTGGGAATCCTGCCGCTGCTATTCACGGTCGTCTTCGAACGCAGTGATAACGCCTTGTCGGACTGGCTCGGCGCCGGCTTCGACGCCGACACCGAACTCCTGGAACTGATCAATTCCGGCGAACTATCGACATCGAAGGTCGGTATGTACCTGCAGTCGCTCAGGGAGAAGTTCGAAGGCCCGATTGTTGCCGACCTCCTGTGTTACCTGCGGCTGCACACAGAGTTGTCCATTCGTGCCAAGGGCCTGCTCATGATGCGTGAATCGGGATTCGTAAATAAGACCGGTGAGGCGACACGCGCAAAACTCGAGGAACTCAAATACCTGGAAAAGAGCATCGGTACGACAGGCAAGCTCGCTATCAAGCCTTTCCTCAGGATGAGCCAGAAGGACCTCTGGCAGTTCTACATGCTCTCGAACTAGTACCGATTCGAATCAAACGGGCTGTACGAACCTGCTATAGCGGCCGCTATTCAGCCGGCTCCAGCAGAGCAGGCGTTTCGAGATAGAATGACGACTCTTTTCCGAACGATCGCATAGAACTGGTTTGGCCTGGAGGATCAATGGGAATAGCGGAGAACAAGCAGGTTGTGCTCGACTTCTACGAGGCGGGAGCCCGGGGCGATATGGATGCGTGTTTCGCGTTGTTGGCTGATGACGTTACCTGGACGAATATCGGTACCACGAAGTTCTCGGGTACGTACATCGGCAAACAGGCAATCGCGGAGGATCTTCTCGGACCGTTGTTCGGCGAACTCAAAGCCGGAATCTCGTCGCACCTAGAGCAATTGACTGCCGAGGGTGACATCGTGGTCGCCCAGACTTCCGGAACGGCGGAAACGATGGATGGCACCCCGTATAACAACACCTATTGCCAGGTCATGAGAATCCGCGATGGGCAGATTGCGGCCGTAAAGGAGTACATGGATACCGCGTTGATTGACTCGGTATTCGGTGCCGACTGATCAGCCGCGTTTGGTAGCCGCCAGACGATCTGCTCTCATTGTATTTCAACCACTTGCGGTTTCCGACCTGCGATCGCGGCAACTACCTATTCTAAACGGGCGAGCCCGGTCCTATTTTGACAGATGTGGGAGGAACGCCCGCGCGGAGCGCATGTGACCGAATCAAGCGGAAAACGCCACCTGGTCGAGATCGACACGAGCGAGCCCGTCTGGGAACGGTTTTTCACGGTCGCACCCCTCGTACTCATCGGCACGGTCGACGCGGACGGCTCGCTCGACATGGCGCCCAAGCACATGGTGACGCCGATGGGGTGGCAGAACTATTTCGGCTTCGTCTGCGCACCCAGCCATTCGACCTGCAGCAACATCGAGCGAACCGGTGAGTTCACGGTCAGCTACCCGAAACCAACGCAAGTCCTTTACACCAGCCTGGCTGCCTCGCCGCGCATCGACGGTGGCAAACCCATACTGGACTGTTTCGATACCTTCCCCGCCGACAACATCGAGGGCGCATTCATCGACGATGCTTACCTCTATTTCGAATGCAGGCACTTCAAGACCGTTACCGGCTTCGGGGAAAACTGCCTGATCACGGGCGAGATTATCGCTGCCCGTGCCGAATCGTCGTTCATCCGTGCGTCGGAGCATGACAGCCAGGACCTTATTCACCAATCACCCCTGTTTGCCTACCTGGCACCCGGCCGTTTCGCGGCTATCGACCGGTCCAATGCATTTCCGTTTCCGGCGGAAATGAAGAAGTGATATCGGCATGGCGGTCAGGGTCGTCGACCAGGTAAGAAACTTCATCAAAGGTCAACAGGACTCACTTGTAAATCTCGTCCAGCGGCTCGTGGAGGCGGAATCACCCTCCGCCCATCCGGAATGTCACGACAGCGTGCGGCGCATACTTGCCAGCGCACTCATGGACGTCGGCTACGCCGTCAGGGAACCCGGCGTAGCCCGCGGTGTGCGTCATGTTTTCGCGCGGCCCGCGGAGCGCCGCCGCGATCGCGGCAACCAGCTCCTCGTGGGTCATTTCGATACCGTCTGGCCCATCGGCACCATTGAAAAGCGGCCGTTTACCGTAAACGGCAATACGCTGCGCGGCCCCGGCGTATTCGATATGAAGGGTGGGCTTGCCCAGATCCTTCTCGCATTGCGCACTATCCGCGAGTTGCGTCTCGAACCACCCCTGACGCCGGTTCTGCTCCTCAACGCCGACGAGGAAATCGGCAGCCGAACGTCAGCGTCGTACATCCGCCTGCTTGCTCGTCGTGCGGAGCGCGCATTCGTGCTCGAACCAGCGATGGGCGAAGACGGCGACATCAAGACAGAGCGCAAAGGCATTGGCCGCTTTACGGTCACGGTGTTCGGCAAGGCTGCGCACGCGGGCCTCGACCCCGAAGGCGGTGCAAGCGCGATACTCGAACTCTCGCATGTCATCCAGACGCTGTTTGCACTCAACGACCCCGACAAGGGCATAACCGTCAATGTCGGCACTGTCGACGGCGGTATCCAGCCCAACGTCATCGCCCCACACAGCACTGCCGTCGTCGACGTCCGCGTACCAACCCTCGAATCCGGCGACGCCATCGAGAGGGCCATCCATGAAATCCAGCCCGTTACCCCCGGGGTCCGCCTCCACATCGAGGGGCGCATCGGCCGGCCGTCGATGGAGGCGACGCCGCGCAACGCGGCGCTGTGGCGGCAGGCGAAAATGCTCGGCAACGATCTCGGTCTGGACCTGCGCTCGGCACGAGCTGGTGGCGGTTCCGATGGCAACACGACGAGCCAGTACACGGCAACGATAGACGGCCTCGGGCCAGTCGGCGACGGCGCTCACGCCGAGCACGAACACCTCTATATCGACAAGACCCTCGAACGGGCGGCATTGCTGACACTCTTGCTGTTGTCTCCGCCCGCTGAGTCTTTGGAGGCTACGCAATGAACAAACTCGTACTGGGATCACTCGCCAGGATCGCGGACTTCGAGTCGAACCCGTTCGACGTAGGCGCCGTTCCGCGTCATGAATGGGAAACCGGCGACTACGTACAAGCTGAAGTCACAGGCGAACCGACGGCGCTTTACACGATCGAAAGCGAGACAGGCGAGATGGTCGGCGTCGATCCCGGCGACCAGGTCATCGGTGCATTCGGACATCGGGCCGCCACACTCGAAGGTGTCGGCAGCTGGATGGAAATCGACGGCGGCGAAATGCACGCCATGACGAGCGCCGGTTTGTTCGGGCGTTTCACCTCTGTCTCGAAGCTGTTGCCGCGTCCGATGAGCATGAAGTACGAAGGCCACGTGTTGCGCGGGGGCCGCAAGGTCCGGATGCGCGACTTCGCGCTCGAGGCACCGCCGCGTGAGCTCGACGTTCCCACTATCCTGATGGTCGGCACCTCGATGTCGGCGGGCAAGACAATGGTGGGCAAATTCGCCTGCCAGATACTGTCCGACCTCGGCTTCCGGGTCATTGGCACCAAGCTGACGGGCGCAGGGCGTTTCCGTGACATCCTGCGGTTCAGGGATCACGGCGCGGCGGAGATCTACGATTTTGTCGATGCCGGCCTGCCGTCCACCGTCGTCCCGGAGCAGGATTTCAGAGACGCGATTCGGCCGTTACTCAGCCATATCGCGAGCCGCAAGGCGGATTTCATGGTCGTGGAAGCCGGGGCCTCGCCACTGGAACCTTACAATGGCGCTGCAGCCATGGATGAACTCGGGGCGAACGTGCGCTGCTGCATATTGTGCGCCACCGATCCCTACGCGGTCGTCGGCGTGCAAAAAGCCTACGGGCTGAGGCCGGACCTGGTGGCCGGCCCGGCAACCAACACGACAGCCGCGCTCGACCTGGTGGAAAAGCTGACGGGGCTACCGGGCATAAACATTATCGACCCGGATCAATTGCCGCTTTTTCGAGACTTTCTGATACACGTTTTGCACATCAACGCCGAGGCAAGCCGCGCACCGGGCTCATCCTGATATCGCTTTATTCTGCGTTCTGCCAGTCAATCTCGATCATGATCTCGTTACGACGCAGGAACCAGGGTGTGAACGGGGCGTTATAACGCGCGAATACCGGCGCTCCTTTTGTCTCTACGCGGTCCGTCGCCAGGGCGTCGAGGAGCAGCTTCTCGTGCTCTTCATAGCGTATTTCGCTCCAGGTGCCCGAATAGCGGTGTACGGCCATGACGCGTTCGGGGCGCTCGACAAGGCGAATGCCGGGATTGGTCGGCTTCGGCAGGGTCTCCATCGTGTACTTGCGCTCCATCACGAAGGAATACGTGAAGGCCCCGTCGCCGTCCATCGACTGCGAGGCCACCGGTGCTGTCATCTTCATGCGCACGCCTTCCCTGGACTCTACCGGGGCCGTCATCTGCATTTTCTGCTGCGGCTCGTTATCGCCGAATATGTACCCGGCGAGAATACGGAATGCGCTGTTGCCGGCGCGCTTGAAGTCATCGTCGACGTTCACCTCGGCAACGATGTACGGATCATACCGCCGCACTTCGTAGTGCTTCGTCTCGAGCAGTACTTCGTAGGCTGGTTCTTCGATCGCCATTGCCGGGCTGCCGGAAAAGGTGAGTACGAACAAAAAAGGCAGAAATTTTCTTGTCATAGCAGCTTACTTCCTCGGAGCGCCGAATCAAAAGTCGATCGAAGTTCCGTCCCAGGCGAAGCAACCACCGCTATCCGCCGGCGTCAGCCGGTCGATGACCGACAGCATGTAAGCAACGGATTGCGACGGAGAAAACAGCTTGCCGTCCGGGACGCGGCGCTGGAATGGCGCCGACAGCGCCGAATCGACGGTTCCGGGATGCAATCCGGCAATCACCGCTTCCGGGAAACGCCGCGCGTGCTCGATCGACAACGTCTTGAGAATCATATTCAGCGCCGCTTTCGACGATCGGTAAGACACCCAGCCGCCAAGCCGATTATCGCCGATACTTCCGACGCGCGCCGACAAAGCCGCGAAAACCGTCTTGCTGCTTCGACGCATGTGGGGCAGGAACGCTTTCGCCACGTTGGCGGGCCCGATGGCATTAACGTTGAACAGTTCAGTCATCGCCGCGGGGTCGATGTCGCGTAACGACTTTTCGGGCTGGATGGCGGCACCGCTATGCAGAATGCCGGTTGCCAGGACGACAAGGTCGAGCTTTTCGTCGACTTCCAGCGTGTCGGCCGCTCGGGCGACGGAGTCGGCGTCGCAAATATCGATGGTGCCGGTGACAGTTTTGCCTTCCGGAAGCTCGAGTGGGCTCCGTGCAAACGCACGCACGCGTTCGACCCGATCGTCGCCAGCAAGCTGACGCACGAACTCAGAGCCAATCGCGCCTGATGCGCCGATGACGGCTACGTTGAGTGTGTCCGGGAAAGAGTCGAGTTGAGACACTGCAAAAGAGTGGCAGCACGTCCCTGTGCCACCAAGCTACCATTGGTTATGACGCAGGGATGATAACGGTGTCGATCACGTGGATGACGCCGTTGCTTGCTCCGATATCAGCCTTGATGACGTTGGCGTTATCGATCTGGACGCCATTGTCAGCAACCGTGATGGCAACGTCCTGTCCGTTGACGGTCGTCGCCTCGCTGAGCTTGACGACGTCAGCCGCTTTCACTTTGCCAGGTACGACATGGTAGGTCAGGATCGCGACGAGCTTATCGCGGTTCTCCGGCTTCAACAGCATTTCGACCGTGCCGTCCGGCAGCTTTGCGAAAGCCGCATCGGTGGGAGCGAAGACGGTGAACGGGCCGTCGCCCTTCAGCGTGTCAATGAGGTCGGCAGCCTCGAGTGCGGCGGCCAGCGTGTTGAACTGGCCAGCGGCAACGGCCGTGTCGACGATGTCTTTCGACCCGGCCTTTTTCTCGTAATTTCCTGCCGTCGCCTGCGACGCCACCAGCACGAACTGTGCGACGATCAGTAATTTGAAAAATCCTGCAATCTTGCTTGTCATTGTCTGTCTCCAACTATTCAGGGGGGTGATTCAACGAGGGGAGACGATAACAAGACGAAACCGGGAGAGGGTTTCAGGAATGTGATGATTTGTATCAGCTCGTATCTTTCAGCGTGAACCGATCGAGGAATGCCTCGGCGGCTTCGAATATCGCCGTTCTGCGGCCGGCTTCCAGATGGTCCAGTGCCCGGGGCATCAGCGCAAGGCGGGGATTGGACGCAAAGAAATTGCGATGCTTGTCGATGAATCGCCAGTACAGACCATCAACGATCGGGCACCAGTCGCCTTTGCCGTAATCGCTCATCTTGAGGATGTAGTTCGAGCCGCAGATATACGGTTTCGTGGCGAACAGGCCGCCGTCACTGAAGAGGCCCATGCCGTAGACGTTCGGCCCCATCACCCATTCCGAGGAGTCGACGTACAGCTCCATGAACCAGCGCCACGCCGTGGCAGGACGTATCTCGCAGAGCGTCATCAGGTTGCCGATGACCATAAGCCGTTGAATGTGATGCGCCCAGCCGAGGCGCAGCGAGGTCTTTATTGCGTCGTCGAGCGGTACGATGCCCGTCGTGCCGCGGTACCAGTCGTCGGTCAGTTCCCGGTCGTGGCCCCAGAAATTGGTCGACTCCTGTTCGCCGCCATGGAGCCTGTATATGCCGCGGACGAACTCGCGCCAGCCAAGGACCTGGCGGACAAATCCCTCAATGCTCTGTATTGGCAGGCTCCCGGCGGCGTAACGCTCGAGTACGGCATCGATCACCTCGTCGGGCGTCAACAGCCCGATATTCAGGCTCGGGCTCAGTGCGCTATGAAAAACCGTTGCCGAACGCTCGCTGATCGCGTCTTCGTAGGGCCCGAACTGTGCCAGCCGCTCGTCCAGGAAGTCCCGCAACCAGTCCCCAGCCTGATCACGCGTCGTCGGCCACCAGAAGTCGGCTGCATTTCCGGGGTGATCGCCGAACTGCCGCTTGACGATGCCGATCACATCCTCGACGTGACGGGTGCGCGGCGCCGCAGGGATTTCCGGAGGTTGCACGGCCTTCGGCAATTTCCTGCGATTGGCCTCGTCGAAGCTCCACTTGCCGCCCTCCGGCTTACCATCCTGGTCGACGAGAATGCCGGTCCGCTGCCGCTGGCGCCTGTAGTAGTCCCCCATGAGCAGCCGCGACCGATCATCGGCGAAGCGCCGGAAATCGTCACGCGGCGCGAGAAACATGGGTGACGGCAACTCGATTCGTTCGAGCGACCGCTGCTCGCAAAAATCGGCGAGACGGCTTTCCATGGGCTTGTCTTCGACCTCGAAATGCACGATTTCAGTGCACTCCAGTTCGTCGACGACGCGCGCCAGCCTGTCCTCGTAGGAGCCATCCTCGACGTCCAGCGCAAGGTAACGAACGTCGAAACCCGCCTCGCGCAACTCGTCGGCGTAACTCCGCATCGCGGCCAGGAACAACACGATTTTCTGCTGGTGGTGCCTGACGTAGGTACAGAGGCCCAGGTCTTCGGCCATGAAGATCACCGCGCCCCGGCAATCGTCCAGGCAGTCGGGCGGAAACAGCTGGTTACCCAGCACCACCATAAGTCGTCGGGCGCTCATGAAGGAATCAGCGGTCGAGGTAAGCCAGGTTCGCGGGTGAAAACTCAGCCGGCTGCCGGCCGATCAGCTTTGCCAGTTCATCGGGCTCCGCCGTGTTGCCGTCGGCAAGCATCGTCAGCTGATCGCGCGTCACCGGGAAGAACGGCAGCCAGTCGAACAGCGTTGCACCAAGCTTCATGACACCGATCGGCATGGGCAGGATGAATTTCGTCTTGCCGACGGCCGCCGCAATACGCTGCAACATCTGCGGCCAGGAGACGACCTCCGGGCCACCGAGCATGAAACACTTGCCGATCGTGGAATCGTCGGTCAGCGCGTTGACGAAGGCATCCGCCACGTCGCGTACATGTACGGGCGACATGAGTACCTCGCCACTGGCGGGACTCAGGCCGGTGTGAAAACCGACACCCGGTAGCGGCATGCGCACCATGTCCCGGTACAGCTGCGTGGCAAATTCCATGGTGCCGCGCGGGTCGCCGAAAATCACCGACGGCCTGAATATGGTGTAGTCGAGGCCGCTCTCGCGGATCATCGCTTCGGCGCGCAGCTTGGTGGTCTGGTAGGGCGTTTCGGCGCTGTCGATGCCGTTGGCGCTCATTAACAGGAAGCGCTGGACGCCGGCACGCTTTGCCGCCTCCGCCGTAGTCTGCGCGCCTCGGTATTGCAGCGCCTCGAACGTGATGCCCTCACGCGGGAACTCGCGCAGGATGCCGACGTTGTAGATCACCGCATCGCAGCCCGTTACCACCGCATTGACCGCATCAGGGGAATCGACGTCTCCTTCCGTCACCTTGCACTCGCTCGCGCGGTGCAGCTTGCCCTGGCTGCCGGACCGCACCAGTACATGCGGCTCGTGGCCCGCATCGAGCAACGCGTCGACGATATAGCCGCCGACGAAACCTGTTCCTCCAATGATTGCTACTTTCACTGTCTTATCCTGAGCGATCGAATAGTTTTCGAGTTTCGCATGACACACGCCTCGCGTTTGTCACAAAATGTAAGTCTGCAGCAAAGAATCACAAGTATGGCAGACCCATCCGACCGAATCAGTCAGCTGAAGATCAACCGGACCGCAACTGAAAAGTCGGGCCGCGGCTGGCTGTGGTGGGTGGTCGGCGCGGCAGTCATCTTGGCCGCTGCAGCCAGGCTCCCGGTTGCCCAGGCATTGAGGCAACCCTGACGACGCCAGCTTCCCCTATAATGCCCAGATGGCCATGTCGACGACAGCTCCGGTTTCGCCACGCGGGCTCACGATACGGCTCGCCGTCTATTATCTCGCCCTGTTCGCATCAGTTTTCGCCGTTATCAACTATTGGCCGGACGCGCTGCAATACCTGCCATTCGGCGGACGCCACGCGCTCGAAGGCACCGACGTGCAAAGCGCAGCAGACTTTCTGAAGAGCGTGTCCTCACAGCCCTCGGAGCCCCTTGTGGACATGGACAGCGCGAGATCCGTACAGACGGTGATCCTGTTCGTCGTCGGCCATTTGTCGGGAACGATTCTCCTGATGTTGCCGATTACATGGACGTACACGGCCACCAACTTCGAGACCGGTTTCCGAAGAAGCTTCGCGCGCGCCCTGATCGTACTGCCGATCTGCGCAACGACGGTCGTCCTGTTGATCCAGGACAGCCTCGCCCTGGCATTCGGGCTGGCGGCACTGGTCGCTGCGGTGCGATTCAGGGTGGCACTCGATGAAGCAATGGACGGTATCTATATATTTGCCGCCATCTGCGTCGGTCTTGCGGCCGGCGTCGGTTACCTCGGCGTCGCAATGATGATGAGCCTGTTTTTCTGCTTCGCAACTACAATCATGTGGGCGGCGAGCTACGGCAGCAATCCTGTTGATGAAGCGCGAATCACGCGCAAGCGCAGCAAGCTCGAGGGATAGTCTCGGCTTTTCCGGATAGCATTCGGCATACGTGATTCATAAGATTGGGTTACGCATCTGGCGGAGCGAGCATGACCGCACGGTCGCATTTGCTGCTACCTCTGGCCACCACGCTGTCTGTGCTGGCGGCCTGCGTATCTGAATCCGAACCGCTTGAATACCCGACGCTCGTGGGCCGCTTCGCGGACGAAGGTGAGCCGCCACCTCTGATTGCCGATGAAGCCTGGCTGAGCGATACCGACTTCTACGTGCGATTCCGGCGCGGCAACGATACCCGCTACGGCGGTGGCAACTGGGCGCGGCGCATACCTATTCTCGAGCTGAGTGCAGGCGGCCAGTACGACGGGCCGTACCTGCTGCCCCTGCAATACGAGCAGGACAAGGCCTGGGACGACCTTCCGGAGGACCGGGTTTCGGCGCGGATCCTCAGTGTTGCGGACTGGCATGAGATGCGCACGCGCCTTTTCGACGCCATACTGCCGCGCGACGAGAAGTCCGGCATCGTATTGCACTTCAACGTCGACGATTACTTTCTTTACTACGACGACAATGGCAATTTCCACGCAACCGTCATCGATGCCAAACCGGGCGACTACGCCGTCGAAAGACGGGCAACGATATCGGAACTCGTCGATCTGGGCCTGCCGTTGCTGGAAGCGTTCCTCGCAGATCGCGGCATCGACGACCGCCGGATCGCGTTCAATACCGGCGATGCGGGCTTCTACTCCCTGCCGTTCCTTTACGTCAACCGCGACCTGCCCATCGCCGTCTTCGTGCGGATGCCCGGTCCCGGCAGGCACTTCCCGGCCGGACCTGCGTCAGCACCCTACGTACAGACGGCCGGTCATGTCGCGGGCAGCCATACGGCCGGTATCGTCTTCCGCCCCATATC
The DNA here is from genome assembly GCA_965658465.1 of Woeseiaceae bacterium. Lineage (GTDB taxonomy): Bacteria > Pseudomonadota > Gammaproteobacteria > Steroidobacterales > Woeseiaceae > UBA1847. Next base: position 85,373 of record CBFHSG010000010.1, on the reverse strand, counting down.
GTCGCTGTACCGCCTGTTGTTCGTTACCAGCGATACGGTGGCCGAGACCGCCGCGCCGACCTCCCTGCACGAATTCTCGAACGAGCCTGTGCCGCCGCTCGCGTCGCTGCCGGGCATGGACCTCGATGCATGGGAGGCAAGGCTCGACGACCTGACCCGGCGGCAGTCATCCAGGGGCACCATTCGGTTTCTCGTGGACGGCCAGGAGTTCTTCACACGCTTTATCGATGCCGTTACCAGCGCGAAGTCATCGATATCCCTGAGAACCTACATCTTCGACAACGATGACTATGCAGTACGAATCGGGCGGCTGCTGAAGCGGCGTTCCAACGAAGGAATCGATGTCCGAATATTGCTGGATGGCCTCGGCACGATCGTCTCAACGATCGAAAAACAGCCGACATTGCCCGAGGACTATCAAGGGCCTTCTTCGGTCCGGCGATTTCTCGAGCGTGACTCAGGGATCGATGTTCGCCAGGCCAGCAACCCCTGGTTGACCGGCGACCACGTCAAGACGGCGATCATCGACGAGAACCTGGCGTTCACCGGGGGTATGAACATCGCACGGGAATATCGCTACGACTGGCACGATCTCATGACGGAGCTGCGCGGGCCTATTGTTGATGTCCTGCAATACGAGTTCGAAAAGGCCTGGGCGCACGCGGGGCTGCTCGGCGACCTGGGTTACGCGGCGGTGCGCCTCGGCCCGGAACCCGATAACGCCGAAGACGTCGGCTTTCCCATCCGGGCGCTGTTTACGCGCGCCGGTGATCACGAGATTTTCCGGGCACAACGAGAAGCGATTCGGAGCGCTCAACGGTATATCTACGTGGAAAATGCGTATTTCACCGACGATGCGATGCTCTACGAGCTCGCCGGCGCCCGTCGCCGTGGCGTGGATGTGAGAGTCATCATGCCGCTCGTGACCGACCGCGGCCCCATCACCCGCAACAACGCGCTGGCGGCCAACGCCATGCTGCAGCACGGCATTCGCGTGTACATCTACCCTGGCATGTCGCATATAAAAGCGGCTGTTTTCGACGGCTGGGCCTGCATCGGGTCGGCCAACTGGGACCGCTGGAGCTTCCGCATCAACAAGGAGCTGAATATCGCGACATCGGATGCCGTGGCTGTCGCGGAACTCGAGCGACGTCTCTTCGAACCCGATTTCGCAAGTTCTGTCGAACTCACCGAGCCATTTCCCGAGCGCTGGACGGACCATCTCCTCGAGGTTCTGGGCGATTACCTCTTTTAGATGACAGGTTTGTCGGCTACCACGAGTAGCCGATCGACGTGGTCAACGTATAGTCCACTTTTTGTGCGCCGGTCGGCGGCGCGCTGTTGTAGGAGTGGGAGAGTGTTATATCGAAATAGAGATCATCGATGAACTCGCGCCGGAAGATCAGGTCGGTCTCGGCGCGATACTGGCTCAGGTCCTCGAGAAGCGGATACACATTTGACGTGAAGGTGACATTCGATTCCGGCACGATGCTGCGGTGCAGGTACCGGACCTGTAACCTGCCTTCGGCGTTGGCCGTGCTTTCATCCTCACCGATGAATGACTCCCGGGTGGCATTAAGACCGGCCGTTACAGAAAGCTGGTTCTGGTTCGTCTGCACCAGGTACCGGCCGAGCGCGGCGCCGAGCGAGTACCGCGAAAGAATGCCGAGTTCGTCGTGGCGTTCCCAGCCCACGGTCCAGTCCGTGAACCAGCGGTTGCTCCTGAAGCGCTGGTAGTTGACGCCGATATTCTCGCGCCGTTGCGTCTTGTTCGCCTCATCGCTTCCGGGCTGGTCCGTCACATTGAATGTGCCGTTGAGCCCGACCAGGTATTGCCGCGTGCGATAGTTGATGTCGGCGGCCGTGCGCAGGGTCGTCACCTCGCTCGACTTCTCCGTATCGAAACCGAAGCTGAACGAGCCATCGAGACGCTCGAGGAACGACTCCTGTGCATCGATCGGCGTCATTCGGACGATTCTCGATGTATGCAGGTCGACCTCTTCACGCCGTGTCCGAACCTTGATCTCGAATCGGTCGTCGGCCGCATCCAGCACCCCGAAATAGCGCGTGCCGTCGGAAACCTCGACCTGAAGGGTCTGCTTGGTCGTGATGCTGACGATGTCTTCCCAGTCGATGGAAACTGTGCCCATCGAATCGGTGCTGTAGCGCAGGGAGCCGAATTCCAGGGACTTGATCTCCCCGGTGATCGTATTGCCGTTGACGAGAAGCACAACGTCCGTTTTGGCGGCCTCGGAAACCGGGGACACCGAGATCAACATGGCGACTGCGAGGAAGGTACCGAGATTTTTCATAATTTGCTGAGACCCTGCTTGTGACTGCATTTTTGCCGGCTGTTTCTGCCCAACCCGGTTGCTGTACAATCCTACTCAAATTCCTACATCAATCGGGACAATAAAGTGAGCTTCGAACAACAACTTGAGAAAGTCAGGACAAAACCCGGATTCATCGCGGCGCTCGACCAGAGCGGCGGCAGCACGCCGAAGGCGCTTGGTCTGTACGGCATCAACGAGGACGCCTGGTCGAACGACGATGAGATGTTCGCGATTGTGCACGAGATGCGTACCCGGATCATCACCGCTCCGGCCTTCAACGGCGACCGGATTCTCGGCGCCATCCTGTTCGAGAACACCATGGACCGCGAAATCGAGGGGCAGCCGACGGCACGCTATCTCTGGAACGAGAAACATGTCGTGCCCTTCCTGAAGGTCGACAAGGGCCTCGCGGATGTCGAGAACGGCGCGCAGGTCATGAAGCCGATGCCGGACCTCGACAGCCTGCTCGAGAAGGCCAGGGCAAACGGCGTATTCGGCACCAAGATGCGTTCCGTGATCAAGGAAGCAAATCCGGCCGGTGTCGAGGCGGTCGTCAGGCAGCAATTCGAAGTCGGTCGCCAGATCATTGCCGCGGGACTCGTTCCTATCATCGAGCCCGAAGTGGATATCAACTGTCCCGAAAAGGCGCAGGCGGAGGATCTGCTGCACGCAGCCATCATGAAGGAACTCGAAAGCCTCGGCGAAAACGAGCTCGTCATGCTCAAGCTCACGCTGCCGGAAAAGGACAACCTGTACGCTGACTGCATCGCGCACGCGAACGTGCTGAGAGTCGTCGCGCTCTCGGGCGGCTATTCACGCGAGGAGGCGAACGAGCGGCTGTCCAGACAGAACGGCATGGTGGCGAGCTTCTCCCGCGCGCTGTCGGAAGGACTCAAGGCCCAGCAGTCCGACGAGGCATTCAACGCGATGCTGGATTCGTCGATACAGAGTATCTTCGAAGCATCCAGCACCTGATTCGAGCGTATCGCGGTAGTTCCGCTCGAGAGGGCGCCCCCTCGATCACCTGGCCCGCAGCATCACTGAGCGGAGACGGTCACGATCGGCCGCCGGCAGTGGCGCGTCGATCTGCAGCAATTCGAGCATCAACGGGTATATCTCGACGGCGCTGACCTCGCCGATGGTCTCTCCCTCCGGCAATACCGGACCCGCAGCGAGAAATATGCCGTGCATGGCCCTGTTCGACGGGTCCCAGCCATGATCACTTTTTTTCAGGCGCTGAACCGCCTCGCGCTCCGCAACGACGCCGTAGCCCAGGTCCGGTACGACGAAGACTTCCGGAAACCGGGGGCTGTCATCGATCCGCCACTCGGCCGGCGCCTCGTCGCGCAGCACGGCGTGGCCATGCGCCCAGGCGTCATTGATCGCATCGCGGATTGCGAGCGCACGCTCCCGGTCGGGCTGCTGCTGGTAAATCCACGCGTAAGCACCGCCCGCGGTGACCTCCAGCCCCGTCAGGTCGATGTGATCTCCCAGAACGAACGTCGTTTCGGGATCCACGTAATTCGCCTGGCCGTGATCGGAGACGACCAGCACGTAAACCTCGCCCGGAAGGTCGGCCTCGGCAATGGCATCGAGCAGGCGTCCGATATTCGTATCGACCTCCGCGACCGCCGCGGCGAGCTGCGGCGAACCGCGGCCGAAATTGTGCCCCGCCGTATCCACGTGCTCGAAATACAGCGTGATCAGGTGCGGCCGGCGGTCCGCTGGCCACTGCAGCCATTCGATGACCTGTGCGACGCGGTCGCTGCCGGAGACCGATGCATCGAAGCTGTGCCAGTGACTCGGCGACACGCCGCGGATCGCCGCCTCGGTGCCGACGAAATAGTACGCGGCGGTCACGAGCCCGCTGCTCTCGGCCGTTACCCAGACCGGCTCACCGCCATACCAGCGCGGGTCTTCGACGCTGCTGCGGTCCCACAGGTGGTACCACTCGTCCCTCGCCTCATCGGGAAAATGGTTGTGGACGATGCCGTGCTCGGACGGGTAGAGGCCTGTCGCGATGGAGTAGTGATTGGGAAACGTGAGACTGGGAAATACCGGCCGCATCGACTCGGCGCGAATGCCTGCCCCGGCGATGCGGTCGAGCGCGGGTGTCGGATAGATGGACAGGTAGTCCCAGCTGAACCCATCGATCGAAATCAGTATCAGGTGCGGGCTGTCCGTCTTGCCGGGCGCATTGCGTCCGCCGGTTTTCGGGACCTCGCCGGCCTGCGCCTGCAGCCCGAGCGCGAGCACAACCAGCGCCAAAATGGAAGTCGCAAAATCCGCGGTAGCTTTTGCCGGCATGGAATGTAGTCTCATGGCGTTATATTGTAAGCGCTCTGCGAATAATGTGCTGCGCGCAGCGCTTCAATAGGGGACAGTGGTGTCAACAGACTCAACTACGGTTACAGGTCCGTCGCCGCAGGCGTTTGCCGGCGACTCGCCTGCGCAGGTATCCAAACGCCTGTTCAACGCTATGCGGCCGAAATTTTTCCCGGCCTCTGTCCTGCCCGTGCTGGCCGGTTCGGCGTGGGGATTCATGGCCGCCGGCCAGTTCGACCTGTCCGCGTTCATCCTGGCCCTGCTTGCTACCGTGTGTGTACACGCGGGCGCCAACGTGCTGAATGACGTCGGTGACGATTCCGGCGGGACGGACCGCCAGAACGACGACCGGATCTACCCGTACACGGGCGGTTCACGATTCATTCAAACCGGCATCATGTCGGCGGGCGGCATGGCGCGCCTCGGCCTCAGCCTGATGGGCGTGGCCGGCATTGCCGGCCTGATGCTGCTTTCCAGCAAGGGGCCGACGGTCCTGTGGTTCGGTATCGCCGGCATACTGCTGGCCGTCCTGTATTCCCTCGGCCCGGTGCGGCTGGCGTCCATCGGCCTTGGCGAATTCTCCGTCGGCATCGCGTTCGGCGTGCTACCGGTTACCGGCGCCGCCTGGCTGCAGAGCGGCTCCCTTGGGCTCGACGTGCTGTTGTTCTCGATCCCGGTGAGCGTCTGGGTTACCGCCATACTACTGATCAACGAAGTACCGGACATAGCCGCGGACGGCGCTACCGGCAAACGAACGCTGCCGGTCCGCCTCGGTCTCGGCGGCACGTCGGTCGTCTACCTGTTGCTGCACTTCTCGGGCGCTGCCGCGCTCGTCGGGCTCGTCCTGCGAGGCGGCTTTCCGGCGTGGGCGCTGCTCGTGCCCGCACTGTTGCTGGTGCTGGCCTGGCAGGCCGCGCGCGCGATCCGTGTGGGTATCGCGGATCGCCCGGCGATGACCCGCGCGATCGAGATGACCCTGGGCATCCACACGATCGGCTCGATCTGGCTCGCGGGCAGTGCCCTTTTTGTTGCATACTTTTCCGCGTGAGCGGCGAATAACCTAACCAGACGTCTCACAGCTACATGCGAATAAAAATCAAGAAAGGCCTGGATATCCCGATCAAGGGTGAGCCCGAAAAGGCAATCAGCGACGGCGCCGAGGTAAAAACGGTTGCCGCCGTTGCAACCGACGTATCGGGTATCCGGCCGCGAATGGCGGTACAGGTCGGCGACAAGGTCCGGCTCGGACAGGTTCTGTACCACGACAAGCGCAATCCCGAAGTGCCGTTTACCGCACCGGGCGCCGGCGAAGTCGTCGCGGTCAACCGGGGCGCCCGGCGCGCACTGCAGTCGGTCGTCATCCGGCTCGACGGCGACGATGCGGAATCGTTCAAGTCGTGGCCCGCGTCCGAACTGGGTTCACTCGACCAGCAGGAAGTACGCGGCAACCTCATCGCGTCCGGCCTGTGGACAACGCTGCGCACGCGGCCGTTCAGCCGTATTCCGACCCCGGACGCGACGCCAGCCGCGCTTTTTGTCACGGCCATCGACACCAACCCGCTTGCCGTCGACCCTGCTTTCTTCATCGATTTGAACGCCGAAGCCTTCCAGAACGGTCTGACCGTACTGTCGCGCATCGCGGACTGCCCGATCTACCTGTGCACGGCCCCCGATTCAGGGATCAAGTGCCCCGAGTCGGACCGGTTCCGTCATGCCGAGTTCGAAGGTCCGCACCCGGCCGGGCTGGTCGGCACACACATACATTTCCTCGAACCGGTCGGCAAGACGAAGACTGTCTGGCACATCGGCTACCAGCACGTCATGGCGATCGGCAAGCTCTTCACCAGTGGCCATCTGCCCACGGAACGGATGATCACGTTATGCGGGCCGATGGCCCTGAAGCCGCGAATCCTGCGCACGCGCATCGGTGCGAATACCGTCGACCTCCTCAAGGGCGAGACGGCCCCGGGCAACCTGCGCGTTATCAGCGGTTCGGTTCTCGGCGGGCATCGTGCCGCGGGCCCGCTCGCTTACCTCAGTCGTTACCAGACCCAGCTCACGGTCCTCGAGGAGGATCGCAGCCGCGAATTCCTGTCCTGGATGATGCCGGGCGCTGATCGCTACTCACAAACCCGCGCGTTCGCAGGCCGCGTGTTGCATCGTGACAAATTCAGCCTGACGACCACGCAGAACGGCAGCCCGCGGGCAATGGTTTCCACCGGCGCCTTCGAGAGCCTCATGCCGCTCGACATACTGGCGACGCCGCTGCTCAAGGCCCTGCTGGTCGAAGATACTGATCGCGCCCAGGAACTGGGCTGCCTCGAGCTCGCCGAAGAGGACCTTGCACTCTGTTCGTTCGTCTGTAACGGCAAGCACGACTATGGCGCCTACCTGCGCATGAACCTTAACGAGATCGAGGTCAACGGCTGATGAAACCGCTGCGCAATTTCCTCGACAGCATCGAGCCGCTGTTCACGCGTGGCGGCCGCTTCGAAAAACTCGAAGCCATCTACGAGATGGTCGATACGCTGTTCTACTCGCCGGCCGACGTAACGCGGAGTTCGCCGCACGTTCGCGACGCGATCGACCTTAAACGCGTCATGATCACGGTCGTTTTTGCGGCGACCCCCTGCGCGCTGATCGGCATGTGGAACGTCGGCTTCCAGGCCCATACCGCCATGGCCTCGCTCGGTATCGAGTGGGTCGAGGGATGGCGTGGTTCCATGATGGCCCTGCTCGGTGCCGGCTACGACCCGGCGAGCGTGTACGACAACTTCATTCACGGCCTGCTGTATTTCCTCCCGATCTACATCGTGACGATGGCCGCCGGCGGCGTCTGGGAAGTGCTGTTCGCCAGCGTCCGCAACCACGAGGTCAACGAAGGCTTCTTCGTTACTTCATTCCTGTATGCACTGATACTGCCGGCCACGACGCCGCTGTGGCAGGTCGCGCTGGGCATCAGCTTCGGTGTCGTCATCGGCAAGGAAGTGTTCGGCGGAACGGGCAAGAACTTCCTCAACCCGGCGCTGGTGGGACGGGCATTCCTCTACTTCGCCTACCCTGTGCAGCTGTCGGGCGACGCGGTCTGGGTGCCGGTCGACGGTTACACGGGCGCGACAGCCCTCGCGCTAGCAGCACAGGAAGGCATGTCCGGACTGCTCGCCAGCGGCCTGACGTACTCGCAGGCATTCATCGGCCAGATGGAGGGATCGCTGGGCGAAACCTCGCTCGCCGCCTGTCTGTTCGGCGCGGTGATGCTGATCTACTCGCGGATCGCGTCGTGGCGCATCATCGTCAGCGTATTCGCCGGCATGATTATTCCGGCACTGCTGTTCAGCGGCGGCGTCGATGCAGCCAATCCAATAGCGGAGATGCCCTGGCACTGGCACATCGCGGTGGGCGGCTTCGCCTTCGGCGCCGTATTCATGGCGACCGATCCGGTCAGCGCGCCCGACACGATGCTCGGCCACGTCATTTTCGGCCTGTTGATCGGCGTGCTGACCTGGGTTATCCGGGTCATCAACCCGGCGTTCCCGGAAGGCATCATGCTGGCGATCCTGCTGGGTAACATCTTCGCGCCGCTAATCGACTATTTCGTCATTCGTGCCAATGTCAGACGACGGGTGAAGCGCAATGCCTGATGACAAGAAACCCGGATTTTCCAGGGACAGCATAAGTAACACACTGATAGTTGCAATCGGCGTCAGCCTGGTGTGCTCCGTGCTGGTCTCCGCGGCAGCGATTACGTTACGCCCCCTGCAGGAAGCCAATCAGAACGAGTTCCGGCAGCGCATCGTGCTCGAAGTGGCGGGTCTCTACGACCCCGACGAGCCGATCGACGAGCAGTTCGGCAACATCGAGACGCGGCTGGTGGATCTCGACACCGGCGAATACGTGCAAGAGATGGACCCGCAGGATTTCGATGCCGAGGCAGCAGCCAACGACCCCGAACTCGGCGTCAGGATCCCGAAAGACAAGGATATCGCCGGCCTGAACCGCCGCGCCGCCTACGCGCCCGTCTACGTCGTCAAGGACGGCGACGACATCCAGCAATACATTCTCCCCGTCCGCGGCAAGGGACTCTGGTCGACGCTCTACGGCTACCTGTCGGTCGCGCCGGACGGCAACACCGTCACCGGCCTGCGATTCTACGAGCACGCCGAAACGCCCGGGCTGGGCGACAAGATCGAACAGGAGACGTGGCTGGCGCAATGGCAGGGCAAGAAGCTCTATGACGAACAGGGCAACCCGCAGATGAAAGTCGCGCGCGGAACGGTGCAGCCCGGCCCTGACGCGATACACCGTGTGGACGGGCTGTCCGGAGCCACCCTGACCGCGAATGGCGTGACCTACCTGATCCAGTACTGGACCGGCTCTCACGGCTTCGGTCCGTACCTGGCGAACCTTTCGAGCGAGGCGAATGACAATGGCTGACACACGCAAAATCATCCTCGACCCGGTTGTCGACAATAACCCGGTGATGCTGCAGGTGCTCGGCATCTGTTCGGCGCTCGCCGTTACGACATCCATGCTGCCGGCGCTCCTGATGTGCATTGCGATGACCAGCGTGGCCGCCCTCTCCGGCGCGGCAATCAGCAGCATTCGCACCCGCATACCGAACAACATCCGCATTATCGTGCAGATCACCATCATCGCCTCGTTCGTCATCATCGTCGACCAGGTGTTGAAGGCTTACGCGTACGAAACCTCGAAGCAGCTTTCGGTGTTCGTCGGCCTGATCATTACCAACTGCATCATCCTCGGCCGCGCCGAGGCGTTTGCGAGCAGTAACGGCCCGGTGCTGAGCTTCCTCGACGGCATCGGCAACGGCCTCGGCTACAGCGTGGTGCTGCTCGTGGTTGCCTTCCTGCGCGAACTCTTCGGCGCCGGTAGCCTGTTCGGCGCGCAGATTCTGCCGCTGACTTCGGGTGGCGGCTGGTACGAGGCCAACGGCCTGATGCTGCTGCCGCCGAGCGCGTTTTTCATCATCGGGCTGCTGATCTGGGCAGTGCGCACAGCACGGCCGAAACAGGTCGAGAAACCCGAATACCAGATTCACGAAGTACACCGTACCGAGGTGCTCTGATGGAGCAATATTTCAACCTGTTCGTCCGCGCCGCGTTCGTCGAGAACCTGGCACTGACCTTCTTCCTCGGAATGTGCACCTTCCTTGCGATCTCGAAGCGTGTCGACACGGCGCTGGGGCTCGGCCTGGCCGTGATGGTGATCCAGACGATCACGGTGCCGGTCAACTACCTGATCTACACCTTCCTGCTGAAGGAAGGCGCACTCGCCTGGGCAGGACTGCCCGACGTCGACCTGAGTTTCCTGGGGCTCGTGTCGTACATCGGCGTCATCGCGGCGCTCGTGCAGATCCTGGAGATGCTGCTCGACCGCTTTGTCCCGGCCCTGTACAACGCCCTCGGCATATTCCTGCCGCTCATTACCGTGAACTGCGCGATCCTCGGCGGCACGCTCTTCATGGTCGAACGGCAATACAACTTCGGCGAGAGCATAACCTTCGGCATCGGCAGCGGTTTCGGCTGGGCGGTTGCGCTGGTCGCGCTCGCCGGCATTCGCGAGAAGCTGCGCTACAGTGATGTGCCGGACGGCCTGCAGGGTCTCGGCATCACCTTCATCATCACCGGCCTGATGTCACTCGGCTTCATGGGCCTGTCGGGGATTCAGCTTTGAACGGAACCATCGCAACCCAGGTCACCCTCGGTATGGCGCTGTTTACGGCGATCATACTCGTGCTCGTGTTCATCATTCTCGCGGCCCGATCGCGGCTCGTTGCCAGCGGCAGTGTAAAAGTGCTCGTTAACGATGAGCGCGAACTCGCCATCCCCGTCGGCGGCAAGCTGATGCAGGGCCTGGCGGAAGAAGGCATCCTGATCGCGTCGGCCTGCGGCGGCGGTGGCACCTGCGGCCAGTGCATGGTCCAGGTGTTGTCGGGCGGTGGAGCAATCCTGCCCACTGAGACGTCGATGATCAACAAGCGCGAGGCGGCCGAACATTACCGCCTCTCCTGCCAGGTCGCCGTCAAGCAGGACATGAAGATCCGCGTGCCCGACGAGGTCTTCGGCGTCAAGAAGTACGAATGCGAGGTCGTATCGAACAGCAACGTCGCCACCTTCATCAAGGAATTCGTGGTTCGGCTGCCGGAAGGCGAGGAAATGGATTTCCGGGCAGGCGGCTACATCCAGATCGAGTGTCCGCCGCACGACATCAGCTACAAGGATTTCGACATCGACGAAGAGTTCCGCGACGAGTGGGATCATTACAACCTCTGGCGTTACGAATCGCACGTCAAGGAAGCAACGCAGCGCGCTTATTCCATGGCGAACTTCCCGCTGGAAAAGGGGCTGATCAAGCTCAATATTCGCATCGCCACGCCACCGCCCGGCGACGACAAGATTCCGCCAGGCATCATGTCTTCCTATATTTTCAGCCTGAAGCCGGGCGACAAGGTGACCATTTCCGGGCCCTACGGCGAGTTCTTTGCCAAGGATACCGACAACGAGATGGTATTCATCGGCGGTGGCGCCGGTATGGCGCCGATGCGTTCGCACATCTTCGACCAGCTCAAGCGCATCCACACTAAGCGCAAGATGAGCTTCTGGTACGGCGCACGCAGTTTCAGGGAAGCTTTCTACGTCGAGGAGTTCGACGAGCTTGCCGAGAAGAACGACAACTTCAAGTGGCATCTCGCACTGTCCGAGCCTCTGCCCGAGGACAATTGGGAAGGCTACGTCGGCTTTATTCACAAGGTGTTGCTCGACGAGTACCTGGCAGACCACCCCGCGCCGGAAGACTGCGAGTACTACATCTGCGGCCCGCCCATGATGAACTCGGCCGTCATCGCCATGCTCGAAGACCTCGGAGTCACCCGCGACCACATCATGCTGGATGACTTCGGCGGGTAACCCACATGAGGCCCCTGACCCGCTGGTTCCTCCTTCCCGCGTTGCTGACTGCGCTCGTCGCGTGCGGCGATTCCGCGCGCGAGCGGCCCGTGCAGGAACTCATCGGCTCGACGATGGGCACGACATTCAGCATCAAGGTCGTCGCGCCGCCCGAAAACCTGGATATGCCAGCGCTGCAACGGGACATCCAGGTTGTGCTCGACAGCATAAACGGCGCGATGTCCACGTACCTCAGCGATTCGGAGTTATCCCGCTTCAACGCGAGTGAGAGCGTTGACTGGATCGAGGTCTCAGCGGAACTGTGTCACGCCATCGAGGCCGCGCAGATCGTCAGCGAATTCACGGGCGGCGCCTTTGACGTAACCGTGGGCCCGCTGGTCAACCTCTGGGGCTTCGGGCCCGACGAGTCCGCGTACGAACCCCCCGGCAACGACACCATCACCGTGGCCATGCAGGACATTGGCTACACGAAGCTGAACGTCGACTGCACGATCCCGGCACTGCGCAAAGCGTCTCCTGGCGTCTACGTGGATCTGTCCGCCTTCGCCAAGGGGCACGCCGTGGACGAGGTTTCAGAGCTGCTGGACGCACGGGCGCTGCAGGATTACCTCGTCGAGATCGGTGGCGAGATGCGCATGCGCGGCAGCAATGCCCGCAGCGAACCCTGGGCAATCGCGATAGAGACCCCGGACCGCTCGGGGCGCTCCGTGCAGACGGTGCTGCATCTCTCGGACGCGGCGATGGCGACGTCGGGCGACTATCGCAATTTCTTCGAGCACGAAGGCCGCTTCTATTCGCACACGATCGATCCACGCACGGGCTACCCGGTCACGCACAACGGGGCGTCCGTTACCGTCGTTGCCGACACCGCGGCGTTCGCGGACGCGGCGGCGACCGCGTTGCTCGTCCTCGGTCCGGACGCCGGTATGGAGCTTGCTGAACGAGAGAGCATTGCAGCGTACTTCCTGCTACGGTTAGGGAGTGAATTCGAGGAACGCACGTCGTCCCTGTTCGCAACGAGGTCCCTGAGAAAATGAGCATACTTGCAACCCTGTTTCTGAGCTTCGTCGTCGTTATGGTCGCCGTGACGGCGATGGCCGTCGGCGTGATGGCCGGAAGAGCCCCCATCAAGGGCAGCTGCGGCGGCCTCAACGGAGGCTCCTGCGAACTGTGTAGCGGCACAGGCGAATGCCGCAGAAAAGCCGAGAACCAGAGGTAACGATCATGCCGGTCAAGTCGATCAAGGTTAAAGATTACATGTCGGGGAAGCTCGTCACCTTCAAGCCGGATACCGACGTTCTCGACGCGATTCACACGCTCGTGAACCGCCAGATCGCCGGAGCGCCCGTCGTCGACGACCACGGCACCCTGGTCGGCATGCTGTCGGAGTTCGACTGCCTCGACGTCGTGCTCGCGGCTGCGTATCACGGCCATCCTGGCGGGCCGGTATCGCAATTGATGACGGCGGACGTGGAAACCGTCGACGCCGATATGAGCATCATCGACCTGGCGGAGCTCTTCAAGGCCTCCGGGTTCCGGCGCTACCCGGTATTGAAAGACAACCGTCTGGTCGGCCAGATCAGCCGCAAGGACGTGCTCAGGGCGCTCGGCAAGCTCTCCGTCGCGTCCTAGGGAGCCGCGCCGCGCGCCCGCTGGGCTGCCGTCGCTTCTTGCAGCATCTCTATCAGCTCTTCGTCGCTGTAGGAATAGGCCTGGTCGGCGTTCAGTTCGGCCATCTCCTCGATGATCCTGCGAATCGTCCAGCCGGCCTCTTCCTCATTCGGCACCACCAGGTAGTTGGGCTTCGGTGATTCATCGAACAACGCCTGCATGATGGCAGCGGTCACTTCGTCCGGTTCCTTGTACATGCTCCGGTCCGAGAGATACTCGATATGGCCGGCGATGGCCTCCGCATAGGGCGAGTCGGGCTGGGCATAGGGCTGCTTTGCCAGCGTTACCGCTTCCTTCGTGCCGATCCGGGACTTGTAGTTGCCTGGATTGACTGCGCTCACCTCGACATCAAAGAGCGCCATCTCCTTGGCGAGTGCGTCGGTATACGTCTCGAGTGCGTGCTTGGTCATCGTGTAGGGCGCCCAGAACATGCCGTCGAGGATGCCGGAGATCGAGCTGATATTGACGATGCGGCCCCGGGACTCGATGACCAGCGGCGCGAACGCTTTCGTTACCCGGTAAACACCGAACAGGTTGACGTCGAATATCCAGTTCAGTTCGTCCTCGCTGATCTCCGTGATCGGCCCGAGTGTCACCACGCCGGCATTGTTGACCAGGCCGTACAGCCCCTTGCCGCCCGTGCGCACGGTCTCCACGGCCGCGTCGATCTCGTCCTGCTTCGTCACGTCCAGGCGCACAGCCTGGATGTTCGGGATCTTGTTCAGTGCGTCCAGGTCCGCCTGTTTGCGGGCACCGGCTTAGACGAAATAACCCTCTTTCGCGAGGGTCTCCGCGAGATGTCGGCCGATCCCGGAACTTGCGCCGGTAACGAGAATGGCTTGCTGCGCGTCGCTGTTCGCGGTGTCAGCGAAAACGGGCGGACAAACGCCAATCGTTGCGATCAGGAAAACGGCTAAGATAAGAACGACTCGCTTCGGCATTGTATGTTGCCCCTTGTCTTGTTGTTGGTGTCGGGTTGGCGTGAGTATGCGTTGCACGGCTGGTTGCGTCCAATGCCGCGACCCAAAATGTCCTCTGGAGTAACGGCAATTGCGTTAGCATTGGCGCTTGGCGGATACAGGCAAACCAGCATGGAACAGAACGCACGTCGACGGTTGCTGAAGTTACTTGCAGCCAGTCCTTTGCTCGGCCTGACGACGGCGGGCCGCCTCTGTGCCGAAGAATCCCTGGATGCCGTGCGCCTGCCCGAGTACCTGATAAAGACGCCTGAAGAAGCCCTGGACGTCTTCGACTTTCACAACGTTGCGAAGCATGTGCTACCAACATCGCACTACGGTTACCTTGCTACCGGTACGGACGGTAACGAGACTCTGCGCGTGAACCGGAAAGCCTTCGAGCGCGTCTACCTGCGTGCAATGCGGATGGTCGATACGTCACAGGTAGCACTGTCCACGACCCTGCTGGACACATCCCTGAACTCGCCTGTCGTCCTGGCGCCGGTCGGCAGCCAGAAAGCGTTTCACGCAGACGCGGAAATCGCCACCGCGCGCGCAGCCAGGGTGCACGGCCACCTGCAAATACTCTCGAACGTCACGTCAACGTCCATCGAGGACGTGATCGCAGCGCGCGGTAAGCCCGTCTGGTTTCAGCTCTATCCCACGAACAAGTGGCCGACGGCCCACACCATGCTGCGCCGGGCCGAAGATGCCGGTGCGGAGGTCGTCGTGCTGACGGTCGACCTGAATGCCAGCAGCAACCGGGTGCTGCTCGGACAATTCTCCAGGGCAGACGATCGCGACTGCAGTGCATGCCATCGCGACCATCCGGACGGGTGGCTGGACACCAAGCCGATGTATTCCGGCACCGGTTCCGTTACGGCGGACTGGGATATGTCAGGCATGACCTGGGACTACATCGACCGCCTGCGCAGAACGACGTCGATGAAGATAGTCATCAAGGGAATTGTCACGGCGGAGGATGCCGCCAGCTGCGTCGAACACGGTGCCGATGCCGTCTACGTTTCGAACCACGGTGGGCGCGCGGAAGCGAGCGGCTGGGGCACGCTCGAAAGCCTGCCCGAGGTCGTCGCCGCGGTCGATGGCAGGGCCCCTGTAATTGTCGACAGCGGCTTTCGTCGCGGCACGGATATCTTCAAGGCGCTGGCGATGGGTGCCGATGCCGTATCGGTCGGCCGGGCCTATATCTGGGGCCTGGCCGCCTTTGGCCAGGCCGGTGTGGAAAAAGTGCTCGAAATGCTCAACGCCGAGCTGGCGATGGTCATGGCCCAGATGGGATCGAGCACCGTCACCGATATAGGGCCGCAGCATATCGGCTGGCGATCGCAGCGGCCCCGCTGACACCCTCTATCTGCAGAACGGAAGAAATCTGATGCGAAAACTTGGCTTGTTGTTGCTCGTTTCCCTGCTACCCGCCCTCACCGTTGCGCAGGATCGATCGTCCGAGCACGCCCGCAAGACGCTCGAGATCTACAGGACGATCATCGAGATCGATACCTCGAAGCTCACCGGCAATACGCCCAAAGTCGCGAAATACCTCGCCGATGAATTGATGGCCGCCGGGTTTCCGGCGGAAGACGTCGAGGTCGTCATGAAGCCGCCGTTCGCGGCCCTGATCGCACGGTATCGCGGCCGCCTCGGTTCCGGAAAAAAGCCGATCCTTCTGCTCGGCCACATGGATGTCGTGGAAGCCAACCCCGAGGACTGGGAACGACCGCCGTTCGAACTCACACAGGACGACACGTATTTCTATGCCCGCGGCGCCATCGATAACAAGTTCGGCGTCGCTCAGCTGATCTCGACGTTCATTCGTCTGAAGAAAGAAGTCTTTGTGCCAAACCGGGACCTGGTCATTGCATTTTCCGGTGACGAGGAAAGCGGCATGACCACGACGCGCATGCTGGCCAATGAGCGCCCCGATCTCGCCGAGGCGGAGTTTGCGCTCAACTCCGACGCGGGCGGCGGCGCACTGGACAAGGATGGCAACGCCATCACCTACCGGGTGCAGGCAGCCGAGAAGACGTTTGCGACATGGGAACTGACGTTTACCAATCCTGGCGGGCACAGCTCCAGGCCACGTACCGACAACGCGATCTACGACCTCTCGGATGCAATCCGGAAAATCGAGTCTCACCGGTTCCCGGTGCGCTGGAGCGATATGACGCGCGAGTATTTCCGGATAACCGGGGAAAACCTGGGCGGTGAGCTGGGCGAGACCATGATTCGCTTTGCGGATAACCCGGAAGACGGGGCAGCTGCCGAACGCCTGGCCTCGGAGCCCTCGTACGTCGGCACTACGCGAACCACGTGTGTCGTCACGATGCTGCAGGCCGGGCATGCCGAGAATGCCCTGCCGCAGTCGGCCACCGCTACCGTCAACTGCCGGATTTTCCCGGGCGTTGCCGTAGCAGAAATCGAAGCGGCGCTCGGCAACGTTGTCGGCAACCCGGCCGCGAAATGGACGCTGTTGACGGATGCCGTCGAGAGCCCGGTATCGGAACTGCGCGAAGACGTGTCAGCAGCGGTTACGAAGGCAGTTCACAGCCGCTATCCGGATGTTCCGATCGTCGCCTATATGGAATCCGGGGGCACGGACGGCATGCACTTCCGACGGGCGGGCATTCCGACCTGGGCAGTCAGCGGCGCGTTCATGAATCCGGATGACATGTACGCGCACGGCCTCAACGAGCGAGTGCCCGTCAAGACCTTCTATGACGCGCTGGACCACTGGAGCATCATCCTGCGTGAGCTGGCCGGCGATTGAGGCCTGCAACGCCGGCTATGCGGCGTTCGCGCGGACATCACGAACGTCAGCGTCGACGCGCTTGATGGCTTTCGCAACAATCAACACGGCGCTGCCGACGAACGCGAGTGACACGAACAACGTCGCAGGCTGGCCGTGCGGAAAGTCCTCGGCAAACAGCTTGATGGCCACGAGAACAAGCAGCGGATAGGCCAGCCAGCGCGCCTCCGGCCAGCGCCAGTGCCGGCTCGATATTGCCAGCGTCACGGCAGCAACCGACAGCACCGCGGTACGGACGGAGGCCAGAACGGACAGGTTCGGCTCCTCACTTGCCGCGCCTGCCAGTAGTGGCGCCAGGAAAATTACCATCAATCCGCCGACCTCCCAGACCGCCAGCGCCAGGACGATGAGCTGCGGCAGGCCCGCCAGCTTCCCCCAGCGCTCGGATTGCTGTGCAACCGGGATGAACAGGCAAGCCACTGTCGCGATCGCGACGATGACGTGGGTGCCGAGCAGCCCCGGCCAGCCGGGTCCTGCATCGCCCGCCAGCGCCCCCAGTCCGGTAGACAGTATCCCGGAATAGACGCCCGCAGCGAACAACAGCAGCGTGCACTGCAGGCTCAGGGCGACTCGTCCGGTACGGCCGCTGAGCACTGCCATCGTTACCGCCAGCAATGCCCAGAGGATGGCGGCGGCATCGTGCGGCAGCATCAGGCCGCTCCCTGCCAGCACGAACACCAGGCCAAGCGTCGAGTAGTAGAAGAAGTTGCGGCCGCGGAGTCGGCGCGTTTCCGGCGAGAACGCGAGTGCATAGGCACTGCCGCCAACGACGATGCTCAGGATGCCCATCAGCCCCAGCCCGAACTGACCGGTGCGTGCCGCGATGATGGCGGCGGAAAAAGCGATGGCAGACGCAGCGAGCGCCTGCAGCGGTTCGAACATTGCGACGCTGTGCCCCCTGACGTGAGTGCGGTAAACGAAGCTGACCAGGTACGTCAGGAGAAGAAACGTCGCAAATACAGCGGCGCCTACCGGATCGATCGGCCACTGGTCGGTCGTACTCAGACCCACGAGTCCCAGCACGACGCCATTGGCGCCCGCCGCACCCAGCCATTGCAGCCCGAGCCAGTCTTTCGTGTTGGTAATCCACAAGGTTGCCAGGCCGAGCAGGATCAGCAAGCTCGCAACGATGTATGCGCTGTGTGACACGATCATCACCGCGAGCGCCGTCACGATACCGCCGGCCGTCGCGAGCCAGGCCAACGTGCGGAGATTGCGCTGCAACGCGACGCCGAGCGCGAACGAGCAGTAAACCGCCAGGGCGATCGCGCTCTGCGTCCCCGTCAACAGCTTGAAATGCTGGGTTGCCTCGACGAGCAGCGGCATGATCAGCACGATAGACAGCGCGCCCAGTATCGCGGCGGTTATGCGCTGAGACTCAACGGCGCTCTTGCGCCAGGCCATGTACAGCCAGAACACCGCGTACGTCGCGCCCATCAGCAAACCGACGCCCGTGGGAACGAACTGGAAATCGGTAATGGCACGCAGCAGGTAGGCGCCTCCGAAAATCAGCAGCGTATGGCCGATATGCGTCGGAGCACTCGCAACCACCTGGTCGGCAACCGTCGCTTCGCTCAGGCGTTCCTCTACCACCGCTGGTTCGGGCGTCCCTCCCTCCAGGACTCGGAGCCGTTCCTCGACACTGGCAAGCCGGGCTTCGAGTTTGGCGATCGGGTCTTTCATTAAGACGCCCTTGTTACAGGTTCACAGCACGCCCGAATGCCGTCAGTCTCCGACTTCCTCGCCTCTCTCCAGCGACGGCACGAACTTGTTGATGATCCAGAACAGCACGAAGGGCGTCGCAATCACGGTCAGCGCGCCGAATAACCCTTCCTTGAAGGTCTCCAGGCTGTGCGGAATGATCGGGATGTGGTAGTGCATGTAGCCCGAGAACGACAGCGAAAACGCCTGCCCGCCGATCACGACATTCCAGCGCATCATGAATACACCGAACAGCACCAGCAGCAACGCGAGCACCGTGCGCTTCATCGAGCGCCCCGGTAACAGCAGCAGCGCGAAGGGAACGAGGTTGCCCAGCGTGTACTGCAGCACGAAGATATTGATGAAATCCTTGCCGTACATGACGGAACGCAGGATGTCCCAGGACTTCATGGCCGTATAGCCGCGGAAGATGAGGTCGAGGATTTCGAGGCTGATGGCCGCAACCAGGAAGCCGAGCAGGTACTTCGTGGCTGTCGCGATGATGTCGGTCTCCGCGCCCTTGATCTTCGTGGCCGCCGTCACCCCCACCGTGCGGCGCATCCGGAACGCCTTCCACTCCATGATGACGATGTAGGTCAGCATGCAAAGGGCGATACCGGAGACCACGGCGGACATGATGAAAATGACCGGCATCAGCGGCGACATCCATAACGCATTGGCCTTGACCGAGCCGAAAATGAAGCCCGCATAGCCGTGCAGGAAACAGGCGACCGGGATACCGACGCCGGCCAGTATCTTCGCGGCTTTGTGGTCGACTTTCAGAGCCTCGTCGCTGATGTCGAAAGCGCCCATCGTCAGTGCGCGATAGACATTGAGCCGCAGCATGTTCCCGAAGCCTTCCTTGCCCTTGAGCGCGTGAACCTGCTCCACGAAGAACTTGCGGTAAACGAACCAGATTTCGCTGACGACGATCAGGCCGTAAGCCGTGAAGACGATGCCGAACGCGGAGATCGCCGACGTGAAGTGCGGTGTCAGTAACGGCTCCATCGCGCGCGTCGGCTGCTGCAGGTGCAGCAGCAGCGGCAGCCCGGCCGCCGGCAACAGCGCCAGCGAGAATACCAGCGAGAACTGTGCGATCTCCTTGAGATCTTTCTGTCCGAATACGTGATACAGGGACGACAGCACGAACGCGCCTGCGACCAGGCCGGTCATGTACGGATACATGACGATCTGGATGCTCCAGTAGATGAATTCGTTCGGATAGACGAACAGTTCTTTGACAGTCCACTCGACGCCGTGAACGACAGCTTCGCTGGTCATGACATCACCTCACATTCTCGTCGAGACCGATATAAAAGACGTGCGGCTTGGTACCGTACTCGTCCTTGAGCACCGCCACGCGCTCGGTCGTGATGATCTTGGTCACGGGATCGTCCGGATCCCTCAGGTTCGCAATCAGACGGGCATCGAATGCGCAGGAGTCGACACAGGCGGGGTTCATGCCTTTCGTAATCCGGTGGTAGCAGAAGTTGCACTTGTCTGCGACCTTGTGAACCGGGTGGAAGAAACGCACGCCGTAAGGGCAGGCCATGATGCAGTAGCCGCAGCCGATACACCATTCCCTGTCGACCAGGACTACGCCGTCGCCTGTCTGGTAAGTTGCGCCGACGGGGCACACCTGCACGCACGGTGGGTTGTCGCACTGGTTGCAGAGTTTAGGCACGAAGAAGGCCTTGTCGATGTTGTCCGGGTCGATCTCCTCGCCGTTGATGACGTTTTCGATAAAGCCGTCGCGGCCGCCGTTCGGTGAATCGATGTGCGCCTGGCCATCCTTCGTGATTACGTAGCGTTCGACCCAGGTGCGCGTGACCGGTGCATCGTACGGAATCTCGTTCTCGGTCTTGCACGCCTTTACGCACAGCCCGCAACCTACGCACTTACGCGTATCGACCAGGAACCCCCAGCGGACGTTTGCGTTCTCGACCGCCGCCCTGGCTTCCTCGGTACTCAGGAACGTGAATGCACTGACGGGCAATACGCTCGCCAGCGTCCCGCCGCAAGCCTGCTTCAGGAAATCTCGTCGTGAACAACTCATCCTCGTTTCTCCCTGGCTGGTTTCTCCCTGGGGTCGTGCGGTACGTGGCATTTCACGCATTCCCGGCGCCGCTTATGGGTACTGTTTCTGACGTTCGGCAGTTCGGAACGGGCGTGATTCGGGTAGTCGAGAGATTCATGGCAGCGCAGGCAATGTTCCCGCGCTGTCTCGATCGGCAGGAACTCGACATCGTCGGGATGGCCAACTGCAGGCCCGTGACAGTTCTCACACTCGATCCGGGCATGCGGCGATGCGTTGAGCATCGCGACTTTTTCTTCATGACACTCGACGCAGCTTTCGCGCCCCTGGTGCTTCACTGGAAAATCCTTCCATTCCTGCACGTTGCTCAGGCGATAGAAGTTGTAGGTAAAACTCTCGCCGTGAACCCCGAAATCATCCGGGACCAGGAATTGCCGGGCTATGAGGATCACCACTACCAATCCGATAGCCAGCCACAGCGGGCGTAGGACGTGCCACTTCATCTTCGCTTCTCCCCCCCGAACAGACAGGGCTGCGAAAAAAAATTTGTCTTATTCTTCTTTTCCCCGATCTATGGATACGTACCTGCACCCGGCTCCACAATACGTAGAATCCGTATCATCCTTTTGTCGCAAGGCAACAAAGGGCGTCGCTAAGCCCATACCTTCGGGCTAAGCGTTGCGAGCGGTGAGCCGGCGTCGTCGTACGAATCAGCCGCGTTTGGACATTGCCGAGGACAATGCCTTTCGGCGAAGGTAACCGTAGACCTCGAGTAGCGGCAGCTCCTTCGGGCAGATATCGTGGCAGGCCATCAGGCCGATACAGCCGAATACACCATCCTGGTTCGAGACGACCTCGAACCAATCCGAATCCGTCCGCTCGTCACGCGGATCCATCGCGAAGCGCGCAACACGATTCAGGCCGGCCGGGCCGAGGAAGTCCTCGTTGACGTTCGCGGCGCCGCAGGAGGCAACGCAACAGCCGCATTCGATGCAGCGGTCTTTTTCGTAGATCGCATCTGCCGTATCGTCATCCATGCGCGCTTCCTGCGCGTTTTCGTCGAACGCCTCCTGCGCATGAATCCAGCCTTCGGTCTTTTCAACCATCTCGCGGAACCAGGTGCCGGTATCCACGGACAGATCGCCGATGAGCTTGAAGACCGGCAACGGATGCAGCTTGATGACGTCAGGAAGGTCGGAGGTCAAAGTGCGGCAACCGAGAGCCGGCCTGCCGTTCACCATCATGCCGCAGGACCCGCAGATGGCCGCACGGCAGGCAAAGTCGAACTGCAGGCTCGGGTCCTGTTTTTCGCGGATCTCGTTGAGCGCGATGAAGATCGACATGTACGGCGTTTCGTCGAGCTCGAAGGTCTGCATTTGAGGCGCGGATTCCGGGTCCTCAGGGTTGTAGCGGAAGATCTCGAAACGCAGCCGCCGGCCTCCGTGAGTGGTCTTGTCCCTCATACTGCCTGCTCCCAGGCGCCCCACTGGATTCGGGTGCCGATAGGTTCGATCGTGTCGAGCTTGCCGTGCTCACGCTGTTTTTCCTCCACGTCGGCATTGTATTCGTCGACGGAGACGGTCAGTTCGATGCGTTCGTCGCTGCCGTAGCCGCGATGTCCCGGCGGCAGATCGATGAGACCGACCGGCTCGTAGCTGTAGTTCGGCTCCGGCGCGTCGATCGGCCATCGGACCAGCGTCCGGTTCAGCCACTCGGCATCGTTACGCAGCGGGTAGTCGGTGCGGAAATGCGCACCGCGGCTCTCCGTCCTCGCCAGCGCGCCTTCCGTCGTAACGAGCGCCAGGCGCAACATGTTCTTCAGCCGCAATGCAAACGTCAGTTCCGGATTCATGCCCGGCGCCTTCGACCGCAACACGGCAGCATCGCAGTCGTGCAGCAGGGTGCGCAATGCGTCTACACCCTCCTGGAGTTCCTCGCCCGTCCTGAATATGCCGACCTTGTCCATCATCGTCGTCGCCATGGCATCGCGCAGCTGGTAGACGCTCGGGCCGTCTCCGCTGCGCTCGAGCCAGGCTTCCGCTTCCGCTTCCGCGTGGCGCGTCGCCTCGAACGCAAGGCCCGTCCTCGCGTCCAGTGATGAGCCTTCCGCATGCGCCGCGACGGTGCGGCCCACGATACGCCCGGCAACGATGGTCTCGGCAAGGCTGTTGCCACCGAGGCGATTGAAGCCATGCATGTCCCAGCATGCCGCCTCGCCCGCAGCGAACAGGCCCGCCAGGTTGTAGGCCTGGCCGTCCTTGTTTACCCGTATACCGCCCATCGAGTAATGCTGCGTCGGCCGCACGGGGATAAGGTCATGCGCCGGGTGCAGGCCCACGAAGTCGCGCGTGATGTCGAAGACCTCGCGCAACTTCGTCGTGACGTGCTCCTCGCCCAGGTGACGGATATCGAGCCACAGATGCGGCCCGTAGGGCGTCTCTACGCCCTTGCCGTCCCGCATCTGCTGCGCCATGTGCCTCGACACGACGTCGCGGCTGGCGAGCTCCTGCTTGGCCGGCTCGAGTTCCACCATGAAGCGGTGCAGGTCCCTGTTGAGCAGGTAGCCGCCGTCGCCGCGGCAGCCCTCAGTGAGCAGTATGCCGCTCGGTATCAGCCCCGTCGGGTGGAACTGCACGGCCTCCATGTTGCCGAGGGGCACGACGCCGGTGTTGAGCGCAATAGCCGCGCCCATGCCCTCGTTGATCGTCGCGTTCGTCGTGAACTGACCGTAGATGCGGCCATAGCCGCCCGTCGCGATGACCGTCGCTTTGGCAAGGATCGGATAATGTTCGCCGGTGCGCAGGCATCGGGCTACGGCGCCCCAGCAGCGCGAACCGTCGTGAATCAGCTCCACGGCTTCCGTGCGGTCGCGAACCGTGACACCGAGGCGCACGACTTCGCTGTCCACGGCGTACAGCACGGCGTGACCTGTGCCGGCCGCGGCATAACAGGCGCGCCACTTGGCCGTGCCGCCGAAGTCGCGATGCATGATGAGACCGTCGTTCTCCATGGCCTCGTCGATCTCGACCCGCTCACCTTTAATGAAATAGCTGTTCTTACCGCCACGCACGCGTGTCCACGGCACACCGAAGTGCGCGAGCTCGCGTACGGCAATGCGCGCTTCCTCGGCAAAGATGCGCGCCACTTCCTGGTCCGCGCCCCAGTCGGAGCCGCGGACGGTGTCGAGAAAATGCAGCGTGGCATTGTCGCCTTCGGCCTTGACGCAATTGCCGAGCGAGGCCTGCATGCCACCCTGCGCCGCACAGCTGTGGCTACGCCGCGGCGGCACGAGCGAGAGAATCAGGACATCGTGACCGGCCGCAGCCGCCTCGATCGCGGCACGTTCGCCGGCAAGTCCGCCGCCGATGACCAGTACGTCGGTACTGACGAGCGAACCGCTCATGAGCCTGCACCTCCGAGGAGAAACGCGAGTGGCGGCGGTATTACGCCGGCCAGCACGAGCAGCACGACGACGCCGAGCCCGAGGAAGAACCACAGCAACACGCGCTCGATACGATGTATCGCGGTGCGCGAGAGCATCGCACCTGCCCCCCACTTGGTCGCGAGCCGGTACAGCCCGATGCTCGCATGGAACTCCACGCAGACGAGGAGGATCGCATACGGCAGCCACAGGCCCGCCTGTACGCGTTCCATCGTCGTTACCGCCTCGATCCCGACTCTCACCCCGTAGAGCTCGGTCAGCACGTCCAGACCCAGCAGGATGATGTGGAAGCTGCCGAGCACCAGGATGATCATTCCCGTACGTACCTGCCAGATCCACAGCAGGGACTCGGTATGCGGATGGAACGGCGAGAACGGGCTCGCGCTTGCGACTTTCTCCCGGCCCGACCGGCTCAATCCCTTGCCGAGCTCCAGCATTTTCTTGCGCTCGCGCAGCTGCGCGGGGATCTTGCGGCTCGCGAGCACGGCGTGCGCGCAGAACAGCACGAGAATTACTACGACGGTCGGCTGCGCGATGTAGTAATCCTCCAGCATCGTCGCCAGCCAGTTGAAGCCGCGTTCACCCGTCAGGATCGACCCGACCAGCACCATGTGGCCCCACATGAACAGGGCCAGGAAAAGCCCGCTGCCACCGCTAATGACTTCGTACGTGAGTTGGCGTTTCGCGGTGGTCGTTGAGCTTATCGTGTTCATTCGGATTGCAACATCGTAACCAGGTCAGGGTTCTCTTCTTCTTCCGCGAGCACGATGTGGCAGATATCGCAATCGTCCCTGATCTGTTCGCGGTCGGCGGTCCTCATTCTGCGGTTGTGACAGCGAGTGCAGCCGTCGGATTGCTCGTGGCCGATGTGGTTTGGATAGGTATCCCACCAGACTTCCATTTGCGGAAAGACGTTGACCGCATAGGCGTCGGCCAGCGCGTTGCCGGCGGCAACAATCGCATCGGTTTTTTCGTTGGCGATCTGCGGATAGTTCTCGGCATAGTAGGCCTGCAGCTGCTGAACAATGCCCTCGCGTGCCGCCTCGTGGGATTCGAACTGCTGCTCGAGGATCCGCACGCCCTCTCGCTTCACGAACGGCAGCGAGCGGTCCACCCGGCCCTCGTTAATCACTCGATCGACCTCGACGTGTGCCGGCTTGTAGATGTGGCTCGGGCGGTTGTGGCAGTCGACACAGTCCATGGTGCGCCACAGGCCTCCGTTCTCCGGCGCCTTTCGGTCCGCATAAGTAACCACCGTGCCATCGGCTTTGGTCATTTCGACTTCGTAGATTTCTTCGCGGCTCTCGTCGGATCGGTAACGTATTTCGAAGTCCGGGTTGACGTGCCAGTGGATACCGGTACCACCCCCCGTGCCTTCGACCCCCCCGACCTTCATGACCAGCGCCGTCGTCAGCTCCGTGTTGGCCTCATCTTCCTTGTAATGCTTGATGACGCGGAGCTTGTCTCCTATGTGTTTCGTCGGCCAGTGGCATTGCTCACAAGTATCGCGCGCCGGGCGCAGTTCGTGCAGCGGCGTCGGCACCGGGGTCGGATAGAGATCGAACGCAACCGCCACCAGCTGCCAGGCGCCGTCGAGTTTCGATTTCACGAACCAGTCGGCGCCGGGGCCGATGTGGCATTCCGCACAGGCGACCCGCGAGTGCGGCGAGCGCTGATGGGCCGTATGTTCCGGCTCCATCACCGTGTGGCAGGCCAGCCCGCAGAACTCGGTCGTTTCCATGTAATGCACACCCTTGAAGGTGGCACTCGCAAGAATGACGATGTTCAGCATCGTCGCGCCGACGAAAACCAGCATCCAACGCTGCGTTGCCGGCTTGTTGAGATCGAAGACCGGCATCGCTTCAATGGCTTCGTCACCGTGCTGCCGCCGCAATTTGCGCCGGTGCAGCAGGGCACCGATCGGGATCAGCAGCAGGCCGAGAACGAAGAACATCGGCAGAATCAGGTAGGTCAGGATCCCGATATAGGGCCCGCCTTCGAATCCGAACTGCTCCATCGCGAACAGACAGGCCATCAGCACCAGGCTCGCCACGGCGAGCGCGGTGCCAATGAGGCTGGTCACGTTATGGGTTATGGATGCAACAAAATCTTTCAACATGGCATTGCCCCCCCGGGCACGTTAATCCGAATCAATTCTTATGGTTGATCAGTGACTGAGCAATGCCCAGATTATACCGATAGCCAACGCAACTCCGATTGTCAGGAAGATCGTACCCCAGATATAGGCTGTAAGTGCCTCGGCCCGGGTCGGCGGCTCGACGATCAGGTCGTCCAGCTCGTTGTTGTCCACCAGCCGCTGGTACTCGCGCGGCCTTTCTGCCTTCAGCTTGTGCAGCG
This sequence comes from Woeseiaceae bacterium, assembly GCA_965658465.1. Lineage (GTDB taxonomy): Bacteria > Pseudomonadota > Gammaproteobacteria > Steroidobacterales > Woeseiaceae > UBA1847. The sequence continues at coordinate 58,802 of CBFHSG010000010.1, read as the reverse complement.
GCATCTTGCCGGTGAACACCACGATATCCATCGGGAAGCTCTCCGGCCGCAGGTGCGTATGGAAGAAGTGGAAGACGAAGATGAAACCGGTTGCGAGCAATGCCTCGTCACTATGAATCACGTGAGCCGCATTGAGCGTCCACCCCGGCAGGAACTGCGTGAAGAACAGCGGGAACCACAGCATCAGGCCGGACAGGCCGATGATCATCACGCCCCAGAACACGGCGAGGTAGTCGAATTTCTCCCAGTAGGTCCAGCGATCACCCTCCGGGCGCTCGCCGAGGTAGAGGAAATAGCGGATGTTGGCGGCGAAATCCTTGACGTCCTGCCACTGCGGCACCATCGAGCTCGATCCCCACATCAGGCCGCGTTCTTTCAGGAACGCCCAGCGAATGAAGAGGTTGCCGACGTGGAAGGCCATGTAGCCGAACGTGCCGATGGCCGCGAGGCGATGCAGCACGCGCGCGAATTCGATGCCGCCCAGCCAGCCGATCAGCGTCTGCGCCCACGGCGTGTAGTGGAACTTCAGCGGCAGGCCGGTCAGGGCCAGCAGCAGGAAGGTCGTGATGATGACGACGTGCATGCTGATGTACATCGCGCTGAAGCGCTTGATATAGGGGCCTTGCTTGCTGCGCTCTTCCTTCAGCTCGCCTTTCAGGAGCGCGACGATCGAACGCTGCAGCCAGAGCGAATCGTGGACGCCGAAGAAGATGAAGACGCCGATCAGCAGGCTGGTCATGAACGCCCACACGACGTAGACCGCGAAATTGTCCTCCGGGTCGGTCGGGTCGCTGTGCGGATTGAAGCTGGCGACGGATGCCGTTACCCCCTCGTGGCACTTCGCGCAGGTCTCGACCACGTTGTCGATGTGCACGCTGGACTTCGGGTCGTCAGCGGGCAGGTTCGCGTGCGATGTATGGCAGTCGGAACACGTGGCACTGGCCGCAAGGCCCAGGTGACCCGACTGCCCGTGGAAGGTTGCCCGGAACGTGGTCAGGTACTCGGCATGGCACTCACCGCAGGTATCGGCGGATTCGAGCCGCGCTTCGGCCGTGATCGGGTCGATGATGGCGTGGCTGGAATGGCAATCGTTGCACACCGGCACGTCGTCTCTGCCTTCGGCCCAGCCCATGCCGTGCGCACTCTCTGCCTGCCAGGAGTCCAGCAGTAACCCGTGGCAGCTGCCGCACATTTCCGGCGAATTTGCGTGCGACGTTTGCGAGTTCTCATCGTCGACCGCCAGGATCTTGTGGCTGCCGTGGCAACTGGCGCAGCTGGGCGAAGCATCCAGACCGGAGCGCAACAGGCCCCTGCCGTGGACGCTCGCGAGATACCCCTCGACGAGCTCGGGAGGATCGTCGTGGCATGCACCGCACTGGTCGATCTGGTTGACCGCGGAGACCCTGCAATTGGCCTCTTCGACCTTGCGAATATCATGGGGGTCGCCGTGACAGTCGATACACGCGGCCTGGCCACCATGAATACTGCGGCCGACCGTGCGCACGTCGCGGCCGTGGCAGTTACCGCAGCTGTCTTCGTCCGTCAGTGGCTCGACGCCCCGCTTGTGGCGCTTGTCCACGATGTTCGTATGGCACTCGTTGCACGCGACGTCCGGGTGCGCCGTGGACGTGTACGCGACATCGTCATGGCAAGCGACGCAATCCTCCAGCGCCTGGGCACCGGCGATCGCCGTAACAAGCAGAAAACCGAAACCGAGAATAAGTTTCGCCCAAGTGACCCTTGCCACGGCCATAGTCATAGTCCTGAACTCTGTGTGAGAGGATTCAGGCCCTTAAGTACTATCCGGTACCCGAATATGCTATTGCGGTTTCCCGAAGGTCGGCTTTCGGATTGAACCAGTCAGCCGGCCGGCCGATCTGCAATAGCGGCGTGTTCGTCGGCGATGTGGTGGCGCATTTCATCGCGCAGGCCGCTGACGCCTGAGAAAAACCCGCGCATCATCATCACCCAGAGATAGTAGCCACGCTCGGTGAGACGAAGCGTCGCGCCGTCGGACCGGATCGCCCCGATGAGCCGCAGCGCCGTCAACTCCGGGCGGAGGCTGCTCTCGAAGCGGCCACCGAACCTGTTCTGCGCGGCGTCAAGTTCCAGGGAGCCCGAGAATAGCCGCATCAACAGGTAATAGCGCATGCGGTCCCGCTCACTTAATTCACGGCGCAGCGTCAGCCCGGACTTGCCGGATGCCACCAGCCTGGCGTAGTGATTCAGTGAAAAGGTACTCGCATAAAGGCTGCCCTGCAGGTAGCTGAATGCCCCGCTGCCGAGGCCGACGTATTCATCGTAATCCGCAATATATTCGTCGACGAGACCCGGCCTGCGCGAGAAACACCAGGCTGAGACGCGCGCATATCCAGCGTCCGACATGCGCCTGACGATGCGCTCATAGAGTCGCCGCTCACGCGAGTAATCGACGCGCCCCATGTCCTCGAGCATGGCGCGCCGCGTGCTGGCGGCAGTCATGAGCGGGTACCAGGAGACCTGGTCGGCGCCGATGTCCGAAATGAGAACGTCGAGATCGCGGTCCAGGGAATCCTCCGTCTGGTGCGGGAAGTTGAAAATCATGTCGATATTGAGCGTGTCGAAGCTTCCCTGGGCTTTTTTCAGCCGCCCGGCGATCTCGGCACCGCTTCCGTACGGATCGAGGCGCTGCATCTCGGCCAACAGTGCGTCATCGAAACTCTGCACGCCGACGGAGACCCGGTTGACACCGACCTCCCTGAGACGCCGGATGCCTTCCTTCTCGAGATCGTCCGGGTTCGTTTCGACGGACACCGCCTGCACCGGGTGCAGCTCACGCACCAACCCGACGGTCTGCGCCAGCTCGCCCGGCATGACGGTCGGCGTACCGCCGCCGACGTACAGCTCGTCGAACACATAACCGGCCTCGCTGACGAACCGGATCTCCCGTCGCAGCGACTCGAAATACGGCTCGGTGCGGTCGCGCCTGAAGCGGACGCGGTGAAACGAACAGAACGGGCACAGGACCCGGCAATAGGGAACGTGCAGGTAAAGCAGGTAGCGCTGCCGCGGATCGGGCGGCGGAAAGGCCGGCTCTTCCTCGGCCCCGGAAAAATTGAGGACGCGCCGGTTGGCGCGACGCAGGACACCGTCGATCAGGATATCGAGAAACCGCATCGCTTCCTCACGATTCGGGGACAGAATTCGGGGACAGAGAATTCTGGCTAGGCCGCGTAAAGCGGCGCAACGTCGATGTAGATCCGGTAGACCGAGATCAGGCCGCCGTCCGTTTCGAACACGTTACAAAAGGGCAAGGTAATCACGCTGCCATCGTGACGCGTGTAGGTGACCTCCCCTTCGCACACGACCGTGTTGTCCTGCACGACCAGTCGTTGCAGCTCGTGCCGGAGCGCTGCGAACGAGGCGAAGAAACTCTCGACGGCAGCCCCGATGCCCGCGTGCCCCTGTACGGGGGGCGTGGAACCGAAACGGAATTCTCCGTCCGGAGAAATAAAAGCAAGAAAACCCTCCGTGTCCATCGCATCGATGGACACGAAGAGCTTCCCGAAATCAACGCCCCCGTGGGAGCGGCCGGTCATTGCTGACTGGCGTAGTAGTGTATGAGTGCCTTGACGTTGTCGTCGCTGAGCGCGTTGAGCTTCTCTTCCATCTTCTGCGGCTGATCGCGCTCACCTGCGCGGTATTCAGCAAAAGTATCATTGAGATAGCCGATCCACTGGCCCGCGAGTATGCCGGCGTCATCTTCGGGATTCGCGCCACCCTCGGAATGGCAGCGATCACACTCGGCTTCATGGATGGCCTTGCCGGCCGCGGCCAGGTCCGCGTCGAAGTCCTGCTTGGCAGGTACGAACGGCAGCGCCGCGTAGTAGGCCGCGACTTCATCGATCATGTCGTCGCTGAGGTCGGCGGTTACCGCGCACATCGTCGTCGCGGAGCCGCTCTTAGCGCCCTGCTTGTATTCGGTTTCCGTGCAGGGCCGGGCCTCATCGCGGAAGATGTACAGGGCGTCGGAATGCACGAACTCCGACACGCCGGCGATCGTCGGTATGTCAGTCCACTGGCTGACACCGTCGTCTCCGTGGCAACCGTTACAGTCCTGAACCACCGCGTCCAGGTCGGCTACCGCGGAAACGGAGGCGAACAGGCCCAGAGTCAGTGAAATAGCAATAGAGATTAAGCGCTTCATGTTATCCCCTTAATTTCCTTTTGGAAGATTGGGCAGTGTTATTAATACAACAGGCTTTGTTAACCAGAGCTGAACGATGCCCACTATAAATCATGCGACGAGAATGAAACAGGCCGGCCAATCCGCTGGCGCATCAATGCCGGCCAGCCCCTGTGTGCCACAGCAACGCTGCGACTCCAATAGGTAAACGCCGTAACTAGGCGCCAATAGCGCCCTTCTTCTTGCCGTCGGCGATCGCGTGAAGCCTGTCCCAGTCGCGAATCTCTATGCGGCCGCGCGGCGCATCGATCGCACCCTCGCGCTTCATGTTGGCCATCAGCCGGCAAACGGTTTCCTCGGTCAATCCGAGCAGGCTCGCAATTTCCAGGCGCGAGAACGGCAGCGCGAAGCCACCATTGGCCTTGTCCGATTTCGGGGTCATCAGCAGGATGAACGATGCAATCTTGGCGGCGGCGCACTTGTGCCCGAGCACTTCCATCAGGGAACGGCTGTGTGCCAGCTGGGCATTCATGGCGCCAATCAGGCGCATGGCAAGATCGCCCCGGTCTCGGACACGGTCCAGCAGGGTCCGGTGGTTGATCTTGCATGCCGTCACGTCGGTTGCCGCAATGCCGGAATAAGCGTAACGCTCGTCGTTCATCGACTGCAGGCCAACGAGCAGGCTTTCCCGGCTGCTCAAACCAACGATCTGCTCTCGCCCGTCCGGTGTGTGCGTGCAGATCTTCACCATGCCGTCGGACAGTGCAAACAGGCAGGTGCTCGGTTGTCCCTGCATGAACAAAACTTCGCCATGACGGAACGAAACGTGCTGGACCGAGTCGGTGAGCATGCATTGCAGTTCGGACGACAGGCCGGTCCCCTGCAGGGGTCGGATCTCATGAAACGGGCAATCGCATTTGGTGCAGGGCATCGAATTGCAGGGCATGGATGAGTTCGCTCGGCGTTGCTAATTGTTGTTGACTGATCTGATTTTTTAATGGATACGAACGGCTCGGTCGATAGCAGGTTACCGGGAAAAACTTCGGTATTTACGTACTTGAAACTGAGCTTTATCAGTGTGAGGCCTGTGTGCAAAAAGTATAATATAGATAGGTGACGCTCTAATTTCCATGCCGGGATGTATTGCGGTGCAAGATGGCCTCGACAGCGCGCCATCCAGGGCCTCTCCCTTCTGAAAATCCCTACGTAAATTCCGCCGAAACGGCACCTGCGCATACGCACATTCCACGGCCTTTTTTGACGCCCAAACTGACAAAAGTCAGTGTCGCAGAACTTGCCCTTTCCTACCCTATGCAAAGCGCTGGAAATCTGCCCAAAACAATACAAGACGGCGATTTCCGGACTCGACAAAATTATGATGCATAGATGCATAGGAGTAGGAAAATGAACCGGTTCGAAGCATTGAAAAGATGGACCTGGTCGCTTTTCGTCATCTGTCTCGTCGCGTTCGGCTTTGCCGGATGTGAAGGCGATGACGGCGCACAGGGACCGCAGGGACCTCCGGGACCGCAGGGACCTCCGGGTGAGCAGGGTCCTCCGGGAGATGCGGCACCTCCGCCCGCCCAGGCAGCCTTTGAAGCCTGCGGGGTTTGTCATAGCGCTGGCTCTGTTAACGATGCAACGGTAGCCCACGCGCTGCCACCGATCGAATCGGTCAGCAACGTCGCCTTCGCGGTGAATGGCGCCGACCTGGACGTCACCTTCGACCTGGAAGCCGATGGCCAGCCGGCGACGGGCTACGATCAGGCCCAACGCGGCTATCGGACGGACGGGTTGACCCGGACCGACGTCTGCCAAGCCCCGAGCCGCAGCGACCCCTGTCTTGAGACGAGCATCACGCTGACCGAGAACGCCACCCCCGGAAACTACACCCTCAAGGTGCTGGGCGAAGCGGCCGCAGCGGCGACGCCCAATCGCTGGCTGTTCCGGGTTGGCGCTGGCAGCGACAGAGACACGCGTGTCTATTTCACCGCTGACGAGCCGACCACCCCGGTCGAGATCGAGGCACCGGTGGTGTCCGCCGCGGCGTGCAACGCCTGCCACGGTCCGGAGAGGCTCTCGGGCATCCATGGCGGCTACTATCCCGCGGCTGAAGGCATCGCGACCTGCCAGGTCTGCCATGGTGTCGAGGACCCCGACGCTCCGGGTACGCTCGTACCGAGCGTCGCAGTAGTGGCTCACGGCTACCACAGCAGTATCTGGGAGGATGATGGCGAAGTCATCGAAGTCACCTACCCGACGTACATGAACAACTGCAGCGTCTGCCATAGCGAAGCAGCGGAGCTGACGGCGGCCAACAGCATGCCCATCAACGCCGCGGGCTGCTTCAGCTGTCACGGTTCGATCGAGACCATTCCCGTCCCCGATGACGTAGCCGGCTTGCACGCCAACGCTACCGCGGAGACGAATTGCGCGACCGGTTGCCACGAGCCCGGCGGACTCGCCTCCACCGCACTCGTCGTTACCGACGTTCACAACGGCGCGATCACCGAGCGCGGCGGCATCATCTGGGAGGGCGAGGACACGTCGGTCACGGAAGGTGCGAAGTTCGACGTCCGGATCACCGGAGTGGCCGACGACGGCACCAACCTGACCATCACCTGGGAGGCCGACTACGACGGCGTCGGCGTGAATCCCTGCAACGATACCGTCGCGGCAAATGCACCCGTGTTCTTCTTGCCGGGTGGCGGCAGTGGTGGGACCTGGAGCGTCCTGCGCAACTACGCCCAGGGAGAAGACTTCATCCTCGGGACGCAACCGGATGAAGCCGGGATTCCCGGCGATCCTCCCGAAGGCGCCAGCTGGAACCTCTCAGCGGACAACACCACCTGCGCCTCAAACGTCGCGACCACGGTGGTTCTCGCGGAGCAGACCGACGCCAAGTATGGCCGTGTGGGACTCCAGGGCAAGCCTGGCGTCGTCAGCGTCGCTGATCCGTCCACGTTCATGAGGGTCCGCGCCAAGAGCGCGACCTACGACTGGGAGGTCGGCACAGCCAACAAAGCGCCTGACCGTCGCGCCGTCGTGGACACGGGCCTGTGCCTGAGCTGCCACGTGGGTTCGCTCTACCAGCACGGCGGCAACCGGGTCGACAACGTCGACCTGTGCTACCTGTGCCACAACCCTGCTGCCAACGACGAGTACGTCCGCGCAGGCTACGGCGTGGATGCGTCCGAAGCGTACGACCTCAGGGCCGGCCAGGCCTTCGGCATGAAGGAAATGGTGCACGCTGTCCATCCGGCCGGCGCGACCGGGAACCCCGTCGTCATTTACCGCGGACGCGGTATCTACGCGTGGGCCGACGACGTGTCGAAACTGTCGAACTGGCCGGAAGGCGATTGGCCGGGCGATATCGACGACCTGCCGATCTTCGGGTCTGATGACGGCGAGGGAAATCCGGTGTTACAGAGCCACCACTTCCACATCCCGACCTATCCGCGGGGTCTGTACGACTGTGCGGCCTGCCACGTGAATAACTTCGCCGTCCTGCCGGATCCAAAACTGGCCATGGCCACGACGGTTGAAGCCGGTGAGGAGCCGTTCGGCAATCAGCTGGATGACGTGCTCCAGGGTGTGCAGACGACGTCTTGCGTCACTTGCCACGCCGACGGCGCGGCCAAGGGTCATGCGTACCAGAACGGCTGGACACCGCAGGTGTTCGAGGAAGGTCGCCAGACGATTATCGACAGCAACTAGTAAGGCTGTGGTGAGATAATCTGCCAACAGTGGGTGGGCCTCCGGGCCCACCCCGCAGCACCGAAAAGGAGAAAATAGTGAGGCCGGGAGAGCAATCTCCCGGCCTTTTTTTGCATCCAATATCAGGGCTTTCTAATACGCTAATGCAAAGTACCTGCAATACTGCGGACGAAACCGAAATACGTACATTACGCAGGCTCCGGAGGTGCCCTCCTATCTTGGAATGGCGGCTGGAACCTGTAGTATCCAAGCTGAAAAAAAGACGTTGGCAGGTACAGCTGCCCTCAACAAACCGGTGGGGTAATAAAAATGGCAAGTTTCATGAACCGCTCGAGCCGAATTGCATCTCTTATCCTCTTCGGCCTGCTCATTGCTGGCTGCGAAGGCAATGATGGCGCCCCCGGCGCGGACGGCGCCCCCGGGCCCGCGGGACCTCCGGGACCTCCGGGACCCTCCACGGGCGGCGGCGTACCGGTTGATTCCGCCGACAGGATCAACATTGCCGTAACCAGTGTGGCTGTACCTTCCGGTGGCGGTGCGCCAACCGTATCCCTGGCCCTGACGAACGACCTGAACCAGGGCCTGGTAGGGCTGCCTGCGGGCGACATCCGCTTCGTACTGGCCCAGCTGACGCTCGGAACCGGCGGCAGCTCGAGCGAGTGGCAGTCCTACGTGACGCGTGACAGCGGCGGCATTGCGGACGCGCAGGCGACGACCGAAACGGCTACGGCCGGCACCTTCGTCGACAATGGTGATGGCACCTACACCTACACGTTCGCGAGCGACCTGGACGCGTATCCGGCCGGGCCCGTGTTCGACGAAACCAAGACGCACCGCCTCGGCATCGAGATCCGCGGCCAGGCGCCGATCTCGTCGAACGGGATCTTCACCTTCGTGCCGACGACCGGAGCCCCCCCGGCCGACGATGTCGATACGCGCCGCATCGTCGACAACGACACCTGTAATGCCTGCCACGACCGCCTCGAATTCCACGGCGGACCGCGGACAGACGTCGACTACTGCGTGACCTGCCACAACCCCTACTCTATTGACGGCGATACCGGCAATACCGTGGACATGAAAGCCCTGATTCATAACATTCACGTTGGGCGCGATGGCTACGTAATCATCGGATTCGGCGGCACGGAACACGATTATTCCGATATCGAGTGGACCCAGGACCCCCGCAATTGCCAGACCTGCCACGAGGAAGATGACGATAATACGCCGCAGGCGAGCAACTGGCGCCTGGTTCAGACCCGGGCGGCTTGCGGTACCTGTCACTATGACGACGGCGTGCCCGACAGCGGCAACGACTTCGCCATCGAGGACGGCGTGCACCCGTTTGGCCTGGCATTCACAGACGACACGCAGTGCGCCGGGTGTCACGGCCCCAACTCCACGGTACAAGACGGCAGAATACAGGTCGCAGCAATTCACGAGATCCCCACGCAGCTTGCAAGCGCGGAGTTCCAGTACAACATCCTGAACATCACCAACACGGCGGTCGGCGAGTCACCGGTCGTGCAGTTCTCGGTGACGGACCCAACGAACGGCGACGCCGCGTACGATATCCAGACGGACCCCGAGTTCACGACCTGCGACTTCGGCGCAAGCCGCCTCGCCATCAGCATCGGCTGGGACACGACGGACTACACCAACACCGGCAGTGGCAACACGCCCGCTCAGCCCGTGTCGATAAACCCGTTAACCGAATGTGGCGGCACATCGACCGATAATGGCGATGGCACGTTCACCGTGACGTCGCCCGTCGCGGTGCCCGCCGATGTTACCGGCACGCTCGCCGTCACGATGGACGGCCATCCGGCCGTGGACATCGACGGCACTATCGAGCGTATCGCGGTAACGAACGCCGTCGAGTACGCCGTAGTGACCGACACGGAAGCACAGCCGCGCCGCAATGCCGTCGCTATCGAACGCTGCGACGAGTGCCACAACCAGCTCGCGATGCACGGCAACAACCGTACAGACGAGCCGGAAGTCTGCGTCGTCTGCCACAACCCGAACGCGACCGACATCAACCGGCGCAATCCGCCCTGCTCGGATAACATCGGTGCCGATGACGTCTCGATCGACATGAAGCGCATGATTCACCTGCTGCATGCGAGCGGCGAGACCGGGGTACCTTACGAAGTCTGCGGATTCGGCAACAGCACGCACATTTACAACGTCGAGTACCCGGGCGCCCTTAACAACTGTGAGGGCTGCCACGAACCTGGCGGTTACTATCCCGTCGATCCCGCGGCCGTGCTCGGCACGACGGTCGATGTGGGCGCCGATCCGGCTTCGCCGATCGATGACGTCGTGATCTCGCCGAACGCATCGGTGTGCTCGAGTTGCCACGTTTCCGACCTGGCGAAGACGCACATGGAGCAGAACGGCGCGGACTTCGCGGCCACCAAGGCCGCGGATAGCACGCTGATCTCGTCCGGCGTCGAGAGCTGCCAGCTCTGCCACGGCGAAGGCCGCTCCGCAGGTGTGGACGAAGTTCATGGCGTAGGCGACTTCCAGTTCAATTGATCCGCAGGGAAAGGATGCTGCCATGAGGCTGCTCTCACTAGTAATTGCAGGAACCCTGCTGGCCAGCCTGGCCGTCAGTACCGCTGACGGCCAGGAAGGACCCGACTACAGTCGGGAAGGCGCGGATACCTGCCTGTCGTGTCACGAAGACGAAGCGGTGCTCGCGATATTTCGCACCAAGCACGCCGTGCCGTCGGACCCGCGCAGTCCGTTCGGCCACGGCCAGCTGCAGTGCGAAGCCTGCCACGGGCCGGGCGGCGATCACGCCGGCCGCGTCCGTCGCGGCCAGGAACGGCCGGCGATCCCGTACTTCCACTACGGCAGTACCGCCACGGTGGAAGAACAGAACGGCCAGTGCCTCGACTGCCACAACAGCGGTGTCGGCTTCGGCTGGCACGCGGGTGAACATCCCGTCGACGAAGTGGCCTGCGTGGACTGCCACCAGGTGCACATCGCCCGCGATCCGGTGCTGCAGACGGCGACGCAGCCGGAGGTGTGCTTTGACTGTCACCAGCCGACGCGCACCGAGACGATGAAGGCATTTGCCCATCCGTTCTTCCAGGACAAGATGGACTGCACCGGGTGTCACAGCCCGCACGGCGACGAGGTCGCGACGAGCCTGGTCCGGCAGACCGTCAACGACACCTGCCAGCAGTGCCATGCCGAGCAACGCGGCCCGTATCTCTGGGAGCACGCGCCGGTCAGTGAAGACTGCACGCTGTGCCACTCACCGCACGGTTCGAACCACCCCGGCATGCTCGCGAAGCGCGCGCCGCTGCTGTGCCAGAGCTGTCATTCGCAGTTCGGCCACCCGAGCGTCGCCTTCGGGCCTGACGAACTCGCCAGCGGTACGCCCTCACGGTTCCTGCTCGGGCAAAGCTGCCTTAACTGCCATTCCCAGGTGCACGGATCGAACCATCCCTCCGGCTCCAAACTGATGCGGTGACGACGATGAACAACACGCAATCGAAACTGTTACTCGCTCTCGGCGCGATTGCACTCGCGCCGGCCATTGGGGCGCAGGAAGTCGATACCAGTGACTGGGCCTGCGAGTACTGCCCGTTCCCGGAAGGCCACCAGGGAGACTACGAGGTCGGCGCCGGCAGCGTCAGCGACGACTCGGCCTACTTCGGCAATGCGACGGGCCTCGACGAAGAAGGCGCTTACGGCAACCTCGACGGCGACGGCTCGTACGCGAGCGGCGCCTACCGAATGGACTGGACCGTCGAAGACCTCGGCCTCGACTCCCGCGCTGCGGAACTCGAGGGCAGCCACGCGGGCAAGTTCGACTACAACATCGGTTTCCGCCAGATGCCGTACCGGCAGTTCAACACGACGTCGTCGATCTTCCTCGAGACCGCCGATTCGCTGTTGTTGCCGCAGGGCTGGGTCCGTGCACCGACGACCGACGGCTTCACCGCGCTCAACTCGAGTCTCGTAAGCCGCAATATCGAGAGCGACCGGAACATATATACGATCGGCGGCCGCTATCTCGCGGGGTCACGATTCAGCTTTGCCGCAGACTACCGGCGGCAGGAAAACAACGGCACGAGGATCCAGGGCGGCTCGACATACACGAACGCGAGCCTTTTGCCCATGCCGTTCGACTACGTGACGGATGAAGTCGACTTCGAGGCGCGCTACGGTGCCGACAACAGTTTCGTGGCGTTGAGCTGGTACCTGTCTGATTTCCAGAACGACAATACCGCGTTGTTCTGGGAGCAGCCGTTCTCCGGCGCGGCGGGCGCGGACACGCTTGCCCAGGCGCAGGCGCCTGAAAGCCGCTTCCAGCAGGTGACGCTTGCCGGTGGCTACTCGTTCCCCGAACTGCGCACGGTCATGAGCCTGTCCGCGTCGATGGGGCAGATCACGCAGGATACGCAACTGCTGCCCTACACCGTCAACGCAACCCTGGCCACTGATCCCTTGCCGCGCTCGTCGCTCGATGCCGAGGTCGACACGACCAATATCGCCGCGGGTATAACTTCGCGGATATTCCGGAAAGGGCGCATCAATTTCAGCTACCGCTACGACAAGCGCGACAACAAAACGACGCAGGACACCTGGAATCGGACGATTGTCGACACGTTCCCGAACGGCGGTGAAGAACTCAATATTCCGTACAGCTTTGAACGGTCCTACCTCAGCCTGAGCGGCGACTACGACCTGTTCGACATGCTCAAGGTGTCTGCCGGCTACGACCGCAGGGACGTCGACCGCGATTTCCAGGAAGTGGCCTCGCAGACCGAAGATACCGGCTGGGGACGCGTGCGAATTCGTCCCGGTGCGGGTTTCGATATCGACGTACGTGGCGGCGCTTCCACGCGCGATACAGACAACTATGACGAAGCGTTCGCGGCCGCCACCGGCCAGAACCCGCTGATGCGCAAATACCACCTCGCCTACCGCTACCGGCAGTTCGGGGAGGCCACGCTGAGCTGGTCGCCGGCTGCCGCGCCGGTCTCGGTTTCGCTGACGGGCCTGTTCGCGGATGACGAATACACACGTTCCGAACTCGGCCTGACCGACGCCGATGAAATCAGCCTTGCGCTCGACTTCGGCTGGTCGGTTTCGGAGAACACGTCGCTCTACTTCAACACCGGTTTCGATATGATCGAGTCGACCCAGTTCGGCAGCGAGTCCTTCGCCGAGCCCGACTGGCGTGCCGACAACGAGGACGAGTTCAGGACCACCGGAGTCGGCGTCAATTTCCGCGAACTGGGCGAGCGCTTCGACCTGCAGCTCGACTACATGCGGTCCGAAGGTACATCTTCGATCAACCTCGATTCGGCGTCCGATCCTGCGGCACAGTTCCCGGACCTCGAGACGACGCTCGACTACCTGAGGGTTCGCCTCGGATTCCGGCAGTCGGAGCGCATCGAGTGGAACCTGTACGCGCTGTACCAGACCTTCGAAAGCGAGGACTGGGCCCTGCAGGGAGTAACGCCGGCCGCGCTGCCGTTGCTGCTGTCGCTCGGCGCGACGCCCTATGACGACGAGCAGGTCATCATCGGCGTCGGTTTCCGCTATCGCATGGGCGCCAAGTCCGAAGAATAGGCAGGAGCGGTTCTCGAACCGCGATCATTTTGAATCCGATCGCGCGCCGGGGCGCGCTCCTACAGGTGAGATCAAACGAATCCGTAGGAGCGGGCCTGCGCCCGCGATTCCAACAGTCTAAAACCGCACGGTAATCCCTGCGAACGTCTCCACCTGGCTCAGCATCCTGCCCTCCAGGCGAATGGCGCAGATGTTCTGGTCGGGACCGGTGCTGCAAAAAAGGTCGGTGCTGTTGTCGACCAGGGTGCCGTAGGCCCGCGCCTCGACACGGATGCCGACCCGCGACGTCGGCAGAAACTTCATGCCGATACCGATCGAGCCCGAGAAAAACGTGTCGCTGTCGGAGCCGTTCGAGTTCGTCCTCACGTGCGTGCCGCCCAGCGTGAACGCGAGATACGGCCGTGCAACCTCTCCGTCCCACTGGTAGGTGCCGCCCAGCTGCAATACGTGAAGTTCCAGGTCCACCTCCGGGTCGTTGGGCGTCGCGCCCCGGAACTCCGCTTCCGTTTGTTGCTGCGAATACAGGATCTCCCACTGTGTGGGGTCCTTGTGGCGAAAATTGACGATTAACCCGAAGCTCGGCGAATCATTGACCTCGTACTCCGCCTCCGATTCCTCTTCCTCGAACGTGCCGCCGAAGCGATAGGCGCCGAAAGCCGTGATCTCGGTGGTCGCTTCCTGCGCCTGCAGCAATGCGGGCAGAAAAAGTACCAGTGAAATAACGACTCGATTCATGAGAGTGGCTCCTTGAACTCGAGATCAGTGTACCGGAAAAGCAAACGGCCCCACGAGGGGGCCGCTGCTTGTTGTGGCCTGTTTGCCGCTTATTGCGTCTGGTACGAAAACCGCAGGTAGCCCACGCGGCCCGGAATATCGTGCACCACCGGGTTGAAGCCGATCACGCCGCAGTTCTGGCACACGGGCGGATCCTCGTCCAGCACGTTGTTGAAGCCGAGCGTGAACGTCATCGAATCGTCCGCGAAGCTCGGGCTCCAGCTCAGGCGCAGGTCCGTGAACATGGCGGAATCCAGCTTGGTTCCCTCATTTTCCATCTCGTCGAACCAGCGGAACCTCAAAGAACCGGTGAAGCGGTTCATGCTCCAACCAACCGACGTGACAGCGCGCCATTCCGGGAACGCCCGGAAGAACGTCTCGTCCGGCGCCTGGCCTGTCAGGTCGTTAACCGACTGGGTACCGTCAGGATTGTTCGTGGTTTCCTTGTACTCGGCCAGGTGCGTCGCATCGACGTCGAGCGTGAACGTGCCGATGCTCGTTTCCGGGCTCAGGTAGCTGAACGCGATATCGTAACCGGAAGCATCGATTGCGCCGAGGTTCTGCAGCCTGTTCTGTACAGTATCGAGCTGCCCCGAGCTGGTGCGCGGTGTATTCGCACAGAACACGGGATCGAGCGTCTCGACGCAGGCGTCGATAAGTGCACCCGGGCTCAGGCCCTGCACGGCATCCGTGATCTCGACACTGTAGTAGTCGACCGACAGCGTGATGCCGTCCGACCACGCCTGCCCTTCTGACCACGCCGGGCTGTAGACAACGCCTGCCGTGATGTTGTCCGACTCCTCCGGCTGCAGCTGGTCGTTGCCGATCGACAACGCGGACAGCTGCGGGTTGATCTGCGTGAGGCCAGGAGCAACTCCGAGTGCCGCGCAGTTCGCCTGGATATCAGCCGGCTGTGGTGCATCACGACCACCGCCTCCAGACCCCTCGGTGCCTAAGTAGTCAGCACAGGGATCGAGGAACGTGAAGTCCTCACGTGCGGCGCCGCCGAAGAGCTCGCCGATGCCCGGCGCCCTGAACCCGGTCGAGACCGACCCGCGCAGTGACAGCTGGTCGAACGGCCGCCACAGGCCGCTGATCTTGTACGTTTCCTTGGAACCGGACGTGCTGTAATCGGAGCTTCGCGCCGCCACGTTGAATTCGAGCAGGTCTACGAGCGCTATACCGGCTAGCACCGGAATATTCAGCTCGCCGTAGAACTCGGTGACGTCGAATCCACCGGCGGTCGCTCCGGAGGGGATGCCCGCGGTTTCGCCGCTTGCCGCGATCGGGTCGGGCCGGAACGAGCCTTCGTGATCGCGATACTCGACGCCCGCCGCGAAACCCATCCACCCGGCTGGCAATTCGATGACATCGCCGCCAATGTTGGCCGCGAAGTTTTTCAGCGTCTGTTCGCTGAAATCACGCTGTGTGTACCGCACGAAACTCAGCATCTCCTCGGTAATCGAGCCTGTACCGTCGGGGCCCTGGCCGCCGAAGAAGTTGAACGGCACGCAGTTAGGGGTCGCGTTACAGACGTCGATGGGCCCCATCGCAACCTGCAGCTTCGCCGCATTGTGCGAGTTCTGTTTCTCCTGGAAACCACGGTTGTCGCCGTAGCCTGCCGTCAGGTCCCAGTAGAAGTTGCGATTGGCGCCCTGGAACTCACCCTCCAGGCCGGCCGTCAGCATGTAGGTGTTGACGTCCTGGAAGAACAGGCGTCCGCCCGACTCGATTGGACGGCGTCCGAAAAACTCGAGGTTGCCGTTCGCGACCGAAAGATCCTGCCCCGTGAAGTTGTAGGGATTCGTCGCCGAGATCAGGAAGTTGTCGGTGATGCGGGTACCGCAACCGTTACCGAGGCACAGCGGTTCCGGAGCCGCCTTGGTCTCTGACGAGCGATTGGTGTAAGAGCCCCGCGCAAACAAGGTCACGTTCGGTGCGAGTTCATGCCGCACGTTCGCGTAGAGGTTGACTCGCTCGTTCGGCGTACGCAGGAAGTTGTAACCCGGCCCGTTGAAGTTGAAACGGTCGGCGGTCGAGAACGCGTGGAAATCGGCGCCACCGTCCGGGTCGTTCGGATCCCATTGCGGTATGTTCGCACCTCCGTCGTTCAGCACGCCATCATTGAGCGTGATGTCGAGGTCATTCAAATTGGGACCGAATATAAGACGCGCCTGCGGCGTAAATGACGAGCATCCGCCCGCATCACAGCTCGTGGCGTCGGGAGACGGATATTTCGAGCGGTCCCGATCCCAGGTCTCCACGCCACGCTCGTCCCGGTAGCCCATGCTCAGGACAAAATTGGTCGTGTCATTGCCGCCACCCCACAACGCCGAGAACTCATACGACTCGCCGTCGTTGTCTTCGAGGTAGCTACCGGCCTGTGCGTCGAGGCGGAAGCCTTCGAAGTTCTGCCGGGTGATGATATTGACGACACCGCCGATCGCGTCCGAGCCGTAGATCGCGGACGCGCCGTCCTGCAGAATCTCGACACGCTCGATGACGTTGTCCGGAATCGTATTCAGGTCGACAGCATTCGGCACGCCCGAGGCAGAAGCTCCGGCGATCCAGCGCTTGCCGTCCACCAACACCAGCGTGCGCTTGGCACTGACGTTACGGATCGAGAGCTGCACGGCACCCGCGCCGATGCCCGAACCATCCTGCGGAAAACCGGAGTTGCCCGGTACGTTGAACTTGGAGTTGACCGCGGAACCGGTAATCGGCAACTGCTGGAGCGCGTCACCGAGGTTCGTCACACCGGTTTGCTCGATGTCACCTGCGCCAATCTCCATGATGGCAACGGGTTCATCCAGCGGATTGCGGCGAATGCGCGATCCCGTGACCACCACCTCTTCCATTTCTTCGGCCTGTTGAGCACGCACGATATTCTCGGGCGTGATCGCGAGACTAAGGACCAGGGCTGATGCCCCGGCTAGTGCGATTGGAGTTTTCATGTATCCCCCTCCGGTTAGTACCATTGTTGCGTTTCGACGACGCAATGATGCGTTTGTTGTCGAAACCTGGATCGATCCACAACCTTCTGTTTATTGATGACCATTAGGCCACCATTAAGTTTCCGACACTACAGGAAAAAGCGTAGTACATGCCAGATACTTCGCAATGTTGCGCATGAGCAACGTTATCTGAAAATTCAGCGTCGATTTGCCGATGTCGATGCAATTGATGTTTGCGATCGGCGATAATCCGCGCATGCCGTTTCGAAACATAGTGCTGATCACGCTTGCGCTGCTGGCTGTCGCCGTCTGCCTGTACTGGCTCGAACTCGCGATTCCGAAGCGCGACTATTTCATCGAGCGTCGCGGTACCCTCACGGCGGACGACGTCACCGAGGCAAGTTCTGACGGCATCGTACAAAAACTGGTCCGACTGGAGTCGTCGACCGGTCTGCGCGTAAATATGCGCGTGGTCCGGCCGCGGACCGCCCCGGGGCAAACACTGCCCGTCATCATCGTGATGGGTGGCGAAGGCACCGGCAAGGACGCAGTCGATCTTGTCGGTGTGCCGGAGGGCGTCGCGTACCTGGCCCTCGACTACCCTTACGAAGGCGACCAGGAACTGGATGCATTCTGGGAGTCGCTGACGGCGATACCGGGTATCCAGCAGGCGTTCCTTGATTCGCCGCCCGCAATGTCGCTCGCCCTGGACTGGGCGCTGCAACAGGCCTGGGTCGACCCGGAAAATGTCGAACTCGTCGGCGCCAGCCTCGGCGTGCCGTTCACGGCCGTTGCAGGTGCCCTCGACGACCGCTTCACGCGAGTGTGGCTATTGCACGGCGGCGCCGAAAACGTGCCTTGGGTCATGCACGTCGGCCGGCGCTACGTGGAGAACGAATTCCTTCGAGGGCTGCTGAGTCGTGCCGCACTGTTGCTCGTTTACGGCAACTCGTTCGAAACCCTCGACTGGATACCCGAAATCGCACCGCGGCCCCTGGTCATCGTGGCGGCCAGGGACGACGACTTCGTGCCGCCCGAAGCGCAGCAGCCCTTCGTCGAGGCCGCGGCAGCCAGCGAGTACATCGAAGTGGTCTGGACCGAGGGTCGGCACATTCGTCCGACCCGCCGGGAAGAGCTCCAGCAGCTGCTCGATATCGTGCTGAGCCGCATCGAAACGCGGGACACGGCGAGGTGACGAAGAAAGCCACCCGGCTACTCGTCATCGTGGCGGCTGTGCTGCTGCTTCTGATTGTGGCGACGGCGCTGCTCGTCAACCGCTACCGCGACGCCATCGCGCTCGAAGTGGCCCGGTCGGCTCTCGGCGACAGTGGCCTGACCATCAAGGACGTATCGGTAAGGTCCATCGGTTCGTCGGCGGTGTTGTTCGACGCAATCGTGCTGGAAATGGCGGGCGGCGGCACCCTGTTCATCGAAGGCATCACGCTGCCGGTCCATTTTCGCGGTCTCAGGGACAGCAGGCTGCACGTCGACGCCGTGCGTTTCGAGCCCGGCACCGCGGACACCGGCCCCGTTCCGTTTGCGCGCGGTTTGCAGGCCTTCCTCGACGCCCCTGCGGCCACGCCCGGGGCCACGATCGAAATCGACGCAGTGCTGCTGCCGGAGATGCCCGTCATCCGGGATGTCGGGTGGCACGCGGACCGGCTGAACCCGACACTGCGGGCGACTGTCGGCGCCTTCGAACTGTTCGTAACGACCACGCAGGCCGGCGACGCCGAATTCCGCGGATCGATCCGCGCGCTGCTGCCGGACAATATCGAAGCCGTGATGCTCGGCTACCAGCTTGTGCCCGACCAGTCGGGCTTCCGGGTTCGCGGCAATGTCAGCCTGGTGCTCGAACCGCTGCTGCCGGCCCTGCACGCGCTCGGCGCGGTGCCGCCGGAGGTTACGACCCTGACCTCGACCCTGGACGGCGCGTTCGAACTGCGGCTGGAGGCCGACGAAACGCTGCCGGTCGACGTTCAGGCAAGCTTCGACACGGCCGCCGGTACGGTCCTGACGTACCAGGCGGAGGATGCCGCTATCGAGTTGTCGCTCATCGAGACAGCCCCGGTCAATGTCATGTTCCAATACCCGTCGCTCGACTGGAGCGCCCGGGTCGCCCGGTCTTCCCTGTCGCTCGCGGGCGCCGGTCCCGAGTTGCCGGTTTTTCACCTTCGAGGCAGCGAGTGCCGCTCCGGCATCGCCTGCCGCACGGGTCTCGAATTTTCGTATGACGACCTGGTCATCGGCGACCTGACCGTCGGCGCCCTGAGCTTTCGCGGCGATACCGTGGAACTGGAGAGTCGCGACGGCAGGTGGAATGTAACCGCAAAGGATACGCGGCTCGGCCTGAGCGACCCGGCGTTTGGTGGTCGCGGCGTCCTCGCCCCGGTCGTGCGCGCGGATCTGTCCGGATCGAACGACCGGGTCTCCGCAACCGTCCGCTTCAGCACGCCGGGCGGCGGGTTCTCCGGCGCGGCCGTGCTCTCGCACAGCTTCATGGAGGAACGCGGCAGGTTGTCGCTCGAGAACGCAGCGCTCGAATTCGACACGCTCAGTCTCTCCGGCATATTCACCGACTGGCCGTACAACTGGGACATAGAAGCCGGAACTGCTACCGCTGCAGCCGAGATTCGCTGGAAACAATCGGATGCCGGCTTCTCGTACGAGGGAACGGGGAGCCTTATCGCCGATTCCGTCGCCGGCCGCTACGCCGATATAGGCTTTCTCGGCTTCGAGAGCCGGCTGGACTTCGAACTGGATTCGGCAACTCGGCTCGCACTGGAAGCGGCCCGGTTCGACATTGCGCTGGTCGATGTCGGATTCCCCATCGAGAACATCAGCGGCATGGCCACTCCCGATATCGAAGAATCGGCGATCGCCGTGAACTCGCTGAGGATGGAAATGCTGGGCGGCACCGTGACAGCCGATCCGTTCCGCTACGACCCGGACGCCGACAGCAACGAGCTGATGCTCCGGGCCAGTGGCGTTCAGCTGCCGTTAATGGCCGGCCTTGCAGACTTGGAAGCCGTAAATATCAGCGGCAGCGTGTCGGGAGAAATCCCTGTGACCATTCGAGGAAACAACGTGATCATCGACGACGGCCGCCTGGAGAACGATCCTCCGGGAGGCGTCATCCGGTACGCGGGTGGCGCGGCGAACGGCATGGTGGACGACAGTTCACAGCTCGGTATCGTCACCCGCACGCTGCGAAATTTCGAATTCGACTCCCTGACCTCCGCTGTCAGTTACTCACAGGATGGCGACCTGGTTCTGCAGATGCGGCTGAAGGGCATGAATCCCGACGTCGATCCCACGCAGCCGGTGATTCTGAATCTCAACGTCGAGAACAACGTGCCGCAGATGCTGCGCAGCCTGCAGGCGACGAGATCGATCGAGGACGTTCTCGAGAGGCAGCTTTCGAAATGATGCTTCCCGCGGCGCAAGGCTTACGTTAAGCTGCGCAAAGGTGCTCTGAAGGTATAGACCATGTCGAAATATTTACTGGCAAGCGTGCTCCTGGTCCTGCTCGCAGGCTGCAGCCCAACCGTCAAGGTGCAAGCGCCGCAGGAGCCCATCGAGATCAACCTTAACGTCAAGATCGAACACCAGATTCGCGTGCAGGTCGACAAGGAACTCGAAGACCTGTTCGAAGAAGACAGTGAGCTGTTTTGAGGGCCGATACCATGAAACCCGATTTAATCAGGCAATTTGTCGCAACGCTGCTGCTGCTATTTGCGTTCCAGGGCGCGTGGGCCATCGACATTCAGACCGCCAAGGAACAGGGGCTGGTGGGTGAAGCCAATACCGGTTACCTTGCCGCAGTCGGCACCCCGAGCGCGGAGGTCAAGGCACTGATCGCCGAGGTCAACGAGAAGCGCAAGGCCGAGTTCGAACGCACGGCGGAAAAGACCGGCGCCACCCTCGTACAGGTCCGCGCCCGCTTCTACGAACTTGCCGTACAGCGCACCGAAGCCGGCCATTATTACCAGGATGCAGGCGGCAGCTGGAAGCGCAAGTAACGGCGCTTGTCAGTCGAAACGCGTGTACTCCATCGCGGCATCGACTCGTTCCCGAGCCATCTGAACCGCGGCTTCACGCGGCGGTATGGCGTCGCGGTCCGCACGTTCCAGCATCTCCGCCGTATTCGCACGAATCTTCTCGTCGATTGCCGCGAAAGCGTCGCGTTTGCGGCCGCCTGCGACCTCGACCGCCGCACAGATGACTCCGCCCGCATTGGCAATAAAGTCCGGAATGCACAGCACGCCGCGTTCGTACAGCATGTGCTCGGCCTCGTCCGTGATACCGATGTTCGCACCCGGCACGATGAACCGGGCCCTGACCGTCGCCTGGTTATCCGCGTGGATAACGTCCGGTCGCGCCGCAGGGATCAGGAGATCGCAATCCACGCCGATGATCGAATCGCGTTCGATCTGCCGGCCGCCCTCGAAGTCGATCATGTCGCCATCGGCCTCCTTGTGCGCGACCAGGGCTGCAACGTCGAGACCGGCCGGGTCGTAGACCGCGCCCGTGATATCGGCTGCGGCAACGATCGATGCGCCTTTCTCGGCAAAGAAACGGGCAGCGTGCTTGCCAACGGCACCGAAACCCTGCACGGCAACGCGCATCCCTTCGAATTCCATGCCCACCTTCTCCTTCGCGACATCGGCGCTGACCAGCAGGCCAAACGCCGTGGCGCCGACTTCGTCCAGCGGAATGCCGCCGAGTTCACGCGGCAGGCCCGCGCTGCGACCGCCTTCGTCCTTTATGAAGGCCATCGCGGCTTCATTGGTGCCCATGTCGGGACCCGGGATGTAGTCCGTGATGCCCCTGATGCCCTGTGCAAACGCGCGGATCCACTGTTCCTTGGTATCCGGATCCATAAGCGGGTCGCCGAAGATGACCGACTTTGCGCCACCGTGCGGTAATCCGGCGGCCGCGTTCTTCAGCGTCATCGCGCGCGCCAGCCTGAAGCATTCCTCGAACGACACGTCGGGCGCCATACGCGTGCCACCGATCGCGGGTCCGCAGGCGACGTTGTCGACGACAACGATCGCCTTCATGCCCAGCGTGGGCTGGTAGAGATGAAGCACCGTCTTGGGGCCGAGATCATCGCAGAAACGGAACTCGGCCTCGGTGACTTCGTCTTTCCCTAGGCTGACTTTTTTTGTCCCAGCTCTTCGGCCATGCGTTCCCGAATCAGGTACTTCTGGACCTTTCCGGTTACGGTCATCGGGTACTCGTCGACGAAGCGTATATATTTTGGAATCTTGAAATGCGCCAGCCTGCCCTTGCAGTACTCGCGAATCTCCGCTTCGCTCGCTGTCTGTCCTTCGCGTAGTTTTATCCATGCGGCGACCTCCTCGCCAAATTTCGGGTCGGGCACACCGACGACCTCGGCCTGCTCGACCTTGGGGTTCGTGTACAGGAATTCCTCGATCTCGCGCGGGTAGATGTTCTCGCCGCCGCGAATCAGCATGTCTTTGCTGCGGCCGACGATACGCACGTAGTTGTTCTCATCCATGGTCGCGACGTCACCCGTCCTGATCCAGCGGGCGTCGTCTATGTCTTTGGCCGTGCGCTCCGGGTCGCCCCAGTAGCCGCGCATCACGTTATAGCCGCGGGTACACAGCTCGCCAGGCTCGCCGCGCGGCACGATGCGGCCGCTTTCGTCAATGAGCTTGATTTCCGTGTTGGGCAACGGCCTGCCGACAGTGCCGACACGGAGTTCGATCGGGTCGCCGGGCAGCGTCTGCGTGGACAGCGGGCCGGTTTCCGTCATGCCGTAGCCGATGGTGATCTCGCCCAGGTGCATCTCGTCGATGACCCGGTGCATGAGCTCGATCGGGCACGGCGCGCCGGCCATGATCCCGGTGCGTAATGACGTCGTGTCACGGTCAACGAAACCGGGCTCGTCGAGCATGGCGATAAACATCGTCGGCACGCCATGAACGGCCGTGCAGCGCTCCGCCTCGATGGCGCGCAGGCAGGCATCCGCCTCGAACCCTGCCGCAGGCAGTACGATTGCCGCGCCGCTTGACGTGCACAGCAGCGTGCCGAGCACCATGCCGAAGCAGTGATACATCGGCACCGGCATGCACAACCTGTCGCGCTCCGTGAAATTCATGATGCTCGCGGACATACTGGCGTTGTTGACGATGTTGTGGTGCGTCAGCGTCGCCGCCTTCGGAGACCCCGTCGTGCCGCTCGTGAACTGAATATTGATCGGCGCATCGAAATCGAGCTCTGCGCCCATCGTTTCCAGGACCTGGAAATCCCCGGGTCCCGCCTTCGCAGCGATAGCGTCGAAGTTGAACATGCCGGGCGAATGCTCCGTACCCAGTCGGATCACGATACGCAGGTCGGGAAGACGCGCCGAGTGCAGGTCTCCGGGCTCGCTCGCCGCGAGTTCCGGCGCGAGTTCGTTCAGCATCGCGATGTAGTCGCTGGTCTTGAAGGAAGACTCGGAGACGAGCGCGCGGCAGCCGACCTTCTTCAGGACGTACTCGAGCTCGGGCGTGCGGTAGGCGGGATTGATGTTGACGAGCACGAGGCCGGCGCAGGCGGTTCCGAACTGTGCAACCAGCCATTCGGCGCGGTTGGTCGCGAGCATACCGATGCGCTCGCCCGGCTGCAGGCCGAGTGCGATCAATCCAGCGGCGAAGTTCCTCGCCCGCTCCCTGAGCTCCCGCCACTTCCAGCGGACTCCCTGATCGACGACGATCAATGCATCGTTGTCAGGCCAGCGGCGCGCTGCCGTATCCAGCAGCTGCCCGACGGTTACCCCGAGCAGGGGCGTGTCACCGCCACCGTGTGCATAGCTCTTCAAGGCCATACTCCGGTGCGTTCCAACCTGGTCACATTAGGCCGTTTCCGGCCCCAATATTCACTTCGTAGTTTTCCTTAGGCGTTGCGGCAACTACGGCTTGAACGGGCTTGCGGGCTGAGCCCGGAATTCGGGTATTTATGTCAACCGGGCGCGCCGGCCGCTTTATACTCCGCACATGGCTGGAACCCGCCTTGTTTCGCTGCCCGTTATTGCCGTTGCAGCCGCTCTCACCGCCTCCTGTGCCGTGCGCATCCCCGTGGGAACGGATTTCAGGGAAGCAACGGACGATCACGAGACCTTTGTCGACCTGCGCTTCGTGACCAACCGCAAGCTCGTCAGGTCGGGCGCGGGCGGGGACTATTTCGGCGACGACCACGGTGAGCTCTCCGCCGGCAGCTGCCGCGTCGGTTTCGAGGCCGATGACGACCGCGGTGAAGTGCTGCGCGTTGACACGCGCCCCGTAGAGACGGTCTTTTCCGGCATCGCGCCGGGAGCTTTCGTTATCTACGTGCACGGTTACGGCGAGTACTTTGTAAAGAACTGCCGCAGGGCGGCGCTGTTACAGGAGCGCCTCGGGCTCGACGGCAGGATGCTGCTCTTCTCGTGGCCGTCGAGTTCCTACCTGACGTATGCCGGGGACGCCGTCGACCTCGAACAGAGCATTGACGAACTGAACGCATTGTTGACCCTGGCCGCCGACACCATCGGCCACGAACGGATCGTGCTGATGGCTCACAGCATGGGGTCGCGCGGCGTTGTAGACGCACTCAAGGCCCGAAGCGATGAGGCGCAGTTTCGCGGTGCGATCTTCGTCGCCCCGGACATCCGGCGCGACGTATTCCGTGAGAATGTAACGATGCTGCAGCAGAAAGTGTCCGACATCGTCGTCTACATGTCGAACCATGATCGGGCGCTGTGGCTGTCCACCACGGTCAATGTGTCCGGGCGGCTCGGCGTCGCAAAAGAGTTCGACATTGACCACACGACCGTCATTGACGTCACGCCGACCGGCATCAACGACATCTCGGGGCACCTCTACCACATGCTCAACCCGGCCGTGATCGAGGACCTGCGCGTACTGCTGGGCACCACCCCGGACGATGCAGAACGCACCTGGCAGCGTGTCCCGGGCGAGATGCCCGGCTTCTGGCAGCTGCAGCCCCTCCCCTGACATTCTCTGGCCAGCCCTCGTACAATATCGGGCACGCCGACGGAGGGACTCGCAATGAAAGACAAGGTAACCGCATTCGCAACCGTGGATCCGTTCGAAGGAATGACCGGGGAGGCTCCCGGCCGTGCGCAAAACCTCGTTGGCGGCCAGTGGCAGTCCGTGGAGCGGCTGCGCGACGACATCGTCGACCCCATGAACGGCAGCGCCTTCCTGGAGATCCCGGACACGACCGATTTCGGGCCCTTTATCGCCGGCCTTAAAAGCTGCCCCAAGACCGGCCTGCACAACCCCATGAAGAACACCGATCGCTACGTGATGCTGGGTCAGGTATGCGCACGGGCCGCCGCGCTGCTGGCCGAACAGGAGGTTTCGGATTACTTCACGCGGCTCATCCAGCGCGTCATGCCGAAGAGCTGGCAGCAGTGCGCGGGCGAGGTGCAGATTACCCGCGTCTTCCTGGAAAACTTCGCGGGGGACGGCGTGCGCTTTCTCGCGCGCGGCTTCTCGAACCCGGGCGACCGCACCGGCCAGGAATCACGCGGCTATCGCTGGCCGTACGGGCCGGTCGTCGTCGTGGCGCCCTTCAATTTCCCGCTAGAAATCCCGGCGTTGCAGGTTATGGGTGCGTTGTTCATGGGCAACCGCCCGCTGGTCAAGATCGACTCGAAGGTCAGCGTCGTTTTCGAGCAGTTCCTGCGCTTCCTCATTCACTGCGGTTTGCCGGCGGGTGACCTCGACATGGTGCATTGCCGCGGCGAAAACATGGGCAAACTGATCAACGAGGCCAGGGACGTCATCCGGCTGGTGCAGTTCACGGGCTCGGCCGAGGTCGCGGAACGTGTCGCGGCATCCGTCAATGGCGCCGTGCGCCTCGAGGACGCCGGCTTTGACTGGAAGATCATCGGCCCGGACTATGACGAGCGCTGGCTCGGCTACGTGGCCTGGCAATCGGACGAGGACGCCTACAACGCCACCGGACAGAAGTGCTCGGCACAGAGCATCCTGTTCGTGCACGACAACTGGGCGAAGGCCCTGCTGCCGAAGCTCGCGGAGCTGGCGGGCCGGCGCTCGCTCGACAATCTCAGCATCGGGCCGGTGCTGACCTGGAGCAACGAACGCATCAAGGGGCACGTCGAGGCAGCGCTCGCGGTGCCGGGTGCCGAACTGCTGTTCGGCGGCAAACCCTTATCCGGCCACGAGATACCGGCCTGCTACGGCGCCTGGGAACCGACGGCCGTCCGGGTGCCGCTCGACGCAATCTGCGGGGAGCACTTCGGCCTGCTGACCACCGAGCTGTTCGGGCCGTTCCAGGTCGTCGTTACTTACGGAGACGGCGAGCTCGACAAGGTGCTCGACGTGTTCGAGCGGATCTCGCAACACCTCACCGCGGCGGTGGTCAGCGCCGACCCGGTTTTCCAGCAGACGGTGCTGGGCGCCACCGTCAACGGCACGACCTACTGCGGCATGCGCGCGCGGACCACGGGCGCGCCGCAGAATCACTGGTTCGGGCCCTGTGGCGATCCACGGGGTGCGGGTATCGGTACGCCGGAGGCGATCCGCCTGACCTGGAGCGGCCACCGCGAGATCATATTCGACCAGGGCGCACTCGACGCCGGCTGGAGTACGCCGCCGCTGGCCTAGGGCGTATTGACGCCGGCAATTGCTTGTGCCACGTCGCGGCTGAACTGCTGCAGCACCTCGTTCATGGCCCGCACCAGGGCCGGGTAGTCCCCGGCCCCTGCCGCGCTCGCTTCGTAACGCACCCGCTGCGGCTGAATGACGAAGTCGTCACTTGACGAAATCACGCCCCATTGCATCTGCAACACCACCGTCCCATCCGTGTCGGCGTCGAAGCGGCTGATGCGGCCGACAAGCTGGTAGTCGAGATCCGCGATATGCGTGTAGGGAAACCCAACGACAACCGCATCGCTCATGAGGCTGTCGAGGTTTTCCGAGACGACCCGGTAGATCGCATCGCTGACAGGCTCGACCCAGCGATTAAAGTCATCGATGACTACCCGGCTGTCGCTGCCCCGCGTGACGATCTGCGAACGCGACAGGTAGTCCGGGGTGCGCAGTGGCCCGACTCCTACGCGCAGGAACGTCTCGCCGTCGGCAACGTAACCGGTTTCCAGCGCCTCCAGGTCGTAATAGTTGACCGGCGGCGAGGAAGCGCAGCCGCCAATGGCCAGCGAGAGGAATACCACCGGCACCTGCCAGCTCGTTAGTCTCATATCTTTGTGTCCCCTCACGGTTGCTTGCCCTGTATCAGCGCTTCGGGATTGCGTTCCAGGTAGTCGAAGAACTCGCGCAATGCCGCGGCGGCGCGTTCGACCTCTGCCAACGTCGACTGCAGCTGGTAGACCTGTTCCGAATCGCCCCGCAGCTGCAGGCGCGCCGCAGTGAGCGTCGACTCGGCCGCAAGCAACGTCTCACCGAGCCGCTCCAGCACCGGCTGCAGGTTCGCCGCAACGTTGTCTATTTCCTCATCCGCATTTTTGAACAGGCCTGTCGCCTCGGACGCAGCCCTGCTTACGTCGTCGAGCGCCTGCCGCAGGGACGTTCCCAGGTTCTGCAAATCTTCATCGTTGACGAACTCGCTGAGCCCGGCCAGGGAGTCGTGCAGATCCGGCGAGTTCGTGAGTGCGGCAATGCCATTCAGCGCATTGGTGAGGCCTTCCGCGAGGGCATCCACGTCGACGTTGTCCCGAATATTGGCCAGCCAGCGCTGCATTCGCGTCAGCAACTCCTGGATGTCCGAGCGGATGGTCGGTATCTCGGGATATTCCGAGTCCACGCCGGCCATTTGTATCGGCGTATCCGGGCGCAGGTCCAGCCGCACCAGTAACTGTCCGGTCACGAAACTCTCGATCTCGAGCTGCGCTCGCAAGCCGGCCTCCTGGATCAGTTCCGCGTGCGGAATCACGTCGTGCAGGTCGCCCGCAATCGGAACACCGTCGCGCACAGGGATGTACGTGTCCGGCAGAATCTCGAGCGTCACCCGCGTGAGGGTTGTGAATCTCTCCTCGTCGATGAGCAGCGCGATTTCCGACACGTAGCCGACCCGCACACCGTTCAGGATCACGTTCGAACCGACCCTCAGGCCCTTGGTCTGCTCCTCGAAGTAGGCGACGTAGTTGACGCGTTTCTTGAACAGCTCGCCGCCGCCGAAAAGCGCGACCCCCAGCGCGAGCAGCGATACGGCGCCGACGACGAATGCGCCGATCATCGCTGGATTGGACTTCTTGCTCATGCGGCATCCGCCTCCGGCACGCCGCGCCTCAGGAACGCGCGGACGACATCATTGGGGTGGGAATCGCGCAGCTCGCTCGGGTCGCCCGTGGCCAGCTGCGTCCGGGCGTCGGCATCGAGGAACACCGAGTTGTTGCCGATCGCGAAAATGCTGGCGAGCTCGTGGGTAACTACGACGACCGTCGTGCCGAGACTGTCGCGCAGCTCCAGTATCAGGTCGTCGAGCAGTCTGGCGCTGATGGGATCGAGCCCTGCGGATGGCTCATCGAAAAACAGGATCTCCGGGTCGAGCGCCATTGCCCGGGCCAGACCGGCGCGCTTCTTCATGCCCCCGGAAATCTCGCTGGGATAGTAGTCCTCGAATCCGGCGAGCCCAACGAGCATGAGCTTGTATTCGACCACCTCCTGGATCTCGGCGTCGCTCAGTGGCGTGTACTGGCGCAGGGCCAGGCTAATATTCTCCGCGAGGGTCATGGAGCTCCACAGTGCCCCGGACTGGAACAGGGTGCCGAACTTGCGCTTCATCGCTTCGCGCTGGTCTTCGCCCGACGCCCAGAACGGCACGTCCTCATAGAGGATGTCGCCTATGGCCGGTTCCTTCAGTCCGATCATGACCTTGAGAAGCGTGCTCTTGCCGCAACCCGAGCCGCCCATGATGATGAATACGTCGCCGCGGTTCACCGTGAAATTAAGGTCGCGCTGCACCACGAAATCGCCGTAGGCAACCGTGATGTCCTGTGCAACGATGTGTCCGCCGTTGGCCTGCAAATCAGATCCCCAGGTTGATATAGATGACGGTCAGTATCGACGCGCTCACGACGATCAGGACGATACCCATGACCACCGCGCGCGTCGTGCTCTGGCCGACAGCCATCGCGCTGTTGCCGCAGGCCAGCCCCTGCTGACATCCCGCGATCGCAACCAGACTGCCGTACACGACGCTCTTGAACAAGCCTCCGAGAAGACTGTTGAGACCCACGGACTCCACGGTCTGGGTTGCATACTGAACAAGACTCACGTCGAGCATGGACAGCCCGACCAAGGCGCCGCCGAGAATGCCCATAATACTTCCGTACAAGGTCAGCATCGGCAACATGACGATGAGAGCGATCACGCGTGGCGTGACCAGGAAGTCGATGGGATCCATGCCGAGCGTCGTCAATGCATCGACCTCCTCATTGACCTTCATCGTGCCGATTTGCGCCGCGTAAGCCGCTCCCGTGCGGCCCGCCATGATGATCGCGGTCATGATTGGCGCCATCTCCCGCACCATGGCGACCGCCACGAGATCGGCGGTATAGATGCCGGCGCCGAAATTTTCGAGCTGCATGACGCCCACGAACGCAAAAATCATGCCGATGAGGAAACTGATCAGGCTGACGATCGGCAGGGCTTCGGCCCCCGCCTCCTGGACATACTGGACGAGGTCGGAGCGCAGGTAAGTCGCCTTGCCGCGAACCAGGCGGCCAAAGGACAGCATGAGTTCGCCGAGGAATTCCAGCAGTTCGCGGCTGCGCCCGACCACGCGCTGCGTCTTCTCGCCGATTTCGGAGAAAAAACCCACGTCGCGCGCCTTGCGCCGTGCGTCCTCGCGCACTTTGACCGCGAAGGCCAGGGCAATCAGCTGGCGGACACCCTCGGGCAGGCCGCTGTCGTCGACCGGTACGTTGTTGGCCTCGGCATCGTGGCGAATCGACACCAGCCGCGCAACGAGCCCGGTATCCCAGTCGCCGAGTTCAGAGGTATCGAAACAGACACTGGCAGGTGCCGGCGTTTCCCGCAGGCGCTCGCGGACCGGCGCGATGTCCGGGAGCGCGGCACCGAGCAGCCAGTCGCCCGTCAGCGCAACGGCGAGCGTGTCTTCAGGCGTTACTGTACAGGTGAGGGCTGCGTTCATTCCTCGGCTCGCGGCGAAGCACGGCCATTCTAACCGTTACTTGCCGCCCGGCCGAGGTTTTCAGCGCTTGACGGTATCAGCGCGTCGTCAGCTTGCGAACCGCGACCAGCATCAACACGAGTACCACGACACCCAGCAGCATGGCCGCGGGGGAGTGGTGCAGTGACGTAAGCTGGTGACCGAAATTGCTCAGAAAGCCCGTGTCCGGGGTGTGCGCCAGGGCCGTCTCTGCACTCGCGAACGCAAGTGCCGCAATAAGGAATCGCATCGTGTGCCTCCTCACAATGTTGCGCCGGGGCTCCGGCGCCTGTCTTGTACCTTAGACACGCAATGCTCCCACAGGAATAGGCGTAATTACGTACAGTGCTTCGCCGAAATCAGCAAGTACTATCAAGCTGTAACTGTCTTTCCCAATACCGCCCGGCTCGGGGCATGGAGGGTGTCGAATGTGCCTCGCAGTCCCAATGAAGATAACTAAAATCGACGAGTTCCAGTGTACCTGCGAAGCCCGCGGCGTGGAGCGCGAAGTCAGCCTGTTCATGATGCAGGACGAGAACCTGCAGCCAGGCGACAACATCCTCGTGCACGTCGGCTACGCGATCCAGAAGGTGTCCGAGGAGGAAGCGGCGGAATCGTGGGCGTTGTTCGACGAGATACTGGCCGCCAGCGACGGCTGAATCCCATCCCAGGAGCAGAACGATGTGTGATACGTGCGGCTGTAATATCACCCCCGGAAACGAACACCTGCTGGAACAGCACGGCCACCTGCACACGACCGGGTCGGGACGGGAATCGGTCGAGGTGCTCAAGGGCCTGCTGGACGCCAATGACCACCAGGCGCTGCACAATCGCGAACATTTCGACCGTCACGGCGTGCTCGCGGTCAACCTGATGTCCTCCCCGGGCGCCGGCAAGACGGCGCTGCTCGAAGCAACCATCGAGGCGCTCGATGGCCGTTTGCGTGTCGCCGTCATCGAGGGCGATCTCGAGACGGAGAACGACGCGGATCGCATCCGCAGCAAGGGTGTACCTGCGGTACAGATCAGTACCGGCAGCGCCTGCCATCTTGACGCCCACATGGTGCACTCCGCGCTGCACGAATTATCACTGGACGATGTCGACATCGTGTTTATAGAGAACGTCGGCAACCTCGTCTGCCCGGCCAGTTTCGATCTCGGCCAGCACCTCAACGTCGCCCTGCTGTCGACGCCGGAGGGCGACGACAAGCCCGCCAAGTATCCGGTCATGTTCCGCAGCGCCGATCTCGTGCTGATCACGAAATCCGACCTGCTTGCGGTGCTCGACGATTTCAGCCCGGAACGGGCCGAGTCCTGCCTGCGCAATCTTGCCAGTTCGGCGCCGCTGTATGAGCTCTCGTCGAAAAACGGCGCCGGTCTCGATACCTGGCTGCAGTGGCTCGGCAGCGCGCGGAGCGAGGCTGCATGAGGCACAGCGCCCGCGACTGGCTCGATGCGCTCAGGGCGCTCGACATCGCCCGGCCCGTGCGCATCATGAACGTCTGCGGTGGCCACGAGCGCTCTATCTCGATGGCCGGCCTGCGCACGGCGATACCCGACAGGATAGAGCTCGTCCCGGGGCCCGGCTGCCCGGTATGCATATGCCCGGAAGAGGACGTTTTCGAGGCCATTCAGCTGGCACTCAACGAAGACGTCACGCTCGTCGCGTTCGGCGACATGCTGCGGGTACCCGTCAACGTACCGAAGAGCGAACCACGCTCCCTCGAACAGGCGCGCGCGGCCGGCGGCGACATCCGGCCGATTGCATCGCCCACGGAAGCGGTACGGATCGCGAATGCGGATCCGTCGCGCAGGGTGGTGTTCTTCGCGGCAGGCTTCGAAACCACCACTGCGCCGGTAGCCGCCATGCTGGCGGAGGGCGCGCCGGAAAACCTGCTCGTGCTGTTGTCCGGCAGGCTCACGTGGCCCGCGGTTGCGATGCTGCTCGATTCGGGCACGCCCGGGTTCGACGCATTGATCGCGCCGGGACACGTATCGACGGTCATGGGGCCGGAAGAATGGGAGTTCGTTGTCGGCAAGCACGGCATCCCGGCGGCGGTCGCCGGATTCCGTCCCGACACGTTGCTGGCGGCAATGTACTCGGTGCTGCGGCAGCGCGAGGAGGGACGCCTGTTCCTCGACAACTGTTACCCCGAGGTCGTGCGGCCCGGCGGCAACAAGATCGCCAAAGGACATCTCGAGACCGTGATGGAAGTCGTCGACGCGAACTGGCGCGGCATCGGCATCATTCCGCAATCCGGCTACCGGCTGCGTGACGCCTATGCGGCTCACGATGCACGGCGCGTCTACCGCTCCTACGCCGACGAGTCGCGCAAGCGGGTGGGTGAAATGCCGCCCGGCTGCGATTGCGCGAACGTCGTCCTCGGCAAGCTCTATCCCAACCAGTGCCGCCTCTACGGCCTCGCGTGCACGCCACGCAAGCCGGTAGGCCCGTGCATGGTCTCCGATGAAGGCGCCTGCCGCATCTGGTGGTCGGCCGGCTATCGCGATAACGAGTGGGAGGGGCGAAAAAAGAGGCAATCCGTTGGCTGAGCCCGCCGTATCGACACGGCACGGGACGCCGGAAAGCGTTCGCATAACGCTTGCGGGCCACGTGCAGGGTGTGGGCTTCCGGCCGTTCGTGTATCGGCTGGCCGCAGGTCACGGCATCGTCGGCCGGGTGCAGAACCGCCTCGGTGAAGTCGATATCGTTGCCAGCGGCACAACGGACGTGTTGCGGCGCTTTGAAGAAGAGCTGGTCACAAAGGCGCCGCCGCTGTCGCGGCCGGTCATCACGCGCATCGAGCAGGTCGAGACACGGCACGACACTGATTTTTCGATCGCGCCCAGCTCGTCCGACGCCGATGCGCGCATCTTCGTGCCCCCTGACTATTTCATGTGTGACGACTGCCGTCACGAGCTGCAGGATCCGGCCGACCGGCGTTACCGTTACCCGTTTATCAACTGCACGCAGTGCGGGCCACGCTACACGCTGATCGAGTCGCTGCCTTACGACCGCCACAACACCAGTATGGCGGCGTTCCCGCTGTGCGCGGACTGTGAGCGCGAGTATCTCGATCCGGCGAACCGCCGCTTTCACGCCGAACCCGTCGCCTGCCCGGCCTGCGGGCCGCAGGTCGCCTGGGAGAAACCGGGAACGGACGAGACGCAGCAGGCGGACGCCGCGCTCGATGCCACGATCGCCGCCCTTCGCGCCGGCCATATCGTGGCCGTGAAAGGTATCGGTGGCTATCACCTCATGTGCGACGCCGGATGTGTCGAGGCGGTCGCCGAACTGCGACGCCGCAAGCAACGCCCCGACAAGCCGCTGGCGGTCATGTTTCCGCTCGCGGGCAGCGACGGCCTGGACATCGTGCGCCGCTATGCCAGCCTGAGCGATGCCGAGTCGGAACTCCTCGCGGGACCGGTGCGGCCGATCGTGCTCGTCAATCGGCGATCGGACTGCGCGCTCGCGGACAACGTTGCACCCGCACTGCGGGAAATCGGCGCATTCCTGCCCTACAGCCCCTTGCACCAGCTGTTGCTCGAAGCACTTGGCAGTCCGCTCGTCGCAACATCGGGCAATATCAGCGGCGAACCCGTGCTGACCACGAACGAGGAAGCCGCACAGCGCCTGCTGCCTGTCGCGGACGCGTTCCTGCACCACGACCGGCCGATCGTGCGGCCCGCGGACGATCCCGTGTTTCGCCGAATCGGCGGCCGCATGCGACCCTTGCGGCTCGGGCGTGGCTGTGCGCCCGCCGAGCTGACGCTGCCCTGGCGGCAACCGGAGCCGCTGCTTGCCGTCGGCGGCCACATGAAAGGCGCGCTGGCCCTGAGCTGGGACGACCGCGTTGTCGTGTCGCCGCACATCGGCGAGATGGACAGTCCGCGCAGCCTCGCCGTGTTCGAGCAGGTCGCCGCGGACCTGCAGGCACTTTATGGCGTCGAGGCCCGCAAGATCGTCTGCGACGCACACAGCGGATACACCACGCACCAGTGGGCACGGCGCCAGGACCTGCCGGTCGAGACCGTGTGGCATCACGAGGCGCATGCCACTGCCGTGGCCGCCGAGTTCGACCGCCCGGGGCAGTGGCTCATGTTTGCCTGGGACGGTGTTGGCCTGGGCGACGACGGCACCCTCTGGGGCGGAGAGGCACTGCTTGGCTCTGCGGGCGACTGGCAGCGGGTGTGCAGCCTTCGGCCGTTCCGCCTGCCTGGCGGAGAACGCGCGGGACGCGAGCCCTGGCGCAGCGCAGCGGCGCTCTACTGGGAATGCGGACGACAATGGGCGGACTGCCCTGACGAGAACGGGCTCGCCGAATTTGCCTGGAAGAACGCGCTGAATTCGCCGCAGACGAGTGCCGCGGGCCGGCTGTTCGACGCCGCCGCGGCGATCATTTGCGGCCAGACCCACGTAAGCTTCGAGGCGCAGGGACCCATGCAGCTCGAATCCCTCGCCCGCGGTCCGCGGCATCCCGTGTACCTCTCGCTCATGCGCGGCAGGAACGGCGTGCTGACCAGCGACTGGGAGCCACTGCTCGACGTGATCAGCGACGCAGAACGCAGCCCCCGGGAGCGTTCCGAGATCTTTCATGCCAGCCTCGCACAGGTCATCGTGCAGCAGGCCTGCCGCCTTGGTCACGAGCACGATATCCACCAGGTCGGCCTCAGCGGCGGCGTGTTTCAGAACCGCCTGCTCGCCGAACTCGCGATAGAAGGCTTGCAGCGGCGAGGCTTCGATGTGTATTTGCCGGAGCAGCTGCCCTGCAATGACGCGGCGCTTTGCTACGGCCAGGCCGCGCATCTCGCTGCGCAGTCCGCGGGAGCAAGACCCTGATGGAAGACGCCCGTATTTCACTGGCCCACGGCAACGGCGGCCGCTTCATGCGCGAGCTCATCGAGGAAGTCTTCGCCCGGCACCTCGGCAGGGACGAACTCGATACCCAGGCGGACGCGGTCCCGATAGCACTGGACGGCGGCGACGTCCTGATCACGACGGACGGCTTCACCGTGCAGCCGCTGGAATTTCCCGGCGGCGACATCGGCTCGCTGGCCGTCCACGGCACGACAAACGATCTCGCGGTCGCCGGCGCCAAACCCCTGTACCTGACGCTGAACGCGTTTATCGAGGAGGGCTTCGAAGTCGCCGCCCTCGACCGCATTGTTGCAAGCCTCGCGCGGGCTGCCCGCGAATCCGGCGTCCGTATCGCCGCCGGGGACACAAAAGTCCTGCGCCGGGGCGAAGGCGGCGGGCTTTACCTGGCGACGACCGGCGTCGGCGTACGCCTCCCGGGCGTGGTGCCATCGCTGAATCGCATCGAGGACGGAGACGTCATCATGGTCAGCGGGCCGGTCGGCGATCACGGCACGGCCGTGATGCTCGCGCGCGAAGACTTCGGACTGCGCGGCGACCTGGTGTCCGACGCGGGCCCGGTCATGGCGCTGACCGAGCCGCTGCTGAGCTTCGACGGGCTGCGCTTTATGCGCGACCCGACGCGGGGCGGTATCGCCTCGATTGCGCACGAGATCCACAGGGCAACGGGTTTCGGCGTGCGTTTCGAGCCGACGATACCCGTCCGCGATCCCGTGCAATCGGTTTGCGACATGCTCGGTTACGATCCGTATTACCTGGCGTGCGAAGGCCGCGTGCTGGCCGTCGTGGCGCCGGACCAGGCCGACGCAGCGCTGGCCGCCTGGCGTGCGCTCGATGAAGGCAGCGGCGCAGCGCGAATCGGCCGCATTTCTGCGGCGGACAAGCGTGTCATCCTGGAAACAGATCTCGGCGGGGAGCGGTTTCTCGAAGAACTCGAAGACGATCCGCTACCTCGTATTTGCTGAAAATGCTGACAGTCTAGATATATGAACGAACTCGCCCCGATCACCCACGGCGATCCCATCGCCCCGGTGATTCTGGGCGTGACGAGTATTCTCGCGTTCGCCGTCATCGGCCGGGTCGCGGCACGCAAACTCGGCCAGCCCACGGTCCTCGGCGAACTGATCATGGGCATCCTGCTCGGCAATATCGCCTGGTACCTCGGCTTCGACCTGATCACGGTCTTGCGCGAAGGACCGCGCGTCTTCGACGTCGTCAACCTGACGCTGGCCGGCGCGCCCATCGACGTCGTCGCCAGCAGCACCTTCGGTGCCGAGACGGCCCCGGAGATCGTGCGCATCATCACGGGCCCTCATGGCGGGCAGGTGATGCAGGTCGCACAGATCGTGGACGCGTTCTCGCGCTACGGCGTCATCTTTATGCTGTTCATGGTGGGCCTGCAGACGAACCTCAGTGAAATGCGCGTCGTCGGCGCCGACTCACTTCGCGTCGCCCTCATCGGTGTCGTCGCGCCCGTTACGCTAGGATTCGCGGTCACCCGCGCACTCAGACCGGACCTCGCGCTCAATTCGGACCTGTTCATCGCCGCAACCCTCGCGGCCACCAGCGTTGGCATCACGGCCAACGTGCTGCAGGAAATGGGCCGCGACAAGTCACGGGAGGGGCACATCATCATCGGTGCTGCGGTTGGCGACGACATACTCGGCCTCGTCCTGCTCGCGGTCGTCTCGGGCATCATCGTGAGCGGCAGCGTCAACATCACCGATATCACGACCGTCATCGTGGTTTCGTCGCTGTTCCTCGTCGCCGCAACGACACTCGGGCCGGTCATCGTCCGCTTTGCCGCGAGCGTGCTCGGGCGGCTCGATATCGTCGAAGCCAAGATGTTCACGTCCTACCTGTTTGTAATGTTGCTGGCCTGGATGGCCAACCTCGCCGGCCTCGCGACGATCATCGGTGCATTCGCAGCAGGCATCGTGCTGCACGACAGCTACTTCCGCGAGCACGTCGGCGAGAAAAACGAGCGCGTGGTCAGCATTCGCGAGCTGATCATGCCGCTCGAGGTCATTCTCGTGCCGATCTTCTTCATCCTGATCGGCATCCAGGTGAAGCTCGAGACGTTCTTCGCCTGGCCGGTCGTGACGCTCGCCGGCGGCCTCCTCATCGCCGCGATCGTCGGCAAGCTCGCCTGCGGGCTCGGCGCATTCCAGTCGCCGTCGCGCTGGGTGATCGGGATCGGCATGGTGCCGCGCGGCGAGGTAGGCCTCGTATTCGCGGCCATCGGCCGGACGCTCGGTGTCATCGACGACTCGATATTCGCGGCCATCGCACTCATGGTGATCGTGACAACGGTGATCGCCCCGCCGTGGCTGAAGCTCGCGCTGTCGCGACAGGAGATGCGACAGGATCGAACGATCAATCCGCCGTAGCGGTGCCGCTATCGATGTCGTCGAGCTCCACGCTCTTCAGGACCATCTCATCGCCGCTCAAGAGGTTGGTCCGGAAGTCCCCGCACTCTCCGCAGAGCAGCCGGTTCGGTTTTGCGGGGGACTCCGCCCCGCACTGGCTGCATTTGACGACGATCCCGGCGACCTCGATCTGGAAGTCGGCGTCCTCGGCAACGGTCCCTGCGACCGCCAGCGGATAGGCATTACGAAGCAGATCGGGCTCGACGCCCGAGAGCGGGCCCACCGTTACTGCGATCCGTGTTACCCGGCCGGCCTTGTTCTCCCGGGCGATCCGCTCCACTTCCCTCAGCAAGGACAGGCAGACGGACAGTTCATGCATCAGGACGCCCGCAGTCCCGTCAGCAGGCCGCGGCGGCTAAGCTTTTCCGTCTCCTTCTCCGGCGGCTCGGCAAGGATCTGCGCCAGCGCCTCTTCGGCGACCGCTCGCGCGACGTCCTGGTCCGGAAAGCCCGCAACCGTGCGGAACAGGACGGCCGCGAGATAGGTTCCCAGCTCCTCGTCCCGGTAGACCGTCAACTCGCAGGGTCCTGACGGGAACCGGCACTCGACCCGTTCGCCCTGGGGAACATCCGTGAGTTGGCCGGTATCCGGCAGCAGCACGAGATTCATGAACCAGGGTGTGATCAGCACGCCCAGGTCCTTGTCCTCCCACTGTTCGAAGCCGACGGCCTCGACCGCGAGCCTGGGGTTGACGATGGGAAGGTCGCGCATGCGTTCCTCGTAGATCGCCTCGTAGCGAGCGACAAGATCCGCAACGTCTATCGTCATGTCAGCCCTCCACGGGAAGGAACGCGCTGGGCTCCGCGTCGCACTGTGGACACCGCCAGTGCCCGGGCAGCTCCAGGAAAGGCGTGCCGGGCGGTATCTGCTCGACCGGATCACCCTCCGCCGGGTCGTACACGTACCAGCATATCCGGCACTCGAGACAGCTATTATCACTCAGCCGGGCCTGCGCCTCGCCGTCGCCCGGACCCGTCACGCGACCTCGGACCAGTAGGGCTCGAGGATCTCTTTGAGGCGAGCGGCCGAATCGACAAGATCCTCAGGCGCTGCTTTTACGACCTCGGGCACATCCACAACCTCGACCGTATTCAAAGTCAGTACGCCCATGGAATTGTAGTAGCGCACCCACCAGATGCCAGCCGACTCCGTGCTGATGACCTCGCACTTGCCGTAGGCCCGGGACAGGATATCGACCGGTCCCCGGCCCAGCCGCTGGTCGATGAACTCGAGTTCCGGCTCGGACAGTGGCAACAACGTCAGGTTGATCGAATGCGGCGCGCCGCCGTCCATGTATTTTTCGTGATGCGAGCGAAGTTCGACGAGTATCGGGAGCGCGTTCGCAAGCTCGCTGCCGACGCCGTCCGCAGCGATATCGACAGTAGCGCTGCTCCCGGCTGCGAACTCGACGACTTTCGGTATATCGGCTACCTCGAGCAAATCGCAGACCGCGTGGTCGTCGGAATCGAAAAACACTGTCCGCCAGACGCCGGCCAACACCGACTCCTGGGTACGGGCACGCACCTGGCCGTCGCACACGATACTCACTTCGCCCTCGCCGAGGATCTGGTTGACGACGTCCCTGCTTTGCTCGTCGAGCGCGCTCAGATCCGCCAGCAGCGGCTCTCCACCGGGCTCGTAGCCGTCGAGCGCGGCCTGCAACCAGTTCATCGCCTCGCGGGCGCCGTCCATGGCCAGCACGTCTTCAGGCTCCGGCATGACGGGGGCAACGAACGTCGACATGTCGCTCGGCATGTCCATGTAGGTGACGGCGTCGCCGTCATTGCCGCCCGGCTGGCTGCCGGGACCGATGACGCGTACCGGTATGTCCCTGATATTCATGCGTTGCCCTCCGTGACGACCGGTATGCTGAAACCCGGCGCGCGGCGTGGCGGCGCGACGAGCAGGTCGCTTATCTGGTCGAGGTAGTCTCCCCAGTCCTGTATACGGGAAATCTCGCCGACGTATTCGCCACTGCGGACGAACACAAGCGCGGGAAAGCGACTGAATCCATACTTTCGTTTCAGGTCCTTGCCGTCCCCGAAGGTATCCGTGACGACGCCGGGATTCAGCTGCCCGTCGAACGCAGCAACAAGCTCCGGCAACACGACCGCAACGTCGGTCGCATCCTTGACGGTGTTCGGGTCGCCTGGAAAGAACAGCACGTTCATGCCGTCCCTTGCGACGAATGCGTCGTGGTTTTGAGCGTCGATTTCCGCATAGCCCAGCTCGGTCATGAGCCGTTCAATCAGGACGTGTGTCATCGTGTCTTCTCCCCCGACGACGGTCGGCCCTGTTCGTAATCGTGGATATCAAGTGCCCCCGGGCCGATGAGCTCCGAGCTGGTCAGGGGCGCCGAGCGCTGCGTAACCTCGACTCCCCATCCGCGGAGCACGTCCAGGGCGAGCTTAACCGCCGGCTCGACCCTGGCCTTGACGCCTGGTGTCAGGCTGCCGCCATAGTCGTCCAGAAGTTCCGGCTGCACGCCGACCAGCGCAAGCTCTTCGGGAAACTCGCCGGACAGTTGTGCCGACGACAGCACTTCCTGAAACCCGGCCTGGTGCATACTGACTTTCTTTGCACCCATGTAACGCGGTACGTCGGCGCCCGTTATCAGCTTCAGCGTCGCGGGCTCGAGGCCGAAATCGATCGCGTCGAAAATCAGCAGTCGCGATGCCGAGCGCACCCACGGCAACAGGAAAATACCCTGCGTGCCGCCGTCCATGACGCGCACGGAATCCGGGAACTCGTAGCCCGCATTGAGGTGTTCGACACAACGAACGCCGAAGCCCTCGTCAGCCCAGAGCAGGTTGCCGATACCCAGGACGAGGGTCGTCCAATCCGTCTCCCGTTCTGGCGGGACGTTACTGGCCATGGCGAACCCTCAGTCCCTGTATCGGCGCCAGCCGTCGATGATCGTCCTGACGCTGCTCTGCCGGCCCATCGCGTCGGCGCGGAACGCCATGTAGATGTGGATGATGGCAAACGTAATGAAGAGCCACATGCCGAAGTAGTGCCACATCTTCAGGTTCTGGGAACCGCCCATGACCGGCACGATCCAGCCGAACCAGCGATCAGCCCAGCTGCCCAGCCCCAGGCTCTCC
The DNA here is from genome assembly GCA_965658465.1 of Woeseiaceae bacterium. Lineage (GTDB taxonomy): Bacteria > Pseudomonadota > Gammaproteobacteria > Steroidobacterales > Woeseiaceae > UBA1847. The sequence continues at coordinate 18,019 of CBFHSG010000010.1, read as the reverse complement.
GAGTGCATGGCCAAACCGGTGCCGATCATGAAGATACCGAGTACGGTATTGAGCAGCCACATCGCGCTCTGCGCGAGTGGATTGTGCCCTTCAGTCAGCGGCGCTTCACGGCGCAGGAACAGGTAGTACTTCAGCTCCTCGATGAGTTCGCCCCACCACTTGCCGCTCCAGACGGGCAGGTAGAAGAGCTCACGCGAGTACTTGTTGCCGACGATCGCCCAGTAGATACGCACCAGGAAACCGATAGCGAATACGTAACCCGCGATGAAATGCACCAGTCGCATGTTGCCCATCAGGAAGTTCTCGCTCGCCTCGCCTGCGGGGCTCGACAGCGGATGGGCGATCAGGTAGCCGGTCACGGACAGCACCACGATCGAAAGCGCATGCACCCAGTGCCAGATTCGAACCGGCAACTCGAATATATAGACCGGTTCCCGGTGTCGGGCCTGTTCCGCGCTACTTATTGCACTACCCTGCATATCCCTGACCTCCTCAGCGAATCTTCACTGTCGCGAGTTCCTGGCCGTCCGGCGACATAACGTGCGATGCGCAGGCGAGACACGGATCGAAACTGTGAATCGTGCGCAGGATCTCGAGCGGCTGCGACGGGTCTGCCATCGGCGTACCCAGCAATGCCGCCTCGTAAGCGCCGATATTGCCTTGCGCATCACGCGGCGATGCGTTCCATGTTGACGGCACGATGGCCTGGTAATTCGCAATCTTGCCGTCCTGAATATGGACCCAGTGGCCCAGCGCACCGCGCGGCGCATCGCCGAAACCGACACCCTTGGTATCCGCCGGCCACGTGGAAGGCTCCCACTTCTGCATGTTCGCCGTGGCGGTATCGCCGGTCTTGAGATTGGCCATCATCTCGTCGAACACTTCGCGCATCTTGTGTGCGGTGAACGAGCACTCGAGGCCACGCGCGGCGGTCCGCCCGAGGGTCGAGAACAGTGCCGTGACGGGCAGATCGAGCGCAGCAAGCAGCCCGTCTACCTGGGCCTTGACCTCTTCGTGGCCGCGAGCATACGCCACAAGGTAGCGTGCCAGCGGTCCGACCTCCATGGCGTTTCCGCGCCAGCGAGGCGCTTTAAGCCAGGAGTACTTGGCGCCTTCGTCGACAGCCTCGATGTTGGTCTTGGTGCCTTTCGCGTTCGGCCCGAGTTCGAATTTGGGTTCCGTCACGCCTTCCCACGGATGCAATCCGCGATCCGGTTCGTCGTAGTCGTACCACGAATGTGTGACGAACTCCTGTATCTGCTCAGTGTCTCGCGGGTCGACATCGTAAACGGTACCGAGGTCACCATTCAGGATCGCGCCGTTCGGCAACATCCACGATTCGTTCGTGTAGTTGTTCGGGATCGCGGGGAACTCGCCGTAGGCCATGACATTCTTCGAAGACAGGCCGCCGCCATAGCCCCAGTCCTTGTAGAAGGACGCGATGGCCGTCAGGTCCGGAATGTATACCTGGTCGATGAATGTGATGGCGTTGTTGATGATGTCGGAAACCTGGTTCAGCCACACCATGTTCACGGCGCCGACAGCGCCGGTCTCGTTGACGTTGATCGAACACGGCATGCCGCCCACGAGCCAGTTCGGATGCGGGTTGCGGCCGCCGAAGATCGTGTGAATCTTTACGATCTCCTTCTGGAAATCCAGCGCCTCGAGATAATGCGTTACGGCCATGAGGTTGGCTTCAGCCGGCAGCTTGTACGCCGGGCTGCCCCAGTAGGCGTTCGCAAACGGCCCGAGCTGGCCGGATTCCACGAACCGCTTGATTCTGTTCTGCACGTCCCGGAAATAGGCGGGCGACGACTTCGGCCACGAACTGATCGACCGCTGCAGCTCCGATGTCGCTTTCGGATCGGCGCTCAGGGCGCTGACCACGTCAACCCAGTCCAGCGCATGCAGATGATAGAAATGCACGAGGTGGTCCTGCGTGTACTGCGCAAGCATCATCAGGTTGCGGATCGAATTGGCGTTCGCCGGAATTTCGATATCGAGCGCGTCTTCGACCGCGCGGCAGGAAATCAATGCATGAACACCGGTGCAGACACCGCAGATGCGTTCCGTAAACGCCCAGGCATCGCGGGGGTCGCGGCCTTTCAGGATGACTTCGAGGCCACGCCACATGTTGCCCGTCGAGACGGCATTGCGGATGACGTTATTCTCGTCGACGTTGACTTCGATGCGAAGGTGGCCTTCGATGCGACAGATCGGATCGACGACGACGCGCTGGCCGCTATCGTCGAGTTCGAACCCGTTCGGTGTGGTTACGCTAGCCATTGCTCACCTCCTCTGCCGACTTTGATTTCTTGCCTTTCGCTATAACGCTGGCAGCCGCATGCGCGGCGACGCCGACGGCGGCTGCACCAGCCAGAACCTTGCCGACTTTGTCTGCGTCCGCTTCGATTCCGCCCATGACACCAAAGTTGGTCACGGCGCTGTAGAAGCTGCCCTTGTCCCAGAAATTGTCTTCGGCGCAGCCGAGACAGCCGTGACCCGACTTGACCGGCCACGAGAGCCCGCCATTCCATTCAATCGTCGAACAGGCGTTGTACGTCGTCGGTCCCTTGCATCCCACCTTGTAGAGGCAATAGCCCTTGCGCGCGCCGTCGTCGTCGAATTTCTCGACAAACTGGCCGGCGTCGAAATGCGGCCGTCGATAACACTTGTCGTGCAGGCGCTGGCCGTAGAACATCTTGGGCCGGCCCTGGCGATCGAGTTCGGGCAGTTCGCCGAATGCGAGCATGTAGGTAATGACGCCCGTCATAACCTCGGCGACCGGCGGACAACCCGGCACTTTCACGATCGGCTTGTCGAGGATTACCTTGTGTATCGGCACTGCCTGTGTCGGGTTGGGCTTTGCCGCCTGAACGCATCCCCACGACGCACAGGAACCCCAGGCGATGATCGCCTTGCAGTGATCGGCCATGTGGCGCAGCTTCTCGACATACGGCCGACCGGCCTGTATGCAATACATGCCGTCTTCATTCAGGGGTGGATTGCCTTCACAGGCGAGAATGTACTGGCCATCGTATTTTTCGATGGTCTGTTCGAGAATTTCCTCGGCCTGGTGGCCTGCGGCCGCCATGATCGTGTCGTCATAGTCCAGCGAGATCATTGACAGGATGACGTCGCTCGCAAGCGGGTTGGCCGAGCGGATGAACGACTCGGTGCAGCAGGTGCACTCCAGGCCGTGCAGCCATATGACGGGCGTGCGTGGCTTCGTCTCCAGCGCGTGAGCGATCTTACCGACGAATTCGGGCCCCAGACCGAGGCCGGCGGCGGTAAGGCTACAGAACTTGAGGAAACTCCGGCGGGTGACGCCGTGACGGCGCATCACCTCATAGAAGGTCTCGTGGGCGGGCATAACAACTCTCCCCTGGTGCATGGATGCGTTCGGGCTGGTTGCCTGCCGGCTGACTGATTTTTCCCGCGTCCGTGCACGGGCCTTCCTTTGCATGCGCCGACAAGGCAGCACAGCAGGGCTCATGATCTCCGCAGATGGGTAGCATCAACATCGTGGTTGATACGTATTCAACCCCGTAGAGTCGCAGGGCTCAGAAGGTCAGCGTAAACGTTGTACCAGCGGCACTTTGTTGACCCAGGCGGATAAAACCGCCGTGCGCGATCATGACCTGCCGGGCAAGCGCCAGGCCGACGCCGGAACCGCCCTCCCGGGTCGTGAAGAACGGGACGAATATCTTCGTCGCGATCTCGTCCGGGACACCGTGGCCGTTATCCTCGATCTCGATGACCGTGTTGCCACGTCGATTCAGGCGACCGCGGATTTCTATGCGCGGGCTCTCGATGCCATTCGTGGCCTGCCAGGCATTGCGCAGCAGGTTGAGGAGCACAGGTTCCAGGAGGTCGCGATCGGCATACACATACAGGCCGGAAGGCTCGACGCTCGATACCAGCGCCACACCCGGATCGTCCCACTCGGCCTGCGCGAGGCTCGTGACCGTCTCGAACAGGTCGGCGAGCGCCACCCGTTTCTTCTCGGGAGGCGCAAGGCGGGATATCTGCCGGTAGCTGTCGATGAACTGCAACAGGCTGTCGGATCGCCTGGCCACGGTCGCGACCGCGCTCTGCACGTCCTCGAGTTCCTCGGCGATCGGCGAGTTCGGCCCGGTCTCGCGGACGACATCGTCCACGAGATCAGCCGCCGTCTGCGCCAGCGACGTCACGGGCGTGATGGAGTTCATGATTTCGTGCGTCAGGACCCGCACAAGATCCTGCCACGCCTCCGCCTGCGTGGCGTCAATCTCGGACTGGATATCCTGCAGCGATATCAGCCGCTCCCGGTCACCGTCGATAATCACCTCGGTGGCGGCGAGCGTCAGCTGGTACTCCGCGCCCTCGACCGTGAAGGTCACGAGTTCCCTGTCGCCGGGTATCGCCTCGTCGACCGCGCGCGCAAAGCCCGGCCCGAACTGCCGGAGGTCGTTGACGCGAGTGACGTGTGTCGCCCCGAACAGCCTGCGCGCGGCGTTGTTCTGCAACGTGATCGCGTCGTCGGCGTGCACCGTCATCAGCGGCACGGGTATATGCTCGATCAGCGCCTTGAGATGGCGCATCCCGGATTCCTGGCCGGCCCGGCGGTCACGCATCTCGTCGATGATGCGCGTGAACGTGCGACCCAGTTCCGCGAAACCCGAACCGGCCTTGTCGAAATCGAAGCGCTGCGAATAGTCGGCGAAACGCACCGCATCCAGGAAGCGCGACACTTCGCGATTCGTGCGGCTCACGAAGCGCCAGAGCTCAGCCGCCAGCAATACGAGAACGATGGACGCGAGCAGCGTCGCGCTGTGGTAGCCCGGCTCCAGCAACAGCCAGATGACCAGCGCCATGACGGCGCCGACCAGCACGAGGCGCAGGAACAGGAAGACCAGGAAATACCTAAATCCCATGCTTTTCCATGCGCCGGTAAAGCGACGCCCGTGTCAGTCCCAGCTCCGCCGCGGCTCGTGAAATATTGAAGCCGTGCTTGCGCAGTGCCCGCTCGATCGTTGCCTTCTCCATGTCGTCGAGATTCAGAATCGTGGGAATCGCCGCTGGCGCCGCCGGCGCTGCGGTGTCACCGGGGTAGTCGAGCTGCAGGTCTGTGGGTTCGATCCGCTTGCCGTTCGTCAGTATGACCGCACGCTCGATTGCATGCCGTAGCGCACGCACGTTCCCGGGCCAGTCGTAATCGAGGAGCGCCGCTTCGGCCGGCGCCGAAAACGTCCGCGCCGCCTTGCCGTATTTTTTCGCGTAGACCGCGGCGTAGTGACGGGCGATAGGCAGGATGTCGTCCCTGCGATCGCGCAGCGGCGGAATGGTTATCTCCACCGTGTTGAGCCGGAACAGCAGGTCCGGGCGGAAAAGATCGGCGTCGCGGAGATGCTCGATCGGCGTGTTGGTTGCGGCGATTACGCGGATGTCGAAAGACTGCGGCCGGTCCGCGCCTACCGGCGTCACTTTGCGCTGTTCCAGGGCGCTCAGCAGCTTGGCCTGCAAGTGCGGCGCGAGGTTACCGATTTCGTCGAGAAACAGGGTGCCGCCGTCCGCGGCCTGGAAGCGACCGGGGCGGTCTTCGTTCGCGCCCGTGAATGCGCCCTTGCGGTGACCGAAGAGCTCGGATTCGAACAGGCTCTCGCTGATAGCGCCCATGTCGACGGCGAGGAATACCTGCTTCGCCCGGGACGACATCGCGTGCAGGCGCCGCGCAATGAGTTCCTTGCCGGTGCCGTTCTCGCCGAGGATGAGCACATTCGCATCGGTGGGCGCCGCCCGCTCGACGATCGAAAAGACCTCCCGCATCGCGTCGGATTCGGCGATGATGTCCTGGCCGCTCATTCCCGACGCCGCTTCACGCAACGCCGCATTGGCCCGCCTCAGCGTCGCGCTCTCGCTGCGGCTGCACCGAAGCTCCACGCCCGTGGACACGGTCGCAACCACCTTCTCGTTCTGCCACGGCTTGGTCACGAAATCGGTGGCCCCACGCTTCATGGCCTCGACCGCAGTGTCCAGGCTGCCGTGAGCCGTGATCATGATCACGACGATATCCGGATCGATCGCGAGGATGCGCTCCAGCCATTCGAGTCCCTGCTTCCCCGACGACTCGCCGGGCCCGAAATTCATGTCCAGCAGCACGACGTCGAAAGCATGCCTTTCCATGAGATCGGGGATGCGCTCGGGCCGCCGGCAGGTCACCACCTCGGCAAAGCGGCGCCGCAGCAGCAGGCGGGCGGCTGTCAGTATGTCGTCATCGTCATCGACGACCAGGATGGTGCCGGTTGTACTCATGACAGGGCCCTGGAAACTGTCCGGAATCGTACACTCGCTGTACGCAGGCGTACAGTGGCGGCCGTACGACGACGCGATTTGGGCTAGTCAAGTCATATAAATCAAGCGCTTACAAACTTGGCACGGGTATTGCTACCTAACTGGCATACCGCTTTCGCGAACACCACGGGAACCACAGTGAACAAGATCTCGAGTCTCAGGCAGGCGCAGCAGGACGATCGCAACTCCATCTCCGGGCAGGGCATGGACCGGCGCGTCGCAAAGAAGACCCCGATGAGCCGCAAGCTGGTGTACGTGGCCGGCGGGCTCCTCGTGCTGTTGTTTGCGGCCTGGCTGGCCAGCACGCTGCTCGCCGGGCGCAGCCTGAGCGTCGATTCCCAGCGCATTGCCGTTGCCGACGTCACGGTCGGCACCTTCGAGGACTTCATCCCGCTGCGCGGCCGGCTGGTACCGCGCAGCACGGTATATCTCGACGCGGTCGAAGGCGGCCGTGTCGAAGAAGTGCTCGTCGAGGACGGCGCCATCGTCGCCGCGGGCGACCCGATCGTGCGGCTGTCCAATACCAACCTGCAGCTCGAGGTGCTCGGCCGCGAGGCTTCCGTGACCGAACAGCTCAATTTCATGCGCACGCTCGAACTCCAGCTCGAGCAGAACCGGCTGGCGCACAAACGCAACCTGGTCGAGATCGATTACCAGATCACACGCCTGACTCGGAGCATCGAGCGCCAGCGCGATCTCGCGGCTAAAGAACTCGTTTCGAAATCCACGCTCGACGAACTGCAGGACGAGCTGACTTACTACCAGAACCGTCGTGCCATTACGCTCGAGAGCCAATCGACTGACGCACGGCTGCAGGAACAGCAGCTCAGGCAACTGCGGGCGGCGAGTACCCAGCTCGAGACCAGCCTCGCCCTGGCACGCCAGAACCTCGACGACCTGAACGTGCGCGCCCCGGTGGCCGGCAAGCTGTCGGGTTTCGATGTCGAGGTCGGTGAGTCGATCGTCCGCGGCGGACGACTCGGCCAGATCGACGACCCCGATACCTACAAGCTGAACGCCAGGATCGACGAGTTCTACCTCGGCCGCGTCGATATCGGCCAGACGGCCACGGCTACTCACAACGGTCGCGAGCTCGATCTCCAGGTCGCGAAGATCTACCCGCAGGTCAACGACGGGCAGTTCGAGGTCGACATGGCTTTCGACAAGGAGCCTGAAGGCCTGCGGCGCGGCCAGACACTGCAGTTGCGCCTGACGTTGGGCGACAACTCGGACGCGGTCCTGATTCCGAACGGCTCCTTCTACCAGGAGACGGGCGGTAACTGGGTATTCGTCGTCGCCCCGGACGGCTCCGAAGCGATCAGGCGCACAGTTCGCCTCGGTCGCCGCAACACCGATTACATCGAAGTGCTCGACGGACTGGAGCCCGGCGAGCGAGTCATCACCTCACCGTACACGAGTTTCACCGGCATGGACCGGCTGGTACTCAACGCCGATTAGCCGATTCGAATCAACCTTCCTGACAAGGGGAACAACATGCTCAAGCTGCACAATCTGTACAAGGTCTACCAGACAGACGAAATCGAAACCGTCGCACTGAACGGCGTCAACCTCGAGATCGAACAGGAGGATTTCATCGCGATCATGGGGCCCTCCGGTTGCGGCAAGTCCACGCTGCTGAACGTCATCGGCATGCTCGACAATCCGTCCGAGGGCGACTACTTCTTTTTCGACGAAAACGTGGCGCCTTACTCCGAGGCGAAGCGCAGCGAGATTCGCAAGATGAACATCGGCTTCATCTTCCAGAGCTTCAATCTCATCGACGAACTGACCGTTGCCGAGAACATCGAACTGGCGCTGCTGTACCACAACATGCCGGCATCGAAGCGCAAACAACGTGTCGATGACGTCATGGACCGCATGGGAATCGCGCATCGCGCGAAGCACATGCCGGGACAGCTCTCGGGCGGCCAGCAGCAGCGCGTCGCAGTCGCGCGCGCCGTGGTCGGCGGCCAGCCGCTGATTCTCGCGGACGAGCCCACCGGCAACCTCGACTCGGTGCACGGGCAGGAGGTCATGGAATTGCTTCGGTCTCTGAACAAGGAAGGCACCACGATCGTCATGGTGACGCACTCGCCGGCACATGCCGACTACGCACACCGTACCGTCAACCTGTTCGACGGCCACATCATCACCGATAACACGCGCGCCGCCTGATTCGGCTGGCATTGCGAGGCATCCAATGTTCTGGAACAACGTCAAGATTGCGCTGCGAAACCTCAAAAAGAACAAGGGTTTCGCGGCGATCAACATCACCGGGCTGGGTATAGGGCTGACGATTTATGTTTTCGGCAGCCTGCTGGTCGATTACGAACGTACACACGACGCGTTCTTCGACAAGTACGACCGAATCTATTCGATCGGCGCGACAGCCGCGCCCGACCTTAATGTCGGTTTCGAGAAGTTTAATGCGGTTCAATCCGCCGTAGGGCCGATCCTCGAAGCGGAATTGACCGACGTCGAAGCGGTTGCCCGGACGATCGAAATCGAGTTCCTCGTGGAAATGGGCGCCGACAGTTTCTACCAGGGCATTCGCTTCACAGACCCTGCGCTCCTGGAAATATTCGACTTCGAGTACATCCAGGGGGACGCATCCGCCCTCGAAGACGCCTCGAGCCTCGTGATATCGGAGTCGGCGGCCATCAAGTATTTCGGAACAACAGATGCATTGGGCAAAGTCGTTACGCTGGACAACGAGTTCGATTTCTCCGTCTCCGCCGTGATTCGGGACGTTCCGCAGAATTCGCACTTCAACTCGCAACTCGTGGTCGACTCGAAACTCGACGTAGTCGCGCCCATGCAGGCGTTGGTTCGCACGCGCGAACTCGATATCGCTGGTAACTGGACCAACCTGTCGTTCGGCAATATGACGTATGTCCTGTTGCCTCCGCAGCTCGACGAACGCTGGCTGCAGACGCAGCTGGACGAGATGTTTGACCGCGTCGTTCCGGAGTCCGCACAACAGGCTATCGCGTCATTCGACGTCCATCCGCTGAGTTTTGCGAACACCGCGGTCTGGGATCTGGTGGGCCTGCCGGTTATATCGTCTATATCTTTGTTGAGCCTCCTCGTCCTTATCGTTGCGTGCGTCAACTACACGAACCTGGCGACGGCACAGTCCCTGGGCCGCAGTCGCGAGGTCGGGATGCGCAAGACAATGGGTGCGAGCCAGGGGCAGTTGCTGATTCAGTTCCTCGTCGAAAGCCTTGTCATCGCCTCGATAGCAATGGTTATAGCGCTGGCAGTTCTCGAGATCATCATCCCGTTGTTCAACAACATGACGGACAAAGTTCTTGGTCTGAACTACCTGAGCACCCTGCCGTGGTTGATCGCGACAACGATGCTCGTCGGCTTGCTGGCAGGCCTTTACCCGGCGTGGCTCATTACCCGGGCGACTCCGATCGATGCGCTTCGCGATTCAGCACGGAAGGGCAAGAAAGGATCGACGATGAGATCGATCATGATCGGGGCGCAATTCGCGATCTCCGCTTTCATGCTGGCGGTCGTGGCTATCGTCTACGTACAAAACGAAAGGGTTAAGGAATCCAGCTATATCTTCCCCCGTTCCGAGATTTACACGCTCGATCGCCTCGATGTCGAAAGCATCCGCGGACGCCTGGATACGCTGCGTATCGAACTCGAGGCTCTACCCAATGTCGACAGCGTCGCCTACTCCAGCAAGGTGCCGTACGAGCAAAGCAACTCGTCGACCAACGTGTCGCTGGAACCCGGCGACGAGGCGGGCAAGTTCAGCCTGCATGTCATGGGAATGTCGCCGGAATTTCTGGAAGCCTACGATATACCGCTGCTCGCCGGACGCGGATTCAGCCGGGACATCGCGAACGACGAACGCACGGAAGATTCCGAGGTCGTCAACGTTATCGTCAACGAAATGGCGCTCGAAAAACTCGGGTTTACGACACCCGCAGAGGCCATTAACGAGCGTTTCTACAATTTCAGTGAAGAGGACGGCAGCGTACCCGAGTTCGTCATCGTCGGCGTTGCACCGACTCAGAACATAACGGGCCTGTTCAATTCCGAGAAACCTCATATGTACCAGTTCAACCGGGGCTGGGAGCGCATTGCTTCAGTCCGGGTGAGCGGCGGTAACTTCATGGATACCGTTGAGCAGATCGAACAGGTCTGGGACAGCGTCATCCCCGATTACCCGATCCAGGGACACTTCCTCGACGACACCTTCAACGATACCTACGACATTCTCAAGTTCATGAACTACGCGCTTGCGGGATTCGCGATCATCGCGTTGTCGCTGGCGATGATCGGCCTGTTCGGGCTTGCCGCGTTCATGGCGACGCAGCGAACCAAGGAGATTGGCGTGCGCAAAGTGCTCGGGGCGAATTCGTTCCAGATTGCGCGCCTCCTGGTCTGGCAGTTTTCCACGCCCGTGCTTTGGGCCCTCGCGATTGCCTTACCGGCGGCCTATTTTGCGTCCGGCGTTTACCTTAACTTTTTCGCCGATCGGATCCAGACGACCATACCGGTCCTGATTGCGGCCGGCATCGCCGCAACGCTTTTGGCCTGGGGCACTGTGGCTGGTCACGCCATCCGCATCGCGCGTGCAAATCCGATACTCGCCCTGCGCTACGAGTAGCACGGCAAACGCGTACAGATATGTCCGTTGTTCGGCGCTATCATAGGCCACCGAACGACGGACATGTTTCGTGGACGATACTGAAATTAAATGGCTGATTGCGCTACTGCTGGCCGCTGCCGCAGCCGCCGCTGCCTGGTTTTTCTGGGACCGAACGGAATTGCAGCCGGTAGCGCCGGCGGCCGTGGAGCAAGCGCCTGCTGAAATTGTCGAGCCGGCCGAACCCCTGCACCCGGTGGAGCCGCTGGAGGTTACGCCCGGCGAGGGCGAACTCGTCGAATTGCCGCCGCTCGAGGAAAGCGACAGTTATTTTGCGCTCGCGCTGACCGACATCTTTGGTCCCGAGCTCGAGACCTTGCTCGCCGACGAAGCATTGATCGACAAGACCGTCGCGACGGTAGACAACCTCACCCGCAGCCGCATCGCCGAAAAAGTCCGGCCGCTTGGCCGGCTGTCCGGTAGTTTCATCGTCACCGCGGCCGGCGACAACGGCCCGATTTATCTCAGCCCCGAGAATTACGACCGCTACAAGCCACTCGTCAGCATGGTCACCGACGCCGATCTGGATGAAGTGGTCGCCACGTATCGACGCTTCTATCCGCTTTTCCAGGAGGCGTTCGCCCAGCTGGGCTACCCGGACGGCTATTTCAACGACCGTATCGTCGCTGTTATCGACCATCTGCTGATCACGCCGCAACCGGAAGCGCCCATCCGCCTGGTGCAGCCGCATGTCCTCTATAAATTCGCGGACCCGGAGCTCGAGGCACTGTCGAGCGGGCAGAAGCTGCTGCTGAGAATGGGCCCGGATCACGCGGCGAGCATCAAGGAACGTCTGACGGAACTCAGAACGCGTATCGCGCAACCCGCACGCTAACTGCCAGGTTCCGTAGTTTCAATTCGGAATTCCAACTATTGATTTATTTTATATTCGTGAATTAGAATATACGAATTCACCTGAAGGCTAACCGTGTCTGCTCGCTTACAGGCGGAACAACGATGAAATCAGCCAGCTGTTATCTCGCCATCACTTCCATGCTTTTCCTGCCCGTGACGGGCAGCGCCGAGAACCTGCAACAGGCCTGGTCCGACGCTGTTGCGTCACACAACCAGCTTGCTGCAGCGGCCGCCCGCCGCGAAGCCGCCGGGTTCAACCTGGAGAGTGCGCAGGCGGAACGCTGGCCGCGCCTCGACGTTTCCAGCGCCTTTACCCAGCTCGACGAGGCGCCTCGCTTCGATTTCGGCGGCGGCTCGACCTCGCAACAGATCTTCGACGACGACAACTTCGCACAGGCCGGCGTCCGCTTGAGTTTGCCGCTGTACGCCGGGGGCGCGATATCCGCAGGGGTCGATGCGGCGGAATATGCGGCGCAGGCGTCGAGCGAACAGTACGAAGCCGTGTTGCAGGACATCAAGCTCGGCACCGGCGAACATTACGTCCAGGTGCTGAGGGCGGAAAGCGGGCTCGAGGTCGCCAGATCGAACGTCACGACCCTGAAGGCACAAACGGAGCGCGCACGGCAGCAGTACGAATTCGGTTCCGTGGCGAAGAACGACTTCCTTGCGGCCAGCGTCGCGCTGGCCAATGCGGAACAGCGCAGGCTGCAGGCGGAAAACGCGCTGGACTACGCACGTGCCGCCTATAACCGCTACCTGAACCGGCCGCTGGGGCAAACGGTTTCCCTGGACCCGGAACTCGACATCGACGGCCTGGTGCCGGCCGGGGAAAGCCTGGAGTCGCTGATCCTCACCGCAACGCAGGAACGCGACGAGCTTGCGGCAATGCAGGCCGAGGCGAACGCGTTGCGCGAAAATTCCACCGCTGTGCGCGCCCGGTCACGCCCGCAGTTCGCGCTCACGGGCGGTTACATGTACCTCGAAAATGCCTTTCTCGACAGCGAGGAGGTCTGGATGGCCGGGCTCTCGTTCCAGTGGAACCTGTTCAACGCCGGCCGTAACCGGGACCGCGCGGCCGCGCTCGACCGGCAGGCCCTCGCGGTCAATCACACGCGCAGCGATCTCATGTCATCCATTTCGCTGCAGGTGCGGCGCGCATGGAACGACCGCCAGGAGGCCGAGGCCCGGACCCGCGTCGCGGAGGTCGCCGTCGACCAGGCCATCGAAAATTTGCGCGTCGTCCAGAATCGCTACGAGGCAGGCTCCAGCACCAACATCGAAGTACTCGATGCCGAAACGCTGCGCCAGCAGGCGCTCAGCAACCGCGACAATGCCCGCTACGACCTGGCGATGGCGAAATTGCGGCTCGCGCGCGCCACAGGGGTACTGTGATGAAGGTCGACCCGGGCGCCATGAAAAAGCAGGCCGGCAAAGCCCACCAGCTGCTTGCCGCCATGGCGAACGAGAAACGCCTGTTGATCCTGTGCCAGCTGATCGACGGTGAGCGCTCGGTCAATGAAATCGCCGAGCTCGTCGACGCGCGGCAATCCACCATCTCGCAACACCTGGCCCTGCTCAGAAAGGACGGCTTCGTGCAGGCCCGCCGCGAAGGCCAGACCCAGTTTTATTCATTGAAAGGCGACGACGCGCGTTCCGTCATTGAGACTTTGCACGCGCTGTACTGCGTCCCCGCTTCCAGGAAGAAATGACATGATGACTCGTCACCGTACTGCAGACCGGCAGACCCTGGCTATTGCCGCCGCGGCCATGCTGGTGGGCGCGAACTGGCACGCGCAGGCAGCCGAAGAACTGCCCTTCGAAACCGCGACCGCCGAGATGGCGCGGGCACCGCTCGAGCGCGTCTACGACGGCACCGTCGAAGCGGTCAACAGGGCTACTATGTCGGCACAAACGTCGGGCCGGGTCGCCGAACTCTTTTATGACGTCGACGACTACGTCGAGCCGGGCGAACCGATCGTCCGCTTCACCGACGCCGAGCAACAGTCGGCGCTTCGGCAGGCAAAGGCGAACCTCGAGGCAGCGCTCGCGCGCCAGCAGCAGGCGGTCGCCGAATTCCGTCGCGCGGAGGGCCTGTACCAGTCGGGTTCGAGCTCCAAGCGGGAATACGACCAGGCGCTGGCCGCGCGCGACGCCGCCGTGGCGGGCGTCGACGCCGCCCGTTCCGCCGTCGAGACGGCCGAGCAGCAACTCGAGTACACGCTCGTCCGCGCCCCGTATGCGGGTATCGTCACCGAGCGTCACGTCGAGATCGGCGAAGCCGTCGCGGTCGGACAGCCGCTGATGAGCGGTCTTTCGCTGGAGTCCCTGCGGGTGGTCGTGGAACTTCCGCAACAGGTCGCCGCCAGGGTTCGCGACCACAAGGGAGCCTCGATACTCACCGGCGAAGGCCGTGTCGAAGCCGAGCGCGTCACGATCTTCCCGTTCGCGGACAGCGCGAGCAATACCTTTACCGTGCGCGTCGAGCTGCCGGACGGCCAGTTCGCCCTGTACCCGGGCATGTTCGTGAAAGTCGCTTTCATCGTCGGCGACGCCGAACGACTGCTCGTTCCGACACGTGCATTGCTCCGGCGCAGCGAGGTGACCGGCGTCTACGTCGTATCAAAGGATGGCGACGTTCGCCTGCGGCAGGTGCGTGCCGGAAACACGTTCGATGACCGTACGGAGATACTGGCCGGCCTTGCCGAGGGAGAACGCGTAGCGCTCGATCCGGTACGTGCCGGGATTTACATCAAGTCGCAGGCGGTAGCGAACGATGAAGAATAAGCTCGGCATCTCGGGCGGCCTTGCCGCCCGGTTCCAGGACAACGCCCTGACACCGCTGCTCGCCGTGACGGCGATGCTGCTCGGCGTGTTTGCGGTCATCGTGACGCCGCGCGAGGAAGAGCCGCAGATCGATGTGACTTTCGCCAACGTGTTCGTCGCGTTCCCCGGCGCAAGCGCGATTGAAGTGGAAAACCTCGTTGCCCTGCCGATGGAGCAGGTGCTTGCGGAGATCGACGGGGTCAAGCACGTCTACTCGGTGTCGCGGCCCGGCATGGGCGTGCTCACCGTGCAGTTCAAGGTCGGCGAACCGCGCACCGAGGCGCTCGTAAGACTCTACAACGCCATATTCTCGAACCAGGACTGGCGGCCACCGAACGTCGGCATCCTGCCACCCATCGTCAAGCCCAAGGGCATCGACGACGTGCCGATCGTCTCAGCGACCTTGTGGACCGAAGATACGGCACGGGCCACGCAGGACCTGCTGAAAATCGCGCATGCGCTGGAAGCGGAGATAAAGCGCGTACCAGGAACCCGCGACGTCTACACGATTGGCGGCTCGCGGGAGATCGTGCATGTCGAACTGGACCCGCAGCGGGTTGCCGGTTTCGGCATGACGCTCGACGACCTGCGGCAGGCCCTGACGGCGAGCAACACCGTCGCGCACGCGGGCGCTCTCGTCTACGACAACACGCAAGTGCCTGTGCAGGCCGGCACGTTTCTCAGCAACCGGGAAGACGTCGCTCGCCTCGTGGTCGGCATGTTCGAAGAGCGGCCCGTCTACCTCGACGACGTGGCAACGATAGTCGCGCATGCCGACCAGCCCGATACCTATACGTGGTTTGCAACCGGGCCGGCAGCGGAAGAGGCCGGCATCGACCCGATCGCGTACGCACCATCGGTGACGATCGCTATTGCCAAGAAACCCGGCACCAATGCCACCCACATCGCGGACGCCGTGATCGAACGCCTGGCGCAGCTGGAAGCCACTCTCATTCCGGAAGGCGTAAACGTCACGATCACCCGCAACTATGGCAAGACGGCCGACGACAAGGCATCCAAGCTCATCCAGAAACTCTCGTTCGCGACGATGTCGGTAATTTTGCTGACGTGGTTCGCCCTGGGCTGGCGCGAAGCGATCGTCGTCGGCACTGCCGTCATCGTGACGCTCGCGGCAACGCTGTTTGCCTCGTGGGCCTGGGGCTTCACGATCAACCGGGTATCGCTGTTCGCACTGATATTCGCGATCGGCATACTCGTGGACGACGCGATCGTCGTCGTCGAGAACATACACCGGCACCGCGGCCTCGGCTCCGGTTCGATCGGCGAGATAATTCCGCCCGCCGTCGACGAGGTCGGCGGCCCCACTATCCTCGCGACGTTCACCGTCATTGCCGCCCTGCTGCCCATGGCTTTCGTATCGGGCTTGATGGGGCCGTACATGAGCCCGATCCCGATCAACGCCAGCACCGGGATGCTCATTTCCCTCGCGGTCGCCCTCGTCCTGACCCCCTGGCTCAGTCATCGCCTGCTGAAAAACGCGCCGATCCACAAGGAATCGGCCGGGGAAGAGTCGAAGCTGCACCGCACGTTCGATCGGCTCATGCGCCCGTTCCTGGACCGCGAGACCGGCAAGCGCGCACGCACCTGGCTGTATGGCGGGACCGTCGCCATCATCGGTGTCGCGATGCTGCTCGTCGTGATGCAGCTGGTCGTGCTCAAGATGCTGCCCTTCGACAACAAGTCGGAGTTCCAGGTCGTGGTCGACATGCCGGAGGGAACCAGTATCGAACAGACGTCCCGCGTACTCGACGCGCTGGCCGAGGCGATCGAGCGCGTGCCGGAAGTCACCGACTACCAGGTCTACGCGGGAACGGCGTCACCGATCAACTTCAACGGCCTCGTGCGACAGTACTACCTGCGCCGCGACGCCAACGTCGGCGACATCCAGGTCAATCTCGTCGACAAACACCACCGCAAACGCTCCAGCCACGAGATAGCCCGCAGCGTGCGCGACGAACTGGCCGCGATCGGCCAGGAGTTCGGTGCTTCCGTGAAAATCGCCGAGGTACCGCCGGGGCCGCCGGTAATGTCGCCTATCGTGGCCGAAATCTACGGGCCCGATTACGAGGAGCAGAAACTGCTCGGCCGGCGCCTGGAAGCGATATTCCGCGACACGGCCGACATCGTCGACATCGACACGTCCGTGGAGGCCGACGCGACGCGCTTCGTCATCGAGGTCGATCGGCAGCGCGCCGCCCTGCTCGGCGTGCCGCAGCAACGCGTTGCCGGGATACTGCAGATGGCGTTGAGCGGCGAAGACGTTACCTACGTACACCAGGCCCGCGAACGCTACCCGATCCCGGTGCGGCTCGACCTGCCCGTGTCGTCCAAGGCCGACCTCGACGCCCTGCTGGCGCTGGAGGTGCGCAGCCAGAGCGGGCAGCGGGTGCCGATCGGCGAAATTGCCGACGTCCGCGAAGTGGGCTGGGACGACGCCGTGTATCACAAGGACCTGCTACCGGTCGTGTTCGTCACGGCCGACATGGCCGGGCGCCTGGACAGCCCGCTCTACGGCATGTTCGAGCTCTCGGGCAAGATCGACGACCTCGCGAAAACCGGAACGCCGGTGGAGCAGCGCTACATCAGCCAACCCGGGAACCCCTACTACTTCTCGATGAAGTGGGACGGCGAGTGGCAGATTACCTACGAGACGTTCCGCGACATGGGGCTCGCGTATTCGGTCGGACTGATACTTATCTATCTGCTGGTCGTCGCGCAGTTCCGTTCCTACCTGCTGCCGCTGATCATCATGGCGCCGATTCCGCTAACGATCATCGGCGTAATGCCGGGCCACGCGATTTTTGGTGCAAGTTTCACCGCGACCTCCATGATCGGCATGATCGCCCTGGCCGGCATCATTGTCCGCAACTCGATACTGCTCGTCGACTTCATTCTCGACCAGCAGCGCGAGGGGCACGATCTGGAACATGCGGTGATCCGGGCATCGGCAGTGCGCGCAAAACCGATCGTGCTGACCGCGCTGGCGGCGATGATGGGGGCGTTCTTCATCCTCGACGACCCGATCTTCAACGGCCTCGCGATCTCGTTGATTTTCGGCATCCTCGTTTCGACCGTGCTGACGCTGATCGTCATACCGATCCTGTTCTACAGCTTCCGCCGGCAGATCGGCGTGATGTCGTAGGCGCAGCCCGATCTGCAGGAGCGATTCTCGAACCGCGAATTCGGCGAGCCTGGTCGCGGGCCGGGGCCCGCTCCTACAGGATGCGCGAACACCCTTGTCGGAGCGGGCCCCGGCCCGCGAATCCCCAGCAGGCTGGGCGAACCCGCTGCAGGAGCGGGCCCCGGCCCGCGAATCCC
>CBFHSG010000009.1:102923-145516 GCA_965658465.1 Woeseiaceae bacterium | reverse complement strand
TCCGCGGTGTACACTCCGCCGGAATTTCGGTCACAAGGCTATGCCACCGCTTTGGTCCACAGATTGAGTAATATGTACCTCGAATCCGGAAGCCCCTACATAACCTTGAACACTGAAGCTGGGGACCCAGTGGAAGATATATACAAGCGACTCGGCTACAAACTAGTGGGCGAAAAGGTCAGCGTCATAATTGAAGATACATAGAGATGCCAAATATCTGGGATTCTTGTTTGAGCAATCATGCCAATAGCCCAACCCTCCTACTCTAAGTGGCTCACCAGGGCAGATCTTGCCTTACATCAGTATCCTCAAAATAAAATACACCAACTGCTATAAGACTCTGATCAACAGAATCCTCTTCAGATTCGTGAAGTGCTTCGTATGCAATAAATAGGTCGTCAAAGGACTCGGCAATTTCAGCGAGACGATCCGAACTGATACGCCTTATCCGCGGCATATCGGCTTTGCGAACCGATTGAGTGAAGGCTGTTAACTGCGGCCAAGAATCAACTTCACGTTCAGGGTTGACGTTGTGTGCGATCGTGGAAAGAAGCGGATATGCGCCATGAACCAAAGAGATGACCAACCTTGCGTCCAATCCAGACGGCATAACTGATCGTTTGATCAGCTCCAAGACCCCATCCTCCCGTTCCTCGATTGCGCCAACCCTTTTTAACTCAGTTCGCAACGCGCCTGGCGGAATATCGCCACCAAATTTTCTTACAAGCGAGCTAAACGAGACCCGATCTCCAGCAAACGGTAGCGGTTTTGGCCGGCTGTTTGAGTTCAAAAATTCCTCTTCAGAATGCCAACGATGCAAGACTTCGCTCAAAGGCGTAGCCTTAATTACGAGGGTCTCTTCACCACCCTCGATCTTCTCTCGCAGTCTCTTGACCTCTTTACGCGTAAGTCCGGTCATGACCGCTACGCGCGAAATATTTGTAGGTCGGCCGCGAAGACCGTAATCGGAACTTGCAACGTCAACGAATGCAGTTTTTGCAATCTCTGAGAATTCCCGGAAGCCGATGCCAAACCGCAGAAGTATGCGGGCCATGGGTCTCAGCACAACGAGGAACGCCCCGAGAATTCGTCTTTGGATTTCGTCTTGCATATGAGGGCGAATAGTATTGGGTAATCAGCTGCTCTACCAAGCGATAGACAGTGTCTGGGAAAAATCGCCCAACTATTGCTACGCAATGTATGGTTCGAGCCCATGTGTGTTTATTCACAAACAAGCGACAAATACGTGATGCATCCGCCTCGGAGCATGCAGTCTAAAGCTCAGACCGTTTTCCTATATCTCACTCAAAAGAGCGTAAAACTGCTCTTCGTCGAGCGTTTCAACCTCAAGATCCTGTGCTTTTTTCAGCTTCGACCCTGCCTTTTCCCCGTAAATAACAAAGTCTGTCTTTTTGGACACGCTACCAGTGACCTTGCCGCCGAGCGCCTGTATCCGGTCTTTTGCCTCATCACGTGTCATAGACTCGAGTGTGCCAGTCAGCACGAATACTTTGCCCGCTAACGGTCCATCCTTCGGGGACGCCTGCGGCTCCGTTTCCTTCCAATGTACGCCGGCCTTTTTCAGCCTGGCGATGACTTCGCGATTATGTTCTTCATCGAAGAACGCGCGAATCCTCGAGGCGACGACGGGCCCGACATCGGGCACCGTTTCAAGCTCTTCTTCTGTTGCCGCAATGATCCCATCGAGCCCGCCGAAGTGCGTAGCGACGCCAGTAGCGGTAGCTTCTCCGACTTCACGAATACCGAGCGAATAGAGGAAGCGCGCCAGTGTAGTCGCCTTGCTCTGTTCGATCGCGTCGATCAGGTTTTGGGCCGACTTCTCACCCATCCGCTCGAGCGAAGCGAGCTCCTCTTTCGCGAGATAGTAAAGATCTGCCGGGGTCTTGATACGACCGGTGTTGACGAGCTGCTCGATGAGCTTCGTACCCAGGCCGTCGATATCCATCGCGCGGCGCGAAACAAAATGCTTCAGGGCTTCCACGCGTTGTGCAGAACAGTACAAACCACCCGTGCAACGTGCGACCGCTTCGCCCTCCTCCCTGGCGACGGCCGAGTCGCAGACCGGGCACTTCGCCGGCAACTTTACTTTCCTGGCGCCTTTCGGACGGCGGCTCTCGATAACGCTCACCACCTCCGGGATGACGTCACCGGCGCGCCGCACGATGACGGTATCGCCAATACGCACGTCCTTGCGATGCACTTCGTCCATGTTGTGCAGGGTTGCGTTGCTCACCGTGACTCCGCCGACGAAAACGGGCTCCAGCCTTGCCACAGGCGTAAGCGCCCCGGTGCGGCCGACCTGAAACTCCACCCCCTTCAACACCGTGATCTCTTCCTGCGCCGGGAACTTGTGAGCGAGAGCCCAGCGCGGGGCGCGTGACACAAAACCCAACTCTCGCTGTTCGGCACGGCTGTCGACCTTGTACACGACGCCGTCGATCTCGTAGCTCAACGACTCCCGCCGGGCTCCCAGTTCCTCGTAATAGGTAAGGCACCCATCAATACCTTTGACGACCCGCCGTTCCGGGCAGGTCTTTAGTCCCCACTCTTGCAGCTGGTCAAGCACCTCGTTGTGGCTGTCAGGCATTTCGCGGCCTTCCACAATGCCCACTGAGTAGACGTAAATATCCAGTGGCCGCTCAGCCGTAAGCCTGGGATCCAGCTGCCGCAGGCTGCCCGCCGCCGCATTACGCGGATTTACGAAGGTCTTCTCGCCCGTTTCCCTGGCTCGTTTGTTATAGGCCTCGAACCCGGCCTTGGGCATAAAGACCTCGCCTCGCACCTCCAGGGTTTCCGGATAATCGTCGCCGATCAGCCTTAAAGGGACGGCGTCGATCGTCCGTACATTGTGCGTAATGTCTTCCCCGCGTCTGCCGTCGCCGCGGGTCGCCCCCTGTTGCAGCGCACCGTTCACATAGAGCAGGCTCACGGCGGCACCATCGAGCTTCGGCTCCGCCGCGTAGGCCAGCATTCTGCCCTCGTCCGAAAGCTCGAGCCGGCCCACGACCCGCCGGTGGAAATCCCGAACCTCGTCCTCGGAGAATGCGTTGTCGAGTGACAACATCGGCAAGCGATGCTCAACGGTGCCGAATGCATCGATCGGCCTCGCACCCACGCGCTGCGTTGGCGAATCCGGGGTTACGAGCTCGGGGTGGTCTTCCTCGAGCGCCTGGAGTTTGCGCACCAGCCTGTCGTATTCGATATCGGGAATTTCGGGGGCATCGAGAACATGATAAAGATAGTTGTGGTGCCGGATCTGCTCGCGCAGGCTCTCTATCTGGTCAACGACATCCTTGGAAGCAGCCATGGCGCAGGTCCGGAGTTCGGGCTTCAGGCGACCTTGATACTGTGCTCGAACTGGATGATTTCTTCGCGCATGTAGCGTTCCCGCTGGATACTGAGAGTGCTGCCGGACTCGTCGAGCAATTCGCCATCGAGTGCCTGGGCCACGGCGCGTGCTGCTTCCATCATCATGTCGAACGCCTCCGCCGCTTCGATCGGTCCCGGCAGAATCAGAAACAGGCTGATGCCGGGGAGCTCCTGCTCCTTGATATTGGTCAGGTCGAAACTGCCTGGCTCGACAAGGCTTGCGGCACTGAAAATAGTATGGTTCTCGTTATTACCGTCGTAGCGATGAAAAATCCCGAACTTGCCGTGACGCATGCCGATCCCCCGCAAGCTGAGAACAAGCTCGTCACCGCGAAATGAACCTCCATCACGGGCAACGAGCCGCAGCGTCACAATCTTCTGCGGGACTTTGTCGGGGGTTACGGGCGCCTCGTCGTCAACACCGGCGTCAGAAGCAGACTCCGCATCCCCGGTTTCGGGAGCCTCGTCCGGTTCGGCCGGCGACTCGCCGGCCTCAAGCGTCGGCTCGCGCCGCCCTGAAGGCGTCGGTTCGGATTTCGAGCGGGTTTTTTCGCGGCGGCTGTACAAATAGACACCGGCGATCACCAGGAGTCCGAAGAGCAACAGCAACCAGCGCAGACCGTCCATTTATCAGTCCAGAATCTTCGTAAGAGCTAGCTCGCCGCCATCTTCACCGCTTCGTCGAGATCGACGGAAACCAGCCGCGAGACACCGGGTTCCTGCATGGTAACACCGGTCAGTTGCCGCGCCATCTCCATCGTGCCCTTGTTGTGGGTGATAAAGACGAACTGCACCTTGTTCGACATCTCTTTCACGATGTCACAGAAGCGGCCGACATTGGCGTCATCGAGGGGCGCGTCGACCTCGTCGAGCAGGCAGAAAGGCGCGGGATTCAGTTCGAAGATGGCAAACACCAGCGCCACGGCTGTGAGCGCTTTCTCTCCGCCGGACAGCAGGTGGATCGTGCTGTTACGTTTTCCGGGAGGCCGCGCCATCACGGTGACGCCCGCGGACAAGAGGTCGTCCCCGGTGAGTTCGAGGTACGCGTGGCCGCCACCGAACAGCTTCGGAAACAGCCGCTGGAAGCCGGTGTTGACCTTCTCGTAGGTTTCGCGGAAGCGCGACCGCGTCTCCCGGTCAATCTTGCGAATCGCCGCTTCGAG
This sequence comes from Woeseiaceae bacterium, assembly GCA_965658465.1. GTDB lineage: Bacteria > Pseudomonadota > Gammaproteobacteria > Steroidobacterales > Woeseiaceae > UBA1847. Next base: position 140,963 of record CBFHSG010000009.1, on the reverse strand, counting down.
CGTCTCGAGCGCATCGGTAAGATCGGCCAGCTGTGAGTCCAGGTATTCCTTGCGCTCCGACTGCTCCTTGAATTCATCGATCGCCGCAAGGTTGATCGGGCCAAGCCGGTCAATGCGACGGCGCACCTTTTCGAGTTTCTCTTCCCACAGCTCGATCGATGCAGTCTCATCGAGGCCTTCCAGCAACGCCTCGAGCTGGAATTCCGTCTGCGCCAGCTGCTCTGCAAAGCCTTCGCGTCGTACCCGGATCTCCCGGAGAGCCATTTCCGCCTCATTAACTTCGCTGCGCGCAGCATCGACCGCCTGCTCGACCTGCATGCGGCCCTGGTCGAGTTCGCGCAACTCGTTGTCCACATCTTCGACCAGCTTGCGTGCTGACGCCAGTTCCTGCTCGACCTCTACGCGCTGCTTCAGGTGTTGTTCCAGCCGCGCCTCGTTCTCCTCGAGAGGCGCCTTGCGTTGCTCCAGCTGCTCCCGAATCTCCTGCTCACGGCTCTGGAACTGCATGAGCTGCGACTGCATGCGCTGCAGGTTCTGCGCGGCCGACTCCTTGCTTGAGCGCCGGCTTTCGAACTGAATCCGGATCTTCTGCACGGCCTCGCGGTCTTCCCGCGCCTGGGCGCGCACGCGCTCGAGCTCCTCGCGAAGCTCCGCCCGCCGGGCTTCGAGGCCGTCTCGTTCCGCGATCAGCTCCTCGAGGCTGCTGTCCGCCTGCACGAACAGGCGTTGCGACTCGCGCAGCTGTTCTTCCGCCGAGATCTTCTCGTTGTCGACCTCCTGTGCTTCCTGCGTAATCGCCGCCTCGCGGGCGCTGACCTGTTCCAGCTGATAGCGCAGCGAGTCGAGCGCGGAGCGGACTTCCGAATGCTCCGACACCACCGCCGAGGCGTCGCCCTGCATCGTTTCGCGGCGCTCCTCGAGCTGCGTCAGACGTATGCGGCCATCCGTCAACAACTTGCGGGCACTCTCGAACCGCGCCCGGTGTTCGCGCAGATTGGTTTTGACGCGACGCATCTCGTGCTCGCGAGATAACACGCCCGACCTGGAATCCTTGTCGCGCGATACCCGCAGCCAGCTCCTTCCGAGCCAGATGCCGTCGGCCGTGACCACGGATTCGCCCTCGTGGAGCGCATCACGCATCGCCAACGCGTCATTGAGTGAATCAGCGATGCGCACCCGGGACAAAATCCCCGATATCGACTGCGGGGCACCCCGCACCTTGCCCGCCAGCATCTCCGCCGCACCCGAGGCGGAGGCGTCGGCCGAGGCATCCAGTAACAGCGTTACGTTGCCGGACTTGAGGTTTGCAATGCTCGTCGTCAGCGGCTCGATTTCCGGAACGCAGACCGCCTGCAGGTAATCGCCGAGCACGGTTTCAACCGCTCGTTCCCAGCCGTCGGCAACATCGAGTGTCTTGGCAACCCGGCGGTCACCATCGATGCCCTCGCCCTCCAGCCAGCGTTGCACACCCTCGTCACCTTCTCCCAGCGCTGCCTTCTGCAGCGCCTCGAGCGAGGCAAACCTCGACTGTGCCGCCTGTACAGCGCCGCGGCGCTCGTCCACGAGCCGCGTCAGCTTCTGATCCTGCTCGCGCAGCTTGCGGATATTCTCGGCAATGTCGGCCAGGGCACGATCGAATTCATCACGCGCCTGCCGCTTGCGCTGCTCCTGGTCGGTCAGCTCATCGAGTTTCGCCCTGAGCGTCGCGGTATCGTCGGACGTACGCGCGTCATCCAGCTTCCTGCGGCGTTCGCTGTAACCGACAATGCGCGACTCGATCTGCTCGGCGCGCGTCTGTTCGATATTTCGCTGCTGCTGCGCCTCGTTGTGCCTGCGCGTGCATTCGTCCCACTGTTCCTGCCAGTCGGCGAGCGCTGCTTCGGCCCGCTGCAATGACTCCGCCGAGGCGTTCTCGGCGTGTTCGGCCTGCTCCAGGCCGGGCACCAGTTCGTTCAGCGTCAGCTCGAGCTGGGCGATCTCGGACTCGTCCTTGTCGATGTGCTCGACAATCTCTTTCGCGCCCTGGATGGCCTGCTCGAGGTCCTTTTCCTGCCGCTCCCGAAGCTCGTTCGCGTGCTCGATCGACTGCTCGAGCCGAGCGATCTCGGACCCCACCTTGTAGTACCGGCCCTGGACTTCATTGAACAGGTCGGTTCGTTCCGCCTGCCGAACCCGTGCGCCCTCGATGCCGGCCTCGAGCTTCCGCTGGCTGGCGATCTGCTCCTCGAGGCGGGTCTTGCGTTGGTCCAGCCGGGCGCCGGCGGCGCTTGCCTGGTCGTCGAGATGATGCGTGCGCAGCGCCAGCAGTTCTGCCGTCGTGCGCCGCTCCTCTTCCTTGTAGCGACCGTAGCGCTCGGCCGTCTTCGCCTGGCGGTCGAGATGCTTTATGTGCTTTTCGACTTCCTCGAGGACGTCCCGCAGGCGATCGAGGTTCTCCTTGGTGTGTTTGATGCGGTTCGACGTCTCTTTGCGCCGTTCCTTGTATTTGGAGATACCCGCAGCCTCTTCCAGGAAGACCCGCATTTCCTCGGGCTTGGCCTCGATGAGGCGGGAAATCATCCCCTGCTCGATGATCGAGTAGCTGCGCGGCCCGAGGCCGGTACCGAGAAAGACGCTGGTAATGTCCTTGCGGCGGCAGCGAGCGCCGTTCAGGTAGTAGGTCGAGATGCCGTCCCGGCTGACTTCGCGCCGGATGCCGATCTCCGCGTACTTGGCGTACTGCCCTTCCAGCGTCGTTTCGGCGTTGTCGAAGAGCAGCTCGACCGACGCCGCGCCCACGGGCTTGCGGGCACTGGAGCCATTGAAGATCACGTCCGTGATGGAATCGCCGCGGAGCCTGCTCGCCGAACTCTCTCCCATCACCCAGCGGACGGCGTCGATTACATTGGATTTACCGCAGCCATTGGGCCCCACGACGCCGACGAGGCTGCTGGGAAAGGTAATAGTGGTGGGGTCTACAAATGATTTGAAGCCGGCAAGCTTGATCTTGCTTAGTCGCATGCGATGGATTGTGCCCAATACCAGAGAGTTCGGCGTAGTTTAAAGGAATTTCCAGAATAAAACGATTCTCATTGCCCCTGCAGCACGGGTCGGGGTGCAGCCCACTGCGAGGCCGAAGTTGGCGTGAATTCCCTGTGAAAAATGGGCTTCCATGCGCGGGTAAGCCATGTATAATCCCCGCCTTTTCTCGATCCGGCAGGAGTCGAAAATGCCCGCAAAAAAGGCCGCGAGCAAGAAGCGTAAGAAAGCCTCAGCCACTCGCAGGAAGGTATCAGCGAAGAAAAAGCCGTCGCGTAAAAAGGCGACGAGCAAGCGTAAAGTGACAAGGAAAAAGGCAGTGACCAAGAAACGGGCAAGCAAGAAGAAGACCGCGAAGAAGAAAGCCGCCGGGAAGAAGGCCGCCAAGAAGAAAGTCACGAAAAAGAAGGTGACCAGGAAGAAGGCTGCGAAGAAAACCGCTGCGAAGAAAAAAGCTTCGAAGAAGAAGGCTGCGAAGAAAAAGGCTGCGAAGAAAAAGGTCTCCAAAAAGAAGCCCGCCAAGAAAAAGGCTGCCAAAAAGAAGGTTTCGAAAAAGAAGACCAGCAAGAAGAAAGCCGCACGGCCGCGCCGTTCCCGCAGCGATGTTCTGACAGCGCCAATACACGGTATCAGCCCGTATCAGCCGAAACGTGGCGAGGAATACATGAGCGACGAGCAGCTTGAGCATTTTCGCGAGATTCTGAACGCCTGGAAACGCGAGCTCATGTTCGAAGTCGACCGCACCGTTCACCACATGCAGGACGAAGCCGCGAACTTCCCCGACCCGAACGACCGCGCCACGCAGGAATCCGAGTTCGGGCTCGAACTGCGCACACGTGACCGCGAGCGCAAGTTGCTGCGCAAGATCGATTCCGCGCTGGCCCGTATCGACGACGGCAGCTACGGCTACTGCGACGAGACAGGCGAGGAAATCGGCTTGAAGCGCCTGGAAGCCCGCCCGGTCGCCACGCTGTGCCTGGAAGCGCAGGAGCGGCGAGAGCTGGCCGAACGCCAGTTCCGCGACCGAGACGATCGCTACCGGTAGTTCTGCATACGTCGGGCGCTTCGCGCCCTCTCCCACCGGGCCACTGCATTTCGGCTCCCTGCTCGCGGCGGCTGCCAGCTATCTTCAGGCGCGCCACCGGGGCGGCCGCTGGCTGCTGCGCATCGAGGATATCGACCCACCCAGGGAGCAGCCCGACGCCGCGGATCGCATTATCGCCGCACTGGAACGCTTTGGCTTCGAGTGGGACGGGCCGGTTATCTACCAGAGCGCCAGCCACGCCGCCCATGCCGAGGCGCTGACACGTCTGCTGGAGGCTGGACACGCCTATTACTGCGGCTGCTCGCGACGTGACCTCGAAGACGCGCCGCGCGGCCCGCTTGGCATCATCTACCCGGGCACCTGCCGCGCCGGCTGCACGGCAACCGAAACCGCCGTACGAGTGCGCACCGACGATTCGCCGCTCGGATTCATCGATGGCCTGCAGGGCCCCCACCAGGAGCGACTCGAATCCGAGTCCGGGGACTTCGTGGTGTGGCGCCGCGACGGACGCGTTGCCTATCACCTTGCGGTCGTCGTGGACGACTACGAACAGGGCATCACGGAAATCGTTCGCGGCATCGATCTCATGGACTCGACGTGCCGGCAGATCTGGTTGCAACGGCTACTCGGGTACCGGACCCCAAACTACCAGCATATTCCCGTAGCGACTCACCCCGATGGCCAGAAACTCAGCAAGCTGACCGGGGCAGCCGCGATCCCGCTCGGCCGGCCGGACGAGACCCTCCTCCAGGTATTGGCGGCGTTGCGACAACAGCCACCTGAAGGCCTCCGGGGTGCCTCGCTGGCCGAGATATGGCGCTGGGCCATCGAGAACTGGCACATCGGGGCACTCACCGGCAGGACACGGATCCTGGTGGACAACGACGCTATGGCTGAAGGCAAAAATGGGCTATTGTAGTCGCCGCATGTAGATCGAGGCCGCGCATGAGCAAACCCCGCATTATCAAGAAATACCCGAACCGCAGGCTGTATGACACGGAAGAGAGCCGCTACATCACGCTCGCCGACGTCAAGGAGCTTGTGATGAACAAGGTCGATTTCGAGGTTATCGACAAGAAGTCCGGTGAAGACATCACGCGAACGATCTTGCTGCAGGTCATCAGTGACCAGGAACAGCACGGCGACGCCATCATGACCGAGGATTTCCTCGCCCAGATCATCCGCGCCTACGGTTCGGTCGTGCCGGATTTCATGGCTCGATATCTCGAGCAGAGCATGAGTTTCTTCATGAAACAGCAGAAATTCCTGCAGGGGCAGGTGAAGAGTGTCGTGGGTACCGATCCGATCAGCGCCATGGCCGAACTGACGCAAAAGAATTTCGCGAGGATGCAATCCCTCCAGGAGGAGATGCTAAAGGGCTTCAGCGCGGACCAGGACGGTGACGACGCAGCCGGTGATCGCAAGCGCAGTGGTTGAATAGCTAGTACGGGCGCTCAACGATTCCTGAGCGTCTTGACATAAAAGCAATCAATGACCAATCTTGTCAGGTGCAACGGGGATTTGCTCCCCCGCCCCCCGTTGCGCTGCCTGAAGGGTTCAAAACTCAACGGCAGGCCCCCTGCGAAAGCGGGGGGCCATTTTTTTGTCTATTCGTTAACCCGGCGCCGACGTCGTGACAGCTACTGACAGCACCGACAAACGTATAGTGCGTAGTGCATTTCGACCCGCGCGATGGTTGCGCAATCGGCACGCACAGACCATTTATCCGTCCTTTCCCTGGGCGTGTCGTGAGCGGCCCGCCCTGCGCCGCGAGGTACTCAAGCTGCCCGATGGCGACGAGACCGCGGTGGACTGGGTCGTCGAGACGGAAGGCACGGCGAAGACCGCACCCCTGCTGATTATCCTGCACGGCCTCGAGAGTTCTGCCGAATCGGCTTACGCACGCATGCTGATGCAGGCCGCAGCCACGCGGCAATGGCGTTGCTGCGTATTGCATTTCCGGGATTGTGGTGACTACCGCAACATCCTGCCGCGGCGATATCACGCCGGCGAAACCAATGACGTACGCTACCTGGTGGCGAAGCTGGAGCGGGAGGGCCAGTTCGGGCCCATGGTTGCGGCGGGCTATTCCCTTGGCGGCAACGTGCTCCTGAAATACCTTGGCGAAAGCGGTGCCGGGTGCCCCCTGAAAGGCGCCGCGGCCGTCTGCGTTCCGCTCAATCTGCACGCGTGTGCGGACGCGCTTAATATAGGTATTTCAAGAGGTTATCAGAGACATCTATTAAAACGCATGAAGCGTTCAGTCGCGCGCAAATTCAATCCGCACACCGCCGCTTTCGATTGGCAGAGGGCGATGCAGGCCAGCACGTTTGCAGAATTCGACGACGCAGTCACGGCACCGCTGCACGGGTTTACGAACAAGGATGACTACTACGACAAGTGCAGTTCGGTGCACTTCCTGAAGCGCATCGAGCGGCCGACTTTGATCGTCAACGCGCTCGATGACCCGTTCATGACCCCCGAGGTCATCCCGGATGCGCCGCTGCTGTCGGACCACGTGACCCTCGAGATCGCCGAGCACGGAGGTCACGTCGGCTTCATCGAGGGCGGCACACCGTGGCGCCCCCGGTTCTACCTGCCGGAGCGGTTGATCAGCTTCCTCGAACCACTAACCGTGCGGCCGGGACTCTAAGAGCGCGACTCGGCGCGCGATCGCGGGCCGAAGCCCGCTCCTACGGGTCAGCGGTACGGTTGTAGGAGCGGTTCTCGAACCGCGATTACGCGGCGTCGTCGACTTCCTTCATCGACAACCGGACGCGGCCCTGGCGATCGACTTCCAGTACCTTGACCTTGACGACGTCGCCTTCGGCCAGCTTGTCGCTGACTTTCTCGACGCGCTCGTTCGAGATCTGTGAGATATGTACGAGGCCGTCCTTGCCCGGCAGGATCGTGACGAAAGCGCCGAAGTCCATGAGGCGGGCTACCTTGCCTTCGTAAACACGCCCGACTTCGACGTCCGCTGTAATCAGTTCGATGCGGCGGCGAGCTTCCTTGCCGGAAGCGCCGTCAACCGACGCGATTCTGACGGTGCCGTCGTTATCGATATCGACCGTTGCACCGGTCTCTTCGGTAATGGCACGAATGACCGCACCGCCCTTGCCGATGACGTCGCGAATCTTCTCGGGGTCGATCTTCATCGTCATGATCGTCGGCGCCCACTCGGACATCTCTTCGCGAGGCGCACTGATAACCTTGTTCATCTCGCCAAGGATGTGCAGCCGTGCGTCACGTGCCTGATCGAGGGCTTTGTTCATGATTTCGCGCGTGATGCCCTGGATCTTGATATCCATCTGCAGCGCGGTAATGCCACCTTCTGTTCCGGCCACCTTGAAGTCCATGTCGCCGAGGTGATCTTCATCACCCAGAATATCGGTAAGCACCGCGAAATCGTCTCCTTCCTTGACCAGCCCCATGGCAACACCGGCTACCGGCGCTTTAACCGGAACACCAGCATCCATCAACGCGAGGCTGGAGCCGCAAACCGACGCCATTGAGCTGGAACCGTTGGATTCGGTAATTTCCGACACCACGCGGATGACGTATCCGAAGTCGTCCATATTCGGCATTACAGCCTGGATACCGCGGCGAGCCAACTTGCCATGGCCGATCTCGCGTCGTTTTGGTGAGCCGACAAACCCGGTCTCGCCGACGCAGAACGGCGGGAAGTTGTAGTGGAACATAAACGGCTCTTTGCGCTCGCCCTCGATCGCGTCGATGATCTGCGCGTCACGGCCGGTGCCGAGCGTCGTTACGACGATGGCCTGGGTCTCGCCACGCGTGAACACGGCAGAACCATGGGCACGAGGCATTACGCCAACCTCCACTTCGATGGGGCGGACCGTTTTCTGGTCACGACCGTCGATGCGGGGCTCGCCGGCAATGACCCGCTGGCGGACGACCTTCTTCTCGAGCTTCGAAAGCGCGCCTTTGACATCTTCCGCCGTCCATTTCGCGTCATCTCCCTCGCTTGCCAGCGCCTCGACAGCCGCGGACTTGATGTCGCTGACAGCAGCCTGGCGTTCCATCTTGTCGCTGATCTGGTACGCCTCGATGAAACCGGCGGCTGCCTGCGCCTCCACGGCGCTGGCCAGCTCCTGGTCTTCTTCCGGTGCCTGCCAGTCCCAGGCAGGTTTGCCCGCCTCGGCCGCAAGCTCCTTGATCGTGTCGATCGCCGTCTGCATCTGCTCGTGCCCGTACATGACGGCACCCAGCATGACGTCTTCGGCCAGCCCTTTGGCTTCCGACTCGACCATCAGCACGGCATCCTGCGTACCGGCCACGACCAGTTCCAGATCCGATTCCTTCAGTGCGGCAACACCGGGGTTCAGTACGTAGTTGCCATCGACGTAGCCGACTTTGGCCGCACCGATCGGGCCGGCAAACGGCATCCCCGAGATCGCGAGCGCGGCGGAGGCGCCGATCAGTGCGGGGATGTCCGGATCGACGTCCGGGTTCAGCGACATGACCGTTGCTATGACCTGGACCTCATTCTTGAAGCCCTTCGGGAACAGCGGGCGGATCGGCCGGTCGATCAGTCGGCAAACCAGCGTCTCTTTTTCACCGGGACGGCCTTCGCGCTTGAAAAAACCGCCCGGGATCTTGCCCGCTGCGTAGGTCTTTTCCTGGTAATTGACGGTCAGCGGGAAGAAGTCTCTGCCCGGGTCCGCCGTCTTGCGGCCGACTGCGGTTACGAGTACCACGGTCTCCGCCATGTCTACGAGAACGGCACCGTCGGCCTGCCGCGCTATGGCCCCGGTTTCGAGGGTGACAACATGCTCGCCGTATTGGAACGATTTCTTGATTGAATTCACAGTATTTCTCAATTTGGATTAATTACGGCAGGTGCGACCAACAGCGCGCCCGTTGTGGGTACGTCTCGTCGGTCGCTACATTGCCGGGGATTGTCCGCTGGATTAGCGGCGCAGGCCGAGCTGTTTAATCAGCTCGCGGTACCGGTCCTGGTCTTTGGCTTTCAGGTAGTCGAGCAACTTGCGTCGCTTGTTGACCATTCTGAGGAGACCCTGACGGCTATGGTGATCCTTTTTGTGGTCACCGAAATGCTCGGTGAGTTCGGAAATTCTTGCAGATAGCAGCGCTACCTGGACTTCGGGTGACCCCGTGTCGGCCTCTCCGCGGCCGTATTCAGCAACAATGCTGGCTTTCGCTTCACTTGACAGTGACATCTCTTCGTTTCTCCAGTACTTCTTTCGTCTTTTGGCCCTTTTTTGAAGCGCGGTATTCTAGCGCCTGAAAGAGCCCATTAACAGCCCAAAATCAAATATCTACGGGTTGCCTCCCGGCCGCCCGAAGACCCTGCGTGGCGCGACCGTCCCGTCACCGGAAATTTCGCCCACTCCCAAAAAAACGTGCTCCGCGCCGTACACCCGCGCCAGCCCGCGAACGCCGGAATCACCCGCGGCAACCGCCTGGCCGCCGCAGAATCGCAGCGCAGCAGCTTCATCCAGGCTGACCTCGGCCAGCCCCGTAAGCGCCCTGTCGGGCGGCAGCAGGCTGTCACGAAGGGGGCTCGGCCCTTCCGCCGCCGACGCCTCGAGCGCCTTGAGATCGATCATTTCGTCCGCCCCGAAGTCGGCCACCGTCTCGCGATGCAGCCGTGCCGTGTGCGCCACCGTGCCCGCTGCTCGCGCAATGTCCTCCACGAGACTGCGCACGTAGGTTCCCTTGGAGCACCGCACGCGGAACACCAGCCGCGCCCCGGCTGCTTCCAGCAACTCGATCGAATCGATCCTGATCGGCCGCGGCTCCCGCTCCACCGTCTCGCCCTTGCGAGCCAGTTCATACAGCCGCTTGCCGTCCTTCTTCAGCGCCGAGTACATTGGCGGTATCTGCAGCGACTCGCCGCGGAACCCCTGCAGGACCACATCCCAGTCACCCGCCGTCATTTGCGGCACATCCGCCGACCGGATGACCGCGCCAGTGGCATCGCCGGTATCCGTCGCGGTTCCCAGTTTCGCCGTAACCCTGTAGGTCTTATCGGCATCCAGCAGGAATGCGCACACTTTCGTCGCCTCGCCGAAGCACAGCGGCAACATGCCAGTCGCCGCCGGATCGAGGCTCCCGGTATGCCCGGCCTTACGCGCGTTCAGCAACCGCTTGACGCGCTGCAGAGCCTGGTTCGACGTAAGCCCGGCAGGCTTGTTCAGTAGCAAAACCCCATCGATCGCTTCCGAGCGACTGTGTCGACTTCGAGCCATGCCAGTTACTCGTGTTCGTCGTTCGCGACGGCGCGATCGATCAGCTCGCTCAGCCGCACCGCTTCGGCGGCACTGTCATCATGGACAAAGCGCAGCTCCGGCACGTGCCGCGCCTTGATGGCCCTGCCCAGCTTGCCGCGCAGGAAACCGGCGGCGCGCTCGAGGCCTTCGAGCGCCTCCGCGGGATCCGCATCCGGCTCGAGCAGGCTGAAATAGACACGCGCAACGCTGAGATCCCGAGACAGGTCAACCGAGGTCAGGGACACGTTGTGCACGCGCGGGTCCTTGACCTCGAACTGCAACAGCTCCGCCAGCGTGCGCTGGACCTGGTGCCCGAGCCGCTGATGCCTGGAAAACTCGCGTGGCATGAATCTGCTTCCGGCGCCCGCGCTAGTCCAGCGTCCGCGCCACTTCGATACGCTCGTAGCACTCGATGTGGTCGCCGACCCGGACATCGCTGTAGTTCTTGACGCCGATGCCGCACTCCGTACCCGAGCGCACCTCGTTCACATCGTCCTTGAAGCGGCGTAGCGATTCGAGTTCGCCCTCGTAAATCACCACGTTGTCACGCAGGACGCGAATCGGGTTCGATCGTTTCACGAAACCCTCGGTCACGATACAGCCGGCGATATCGCCGAACTTCGGCGAGGAAAATACTTCCTTGACCTCGGCCAGGCCGACGATCTGCTCACGAATCTCCGGCGACAGCATGCCACTGAGCGCCGCCTTCACGTCGTCGATCGCCTCGTAGATGATGCTGTAATAGCGAATGTCGACGCCCGACTCCTTGATCGTCGAGCGGGCCGCGGCATCCGCGCGCACGTTGAAACCGATAATGACGGCGTTCGACGCGGCGGCCAGCGTGGCGTCGGTCTCCGTGATGCCGCCGACACCAGCGCTCAGTACGTTGACCTTCACCTCGTCCGTCGACAGCTTCGTGAGCGCATCGCGCAGCGCTTCGGCACTACCGTGTACGTCGGACTTGATGATGACCGAAATCGTATCCGCCTGGGCGTCCTTCATCTGGCTGAACATGTCTTCGAGCTTCGATGCCTGCTGCTGCGCAAGCTTGGTCTCGCGCGTCTTCGCACGGCGGAACTCGGCCGCCTCACGCGCCTTGCGCTCGTTCTTCACGACCATGAAGTCATCGCCTGCGCTCGGCGTCTTGCCAAGTCCAAGCACGACCGCAGGACGCGACGGCCCGGCGGAGTCGATTGACTGCTGGGTCTCATCGAACATGTTGCGAATGCGGCCGTATTCCTCGCCGGCGATGATCATGTCGCCCTGCTTAAGCGTGCCGGACTGTACGAGCAGGGTCGCAACGGCACCGCGGCCTTTCTCCAGGCTCGACTCAACGACCAGCCCCCTTGCGGGGCCCTCTTCGACCGCCTTGAGGTCCATGACCTCGGCCTGCAGGAGGATCGAGTCGAGCAAACTATCGACGCCCTCACCGGTCTTCGCTGAAACATGCACGAACAGGTGCTCGCCGCCCCAGTCCTCCGGGATGATCTCGTGTTGTGCCAGTTCATTACGTACGCGATCAGGATCGGCATTTTCCCGGTCGATCTTGTTGACCGCGATGACGAGCGGCACACCGGCCGCCTTCGCATGCTGGATGGCCTCGATCGTCTGCGGCATGACGCCGTCGTCCGCGGCCACGACCAGGACGACGATGTCGGTCGCCTGGGCACCGCGCGCGCGCATCGCCGTGAACGCGGCGTGACCGGGAGTGTCGAGAAACGTGACACGTCCTTTATCGGTCTTCACCGAGTACGCACCGATGTGCTGTGTAATGCCGCCGGCTTCCGCGTCGGCAACGTGAGTCCGGCGAATGTAGTCCAGCAGCGAGGTCTTGCCGTGATCGACATGACCCATGATGGTCACGACAGGCGGCCGCGAAACTTCCTCGCCCGTTTCGACCTGCTCTTCCGCAAGCAGCTTCTCATCGACGTCCTCGGCCGATGTCGGCTTGGCGATATGACCGAACTCCTCGACGACCAGCGTTGCCGTGTCCTGGTCGATAACCTGGTTGATCGTCACCATGGCGCCCATGTTGAAGAGCACCTTTACGACCTCGTTGCCCTTGACCGCCATGCGCTGTGCGAGTTCGGATACCGCGATGCTCTCGGGAATCTCGACCTCGCGAACCACGGGCGCGGTGGGCTTCTCGAAACCGTGCTGCGAGTCGCCGCTGACCGCCGCGTGTCGACGCCGCATCGGCGCTTTGCGTTTGCGACGGCCGCTCTTGTCGCCGGCCACGTGCAGTTCCTTGCGGCCGTAACGGGTTTCGGGGCGCTCGGGTTTGGCTTTGACCTTCTCTTTCTCTTTTTCCTTGGCACGCCGGGTGCGGGCGTCTTCTTCCGCTTTTTCGAGGCGAGCCTTTTCCTCGGCCTGCGCCGCCGCCACCTGCTCGGCCGCCTTGCGCGCCTCTTCCTCGGCATTGAGTCGCGCTTCTTCTTCCTGCTGGCGCTTCTCTTCCTCGAGACGCGCTGCCTGCTCCTTCTCGGCCTCCAGGCGCTCCTGCTCCCGCTTCTGCGCCTCGACGCGTTCTTCTTCCTCGCGACGCTGGCGGTCGAGCTCTTCCTGCTCTTGCTGCGCCTGCTTCTCGAGCACGTCACGCTTTATGTAGGTACGCTTGCGCCGGACCTCGACGTTAACCGTGCGCGAACGTCCCTGCGCACCGGAAAGCCTGAGTTCCGACTGCGACTTGCGCTTGAGCGTAATGCGCCGCGGCGCGGCGTCGCCCGCGGGCGCGTCCGCCTGCCCGTGGCTGCGACGCAAATACGTCAACAGCTCGAGCTTCGCATCGTCGCTGATCGTGTCTTCCGAGCTACTGACCTCGATACCGGCCTCATCGAGCTGCGAAAGCAGTTTCTCGACCGGTACCTTCAGAACCTCGGCGAATTGTGCAACTGTCACATCTGCCATACTTTACTCCGCGCGTTTTGCGCTCAGGCCTGCTGCTCCTCCGCGAACCAATGTTCGCGCGCCTTCATGATCAGCGCAGCAGCCTGTTCTTCGTCCATTTCGTTGATCTCGAGCAAATCGTCCGTCGCGAGTTCGGCGAGGTCCTCGCGAGTCACGACGCCTTTGCTGGCGAGGAGGTAGGCCAGACCCTTGTCCATGCCTTCGAGCTCGAGCAGATCTTCCGCAGGCTCCGCTTCATCGATTTTCTCTTCCTGCACGATGGCCTGCGTCAGCAGCACATCGCGCGCTCGACTGCGCAGCTCCGTGACAATGTCCTCGTCGAACTCCTCGATCTCGACCAGTTCAGACGTCGGCACGTAAGCCACCTCTTCGATCGTCGAGAAGCCTTCCTGCACGAGAATGAGGCCAATCTCCTCGTCGACGTCGAGTTGTTTCGAGAACATGTCGATGAGGTCCTTCATCTCGGACTCGCTCTTCTGCTCTGCATCGGCGGCGGTCATCACGTTGAGTTCCCAGCCGGTCAGCTCGCTCGCAAGGCGGATGTTCTGGCCGCCTCGCCCGATCGCCTGCGACAGCTTGTCCTCTTCCACGGCGATATCCATGCTGTGTGAGTCCTCATCCATGACGATCGACACCACTTCGGCCGGCGACATCGCGTTGACCACGAACTGGGCCGGGTTGTCGTCCCAGAGGATGATGTCCACACGCTCGCCGGCGAGTTCGTTCGACACGGCCTGGACTCTCGAGCCGCGCATGCCGACGCAGGCGCCGACCGCGTCGATGCGCTTGTCGTTGCTCCTCACGGCGATCTTCGCGCGCAGACCCGGGTCGCGGGCGGCTCCCAGAATATCGATCAGCCCCTGGCCGACTTCCGGTACCTCGATCTTGAACAATTCGATCAGGAACTGCGGCGACGTCCGCGTCATGAACAACTGTGGGCCGCGTGGTTCCGAGCGCACCTCGGTCAACAGGGCCTTGATGCGGTCCTGCGGCCGAACCGGTTCGCGCGGTACCATCTGGTCGCGCGACACGAAGCCCTCGGCGTTGCCGCCGAGATCGATGTACACGCCGTTGCGATCGACGCGCTTTACGAGACCGGAGAGCAGCTCACCCTCGCGATCCTGGTATTCCTCGACGACCTGCTCGCGCTCGGCCTCGCGCACTTTCTGCACGATCACCTGCTTGGCGGTCTGGGCCGCGATGCGGCCGAACTCCACCGACTCCATCGGCACCTCGACATAACCGTCGGGCTCGGCGTTCTCGTCGACGTCAACGGCGTCGATCATGCGCAGCTCCCGGTCCGGGAATTCGAGCTCGGTGGACTCGTCCTCGAACACTTTCCAGCGGCGGAACGTATCGTAATCGCCGGTCTCGCGGTCGATAGCGACCCGGACATCGATATCTTCGCCGTGTTTTCTGCGCGTCGCAGACGCAAGCGCGGCTTCGATTGCCTCGAATATGATCTCTTTCTCGACGCCCTTCTCGTTCGAAACGGCGTCGACCACCATCAGGATCTCTTTACTCATTACCTATAACTCCGATTTTGCCCGGGTCGTCAATTGGCACCGGGCACGAGTCGGGCGGTGTCGATCGTCGCCACCGGCAAGGTGTGCGACACGCCATCCACGTCGACCACGATATTTTCCTCATCCGATGACACCAGCTTGCCCCGGAATCGCCGCCGCCCCTCGATAGGGAAGCGCATCTGCACCTTCACGGTTTCTCCTTCAAACCTTTGAAAATGCTCAATTTTTGTCAACTTCCTGTCCAGTCCCGGCGACGATACCTCGAGGGCGTAATGCCCGGGCAGCGGATCCTCCACATCGAGGAGTGCACTGACGGCCAGGCTGACCTTTTCGCAGTCGTCCAGGCCGATCCCGTCAGGCTTGTCGATAAACACCCGTAAGACGCCGTGTTTGCCGCCGAGTTTCACTTCCAGGTCCGACAGTTCGTAACCCAGTCGTTCGATGCTCGGCTCGAGCAACTTCACCAACTCGTCACGCGTCACTGTTAAACCTAACCATATATTTTAAAACAAAAAAATGGGCCAAAGGCCCATTATCTACCCACGCGGTTGCCCGGTCACCGGGCAACAAAAAACCCCTGAGCGGGGCTTTTTTTCTACCAAGACTTTGGTAGCGGTGCGTGTAAGGACTCACATCCTTCCGGAAGGCTCCATTCCGGCCCCACCACCGCGTTGGCGCGCGATTATACGGCAATCGTTGCGCCGTGCGCAATGCTTCCGCAAGGAGGCCGCCGGTACTAGACTGGCCACCCCCGCGCACTGAACAGGGATACTTCATGTACGACTTTGCAGTAATCGGCGGCGGCATCGTCGGACTGTCCGTGGCGTGGCAGTTGCAGCAGCGGCAGCCGTCGCGACGCGTCGTCGTAATCGAGAAAGAATCGGCGGTAGCCCGCCACCAGACCGGCCACAACAGCGGCGTGATCCACGCCGGGATCTACTACGAGCCGGGCAGCCTGAAAGCCGAGCTGTGCCGCAAGGGCGTGGCCGCAACACTGCGCTTCTGCAGCGACAACGGCATTCCGCACGAGCAGTGTGGCAAGCTCATCGTGGCCACGAATGCGGACGAGCACGAGCGCATGCTCGCTCTCTACGAGCGCGCACTGCACAACGGCATCGACGTGGAGCTGCTGGACGAAGCGCAGCTCAAGGCGGCCGAGCCGAACGTCGCGGGCGTCGGTGCCATCCTGTCGCCAACCACCGGTATCGTCGATTACGTTGCCGTGGCGGGGACCCTGGCGCGCAGGCTGGAGGAACTCGGCGGCGACCTCCGCACAAACGCCGAAGTCACGGCGATCGACGAGTCCGCCGATGCGGTAACCATCCACATTGAAGGCGGCCAGTCGCTCCACGCTCGCCGCCTCGTCGTCTGTGGCGGGCTCATGGCCGACCGCCTCGCCGCGATGATGAACCTCGACATCGACTTCCGCATCGTGCCCTACCGTGGGGAGTACTACCGACTGCCTGACGACAAACGTTCGATCGTCCGGCACCTCATCTATCCCGTTCCGCAGCCGGGATTGCCGTTTCTCGGTGTCCACCTGACGCGCATGATCGACGGTTCCGTCACGGTCGGACCCAATGCCGTCCAGGGCTGGAAGCGAGAAGGTTATGGACGCGTCAATTTCAGCATTCGGGACACCTCGGAGATGCTGGCGTTTCCGGGCTTCTGGCGTGTGACGGCCGACAACCTGGGCGTCGGAATCGCGGAAATGTGGAACTCCGTCTGGAAACGCGGTTACCTCGGGCAGGTACAGAAGTACTGCCCGTCCGTGGGCCTGGCCGACCTGCAGCCCTACCCGGCGGGAATTCGTGCCCAGGCCGTCAGACGCGATGGCTCGCTCGTCGACGACTTCCTGTTTGCCGAGACGCCGCGCAGCCTGCACGTGTGCAATGCCCCGTCACCGGCAGCGACATCGGCTATCCCGATCGGTGAGGTAATTTGCGATAAGGTCCTGGACAAAAGTGCCCCGCCAAGGAACCCTGACGGGGCAACAAGCGCTCAGGCAATATAGGGGGGTTGCCGTAGGCTTGAACTGCTCTTGTTATTCGTGAACCGTAGCGTCGCCGCAGCAGCCGGGCAATCGTGGTTAATACGGATAATTGCTCAGGTTCCGGCGTAGCCCATCCGTTCCACCCAACGTAACAACTCGGGCAGCGGAGCATTCTCTGCGACCCGCGGCAGCCGGATGCCAAGGATAGACTCAACGCCCGGGTGAAACATCGCGAAGGCTTCCGCCCCTTTGCACCGGTGATTCCGCTTGAAGAAACGGCAGACTGGTTCGACGTGGATGGCGTCGACCCGGCAAGCCCGTTCATTCTCCGCGTGATGGACTTCAAGGCGGACAAACGCGATCTCGTGCCGGCCGTGGTACACGTGGACGGCACGGGCCGGGTTCAGACAGTGACACAGCCGGTCAACACTCCGTGCTACGAGCGGGTTCGTGAATTCGGCGAGCGCACCGGCGTGCCCATCCTTCTCAACACCTCGCCCAACGTGATGGGAGAACCTGTCGTCGAGACGCCCGGGGATGCGCTTTGGTGCCTGCTGCTGACACAGCTCGACGCCTGCGTCTTCGATGGCAGGATCGTCACGAAGAAACCCCGTTATGCGTCACTCGGCGACCTCTACCCCTACTTTCTCATCGGTCCAGGCGACATTCGCCGTCCGCCATCGGGCGATGCCCTGCTGTTTTCGAACGTCGATGCGGAAGGTAAACCTGACGCGGCCACAGGACCTGCGGGATTGCCGCCTACTGCTGGCGAAAAGTGGTTATTTTCTGAGTGGATACGTGAGTTTCCTTGAAACTAGTACAGCACGGGCACGCCCTTCGCCGAATCGACCTTCCAGCGCCAGCCCTGGTCGTCGCCCATGTAGATGACCTCGTATTCGACCTTTTGCTCGCCCGACGGCGGGATATTCATCGTTTCCGTGTATTTCTTCAGTCCGCGGGGATCTAAGTCATCCCACACGGCAATCGTCACCTCTGTAATGGTGATGTCTTCATTGAAATTCTCGAAGGTGACCTTGTACTTGGTCGTAAACCCGAACAGCGTCGCTTTCAGATTACTCAGTTCTTCCCGGGTCAGTTCCCGGCTCGCCCCCCCCGCAGCCGGTTCGGGCTTCACATCCGCCTGTGGTTGCTCTGGCTCGACGCTCTCTGCTTCGGGCTCGGGCGCAACTGCTTCTGCTGCCGCCGGTGCCGTCTCGGGAAATGTGCTGCGACAGCTTGCGATGATTGCGCTCGCGGCAACGTCACTGGAGACGCCCTTCAGCGACTCGAGTATGCACTCATCGTAACTGGAGAATTCGGCGTCTTGAGCGTGGGCCGCGCCGGGAATGCAAAACACCGCCAGGACTGGCAACAGGTACCTTAATGATGGCCTCACTTAATAATCCCCCAGCACAATTGGCGAATACACAGTTATCGCGTGCTTTGTGAAGGAATGCAAGAAGCGCATCCGGCATCTGTCAGTGGGACCCCTTGCCCTCCATATCATGAACTACCTGCGTATCGAACACCTTTGCGAGCGTGTCGATTAGTACCTCGTCGGAGTGCAGCAGAGGGTCGTGCGTCGCATCGGCGATACCCAGCATCGTCACCAGACCGAGTGCCGAGGTCCATGCGACAAAAGCGAGGCGGCGAACCGAGTGCCGCCGCTCCGCCGACATTGTCGAGTCCGTCAGACGGGCTTCGAGTTGCTCGAACAGACGGCGCGTGCGCGGAGTAATTTCGTGTCGGATCATGTCCGCATCTATGCCGAACTCCGGAACCGTGTACAGCTGTGACTGGCCGTACACGAAACGGAATGCATGCAGCCGGTTCGAGTAATGGGCATGGAATGCCCGAATCATCGCGCCAAGCAAGTTGGCGTCTGACTCGACCTCGTCTACCGCACGCATCAGAGCATCTATCTCTTCGTCAATCAGGGTCATTACGAGGCTGCGCGCAAGTGCTTCTTTTGACGAGAAATAGTGGTAGAGGGCCGGCTTGGTCATGTCGAGGCGGCCGGACACGGCATTCAGTGTGACGCCCTCCGCCCCTTCCTGCAGCAGGATATCGCGGGCCACGGTCAGAATTTCATGGCGCATTTGCTCGCGTTTCTTTCTTACACGGGGGGATCGTTGACGCTTCACGGGGTTCATTCGGGTAATAGTTAATTAACGTTGTTAAATTATTTTACCTCTGTTAGAATTTTTGTCAACAGCCCGACAGGAATCCCCCAATGTCGTTTGATATCAGTTACTTGACTATTGAAAACCCGGCGTTTCACGCCTACGTGCTCGCCGCATCAATCATGATTTTGAAGCTCATGCTGCAGCCATGGATGACGGTTCAGCGGATGATGAAAGTGCGCGCGGGCTACAGAAGCCCGGAGGACGCCAGGAAAACGCCCCTGAACCCCGAGCCCCGCGAGGGACAACTCGAGGTCAACGAGTACGTGGACCGCTCGCGGCGAATGAACCTCAACGACCTCGAGAGCATTCCCGGCTTCCTCGCGGCCGGTTTCCTGTTCGTCCTGGCGGGACCGCCGGTCTTGTTTGCACAAATTGTCATTTGGTCGTACGTCGCCGCACGGGCAGCGCACTTTATCGCCTACGCTACGGCGCAGGTGCACGATATCCGCGCGACCTGCTGGACGTTCAGCTCACTGGCCGTGATCGTGATGGCGGGCTACGTTCTCGCGCAAGCCGTGTAGTCGGGCCACCCGCTTGGATGACCGCCGGGATCGAGGCCGCGATCCGCAACGAGCTGATCCGTCGCGCGGTATATCCGATCCGAATGTCCCGGCACGGTGGCTATCGGAATAACGTCTCGAGCACAGCGAAGTCGAGCGATTCGAGGTCGTCGATGACCAGCGCGGCTTCACCGAAATTTTCATCGCGCGTGTAAAGACACGGCGTCACGATCGTCGTTATCCCGGCCGCACACGCCGACAGCAAGCCGTTCCGTGAATCTTCGATGGCCACGCAGCTTGCGGCCGGCAGTTCGAGTTCCTCGAGCGCTTTCAGGTAGACGTCCGGCGCCGGCTTCTTGTTGGGAACGCTGTCGCCGGCACAGATCACTTCGAATAGATCATGCGCGGCATCGCCAAGAGTCGCTGCCAGCAATGCATCAATGTTGGCGGGTGTTGTCGTCGTCGCAAGCGCGAGCCTGTAGTTCCGATTTCGCGCGGTTGTTATCAGCTGCCGCACGCCGGGCCTGAGTTGCAGTTGGCCGCGCCTGACAATTTGCGTGTATGCGGCGGTCTTCTTTGCATGCAGCGACCGGATAAATCCATCGACGTCGTCCTGCGGCGCGCCTTCTGCGCCGAAGTCCTCGATGAAGTGCCGAATGCGCTCCTTGCCGCCGGTAACGGCGAGCAGCTTGCCGTAAAGATCCTGGTCCCACGACCACGGCAGCCCCGCTTCCCGGAACGCAATATTGAACGCCTCGCGGTGGCCCTCCTCCGTTTCGGCAAGGGTTCCATCAACGTCGAAGATGATCGCTCGACTAGACCCCCACATACCAAGACCAGCCGTTCTGGATACTGCCGAACTCGCCGTGATGGTCGAAATCCTTCGTCACGACGATGCCGCGTTGGTTGAATATCTCGTAATTTCGCGACGCAATGAACACCTCCCCGTCACGCATCGGGAATGTTGCGGTTCTCTCCCACCCTTCCGGCCGGTGGCCCTCCCTGGCGGCAGACGGTGTTCCCGGCACCGCTGCGCTCGCTTTCACCGCCATGCTACCCCCCAGGAGCAACTCTAAATCAGAACAGCCAGGTTTGCATCGATCCGGCTTTGGAGCGAGACTGACGCACAGCCTTACCGTACCCCCAAGCCCTATGGAACTCATTGTTTTCGATCTCGACGGAACGCTTCTCAACCGAGACTCGGCAATTTCGGAATACACCAGCGAGACCCTGAAGCTGCTGTCGCAACGGGAGATTGCCTATACCGTTGCAACCGGCCGCACGCTTCACGGCGCGCGGGCAATTCTCGACGGCCATCGCTTCGACCTGCCGCAGGCGTACAAGAACGGCGTCATGATCTGGCATCCGGATCAGCAGCGGTTTTCGAGCGGCGCCATGCTCACGGCATCCGAGCTCGAAAGTGTCGTTCAGGCCTGTATCAGCCAGAAGGTGACGCCTTTTGTCTTTACGCTGGAGGACGACGATGAGAGCACCGTTTACCACCCGCCGCTGCAATCGGATGCCGAGCTCGAACTGGTCCGGACATTCAGTAGCGACGCTAACGTGCGGACGCGCGCCCTGGACGAGTTGCCCGCAGATGCCGCTATCACGCACGTCAATTCCATCGGCGCCGGCGCATCGATCAAGGCAGTCCTGCAAAGCGTCGAGGCGGAACCGCATCTCGTCGCCTACTCCGGCGTGGCGCTGGAGGGAGAGCAGTGGTACTGGCTGGATGTCCACCACAGCGACGCCAGCAAGGGCGGCGCGATCAAGACCCTGAAGGAGTTACTGGGCCTCGAACGCATCATCTGTTTTGGCGACAGCGACAATGACCTCAGCATGTTCGAGGCAGCCGACGAGCGATATGCGCCGGCCAATGCGAACGATGCCATCAAGTCCGCCGCGACGGCGGTCATCGGCCATCACGACCAAGAAGGTATCGCCCGGTTCCTGCGCGAACGGTTTTCACTCGACGAATCCTGAGGGACAGGCCAGTGTGCGAAAGGCTAGCCTGCAGCCAGCACTTCGAGGAACCGCTGCCCGTAACGCTCGGGTTTGGCGTTGCCGACGCATCAGCATCTCGCGTAAGGTCTTGTCATGAACGATCACGTACGGAGGCACGCCGTGCTCATCCGCGAGTACGAGCGCTCCGTATCGTTCGGCATCGGCATGCAGGTACCCCATGACAATCAACTGGCGGACCACCGAACGCCATTTCTGCGCCGACAAATCATCGCCGATACCGAACACGCTCAGGTCGTTGTGCCCATACTGCAGCACTTTGTCCGTCGTCTTCCCGGTAAGCACGTCCACGACATGAGCCGCACCAAACCGTTGCCCCGTTCTGTACACGGCGGATAAGAGCTTCAGCGCCGTTTCCGACCCGTCCCATGAACTGACGCGTTCTGAGCCCCCCCAGCTTCAGGTAATCATGACGAAAAAGGAATTGCCGCCGCCCGTTGGCATGATGACAAGTGCGTCGCGCCGCAGGATTGCAGACTCGATGATGGCCCTTTGATGCCCACGGAAATCCCGGTAGCCGAATACTTCCTGGAGCACGCTGTCAGGTGTCGATACGACCATTGCCTGTGCGGGTTTGCGCTTCAATAATGAATGATTCCCGCTGACGCCGAGTCTGCCGACGTTGGCCGCCTAGCCCTCGGCACCGAACAGGCGCACATCCATGCGCCTGCACCAGGTATCGGTCGCGGGCTCCTGAACGCCCTCTTCTTCGATCCCCAGGCGCTCCATCACGAGCGACTGCCAGGCCGCGGAGCCCGGCTCCGGGCCGAGCGCTGCTTCGTCTGCCCGCTTGACCGTTGACTCGACGAACCAGAACCAGTCTTCCTTGCAGGGTTTCGGGCCATTTTCGCCCGGATTGTCGTCGGGCCCGAAATCCGTGCGGCGCACGACCGGCGCCCGTTCCGCCGGCAGCAGGCGACCATCATCGCGAAACTCGAGGCCGGGCTCCCCGAAATCCTCCTGGCTGAGGCGGCGCAGCTCCGACAGTGCCCGAGCGCGGCGATCGATCGTTACGCCGTGCGGCCTGTGTTGTGCCGTCGATACGATCTTGCCTTCGATGAATCGACCATTTTCGTCGAGCGTGGCCACGAGTATCGGAGCGATACCTTTCAGCCCGCTGATACTGATGCCGAACGCCGTCGCGAAGTTGCCGAGGCTATAGGCAATAAGCCGGTCGTTGTAGCGCTCCATCGCACGCACGACATGCGGACCGTGACCGAGCACCAGGTCGGCGCCGGCGTCCACAGCCATGCGCGCGAAACGTACGACGTCACCACGCGGCTCACCGTAGTATTCCTCTTCATCAAAGGTCACGTTCGTATACTGCGCACCTTCGGCTCCGCCGTGGAAGGTAACGATCAGGATGTCGTGATTGTCGGCGAGTTTCCTGATCGTATGCTCGGCAAACAGGTAGTCGAGCATCATGTTCGAATTCTTTGTTACCGCATAGCAGATGACGCCGACCCGCAGGCCGTTCTTCTCAAACGATGCGCTCGTGCCCACGCGACCGGAGTGCAGGATGCCGGCTTCATTGAGCACACGCATCGTGGTTGTGCGTCCTTCCTCGCCGAAGTCGCGCGCATGGTTGTTGGCCAGACTCAAAACGTCGAAACCGGCGTCGACAAAGTGCTGCGCGTAACGGGTCGGCATGCGAAAGCGATAGCACGCTTTCGGATTCGAACATTTCTTGCCGGGTTCACCGTCGTCGGCCAGCACACCTTCGAGATTGCCGAAAGCAATATCGGCTGCCGACAGCCACGGGGCAACGTCGGCGAAGTAGCTCGCACCATCGTCCGACGGCAGCCGGTTTTCCGGATACTCGGTGCCGATCATCATGTCGCCGACCGCGGCAATGGTCAGCCCGGCGGCGGACGACATTTCCTCGCCGCTTGCGGCAACCGCCGCTAAAAGCAAATATAATGGAGCAAGACGCAATGCAGCCTCCTGGACAACTTGGGTGGTAGCCAATCGTGTTGGGTGGTGGGGCAATCTTGGCGGCGCACAGGCGCTGATGCAATAGCCCGGCCATCATGTGTTTAAAACACGGCCCAGCGAGTATGCTGTTTCTTAGCAACGATGAATATTGACGAGAAAACACCGGGAGAAGAACGAATGAGCATCAAAGACAGGTTTACCGAACAAGAATGGCAAGACCTCGTACAATCGCCCATGCTGGCAGGAATCGCCGTCACCGCCGCGGATCCGGGCGGTCTGTGGGGCGCCGTCAAGGAAAGCGCCGGTATTGCGAGGTCTCTGCTGGAAGCGCAGTCCAGCCCGGATCCCGACTCGCTGCCGACGATCATCAGCGCCTCCTTCGAGGATTCGGATGGCAGGCGCGTTACGCAGGAACACCTCAAGGAACTCGTGAAAGGACGGAAGCCCGCCGAGGTGAGTGAACTGGCCGTCGAGCGACTGCGCGAGATCGACGCTCTGATTGCGGCCAAGGCGCCGGAATACAGCGACACCTACCGGCAGTTCGTGCGTGCCACTGCCCAGAAGGTGGCCGAAGCCGCAAAGGAAGGCGGATTTCTCGGCTTCGGAGGAGAAAAAATATCTGAGGCGGAGAAGAAGACGCTGGACGATATCGATCGAGCCCTTGGCTGAGCCGGGAATGATCTGAGTCGGCCTCGTCCGCGAATAAACACGGCCCTCTCGCGAGGGCCGTGTTTTTTGTCAACGGTATCGCTCGCCTTCTGACCTTGGCCGCTGTTTTGACCGCGCCCAGCAAGTCATCCTCCGTGCGTAGCGCGACAGTCGGGTCGGTGGCGTCACGAGGGGCCGATTTTTCATTCGACGCTTCCCGGGCCCTGATCGAGAGCCAGCAGGTCCGCGACTTCCTCTTCGCCTTCTTCCTGGAGGTATTGCAGGAAGAGCTGCGCAGCACGCGACAGCCGTTTCCCCTCTCTGTGGGAAACGTACCAACGCCGGCGTAACGGGAAGCCCGCAACGTCCAGCACGACCAGTTCGCCCGCCTCGAGTTCGAGTCGCAGGCTGTGCTTCGACAGAACGCCGATGCCCAGTCCGCCGATCACGCCCTGCTTGATGCCTTCCGCACTGTCGAGTTCGATATAGGCCTCCATGCTCAGCCCCTTGTCGGCAAACAGTTTTTCGACGGCTTTGCGCGTGCCGGAACCGCTTTCACGGCCGACGAATCGCTCCTTCGCGATCCGTGCGAGCGGTATCTTCTTCTTGCCCGCCAACGGATGGTCGGGCCTTGCGACGACGACGAGTATGTTCTCCAGGAAGGGATACTCGACGACCGACACGCCTTCCGGGGGCTGCCCCATGATGTACAGGTCGCTCTGGTTTTTCGCGAGGCCCGTTAGCAGGCTGGCGCGGTTGGTGATCTGCAGCCGCGGTTCGACTTTCGGGTACCGGCGCACGAAGCTGCCGAGCAGGTGCGGCATGAAGTACTTGCCGGAACTCACGACGTGGATGTTCAGCGGACCGGCAACTTCGCCCCGCAGGTCGTTGAGGCTCGTTTCGAGGTCGCTCAATCGCTCCAGAACGTCTTTCGAAGCTTCGAAGACTTCCTCACCGGCCACCGTCAGGTGCAGTTCCTTGCCGATGTGCTCGATGAGGGGCATGCCGATCTTGCCCTCGAGGCGCTTGATCTGGATGGAGACGGCGGGTTGCGTGAGATGCACCTCTTCCGCGGCCCGGGTCACGCTCCTGTGCTCCGCGACGGCGGCAAAAAGACGTAGTTGCTGTAGCGTAGCGTGAAACATCGATATTTACTTTTGTAAATGCCTAATATAAATACAATTAACTATACGTTATCCCGCCTGTCAACTATATTTGCGCCCAGACAACAATCTCCGAAGCGCACCAGGAGCACCAAGCAATGGCGAAAAACTATCAGGCAGGCGTGAAAGACTACCGGGAAACGTACTGGATGCCGGACTACGCACCTAAAGACACCGATTTCCTGGCCTGCTTCAAAGTCATCCCCCAGGAAGGCGTGCCGCGCGAGGAAGCTGCCGCCGCCGTGGCCGCCGAATCCTCGACGGGCACCTGGACCACCGTATGGACCGACCTGCTCACCGACCTCGAGCACTACAAGGGCCGGGCCTACGCGATCGAGGACGTGCCCGGTAACGACGAGGCTTTTTATGCCTTCATCGCCTATCCCATCGACCTCTTCGAAGAGGGCTCGGTTGTCAACATCCTGACCTCGCTGGTCGGCAACGTATTCGGCTTCAAGGCCGTCCGGGCGCTGCGTCTCGAAGACGTCCGCATACCGCGTGCCTACGTGATGACCTGCGGCGGCCCGCCGCACGGCATCCAGGTCGAGCGCGACATCATGAACAAGTACGGCCGCCCGCTGCTTGGCTGCACGATCAAGCCGAAGCTGGGCCTGTCCGCCAAGAACTACGGCCGCGCCGTCTACGAAGTGCTGCGTGGCGGCCTCGACTTCTCCAAGGACGATGAGAACGTGAATTCCCAGCCGTTCATGCGCTGGAAGCAGCGTTTCGACTTCGTCATGGAAGCCGTGCACAAGGCGCAGACCGAAACCGGCGAGCGCAAGGGCCACTACCTGAACGTGACGGCGCCGACACCGGAAGACATGTACAAACGTGCGGAATACGCCAAGGAACTCGGCGCGCCGATCATCATGCACGACTACCTGACCGGTGGCTTCACGGCCAACACCGGCCTTGCCAACTGGTGCCGCGACAACGGCCTGCTGCTGCACATTCATCGCGCCATGCACGCCGTGCTCGACCGCAATCCGAACCACGGCATTCACTTTCGCGTGCTGACGAAGATGCTGCGCCTGTCGGGTGGCGATCACCTGCACTCCGGCACCGTGGTCGGCAAACTGGAAGGCGATCGCGAGGCGACGCTCGGCTGGATCGACCTGATGCGCGAGAGCTACGTCAAGGAAGATCGCGCTCGCGGCATCATGTTCGACCAGGACTGGGGCTCCATGCCCGGCGTCATGCCGGTCGCGTCGGGCGGCATCCACGTCTGGCACATGCCGGCACTGGTCTCCATTTTCGGCGACGACTCCGTCCTGCAGTTCGGAGGCGGCACGCTCGGCCACCCGTGGGGCAACGCCGCCGGCGCTGCAGCCAACCGCGTCTCGCTCGAGGCCTGTGTCAAGGCTCGCAACGAGGGCCGGGAGCTCGAGAAGGAAGGCAAGGAAATCCTTACGGACGCAGCGAAGCACAGTCCCGAACTCAAGATGGCCATGGAAACCTGGAAGGAAATCAAGTTCGAGTTCGATACCGTCGACAAGCTGGACGTTGCCCACCGCTAAACCAGCCAGGCAGATTACGAGGAAACCACTATGTCAGATGTACAAGAATACAAATCGAGCCTTAGCGATACGTCGTCGCGCAAGTTCGAGACCTTCTCTTACTTACCGACCATGGATGCCGCAGCGATCCGCAAGCAGGTGGAATACATCATCTCCAGGGGGTGGAACCCGGCCATCGAGCATACGGAACCGGAAAACGCCTTCGGCTATTACTGGTACATGTGGAAGCTGCCCATGTTCGGTGAGACCGACGTGGACCGGGTGCTCGCGGAAGCCGCAGCGTGCCACCGGGCTCATCCGGACAACCACGTGCGCCTTATCGGCTTCGACAACTATGCGCAGTCCAAAGGCGCAGAAATGGTTATCTACCGGGGAACGCCCGTTTAAATGGAAGTCGTAAGAAAAACCGGCGATGGCAGCGACATCGCGGACCAGTACCGGGTCAGAACGCAGCCCTACTACAGGACGGTTGCTGACGAAGAAGGACTGTACGAGGCCGCCTACGCACGGCGCATGCCCGTGATGCTGAAGGGGCCGACCGGCTGCGGCAAGTCGCGCTTCGTCGAGCACATGGCCTACAAACTCGACAAGCCGCTCATCACCGTTGCCTGCAACGAGGACATGACGGCCTCGGACCTCGTCGGCCGCTACCTGCTCGACAAGGACGGCACCCAGTGGCAGGACGGGCCGCTGACCACGGCGGCGCGTATCGGCGCCATTTGCTACCTGGACGAAGTGGTCGAGGCGCGTCAGGACACGACCGTGGTCATCCATCCCCTTACCGACCACCGCCGCAATCTGCCGCTCGACAAGAAGGGCGAGCTGGTCGAGGCGCACCCCGATTTCCAGCTGGTGATTTCCTACAACCCGGGCTACCAGAGCCTGATGAAAGACCTCAAGCAGTCGACCCGGCAGCGCTTCGCAGCGCTGGATTTCGACTACCCGGCAGAAGAGCTGGAAGTGGAAATCGTCGCGCAGGAATCGGCCATCGATACCGACACCGCCGCAAAGCTCGTTCAGATCGGGCAACGGAGCCGAAACCTCAAGGGCCACGGCCTCGACGAAGGCATCTCCACTCGCCTCCTTGTCTACGCCGGCCAGATGATCGGCGAAGGCATCGAGCCCGTGGCTGCGTGCCAGATGACGCTGGTGACGCCGCTGACGGACGACCCCGACATGCGCGAGACGCTGGAAGCGGCCGTGTCGACGTTTTTCGTCAGTTGATGAGCCGCGTCTTTCTCTGACATCCGGGGTCAGGCGATGACCATCAATCTCGACGACTACGCGGCATGCCTCGAACAGGCCGCCCCGGAGGTTGCTGACACCCTGGAGGCCACTTTTCACGACGCGGCGCGTGTCATGTCGCCAGCGGGACTGCACGACTACATGGAAGGCGCCAGGGGGCTTTGCGAACTCGGGCGCGGCCACGACGTCGTCCTGTCTTACCTGGAAGAGATGCCCGCCGTCGTCCAGGAGTGCGGCGAGGACGTGATCCGCGACTGTCTCGAGGCCGCCATGAAGCTATCGTCGATGACCTCGGGCCAGGTCATCGCGCTGCTGTTTGCCAGCCTGCCGACTGCGGCACGCCGACTGGGCGACGCGGAGCTGCTGCGCGGGTACCTGACGCTCATTCACCAGCTCTCGGCGAAAGCCTCGCGGGGCCTGCGGCCGATGCTCGGCAACATCGACCAGCTGCTGTCCATGCTCACCCTGTCGGGGCTGCGGCGCTGGGCCAATTTCGGCGCGGACGCCTATCGGCGCGATCTCGACAATCTGGTCAGGTACTTCAACCTGGAAAGTGCGGACAGCAAGAAGATGCTGCAGAAAGAGCGGCGCGGCACCCTGTTCGTCGACACGCAGCGCAAGCTCAACTTCTACCTGCGGGCGCTCTGGGGGCGGGACTTCTTCCTGCGCCCGGCCGCTGCAGACCATGAGGGCTTCAAGCCTTACTGCGAAAACCACGTCATCCACCTGCCCGATGCCGTGGATACGGTCGGCGGCATATCCGGGCTGGAATGCTACCGGGCCCAGGCCGCGCACCTCGCGGCGCACCTCGGCTATACGACCAGTGCCATCGACGCCGATG
This sequence comes from Woeseiaceae bacterium, assembly GCA_965658465.1. GTDB lineage: Bacteria > Pseudomonadota > Gammaproteobacteria > Steroidobacterales > Woeseiaceae > UBA1847. The sequence continues at coordinate 112,160 of CBFHSG010000009.1, read as the reverse complement.
GCTTGAGCCCCGCGCAGATGTTCCTGGTCGGCCTGATCGAGGATGCTCGCGTCGAATACCGGGCCGCGCAGGCGTTTCCGGGTCTCGGGAAGCTATGGGGCAGATTGCTCGCTCTCGATCACGAAGGCGCGACAGAGCACCCGACCGTTCCGCTGCTCGAACGACTCGCGCACTGCCTCAACGAAGAGCAGCTGCACATCAACGATGCCGGGCTCGATCGCATTGCCGCGAGGTTCCATGCGGAGATCGAAGCCCGGCAGGATGACAAGCGGTTTTCCCGCGACCTCGGACTGCAACTGTTCCAGCTGCTGGCAGAGCGCAGGGAAATGCCCAGCCTCCGGATCCTGGAATCCATTCGCATTCCGTACCGGGACGACAACCGCATCGTCTGGGCGTTCGAGCCGTTCGACCGGGACGCCAAGGGCGCCGACTTCGTTCCTGCCTGGCAGCGCCAGGTGCGCAAATACGTAAGCGCGGTGGAAATGGCCAACGAAGTGGATTGTGAGCTTGCCGGGGATGATGCCCAGGAAGTATGGGTATGCGCCACCGAGTTCATGCCCTACGAGGATGCCGGCGAGGCCAGCCAGAGCTACAACGAAATGTGGGGCAAGGAGCCGATCTCGGCGCCCTGCCACTACCCGGAATGGGACTACCAGGTGCAGCTCTACCGCCCCGACTGGGCGACGGTCTACGAACGTCGCGCAACCAAAGGGGATGCCGATGAAGTCGAGCGCATCCTCGTCGAGTACAAGCCCATTGCCCACAAGATCCGGCACATCATCGACAGGCTGTCACCACAGGGCGTGCAGCGTGAGCGCAACCTCGACGACGGCGACGAAATCGACATTAACGCGGCCGTCGACGCCATGATCTCGATTCGCATGGGCCGGCAGCCGGATACGCGCATCACGATGCGCAACGTGATCAGGAATCGCGACCTGGCCGTGACGGTATTGCTCGACCTTTCGGAATCCACGAACGACAAGATCGGCGGCTCCGACAAGACCGTGCTGGATCTGACCCGCGAAGCCGCTACCCTCGTGTGTACCGCCGTCAGCGGCATTGGCGACCCGTTTGCAGTGCATGGATTCGCATCCGAGGGACGCCACGACGTTCACTATTATCGATTCAAGGACTTCAACCAGAAGTTCGACCGCGAGGTCAAAGCCCGGCTGGACGGTATGAAAGGCGGCCTGTCCACGCGTATGGGCGCGGCGATGCGGCATGCCGGGCATCACCTGCTGGCGCAGCCGGAACGACGCAAGCTGCTGCTGCTGGTGACAGACGGTGAGCCAGCCGATATCGATGAGCGCGACCCGCAACACCTGCGACACGACACCAGGAAAGCGGTCGAGGAACTCTATTCAAGAGGGATCCTCACCTACTGCCTGACGCTGGACGCGAACGCCGATACCTACGTGAAGCGCATCTTCGGGGCCAACAACTATACGATTGTGGACCATGTCGACCGCCTCCCGGAGAAATTGCCGACGTTGTTCGCCAGCCTGACCCGCTAATTGGTGCCGAGGGCGTGGCCTTCCCTGTTTCAACCGCCCGAGCCCATGTCCGCTTCCTCCACAAGCGGTCGTTCGAACTGCTCCAGTCCGGCCCCGGGTCAGTCCAGGTAACCTTCGCTCAGATTCATTCCGGCTGATCCCACACAACCAAGCAAAAAAGGGCCCCGCAAGGGGGCCCTTCTTTAGCCAAGCGGTCAATGTTGCCGGGCGCGGACCGATCAGGGATCGATGATTCGCAGCTCCACGCGCCGATTGGCCGCCCGACCGACTGACGTTACGTTGTCCTGTATCGGCTGGGATTCGCCATAGCCTACCGCCGTCATGCGGTCCTCGGCGACCCCGAATCCAATCAGGAGTTGCCGCACAGTCTCTGCACGCTGCCGCGATAACTCGAGATTAAATTCCGCGTCGCCAACGCTGTCCGTATGCCCTGCGACCTCGATCTGTACATCCGGGTACAGGTTCAAAGTGGCCGCCGCAGCCTGGAGGACGGGATCGGCCCCCGGCAATATGACGTTGACGCCGGTCTCGAAGTTGACGCCAGGCAGACGAATCACGTCTTTGATGGCACAGCCAGATACGTCAACCCTGGCGCCGCTTACGGTGTTGGGACAACGATCTACATGGTCCGGGACGCCGTCATTGTCGTCGTCACGCGCACATCCAAACTGATCGACCACAGCACCAGGGGATGTGGCGGGGCAGCGATCCTTGTCGCTTGTCACGCCATCGTTGTCACTATCGAGCGAACAACCGCTCGGGGTGACCGGGACACCGGCAGGCGTATTCGGACAGACGTCCCTGATATCCGGCACATTGTCATTGTCCGAGTCGGGCTGCCTGTCTCGCAACGGACATCCATTCGGGCCCACGTCGGCCCCTGGTGGTGTACTTGGACAATCGTCCCAGATATCCAGCACGCCGTCGCGGTCGCTGTCGGAATAGGTGCGCGTACTCCTCGCGCGTCCGGCGGCTCCGAAGTTGTATTGCACACCGACCGATGCGAGCCAATCGTTGTAATTGCCATCCTTGTCGAAGGCGACGCGGGAACGGGCCTCAGCGCGGAGGGAGTAGACACCGCGCCCGAATGTCCACACAAAACCCAGGCCGGCCGTGCCCGATGGGCGGTTGTCGTCGCTACCGGGATCGAGGTCGACGCTGAGGTAGCCGAGCCCGATCAGGGCGTAAGGGGCAAACCCGGCATCGCGGTCGTAAAAGGCGAGCAGATCGGCGCTGATTTCCAGGTGCTGCTGGTCTGGATAGCCGGGCCACCCTTTGAGGTCGGAGTAGCCAAACAGGCCCTCCAGCGTAAAATGGTCCGACATATGGCGGCCAACATGAATCTGGCCGCCGGCGATAGCGTCTTCAATCACCCGGTCGGGATCGTCGTCCGTGTACACGATCGCTGGCGAAACGTACCAGGTTCCGTTCTGTGCGTACGCCAGCGTCGCCGAGAACGAGGCGATCGTAAAAAATATCAGTTGAGTCGCAAGTATCTTCATCGCTCCGTTCACCAGCCTCTGAGTTTCGCCGCGTGTCTAGCGTATCGTAATTGGGCCGCCTATATCCATCTGAATCTGGCAGTCCAACCCGTCTTTCCGCGCTTTGCCGAGAGAATCGTACTTCGGCAGCTCCTGGTTGCCTGTAATTTCGGTACGTTCGAGATCGATCTGATCCATCACCTGCGATTTGCCTTGTCGATCCGCCACGTCGGCAGCCGGGTGCTCAAGCCTGGTTCTCCTGACAGGCGCCGCGCCCAGATCGGCTCAAAACGGCCTCCTTATCACGTCTTCGCTGCGCTCCGATTTTGCGTATCGGCCGGGCAACAGGCTGGCGAGCCGCTCGAAACTCTTTTTGACCCATTCATCATAAATGCCACTCGCCGCACGGTCAGCATTGGCTTTGTAAAGTTCGATCGCCCGTTCTTCAAACGGGTAAACCTGTTCTTCGAGTAACAGTTCGTACTGCTCGAGTGCCGCAGAATCCATTCCCGCGGGCCGCTCCGAGTCCCTCAGATCGGCACTGAATCCTTCGAAGGTTTCGCCAAGCCGGAATGTCGCCTCCGTCGTCACTTCGGCAACACCGTATTCCGCAGCGCGCGTGTACGTGTCAATCACGTTTTCCATCAGGTCTCGCTTCTGCTTCACGCTGTCGGTCAGCGGCTGAGTTAACCTGACTGCTGAAAACCTGCGAATCTCGGGTTCGGCCAATTCGAGCAAAGCTGTCGCCGCGAGGTACCTGGATCGATCCGAACGCTGTTCGCCCGCGTTCGAATCGGCAAGGACCAGGTCTTCGAGTGCAGAATTGACGGCCGCCTGATCTCCACGGGACCGGAAGATCTCCAGGAGCCGGACCCTGGCTTCGATTGACTCGGACAGCGGGTCCGGATAGCGCGCAATCATGTCCTTGAGGACGCGTTGCTCTTCGCTCGATGCGCCAGCGACATCGTAGAGGTCGGCGGCCTTCCACAGCGCTTCACGCCGGACGTCCTCGGAGCTGGTGTCGGCGAGCGATATGCGCTCGAATTCCTGTGCCGCTTCGATGCTGCGGCCCGCGTTCATGTAGCTGACGGCGAGTTTTTGAGAGGCGTCGGCGGCGTATTCACTGTCCGGGTAATCCCTGCGGAACGCTTCGAGCACGTCCACAGCGCGGTCCCAGGCGAGGAGATTGATCAATGCCGCCGCCGCATCGTATTCGGCGACCTCCGCAATCCTGGAATTCGGAACGGCCCGCTTGACGCGTCGAAAGTGTGTGACTGCGCTCTCGAGATCACCCGAATTGCGTGCCTGCTCACCTTGCTTGTAGATTGACGCCGCAAATCGCTCGTTGACGTTTAGTGATTCCTGCAGGTCACTCGATTCTGTAACAGCTTGCGCCTGGTAATAGGCGTCCTCGGCCATTGCAAATTTTCCGAGTTTGAAAGCTGAGTGCGCGATGACAATCCAGGCTGTGCGCGCCAGATCCGCTTCGATCGGCGGTTGCTTCGCGAGGACGGCCTGAGCATTCTCGATGGCACGATCAAATTCATCCAATGCGAAGAAGTCCTCCGCGACCGTGGTCATGACCCTGCCCCACTGCGGATGGTCGGGAAAGGATTCGGCGAACGTCAGGCTGGCGTCCAGATATCGCTGGTGCCAGTTTGCTTTCGCCGTGCCGTGCAAAGAATGCTCGTGCGCCTGGTAAGAGAGGAGTGCCGCATAGCCTGCCTCTGCTGACCGGTTGTGATCCGGGTACGCATAGGCGGTGCGCTCATATTCGTCTGTGGCCTCAGCAAAGTCTTCCATTTCGAACAGCACTTCGGCCAGCAAAAAATTGATGCTGGCCGTGTCTGTCTCATTCGGGAATTCCTCGAGATACCGGCGGTAGTAGCGTTCGGCTTCCCTGTAATCACGCAGGTCGCCGCCCTGCTGCGCCTTGGCGTGATGGTATCTGGCAACCTCGGCAATACTGGTCTTCACTTGTACATCCAGAACACCATTGGGGTCTGGCGTTCCAGGCATCCGGCTGACACCGCCCGCCCCAAAGCGCTCGACGAAAGACTTCTTGCTTTCGATAACGAGACTCGGGAAGCCACCGCGCTCGTAGGCATCGACAATCTCGGCATGCATGCGTGGCGCCGCCGCATGCGCGGGATTCTGATCGACGAACGCTTCGTAGGTCAGAGCGGCATCGACGAAGCGTTCCTTCTCGAGGTACAGATCTCCCAGGCCGGCGTAGATGAGGTGGCTGTATGCAGGGTGCCCACGCTCCTCCAGGCTATCGTCGATACTGTTTGGGCCGTCCAGGTACGAAAACCCGATACTGAGCACCTCAATCGTATCGCGGATGAGTTCCTGTTCCGGCGGACTCAGTTCCGTCAGCGGGTGGTCGCCGTCAACGATTGCGGCATCGCCCAGTTTGCGGTCCAGCAGTTCGAAAAACGGGCCCTGGCTGTCCTCGTACCGGGACAGCTTGAACTGCGACCAGCCCAACTTGTACAAGGCCTGTTCGTAGAATGGCGATCGCTCGCCATAATTCACCACTTCCTGATAGGCCTGTTCTGCCTGGTTGAAGTCCCGACGAAGGAACAACATTTCGCCGCGGCGAAACTGCACTTCGTCGATGATCGACGTATCGGGGTATCGATCGACGAGGTCATCGAGTACGTCGAGCGCATCGTCGCTGCGGCCGCTGAACTCGATTGCGCGCGCCAGCTGGTAAAGAACCGCGTCGTTGTGCTGATAATCCGGGTAGGTCTCGAGCAATTCCTGATAGAGGGAGGCCGCCGTGTCGAATCCCGAGAGATCGCGTGTCTCGACGTCCGCATCGACCTGTGCGGCTTCCGCGGCATCAAGCTCGAGATCGGCGAGCCGGCGCAGAATCTCGACCCGTAACGCCGGATCATTCGACGTGAGGTCCAGGATATTCCGATAATTTTCCCGTGCCAGGTCGGTGGCATCGGTGACTCGGTCGCCGGGCGGCGTCTCTGCCGAATGGCCATCCCGGCTTCCAGCCTCGTCGCGCGCGTCGACCTGCCCGGCATTGGCCGGGGCTGCCATTTGCAACGAGGCGATGAGGACACAGAACGAGCGGCGCACGGTCAATCGCCTCCACCGCCACTGCTTTCGGGCAATTCATAGAGCGCGGCGAGGGCGAGCCGCGCCTGTAACGTGTAACTATTCAGGCGCGCTTTCTGGGCCAGCAATTCATCGACAGCGATTGACTGCAGGAATGCCCGCTGTGCACGCGTTGTTTCGGCGACACGCGCTCTCATTGCCCCGATACGCTGCGCCAGCTCGTCCGTCTGTTCGCCGAGTTCCTCAAACCGGGCGGGTAACACGCGCGTAATGTGATCGATCCGTTCGTGCCTTTGCTGAGCCTCGGTCAGTAACTCGCCAACCTGGCGTAAATCGCCAACAGACCGGAGCAACCGCTCCTCGGCGTTGCGTTCGAGCTCCCATTGCAACACGCCTTTGAGCCATCGAATCCTTTCTCTCAGCTGTTCGATTGAAGGATCATCGGCCGTCAGCGCCGGTGAGGATTCGGCACTCGAGATTTTGCGCCATGTATCGAATTCACGCTCGTTTGCGAGGGCCAGCCAGTCATTGAACCTCTCGACATTATCGAGTATTCCGGCGAATCGCCGCTGCCTGGATAGAAGGTCGTTGATATCAGCCTGTGCCGGCATGCTTTCGATACGCGGCAACAATCGCCCATAGGCAACTTTCCGGGACTCGAGCAAGCTGGCGAAGACGTCGACGTCCCGCTGCCAGGTTTCGAGACTGTTTTCCAGAGAACTCAAGTTCTGATAGTTCCTGAACCCGTCATGGAATTCGTGCGTCGCCAGGGCCTCGACCATATAGCGCGTCTCGCGCACTTGCGTCAACGTTGCAAACTGCCAGCGCGAGCCGGTACTGTCGAGACGACCTTCAGACAGGAACTGATCGAATTGCTCGTCCGATTCCAGCAAGCCGATCATCCGATCAATGCGGTCTGTTTCCTCCTCGAACGTCTCGATTGCGCTACGGTAATCGCCCGCAGCCGGGGCGATCGAATCCAGATTGGTCAGTGCATAAGGAACGGCAAGCATGGCTTCGAGCACCGCCGGATCGGGCAAATCGCGGTCACGCAGCCTAACCCAGTTCTCGAGTGCGCTCTCGTAGTTTCCGAGCCGGGCTTCGGCCCAGCCAAGGCCGAGTAGCGCTTTGTTCGAAAACGGCCCCTCGAGCGGGATGCGCTGCAGCGCAACCCTGGCGGACTGTGGCTGTTCTTCCCGTAATTGCAGGTAGCCCAGTGCCAGGTTTGCTTTGTCCCGCAGCGAACTCAGCTCCGCGTTGATCGGCTCAACGTTGCCGAGTACATCGAGATTCTGCGCAGCGGCGTCGACCCGACCTGCGCGTAGCAGCGCTACGCTCAGGTTGTACCGGGCGTAGCTCGTCCATAGGGATGAGTCGTCCAATCCCTGCAACAGGTTGATCGTCCGATCGTACTGGCCGGTATCGATGAAAATCTGCGCCTGCACCGATCTCGCCTCGTGGCTGAGATCGTCGGGCAGGTTCTGGCTCATATGATGCAAGGCCTCTTGTGCCTTATCGAGGTCACCGAGCCGATGCCAGGTTTTCGCCAGCGACAACCAGGCGCGGTCCCGGGTTTGACGATTAGCGTTATCTGTGGAGAGGCGCTTAAAAATGTTTGCCGCCTCGAGATGTTGACCTTCGGCCAGCAACATGTTGCCAAGCAGAAGCTCTGACCGAGACTCTTCGATGTCGAGGTGTCCCTGCTGGCGCGCTGCTCGCAGTCGCACGATCGCCGGAAAATAGTCGTCCTGGTAGTAATGGAACAGTACTTCCCCCAAACGGGGGTCCGTGACACTCACGGGAACCGGATTGTCGCTAGCTGCCCTGGCAGGTTGCCCGGCAGCGGTCAGTGCCATGAACAACACAAAATGGTAGAAGAAGCGGAGTGACAACGCTCACTCCCAGTCCTTGATCACGACATGCGGCTGCTGGTTTTGCATTCGGTCGGTTATCTCGAGCGTCACATACTTGGCGCTGCCATCCTTTTTGAACCGCAGCGTGGATTGACGGCGGTAGTCGCGCGCATTCGCGCCTTTGCCGATAAATTCCGTCACCAGTTCGTGATCGCCCGCTTCGAGATTGGCCATATGCAGGCGCTGCACGCCGCCTCGCTGCAGCGCGTCGATTTCGCGGGATTTGTACAGATGGTTTGCGACAACCTTGCCATTGATTTTCAGTTTGATCGAATCAAGTGCGAAATAGTCACCGACATCGAGTGCAACGAAGAACGCCGTCTGCGAACTGGCAGGAAACAGCAGCGCCTCCTCTAGCTGGGTGACGTCCTGACTCAATTCCAGGAATTCCTTCTTTAGGTTCTGAACGTCCTGGTCGACGCTGCGATAGCGCTCACGTACTGCGGTATCTGCATTCGCAGCATCTGAAATCACGGAGTCCTGAGCGACGGACACCGCTGGAACGACTGCCAGAACGAGGCAAATCAATATAAGGGCAAGTTGTCTGGACATTTTGGTTTGCCTGTTTTGGTTTTATTGGGACAAACGACCTGTATTCGTGCATAGATTCTAACTAAATCAGTGTCTTTTTCGGCTGAACACAGGATGGTGAAGCATAACTCAAAAAACGCTGATTGTAGGTCAATTCCGCTCGTATTGGTCGCCTTTTTTGTGTGGTTGAATAATTTTCTTCCGGCATTCCAGTAGTGATGATCGACAGATATTTGCCACAGTAGTTCAGCCTCATGGTGGGCGTGGGCGGGCATCGACGCCCCGTCGCGCAGGGCGCAGTCGACGGCGACATTGCCGAGCAGGCCCTGCTCTCGAGTATCCCGATATCATCCCGGGGCTCGTCGATCGGTATTGCGAACTGGTGGCCGAGATCGGCCCGCTCGGGAAGAACCGCCACGCAACGGCTAAAGACATCCAAAAGGCACGGGGGGCGCTGCGGCGATAAATCGGTCATTTATGGTAGCGGGGGCAGGATTTGCTCTGTTCCGACAGCGGTTATGCCGCGGATTCGGCTCAAATAGCCTTCAAGGTGTGTACCAGATCGGCGATGTGTAGGCACGCTCTTGAATGCTTGTAGGCACGTCTTCCGGGAGTTCAACACCGAATACCTTGGCGTCAATAGTCGTCCACCGTGGCGTCGGGATTTCTATTACTCGAACGTAGTAGAAGGCCCTCTCATCGGGGTCGAAATCTGGATCA
>CBFHSG010000009.1:0-102824 GCA_965658465.1 Woeseiaceae bacterium | reverse complement strand
ACCGAAGACACGAACCCGTATGCGAGTGCCAGTCGTTGCATAAACTTCCTTTCGCGCCATCGCATCCCAAAGAGCCTCACGCGTGTTCTCTCGTGCCCAGACTGCCGCCAGGCCAGAGGCACTGGTTTGTCGCGCATACTGCCCTACGCTGGCATCGCCGCCGATACCTCCAACGGTCTCATCGAAGCGAATCGGATCGGCTGTAGGCTCGACCGCCGCAACTTTGCCGAAGAAGTTGTCTTCGGTCGTCGTTGCGAGCGACGTGTGAGAATCTGTGGAACCGATTAGCCCGAATTTCCAGGGATTGATGCCCAGCTTCGCTTCGAGAGCCAGGCCACGCTTGAGGGCCTCGCGCGTATACTCGCGCGGCAACATATCGGGTGTCTTCGGCGCTGGGCCGAGTTGACCTTTGTCCCAGGTCTCAAAGTCCGCGAATTCGTCGTTCGTAGAGAGCAACGGATGTGCCTCACCATCGCCCTTCATCTGTGTCGTCTCGTAAAGTGGCTCCCAGCGCGCTCGCCGTTCGAGATAGTCCTGGTTAAGCGGATCACCGGAAAGCGTTCGGTCATCGAACATGAGCCCGTTCGATAAATTGCCGTTATGCGGGATGGCCAACAACCTGTCTCCGGTCCGTTGTTCGTACGAATCCATCCACCGCCAGAGATCTTCTGGATCAAAGGAATCAAAATTCGAGAACGGGATAATCGTGTCCGCAGATTCCTTGCCACCTCGAAAAATGACGTTGCGATGCAGATTGTTGCGCTCGGGATTTGACGTCCACTCGAAGCCGATAAACGCTGTAAAACGGCCGGGGGCATTGTACTTTTCTGCGGTGCTCGTGATGTGTTCCCACGCTGTGCGATAGATTTCAGGGAAGTCAGCCAGAGGATCGACGCCCGTGGCCTTGGCGCTCGACCAGATACTCCACGCAGCAGCGGGGTCGCCTTTGTCGATCTCGGCGCGAAGACTCTTGCCAAATTCCGTAGCCAGCAGGCTCGGATCTTTTGCGGCTAGCAAAGGCGCCAGTCCCAGATTTTCGGCATGATCAGCAACCACGAGGAAGTCCAGCGGCCTGGCCAGCCGAGCGCGTACGCCGGTCGACGACGTGACCGTTTCGCCAAGAGCAAAGCGATAGGCTTGCTCGGGGCCCAGAGAGTTTCCGATCATGCCCGCGTCGGCCGAGTAAGACGTATGCAGGTGCGTATCGCCAAAGAACACCTGGTTCGCGAATTCCTGCTCAGGATATGGCGAGTACTCTCTGCCTTCGGGTTGAGCTCCCGGAACATCTTGAGCATTCAGGATTGGGCTAACGCAGAGCAACAACACCGCCGTCAATCGCCTCATCTCGATCCTCCTTCTTGACCCTGCAATTCGTTATCTATGCCTCTAACTGGTCGGTAAGTAGACGCCCGTCGACGTCATATCAGTCAAATGTCAGCGCTCGGCGGCAAAGCAGTGACTTCATGAGCGGCGGGCAGGCACAAAAAAGCCCGGCACAAGGCCGGGCTTTTGGTTTCCTGGTAGCGGGGGCAGGATTTGAACCTGCGACCTTCGGGTTATGAGCCCGACGAGCTGCCAGACTGCTCCACCCCGCATCGACAGGGGCAGGATATTACTCAGGTGACGGGGGCATTACAACCCGGATTTACCGAAATTATGGCACCGTCGGCGCCTGCGCTTCACAGTGCAGCAAGCCCTCCACGGCCATTGCCCAGTCGCACGTATCCCCGGCGTACCAGTCCGGGACACACGTATCGGCGTCGATGTCCAGGTGGTCGAAACGCTCATGAAGGTAGTTGACGGCCTCGTTCGCCGAGTTGCGCCGTGGGAGGGCCGACCAGTGCGGCAAAGGCCGCTTCCGGGCGTCCTTGAAGACGATCTCGCCCGATCGGGTCTTCTCACAGCTAAAACCGCCCTCGTGGACGAGGCGATGGTGCTCGCGGCACAGCTGCACCAGGTTGTCCAGGCTGGTCTCGCCACCTTTACTCCAGTGCTCGATGTGATGCGCATCGACGAAATGCCGGCGGGTGCAGCCCGGAAACCGGCAACCGTCGTCGCGAAGCCGTAAAGCACGCCGGATGGCGGGTGGCACCAAGCGGGATCGTCGTCCAATCGACAGCGGTTCAGCCTCGTCACTCTCCTGTACGTGGATAACGCTGCAATCGCAGCCGAGGCGACTGGATGTTTCCGCGGAAACATGGGGACCGTCGTCGAGCCAGGTCGAGTCCTCGCCCACGTGCACGATAACCTGGTAGCGATCCGCGCTGCTGTTCGCGACCGGCCCGGAATTCATGTACGTCTCCGCGATCTCCGCCAGCGCGTCGGCACGCCTTGCAGCAATGGGCGAGCGGGCCTCCGACTCTTGGGATGTTTCCGCGGAAACGTCGCCCGGCGATGGCTCCCGGAAGTCATTTTCCATCTGCATCTCGAGGGCCTTTAAAATCAACGCCCCCTGCTCCGCAGGCAGGCGCCCGTGAAAAACCAGTGCGCCGTCCTCGTCCCAGTAATACGTCAGCTCTCGCGTGATGTGGATGCCATTGGCCGTGTCCACATCGCGTTGCATCTGCACACGGCGGTATTTCCGCACCAGGGTTTCGACATGGTAAGCCGTGCCGTGCCTTGCAATATTCAGCAGGAAATCCTCGTTCTCGGGCGCTGCAACCCGCGTCATGGCGCGTACCTTGGAGTAGCTCAGCGTGCCGGCTTCGAACGCGGCGGAGATCTTCGGCAGTTCCGCCAGCGCCCGGGCGACGCGGACGCGCTCGCGCGCTGCGTTCATGCCCATGCCACACTTGAAATTCAGCCAGTGGGCACAGGATGCGAGCCCCGGCCCGCCCCAGTAACCGTTCTCGTCGAATTCGCGGATCTTGACGAGCAACTGGTACTCGGCCGCAGAGAGGTAGGAACAGAGCTCGGTGATCTCGTTTGCCAGGGCATCGGCGCGCTCGTAGTAGCCCGGGTATGAAGTCTCTAAGGGGGTGACGCTGTCCATGCGTGGCTCCGAAAATAGCGTTACTGTGTATTTGTACAGTATATCGCTAATACCATGATATTGCGAGGAAAAATGGCATTTCGACGGCCAGGACCGGGGCATCGACCGGAACCGGGTCGCGCTTCGGGAAGCACTCCTGCAGGCGAGTTAAGCGAGGACGGTGAGGCAGAGCGCCCAGAGCCAGCCCGGGACGATGCCGAGGGCCAGCACGGCCATGCCGTTCAGGCTCATGACGACGCGTGTATCGTTGTTTGCCTGCAATACGGCGAGATCCTCCGGTTCCTCGAAGTACATGTACCAGACGACCCGGAGGTAGTAGTAGAGGCCCGGCACCGAGGCCAGCATCATGAGGACCGCGAGCCCGGTGTAGCCGCTGCCGAGCACGGCGCTGATGGCATTCAGCTTGCCGAAAAAGCCGATGAACGGCGGGATACCGGCGAGGCTCAGCATCAGGAACATCATCATCAGCGCGAACCAGGGGCTGCGGGCATTCAGGCCTTTGAAGTCCCTCAGAGATTCCGCCTCGAAGCCCCTGCGGCTGAGCACGATCACCATGCCGAAGGCGCCCGCGGCAGCTACGACGTAGGTCAGCGTATAAAACAGTGCCGCCGCGTAGCCCTCCTCCGTGCCGCAGAAGATGGCAAGCAGGATGAAACCGACGTGCGCGATGGTCGAGTACGCCAGCATCCGCTTGATGTTGGTCTGCGCAATCGCGACGATATTGCCGAGCAGCAGCGACAGCACCGCGATGACCATGATCATGCCGCTCCAGACCTCGTGCAGATCGCCGAGCGCATCGACCAGGATGCGAATCGTGAGCGCAAACGCGGCGATTTTCGGCGCCGTCGCTATGTACAGCGTCACGGGGGAGCGCGCGCCGTGGTAAACGTCGGGCAGCCACATGTGGAACGGCACGGCGCCGAACTTGAAGGCGATTCCCACAATGATGAATGCGATACCGAACCAGAGCGGCAGGCTGTTGAGTGCCGCGTTGCCGGCGAGCACGACCGCAATTTCGTCGAACTGGATGCTGCCGGTCACGCCGTAGACCCACGAGATCCCGTACAGCAGCGCGCCCGACGCGATGGCACCGAGCACGAAGTACTTCATGGCGGATTCAGCGGAGGTCTCGTTATTGCGATCGAACGCGACCAGCGCATACTGCGACAGCGCCAGCGTCTCGAGGCCCAGGTACATCGTGAGCAGGCTGTTCGCCGAGATCATGATCATCATGCCCAGCAGGCCGAACAGCCCGAGGACGTAGAATTCACCCTTGTGAAGGTCATTGGCGCGCAGGTAGTCGCGAGCATATATAAAGGCAATTGCGACGAAGGCCGTGACCGAGATCTTGAGCGCTTGAGAGAATCCGTCGCTGACGTAACTGCCGCTGAATACCTCGATTCGGCCTTCGGGTGCCGTGGCCATCAGCACCCACAACGTAATCGCGAGACTCGCCAGCGCCATCCAGTAGGTCAGAATTCGATGCTCGTTATCGACGAACAGATCGGCGACGAGCACGATACAGATCAGACCAAGGAGGGTCATCTCGGGCGCTGCACTAATGAAACTCATCCAGTCCATAATTTCTTCGTCAGAACTTCGTTTGTCCCGCCTGCTCTACCAGGTGCTCAATGGTCACGTTCATCATGTCGACAAGCGGCGCCGGCCACAGGCCGATGAGCAACACGGCGACCGCCAGGATGCCGAGAACGATGAATTCACGGCGATTCAAATCCTTAAGCGCCGCAACGTTTTCATTGGCAACCTCGCCGTAAATCACGCGCTTCACCATCCACAACGTGTAAGCCGCGCCGAGGATCAGCGTCGTCGCCGCGAAGAACGCGAACCAGGGGTTTGCCTTGAAGCTCGCGACGATGACCATGAACTCGCCGACGAACCCGGACGTTCCCGGCAGGCCGGCGTTGGCCATCGCGAACAGCACCATGAAGGCCGCGAATACGGGCATCGTATTGGCGACACCACCGTAATCCGCGATCCGGCGGCTGTGAACCCGGTCGTACAGCACGCCGACACACAGGAACATTGCGCCGGAGATGAGCCCGTGCGACACCATTTGCACCATGCCGCCCTGCACGCCGAGAACCGCGCCGCTGCCGCCCGCCATGTGCCAGATGATGAAAAAACCGAGCGTCACGAAGCCCATGTGGGCGATCGACGAATACGCGATCAGCTTCTTCATGTCTTTCTGCATCAAAGCGACAAAGCCGATATAGACGACGGCAATCAGCGACAGTGCAATCATCATACCGGCAAAGTAATTGCTGCCATCCGGCACGATCGGCAATGACAGGCGCACGAAGCCGTAACCACCCATCTTCAACATGATGGCTGCCAGGATCACGGAGCCGCCCGTCGGCGCCTCGACGTGGGCATCCGGCAGCCAGGTGTGGACCGGCCACATCGGCACCTTGACCGCAAACGCAAGCAGGAATGCGATGAAAATCAGCTTTTGCGCCCCCAGGCTGAGCGGCACCGACATCCAGCCGAAGAGATCGAAGCTGCCGGTCACACGGTAAAGGTAGATGAAGGCAACCAGCATCAGCACCGAGCCGAGGAAGGTATAGAGGAAGAACTTCAGCGTCGCGTACACGCGGCGGGCGCCGCCCCACACGCCGATGATGAGGAACATCGGCACGAGCATCGCTTCCCAGAACACGTAGAACAGCAGCCCGTCCAGCGCGGAAAAGACGCCGTTCATGAGCCCCTCGAGGATCAGGAAAGCGGCAAAGTACTGGGCAGGGCGTGTCTTGATGACATCCCAGCCGGCGATAACCACCAGCGGTGTAATGAACGTCGTGAGCAGGATCAGCGGTGCCGAGAGCCCGTCAACACCGAGGTAGTACCAGACGTCGATCGCCTCCACCCACGGCGCGCGTTCCACGAACTGCATGGCGGCGGTGGTCGTATCGAATCCCGTGTACAGGCCGATACTGACGATGAACGTCAGGAGGGAGACGGCGAGCGCCGTCCAACGCATTGCGTTCGCCCGCGCGGACGCCGCATCGTTGCCGTCGCCCATGGCAAGCAGCGCGACGCCACCCGCGATGGGCAGCCATATCAGGATACTGAGCAGGTAGTCGGACATCGTCGTCAGTGCCCCTGCCCTAGCGGAACCAGATCAGCCAGCCGAGGAACATCGTGAGGCCGATGATCATCGCGAAGGCATAGGTGTAGAGATAGCCGCTCTGCAAGTGGCGCATTACGCCCGCAAGCCTGCCAACCGAGTTTGCCGTACCGTTCACCAGCACCCCGTCGATGAGGAACTGGTCGCCACGTTTCCACAGCATGGTGCCAATGTTCCGGCCCCACGCCGCAAAACCCTTGATGTACAGGTCATCGAAGTAATACTTGCGATCCAGCAGGTTATAGAGCCCGCCGCTTTTCTCCCTGATCGCTGCGGGGAGGTCCGGCCGCTTCAGATACAGGTACCACGCGGTCACGAGACCCGCGATTGCCAGCCAGAACACCGGCGTCTGCCACGCATGCGAGAGCAGCGCCATGGGACCGTGCCAGTGCTCGCCCATGCGGGCGAGCACATCCCGCCCCTGATCGACGACGATCGCGTCGCCGAAGAAACCGCCGAACAGCACGGGCTCGACCGTGAACCAGCCGATCACCAGCGACGGTATCGCCAGCATGACGAGCGGCAGCGTGACGACCCACGGCGTCTCGTGCAGGTGCGAACGCGTCTCCTTGTCCATGCGCTCTTCGCCGTGGAACACGAGGAAGAACATGCGGAACGAATACAGGGCCGTGACGAACACACCAAGTAGCACGCTCAGGTAGGCGATCCAGTACACGGCGCCCGCGCCGTGCCAGTGCGATTCCCTGACGGCCTCGATCAGCAGGTCCTTGGAGAAAAAGCCCGCTGTCCCCGGGAAACCGATGAGGGCGAGTGAACCGATCAGGGACGTCCAGTAGGTGATCGGCATGTACTTGCGGATACCGCCCATCTTGCGGATATCCTGCTCGTGGTGCATGGCGATGATCACGGAACCTGCCGCGAGGAACAGCAGCGCCTTGAAGAACGCGTGCGTCATCAGGTGGAAAATCGCTGCCCCGTACGCGGACGCGCCGAGCGCCACGGTCATGTAGCCGAGCTGCGACAGCGTCGAATAAGCGACGACACGCTTGATATCGTTCTGCACGATGCCGAGCAGGCCCATGAAAAAGGCCGTGATCGCGCCGATCACGATGACCACGGCCAGCGCCGTCGTCGAGAGTTCGTACAGTGGCGACATGCGCGCCACCATGAAGATGCCCGCCGTCACCATCGTGGCCGCATGGATCAGTGCCGAAATCGGGGTCGGGCCTTCCATGGAATCGGGCAGCCAGACATGCAGCGGCGCCTGGGCCGACTTGCCCATCGCGCCGATGAACAGCAGGATGCAGATCAGCGTCATCGCGTTCCACGGACTGCCCGGGAACACCTCGATGCTCTGCGCCGCGACGCTTTCGGCCTGGCCGAACACGGTCGCGTAGTCCAGCGAGCCCGTGAACATGACGACGCCGGCTATACCCAGGATGAAGCCGAAATCGCCGACACGGTTGACCAGGAATGCCTTCAGGTTCGCGAAAATCGCCGTCTCGCGCTTGAACCAGAAGCCGATCAGCAGGTACGACACGAGGCCGACCGCCTCCCAGCCGAAAAACAGCTGCAGGAAGTTGTTCGACATCACGAGCATCAGCATCGCGAACGTGAACAGCGAGATGTAGCTGAAGAAGCGCTGGTAGCCGGGATCGTCGTGCATGTAGCCGATCGTGTACACGTGCACCATCAGCGAGACGAACGTGACCACGGCCATCATGAGCACGGTGAGACGGTCGACGAGGAAGCCCACCTCCATGCGCAGGCCGTCCGTGACGGCCCAGGTGTAGACACTGATGTTCTCGGGCTCCGCGCCGCCCCAGTACATCCGGTAGAGAACTAAGAACGACAACAGGCAGGACAGGCCGACGGCGCCGATCGTAATCGAGTGCGCGCCGCTGCGGCCGATCCTGTGGCCGAACAGGCCTGCGACGATCGCTGCGAACAACGGCGCAAGTACGATTGTCAGGTAGTACGGGTACATGCGCGGCTAGCCCTTCATCCTGTTCAGTTCCTGCACGTTGATCGAGCGCCGGGTTCGAAACAGCACCACCAGGATCGCCAGCCCGATGGCCGCTTCCGCCGCCGCCACCGTCAGGATGAAGAACACGAACACCTGCCCCGTCTCATCTCCGAGATAACGCGAAAACGCGATGAAATTGAAATTCACCGCGAGCAGCATGAGTTCGATGCACATGAGCAAGAGAATCAGGTTGCGGCGGTTGACGACGATGCCGGCAATGCTTAGGACGAACAGCATCGCGGACAGCGTCAGGTAGTGCTGCAGGCCGATCATTGCTTCTTCTCCGCGTCCATCTTCACGATCCGGATACGGTCCTTCGCGCGCACCGCAACCTGCTTGCCGATGTCCTGCACCTTGAGACCCGGACGCTTGCGCATTGTGAGCGTGATCGCCGCGACAATCGCAAGCAGCAGGATGACCGCGGCGATCTCGAAGGCGTAAACGTGTTCGGTATACAGCACCGCACCGAGGGCTTTTGTGTTGTCGTAGCCTTCCGGGTTGGCGACGAACGACGAGGAGATCGGCACGTCACCGCTACGGAGCCAGATCAACTGGATCAGCTCGATGACCATGATCAGCGCAATCCCGATCGCCAGCGGCGCGTACCGCGTCAGGCCGCGCTTGACGGCCTCGACATTCACCTCGAGCATCATGACCACGAACAGGAACAGCACCATGACGGCGCCGACGTAAACGAGGACCAGCACGATTGCCAGAAATTCAGCTTCGGCCATGAGCCACAGGATTGCGCTGTTGAAGAAGGTCAACACCAGGAACATGACCGCGTGCACCGGGTTCCTCGCGAACACTACGCCCAGCGCGGCACCGATCATCACCGCGGCAAAGAGATAGAACAGCATGGCCTCGAATATCATCGCTCGTCCTACCGGTAAGGGGCGTCCGCCGCTTTGTCCGCCGAGATCATGGCTTCGTACTTATCGCCTACGGCCAGCAGCTTGTCCTTGGTCATGATGTTCTGTCCCGGCGCCTCCATGTGATATTCATGGATCCGGGTCTCGACGATCGCGTCGACCGGGCAGGCCTCCTCGCAGAAACCGCAGTAAATGCATTTGAACAGGTCGATGTCGTAACGCGTCGTGCGCCGCGTGCCGTCGTCGCTTACGTCAGACTCGATCGTGATGGCGAGCGCCGGGCATACCGCCTCGCAGAGCTTGCACGCGATGCAGCGTTCTTCGCCGTTCGGATAGCGGCGCAGCGCATGCAGACCGCGGAAACGATGCGACTGCGGCGTCTTCTCCTCGGGATAGGAGAGCGTCACGCTCTTGCGGAAAAAGGTGCGAAACGTGACCGACAACCCGCGCAGCAATTCCCATAGCGCAAACGTCTTTACGTAGCTGATTGCTCGATTCATATCGCGCTGCTCCCGTTCACCCAGCCAACCCCGACCAGGGGCCGACTCTCAGCCATGCCATCACGCCTTCGACCGCAATCCAGACAATGGTTACCGGTATGAACACTTTCCAGCCGAGGCGCATGATCTGGTCGTAGCGATAGCGCGGAAACGTCGCGCGTAGCCAGAAGAACGTGTACATGAACAAACAGATCTTTGCGAACAACCAGAAGAAGCTGCCCTCCCGCAGGAAAGAGTCGCCGAGGAACGCCCAGCCCTCGAAGGGCGACGCCCAGCCGCCGAAGAAGAAAATCGAAGTCAGCGCCGCGATGAGCACCATGTTGGCGTATTCGGCGAGGAAAAAGAGCGCGAACGCCACACCCGAGTACTCGACGTGGAAGCCGGCCACGATCTCCGATTCGCCTTCGGCGACGTCGAACGGCGCACGGTTGGTCTCGGCCACGCCCGATATCCAGTAGACGAGGAACAGAGGGAACAGCGGCACGAGGAACCAGTTCGAGACTCCGCCCGACTGCGCCTCGACAATATCGCCGAGATTCAGGCTGCCGCCGGCCATCAGGACGCCGACGAGCGCAAATCCCATGGCGATCTCGTAAGCGACGATCTGTGCCGCGGAACGCATCGCGCCCAGAAACGCGTACTTCGAGTTGGTCGCCCAGCCGGCGAGTATGACGCCGTAAACGCCCATCGACGTCAGCGCGAGGACATACAGCAGGCCGGCATTGATATCGGCGATGACGAACGTGCCGTTCAACGGTATCACCGCCCAGGTTGCGAGTGCCGGAATCAACGACAGGAGCGGCGCTATGACGAACAGGAAGCGATTCGACTCCGAGGGAATGATCACTTCCTTGAACAGCAGCTTGAATACGTCTGCAAACGGCTGCAGCAGTCCCAGTGGGCCAACGCGGTTCGGGCCGACGCGCGCCTGCATGCTGCCGATTACCTTGCGCTCGAAATACGTCGAGTAGGCAACCACGAGCACGACGCCGATCAAGACGATCAGGATCTTGAAGCTCGACAGCGTCACGTACTGGACCATCGGCGGCAGCGAGTTCCAGAGGCCGATCATCTTTCGCCGCCCTCCCCGCGTGCGCGTCGTGCCGCCTCGGTCAGCTGCAGCGCGCGTGCGCGCCTCACGACAGGATCAATCGAATAGAGCGGGATATCCACGTCCCCGCCCGGCGCATCGGCACCATCCGGGCAGGCAACCGCCGCAGATCCCGCATAGCGGTTGTCCGGCTGCGGGGCACCCAGCTGCTCGCGGAGCTCGGCGAGCACCTCTTCGCTCGTGACGTAGTCGAAGCCGGGGGCATCCAGCAGGTTGCCGATCACGCGCAGCACTTTCCACGTGGGCCGCGCCTCGCCCACCGGATTCGCGATACCGGGAAAACTTTGCCAGGTCCCGGCCGCATTAATGTAGGTACCGGACGATTCCGCGAACGTACCCACCGGCAGCAGCAGGTCGGCCGCGTCGAGCAGGGCATCCGAAACGAACGGCGTCAGCGCCACCGTGAAGTTCTGCGCCTTGATCTTCGAAACGGCATCGTCAGCTGCAAGCAGGTCCGCATCCGGCTCTACATTGACCAGCATGAGAACATCGAGCGGCGCGCCGGGCATGTCGCCGGCATGCAGGCCCGGTACCGCGCGCTGCACGCCGCCGAGCCCCCGGTGCGGCAAGACGCCCGCGAGCGCCGCGCCGGCCGAATTCGGCCCTTCCGACAAGCTGCCAAACGTGGCCTCCGTCGCCGCGGTGATCGCCGCCGCGAGCGCGCGCACAGCGGACATGGCCCGGTGGCGCCCTGCAACGTTGCCGAGCAGAACCAGCGCCTTGTCGGCGTTCTTCAGCGACGCGGCTATCTTCTTGTGCTCGGCCCCGGGCGTGACGCCTTCGCAGAGCGCTGCGACCGTGGCCGGCAGCGATTTTCCGCATGCCGCCACCGCCACACCCGCGAGCATCGCGACAAGCCCGTCGCCCGACAGGCTGTTTGCGACATTGAAAAAGTACGGGTGCTCGCGGCTATTGACGAAGCTGACCTCGGCACCGGCAAGCGCGGCCTTGCGGACCCGGTGTGCAAGTATCGGCGCCTCTTCACGGATGTTACTGCCAACGATGAGAATCGCAGTCTGCTGTTCGATCTCGGCGATCTCGCAGCCGAGCCACGGGTAGACCGGATCGTTGTCCTGGTCCGAGAAATCGCGCTGCCGGATGCGGTGATCGATATTGCTCGTGCCGACATACGCAGCGATACCCGACAACAGGTGGGCCTCCTCCGCCGTTATCCAGGGCGCCGCGAGAATGCCGATCCTTTCAGCCGCTGCTGTCCGGATCGCGTCGGCGACTATCGTCAGCGCTTCTTCCCAGTCTATGTCGCGCCATTCCCCGGCCTGCTTGACTCGTGGCGCCATGAGACGATCGCCGCTATAGACGGCCTCGTAGCTGAAGCGGTCCCGGTCGGCCAGCCAGGTTTCGTTGATGCTCTCGTTCTCACACGGCACGACACGCTTGATCGTGCCGCGCAGGACGTGCGCATACATGTTGGAACCCACGCAGTCGTGCGGGGAAACCGTGGCGCGTTGCGTCATCTCCCATGCGCGCGCACTGTAGCGGTAGGGCTTGTTGTTCAGCGCACCGACAGGACAGAGGTCGATGATGTTACCCGACAACTCGTGATCGACGCTCTGCTCGATATAGGTACCGATCTTCATGTTCTCACCGCGCTCGGTGGTGCCGAGCAGCGGAATTCCCGCGATTTCCTCCCCGAAGCGGACACAGCGCGTGCAATGAATACAGCGGGTCATGTCGGTTGAGACCAGCGGGCCGATGTTCTTGTCCTTGACGACGCGTTTACCGTCGTTGTAGCGCGAAATATCGCGCCCGTAGCCCATCGCCAGGTCCTGCAGTTCGCACTCGCCGCCCTGGTCGCAGATTGGGCAGTCCAGTGGGTGGTTGATGAGCAGAAACTCCATTGTCGCCTTCTGCGCAGCGATGGCGTACGGCGACTTCGTGAAGATCTTCATGCCGTCGGCAATCGGTGTTGCACAGGCGGGCAAAGGCTTGGGGGCTTTCTCGACCTCCACGAGGCACATGCGGCAATTGGCCGCAATGCTCAGTTTTTCGTGGTAACAGAAGCGCGGTATATAGGCCCCCATCGCGTCGGTCGCTTCGATGATCATCTGTCCCTTGCGGGCCTCGACCGGCTTGCCATCGACTTCGATTCTTACGATGTCGTCGCTCATCGTCAGGCCGCCTCTCCCGGCGCGGCATCGACAATGCTCCGCCCCTGGTTACGGATCATGTACTCGAATTCGTGATGGTAGTGCTTCAGGAAACTCTGCACCGGCCACGCCGCGGCATCACCGAGCGCGCAGATCGTATGCCCTTCGATCTTGTTCGCGACGTCGAGCAGCTTGTCGAGGTCGTCTTCCCGGCCGTGACCTTCGACGATCCGCGTGAGCATGCGGTACAGCCAGCCCGTGCCCTCGCGGCACGGCGTACATTGCCCGCAGGACTCCGCCATGTAGAAACGCGAGATACGCCGCAGGACCTTAACCATGCAGGTGGTTTCGTCCATGACCATCACCGCACCGGTGCCGAACGACGAACCGGCTTCGGACAGCGCGTTGTAGTCCATCGTGCAGTTCATGATGATCTCGCCCGGCAGCACCGGTACCGACGAGCCCCCGGGGATCACCGCCTTCAACTTGCGGCCGCCCAGCATGCCACCCGCGATATCCAGCAGGTCCTTGAAAGGGATCCCCATCGGCAATTCGTAGTTGCCCGGTTTCTCGACGTGACCGGACACCGAGAACAGCGCCGTGCCTCCCGAACCTTCCGGACCGAGGCCGGCGAACCAGGCCGCACCGTTACGCATGATCGCGGGGACGCTGGCGAGGCTCTGCGTGTTGTTGATCGTCGTCGGCTTGCCGTAAAGACCGTAATTGGCAGGGAACGGCGGCTTGAAGCGGGGCTTGCCCTGCTTGCCTTCGAGCGACTCGAGCAGAGCGGTTTCCTCACCGCAGATGTAAGCGCCTGCACCGACAAACGTGTAGAGATCGAAGTCGATACCGGATCCGCCGATGTCCTTACCAAGCAACCCGGCTTCATACGCCTCGCGGACGGCCGCTTCGAAGCGCGGCACCGGTTCGTCGATGAATTCGCCCCGAATGTAGTTGTAGCCGACCGTGGCGCCCATCGCGTAACCGGCAATAGCCATGCCCTCGACCAGCGCATGAGGGTTGTAACGCAGCACTTCGCGGTCGTGACAGGTGCCCGGCTCGCTCTCGTCGGAGTTGCAGACGAGGTATTTCTGCCCCTCGTAGCCCTTCGGCATGAAGCTCCATTTGAGCCCGGTGGGAAAGCCGGCGCCGCCACGCCCGCGCAGACCGGATGCCTTCACGGTATCGATCACGTCCGCAGGCGACATCTCCCCTTTCAGTATCCTGCGCCAGGCCTCATAACCACCGTGCTTCTCATACGTCGCCAGCGCCCAGGACTCTTCCTCGCCCAGCGTCGTGAAGCAAACGAGATTCTGTTCGTAAGCCATCAGTCGAGCCCGTCCAGGATTTCGTCCACCTGCTCGCGGGTCAGGTTTTCGTAGTACTTGTGATTCACCATCATCATCGGCGCGCCACAACAGGCCGCGAGGCACTCCTCTTCGCGCTTGAGATAGATGCGGCCGTCGCCGGTGCTCTCGCCGAGCTTGACGCCGAGCCTGTTCTCCACGTGCTCGACGATCTCCTCTGCCCCGCGCAACATGCAGGACACGTTGGTGCAGATCGCGACGTTATGGCGCCCGACCGGCTTCGTCTGGAACATCGAGTAAAACGTGGCGACTTCGTAAACGTGAATGCTCGGCAGCGACAGGTACTCGGCTACCGCGTCCATCAGTTCCGGCGTGAGGTAGCCATTATTTTCGTGCTGCACTGCGTGCAGCGCCCCGATAACGGCGGAACGCTGCCGGTCTTCCGGAAAGCGCGCCTTCCAGTGCTCGATTTCTTCGCGAACGTGCTCCGAGAGAAGCGTATCGGCACTCATCGGTCTACCTCACCAAATACGATGTCCTGCGTGCCGATCACGGCGACGACGTCCGCGAGCATGTGGCCTTCGACCATTTCCGACATTGCTGACAGGTGTACGAAACCGGGCGCGCGGATCTTCACTCGATACGGTTTGTTGGCGCCATCGGAAACCAGGTAGACCCCAAACTCGCCCTTCGGGTGTTCAACAGCTGCGTACGATTCACCCTCCGGCACGCAGTAACCTTCGGTAAACAGTTTGAAGTGATGGATCAGCGACTCCATGTCGTCTTTCATGTCGACACGGGTCGGCGCGGCTATCTTGTGATCGTCGATCATGACCGGGCCGGGATTGCTGCGCAGCCAGTCGATGCACTGCCTGATGATCCGGTTCGATTGCCGCAGCTCTTCAATACGCACCAGGTAGCGGTCGTAGCAGTCGCCATTCACTCCGACCGGGATATCGAAGTCGAGCTGGTCGTAGACTTCGTAGGGCTGCTTCTTGCGCAGGTCCCATTCGACGCCGGAACCGCGCAGCATCGGGCCGGTAAAGCCGAGCTGCATTGCACGCTCCGGCGAGACCACGCCGATATTGACGGTGCGCTGCTTCCAGATTCGATTGTCGGTAAGCAAGGTCTCGTATTCGTCGACACAGCCCGGAAACTTGTCGGTAAAAGCCTCCACGAAATCGAGCAGCGATCCCGCCCGGCTCGCATTGAGGCGATCGAGGTCCTTCTCGCTGCGAAACCTGGATTCGTGGTATTTGGGCATCGTATCGGGGAGATCACGGTAGACACCGCCGGGCCGGTAGTACGTCGCATGCATGCGCGTGCCGGATACGGCCTCGTAAAGATCCATCAGGTCTTCGCGCTCCCGGAAACAATACAGGAACATGGTCATGGCGCCGATATCGAGGCCGTGCGCACCGAGCCACATGAGATGATTGAGAATCCGGGTGATCTCGTCGAACATCACCCTTATGTATTGCGCCCGTATCGGCGGCTCGATGCCGAGCAACTTTTCGATGGCAAGCACATAACCGTGCTCATTGCACATCATCGACACGTAGTCGAGCCGGTCCATGTAACCAATGCTCTGGTTGAACGGCTTCGATTCCGCAAGTTTCTCCGTCGCGCGGTGCAGCAGACCGATGTGCGGGTCCGCCTTTTGAATGACTTCGCCCTCGAGTTCCAGCACCAGCCGCAATACTCCGTGCGCCGCCGGGTGCTGCGGACCGAAATTCATCGTGTAACTCTGGATTTCAGCCATCGGCCTGGTCCTTCAGGTCCGCCGAGTAGCGATTGTCATCGCGAATGACACGGGGGACCAGCGTGCGCGGCTCGATACTGACGGGCTGGTAGGCAACGCGCCCTTTTGCCTCGTCGTAGCTGACCTCGACATTGCCGATCAGCGGAAAGTCCTTGCGGAACGGATGGCCGATGAAGCCATAGTCGGTAAGGATTCGCCGCAGGTCCGGGTGCCCGTCGAAGAGGATGCCATAGAGATCGAACGCCTCGCGCTCGAACCAGTTGGCCGAATTCCAGATATCGACGACCGATTGAATGATCGGGGGATTGGCTGTGCCGGTGAATACCCGCAGCCGCAGCCGCACGTTTTGCTGCAGGGACAGCAGGTGATACACGACGGCAAAGCGTTTCGGATCAAATTCGTCCGCCTCGTCCAGGATCACCGCTTCGCGCTGCACGCCGCGGCTGAAGCCCGTGTCGGTAGCGGTCTGCGTGCGCCACTCGTCGCTACCGTAAGTCAGGTAATCGACGCCACAGACGTCGATGAGCATCTCGAAACCGAGCTCGCCTCGTAACGCGGTAGCGATGTCGATCAGATCGTCCTTGTCGAGCTCATAGGTGAGCTCGTCGCACCGGGACGCGACGCGGAGCATCTTCTCACCGAAGCGCTCGTCAATACGAGCGGCTAATGTCTCGAAACGATCAGTCATGCCTGTTCTTATTGCCTGGCTATCGTGTTGGTCCGGCGAATCTTGTTCTGCAGCTGAATGAGCCCGTAGATGAGGGCTTCCGCCGTCGGTGGACAACCCGGAACGTACACATCGACAGGGACGATACGGTCGCAACCCCTGACGACAGAATAGGAATAATGGTAGTAACCGCCGCCGTTAGCGCAGGAGCCCATCGATACGACCCAGCGCGGCTCCGGCATCTGGTCGTAGACTTTACGCAGCGCCGGCGCCATCTTGTTCGTGAGCGTGCCGGCCACGATCATGCAGTCCGACTGACGCGGGCTGGGACGGAAAATTATGCCGAATCGATCCAGATCATAGCGCGCGGCACCGGCCTGCATCATCTCGACCGCGCAACAGGCCAGGCCGAAGGTCATCGGCCAGAGAGAGCCGGTCCGCGCCCAGTTCATTACCGTGTCGACACTCGTGACGACAAACCCTTTCTGCTGCAGGCTGTCAGGCGACTGCTCGCGTTCAGACGATTCCTGGGCTAGTCCCATTCGAGCGCCCCCTTCTTCCACTCATAGATGAAACCGACGACCAGAATAGCGAGGAAGATGCCCATCGCGGCTATGCCGAAGCGGCCGACGGTGTCGAGCGATACGGCCCAGGGAAACAGGAAGGCAATCTCGAGATCGAAAATGATGAACAGGATGGCGACAAGGTAGTAGCGAACGTCGAACTTCATCCGCGAGTCATCGAACGCTTCAAAACCGCACTCATAGGGAGACAATTTCTCGTCATCCTTGCGCCCGCGGCCAATCAGGAAGCCGAGCCCGAGCAGCACACCGCCGAGGGCTGCTGCCACGCCGAGGAAAATCAATACAGGTATGTATTCTTGTAGCATTCTGGACCGTGACCGGGACGGATTGGCTCGCTCTGTGAGCGCGCCATTGTATCAGCGCGGCGCGCATTGAACAGGCCCTCTCTGCTTTCAAGGCGGGGATTTGCGATCAAACAAATGGTGCTCTGGGCGAGACTCGAACTCGCACGGCTTGCGCCACTGCCCCCTCAAGACAGCGTGTCTACCAATTCCACCACCAGAGCATTATCAGGTACTTGCGTTCACTCCGTGTCGGCGTCTTCTCCGGCTGGAGCGTCATCAGCGGGCGCTTCCTCGTCCAGTGACGGCAGCGAGCCTACTTCGTCCTGAGCCGGCGGTTCGGCGGCAGAGCCGGGAAGCGGAACCTCGACTTCGTTCTCCTCGAGCGGCACGGCCTCGGCCTCCTGTTCGACCACAGGCGCATCGTCCAGCAAGCTGGCCGGGCCGGTGGTGCGCTGGCTGCTGAGGTAGGCCAGCGTCAGGCTACTGACGAAAAATGCCGTCGCAAGAACCGCAGTTGCGCGAGAAAAGAAACTCGCGGAGCCGCGCGCGCCGAAGACCGTGCCGGACGCACCGGCACCGAAACCGGCGCCGGCATCGGCGCCCTTGCCGCGCTGCAGGAGCACGAGCACGATTATCAGTATTGCTATGAGCGTGTGCCCTATGAGCACAACCTGTTGCATGGTAGTCATCGTTTCCTCAATTCCGTTGCGGCCCTGGCTATGGCCAGGAAATCCGCGGCCTTCAGCGAAGCGCCGCCGATCAGCCCGCCGTCGATATCGGGCATGCCGAAAAGTCCAGCCGCATTGTCCCCTTTCACGCTGCCGCCGTACAGTATCTGCACGTTTTCCGCGACATCCGCGTCATGTTCCGCCAGCACGGACCGTATGTAGCGGTGCACGTCCTGAGCCTGTTCGGGCGTCGCCGTCTTGCCGGTGCCGATTGCCCATACCGGCTCGTAAGCGATCACGGCCGCGGCAAATGCGGCTATCCCGTTGCGCTCGATAGCCGCCGCAAGCTGATCCCCGACAACCTGTTCGGTGCTGCCGGCGTCGCGCTCTTCGAGCGTCTCGCCAATACACAATATGGGCACGAGCCCCGCCGCGAGGGCGGCCGCCATTTTTTCCGCCACCTGGTTACTGCTCTCGCCGTAGAGCGTGCGCCGTTCCGAGTGACCGACGATCGCGTAGCGACAGCCCACGTCATGCAGCATCGCCGGCGCAACTTCGCCCGTGTAGGCACCTTTCTCATGCTCCGAGACGTTCTGGGCGCCCAGCTCTACGCTCGAGCCTTCGAGCAGGCTCGCTACCGACGCCAGGTACGGGTACGGCGGGCATACGAGCAGGCTAACCTTGTCCGACGCCGGCGCGCCCTCGATGATGCCCGTGACGAGCTCGCGATTGCTCGCCTCGTCGCCGTGCATCTTCCAGTTTCCTGCGACCAGGAAATTACGCATAAGGATCTACCAGAGGGGACCGAAATGGCGCGCAAGGATACCGGGGCCAACGCCGCAAATCAACGCGGAATCAGGCCTCTTGCGCCCGTTTTGGGGCTTTTTCGCTCGCCGCCTCGGCCACGACCGCCGCGAGACGCTGGGCAACCGAATTGACCTGCTTCTCGTCACTGCCTTCCACCATCACGCGGATCACAGGCTCCGTCCCCGACGCGCGAAGCACGACGCGGCCGCTCTCCGCCAGTTCATCCCGGGCAGCGCTCACGGCTTGCCGGATCTGCGGCGAATTATCCGGATCCATACGCTGCTCCGTGCGTACGTTGAGCATGGTCTGCGGGTACTTGGGCATGCCCGCCACCAGTTCCGACAGTTTTCTGCCCGTGCGTTTCATCACGGCGAGGACCTGGAGCGCGGTGATCAGCCCGTCCCCGGTGGTGGTCTGGTCCAGCACGATCATGTGACCCGAGGTTTCGCCGCCGATGACGCCGCCTCCCTTTTTGAGGGCCTCGAGGACATAGCGATCGCCCACGCGGGCACGCTGGAACTCGATGTCGCGCTCCTGCAGGGCCCGCTCCAGGCCGAGATTGCTCATCACCGTGCCGACGACCGGACCGTGAAGCCTGCCTTCGTCCTGCCACGCCGTCGCCAGCGCATACAGGATCTGGTCGCCGTCGATGAGTTGGCCGTTTTCGTCGACGAGCACGACGCGGTCCCCATCGCCGTCCAGCGCGATGCCGATGTTCGCCGCGACCGCCGGTACCGTGAGCTGCAGCAGATCCGGCCTCGTCGAGCCGCAGCCGTCATTGATGTTGCGGCCGTTGGGAGAGCAGCCAATCGGGATGACTTCGGCATTGAGATTCGCGAGCGTGCGTGGCCCGACCTTGTAGCCTGCGCCATTAGCTCCGTCGAAGACCACCTTCAGATCGTTCAGATCCAGCCCGTGCGGCAACGTGGAGGCGCAGAATTTCTCGTAGCGTACGAGAGCGGAGTCGATGCGCTGTGCCTTGCCAAGTGACTGCGAGTCGACCGTAATGGCCGCCTTGTCCAGCGTAGCCTCTATGGCCATCTCGGCTTCGTCGGTCAGCTTTGAGCCGGTACCATCAAAGAACTTGATGCCGTTATCGAAGTACAGGTTGTGCGACGCCGAGATCACGACACCGAGGTCTGCCGAAAATTCCTGCGTCAGGTACGCGACGCCGGGTGTGGGCAGCGGCCCGATCAGCAACACGTCGGCACCCGCCGCGGCGAATCCTGCCTCCAGGGCCGACTCGAACATGTATCCGGAAAGACGCGTGTCTTTGCCGATCAGCACCGTGCCGCCCGCGGGCACCAGCACCTGCGCCGCGGCGCTCGCGAGTCTTAGTGCAAAATCCGCGGTCATCGGGTCTTTGCCGACCGTGCCACGAACGCCATCCGTTCCGAAATACTTTTTGCTCATCGATCCCTGTCCCGTTCCATGACCGCCGCCGCTACACGCAGCGCATCGACGGTTTCCCGCACGTCGTGCACCCGCACGATCGCGGCGCCTTCTATGACCGCGATAACGGCAGCGGCAATGCTCGCCGGCAGCCGTTCTCCCACATCCCGGCCGGTGAGGTCCCCGAGAGTGGACTTTCTGGACAGGCCGACGAGTATCGGCCGCCCTGTCGTGCGCAATTGTCGCAGATTCGACAGCAACTCGACATTATGCCGGGGCGCCTTCCCGAAACCGAAGCCGGGATCCACGATGATGCTGTCCTCGGGAAGCCCGGCCGCAACGCATTCACGGACCCGCTGTGCCAGGAAATCGCGGACCTCCGCGACCACGTCGCCATATTCCGGCCGCTGCTGCATGGTACGGGGCTGACCCAGCATATGCATGAGACATACCGGCCGCTGCAGTTCCACGGCGGCCTGCAGCGCGCCGTCTTCCCGGAGTGCGCGGATGTCGTTGATCATCGAGGCTCCCGCGGCGACCGCGGCATGCATGACGGCGGGCTTGCTGGTATCGATGGATACCGGCACGTCGACAGCGGCGGCGACCGCCTCGATCACGGGGATGACGCGGTCCAGCTCCTCCTGTTCGGAGACGTCGGCCGCACCTGGACGTGTGGACTCGCCGCCGATATCGATGATATGCGCGCCGTCCCGCGCCATAAATTCGGCCTGACGGGTTGCGGCGTCGCGCCCGATAAAGCGGCCGCCGTCCGAGAACGAATCGGGCGTCACGTTGAGGATCCCCATCACCGCGGGGACGTCAAATTCGAGCGGACCGAGGGCGATCAATGCTCCGGCGCGGGTCCACCAATCTTGCCGCCCACCTCGGCCTCGGGTGCCGGCGTGTCGTCCTGGCTCGGAGTGCCCGTGGAATCGTCCCAGTCTTCGGGCGGACGCGGTTCACGCCCGGCCATGATGTCTTTGATCTGCGTCTCGTCGATGGTCTCGTACTTGATGAGCGCATTGGCCATCATGTGCAACTTTTCGAGGTTGTCCTCGAGCAGTGTCTTCGCGCGTTCGTAGTTGGTATCGATGATGCGCCGCACTTCTTCGTCGATCGCATGCGCGGTGTCATCCGACACCTGCTTGTGCTGGGTGACCGAACGACCGAGGAATACCTCGCCGTCGTCCTCGCTGTAAGTCAGTGGGCCGAGGCGATCCGAGAGCCCCCACTTGGTGACCATGTTGCGCGCAAGTTCCGTTGCGCGTTCGATATCATTCGACGCACCCGTCGTCACGCCGTCGACACCGTTGATCATCTCTTCCGCGATTCGCCCGCCGAACAGGCTGGCTATCTGGCTTTCGATGCCTTGCCGGGAGATGCTGTAGCGATCCTCCTCGGGCAGGTACATCGTCACACCGAGCGCCCTGCCGCGCGGGATGATCGTCACCTTGTAGACGGGGTCGTGCTCTGGCACGAGATACCCCACGATTGCGTGCCCGGCCTCGTGGTAGGCCGTATTGAGCTTTTCCTTTTCGCTCATGACCATCGAGCGCCGCTCGGCACCCATCATGATCTTGTCCTTCGCCTTCTCGAACTCGTCCATGCTCACGACGCGCTTGTTGGCCCGCGCCGCGAACAACGCCGCCTCGTTCACCAGGTTGGCGAGATCGGCGCCCGAGAATCCCGGCGTGCCGCGGGCGATGATGCTCGGGTTAACGTCGTCATGCAGAGGCACCTTGCGCATGTGAACCTTGAGGATGAGTTCGCGTCCGCGTACGTCGGGCAGCGGCACGACGACCTGGCGGTCGAAGCGCCCGGGACGCAGCAACGCGGGGTCGAGAACGTCCGGCCGGTTGGTCGCGGCGATGACGATGATGCCTTCGCTGCCTTCGAAACCGTCCATTTCGACGAGCATCTGGTTTAGCGTCTGCTCACGCTCATCGTGTCCGCCGCCAAGCCCGGCGCCACGATGACGACCGACGGCATCCAGTTCGTCGATGAAAATAATGCAGGGCGCCTGCTTCTTCGCCTGGTCGAACATGTCGCGAACACGCGAGGCGCCGACGCCGACGAACATCTCGACGAAGTCCGAACCGGAAATCGTAAAGAACGGTACTTTCGCCTCACCGGCAATCGCCTTGGCGAGCAGGGTCTTGCCCGTGCCCGGCGGCCCCACCATAAGTACGCCTTTCGGGATCTTGCCGCCCAGGCGCTGGAATTTGCTGGGGTCCTTGAGAAACTCGACGATCTCGGCGACTTCAGCCTTGGCTTCATCGACGCCCGCGACGTCCGCAAACGTAATCCCGACCTGGTCTTCCCCGAGCAGCCGGGCTTTGCTCTTACCGAACGACATCGCGCCGCGTCCGCCGCCGCCACCCTGCATCTGGCGCATGAAATAGATCCAGACGCCGATCAGGAGCAGGATCGGGAACGAACTGATCAGAAGCTGACCGATAAGGCTCTGCTGCTTCGGCTCGGAGGCCGAGAACGTGACGTCGTTCTTTTCCAGCATGCCGATCAGCGGGCTGTTGTCGGTCTCCGGGCTGATCGTGTAATACGGCAGTGGCTCGCGCTGCCCGAAGCGAATACGCTGGCCCTCGAATTCCACGAGAGTTACCTCGCCGTTACGGACCTCCTCGAGAAATTCCGAGTAATCCCGCGCCTGCGGCTGCCCGCCACTGACGCCCGACAGCCCTTGTACGACCGACAGCAGGACGACAATGATGACGATAAAGACGAGTATATTCTTGGTCAGATCATTCACATTCAGTTACCGCGCGGGAACGAATCCGGACATCGGATTCTTAGACAGATTCTAAGTTAAACACTACTATAATTGATAGTTTCTCGCTACCAAATACACCTCACGACTGCCGGGCCTGGAAGCATCCGGTTTCATGACCCTGACGCGCCCGAAGCGCTGCCTGGCAGCGACGATGAACGCGTCGGAACCCTCGCCCTGAAAGAGTTTGCAGACGAAATCGCCGCCCGGCTTCAGGGCCCGGTCGCACAAATCCAGTGCCAGCTCCGCAAGATACATCGAACGGGGCTGGTCGACTGACCTGTTGCCGCTGATATTGGGCGCCATATCGCTGATTACAAGGTCCGCTCGCCCCTCGCCCAGCGCCGCGTCCAGCTTTTCGAGGACATCGTCCTCGCGGAAATCGCCCTGGATGAACTCCACCGACGGCACAGCGTCCATTTCGAGCAGGTCGAGGGCGACGATGCGCACCCGCCCCTGCAGCTTCTCGGTGACGTACTGGCTCCAGCTGCCCGGCGCCGCGCCGAGGTCGATCACGACCATGCCGGGCTTCAGCAGCTTTTCCTTCCTGTCGATCTGCTCGAGCTTGTAGACGGCCCGTGACCGCCAGCCTTCGGTGCGCGCGCGAACGACGAACGGGTCACGCTCCTGCCGCTCACGCCAGCTGCCCGAACTTCGTCTCGGCTTGCTCATACGGATCCCGGACGCCAGCGTGTAATCGCGGCCAGCCCGCTGTTACACTCCGCGCCCATGACGCTCAGCGAATCACAGAAAAAATACCTGCGTGGCCTCGGGCACGCCCTGAAGCCCGTGGTCATGATCGGCGATGCGGGCCTCACCGAGGGGGTGCGCGCCGAGTTCGAGAGCTCGCTCGAACACCACGAACTCATCAAGGTCCGCGTCAAGGTCGGCGACCGGGGCGAACGCGACAAGATCATCATGGCGCTTTGCGATTCCGGCAACGCGGAACTCGTGCAGCGTATCGGCAACGTGGCCCTGCTGTTTCGCGAGAACCCGGAAAAGAAAAAACGTATCCAGCTGCCGCGTTAGATATAGCGGACCTCGATGATTTCAAACTGTTTCTCACCGTCGGGCGCGGCAAACGTAATGACGTCGCCTTCGTTCTGACCGATAAGGGCTCGCGCGATCGGCGACGTATAGGAAATCATCCCCGCGCCGATGTCCGCCTCGTCCTCGCCCACGATCCGGTACTCGATCTCTTTGCCGGTCGACTCGTCCACGAGTTCCACCGTCGAGCCGAAAATCACCTTGCCGCGGGCGTCAACCTCGGTAACGTCGATGACCTGCAGGTGCGAAAGCTTGCCCTCGATTTCTTTTATGCGGCCCTCGATAAAACCCTGTTGCTCTTTGGCCGCATGATATTCGGCGTTTTCTTTCAGGTCGCCGTGCGCACGCGCTTCCGCGATGGCCCTGATCACGTTCGGGCGCTCGATCGACTTGAGCCGTTTCAGCTCTTCCTTGAGTAACTCGTGCCCCTTGACCGTTACCGGTACCTTGTTCATGCAACTACCTCGTTATGCAAGTCCTGCAGGCGGTTAACGTCACTGTCGTCGAGATGCTCGATCGCGGTGCATGTCGCAATCGCCGCCCCTATCGTCGTGTAATACGTTACGGCCTTGCGCACGGCTTCTGCGCGAATTGAATGTGACTCGTTGATTGCCTGCTTGCCTTCGGTTGTATTGACGATGAGATCGATCTCACCGTTCTTTATCATGTCGACAATATGCGGCCGTCCCTCGCGAACCTTGTTCGCTCTGCGGCATGATACACCAGCCGCCGCCAGGTGCCGGGCCGTTCCGTGCGTCGCCACGAGATCGAAGCCCCGTGCCTCGAGAATCTTCGCAAGCTGCACCGCCCCTTCCTTGTCGCGATCGCGGACGCTCAGCAGTGCCGCACCTTGCCGCGGCAGGACCACGCCCGATGCCAGCTGAGCCTTCGCATAGGCCTCTCCGAACGATCGCCCAACGCCCATGACTTCGCCGGTCGATTTCATTTCCGGGCCGAGAATCGGATCGGCGCCAGGGAACTTGATGAACGGGAAAACCGCCTCTTTTACCGAGAAATACCCGGGTTTGCGCTGGTTAACGTAGCCCTGCTTCGCGAGCGACTCGCCGACCATGACCTTGGCGGCGATCTTGGCGAGCGGGATGCCGATGGCTTTCGACACGAACGGCACCGTACGTGATGCACGCGGGTTTACCTCGAGGAGGTAAACGACGTTGTTCTGGATCGCGAACTGCGTATTCATCAGTCCGACCACGTGCAGGCCCTTTGCAAGCTTGACGACCTGCTCGTGCAACTCTTTCTGCAGTTCCTCCGACAGGCTGAACGGCGGCAGCGAGCAACCGGAATCGCCGGAATGGACGCCCGCCTGCTCGATATGCTCCATCACTCCGCCGATCAGCACGCGCTCGCCATCGCACACACAGTCCACGTCGACTTCCGTCGCCAGGTCGAGGAAGCGGTCGAGCAATACCGGGCTCGCATTCGACACGCCGATCGCGGCATCCATGTAGGCGGCGAGGTCCTCCTCGCTGTGCACCACCTCCATGGCCCTGCCGCCCAGGACGTACGACGGCCTGACCACCAGCGGGAAACCCACGTCCGCCGCCAGGCGCAGCGCTTCTTCCTTGCTGCGGGCCGTGCAGTTCGGCGGTTGCTTGAGGTCCAGCGACTGCACGAGCTTCTGGAAACGCTCGCGGTCTTCAGCGAGGTCGATCGAGTCCGGTGACGTCCCGATGATGGGCGCGCCGGCGGCCTCGAGCTGCCGCGCGAGTTTCAGCGGCGTCTGCCCGCCGTACTGGACGATGACGCCTTTCGGCTTCTCCGTGTCGATGATTTCCATGACGTCCTCGAACGTCAAAGACTCGAAGTACAGGCGGTCGGACGTGTCGTAATCCGTCGACACCGTTTCGGGGTTGCAGTTGACCATGATGGTCTCGTAGCCCGACTCGCGCAGCGCCAGCGCGGCATGCACGCAACAGTAGTCGAACTCGATACCCTGGCCAATACGGTTCGGGCCGCCGCCGAGAATCATGATCTTCGCTGCGTCCGTCGGCTCGGCCTCGCATTCTTCCTCGTACGTCGAATACATGTACGCCGTCGTGGTGGCGAACTCGGCTGCACAGGTATCCACGCGTTTGAAGACAGGTCGAAGTCCGAGCTCCAGCCGCCGGCGTCGCACGGCGAGTTCCTTGACGTCCAGCAGCGCCGCGATGCGCGCATCGGAGAAACCCTTGCGTTTCAGCGCGCGCAGCGATGCCTGCGTCAGGGCCGAAAGCTCCGTCCCTCGCAGCGCCTGCTCGTCACGAATCAGGTCCTCGATCTGTGCGAGGAACCAGGGATCGATTCCGGAAATCGAGCCGATCTCTTCCAAAGGGAAGCCGTTGCGAAGGGCATCGGCAACATGGCGAAGTCGGTTTGCCCCCGGGATGCGTAGCTCGTGGCGTAAGCGATCGCGTTCGGCGTCGGTCGTGATGGAGGCGTCAATTTCATCCAAACCCGAGATGTCGATCTCGAGCCCGCGCAGGGCTTTTTGCAGGGACTCCTGGAACGTGCGTCCGATCGCCATCACCTCGCCCACCGACTTCATTTGCGTCGTCAGCCGATCGTTGG
Organism: Woeseiaceae bacterium; assembly: GCA_965658465.1. Classification (GTDB taxonomy): domain Bacteria; phylum Pseudomonadota; class Gammaproteobacteria; order Steroidobacterales; family Woeseiaceae; genus UBA1847. The sequence goes on along the minus strand of CBFHSG010000009.1, from coordinate 76,238 downwards.
TACCGGGGAACTTCTCGAACGTAAATCGCGGAATCTTGGTAACGACGTAATCGATCGACGGTTCGAAGGAAGCCGGCGTGGCTCCGCCGGTAATGTCGTTCCTGAGTTCGTCGAGCGTGTAACCGACCGCGAGCTTCGCGGCCACCTTGGCGATCGGGAAACCGGTGGCCTTCGACGCCAGAGCTGACGACCGCGATACTCTCGGGTTCATCTCGATGATCAGGACGCGGCCGGTCTCCGGATCTACAGCGAACTGCACGTTGGAGCCGCCGGTATCCACGCCTATCTTGCGCAGCACCTCGATGGACGCGTCGCGGAGCCGCTGATACTCCTTGTCCGTGAGGGTTTGCGCCGGCGCGACCGTGATGGAATCGCCGGTGTGGACGCCCATGGGATCGAGGTTTTCGATGGAGCAGACAATGATGCAGTTGTCACTGCGGTCCCGCACCACCTCCATTTCGAATTCTTTCCAGCCGATAACGGATTCCTCCAGCAGGACTTCCGTGGTCGGCGACATTTCGAGGCCGTGAGAGACGATGCTCTCGAATTCCTCACGGTTGTAAGCAATGCCACCCCCGGTGCCGCCCATCGTGAACGACGGCCGGATGATGGTCGGGAAGCCGATGTCCACCTGCTTCTCGAGCGCTTCGTCGAGCGAATGCGCGATATCGGCCCTCGGTACCTCGAGCCCGATCTCCTGCATTGCCTGGCGGAACAGGTCGCGATCCTCCGCCATGTCGATGGCTTCGCGGGAGGCGGCGATGAGTTCGACGTCGTACTTTTCGAGCACGCCCTCGCGCGCCAGGTCGAGGGCGCAGTTCAGGCCCGTCTGGCCGCCCATCGTCGGTAACAGGGCATCCGGACGTTCCTTGGCGATGATGCGCTCGACCGCCGACCAGTGCACCGGCTCGATATAGATCGCATCCGCCATCTCGGGATCGGTCATGATCGTCGCCGGGTTGGAATTGACGAGGATGACGCGATACCCCTCCTCGCGCAGCGCCTTGCAAGCCTGAGCGCCCGAGTAGTCGAATTCGCACGCCTGGCCGATCACGATCGGTCCGGCGCCGATGATCAGAACGCTTTCTAAATCAGTGCGTTTGGGCATAGCTCATTCTTGATATAATACTTTATAAAGGTTTATTAAATATCTGTTTTTAATAAATTTCACGTCGAGAACATCGTCTTGACCGAACGGCGCTTCGTGGCCTCCATATCGGCGAGAAAGCGCTCGAACAGGGCCTGCAGATCATGCGGGCCCGGACTGGCTTCGGGATGCCCCTGGAAGCTGAACGCCGGCTGCCCCGATATGGCAATCCCCTGCAGAGTGCCGTCGAACAGCGACCGGTGCGTCGGCTCGACGTTGTCCGGCAGACTCGATTCGTCGACGGCAAAGCCGTGGTTTTGACTGGTGATCATCACCCGCCCGGTCGCGAGATCCTGCACCGGGTGATTGGCGCCGTGATGGCCAAACTTCATTTTCTCGGTCTTCGCGCCCGCGGCGAGCGCCAGCAGCTGGTGACCGAGACAAATACCGAACACCGGGATTCTCTCTTCGAGGAAACGCTTAATGGCGATGATCGCGTAGTCGCACGGCTCCGGGTCGCCCGGACCGTTGGAAAGGAATATACCGTTCGGCGCCAGCGCCAGCGCCTCCTCGGCGCTGGTCTTCGCCGGCACGACGGTCATCCGGCAGTCCAGGTCAGCCAGCAAACGCAGGATATTGCGCTTGATACCGAAGTCGTAAGCCACGACATGGTACGGCGCAACCCGGCGGCTCAGGATGCGGGGTTTGCGTCCGAAGGTGGTGCCCTGGCTCCACTGGTACGACACGTCCGTCGTCACGAACTGCGCAAGGTCCATGCCGGCGATGCCCGGGAACTTCCTCGCATGCTCGACTGCGGTCTCGTCAGAGACTTCACCGGTCATGATGCAGCCCGACTGAGCGCCCCTTTCACGGATGATGCGGGTCAGCTTGCGGGTGTCGATATCGGCGATGGCGACCGTCTCGCTCTGGCGCAGGAATTCGCCCAGCGAACGTTCGTTGCGCCAGCTGCTGGTCACCATTGACAGGTCGCGGATGATCAGCCCCGATGCATGTACCTTCGCCGACTCCATGTCCTCGGCGTTGGTACCGGTATTGCCGATATGCGGGTACGTGAGGGTGACGATCTGCCGGCAGTAGGACGGATCCGTGAGGATCTCCTGGTAGCCGGTCATTGCAGTATTGAAGACGACTTCACCGATGGTCTTGCCGTCGGCACCGACGGAGGTGCCATGGAAGACGGTGCCATCTTGCAGAGCCAGTACAGCCGGCGTACTCAAATGTAGCCCTCGGTGCGAAACTCGACGGAAAATCCCAAGCCAGATCGCCAGGTGATCAGCGCAGCTATCGTCGGCACGCCCGGAGGGACGCGAATCGCAGATGTACAAAAGCGGAAGGACAAGGCCTCCCGCTCATGGCTTCGCTGACCGCTCAGCGATCCGGCATAGTTTACTGAACGGGGGCACTCCGCGCCAGACCGGACGGGCGCTTTTTTCGGATTCAGTCCGTATCGTCGCCAAAAAGCACGTCATGCATGTCGTAGAGCCCCGGCTGCCGCCTCACTATCCAGCGCGCGGCGCGCAATGCCCCTTCGGCAAATACGCTGCGCGTGGTTACGCTGTGACTGAGGGCCAGTCGCTCGGTTGGCGACGAGAATATGACCTCGTGATCGCCAGGTACTTCGCCGCGACGTTCGGACTGGTAGTGGACGGAATCGGCGCCGGCCTGATCGCGCGCTTCTGCAATCGACTCGCCGAGCTTCAGCGCCGTGCCCGACGGCGCGTCCTTCTTGTGAATATGGTGCGTTTCGTGAATCTCGATCGCGAATTCGTCGCCCAGCGAGCGCGCCGCCCGTGCGACGAGTTCCTGCAGCACCGCGATCCCCTGGCTCATGTTGCGGTCATAGACGACCGGCACACGCTCCGCGGCACCGCCGAGGGCCTTGATCTGGGCGTCGGCCAGGCCGCTGACGCCGCACACGAGTGGCTTGCCGTAACGGGCGACGGCGAGCGCAACCTGCTCGGTGGCTTCGAACAAGCTGAAATCGATGACAACATCGGCGGCTTCGATCACGTGGTCGAGGTCGCTCGAGATAATCGCGCCGGACGGCGTCGCCATGTCCCGGGCCGCATCGGGGTCCCGTACCCAGACGCTGCCTATCTCGAGATCGGCAAACTCATTGACGGCATTGATGATGGCGAGCCCCATGCGGCCCGCGCCGGCAATGCCCAGCCTGATCGGTTTAGTGGCCAATGCGCTCGAAGAACCGCTTCACGGTATCGAACCAGGTGTCCGCACGCGGCGAATGCTTGTCACCGCCAGCCTGCACCGTTGCGTCGAACTTGCTCAGCAGTTCTCTCTGTTCGTTCGTCAGATTCACGGGAGTCTCGACCGCGACCCTGGCAAACAGGTCTCCCTTGCGAGGATCCCGAACCGTCATCACGCCCTTGTTGCGCAGCCTGAACACCTTGCCCGACTGCGTACCGGCGGGCACCTTCAATGAGACATTGCCTTCGAGTGTGGGCAATTCCACGTCGCCCCCGAGGGCAGCCGTCGAAAAACTGATCGGCACCTCACAGGAAAGATCCGCGCCATCGCGCACGAATATCTTGTGTGGATTGATGCGGATTTCTACGTAGAGGTCGCCGGGTGGGCCGCCGTTGCGCCCGGCCTCACCTTCTCCGGAGAGCCGAATCCGGTCGCCATCGTCAACGCCCGCCGGAACCTTGACCGACAGCGTGCGGGTTTTTCGCACACGACCGCGACCGTGGCAGGTCTCGCAGGGGTCGGAAATCATGGTGCCCGCACCCTTGCAGGCCGGGCAGGTCTGCTGGATCGAGAAAAAGCCCTGCTGCATGCGAACCTGGCCGGCACCGCCACAGGTCGAACATTGCGTGGGTTCGGTGCCCTTCTTCGCGCCACTGCCGTCGCAGACCTCGCAGGTGACCTGCGATGGCACCTCGATCGTGACGGTATCGCCGCTGACGGCGCGTTCGAGATCGAGCCTGAGCTCGTAACCGAGATCGGCGCCGCGAAAGACCTGCGCCCCGCCGCGGCGGGAGCCGCCACCGAAGATGTCGCCGAACACGTCGCCAAAGATGTCGCTGAATCCCTCGGCGCTGAATCCGCCGGGGCCGCCCATGCCGGCGCCGCGAAGGCCATCGTGCCCGAATCGGTCGTACGCGGCCCGCTTGTCGCTGTCGCGCAGAACCTCGTACGCCTCCTTGGCCTCTTTGAACTTGCCTCCCGAGCCCGTATCGTCCTTGTTGCGATCCGGGTGGTGTTTCATGGCAAGTCGACGATACGCCTTCTTGATCTCCTCGGCCGAAGCCGACTTCGAGACCCCCAATACCTCGTAATAGTCGCGTTTTGCCATGCTAGTTCAAGAACGGGCGCCCGCAGCGGGGCGCCCTTGTTATTTTCTGGTATCCGAGCTGACCTCTCAGGCCGACTTGGACTGATCGTCCTTGTCGACTTCCTCGAATTCCGCGTCGACAACGTCGTCGCCGGATTCCGCCTGGCCGTCGCTATCTCCGGTGGATTCCGCCTGCTGCTCCGTATAGAGCTTCTGAGCCAGCGCACCGGACGCTTCGGCCAGCGCAGCCGTTTTCGTCTCGATGGCTTCCTTGTCGTCCTTTTCCAGCACGGACTTGAGATCGGAGACGGCATTCTCGATGTTCATACGCTCTTCACTGGTGGCCTTTTCGCCCAGGTCCTTGAGCGTCTTTTCGGCCGCATGGATGAGGCCGTCCGCCTGGTTGCGCACGTCGACGAGTTCGCGGAATTTACGATCTTCCTCGGCGTGGCTCTCGGCGTCCCTCACCATATTGTCGATTTCGTCATCGGACAGGCCGCTCGAAGCCTTGATAACGATATTCTGGCTCTTGCCCGTGGCCTTGTCCTTGGCAGAGACATTGAGAATGCCGTTTGCATCGATGTCGAAGGTCACCTCGATCTGCGGCATGCCGCGTGGCGCCGGTGGAATATCCGTGAGATCGAAGCGGCCGAGCGATTTGTTGTCGAGGGCACGCTCACGCTCGCCCTGCAACACGTGGATCGTGACGGCGGTCTGGTTGTCGTCGGCGGTCGAGAAGACCTGCTCCGCATTCGCGGGGATGGTCGTGTTCTTCTCGATCAGCTTGGTCATGACGCCGCCGAGCGTCTCGATTCCGAGCGACAGCGGCGTGACGTCGAGCAGGAGAACGTCCTTGACGTCGCCCGCCAGCACGCCGCCCTGAATCGCCGCGCCCAGTGCAACCGCTTCGTCAGGATTGACGTCTCTCCGGGGTTCCTTGCCGAAGAAGTTCTGCACGGCTTCCTGCACCTTGGGCATGCGGGTCTGTCCGCCAACGAGGATCACGTCGTCGATCTCGTTGACCTTGAGCCCCGCATCCTGCAGCGCGGTCTTGCAGGGACCCATGGTGCGCTCGATGAGTTCATCGACGAGCGACTCCAGCTTGGCACGCGTCAGCTTGATATTGAGGTGCTTGGGGCCGCTTGCGTCGGCAGTGATGTAAGGCAGGTTGACTTCGGTCTGCTGCTGCGAGCTGAGCTCGATCTTGGCTTTCTCGGCAGCCTCTTTGAGACGCTGCATCGCCAGCGGGTCCTTGCTGATATCCACGCCGCTCTCGCGTTCGAACTCCTTGTTCAGGTAGTCGATTACCCGCAGGTCGAAATCTTCACCGCCCAGGAAAGTGTCACCATTGGTGGACAGCACCTCGAACTGGTGCTCGCCGTCTACTTCGGCGATTTCGATAATGGATACGTCGAAGGTTCCGCCACCGAGATCAAACACGGCAATCTTCTTGTCGCCGCGCTTCTTGTCCATGCCGTAGGCCAATGCGGCGGCGGTCGGCTCGTTGATAATGCGCTTGACCTCAAGGCCGGCGATCTTGCCGGCGTCCTTCGTGGCCTGGCGCTGCGAGTCGTTGAAGTACGCGGGCACGGTCACGACGGCTTCGGTCACGGGCTCGCCGAGATAGTCTTCCGCGGTCTTTTTCATCTTCATCAGAACGCGTGCAGAAATCTCGGGCGGCGCCATCTTCTTGCCGTTCGCCTCGACCCAGGCGTCGCCGTTATCGGCCTTCACAATCTTGTAGGACACCATGTCCATGTCACGCTGCACGACCTCGTCCTCGAAGCGACGGCCGATGAGGCGCTTGACGGCGAACAGGGTGTTACTCGGGTTGGTTACAGCCTGACGCTTCGCCGACTGCCCGACGAGCACCTGGTCGTCCTTGCTGAATGCAACGATCGACGGCGTTGTGCGATCGCCCTCGCTGTTCTCGATCACCTTGGGCGTGCCGCCCTCCATGACCGCAACGCAGGAGTTTGTGGTACCAAGGTCGATACCGATTACTTTACCCATGCTGATACTCCAAAAATTCGATGTTTTCCGAAACTGGTTGTGAATTGGGGGCGAGCCTTTGCGTTTCAAGCGCCCGCGAGCCGGCGAGTTCTCAGGTTTCGCCCGCGTCCTGCGGCGCCTCCGCCGCGACGATGACCCGTGCCGGCCGCAGCAGCCGGCCGTTCAGTGCATAGCCTTTCTGGATGACCTGGACCACGGATCCCGGCTCGGAGTTCGGCGCCGGCATCATGCTCATGGCTTCGTGCAGCTCCGGATCGAACGGTTCCCCCTCGGGGTCTACTTCTACAATGCCGAAACGCTCGAGTGTCTTCTTCAGCAGCTTGCAGGTGGCCTCGCTACCCTCACGGAGCGCCTCTGCATCCGCGTTGTCGGCGGCTGCGAGGCCCATTTCAAGACTGTCCACAACGGCGAGCACGTCGCGGCCGAAATTCTCCAGTGCGAATCTGTGCGCATGCTCGACGTCACGAGCGGCGCGCTTGCGCACGTTCTCGAGTTCCGCGGCTGCGCGCACGTAGAGGTTCCAGTTTTCATCGGCCTTCGCCAGTGCCTCTGCCAGCGCCGCGTCACCACTGACCTCGGTAACGGCCTCCGGCGATTGCGTGTCACCGGCCTCAGCCGCGGTCTGGGCGTCCGCTTCAGATCGCTTGCGCTCCGCGCTCATGCATGCAACTCCGTCTCATTACTGGCCGCACACAACGCGCAGCCGGTTACAGGGAAGTTGCGAGTGTGGGGGCCAGGCCCCAAAAATCAAGCTCAAGCGGCGACTTTTTGACGAATTCCGGCGTCAGGTGCGCTGTCCGAGCGCCGTGGCCAGCAAGCGAGCCGTGATATCGACGATCGGAACGACCCTGTCGTAGGCCATGCGGGTGGGGCCAATCACGCCAAGGACGCCGATCGTGTCGTCACCAATGCGATACGGCGCGGTGACCACGCTGCAGTCGTCAAGGATCCGAAATCCCGATTCCTCGCCGATGAATACGCGCACTCCCTCGGCGTCGATACTGCGATCCATGAGCTCGAGTATCAGTCGTTTCCTCGAAAACGCCTCGAACAGCCGGCGCAGCGTCTCGATGTCCGACAGTTCGGCGAAATCCATGAGTTTCGTCTCCCCGGTCAGGACGAACTCGCCGCCGGGATTGGTGGCGCCTTCCATTGCCGACTGGGCCACCACGATGATGTCCTGCATTGCCTGGTTCATCGAATCACGCAGCTCGTCGAGATCGGAGACTATCTGGTCACGAACCTGTTGCATCTCCATGCCGGCGTATTTTTCATTGATGAAATTTGCCGCCTGGGTCAGCTCCGATTCGGAATAATCCCGCTCCAGATGGAGGATCCGGTTCTGTACCTCGCGATCATTGAACACCAGTATAACCAGCACGCGATGGTCCGAGAGCGGCAAGAACTCGATTTGCCGCAGCGTAGCCTGCTGGCCCCGCGGCACCGTGACGACCCCCGCAAGACTCGTGATGTCGGAGAGCATGTTCGACACGGAACTGATCAGCGCGCCGGGATCATCGACATTCGTCTGCAGGTGAGACTGCAGGCGCCGCAGGTCGTTGCCGCGAGGCTGACGATATCGGACCAGGGTGTCCACGAACAGGCGATAACCTTTCGCCGTCGGAATTCGGCCTGCGGAGGTATGCGGGGCTGCAACGAGGCCCATTTCCTCGAGGTCCGCCATTACGTTGCGAATCGTCGCCGGGCTGAGGTCGAGCCCCGAGTCTTTCGACAGCGTCCTGGAGCCAACAGGCTCGCCCTCGCGAATATAGCGCTGAATCAGCACCCGCAGCAGGTGACTCGCGCGTTCGTTGGGTAAGGAACTGGTTGCTTCTGCCGTCATTTGCAAGAAACGGAAACAGCGGAAAAACGCCGCTGTGTTACGGTAGCGAAACAAGCTAGCAACGGCTTGGCGGCCGGTCAAGGGTCTGCAACAATCGCCTTACACGGCACCTCGATCGGCACTGGCGGAAGCGAACGCAAGATGGCAACAAAGTTCAAGAGAGTAGCGATCCTGGGGCGCCACGAGGACCCGCGCGTGGCCGAGCCGATCACCACGCTCGCGGAATACCTCGATCAGGTCGGCGTCGAGGTGCTGGCTGCCGAGGACATGTCCCTCGGGATTGCGGCGCGGCGTCTGCCCGAGCCGGAGCTGTCGGATATCGCTGACCTGATCATCGCCATCGGCGGAGACGGCGCGATGCTCTATGCCGGGCAGCTTGCTCGGCGTGGTGACATTCCGTTGCTGGGTATAAATCGTGGCCGGCTCGGCTTTCTGGCCGACGTAACGCCGGAGGAAATGCTGGATAGCGTCGGGCACGTGCTGGCCGGCGAGTATACGACCGACAAGCGCCTCGTCCTGGAAGCACGACTTGAGCGCCCGGATGCGGACGACTCGACGGCCCTGGCCCTCAATGACGTTGTCCTGCAGCGCCGCGAGACCGGCCGCATGCTCGACTTCGTCACACGCATGGACGGCCGCTATGTGAATACGCATGCCGGCGATGGCCTGGTGATTGCAACACCGACGGGATCGACGGCCTACTCCCTCAGCTGTGGCGGACCGATCATCGAGCCGCGCCTCGATGCCGTGGTTGTTGTGCCGGTTGCGCCCCATACGCTGTCGGACCGGCCGATCGTGCTCCCCGCGGACCTCGGCATCGAGCTGCGTCTCCTCGAGCGTGAAAACACGCGCGCTGAGATCACGGCCGACGGACACTCCATGGGCGAAATCCGGCCACAGGACAAGCTCCTGGTTTTTGCGTCCGAAACACGCCTGACCCTGCTGCACCCGCCGGGATACGACTTCTTCGGCATCCTCCGCTCCAAGCTGCACTGGGGCCACGATTCGCGCAAGCGGGACCTGCCCACCGAGGACGTGTGACGGTGCTGGTAACGCTGCAGGTGCGGGATTTCGCGATCGTCGACCGAATCGAGGTCGAGTTCGAACCCGGAATGACGGTTCTGACGGGCGAAACCGGCGCTGGCAAATCCATCCTCGTGGACGCATTGGGCCTGGTGCTCGGCGAACGCGGCAGCGGTAAACTCGTGCGCAGCGCGGCGAAGCGTGCGGAGTTCAGCGCCGAGTTCGACGTATCCGGCCTGCCCCGGGCGCGCACCTGGCTCGAAGAGCAGGCGCTCGATGAAGACGACGCGTGCCTGCTGCGCCGTGTCATCAATGCCGACGGTCGCTCGCGTGCGTTCATCAACGGCAATGCCGTACCCGTGCAGCAATTGAAGACGCTGGGCGAAATGCTCATCGACATCCACGGCCAGCACTTTCACCAGTCGCTGGGCAGGCGCTCCGTGCAGCGCGACCTGCTGGACCACTACGGCGGCCTGCAGGATCTCCGCGCGCAGACCGGGGGCGCGTTCGCCGAATGGAAATCCCTGCTCGACCGGCTCGAGGCATTGCAAAGCGCCGACGCGGACCGCGAATCGCGCGTCGACCTGCTGACGTTTCAACTGCGCGAACTCGAATCACTGGACGCGAGGCCCGGCGAGTACCCGGACCTGCAGGCGGAGGCGCAGCGCCTCGCGAACAGCGGCCGCCTCGCCGAGGGTGTCGCGGCGGCCATGGACATTCTCTCGGACAGCGATGCCGGCAACATAACCGGCATGCTCGCCGCGGCTGAGCGTGCCCTTCAGCAGCTGGTCCGGTTCGACGAGGAGCTGGCGCCCGTTGTTGAGCTCCTCGACAGCGCCGCTATACAGGTCGCCGAAGCAGCGGATTCACTCCGCCGCTACGGCGATTCGATCGACATGGATCCGGGCCGGCAGAACACCGTGGAGCAACGGCTCGATTCCATGCAGTCGATTGCGCGCAAGCACCGGGTCGAGCCGGGTGACCTGGCGGAGCTGAGGGCACGGCTCGCGGCCGAACTCGACGAACTCACCCACGCCGAAGCGCGCAGCCATGAACTCGAACAGGCGGCACGGGAGGCGGAGTCTTCGTACCGCGAGTACGCCGGTGAACTGTCGCGGCTTCGCAAAGCCGCCGCGAACAAGTTTGCAGACTCGGTCAGCGATGCAATGGCCGGACTCGGAATGCCGGGTGGAAAGTTCGAGATCGCACTCGACAGCCTCGCCGAGGGTGCGGAACGTGCCAGTGGTCTTGACGATATCGAGTTCCTGATCAGCGCCAATCCCGGGCAGCCGGCGATGCCGCTGTCCCGGGTCGCCTCCGGCGGTGAATTGTCGCGCATGAGCCTATCGATCCAGGTGATCGCGAGCGACGGCAGCACGATTCCGACTATGGTGTTCGACGAAGTCGACAGTGGCGTGGGCGGCGGCGTCGCCGAGATGGTGGGACGACGGCTCGCCGAGGTTGCCCGGGACAGGCAGGTACTGTGCGTTACTCACCTGCCGCAGGTTGCCAGCCTCGCCGATCACCACATCCGCATCAGCAAGGTTACCGATGGCAAAGCGACACGGACGGGCGCACACGTTCTGGACCGCGAGGAACGCGTCGATGAACTGGCCCGAATGCTGGGCGGCGTGGAGATTACCGCCAAGACCCGCGAGCACGCAGCCGAGATGCTGGCCGGCGCGCCGCAAAAGCGCGCGTGACCGGAGTTACCGTTCAGTCGTCGCCGCTGCTGTCGTCGCGCCTGACGTAAAGCACAAGGCTGTGGTCCAGCAGCTCGAAGCCATGCTTTTCGGCGATCTCGTGCTGTAGCCGCTCTATTTCTTCGCTGAAAAACTCGATGACCTCCCCCGTCTCGACGCAGACCATGTGGTCGTGGTGTTCGCCGTCGTCGAGTTCGAATACCGAGTGACCACCTTCAAAATTGTGCCGCGTAACGAGGCCGGCCGCCTCGAACTGCGTCAGCACGCGGTAGACCGTCGCGAGGCCGATTTCCTCGCCCGAATCCAGAAGGTCCTTGTAAATGTCCTCGGCACTGGGGTGCCGGTTCGGGGCATTTTCGAGAATCTCGAGAATCTTGAGGCGCGGCAACGTGATCTTGAGGCCGGCCTTGCGTAATTCGTGTCGTTGCTCCATTAACGGTATTCCCGGTAGCCTGAGGACGAGCGCCTATCGCGGCGTTTGGCAAGAAGGTATGATGCGCGCCTATTATGACGCAGATGGCAGCGCGGCTCTAGCAGCGCGACCGTCTGCTGTTTCCACACCCGGGATCCGGTCAATCGTCAATGCGCTTTTCGTTTAGCAAGTCGGTCGCCCTCGCCATCGTGCTGGGAGTCCTCGTCGGCTCGGCGGGTTGCGTGTACCGCGCCAACATCTCACAGGGAAACATCGTCGAGGAAGAAGATCTCGATCAGGTCGAAGTCGGCATGACGCGTAACCAGGTACGATTTCTGCTCGGCACGCCGATGATCGCCGATCCGTTCCACCAGGACCGCTGGGAATACGTCTACTACATCAAGATCGGCCGCAAGGACGCCACCGCGAAACGCTGGGTGACGATTCTGTTCGACGGAGAAACGGTCGAGGAAATCCAGCGCAACCGGGAGCTGGCCGAGGACCTCTGAACCTCAGCCCTTTTCGGCACGCGCTCGCTGGCGGCGCGCTTCGCGAGGATCGATTTCGAGCGACCGGTAGAGTTCGACCCGATCCCCTGCGCTCACCGTGCTATCCCGCGATGCCGGCTTGCCCCAGATCCCCACTGCCATATCAGCCACCGCCAGTTCGGGAAAGTGCGATTGGATGCCCGAGCAAACGATGACGTCCGCGATGCTCGCCCCGTCTTCGACGTTCACGGCCAGCAGCACCTGCCGCTCCGGCGTTGCAAGCGCAACTTCGACGGACAGGCCATCAGCCATTTCCTGCTCCTCCGCCGCCGTAGACATCCCCGGCCCGCCGCACGAAGGCGTCCACGAGTGAACTGCATATTTCCTCGAAGTAACGGCCCAGCAGCCGATTGGTGGCGCGGCTCCTGACCTCGAACTCGACGTCCAGAGATACCTTGCTTCCCAGGTGGTCGAGCGCTTTGAAGTGCCAGCCGCCGCTCAGGTGACTGAAAGGACCTTCGACGAGCTCCATATCGATGGCCTCGTACTCGCGCATCCTGTTACGCGTACGGAAGCTGCGGCGCAGCCCTGCAATGTGCATTTCGACGGAGCCTTCGAGGACGTCGCCGTCACGCCAGTGCAATACCGCCCCACCGCACCACGGCAGAAATTCCGGGTAGGATTCGACGTCCTCGACGAGGACGTACATCTGCTCAGCCGAGTAAGGAACGAGTGCGCTGCGGCTCACCTTGCGCATGATGTCAGGCCCTGCCGATTCGGCCGCGGGTCACGACAGGTCGGGTAGCAGGCCGACTGCCTTGAGAAACACAAACAGGATACCGACCGGCACCACGAAACGTGCCAGTACCCGCCATAGCTTGTAGAACAATCCGACGCCGCCGAGCTCTTCTGCCGTCGAGTTCCTGCACATGATCCAGCCTGCAAACACGGCAATAAACAAGCCACCCAGCGGCAGCATGATGTTGTTGGTGAGGTGATCGAGATTGTCGAAGACCGTGCCCTTGTAGAAACTGACATCGGCCAGGACGTTGAAGGACAGAACCGTTCCGAAACCCAGCAGCCAGATCGAGCCGCCGATGATCACGGCGGCCTGTGCGCGCGTTTTGTTGAAGCGCTCCACGAGCCACGCGACAGCCGGTTCCATCAGGCCCAGCGCGGACGTCCACGCCGCGAACGACAACAGGATGAAGAACAGGGTCGAGAAAAACGCCCCGCCCGGCATCTGCCCGAGGGCAAGTGGCAGCGTCTGGAACACGAGACCCGGCCCGTCCGCGGGATCGAGCCCGTTTGCAAAAACCAGCGGGAAGATCACGAGACCGGCAAGAATTGCAATCATGGTATCGGCAGTAACCACCGCCCCGGACGCGCCAATGATGGACGTCTCCTCGGGCAGGTAAGCACCGTAAGCCATGATGGCGCCCATACCGATCGACAAGGTGAAGAACGCCTGCCCCATGGCGGCCAGCACGCTGTCCCACGTCAGCTTGCTGAAGTCGGGGCTGAACATGAAGGCAAGGCCTTCGCCGAAATGGCCGGACGTCAGCGAGTAACCCAGCAGCACGACCATGAGCAAAAGCAGCGCAGGGACCATGAACCGGACGGCCTGCTCGAGTCCGCGTTCGACGCCTCGCATGACAACAAAAATAGTCAGGGCCATGAACAAGGTGTGACAAAAGGCAACGGCGCGCCAATCGCCGACAAAACCACTGAACTGCGCGCTGACGACCTCCGCGTCCGCGCCGGTGAATACGCCCGTGGCACTCTTGACAATGTAGGCGAGCGTCCAGCCCGCGATAACACTGTAGTAGGACAGGATCAGGATGCCGGCAATCACGCCCATGCCACCGACCCATTGCCAGCGCCTGGAGTGCCCCTCCTCCTCGCCGAGCAGCGCCATCGTTGCAACCGGGTTGCGGCGGCCACGGCGGCCAATCAGGATCTCGGACATCATCACCGGCATGCCCACCAGCACGACGCAAAGCAGGTAAACGATGACAAAAGCGCCGCCGCCGTTCTGCCCCGCGACGTACGGGAATTTCCACACGTTACCCAGACCGACAGCCGAGCCGGTTACGGCCAGAACGAAGGCCATTCGTGATGACCAGTGCCCGTGCAGTGATTTGCGCTTGCCGGGTTCGGCAGCCTCGTTACTCAGCATTCTCGCTCTCTCCGGGCGTAGAAAGCCGGGATTCTCATACAATTTCGAAAAGGTGACAACACGACAGCTTTCACGGGTAACGTGCCTGCGTGGCTGTCAACGCCCCAGAATTACGTATAATCCCGCACCCGGCCGCCTTCCGGCTGGAGCAAAACCATGAGCAAGAAGAAGCCGGACAACAGCAACATCATCGCCGCGAACCGCAAGGCCCGGCACGACTACTTCATAGAGGACCGTGTCGAGGCTGGCCTGTCGCTCGAGGGCTGGGAGGTCAAGAGCCTGCGGGACGGCCGTGCGCAGCTCACCGAGAGTTACGTGACGATCATGAACGGCGAGGCATACCTGGTCGGCGCGCATTTCTCACCGCTCCTGTCCGCCTCGACGCACGTCCAGGCGGATCCGACCCGGAGCAGGAAACTGCTGCTGCACCGGGGCGAACTGGACCGCCTGATCGGGGCCGTCGAACGCAAGGGCTACGCGCTCGTACCGCTCGACCTGCACTGGCGCAAAGGCCGCGTAAAGCTCGAGGTCGCCCTCGCGCGCGGCAAGAAGCAACACGACAAACGCGCCGCCAACAAGGATCGGGACTGGGCCCGGCAAAAAGAGAGAATCCTAAAACATTAATAAGTTCAGTATTTTATAATATTTAATTAATGTTTTTTCGAATTTTACTGGATTGAGAATTTGTGGCCTGACGCGTTGTAAATCCTGCGTTTGCCCATACACTAGGACGATACGGGGGTGACCTGGCTTCGACGCGGGTCGCGAAACTCCGAGTGCATGCCGAGGGACAGAGTACCTCGTAAATCCAACTGTAAAACTTATAGTTGCCAACGACGACAACTACGCTTTAGCTGCTTAAAAACCAGCTCTAAGCCTTCCGCCCGGATCGTGCCTGTGCGTCCGGATCACGGGAGTCACCGACACAGGACCGCGGTGCGGGCATGTTCGGGGCCCAATCCGTTAAATCTTTCCTGAACTGGCTGTGGGTTTTCCCTGCCCGTCGGGTAGCCTGCAGTAAGATTAAAGACGGAATAAGCATGTAGAGCTCGTAGCGTAGGGCTTGCGGACGTGGGTTCGATTCCCACCACCTCCACCAACACCAGGAAAACCGCCGTCAGGCGGTTTTCTTGTTGGCGGACGGTGGCTGGGAAGAAAAGCCATTCCCACCATGTCCACACAATTGTCGATATACTGGTGATCGAAGAAGACCAGCCCCCAGTGTCCCGCGACCATGCCGACCCGAATCTTCCTTGTCCGCCACGGTGCCACGACCCTGACCGCCGAAGATCGCTTTGCCGGGTCGTCCAATGTAAGCCTTTCCGAAGACGGTCGCCGACAGATCACGAGCCTTGCGCAGCGTCTCGAGAACGAGGCGCTGCATGCCGTCTACTGCAGCCCGCTCGACCGAACCGTTGAAACGGCATCCATACTTGCAACCCCGCACGACCTGACGCCTGTGCACGAACCGGACCTGCGCGAGATCGATTACGGGCACTGGGAGGGACTCCGTCGCTCGGAAATCGAAGCCGGGTTTGCCGATGAGTACGCGGCGTGGCAGGAAGACCCGTTCACCATCGGGCCGCGCCATGGCGAATCCGGTGTCAACGTGCTGAATCGCGCATTGCCGGTGATGCGCCGTATCGTCGAGGACAATCGGCACAGGAACGTCCTGGTCGTCGCGCACAAGGGCGTCAACCGTATCCTGATCTCGAGCCTGCTGGGTTTCGACGTACGGGGTTATCGGGACAGGCTGGATCAAAGTCCGGCGGGCCTCAGCATCCTCGACTTCATGGGCGACGTCCACGCGCGACTGCGCCTGTTGAACGACGTTTCGCACTACGAGGGCATACCCGCGCGCATCCTGACCGAACGCCTGTCGGCTTGGTGGGGCACGCAGGGGGATTCCTGAGTCGCCCGCGTTAGTCGTACGGCCGCAGGCGGGCAAGGCTGTGTATGAATACGACGCGATCCTCGATCGAGATGATCCCCTCGTCCGCGAGACTGCGCAGCAACCGCGACAGCGTCTCGGGCTTGATCGACAACCGCGACGCGATGACATGACGCGGTAATTCCAGTCGTGCCGTCGCCTGGTCGCCATCGCGTGCATCGGAAATGTGGTCCATTATGTAGCTCGAGAGCCGATGCCGGGCATTCTGGATGGAGAGGTTCTCGATTTCCCGAACGCGTGCGTGCAGGTGCCGGGAAAGATCCGCAAGCAGCCGCATGCAGGCATCCCGATTCACGCGGAGCATACCCAGGAAGGCCTGATTGGGAATCACGCACAGCTCTGATTTCTGCAGCCCCTCGGCCGTGACCGGGAATCTGACCTCCTGCATGAACGTCACGGCTTCACCGAATATTCTCCCCGGGTTGACGACCTCCAGGGTCTTCTTGTCGCCGGTCGCGGAGATCAGGCTCAGCTCGATCAGGCCCGTGTCGACGTAGTAAAAGCTGTCGGCAGGATCCCCACGGTGAAACAGAACCTCGCCCTGGTCCAGTTCCCTTACCTTCATTTCCGCCGCGAGCCGCTCAAAGTCCTGCTCGTCGAGGCCGGAAAACAGGTAATGACCGCGAACCGATTCGTAGAGGGACGAATTCCTGTCCATGGTATGCGAGTTTAGCACCGGGCTACTCTGCATATCTGCACCTGCCTCCGGGGGTCGATTTCTTCGACCAGGTTTCGACAGTTTAGCCGTCATCCGGCTCTCGTCCTTGACCTGGGTCAAGGCGGTTTGCCTGCCGGGCCCCTACCGTTGGCCTTGTTTCCGAAGCAGCCCGCAACGAGGTCATTGGAATGCCGCGCCACGAGCCGCCCGCCCCGACTCTGTTTGTCCTGGTGCTGGCTGCCATTACGCCACTGCTTTCGGCCGCCCCGGCTGCCGGCGACACGCTGACGAACGCAGCGACCGTCGATGAAGTCATTGTCGTTGCCAACAAGCACGCGCGCAAACGACGGGAAATTACAGCCAATGTCAGCGTCTTTGACGACGACGATTTTCGTTTCGAACTCGCCAATTCCATCGCCGACGTATTTCGTTATGCGCCCGGCATCGATTACGAATCGGACCGTTCCCGGTTCGGTGCCGAAAGCATCAATATTCGCGGCATCGCCGGCAACCGCGTCGCGATTCTTTTGGATGGGATTCCAGTCAGTGATCAGTTCGCCGTCGGCAGTTTTTCCAACGCGACCCGCGACCTGGTGAATGCCGGATTCGTTAACCGCATCGAGGTCCTGCATGGGCCGGCATCGGCACTGTACGGCAGCTCCGCGATTGGTGGTGTCGTCGCGATGAATACGATCGATCCACGCCTCCTGGCCCGCTCGAGCGGCCACGGCGGCAGGCTGGTATCGAACTGGAGCGAGGACGATTCCAGCCTGACCGGAACGGCGATGCATGCAGTCTCCTCCGACTCGCTGGCTTTGCTCGCCGGCCTCTCGGCGGCCGATGGGCATGAGGCTGCCGGAAACGCGGCGGATACCGACCTCGACAGGCGCGATTTCAGGAATCGCTCTGCACTGATCAGGCTTGTCGCCGACGACGACCGCGGTAACGGCTGGCGGGCAACGCTGTACCACAAGGAGAGCGACGTGCACTCCGATGCATTGTCAACGCTGGGCAGCGGCCGCTTTCGCAGCACGACGGCACTCATCGGCGACGATAAGCACGACACGGATATCGTGTCCCTCGAGTACGGCTTCGTGGCCGACAGCCGCCTCGCAGACGGTGGCCTGGTCAGGGCGTGGTACCAGGCCTCCGATTTCGATCAGCGAACCTTCGACGAGCGCACCCTCGCAGCTCGGCCGGTCACCATCGAGCGGCTGTTCTCGTTCAGGCAAAACGCCGTCGGCCTCGAGGCCAACCTGCAGAAGACCCTCTTCACCGGGCAGATCAGCCATCGCCTGAACTACGGACTCGGGTACAGGTATCGCAAAACGGAGGAGTATCGAGACGGTCTCGAAACCGGTCTCGAGGATGGCGAGCAGACCAAGGTCCTGCTGGGCGAGGCCTTTCCGCTGCGGGACTTCCCGATCAGTGAAACCGATGAATGGGGAGCATTTGTCGAGGACACCATCGCACTGGGCCGATGGTCGATAACGACGGCTCTGCGAGCAGACCACTACGAAATGAGACCGAGCGTGGACCCCATGTATGCCGAAGACTACCCGTTCGCAAAACCCGTATCGATCTCGGAATTTGAGATGTCACCGAAAGTCGGCCTTATCTACCAGCTGAGTCCGACGTCGGAAATCTACCTGCAGTATTCGCGCGGCTTTCGCGCACCGCCCTACGAGGACGCAAACATCAGCCTGGAGCTGCCACTGTTCAACGTACGCGCCGTGCCGAATCCGCAGCTCCGCTCAGAACGATCGGATGGCCTGGATATTGGCGCCCGCTGGCGCGGCACGAGCGGCAGCGCCTATCTCTCCATTTTTCGCACCGAATATACGGACTTCATCGAGTCCAAAGTGCGCCTGGGCCCGGACCCCGAAAGCGGCCGCATCCTGTTTCAATCGCAGAATATCGCCAGCGCCGTCATCGAGGGGCTGGAGGCCGGCGCAGACTGGGACATGACGTTCGTCGGCGAAGGCGTGACCCTGCAAGGCGGACTGTTCATTGCGCGCAGCGAGAATCTCGACACCGGCCAGCCGCTTGACTCGGTGGGGCCACCGCAGGCCGTGGCAAGCATCAGCTGGCAGACCCCGGGGAGCCGTCTCCGAGCATCGCTGCGCGGCACGTTCACGGACAAACGGAGCGCGCGAGATGAGGCCGGCGGCGAGCTTTTCGAAGCGCCGGGATATGCCGTTTTCGACCTGTATCTCGCTTTCAAGCCCGCGTCTGCAGTGACCCTGCGGGCCGGCGCAATCAACCTCACCGACAAAACCTACTGGGCGTGGACCGACGTGCGCGGTCTGGCACCCGACGACCCCGTGATTCCCTACCTGTCGCATCCGGGCCGCAGTTTCTCCGTGGGCATCGATATGACCTGGTAGCGGATCACGCGCACAACCAACTCAGGAGCACCAAGACAATGAGATTTGCAAAGCTGTTCAGGCCCGTGGCCGCCGCCCTTGCCGGGTCATTGCTGATCGTGGCCTGTTCTCAGGCCGAAGACCAGACCGAGACCACCGGGGTTCACGCCGCAGAGACCGCTGCCGGTTCGCTTGACGAACTCATGGCGACCGGTAAGGGCATCTACGAGGCCAATTGCGGGGCCTGCCATCAGCCCGGCGGCAAGGGCCTGCCTGGCGCATTCCCGCCGCTTGCGGATTCGGATTTCCTGCAGGGTGATCGCGAGGACGTGCTGGCCGTCGCGCTGTTCGGCCTGTCAGGCCCGATCACCGTCAACGGGCAGGAATACGACGGAGTCATGCCGAGCATGGGACACCTGAAAGACGAGGATCTCGCCGCGGCATTGACCTACGTGTTCAATTCCTGGGGCAACGCGTATGCGGCGGTAACACCGTCGGAAGTCGCCTCGCTGCGGAAGAAACTCGGCCGCGAAGACCGTGCCGAAGGGCAGCGGCACGCCGGCGCCACGGAAGGCGAACTGCGTTACCGCGGAGCCCCCTCACCCATTCCGGCCGATGAAACGCGCCAGTTGCAGAGCAAGGAAGGCCCACCGCTGACTGACGAGCAGTTCGCGAGCGCGACGCAGCTTTATTTCGAGCGCTGCGCCGGTTGTCACGGCGTGCTCCGCAAAGGAGCGACAGGCAAACCGCTGACGCCTGACATCACCCGTGAGCGCGGCACCGAGTACCTCAAGGCGTTGATCACCTACGGCTCGCCCGCAGGCATGCCGAACTGGGGCACCTCCGGAGAACTCAGCCCCGAGCAGGTAGACGTCATGGCCCGCTTTCTGAAACAGGAACCGCCCTCCCCGCCCGAATTCGGTCTCGATGACATGAAGGCCACTTGGAAGGTCCTGGTTGCGCCCGAAGATCGTCCGGAGAGGCCCCAACACGAACGCAATATCGACAATTTCTTCTCAGTGACGCTGCGCGACAGCGGGCAGGTCGCAATCATCGACGGCGACACCAAGGAAATCGTCAGCGTGCTGAAGACGGGCTACGCCGTGCATATTTCGAGGCTGTCCGCGTCCGGCCGGTACGTATACACGATAGGCCGCGACGCGAAAGTGGACATGATCGACCTGTGGATGAATCCGCCGAGAATCGTGGCCGAGCTGAAGGTCGGGCTCGAAGCCCGGTCCGTCGAAACCTCGAAGTACAAAGGCTACGAAGACAAGTATGCGATCGCCGGCGCTTACTGGCCGCCACAGTACGTCATCATGGATGGCGACACACTGGAACCCCTCAAGGTGGTGTCGACTCGTGGCATGACGGTCGATACACAGGAATATCACCCGGAACCGCGCGTCGCCGCGATCGTGGCTTCGCACGAAAACCCCGAGTTCATCGTCAACGTCAAGGAGACCGGCCACATCCTGCTGGTGGACTACAGCGACATTGACAACCTCACCGTTACCGACATTGGTGCCGCGAGGTTCCTGCATGACGGCGGATGGGATCGCAGCAAGCGGTATTTCCTGACAGCCGCGAACCAGTCCGACAAGATTGCTGTCGTCGACTCGCGAGAGCGTGAATTGGTGGCGCTCGTTGACGTGGACAAGATTCCCCATCCCGGACGCGGCGCCAATATCGACGATCCCGAGTTTGGCCCGGTGTGGATTACGAGCGCACTCGGCAACGACAAGGTGACTTTCCTGGGCACGGATCCCGAGGGAAATCCCGAGCACGCCTGGAAGGTCGTGCGCGTACTGCACGGCCAGGGCGGCGGCTCGCTGTTCGTGAAGTCACATCCGGCGTCGAAGAACCTGTGGGTGGATTCTCCCCTTAACCCGGAAGAAGCCATCAGCCAGAGCGTCGCCGTTTTCAACATCGACAATCTGGATGCCGGCTACGAAGTCCTGCCAATCGCCGAGTGGGCCGATCTCGGCCCTGGCCCGAAACGGGTGGTGCAGCCCGAGTTCAACAAGGCGGGGGACGAAGTCTGGTTCTCGGTCTGGAGCGGGCAGGAAGAGGAATCGGCCATCGTCGTGGTCGACGACAAGACGCGCAAACTCAAGCACGTCATCAAGGGGCCCGAGGTGATTACGCCGACCGGCAAGTTCAACGTCTACAACACCGTGGAGGACGTCTACTGAGGCAGATCTCCGGACGGCAGGTGGCCTTCCTTCACGAACAACAACGCCCCTTCAGCCAAGGTGTAAGGGGCGTGTCGGCTGCCGTCCGGGTAACGTACCCAGCTGCCTTTCGGGTAATGCCCGTCCTCGTCGTGAACGGCGCCGTCCAGGACGAGGATTTCCTCGCCACCGACATGCGCATGTTCCGGACAGGCGGTGTCGGGCGCCCAACGCATCAGGAACACGTTTTCCCCGCGGTGGCGATGTAAAGCCTGTATCTCGACACCATCGATGCGGCCGGGGGTCCAGCCTCCTCTGCCTGTATCGGTCGCGAGTTGCGCCGCGTCATCGGTGGCAAACTGATGAAGTTTGACGAATATCGTCGCCCCGTCGCTGCCGATTCGGGGGCTGTGGCGAGTCCCTGGCGGGTTACGCAGGTAATAGCCCGCCGGGTAGACCCCGTGCTCATCGCCGAACTCGCCGTCGAGCACCAGTATCTCCTCGCCGCCGCCGTGCTCATGCGCCGGGAAACGACTGCCCGGCGCATAACGGACGATGGAGGTGGCGCGCGCGAGTTCGTCGCCAACCCGGTCGAGCATCATGCGCTCGACGCCCGGGGCCGGTGACGGCACCCAATCGTACTGATCCGGTGTCACCGCGGCCCGCTCGCCGAAGTCGGCCCGCAGCCGCATGCGTTACTGCTCGT
This sequence comes from Woeseiaceae bacterium, assembly GCA_965658465.1. Taxonomy (GTDB): domain Bacteria; phylum Pseudomonadota; class Gammaproteobacteria; order Steroidobacterales; family Woeseiaceae; genus UBA1847. Next base: position 54,322 of record CBFHSG010000009.1, on the reverse strand, counting down.
CGTCCTCGGTGAGACGCTCGCGAACGACCCTGTCGAGGCTGGTAAGCCCGCCTTCGCGGCCGCGCGCCAATGCAGTCTCGTCGTCGGCACCAGCGAGGCTCGCCCGCAATGCGAGCAATGCTCCGACCCGGTTACCGCTACCACAGTGGACGAGCACCGGGCCCGGGTACTGTTGCAGCAACTCGTCGAGCTTGCGCGCGTTTTCGAAGGAAACGGCTTCTGTGCCCTCGATGGGCAAGGTCACGTAATGCAGTCCGAGGTCCTCGACCACCGCCGCTTCATCCATGCCGCGATTCTCTCCCTCACCCCGCAGGTCGATGACCGTGGCGTACCCGGCATCCGCGAACACCTCGAGTGCCGCTTCGTCAGGCTGTCCGGCCGACGTAATGCCGTCGACCGACGACACGGTCCCCAGTTCGACGACCTGCCCCAGGTCAACCTTGAGACTGGTTACGGCCCCCAGGTCCGTTTCGTCGGCGACGGCGCCGAACGCGAGGGCCAATAGTGTTAATGCGGTTATCGATCTAAGCACGTCAAATCCTCTCTTCGTTGATCATCATTGCATTTAATCGGCCAGCGTCATATCCGAGTCGATCTCGATACCACGTTCGGTGAATGTTACGTCAACCTGCAGGCGCTCGTAGAATTCCGCCGCCACCGCGAGAACGTCGGACACGGCCGCGCGCATTTCCTCCGACATCTCTTCGTCGTCGCTCGCGCGCATCGCATCGCCGATCAACTTGTAGTATTGCTCACCATCGAGGCCCAGGCTCAGGAAAGGCGGTGGCGTAACGCCCTCAGCCGCCAGCAGCGCCGGCAGCGCCGTCTCGCCATCTTCGCTGACCGATAACGCGATTGCCGCCTCCTCAAGCGCGACCCAGGCCTTCTCCGCACCGGATCCCATATCCGGCAGCTCGAACGCGTGCGCCTTGCCGTCCGGCTCGATGCTCAGCTCGGCCAGCTGCGGGATGAATGCCTGGCCCAACATAACAAGTCCCTGCGCATTATCGATCGCAAGCAGGAAGCTGGCGTCGATCGATTCGGGAGGCTGTTTCTTGCTCGGGTCGAATCCCTTCAGCTCGTCGACGATGGCCAGGAACCCGTGAAAATCGTAAACCACGGGCGGCACCGGTTGCGCCTGCGCCTGCTCGTGCGCCGCAAATAACCCGTCCTGCAAATCGACCAGGTGTTCGCACTCCCATGGATTCTCCCGCAGCGATGCAACGCGGCTGTCGGAAAATGCGCGAATCGCCTGGACATTGAGGCTCATCCCGAAAGAGAACAGGCCCTCGTACGTCCTGCCCAGCCCGGGAACCGGAGACACGAACGCGGTGACTTCAGACGCAACATCGTCTCGCAGCTCAACGACGGCAACTGACCGGATCTTCTCCGCCGAGACTTCCCGGTAGCCCGTCACGATGCGCGGCGCGATTGTCGCCAGGGAGCGGAATTCGCTCTTGCATGCGTCGGTCAACGCGCCCGCATCGTAGCCCGCCATGTCCAGCAGCAGCGCGTCCAATCCCCTGGGCTCTTCGATAAAAGTATCTGCCAGGCGCACAGTGTCCACGAGTCCGACATACTCGTGCATGTAGCCATATTCTTTCGCTATGTCGAGCAACTCGCCAGTCTGCGCAATGTTCGTCTCCGGCAGTTTCAGGCCCAGCAAGCGGGCAAGCGCGTCCTCGTCGAGGTTATCGGGGAGGACGGTCAGCACGAGCTGATCACCGGCGGTGGCAATGATGAGGCGATTCCCTTCCTCCTCGACGAAGCGGTACGGCATGCCATCGATTTCTGCAACAGGCAATTGCTCGCCGGCTTTTGCCTCGATGCGGGTTAGAGCGTCATCGAACAGGCTCCCGTCGCTCAGTGCAACCCGCGCTACCGGCAGCAGACCGTTGCCATACACAATGAACGTGGACTCGCGCGTCACCCCGGCCTCTCGCAGACCCTCGAGCGACATCAACGACCTCAGCTCCTGGACAACAGACACTATCTTTTCCGCTTCTTTGCTATCGCCTTCGCTTTCTGCAAGCCCATCGGAAACCGCGGCTCCGAGCATTCTGGAGTAGGCGCCAAGCAGCCGGTCGAGTCTCGGCTCGACCCGGTCCATGAATTCATCGGGCAGCGGCGCCAGTGTGCCGAACACATACGGTGTGTCAGCCGGAACGTAGCGCAGCAAGCCGGCCGTGTCGGTCAGGGGCGATGCGGGCTTCTTCTCCTCGTCGGATTTACCGCAAGCAGACACTGCAAGGGCGCAGGCCGCGAGCAGTAACAAATACCGTGATTGAACAATCTTCAACATACTGATCTTCCTGGTTGAGCCAGAATTCAGCCGGACAACAGCTGGCCGGCGCTGTGAACGGCACCGGGCAGAGTAAAGTAGCGAGGTTTGGCGGTCTCTATTGCGTCGACTGGATCGAATGCCGCCTGGGCCTCAGTATACTCAAAACCATGACAAATGCCGAACGGGAACCGCTCATTGAATTGCGCACGGTCGAGGACGCCGACCTCGAGGCCGTGCTGCGTCTGAACGAAGCCGCGGTGCCTGCCGTCAACAGCGTTGATCTCGAACAGATGCGCTGGTTTGCAGCGAATGCCGCCTGTTTCACAGTGGCCACGCGTAACGAGCAGTTTGCGGGTTTTCTGATCGGCATGCGGCCTGGTACGACCTACGCAAGCCCGAATTACCGCTGGTTCTGCGACAATTACGACGACTTCGGCTACATCGATCGCATCGCGATCGCCACGGACGCCCGCCGGCTCGGGCTCGCGAAGCGCCTGTATCGCAACTTCGAAGCGGGCCTGCCGCCTTGCGTCGGCGTGCTCACCTGCGAGGTGAATATCGTGCCTCCCAACGAATCGTCCATGCGGTTTCACGAAGACTACGGATTTCGCAGGGTCGGCACGCAAATACTGGACGATGGACGCAAAGAAGTGGCGCTGATGGTCCGGACCAGAGACGTATGAAAGCGGCGCCGCGGGAATTCGACGTCATCGTCCTCGGCGCAACGGGGTTTACCGGCGCGCTGGTGGCGGAGTATCTCATCGATCGCTACGGGGTTGGTGATGGCCTCCGATGGGCGGCTGCGGGCCGCAATGAACAAAAGCTCGCGACGCTGCGCGAAGCGCTCGGCTCGCGGGCGCAATCGCTGCCACTTATCGTCGCCGACACACTCGATGCAGCCTCGATGCGGCAACTCGCGGAGCGTGCCCGCGTCGTGCTCACGACCGTCGGACCTTACGCGCGTTACGGGTCGGAAGTCGTCGCGGCCTGCGCGGAGAGCGGCACGCACTATTGCGATCTCGCAGGCGAGGTGCAGTGGATCCGGCGCATGATTGACGCGCATAACGACACGGCGCGGCGAAGTGGCGCTCGCATCGTTCACTGCTGCGGCTTCGATTCGATCCCGATGGATATCGGCGCCTGGTTCCTGCAGAACGAGGCCAACCAGCGTTACGGCGCGTACTGTGACTCGATCGTGCTGCTGGTCAAGGCCATGAAAGGCGGCGCAAGCGGCGGCACCATGGCCAGCATGATGAACCTGATGCGCGAAGCACGGGCCGACCGCGAGGTTGCATCCGTGCTGGCCCGCCCCTACAGCCTGAATCCCGAGGGCGAGCAACGCGGCCCGGACCGCGGTGACCAGCGCGGCATTCGCTTCGATGCCGAGACACAAAGCTGGACCGCACCGTTCATCATGGCTGCCGTCAATACGCGCGTCGTGCGCCGCAGCCACGCCCTGCTCGGCTACCCGTGGGGGGCCGAATTTCGCTACCACGAAGCCATCCGCACCGGCCGTGGCCCGGGTGGCTGGATCCGGTCAGCGATGATTACCGCGGGCCTGGCTGGCCTCGTCGGTCTAGCTTCGTTCGAGTGGAGCCGGAGCCTGCTCGAGCGCTTCGTGCTGCCGAAGCCCGGCACCGGTCCGGACGCCAACGCCCGGCGTCACGGATTCTTCAACCTCCAGCAATTCGGCAAACTCCCCGACGGCCGCCACATCCGTAGCCGCATCACGGGAGATCGAGATCCGGGCTATGGCTCCACGAGCAAGATGCTGGCGGAAAGCGCGGTATGCCTGGCGCTGGACGATCTCGATTCAGTCGGCGGTGTTCTGACGCCGGCCTCGGCGATGGCGGCGCCGCTCCTTGCACGACTGCGTGCGAACGCCGGACTCCGTTTCGAGATCCGTGACTAGTGAGACGCCGTGCTGCCCACGTACGCATCGCGGCTGTAAAGCTCGCCGGCCGGTATTCGTATCGGCAGTCGATTTCGCGGCGACGCTACCGGGCAGGTTGAAAAATCATTGAATGCACAGGGCGGGCTGTAGGCGCGATTGAAGTCGAGTACGATGCGTCCGTCCTCGCCCGGCGCGGCACTGTACAGGAAGCGGCCCGCCGGATAGGTTTCCCGGCCATTGGTTCGATCCCCGAACACGAAGAACAAGCGTTCGCCGGAGGCGTATGCTTCGAGCCGATGCGTCTTGCCGTCCTTCTCGAACACGGCGACGCCCGGTGACTCGGGGTTCCAGCCGAGACCCTCGATCACCGTGCTGGCCGCAACCCGCTTCGGCTCGGCGTAGCGCTCGAGCGTGCCTTCGACCCGCCACGAGAGATCGATCGGAAAATACGGCAGCGGCGGAAACGACGTGAGCGCCGGATGCTCGAAATCCCGGAGCCGCACAGCGTAGCGGCCGTCACGCTTGATGACGGTCCACGCCAGTGATCCGTGCGTGATCATTACCGGGCTCTCCGTCGTGTCATCGGCGATCAGCGTCTCAGCCACCCGTTCGTCACCTGAAAACACGGTCGCGCCCGCCCGCGGTTCCATCATCACGCCGTCGATGGTCAGCCGGAAACGGCCAATGTACGGATCCGCCGCTGGCGGGAACACGAGATCGTTGTCCGGCGCCGAACCGAACGTCGTTATTTCCTTATCGAGCCAGAACAGGCCTGCGAGGCTGAGGAACCCGGTGGGTGCCATCAGGGAAGCACGGCGGTTTTCCCGCCATTCCAGTATGTCCGCTTCCAGCGCGGCACGATCGAGATCGTCCGCCGCCATCGAGCACGCGGCACTCAGCAGCACGACAAGCAGCAAGGCGCAGGCGTTTCGCACGTGCGTGGTTACCGTGGGTATTGTCTGCGGCATGGTATGTCCCTCGAACGACTGCGCCGTAGCGTATCATCAGCCGAATGAACCGCGATAACTCGTCCCTCGCCTACGCCGAGCTACAGCCCCAGGACTTCCTCGAAGCGCTGGAAGACCTTGGCTTCCGCTGCAACGGACGCCTCCTCGCCCTCAACAGCTACGAAAACCGCGTCTACCAGGTCGGCATTGACGACGACGATGCCGTCGTCGCGAAATTCTACCGCCCCAACCGCTGGTCCGATGCGGCGATACTCGAGGAACACGGTTTCACCGCGGAACTCCGGGAACAGGAGATTCCGGTCGTTGCACCAATGGTCATTCACGGCACTACCCTGCACAAGGTCGGCGACTTTCGCGTGGCGGTGTACCCCTGCCGGGGTGGACGCGCCCCCGACCTGGATAATTTCGAATTGCTCGAGCAGCTGGGCCGCTTCGTCGCGCGGATACATCTCGTCGGTGCAACGGGTCGGTTCCGGCACCGGCCGGGAATCGACATCGACAGCTACGCGATCGATTCGATGGAGTACCTGCTCGAGCACGACTTCATTCCGGCGGAACTCCTGCCGGCCTATGAGAGCGTAGCGCAAAACGTCATCGATGGTGTCGAGGCCTCGTTCGATCGTACCGGCGACGCAACGCAACTCCGCATTCATGGCGACTTTCATCCCGGCAACGTGCTGGTTGCCGGCGAACAACTGCACATCGTCGACTTCGATGACACGCGCAGCGGCCCGGCCGTACAGGACCTGTGGATGTTCCTCTCCGGAGACCGGGCAGAGCAGCTTCCGCAGCTCAGCGCCCTGCTCGACGGATACACGCAATTTCGCGACTTTGACGCCCGCGAGCTGCATCTCGTCGAAGCCCTGCGCAGCCTGCGCATCATGCATTATGCGGCCTGGCTTGCGCGCCGCTGGGATGATCCCGCCTTCAAGCATGCCTTCCCATGGTTCGACTCGCACCGCTACTGGGAAGATCACGTGCTCGCGCTGCGCGAACAGCTGGCGTTGATGCAGGAACAGCCGCTGGAGTGGCGACCGTATTGACCGGTCAGCGAGACGGCAGTGGCCTGCGCCGCGGTGCGATGTCGAATCGATCGATCCAGCGTGAAAACGTCGCGCGGCTGAGCTCCTGTAAAGCGCCGATGCGGCGCGACGTCTGTTCACGTATCCGTTGCGGATCGACGCGCCCGGCTTCCTCGGCAAGCATCGGCTGATTGTCCGGCACCGTCAGCCAGCGTTCGACCAGTGATGCGTCGACTTCCAGGTGGAACTGGAAACCGTAGGCATGCTCGCCGTAGCGGAACGCCTGGACGGGGCTGGCCGGCGACGTGGCCAGGTGCACTGCGCCGTCGGGCAGGCAGATGCCGTCTTCATGCCACTGAAACACCGATTGCGTTGCGGCAAAGCTCGAGATCACCGGATCCGAGCAGCCCGCCTCAGTCAGTTCGACCTCGCACCAGCCGATTTCCCGGTCTTCGTTTCTCGCTACGCGGCCGCCAAGCGCTTTAGCGAGCAGTTGTGCACCAAGGCAGATGCCGAGGACGGACATGCCGGAATCCACCGCCTCCCGGATGACGTTGACCTCGGTGGCGAGGTTCGGATAGGTATCGATCTGGTGCGCGTTCATCGGGCCGCCCAGTACGATGAGCGCCTCGTATTTGTCCAGCGACGGCCGCTGGTGGGGGTCGCGGCCGAAATTGACGTAGCGGATTCGAAACCCCGACTCCTTCAGCAGCGGATCCAGCGTGCCCAGCGGCTCGTAGGGAACATGCTGAAAAACAAGAATTTTGGGTCTGGCCATGTTTCCGCTTACCGGGTCCAGGGAAGTTTCGCGCAGGACCCTTATACCTGCGAATCGACTTACCGTGAAGCCCGCCCCCATTGCACATGCCACCGCTCCGCACTACAGTAGAAAGCGTCTGGAATCAGCGGCAATAAAGGGAACTCTGGACCGCGTTGCGACTCTGATAAAGTGTTCGCGCGCCTGGACTGCAGCGGGATACTTTGAATTGAGAGCGAAATTGCGCAGCCTCATCGGTGGAGTACTGTCCGCAGTGCTCATGTCGGGCTGCGGCTCGAATGTAACGCTCGACCCGGTCACGATCCCTGCCCCGCTGATCAATCCGATGCCCTTGTCCATTGCGCTGCGCATCCCCTCGGAATTCGAACACTACGTGCATGAGGATGAAGTCCTCGGCCGGGAGAAATGGCGTATTGATCTTGGCCGGTCAAATGCCGCGCTGTTTTCCCAGCTCTTCGAATTCATGTTCGATGACGTAACGATTCTGGGTCCGGACGACGACGCCAGCGCCCTGCCGATAGACGCGCTCATCGAACCCAGCATCGACGCTTTCGAATTTTCGGTTCCCAGCCAGAGCAAGACGGAGTCCTACGCCGTCTGGATCCGCTACCGGCTCAAGATCTATGACAGTGCAGGCGACATGTATGCCAACTGGCCCCTCAGCGCCTACGGCAAGAGCGAGCAATTCGGGCTTACCGGCGATGAACCTCTGAAACGCGCCGCTATACTCGCCATGCGTGACGCAGCGGCGCTCATGATAATGAACCTGGACAAGTCCACGGCGATCGTCGCCCTGAAAGACCGTCCCGCCGCCACCCTGGCGTCGGGCAGGTCGTCCGGCACAGGCAGCGAGGCGGCACCCGCCGAGGAGGCTGTCCAGCCGAAGAAGAGCCAGCTACCGAAACGCCGCGAAGTAACATTGCCGCCGCCGGGTCCGGTCGCGGGGCCGGCGGTATTGTCGATGGGCTCCGACGAAGACGACACGCGGGAAAGCGCACCGGAGGGAAGCACTAATGACTGAGGCCAACATCAGCGCAGGCAGGACAGTGACGGCCGGATTGCTGGCACTGGCGCTAAGCGGCTGTATCACATCGCGCGTGGAGGATGCGCGCGAGGGCATTACCGGCATCGAAGCCGGCGAATCGATCGTGATACTTGCCAAGAGCTACCATCTCGGCAATGAAACCGAAGACAAGTACATCACTTGTGTCGAAGACGCGCTGGCGCGCGGCTCGAAAGGCTTACGGGTCATTCCGCACAAGCAGTTCATCGACTCGCTGTTCCCCTGGTTCGAACCGAGAACCGCCCCGGCGGAGACCAAGGGCCTGCCCAAACTGATGCAACGCCCGGGCGTTGCAGAAACCATCGCCGAGCAAAAAGTGCGTTATATCGTCTGGCTCGACGGCGATACCGACCGTGTTGCCGGCGGCGGCAGCCTGTCCTGCGCGGCCGGACCGGGCGGCGGTGGCTGCTTCGGGTTCGCCTGGTGGCAGAACGACGCGGATTACAACGCGGCGGTATGGGACCTCAAGGGCCTGGATTCAGCGGGATCAGTGACGGCGGATGTCAGCGGTACCTCTTTCCTGCCCGCGCTGGTCGTGCCTATTCCGCTGATCGCCCGCGCCCGGGCTGCAGCCTGCAAGGGGCTGGCCGATCAGCTGCGCACCTTCATCGTCGACGAACCCGAGGTCTGACGCGCCGCAGCGCGACACCCGTACCTAGTGCAAGCGTCCTCCGCGTATGAGCGCTCGTCGGTAGTACTCGGCATCCAGCGAGTCGATCGACACCCTCTTGCCGCTTGACGGTGCATGAACGAATTGTTGCTCACCCACGTAGATTCCGACGTGTGACATCTTGCCGTCGAAACGAAAGAACAACAGGTCACCGGCGCGCAATTCGTCGAAAGGCACCTTCCCTGCCGAGTTCCAAAGCTGGCCGGTCGTCCTCGGGACTGTCATGCCGGCTTGGCGGAAGGAATACTGCACGAGCCCGCTGCAGTCGAAACCCGCCGGCGAGGCCCCGCCATAACGATAAGCCGCCCCGACCTGTTGAACCGCGATCACGGCAGCCCGCTCCGGGACACTTGCGGGCGCCTGTTTGGCAACGGATACTGCGGCCGGCTTCGTCTCCACTACGGCCGTCCCTGTACAGCCAGCCAGGCACGACGCCAGGATGGCCGCGAACACGGCATTGCGAAAGAGACGATTCGAGTCCGCTATCATGGTTGCAACTCTGTGCGGCTACGTAACAAAGGATACGCCGAGAGGGCCTTCGATCGAATGAACTGTTTCTCAAGATGCCACAATCGCCGCTGGCGCGCGGCGGGTATTCCGCTGGCATCCCTCCGGCGCATTGTATTCGCACTCCTCGCAGCCCCCGTCATGGCGTGCGGCGGGCCGAGCGCGGATACAGCGGAGAGCGGGACGCCACCCGAGTACGGACTCATCTACCGTGTCACACCGCAGCCGTCCCGCGCGAGCGCCACGGTTGAACTCGAATTACGGCAGAGTGCCAACCTGCTACACGAAGTACGTTTCAGGGCCCCGAGTCCGCGCTTCAGCGATTTCGCGGGCGACGGCGAAATCCGTCGCGACGGCGACAGACTTCACTGGGTGCCGCCCGCAAAAGGCGGCAAGCTGCGCTGGCAAGTCGCCGTTCCGCATCAGCGCAACAGCAAAGGCCACGACGCGTGGCTGGACGAAGACTGGGGACTGTTTCGCGCCGAGGACATCATTCCCGGCGCCGCGACACGCTCTGCCAGGGGCGCGCGCAGCGTTACCCGACTCGCGTTCAACCTGCCCGCCGACTGGTCGGTAGTCACCCAGTACGCGGAAGAAGAGGAAGGCCTGTTCGTCGTGCAACGCGGTAAGCGCCGATTCAAACAACCGAAAGGCTGGATCGTCATGGGCGATCTCGGCGTGCGTCGTGACGATATCGCCGGGGTCCATGTCACTGTTGCGGGTCCTGTCGACAACGGAGTGCGTCGGCTGGATATCCTTGCCCTGCTGAACTGGACATTGCCCGAACTCGCGCGAATCGTGACCGATTTGCCGCCGCGCATCACGATAGTGAGCGCCGGCCGGCCCATGTGGCGCGGGGGACTGTCCGCACCTTACTCGCTGTACATCCATGCCGACCGGCCGCTGCTCAGCGAGAACGGCACCAGTACATTGCTCCATGAGATCATGCACATCGCCCTGGACTTCGAGACCGACCGTGCGCACGACTGGATCGTCGAGGGACTCGCCGAGCACTACAGCCTGGAACTGCTACGTCGCAGCGGCACTATCTCGCGCTCTCGATACGACAGGGCGCGCCAGGCTCAGCAGGAATGGGCGCGCACATCCGATACGCTTTGCGGCGGCCCTTCGTCCGGGGCAACTACAGCGAAGGGCGTCAGCGTATTCCTCGAACTCGATCGGGAAATGCGCCGCAAAACCGACGGCAACAGGAATCTCGACGATCTTGTTACCGCTATCGTGGCCGAACATGGCAGACTCGACGTCGACGCACTCGATCGCCTGGTACGTGGCCTTATTGGTGAAAACCCCGACGCGCTCCACAGCGACAAGTTGCCGGGTTGCCGTAAGATGACACAACCGTAACTGCCGACCTGCTTATCGGGATGGATCGACGCCAGGACCTCGAAATCATCTTGCGATCACGCACGCCGCTGATCGTGATGGAAACGCGCGACGAGCGGCGCGTGTTGCGCATGTTGCAGGACATCGGCATTCGGTCGTCAACGAGCGATTACACGCCGCTGTTTCGCTGGACGATTACCGACGGCCTGCAGCGGCTGGACATCGACCTGGCCCCGCAGCTGATGAACTCGCAGCCTGCGGATGTGCTGAAACACATCCGCGCGGTCGCGAAACCCGGCATTTACGTTCTGCTCGACTTCCATCCGTTCCTCGGCGATCCGGTGCACATTCGCCTGATCAAGGATATCTGCATTCACTATCCTGACGTGCCCCGTCAGCTGATACTGATCAGTCACCAGGTCGAGCTGCCCCACGAACTCGAGGCCTTCAGCGCCCGCGTCGATATAGCACTTCCGGGCACGGCCGAGCGCCAGGCGATTATCGAATCGGTTGCCAGGGATTATTCGAACGAGAACGCAGGTGCCCAGGTCCAGGTAGACCCGAAGGCCTACGAGTTGCTCGTGCGGAATCTCGCCGGCCTCACCTACGCCGACACGGAACGACTCGCTCGCAATGCAATCCAGGTCGATGGGGCCATCACCCGCAGCGACCTTCCGGGCGTGATGCAGGCGAAATACGAGCTGTTGAATCACGGCGGTGCCCTGCAATTCGAATACGACACGGCGCGCTTCAGTGACGTCGGCGGACTCAAGCGCCTGAAAACCTGGCTCAGCCAGCGAAAAGCGCCGTTCCGTGGCGACCAGGACGCCGCGCATCTCGATCCCCCCAAAGGCATCCTGCTGATCGGCGTACAGGGTTGCGGCAAGAGTCTCGCCGCGAAAGCCACCGCAGGCATCTTCAGCGCGCCTTTGCTCCGGCTCGACTTTGGCACCTTGTACGACAAGTATCACGGTGAAACGGAGCGCAAGCTGCGCGAATCTCTCGAGACAGCGGACGTGATGGCGCCCTGCGTGCTGTGGATCGATGAGATCGAGAAAGGGATCGCCGGCCGGGGCGGAGAAACCGGCACGACGCAACGGGTACTGGGAACGTTTCTGACCTGGATGGCGGAGAGGAAATCAGCGGTGTTCGTTGTAGCGACAGCGAATGACATATCCGCGCTGCCGCCCGAACTCGTACGCAAGGGCCGTTTCGACGAGATCTTTTTTGTCGACCTCCCCGACGCAGGCGTCCGCTCGACCATTCTGGCCATTCACCTGACCAATCGCGGGCAAAGACTGGGCGACTTCGACGTCGAGTCGCTGGCCGATGCCATGCAGGGTTTTTCCGGCGCCGAGATTGAACAGGCTGTCGTATCGGCGCTGTATGCCGCGCACGCGACGAGGGAACCGCTCACGTCTGCGCATATACAGCGCGAAATCGAGCAGACGAAGCCTCTCTCGACCGTGATGCATGAAAAGATCAGTGCGCTGCGCGCGTGGGCGGACGGCCGCACCGTACCGTGCGACTGAACCCCACTTAACGTAATGCTGTCTTCCCGGCTTGCACCGGGCACTGCATCCTCGTGATAATAAGGGGGTATGGCTAATGACAATAACAAACTAAAAAAATTAGTCTCGGGCGACCAGGAGCAAACCGCGGAACTCGAATCGCCGACCTTGCGAGGGCCGGCGACGGGACAGGACCCGGAGCCGGCTATCGACCTCGATTTCGAGGCCATGCAGTTCGACCCGGACGTTGCACCTATTCGCAACCGCGACGCGGTTATCCAGGACCTCAAGGCGGATCTCCGCATCAAGACCGAGACCATCGATCGACTGCAGTTCGACGTCGAGCGGTTGCGATCAAGACGCATCGGCCTGGAAACGGAAGTAAAGGCTCGGGAAGCGCAGACTCGTAACCTCGCCAGGGCCGTCGAGGAAGCAAACAAGCAGATTGACGCCCTGACGTCGGCACTCCGCGGGGCAAAGAAGGCCTACGACGACGTTTCCGACCGCCTCGCGAAGAGCCACGCAGAGCATGAACAGGAACTCCGCACCGTCCGCTTCGAGCTGACGGAAGCCTCAGATACGGTGGCCCAGCAGGAACTGATCAACGAGCAACTAACTTCGGAGCTGGTGGACACACGCGGATTCAAGAACGAGCTCGAGCGTATGCTCACGTCGAGCGAACAGCAGAACCAGATGAGAATCAGCCAGCTCGAGGCCGAACTGGAGCGGCTACGGAAGGCCAACTGCGACTACGACGTCGAACTCGCGACCAAGAACGAAGCCATCGCCGAATTGCTGGAACAGATATCCGGCAAGGTCCGCCAGGACGATTCGATCCGGGAACTCGAGGCCGCCATTGAAGAGCTCGACGTACGCATGTCGGCACGACTGGAAACGCCGGAAGTACCTGCGGCCGCTGATCGGGACCGGATGACCCGCATGCTGATCGGCAAGATCGACGACCAGGAACTGCGTTTCCCGCTGTTCAAGAAGCGCCTGACGATCGGGCGAACACAGCAAAACGATATACAGCTCCAGGCACCGCACATCAGCCGCAGGCACGCGGTGTTAATGACGGAAGGCGATGTAACCCGGGTCATCGACTGGGGCAGCAAGAACGGCGTTTATGTCAACTCAAATCGTATCACCGAGCATTTCCTTAGCAATGGCGACGTCGTCGCGATCGGTGATGCGAAGTTCCGCTACGAGGAACGGCCGAAACGCGACCCCTGACCGGCCTGATCGTTTCTCCCGCAACGATATGTGAGCGCAATCACGGACAACCGCGGCGCTTGGGCGTAGGCTTTGATTCAGATCCAGGGACAGGAATCGTATCGATGCTGAGCAACGCGGGAATCAAGTCGGGTAATCTGACCGATACGCAGGAAGTCACCCGCGACGCAGGTTCCCTGGTATCCCGCAAAATCTGGTTGCCCAAGGCACTCTACGACTCACTGCCCTATTTTTACCTGGTGGCGGGCTTCGCGGCCTTCCTTGCCACACTCTACATCAGCAACTGGCTGTGGGTGCTCCCGCACTACCTGCTGTTCTCGGCTGCCTGCCTGCATCTGGGCGTGCTCGTCCTGCGGCGCCGGAAGCGTCCGCGGGAGCGACAGGAAATCACCGAAGCCGATTCCGGCTGATCGTCATCCGCTGCGGCCCCCGGGGGTTGACCTGCTGCGGGGGCTGGGCAACGATACATTCTCGTGAATGATGGACCTCCCCGTGACAAAGCGGCAATTCAGCGTGCGCAAGGCAATCACCCGGGAAGCGACCCTCCTGGTGGGCTTCCTGTTTATCGGGCTGGTACTGCTGCCGGTCGCCATTTTTTTCGTCGGCCAGGCGATCTTCGGTGACTATGGCGGTGGCAGCTTCAGCCACTTTTATTCCTCGCTGAGCGGCCGAATCCGTTCCGGGGATGCCGCGGCCTGGTTTCTCGTGCTGTTCCCCTATCTCGGCTGGCAGACCCTGCGCCTGGTCGCGCTGGGCTGGCGATACCTGGGCCGGAGCCCCAAAGCGCAAACCGGGTAGGTTCACCTCGCCCGGATTGTGATCCAGCTCACACTTCCGGCACCGAAGTCCGGATTCCAGCTACTCCTGGCGGGGTTTATGTCAACAGCGCTCACCGCGTCGGGCGTTACGCCTTATAGTGATCAGCGGGGCTGTATTGGCAAACTGGAATCCGAAAATGATCAAGCAATTGATCAACTTGTTCAAAGGCGACACTGCGGCTGATACCGGGCAACCGAAACAGCAGCGGCGGCGCGTTTCCGTGCATGCTTCGCTGCACGCCCGGGATATCCCGTCACCGGCCTCCCGGCAGCAAGCGGACAGCCCGGAACTCCACGCTGGCTTCAAGGGCCGCATCGAGAATGTCGGTCCCGGCAAGAACGTGCTGGTCAGCAATGGCGACGCCGTTGACGACACGGGTGCCCGGGAGATGCTCAAGCTGTTCGACGACACGCCGCTCGATCCCGTTGAGCCCATGGGCATCGATCCCTACAACTCGGGCGAGTTCGACCGTTCCCGACACTGGGATACGCGCTTCCGAGACTGATTAGGCCCGATATTGCACCTGGCTATCGTCGTGTTAGGCTGCGCTGCGTCAGCATGCGTGGAGCGAATGAATGGGGCTGCGGGTTACTTTCGAACTCGACGATAACGATCTCAGGCATTTCAGGCTGATCATGCAGCAGGCCCGCACCACCGCGGCCCGCATAGCGCCCGAGGACATCGTCGCAACTGCGGAAGACTTGCTGACCCGTATCGGGCCCGACGGCGCTCCTGCTTTTGTCGCCGAACGACTGCAGAAGCTGCGATTGCTCATCCACATGCTGAAAGACATCGAGTGGCGCCTGCCGCGGGCAGAGGCCGATCGCGTCCTCAATGCCCTCGCCTATTTCGCCGAACCGGAAGACCTCATCCCGGACAGTATTCCCGGCCTGGGCTATCTTGACGACGCCATAATGATCGAACTGATCTGCCGGGAACTGAAGCACGAGATCGAGGCATACCAGGACTTCTGCGACTACCGCGCGCGTATGCGCCGCGATGCCGGGCAAAACACGCGGGTCAGCCGCGATGACTGGCTCGAAAATCGCCGGACGGAACTGCAGTCGCGCATGCGCCGCCGCAAGCGCAAGGAACGCGCCGGGAAGGCCCGGCACAGCATTCACCTGCTGCGGTAACCCGGATCAGGGCCAGTAATACCAGGCCGTGCCCAGAAGGCCCAGCCACATGAGCCCCTGCGCCACGAACCTCGCCCGGTGGCTGATCAGCATTGAATAGAAACTCGCGGCCGAAATCGCGGTCATACCGAGAAAGATCAGCATACTGCTCACCAGTGGCCGGAATTCATGCTGGAGACGCGGGTGCTCGTCGCCGAGCAGCAGGAACACGATCAGCACCAGCCCGAGGCTGACGGTGATCGCCGCGCAGGAACCGAACAGAATGCCGGTAATCATTGTGAGAGGACGCATGCAGATCTTTCCGGAGCGGACCAAAAATCGCCCTGAGCGAGATTTTATGCCAAATACGCCCTTGATCGAAGGGCCGCGGACATCTAGCCTAGCCCACAGAGCTGCTGTGAAACAATGTCAGCCGAAATTTATGGAGATTGCCTTGAACAGATATAACAACCGTCGCGCCCGCTGGATCGCCGGCGCGCTGCTGGGCTTCATGGCTCTGCCGCTGATGGCGACCACACCGATGGATGACGACGGGCTGCGTCCGGATCCCCGGCACGAGAGCGTTGGAGAACTGGTCACCGAGTTCATACAAAAGTCACACTATTCGCACATCTCCGTAGACGACGAATTGTCGTCGCGTGTCATGGACCGCTACATTGAATCGCTGGATGGCAACCGCATGTATCTGCTCGAGAGCGATATCGAGTTTTTCGAGAATTACCGCTACCAGCTCGACGACATTGTCCGGAGCAAGCCGCTGGATCCCGTGTTCGAGTTGTTCAGCGTCTACCAGACGCGTGTCCGCGAGCGCCTCGACTTCGCGCTTTCCCAGCTCGAATCGGAGCCGGACTTCACCGTCACCGAGGAGTACCAGTTCGACCGTTCGGAGGAACCCTGGGCCAAGTCCGAGGCTGAGCTGGACGAAATCTGGCGCAAGCGCGTCAAGAATGATGTACTGCGCCTCGAATTGGCCGACAAGCCGTGGGAAGAGTCGCAGGAACTGCTGCGCAAGCGCTACAAGCGTTACCTCAAGCGTATCGACCAGGTAAAGGCGGACGACGTGTTCGAGACCTTTATGAACGCGTTCGCGCACACGCTCGATCCCCATTCCAGCTACCTGTCGCCGCGGAACTCGGAGGAATACCGAATTCAGATGAGCCTGTCGTACTTCGGCATCGGCGCCTCGCTGCAGCTCGACGAAGACTACGTACAGATCGTGAATATCATTCCGGGTGGTCCGGCCGCCATCGACGGAAAGCTCAAGCCCAAGGACCGCATAACCGGCGTCGCACAGGGGCCCGAGGGAGAGATCGTGGACGTCATTGGCTGGCGCCTGGACGACGTGGTTGATCTTATTCGGGGACCGGCGAGTACCGTGGTCCGTCTGCAGATCATTCCCGCCGGTGCCCTGCCGGGTAGCGGCGAGAAGATCATCGCGCTGACGCGGGACCAGGTAAAACTCGAGGAACAGGCGGCGAAGAGCGACATCGTCACGGTGCCGCGCGACGGTCGCGAGTGGCGTATCGGTGTCATCGAAGTTCCGAGCTTCTACCGCGACTACCGTGCAATGAGCAGCGGCGACAAGGACTACACGAGCACGACGCGAGACGTGAAGCGCCTGATCGGCGAACTCGAGGAACAGGGCATCGACGGGCTGGTCCTGGACCTGCGAGGTAATGGCGGCGGCCACCTGACGGAAGCCACGGCGCTGTCCGGCCTCTTCATCGACAACGGACCCGTGGTGCAGCTGCGCAATTCGAGCGGGCGGATCAGCCGTCTCGACGATCCGGACCCGGTCGCTCGCGTGGCGTATAACGGACCGTTGACCGTGCTGGTCGACCGCTTCAGCGCTTCAGCCTCGGAGATTTTTGCGGCCGCGATCCAGGACTACGCACGCGGCGTTATCATCGGCCAGCAGACCTTCGGCAAGGGCACGGTGCAGAATCTGTATTCGCTGGATCAGTACCTCAAGCCGGAGGCGGGACCGGGTTACGGCCAGTTGACGCTGACCATAGGCAAGTATTACCGCGTTACCGGCGAAAGCACGCAGCACCGGGGCGTGGATCCCGACATTACGCTGCCCTCTCTGATCGACACCGAGCAATTTGGCGAGAGCGTTCGGGACAGTGCCCTCCCCTGGGATACGATCCAGACAACACGATTCCGTGCCGGCGAGCCGCTCGACAGCACGATCGAGTCACTCACGGCCAGCCAGATGGAAAGAGCCAAGACCGATCCGAATTTCCAGTACCTGGTGGACCGCACGCGCGACGCCGAAGAAGCACGCCAGCGCAAGACGGTATCTCTGAATTACGAGCAGCGACTCACCGAGCGCGAGGATGAAATGGCCCGCGAACTCGCACGTGAGAACGAACGCCGCGCAGCGCTGGATCTGGAGCCGCTGGAGAGCCTCGAGGACCTCGACGAAGAGGATCTGCCGGACGTGATCCTCGACCAGGCAGCGGGTATTGCGACAGACCTCGCCGAAATGCGGGAAATGCAGCGAGCGCCGGCGCAGACGGCCCAGAACCGGGGCTGACCGCACGATTTGCGTCCCGTCCGTCAGGTGTTATACTCGGCTATAACACCCGGCGGCCGATTAACCGGAGGTGATCTTGACAAGCAAACAGACACCACGATTCAGAGTGGCACCGAGACTTCTGAGCACAGTAGCCGTGCTCACGCTCGGCGCCTGGGCGCAGCCCGCGATCTCCGCAACCGGTACCGATGCGCGTTGCGACCAGCCGCTTGACGCCCCGTCCATGTCCATTGCGGACAACTACACGCTCCCGCTCCAGGTTGTTGAACACGGCGCGGCCAGCACAGCAGCGGCGGAAGATATCGATCTCGAAGACACGGCCGCTGACCCGGCCACGAAAACGGCCACCCGGCCGACCGGCCCGCGCGTGGATATCATGCTGAGGCGAATCTTCGATGAAGCGAGGGCGCGGCAGCCCAGCCTGGCAGAGCAGCAGCACAACGGTGATCTCAGTGCGCCGCTCGCGGTCGACAATTCGGAGAATGTCGACGAGTCGGCCGCAAGCCTGGAATCCGACCCGGTCGATTCCCCGGCCGAGCTCCCCGGATTCTCGGCCGACGAGCTGCACCGCTACCGGCAACAGATGTATCGCACCGATATCTGAGCCCGCTCAGCGACTCAGTACGCTCGCTATTCCCCAGTAGTTGTCGCCGACAAGGTTGGCGTCGGACTTTGTGACCGCGCCGTTGCCGTTGATGGCAAACACTGTCGCTATCGTGCCCGCGATGGGTACGGCGTCGCCATCCTCACTGAAAACCGCATGCTCCGCGATGAGTTCGGCGCGCCGTTTCAGTTCATCCACATAGTCGCTCGCCTTCTCCATTGAATCGATTTGCCCGGCAATGCGATCCAGCAAGACATCGCAATCGCGCTTGCAGCCGTAGTTGATCGCCCCGACGCTCTTCTCGCTGGACTCCTTTACGAGCGCAACCAGACCGCGGTCGTTGAACTGCAAATAGAGGTGCTGGGCGAAAGCGATAATCATAAAGTTGATGGAGCGCTTCTCCGCGATACTCAAGCCTGACGGATCGGGCGGCTCTGCCAGCTCGATCGACTCGATCTTCTCCAGAAACTCCTGTTCCTCGTTCCTTGCGACGTCGAGCTGTTCGCTCAGCTCGATGCATCGATCGGACACTGAGCGTCTCTTGAAAATTTTTCCCAATGCGGGCATTGACTCCGCCTGCTGCCGTTCGGCTTGCAGCTGTCCTTCCAGCAGCTGCAGCCGTTCCCTATGCCCGCCGAGTTTCTCCTCGAGCGCCGCTTTGTTCGCAGTGCACTTCGTGCTCCAGGTCTGCAGCTGAATGTCCCGGCGGCGGCCCTCTCGTTGTTGCTTGAGTTGCTCGGCAAATTTTGCGAGCTTGCTCTCGCAACGCCGGTTCAGTGAGCGAAGTTGATAGAAGACCCCTACCGTCTGCACCCAGTCGGGGTCTACGAGAAGGCTCTCAAGATGTTCCAGTCTCTGCAGGACCCTGGCGGTAGCACCCTGCTGCTCCTTTACCAGCTTCTGCAGGCGAAGCTTCTCGTCGCGTAGTGCCGCAAATTCCTTCTTCAGTTCGGCGCGATTCCTGAATAGCTCGACAAGCTTCTCATTATCGTCACTATGCTCGTTCGCGATTCCGAAGATAGCCTGCCTGCTCGCCATACCGGGTCTCTTGACATAATTCGAATGCCTGCAACGCCGTCGCAGCATCTGGAATCATGTCAATTATGTATTTGCGCGGCTCTGACCTGATCGACAGTTTGAAAAACCGGCGCAAACGCTACTTGTTCAGCGTTCTTAGCGTTCGAGGATCAGGTGTCCCTGGTCGGACAGGTATTCGAGCCATTTGTTGAGAATCATATTCCGGCGCCAGCGGGCGTCGAGCTCACGCCGGTTCTTTCTGATGAGCCGCCGTAATTCCGCATGCTGATGGTCCGCGCCGACGCTCATCGCTTCCGCGAGGCGGCCGTCAAGATAGGCGCGCACCTTTACGTCGGGATCGGCAATGCAGCCGTCATCTGAATCGAATTGGTAGGTCAGCGACATCGTTATCGTGTATCGGCACCGTTCGAGAACTTCGACAAAGAGTTCGCAATCGCCGGCCACCCTGGAGCGAAAACAACCATCGAGGCACTCGAGTTCCGGAACCAGCTGCAAGAGACGAAGGTAGTTACTCTCATACAGAGCCATCAAACCGACAAAACTACGCGGTCTTACGAGGGTCTCTGGAACCAGCTGTGAATCGAGTAACATGCAACCAATATAGCACAGGGATACGTGCTCAAAAGGCAAGCAAATACCGTTCCAAGACGGACGTCACAAAGTTAAAAATCAGGCTCGAACCCGCCGCTCTACACCGGTACTATCGAGTATTCGGCTCGCGATTTCCTCGATCGAAAATTCAGTGGTATCGACATTCGGGATACCATAACGCCTGAATATTTTCTCCGACTCGCGGAGTTCATAGCGGACCTGCTGTGCGCTCGAATAGGTGCCAAGGGGACGCCGCTCCTTGCGAATATGCCGCAATCGCTCGGGAGCGATGGTTAGCCCGAATAACTTGTGTTTTTGCTCCAGCAATACCTCGGGTAACTCGCCGCTCTCGAATTCCTCGTCAGTTAACGGAAAGTTGGCGGCATATACGCCGTATTGCAGCGCAAGATAGAGACAGGTCGGCGTCTTTCCGGATCGCGAAACGCCGATAAGAATCACATCAGCCATTTCGTAATTCCTGCTAATACCGCCGTCGTCGTTCGCGAGCGCGAAGTTCGTCGCCTCGATTCGGCGCATGTAGGCCTCGATATCCGTCATGCCGTGCGCGCGCCCGGGTTCGTGAGTGGACTCCTGTTCGAACTCGGCCTCCAGCGGCTGCAGGAATACGTCAAATATATCGAGGTGGAGCCCCTCGGCCTCCCTCACGATACCGCGTAAGTTATCCTGAACCAGGGTCGAAAATACGATCGGCCGCAGGGTATCGGCCTTTGCCGCCGCGTTGATTCTCGCCACGGCATCGTTTGCCTTGTCATCGGAATCTATAAATGGCAAAGTCACTTGCCGGAATTCCTGACCAGTGAACTGAGTTAGCAGGCTGTGGCCGAGCGTTTCGGCAGTCACGCCCGTCTGATCCGACAGAAAGAAAACAGTGCGTTCACTCATATCAAGCAGTCTCGTCCGGTCGCGGCAAGCGAGTTCGCCGCGCATCCCTGTCTCTGGAATCGATTGTCCACTTCCTGTAATGGAACACAAGGGAGCCTAGTTTGGAAGCATACGTCGTCAAGCTCACCGAGCTTGGAATGAATGATGTGGAGCATGTTGGTGGAAAGAATGCTTCACTGGGCGAAATGATAGGCAATCTCAGGGAGCTCGGAGTCACGGTCCCCGGGGGATTTGCAACGACGGCGGCAGCGTATCGCGATTTTCTCGCTGTTGACGGTCTCGATGCGCGCATAAAGGCCACCCTGGATGACCTTGATGTCGACGACATCGACGCACTGACATCTGCTGGCCGTCAGATTCGGGAGTGGGTCCTCAATACGCCCCTGCCCGAGCGCCTGATGGCGGACATCCGGATCGCCTGGGAGGAAATGAGTGACGGAAAAGACATCGCGGTTGCGGTCCGTTCTTCCGCCACGGCGGAAGACCTGCCCGATGCGTCGTTCGCCGGACAGCAGGAAACCTTTCTCAACATCCGCGGACTGGAACACCTCAACGTAGCACTCCACCAGGTATTCGCGTCACTGTTCAACGACCGCGCGATCGCATACCGGGTTCACCAGGGTTTCGACCACAGCCAGGTTGCCCTCTCCGCGGGCGTACAGATGATGGTACGCAGCGATATCGGCGCCGCGGGCGTGGTTTTCACGCTCGACACGGAATCCGGGTTCCGCGACGCGGTTTTCATAACCTCGTCCTACGGCCT
This sequence comes from Woeseiaceae bacterium, assembly GCA_965658465.1. Classification (GTDB taxonomy): domain Bacteria; phylum Pseudomonadota; class Gammaproteobacteria; order Steroidobacterales; family Woeseiaceae; genus UBA1847. The sequence continues at coordinate 32,655 of CBFHSG010000009.1, read as the reverse complement.
GGGCGAGACCGTCGTGCAGGGCGCCGTCAATCCCGACGAATTCTATGTTTACAAACCGGCGCTGCGCGACGGCAACTACCCGATACTCCGCAAGAACCTGGGCGGCAAGGCCATCAAGATGGTCTACAGCGGCGACCCGACGCCCGGCAAGACCGTCGACACCGTCGACGTCGATGAGGCGGATGCGCATCGCTTTTCGCTCAGCGACGACGAGATTGTCGAACTCGCGAAGATAGCCGTCACGATCGAAGATCATTATCAGCGCCCGATGGACATCGAATGGGGCAAGGACGGCAACGACGGCAAGCTCTATATTCTCCAGGCACGCCCCGAGACCGTGCAGAGCCGCAGCGGACGAACAATCCAGCGTTTCACGCTCAAAGGCCGCTCAGACATTGTCAGCAAGGGCCGTAGCATCGGCCAGAAGATCGGATCGGGCACGGCGCGTGTCATTCGCGACGTCAGCGAAATGAATCGCGTGCAAAACGGTGACGTGCTGGTTTCCGACATGACCGATCCGGACTGGGAGCCCGTCATGAAACGGGCCGCGGCCATCGTAACCAACCGTGGCGGCCGCACCTGCCACGCGGCGATCATCGCTCGAGAACTCGGTATCCCCGCGGTCGTTGGCTGCGGCGACGCGACGGACGTCATCGCTGACGGCACCGACGTCACGGTCAGCTGCGCCGAAGGCGACGAAGGACTGGTTTACTCTGGGAGGCTGGAGTACGAACGCACGAAGATCGAGCTGGATTCTCTGCCGGACATCCCCGTTAAGATCATGATGAACGTCGGGAACCCGGACCGTGCATTCGATTTCGCCAACGTGCCGAACAATGGCGTCGGCCTGGCCCGTCTTGAATTCATAATCAACCGCATGATCGGCGTGCACCCGCAGGCATTGCTCGAATACGATTCACTCGACGAATCGACGCGAACCGCCGTAGACGAGCAAATGGCGGGCTACGACGACCCCGTCAGTTTTTTTATTGACCGGCTGGCCGAGGGCGTCTCGACGATCGCCGCCGCGTTCGCTCCAGAGCCCGTGATCGTGCGCATGTCGGACTTCAAGTCCAACGAATATGCCAACCTCATCGGCGGCGAAAAGTACGAGCCGGACGAGGAGAATCCGATGCTCGGCTTCCGCGGCGCCGCGCGCTATGTCGCCGACAGCTTCCGGCCCTGCTTCGAACTGGAGTGCGCCGCGATTCGCAAGGTGCGCAACGACATGGGGCTGAACAACGTCCAGGTCATGATTCCGTTCGTGCGCACGGTGAAACAGGCCAAGGCCGTCATCGACCTGATGGCGGAGAACGGGCTGGAGCGCGGGAAGGACGATCTCAAGGTCATCATGATGTCCGAGCTGCCCACCAACGCCCTGCTCGCAAACCAGTACCTCGATTATTTCGACGGCATGTCCATCGGTTCGAACGACATGACACAGCTCGTACTCGGGCTCGACCGCGATTCCGCACTCGTGGCGGACCTATTCGACGAGCGCGATGACGCCGTCAAGGCCATGCTGGAAATGACGATATCCGCCTGCAAGGCACGCGGTAAGTACGTCGGGATCTGCGGCCAGGGACCTTCCGACCATCCTGACCTCGCGAGATGGTTGCTCGACCAGGGTATTGAGAGCATGTCGCTCAACCCGGATAGCGTTATCGAAACCTGGCTGTTTCTCGCCGGCGAATCCGTCTGAGCGGATACCGCCTCAGAATCGGTCGTAACGTGACCGGCGCTGCCAGCGAATGCGTGGCAGCCAGAGGCCGAGAACCATGCCCACCACGAGTACCAGCGCTCCTGACATAAACCAGTAGCGGGTCGTCTGACTGCTCAGCTCGCGATTTTCCTGCTCGAGCGTCGCAACGCGGATTTCCTCGGCGGCCAGCTGCTCTCGCAGCTGCTTGTTCTGGCTGTTGATGGAAAGTACGTTTGCGGAGGTCCGCTTGATTTCCGCGAGCTCTTCCTCGAGTTCGCTCTTCTCACGCTCCAGCACCTCGATCCGCCGGGTCGCGCCCTCGTATTCGCTGCGTATCGCGCCGAGCTGGGCATTCAGTGAACTGCCCCGCGATGCTTCACTGCTGAGCTGGCTGGTGAGAGTCGCCAGCTGCTCCCTCGCGGCGGGCTCGTTCATGAGGTAACGCGTCAGCACCCAGCCTACGGTTCCACCGCTGGTGCGGACGCGTGTATACCCGCTCTCGGTGTCCCTTTCGAGCACCTCGAGTTGGGTGCCACTGCTCAGCATGAGTTCGATGGCGTTACTCGTGGACGGGCCGCTGCGCAGCGTAATTTCGAATTCGTCGCTCACCCACGCGCTTGCGGCGTTGGCGGCGCTCGCGAACAACAGCGCCGACAACAATGGCGCCGCAAGGATTCCGGTTACCTGTCTCATGGCGCAACTATATGACATGGAGCGTGGTGGTTCTAGCCAAAAATCCTTCAAATCAGTCGCTTATCAGCGACATCCGGCTCAGCTTCCGATCCAGACCGTCAGCAGATTATTAGCGGGCATGGCGTAGATCCGCGCCAGCCCAAGACCGTTCTGAGCGGCCAGCGCCTCGAGGTCATCGAGGTCGCGGACACCCATGGCGGCGTTGCGAGCCCGGAGTGAGGCATCGAATGCTTCATTGCTCCGCGTACTGAATGCGCCGCCACGGCTGAATGGCCCGTAGAGACAGAAAACGCCTGTCTCGCTCAACATGTCGCCGACGAGTTCGAACATTCGGCACACCGCGGTATAGCTCATGATATGCGCCGTGTTCGCCGAAAAGACGGCGTCATACCGAGTGGCGGGCGTCGCTGCGGACAGCACGTCGAATTCCAGCGGTGGCAGGACGTTCCCGGGCCCGGCATCCGAAATCCAGGCCCGGATGCCATCATGCGACGGTTCGAGGTCACTTGTCTGCCACGTGACGGCCGGCAATGCCGCCGCGAACGTCACCGCGTGCTGACCGGTCCCCGAACCGATCTCGAACACCGTCGAGCAGCCACGCAGTTCATGCCGCAACACGCTGAGGATAGGCGCGGCATTTCGAGCCGGCGCCGCAGCATACGGCTTTTCCATTACGTGGTCGTCGCCGCGATCACGGCCTTGTCGAGAAGTTTGTCCCGGTACCAGAGCAGTTCATCGATCGAATCCCGGATGTCCGCAAGCGCGCGGTGCGTCGACTCCTTGGTGAAGCCCGCCGCCACCGCCGGCGCCCACTGCTGCGCGAGTATCTTGAGGGTGCTTACGTCGAGATTCCGGTAATGAAAATAGCGCTCGAGTTCGGGCATCTCGCGCGCAAGAAAGCGCCGGTCCTGGCAAATGCTGTTGCCGCACATCGGCGACGCTCCCCTGTCGACCCAGGTCGCAAGAAATTCGAGAGTCGCCTCCTGCGCCTCCTCCAGGCTGACGCCACCGGCCAGTACGCGCGCCGTCAGGCCGGACTCGCCGTGCTGGCGTGTATTCCACTCGTCCATCGCATCCATCGTCTCCTGCGACTGCGAGATTGCGAATACGGGCCCTTCGGCGAGTTCGTTCAGGTACTTGTCGGTGACGATCGTCGCGACCTCGATGATCCTGTCGTTGACCGTGTCGAGGCCCGTCATTTCGAGGTCGATCCAGATCAGGTTGGTTGCGGTGTCGATAAGGGGCGGGCTCTGGTTCATTGCGAATCCGGTTTCCACGTAAAAGTCGCTAGTGTACAACGGAGAACGGTGCACGGTGGCGCCAGGCGCGGCATACTTCGCAACATGCGTATGATCTGCCGACAATCATGACCGACGGGGCCGCGCTTGTCGTTGCGACCTACAGCCGGCGCATGCAGTTGCTGTTACCCGACGGACGCAGAGTCGATGCCCGTATCAAAGGCAAGCGTATTAAACCGGTCTGTGGAGATCGTGTCGAAGCCGAGCCGATTCCCGGCGAGGCGGACTGGCTGATTACGGCGCTTTGCGAACGCCGTAACGAGTTGACCCGGCCGAACCTGCGCGGCCAGGTCGAGGTGCTCGCCGCCAATATCGACAGGCTGCTGGTGATGGCGGCACCGACGCCAGAGCCCGAATGGTCCATCGTCGACCGCTACCTGTGCGCGGCGGAGCTCATCGATGCGAGCGCCGCCGTCATCTTCAACAAGACCGACCTGCCGGCCGTCGAGTCCGTCGATGACGCACTCGACGATTATGCGAAGATCGGCTACCACGCCGTCCGTTGCAGCGCGAAGACGGGCCTGAACCTGGATGCCGTCGCCGCACTGCTCCGCGACGGCGTATCGATCATTGTCGGTCAGTCAGGCGTCGGCAAGTCCAGTCTCATCAATCGCCTGTTACAGGACGACCGGCAGCGCGTCGCAGCGGTCTCGGACCGGAGCGGCGAAGGCCGGCACACGACGGTCAATTCCGCGATGTTGCCGTTACCGGGAGGCGGCGCCGTGATCGATTCGCCCGGTGTTCGCGACTACGCGCCGGCACTGCGGCCCGAGGAAGTCGTGGTCGGTTACCGGGAAATCGCGGCCACCGGGCGGGACTGCCGCTTCGCCAACTGCCGGCACCTTCGCGAGCCGGGCTGCGCCGTCAAGGCGGCCGTGGAAAACGGGGCGATCAGCAAACGCCGTTACGACAGTTACCGGCACCTGCTGGCGTTGACTGACAAACTGACGAGCAAACAGTACTAGCCTGGCGGCCAGGACATCGGCCTGCCACCCAGCAGGTGCAGGTGAATGTGAAAAACACTCTGGCCAGCCGCTTCGTTGCAGTTCATGACCACGCGATAGCCGTCCTCGGCGAGGCCCTCGTCCGCAGCGATCTTGGCGGCCGTCGTGAACAATTCGCCGGCGATAGGTATATCGCTCTTCTGCAGATCATTCATCGTGGCGATGTGTCGCCGCGGTATCAGTAATATGTGCGTCGGCGCTTTCGGACCGATATCCCGGAACGCGATCAGCGAGTCGTTTTCGTAGACGATGTCCGCGGGCAGATTCCCGTCGACGATCTTGCAGAACAGACAATCTTTTTCACTCATGCGCTTCCCCTATTCGACCAGTCTGCGTCCATAAAACGCGTGCGACAATGTGCCGCCATCCACGTATTCGAGCTCCCCGCCCAGCGGTACGCCATGCGCGATCCTGCTTGCCTGCACGTTATACCGTTCGGCCAGGTCCGCAAGATAATGCGCCGTCGCATCACCCTCGACGGTCGGGTTGGTTGCAATAATCATCTCGCTGATGCCGCCCTCCGCCAGCCGTTCTTCCAGCGACGTGAGCCCGAGTTCCTGCGGCCCGATACCGTCGAGCGGTGACAGGTGCCCCATCAAAACGAAGTAGTTACCGCGGAACCCGGTCGCATCCTCGATAGCCATGACGTCTGCGGGGGACTCCACGATGCAGAGCTGCGTCTGATCGCGCCCGCTCGCACTGCAGATTGAGCACAACTTGTGCTCGCTCAGCATCCGGCAGCGCTTGCAGTGTCCAATTCCCTGCACGGCCTGTGACAGCGCGACGGACAAATGCGACGCCCCATCGCGATCGCGCTCCAGAAGATGAAACGCAATGCGCTGAGCCGACTTCTTGCCGACGCCCGGCATGCAGCGCAGCGCGTCGATCAACTGAACCAGCAGCGGCGAATAGGACATACGAATGTCAGAACGGCAGGTTCATCCCGGGCGGCAGAGACATACCCGAGGTCAGCCCGGAGAACTTTTCCTGCACGGTCTTCTCTACCTTCGTCACAGCGTCGTTGAACGCGGCCGTGATCAGGTCCTCGAGCATCTCCTTGTCATCGCCAATGAGACTGTCGTCGATTTCCAGTCCCTGCAGGCGATGCTGGCATGTCATCGTGACTTTCACCATGCCGCCGCCCGATTCGCCCGTAACGGTCAGTGACGCCATTTCTTCCTGGGCCTTTTTCATGTTGGCCTGCATCTGCTGGGCCTGCTTCATCAACTGGCCGATGCCACCTTTCATTGCCTGCTCCTTGCTAATCGGATCGGGTTGTATCAAGCGGTTCGATCGAATCCGCTTTGAGTTCCGCCCCGAACATGGTCTTTAGCGCCTTTACATTGGGGTCGGACTCGAGAGATTCACGCGCTGCGTCCAGGCGTGCGTCCGCCATGCGGTTTTCCCGTACGTGCGGAGTTTCAGGGGTCGACTCGGCGATACGGATATCGACCTTCAGTCGCTCGCCAAAATACCGGGATAGCGCCACCGCCAGGGCATCCCTGCGTTGCCGGGTCAGCAACGGCTCGGACAGGGGGTCCAGCCTGAAATACACCGTATCGCCCTCGCGCCTGTCGAGCGCGCAGCTACCGGCGAGCATTCGCAATGACCCCGTCAGGCCGAGGTCGCCCATAAGCTGCCCCCAGTCCGGATCCTGCCAGCCATGCGCCGCTGCCGCGGGCTTCGCCTTTGCGCCAACAGCCGCTTTTGCGGCGGACTTCGCCGCCGGCCTGTCGTTTGAACCGGCGCCTGCCGCGTTGTCCGCCGCCGGTCGGAACGCCAGCATCCGCAGTAACGTCATCTCCGCGCCACTTCTCGGATCCGGCGCCAATGGTAAATCCCGCCGTCCCATAATCGCGGTCTGGTAGTACAACTGGACATCGGCCGGCTCGAACAGGCCGGCGAGCTCGGCCACGACCTTTTCCGCAATCTCGTCGTCAGGCTCGGCGGGACCGACGAGCTGGAATATCGCGATTCGCTGCAGCATCCTCGCCAGGTCCTCCAGCAACCGCGCGTAATCCGGGAACTGTTCGTCCAGCTCGGCCACGAGATCGATGATCGCCGCCGGGTCGTTGTCGGCCAGGTTCCTGAGCAGACGGACAACGTGATCGCGATCGATCGTGCCCAGCATGAGCGCCAGCGACTCCTCATCGACACTGCCGCCGCAGTATGCGATCGCCTGGTCCAGCAGGCTCAGGGCATCCCTCAGGCTGCCGTCGGCCGCACGGGCCAGCATTGCCAGGGCCGGGGCCTCCGCCTCGATGCCCTCGGCTTCACAGATGTGCGCCAGTCGGTCCTGGATCAGCTTCGGCGTCAGTCGCTTGAGGTTGAATTGCAGGCACCGCGACAGTACCGTCACCGGCAGGCGCTGCGGATCCGTGGTCGCCAGCAGGAACTTCACGTGCGGCGGCGGCTCCTCGAGCGTCTTCAGCAGTGCGTTGAATGAACTGGTCGACAACATGTGCACCTCGTCGATGAGATACACCTTGTAGCGCCCCCGGGACGGCGCGTACTGCACGTTGTCGAGCAGGTCCCGGGTGTCGTCAACCTTGGTCTTCGACGCGGCATCGACCTCGATGAGGTCCACGAAGCGACCCTCGTCGATCTCCCTGCAGGCACTGCACTCACCGCAGGGGGCCGAGGTGACGCCTTGCTCGCAGTTGAGGGCTTTCGCCAGGATTCTCGCGATCGTGGTCTTGCCGACGCCGCGCGTGCCGGTGAACAGGTACGCATGATGCAGGCGACCGGAGTCGAGCGCATTCACCAGCGCTTTCAGCACGTGCTCCTGTCCGACCGTGTCCGCGAAAGTTTTTGGCCGCCATTTCCGGGCCAAAACGAGATAGCTCATACCGTAACCAAGAGTCGTAGACCGTCGCCCACCGAGATCAGTCAGTGTAACGCACCGACCTCCCGTCGCAAGGGGCAAAGCGCGCCGCAGCTGCGCATTGAAATGGGAGGAGTGGTCCGCGCCAGCGAGTCCCCGGCACCCGGCGTCACCGCTACCGCTGCTCCCTTCCGGGCCTGACGGAGTTCACGGCTGACCGTCGCGGGGAAGCCGACGCGGACCGGCCGCGATTATGGCCGCTCCGCGGCGCGGATACAACGCGGGACTCAGAATGCCCGCGACAACTTCAGGAGCAGGTAACCCCCGTACAGCGCCAGGATAATGACCGCCTCGCTCTTCTGGATGCCGCGCTTGCGCACGAAAAAAACCAGTACGATCAGGGTCAGGAAGAACAGGAAGGGCAACTCGTAGCGCAGCAGGTCATGATCGAAACGCAGCGTCGAAATCGCCGCGGCCGCGCCGACCGGCACCAGCGTATCGAAGATGTTACTGCCGATCAGATTTCCCACCGACATGCGCGCACGTCCACTTAGCGCCGCGCCGACCGAAATAGAGAGCTCTGGCAGGCTGGTACCCAGGCCGATGATGATGACGGCAACCAGCGCCTCGCTGATATCGAGCGCCGCCGCCACCGCGATGGCGCCATCCACCGTGAACTCAGCGCTGATGCCGACGATGCCCAGGCCGATCAGCAGATACAGCCAGGCTTGCGCCGTGCGGATCTGCGCGTCGTCACTGTCCTGGTCGGCGCTTTTTCGCCGGTCCCCGAACAGGGCGGCAAAATAGATGGCGTACACCACCAGCAAAGCGAGCCCTTCCGCTCTCGTGACCGTGCCATCGAACCCGAAGACGCCGAGCAGCGCGGCCGAACCGAGCAGTACGCTGCCGTGCTGGAAGATCATGGCCCTCGGCAGCGTGAGGTAAGAGAGCAATGCGGCCGTTCCGAGCACGAACCCGATCTGGCCAAGGCAACTGCCTATCGCCGTACCGACGACAACGTCAGACGCGTCGCCGGCATGCAGATTGACTATGGCGCCATCGACGGCGATCGCCAGCTCCGGAAGGTCACTACCGATCGACAGGATGGCGACGCCGACGATGAATTCGGACACGCCGAGCCGCGATGCGACGGTCACGGCGCCGCGAATGGTCACTTCCGTGCCGAACCAGAGTCCGGCCAGGCCGAACAACAGTGCCAGGTACTCCAACAGTCCGCCCCTTATTCTTGCCGTCGCACCGTGTCGCTTTGCTGCCGTATCGCCTTGAATTCCGAGCCCGCCTTCCACCGCGGCCAGCGTCGCGAATTACCGAGGTCCTCGATAATGGCCCGGAACAGTTCCATGTCCTGCGCGGCGCCACGGAGATCCCAGTCCGGGTCCCAGGCGTCGCAGGTCTGGTGGTAGCAGTTGCCGATGTAATCCTTGATCCATTGATCGCCGGCCTCGCGCCCGCCGTCGACGAGATCGGCGCCACCCGCAATCTGCATGATCAGCAACACGGGAACCCCGCCCCTCGCCAGCGAGAAATGGTCGGCCCGGTAGAACAAGCCATTCTCTGGCAGGCTTTCGGGCGTGACGCTGCGGCCCTGGGCCGCGGCCGCGCGCGCGAGGTCATCCTCGAGTTCGCTCTGCCCCTCGCCGACGAGCACCACGTCGCGGGCCGGACCGGCCGTGTTGAGAATATCCAGCGTCAGGTTCGCAACGGTCTTCTCCAGTGGATAGACCGGGTCCTTCGCGTAAGCGGTCGAACCCAGCAAACCGCTCTCCTCCGCTGTCCAGGCCGCAAATACCACGCTGCGCTCGAGCGGCGGCCCCGCTTTCAGGACGCGCGCAATCTCGAGAATGCCGGCAATTCCGAGCGCGTCATCATTGGCGCCCGGGCGCACGATGCGGCCCCGTTCATCCGGCTCGCCGATACCGTAAGCATCCCAGTGAGCGGCGACCATCAGGACTTCGTCAGGGTGTTTCTTGCCGGGGAGCATCGCCAGGACGTTGCTGCTCTCGAAGCGATCCACGGCGACCTCGACATCCGCCGAGAAACTGACGCCCTTCATCTCGAACGCCTGGAAATCGGGACTGCGGGCGCGGATACGCAGCGCATCGAGATCACGGCCGGCACTCTTCATCAATGCCGCCGCCGCGTCGCCGTGCAGCCAGCCCTGCAGCAGGACTGGCGGTACCGGCTCATCGGCAGAGACTACCGCGTAATTTTCGCCGGGCGACGAGGATGCCACGTTCCACCCGTAACCGGCCGCCTCCGTCTCGTGTATCACCAGCGCGGCCACTGCGCCCCGCCGTGCCGCCTCTTCGAATTTGTAGGCCCAGCGGCCGTAGTAGGTCATGCGCCGGTTGCCGAAACGCCCGGCCGCCGGCTCGCCCGGCTGCGCGGCGAAGTCCGGGTCGTTGACGAGGAACAGCGCCACCTTGCCTTCGAGATCGATATCACCATAGTCGTCCCAGTCACGCTCGGGTGCGTAGGCCCCGAACCCGACGAATACGACCGGCGCGTCGATCGCTATTGTGTCGACTGCGCGAACGGTGCTCGCTTCGATATCCAGTTTCTGCTGCAGCGGCTGTGGCTCTCCGTCGACGGTAAATTGCAGGCTGGGCGGGTCTTCGAACAGCGTGTGAATCATTGGCACGTTGTGGGTCCAGCGGCCATCGGCTCCGCCAGGCTCGAGATCGAGCGCGCTGAACTGTTCCACGAGGTATTCAACCGTTTTCCTGCCGCCGGGCGTGCCGGGAGCCCGCCCCTCATACTCGTCCGATGCCAGCTCCCTGACGATAGACGACAGGCGTTCCGTGTCGACCGTCGCTGGGGACGCATGGGCAAGGCCCGTACACAACAGTGCGCAGGCAATAATTCGGTAAATCATCGATTACTCCCGATTCCGTCTTCCAATATTTTCTCCTGTGCCGATACGAGCGAGCCTTGCGCGGGCAACTCGAATCGATGTCAATCCGGCGTACGCCATCAGTCTCGACTTCAGCCTCGTTGAACTTGAGCCAGAAGTCGTCGACAATGCCGCCCCAGTCAAGGGCCGGCCCGGAGATAGGTCACCATGCATTTCCTGTTCCCGATTTTGCTGATGGCCGCCGTGTTAGCCGCCGCTTGCGGATCCCGGTCCGACGAACCAGCCACAGGCGAAGCCGATATGCCCAACTCACTCTACGAGCCGTTTGCTGACCTGTCCACTGCTGCGCCCGTTGCCGGGAAGCGCCCGGTCGAAATCGAGCAGCATGGGGAAACACGCATCGACAATTACGCATGGATGCGCGACGAGAACTGGCAGGAGGTCCTGCGCGATCCGAACGAGCTCGACGCAGACATCCGCGAGCATCTCGATGCGGAGAACGCTTTTTACGAGAAGGCGACGAAGGATCTCGATAGGCTGCGCGAGGCACTGTTCGAGGAGATGCGCGGGCGCATCAAGGAAGATGACAGCTCGGTCCCTGCCGTCGACGGCAAATTCGCATACGCTGTCCGCTTCCGTAAGGGCGGCGAATACCCCGTCTTCGTGCGCACACCGCGTAATGGAGGCGACGAGACCGTCCTCTACGATGGCGACCTCGAGGGCGAAGGCGAAGAGTTCTTCAGTATCGGGGCGGTCGAGCACAGCCCGAATCACGAGCTCATCGCATACAGCGTCGACAAACTCGGTTCCGAATACTATGACATCCGGATTCGTACGATTGAGAGCGGCGAGGAGTTCGAAGAGACGATACCGTCAACTGACGGCTCAGCGATCTGGGCCCCAGATTCGAAGTCCTTCTACTACGTGGAGCGGGACGATAACCAGCGCCCGAAGCGAGTCAGGCACCATATTCTCGGTACGGACCCCGAGGGCGACCTGCTCGTCTACGAAGAGCCCGACGATAGTTTCTTCCTGGACGTCGATAAATCGCAAAGCAACGACTACATACTGATCAGCTCGCGCAAGGGCACCTCGAGCGAGTACCGCTACCTTCCCGCGAATGCCGAGCCCGGCACGAAACCCGTGCTGATCGCACCGCGCCTCGAAGATGAGCTGTATTCCGTCGAGCATGCCGGCGACTATTTCTACATCCACACCAACACCGGCGACGCCGTCGACTTCAAGATAATGCGCGCCCCGGCATCCGATCCGGCCCGCGAGAACTGGGAGGAGTGGTTGCCGCATGCGGCTGGCACCTACGTTAGCGACTTCGTCACTTTCAAGGACCGCCTCGTGCGCCTGGAACGGGAGAACGCGCTGCCTCGCATCGTCGTCTCGGACTACGCGCAGGAGGACGTCTACGCAATCGACTTCGACGGTGCTGCGTATCATCTGGGTCTGTTGCCGGGCTATGAGTTCGATACCGCGAACCTGCGGTTCAGGTACGAGTCGCCGGCGACACCCGGGCAGGTTTTCGACTTCGACATGGCTTCGCGTGAGCGCATCCTGCGCAAGACGCAGGAGGTTCCGACGGGCCATGATCCGGAGCTGTATGCCGTCGAGCGTTTCTTCATCACCGCTGACGACGGTGCCGAGGTCCCCGTTACCGTGCTAAGACTCGAGTCCACGCCTGTCGACGGCACGGCGCCGCTGTTGTTGTACGGCTACGGCAGCTACGGCCTGACCATGCCCGCCTCGTTCAATGCGAGCATTCTGTCGCTCGTGGACCGTGGCGTTGTGTATGCCGTCGCTCACATTCGTGGCGGCTCGGCAAAAGGCCGGCAGTGGTACCTGGACGGCAAGCTCGACAAGAAGAAGAACTCCTTCTCCGATTTCGCGAACGCCGCGGAAGAACTGCAGGAGCGAGGCTACGGACGCAAAGGCGAAACCGTTATCTATGGCGGCTCGGCCGGCGGCCTGCTCGTAGGCGCTACCCTGAATCTGCGGCCGGAGCTGTTCGGTGGAGCGATTGCCGCCGTGCCATTTGTCGACGTGATCAACACGATTTCCGACGCCGAATTACCCCTGACGCCGCCCGAGTGGGTTGAATGGGGCGATCCTATCAACGATCCGGACGCGTATACCGCGATCGCAGCCTACTCCCCGTACGAAAATATCCGCGACGATATCGATTATCCGCCCGTGTTGGCGACCGGTGGTCTCACCGACTACCGCGTGACCTACTGGGAACCGTCCAAGTGGATTGCGCGAATGCGCGACGACGCCAGCGGCGGGCCGTTCTTCCTGAAGATGAACATGGAAGCCGGACACGCCGGATCAGCCGCCCGATTCGAGCGCATGAAAGAGCGCACGCACGATTATGCGTTCGCGCTCAGGCTATTCGGCCTGACGGAGCGCGAGCCCGTCAGGCACAACCGCGAGGGTCGTTGAAACGCCCTACAGGTAGGGAGTTTCGTCTACGTCGAACTCGACTTCCGAGCTGGCGCTCGCCGGCAGCTTGGCCATTGCCTCCTTCAGCATCTCGACGTGTTCCAGCTCCTCGTCGCGGAGCTCCGTGAACAACTTGACGACATCGGGATCGGTGATGCCCGGCAAGGCCATGTCGTAGAAATCGTAAGCCTTCTTCTCGGCGGCGAGGCCGATCTCGAATGCCTGGACCGTGGACATGCCACGACGCGCTTCACCCATTTCCGGGGCCTCGACGTCATAGAGGTCATCCAGCGAGACGCTCGCAGGAGCATCGCCGAACAGAGCTTCGCGCCGTTCCTGGAGTTCGCGACCGTGCTTCTCTTCGTTCTCAGCCATCGAGGCGAAGAAGGCTCCGGCATCATAACCGCCGGTACGGCCGAGCTGGGAGGCGAACATCTTGTAACGCTCGTACGCTTCCAGTTCAATCACCGTAGCGAGGTCGAGAGCATCCATCAGGCTGAGCTTGGACAGGTCAAGGCGAGTGGACATTGAAGGGTCTCCTGATCTGGGTTTGACATTCCGAGGCGAATTCAATTTACAGTGCAGTAGCGCACACTGACGTTGTATAGGTGAAAGTACGTAATTAAATACCCCGAAACCCATCCGGACGTCACCAGGATCCGCATACTGGCACAGTCTGCCGAGGCGCAGGAGCTTCCATCAGGGCTCTACTTAAGGATTCCGGCAGGGCCGACGCCGACCCGCGGCGGTTCTGAGGTAAACTCAAGCCCACCGGGGCCTGAGCGGCCGTTTCTACGCAAAAACTAAAAACTACGGGGGAAAACTCATGAAGCAAGCAAAAAATGAACTACCGACTCGTCTCGAAGCTGGCGGCGTCTGCTTCCAGGGCCACGATTGGGGGGGCATCAACGTGGCTCGTGTCCGGTTCCCTGCCGGCGCAGACGCAACTCCGCTGCTCGAGGGATTGCCGGATAACCTGTGCCAGTGCCCTCACTGGGGAACCGTGGTCAAGGGGTCCATTCATGTGACCTATGCAGACGGCACAGAAGAAACGGTAAACGCCGGCGAAGTCTACTATTGGCCACCAGGACACACGGTCAGGGTTGACGAAGATTACGAGGCAATCGAATTCAGTCCGAGCGACCAGATGGGTGATCTCCTGAATCACCTTGAAGCTAAGCTGAAAGGCTGAATACACTCAATTCAATAACGCACAGGGGCCCGCCGGAACCGGGGCCCTGTGTGCTTTGAATGACAGCCGCTGTTGGTTCCCGTTTCGTGGCGGCCACCTTACAGATGAATGACTAGCTATCGTCGATGTCATCATCCTGACTCGCTGCAACGGGTTTCAGATACCGCAATGTGAGAAACGTAGCGGCACTGATCAAGAGAGCAATTTCCAGTCGATGAGAGGCGACGGCCAATCCGATCGCTCCTGTCGCCCACAGACTTGCCGCCGTCGCAGTTCCTTGAACCTTGCCGCTGTATTTCAATATCGCCCCGCCTCCAATGAACCCCATCCCGGTCATCAGTCCCTGGATGACGCGTGCTTCAGCATCAGTCGAATCAAGTACTTCATAGCCGACGAGCATGTACGCACAGGCCGCAACAGCGACGAGGGGAAATGTTCGTAGTCCTGCGGTTCAGCTCGCCGACGTCGAGCGGCTGCGTCGGTCGAACAGGATCTCATCCTCCACCGCACTCGGCCGGAAACACGATGGGCCCGAATGGGACCCATTTCTGTTTTCTGGCGGTAGAGCGAGACTAGCGCGGAGGATGCTCTTCGAGTGCCTCGGACTCAGGATGCCGCGGACGCTCTGGCGAATTCTCGATAAGAGACCATTCGCTGCAGCCCCTCATCCCACAGGCAGCATCTGAAGCTTGCCCTGATGTCCTTGAGTGAAAGTGTAATAGTCACTGGCGATTGGAGTTCCTCAATCGCGTCCATTGCCTCGGGAAGCCGATAGAACGGAATACGGACATTCAGGTGGTGAATATGATGGTAGCCAATGTTTCCCGTGAACCAACTCATGATTCTGTTCAGCTTCATATAACTCGAGGACTCTATCGCCGCTCGCCTGCTCGTCCATGTTTCCGTCGACAGGATGTGCATATTCTCAAAGCTGTGTTGGGCGAAAAACAGGTAGCTTCCGATCATCGACGCGATGGTCGTTGGTAACAAGACGACAAAAAGCGCGGTATAGAAACCACCGAATATCCACAATGCCGCAATCAGCCCGGCGTGGCCGAGCAATACCAGCAACGAATCCCAGTTCCGAGCTGGATTCCTCAAGAACGGAAGCAACGTCAGGCTGAGGAAGAATATCGTGAAATACCCGGCGAGAATGGTTAACGGGTGACGCTCAACCCGATAGGCGATGCGAGCCGCGAGCGAAGCGTCGCGCCACATGTCAGTGGTCATCATCGCAAACGCGCCAGTACTGGCGGCATCGATCTTGCCTACATGACCGTGGTGATAGTTGTGTGTGCGCTTCCACGTCCCTGGCGGCGTGAGCGCAAGCACCGCATATAAGCGGAACAACCACCGTGCCATTCGAGACCGCGACAAGATCGCGTTGTGCAAATAGTCGTGGTACGTAATAAAAGCCCGCAACATCAGCAGGGCAGAAAAGATGGAGAACAACAGGCGTAGTGGCCAAACGGGAGCCAGGGCGGCACCGAATAGTGATGCGAGCAATAAAAGAAAAGTCGAACCTACGACCCACCAGCTGGTCTTTACGGACTCAACGCTGAACGGCAAGGTTGCCTTGAACAGCTCCCTGTCTGCCTGATCAACGGACCGTGTTTCCGGAATTCTCTTGCCCATAGGCCTTGCCGCTCATATCACTTCTTCCTCGCGGACATTATGGATCAGAGAGTTTCCAAATCCTTTTCAATTTGCGCCATTTTTTTGCCTCCCGGGTCCCGCGTCCGTAACATCGAGGGACCAATAAGAAAACGCCGAAACCACCGGATGGACGAAGAATAAAAGCGACGAGAGCTAAGGGAATTGCGTTCTGATCGTGGCGGAGAGGGGGATGTTGAGCTCGCTCGCTGCGCGAGCTCCCTGCCGACAGGCCGCTGGCCGGCTGCGCCGGTCGAACAGGATTCTCATCCTCCACCAGACTCGGCAAGAAAACAAAATGGGCCCCAAGGGGCCCATTTTTGTTTTCTTGCGGTGGAGCGAGTCTTGCGCGGACGATGCTATGCGTACTTCGCTAGTACCGAGGCTGGCCGTTGAGAATCGATCAGGCCACACGCCGCGCAGCCAATTCTTTATCCAGATCGAATGTAGCCTGCAGGTTCATCCACAGCTTCGGCGATGTGCCCAGAGCATCCGAAAGATCAAGAGCTGCTGCCGCAGTTATACCTCGCTTGCCTTTAATGAGTTCATTCAATCGAGTCTTCGTCCAGCCAATTTCCTCGGCAAAAGCCACTTGCGTCACACCCTTTGGCTCAAGAAACTCCTCGAGTAAAATCTCGCCAGGATGGAACGGATTCTTAGGTTGTCTGGCCATTACCCATCCTCCTTCAGTGATAATCTACAACTTGTACATCGAGCGCATTGCCACTTTCCCAACGAAAAATTACTCTCCATTGATCATTTATCCGGATTGAGTGGAATCCTCTCCACCTTCCTTTGAGGCCTTCCAATCGATTTCCAGGTGGCACCCGTAAATCTCTTGGCTCAGCCGCATCATGCAAATAAAGCAATTTCCGCCTGGCTACCCGACGAAGCTCTCGGCTTTCCAGCCACCTGATACCGGACCGCCGAAATCGCCTGCAGAGACTAATGCACTTCAGGCACCCTATTCCGCCCTGAAAGCCTCCATGCGGTCCGGAAAGGTCTCGGAAAGGGTCAAAAAGTAAACCCCGGAAAGAAAAAGGCCTTCGACAGTCTCTGATCGGAGACTACTCGAAGGCCTGACTTGCTTGCGGTGCAGCGAGTCTTGCGCGGATGAATCTCTCCGGCGACCTGTCCGAATACGCCGCCTCGACGAGCTAGTTCAATCCAACAATGCTGTATGGGCCGATCCACTGATACGATCGGCCATCGATTCTCACTTCATGGCGTTTGGTAGGCGATGCATTCTTCCGCGCCAATAGGAATACAGTGGTCGCTCCTTTTACATCTTCTACGCCAAGCGCCGTGTAATTCCTGTCGTTAAGCAAAACGTCGATATTGGCAATTCTGCTCCTGGCATCGACTGCGATCTCGGAAACAGGGCTGTATTCGCCATGCGACTCGATGATCGATGCGAATACCGTGCTTCCAGCCGCCTTCCTGCGAATCATCAACGCCGCATCGCGCCTCAGATTGAACTCGGGATCGTTTGCACCAATCCGCGCAAACAGCAACTCGTCTGATTTTTGAGTCGCGGCCGTCAGCGTGTAGAACTTACGATCTTGCATCCACGACAACTTTGTGTTGGCGATTTTCGAGTGCCCCCTGCCCTCGACAAACAAATGCTGGTAGCCATTGTCAGTCCCCAGCACTTTTAGTGATCCGGGCGATTCGTAGTCGAAATTGGCCTGTACTACCTGCCCCATAAACCAGAAGGGCAGGTCATATTGATTCTCAACATCGGATTCGGAGTTAAAGATATCCAATATAACGGGCTTGCCAAGGTTGGGGATCTTGATGACAGCCATTGTGCGCATCAAAACCGTGCCGGGATAGGCGTTCGTGTCGGTCGCGCTCACTACCTTTGCATCTGGTTGCGACGCGTCAAAGAAAAAGAGATTGGAATGATGCTGACTGCCAATTTCGTACTTCCCTTGGAAATGTGAAGTTTCGTTCTGCACAAGCGTATTGTGTGCAACGGTCTGCTTTGCCCAGGTGGTATTCTCCTTGAGGTAATTGCCACCACCTTTCTGCTCGATGTTGACGAAACGTGCCATTCCATAGTCCTGCAGTATCTCATTGCCATCTTCATATAGCAGGAATGACAACTTATCGTAATGACCATGGCTGAGGCCCTGGGCTGAGTACTTGAAGACCAGTTCCAGGTTGCTGTCGCCAAGGCGCAACACAGCCACGCCGCCCTGCCTGCCGTCCGGCCCATCCGAAAGGTTGACGGATTTCTTCTCGAAAGCCATCGCCGTGCCGTCGCGCGCGGCCGCAGCAACGGCGAAGCCCGCGTCGTCGACAAGTACTCGCCCCTGCTCCTCGGCGATACTCAGAAGTCGTGGATCATTGCCGCCCATGTGGTAGGCGATATCGACGGCCGTAACGACAGACGCGGCGTGGTAGGACATGCCTTTCTGCCCATCATTGAGCGGAAAAAACTCACCGTCCGCATCTGACAGTTGCAGCAGCGCATCCACAGCTTTCAGCAATACTGCCCCTTCGTTCTCGAAGATCTCGAGCTCTGGCTTTGCGTTATGCAGGCCCTGTGCAAAGACGAGGAACGGGTACATCGCATACCGTTGGTAGTAAGGACCCTCCGTGTAGTAGCCATCGGGCGAAAAGGGTTCTTCAAGGTTTGCGAGAAACCCGGCCTTGCGGTCTTTCGAGAAGATGAAGCCGCCGTCATCATCCTTGGCACCAGAGTCGATCTCGTCGAATGGGATGCCGTACAGCGCCCGCTCGACAAGCTCATCGTCCTGCATGACGAGGCCGATCAGGCCGACTGCAGCGTTGCCCCACGTACTATGATTGTGGACCCTGTTAAAGAACTGCGGGCTATCGATGGAGATATGATCGGCAAACGGCCGGAAGAGGTTTTCTTCAAGCCTATTGCGCTCATTCTCGGGCAGCCAGTCGTGGATCGCATCATAAGCCTGGCTCATGTAGACCAGCCAGTTAGCGTCGTTCAGGCACTGCCAGAACAGCTTGCCGCGCGCGTAGGATCGGGTCTTCGGGTGCAGCGGCAGGTCCTTGTACATCGCTTCATACTGAAACAGCATGTCGCGAACATAGACGGCGTATTTTTCCTGATTGAGGATCTGGAACAGCGCACCAGCCTTTTGCGCAATCACGAAATTGCGTTTGTGCCGTTCGTGCGTATAGCCACCCGAATAGTCCTTCGGAGTGGGAGTATCGATCCCCAGCTGGATCTCCGCGTCCACTTCTGCCTGAACATTGCTGACAGTGGCATCGAAGAGGGGAACAGTACCCAGCTCCGCACGGATTTTTTCGACACCGGATTTGGTCAGGACCAGGTTCGGATGCTCCCCTGCCTCGGAAAATGGCGAAAACGCCAAGGCAAGTACCAGCAGAATAAGCGCGATTCTTTCTCTCAAAACCATACCCTCGGAAAAAGACGACGCCTCGAGCCTGGCACGCTCAGCCATGCTGTCACAACGAAGTGACTTCCTGCCTTATCGCTGCACTCGACCCGACGCGTCCCCGCCCATCAGGTGCTCGACTTCGGCAACCGTGACTCTGTTGAAATCTCCCAGAATCGAGTGCTTCAGGCAGCTGGCAGCAACGGCAAACTCCAGCGACTGCTGTCGGTCCTCATAGGCGGTCAGGCCGTAGATTAGCGCGGATGCAAAACTGTCACCGCCACCGACTCGGTCAATGATGTCGGTAATCTCGTAGCGCCTCGACAATATGAAGCCTTCGGCGTCCCGAAGGCATGCCGACCAGCCGTTTCGATCGGCACTGAAGGACTCGCGCAGCGTGATGGCAATAGCCGACATATCCGGGTACTCGTCCAGCACCTTCGCGCTGAGTGCCTCGTACTTGGCCGTGTCGAGCTTGCCACTCTCGACGTCTACATCGACCGTTATACCGAGCGACTTCTGACAGTCTTCCTCGTTTGCAATGCCGACGTCGACGTACTTGACCAGCTCGGTCATGACCTCGGGAGCCGACTTTCCCCATTTCCACAGCTTGCCCCTGAAGTTGAAGTCGCACGATACGGTAACACCTGCTTTTTTCGCAGCGGCGACGGCTTCCAGGCTCAATGCTGCCGAGGATTCACTGAGTGCCGGCGTAATACCGGTTATATGCAGCCACCTGACTCCGCTGAAGATCGCGGACCATTCGAAATCGCCTGGTTGTGCTTCGCAAATGGACGAACCTGCCCGATCGTAAACGACTTTCGACGGTCGCTGGTTGGCGCCCGCCTCCAGGTAGTAGATACCAACCCGGTCTCCGGATCGCCGGACATGGGCCGTGTCAACGCCGAAACGCCTCAACTCGCGTAACGCCGACTCACCAATATCATTGGCTGGAAGCGCGCTGACAAAGCCGGCGTCGAGTCCGTAATTTGCGAGCGCCACAGCCACGTTCGCTTCGCCGCCGCCAAACGTGGCCTCGAATTCCGGCGACTGGAAGAATCGCTCGTGGCCCGGCGTCTTCAACCGCAGCATGATCTCGCCGAAAGTCAGGAATTCGGCCATGACTATCTCCTCACTTCTTTGCTTATCGCAACGGCCTCAGCCGCCAGTCCTGTAATCCGATCAAAATCGCCGCTCGCAATCGCGTCGGCGGGCGTCAGCCAGCTTCCACCGCAGGCCAGCACGGCTGGCACTTCGAGGTAATCGCGCAGGTTTTTTGCCGACACGCCACCCGTAGGCATGAACTTGACGTCCCGAAAGACCGCTGCGAGCGCCTTGATCATACTGATGCCGCCGGCCTGCCCAGCGGGGAAAAACTTCAGGATTCGCAGGCCGAGATTCCAGGCGTGCTGCGCCTCGGTAGCCGTAGCTACGCCAGGGATGACCGGGACCGACAGCTCGTTCGCAGCGCTCACAACATCGTCGTGCAGTCCCGGCGACACGATAAATTTCGCACCGGCCGCCACGATCGTGCGCGCTTGTTCGGCGCTCAATACCGTCCCGGCACCCACCAGTGCATCGGGCACCTCGGCGCTCATGGCCGAGATGGCGTCTGCCGCCGCGTCCGTGCGCATCGTGACCTCGATGATCGGGAGGCCTCCTGCGACCAGGGCTCGTGCGACCGGCACGGCCTTGGCCGCGTCTTCGATAACGACCACGGGGACTACCGGAGATCTCTCGAGTTGCTCTTTCATGATGACCTCACGAGAACAGCAGGCCGCCGTTGATGTCGATGCTCGCGCCCGTGACAAAGCTCGATGCCGGCGACGCAAGGTAAGCCACCAGGTCGGCCACCTCCTTCGCCTGCCCTTCCCGCTTCAGTGGCGTCGCCGCCGCAACGTTGGCACGAACCTCGTCCTTGGTGAACGTGTCATGGAACGTCGTGCTAATCATGCCGGGGCACACACAGTTCACGCGAATGTTGGATGGCCCGAGTTCCTTCGCGAGACCCCGCGTAAACGTCATGATTGCGCCCTTCGAGGTCGCGTATGCGCTGGCACCAGGCCCGCCGCCATCGCGCCCGGCCTGGGACGAGAAATTGACAATTACGCCGCCGGGGCCAATGTGCGGCACCACGGCTTTGGCCGTCAGGAAAGTACTTGTCACGTTGAGCTTCATGACGTACTCGAAGAACTCCTCATCCATTTCCGCCAGGGTCTTTCGCGCGACCAGGCCGCCTACGACGTTGACGAGAATATCGATCTTGTCGCCAAACGCCTTGCGGGTTTCGGCTACCAGGTTGTCGACGTCGGTTTGCTTCGTCATATCGCCCTTGACGGCGATAGCCTCGCCGCCGGCCCCCTGGATCGCGGCAACGGTCGCCTCGCCCTCTGAGGCGTTATTGAAGTAATTGACGACGACTTTCGCTCCATGAGCGGCAAGCGTTTCAGAAACAGCCCGCCCGATATCACGGGACCCGCCTGTGACGATGGCAATCTTGTTTTCTAGGCTCATTACATTTTCCTTTGTCTGGTGCGTCAGGCGGAGTTCGCCGAGCGGGGATTAAGAGGTTGAATATGGCCGCAAAGTAAGAACACCGAGAGGACCGTCATGATCGCCAGGCCGGCCCCGACCGCGAACGCCGGCGCATAACTGTTCACGGTGATGACAGGAATCAGGAAATTCAGCAAGACAACCGCCAGCTTGGCGGCCGTTCCCGCGAAACCCGCGAGCGAACCCACGGATTTTCCGCTGTAAAAGTCACTCGGCAGTGTCTGGATATTCCCAACCGCTGTTTGAAATCCAAAAAGAATCGCCGCCATTAGCAGCACTGCGACAATCGGCGTCGCCGCTTTAATGGTCAGCAATAGTGAGACGAGCATGATGACGCCACCCAGGCTGATGACAAATTTTCGTGCCTTGTTGACGGTCCAGCCGGCGCTGATTCGATTCTGCGCCAGTAACCCGCCGAACCAGGCGCCAAACATTGCGCCGACATAAGGTATCCAGGCAAAACGCGCAATCTCGGCGACCCCGAAGCCGTAGGTCTCATTCAGATAGAGCGGCAACCAGCCAACGAACAGCCACCAGATGGGATCCAGGAAGAAGGAAGCCATAATGACGCCCCAACTCTCTCTCCGTGACAGGATTTCGCCCGACGACGGCGCGTATTCGGCAACTTCGTCGGTTTCAGTGTTTCTTTGCCCGGTCAGTATGTACTCCCGCTCCGCCTCGTCCAGCCAGGGATGGCTCTCAGGGCCCGACTTGTAAACGATCAGCCATGGCACCAGCCAAAGCAGGCCCAGCAGACCAATCACAATGAAAGTCGCCTGCCAACTGCCGAACCAAATAAAGAAAAGTCCGACGATGGGCGCCGAGACAATGCCGCCAATAGCCGCGCCGGAGTTGAAGATGCCCTGTGCAAGAGCGCGCTCTTTGATCGGAAACCATTCGGCGTTGGCCTTGGTTGCACCGGGCCAGTTGCCTGCTTCCGAAACGCCCAACAGGCCGCGAAAAAGAGAAAACGTCAACAAGGAAGTAGCAACGGCGTGCAAAATCGTCGCAAGCGACCACACACCGATGGCAAGGACGAATCCGAGCCGCGTGCCTATCCAGTCGAATATCTTGCCAAAAAGGGTCTGACCGAATGCGTAGGCGAACGTAAAGACGTTGATGATGATAGCGTAATCGGCCTTGGTCATGCCCACGTCGGCGGAGATCTCCGGCCATAGAACTGCGAGGGCTCCGCGATCGATATAGTTGATGATCGTCGCCAGCGCGACGAGGCTGACGATGACCCACCTGAGTCTACCTTTCATTCATATTCCCCCTGGATGCCTTATCGCGCTTTGGTCTTCGGCCGCAGCGATGTGTCGATTACCGGCGCTGGCGTGCCCTTGAACTGGTTGTCGCGAAAGACAGTGACCGGCTCGCCCACCGTTTCCCACACCAGCACCGGCTTGCTGTCCACGAACCGGTTGTCGAGGATGTCCGTTGCCTGCACGCCGTGCAGCCGCAAAGAAGACTGACTCGTGTTGCGGACGTCTCCGCCTACCAGCATCACAACCGATTCCGACAGTTCGAAGTGCGGCCCAAACGTGCTCTCATCCGTACCACCCCGGTAAACGTCAGCAACTGTTTTGCCAATCTTCTCGAATTTGGTGCCACTGATCGTTATGTACTCGGCACTGTAGATACCCAGGTCTTCTATCTCGGCATTGAGTGTCAGGACAGAACCCGTGACATCACGAAATTCCGAGTTCCGAATTTCAATCCGATCGGCAAACGTGTGCTTCGCAACGGAAAAGAAATCGAACGAGTGATTCGTATCGAGATCTTCAACAGTCGTATTTTCGACGATCAGCGCATAGTTATTGAGCATCGAATACCGACTTGTACGGATTGCGCTGTTTCCGCCTCGATCGGGAGACGAATCACCGGAAATCGTCACGTTGTCAATTTTCAGGCTTCCGCCGTCGACAATCTCAAACAGGGCGCGACGCTCAAACTCAATGCGCACTTCGCCTTTGCCCCGAATGGTCAGCGGCCTGTCCACGACAATCGTGCGGCTCATCAGGTAGTCGCCGGCCGCAAGTTCCAGGACGTCAGAGGGGCCCGCAGCCGCAACGCCGGCGACCAGCGTGTCGAGGCCAGGTTCGATTGCGTGTTTCGTCCCGCCGTCGAAACGATCTCCGAAACCCGCCTTTGGATACCACGATGGGCCAGTCTCGTCGCGGTCGAGGACGGCCAGGTTTCTGCTCACGCCAACGTCGACCAGCCTGGGGTCGGTCGGGTAGAGCAAGCCGTTCTCGCCTTTCTCCAACTCGATCTGCTCGTGCATCGAATTGCCATTGAAGGCGATTCCGGAGATGTCATCGTGCACGGCAATGTTGTCGCTGCCGTCGGCGTTGTAGACCAGGTTCGCGCGAAATACGCTGTTGATGGGAGTCGCCGTGCGCTCCTCGTCACTGCCTGCCGCAAGTTCAATGTGGGCAATATCGATGATCGAGTTGTTTTCAATAAGCGCGTTGTCGACCTGGTGGTAGCGGTTGATACGCGAATTCGGTACGCCGTTCATCACGACGAAGCCGCCGCCAAAACGGTGTCCCGTCAGGCCATACATGTAGTTGTTGCGTATGACCTGCCCTTTGTTGATGACCCGGATGCCGCCCGTATGAGGCACTCCATTGCCGAGGAATACGTTGCTCTCGATGATATTGTTGTTGCCGTGCCGCAGCGTTAACGTACCGCGCGACTCAAAGAACGTATTGCCGCGAAAGATATTGCCGCCCGACTTGCTGGATACGATCTCCACCTCACCATTACAGCGATCGAAGTAGTTGTTTTCCACCACCGTCAAGGAGTCGCTCAGCGAATGGTGACTCGTGCCGATCCGCATTGTCTCGCCACCATTGGACCCCAGGATTGGCCGCGGACCGAAATAGTTATGGTCGATGCGATGGTGGTTCTCCCTGCTCGCCTCTTCGTCGAGGCGTACCGCCAGCGTCACACCGCGATTGCTCTTGCCTTCCAGGTGATTGTGATCGAAGCGATTGTGGCGTCCATAAATCGCAACCCACATGTCATCTTCAAACCGCTCTGGATTGTTGAAGTGATCGATCACAACCTCGGTGACCCGCGAATGATAGGCATAGTCGCCCTTGGTTCGACGGAACTGGATGACAGCGTTGGTCGGCGTGTAGCCATCCTTGAATACCAACCCGGAGACCACCAGGTGCTTGCCGGCGAGTCTCATGTTCGACTGGCCCGTGATAAACACGCTTCCCTTCGTCTCGGCGGTCAAGGTGATTGGCGCATCGGCGGTCCCTTCTCCTTCGAAGAGGATCTCGAAATCACGCCATTCGCCATCGGCCAACACAATCGAATCCCCGGGCTGAGCCGCCTTCACGGCGTCCTCGTATTCCGCCTGGGTGGTGACGAGAACGTCCTTCGCTATCGCGGGGCAGGCAAGCAAAACCAGCAAGGCACAGGCGATTTGCGGAATGGATCGGTGAATGCGGAGCATGGGTCCCTCGTCGTTATAGTTATGCATACCCTCAACGTCTATCCTAGTTGGTGGTCATGCCAGATGTCAACCAATTGAACAGACCAGTTAGCGGCGAATACGCCTTAATTGGTCTACACTCCTTCCTTTTAGCC
Source organism: Woeseiaceae bacterium (assembly GCA_965658465.1). Lineage (GTDB taxonomy): Bacteria > Pseudomonadota > Gammaproteobacteria > Steroidobacterales > Woeseiaceae > UBA1847. The sequence continues at coordinate 7,418 of CBFHSG010000009.1, read as the reverse complement.
ATCCTGGCTTGTGGGCATCACCTCGCTGACGCTGAAGTTGGCGAATCGCACGGATTCCTCATCCGGCCGCAGATTGTTCAAGTCAAGAATCGAGCGGTAGATGCCCCACTTCGGACGCACGAAGTGGCTGGCGTCCTCGCCGCGCCATAAATCGAGATTGGTCTCCTCGATATCGAAGATCACCTCGTCATCGCGTATGCGTGTCACGATCAGGCGAAGGCTACCTGAATCGGAAAACGTCGCACGGCAGTAAGCTTCGAGCCACTCGCCCGTCACCCTACTCCAGTGCGTGCGCTGCAATATCGTCGTGTCGTGAAGCGGACTGTGGCGTACTTCGATGCCGTCCTCGCCGCTCCTTTCAGCGCCGGAGATCGTCAGGATCGGCATGCTGTCGCTTCCGCCCACGGCTTTGAGCTGGAAGAAGTGCGAGAAGCGAGTAGATACTTCCATGCCAGCGTTGATGCGGAACTTCCAGCGGTAGACAAACGTCTCGCCCTCGTAGCCTTTTACCGCCTCCTCGGAGCCGCCGTAAGTCTTGATCTCGTTACGCTGCCGATCGGTGATGTCGAGACGATCACGGTCGATGTCGACGTCGCGATGAATGATGAACACGAAGTGGTTGCCGATATCAGGATCGTCATCTTCATAGATATGCTCGACATCGGGGTGATTGACCGGGTACAGGTCGGGGGATTCGATCGGGTTGGAACCACCGAAGTCCCGAATCAGGTCGTAAGCGTGGAGTCCCGACATCGCGCCGTCAGCATCCAGCGTTCGCGTCGTCAGAACCGTATACTCCAGCGAATCCTCGGCCAGACCGGGCGTCCCGGTGGGCGGTGGCGTCGGGTCGATAGTGCCCGCACCGCCGCCATTCGAGCAGCCGAACAGTACCAGCAGCGCGGTCACAAGCGTTGACCTGGTTGTCGCGCTAGTCATGACTGGCTTCCAGCTCGTAGAACGTCACTTGCGAGAAGTCGTCTGCCTCGCCGGTGTTATTCAGGTTGTAGGCGCCGGCCTTGAAGTACATCCACTCCTCCGGGACGTCGTAGCCACTGTTCTGTTGCCGCATATCCACGAAATTGTGGCCGATGATCGGCCCGGTACTATCACCGCGCCTCACAATGACATCAATGTGAGCATCCTGTTGCGTGATCTCGTAGGAGAAAATTTCATCCAGTGCAATGCCGTTTTCCGGATCCGCATCGTCAGCAGGCGCGCGGTCCAAATGGGTATTCGCAGGACCAACTATGGGAAAATAGATGTCGTCGGAGTTTCGGATCTCGTGTGCCAGGTAAATAAACCCGCGCTCGTTTTCAGGGAACTTCCGATAATATAGGCGCGCAGGTTCGTCGCTTTCGGCGTGGATCTGCCCGATGATCACCCGACCAACCTGACTACGATCGCCCGTTTCGGCAACGTGGTTAACGGCGAGCGTGCCGCGCAGCACACCGTTGCGTCCCCCTACGGTTATTCCAGGGTCCGGTTGATACCCGAGTATCCAGTTGTTCTGGTTCACCCCCCGTGTACTGATACTGGTATTGCCCCGGCGCAGCATTTCGCGCAGTTCCGAACGCGTGTAGCTGGTGTTGGCGGATGTCTTGGCGCCGCCAATAGTGGACCGGAATACCATGCCGCCATCGGGGCCGGTGAAGAAGAACTCGTCTTCAAACCCATTGTCCAGGTCAACTTCACCGGTCGTGTCGGAAACGCCATTACCATCGAGGTCCGCTGGCGTATCCAGCTTCCAGCTGATCAGTTCAAAGTTCGATCCTGGCGGTACGCCTGGATCAAGCGCAAAGTCTGATGCCGTTACATTGCCGTCTTCAAAAACTGCCGTTGGGGTATCGAGGGCACAGCCAAAAGCGGTGCCTTCAACTATTGCGTTGTCTGCATTCAGGGAATTACCGTGGCTTTCTATACGGACATACCGTGCCGGCGTATCGGGCGTGTCATACCGTTCAAAACTCCGTGTCTCGCCAGAGGATTGTTGATCGGTCAGCAAGGTTTCAAAATTCACGCCATCTTCGGACACGTGAACGCTGAACGAGGCAACGCGTTGATCCCCCTCAAACCAGGCAATTCCGACTTCCCGGACCAAATACCGCACGCCGAGGTCAAAGGTGATCGCCCCTGGATCACCCGGCGATTCCCAGCGCGATGCAGGATCGAGGTTGTCGTCGATGGCCATATTCGGCCCGTTCCCTGCACCGCTTAGACCGTTATCCGTAGCAGCAATAATGTTGATGAGGTTGTTGCCGGTGCACGATGTTGGCGGAACGGGTGGAACTGGAGGGGTGCCGCCAGCATCTGATGACCCGCCGCATCCGGATACCGTGACAACGAGCAGGCTTGCGACCAAACAGGCTCGATAGTTCATCGTCCCGGATCGACAGAACGTGTCAGTTGAATTCGACGGAAAGCCACAGAGGCGTAATCGCCATTAGCTTTGTCCTTTGCCCAGTCTCCTGTGCCTGCGCAGGCGGGGTACCACATTGCGGCTTCATCATTGGTACTGCACTGGTTGTATGCGCCCGCTTTGAAGTACAAGGCATCGCCCGAGTAGCCTTGCAGATGGTCTTTTTCGTCGATTTTTCCGTAGGCATCGACGTTATTTGAGAGGTCGATCTGATACTCGACAGTCTGCGACGGATCGGTGGTTCTGAAGGTGAGGTACATGATGTTGCCATGCACGTTGATGTTGTAGTTGAACGCCTGACCGAGCGCTATGCCTTTTTCACCCGGGTCTTCCGGGTTCTCCCACGTGTTGCCCCAGACGGGGTAGGCGATGTCTGTCCTGTCCGGATTGGTTTTCTCCAGGTTTCTTTCATAAGTCCAGAACACCGAACCGGTGTCATGATCAGGCCATTTCTTATAGAAGATTTTGATGGGTTCGTTACCCCACCCGAATCCCTGGCCTTTGTCGATTACGCCTTGATCCTTGTCCGCATGAATTTGCCCCACTACGACGGAGTATGCCGACTTCTTGTTAACGTGCCTGGCGTTCCTCGCGACATGCAGCACTTTCAGCGTGGCTTCCAACTGGCCACCGATGTCGGCGAATGACCTGGCCGCGCGATGTGCCTTCAGCGCGAAATTGTTCCTGGGGTCGTGGGTGCCGATTTTCGTGTTCTTGCCGCGTAACATCTGGCGCAATTCACTTCGGGTGTTGGTCGAGCTTGCCGTCGTTTTCGCCTTGTTGGGCGCAGTGAATACCAGGTACCCATCCTGATCGAGGTAGAAGAAATCCGGATGAGAGTATTTGTGTAGTGACCCGACCTTGACTTCGTCAACTTTGCCGTCGTTGTTCTCATCCAGGGGTAGCGTAAGTTTCCAGAACCGAAGATCAAACCTATCGGCGGGATTCTCCGCGTAAGTCACCGGCGAAGCCAGTAAAGCCAGCCCCACGGTACCCAAGAGAAGACGCATAGAATAAGTCCCTGAAGAACGGTGCCGGACATCAGACAATGTCCGGCACCTTATCCGCCAACTTAGAGCTTGACCTTCACACCGAGGAAATAGCGCGGCCCATACGAGAGAGCCTGATGAACATTGCCCTGAATCGCACGGTAATCGATACGTGGTTCATCCAGAATGTTCTTGCCTTCCAGGGTCACGTCAACATTGCTGAACAACTTGTAACGCACTTTAAGGTCCAGCGTTTCGTTGTCTTCTGTGTAGCGAATCCGACCTTGAGTATCTCGCGTAAACTGCTGAAAGTAATTGGATCGCGTCTTGTAGAACAATTCGATGTCCCATTTCTCGTTGCTCCAGTACACTTGCGTCGAAGAAACGTGTTCGGACAAACCAAATAGGTTCGCTGGTGGGATAATGCCGATTAACGGCGTCTCGGTGGTCTCCCCTGTTTGTTGATCAATCGATACGGCCGTACCATCACCGCCATGCTGGTCTTCAAACTCGAAGTCAGAATCAGCATACATGTAGCTCAATTTTCCACCGAACCCACTCCAAAACCCGGGCAAGTAATCAAACGCGTGGGTCAAAGTGAGCTCGAAGCCTTTGATCGTACTGTTCTTGTCGCTTATCTGTGTGGTCTCAACCAAACCCTGGACCTCGTTGCCGTCAAGATTGAAAGTCTCGAGCTGTGCAACGGTCTCAAACCCACCATTGAATTCCTTCCAATAGAGCGCCCCGGCAAGCATGGTGTCGTTGTTTGCATACCATTCCAGACCCAGATCAACATTCGTCGACAAGATTGGCTTCAGGTAGGGGTTGCCAGTAGCACTGATCCCATTGACTGCTTCGGACAGCGAAGAGTATGCGTTGGATATATCGTTATCCTGGATCGCACGGCCATTGCCAAAGGCGTCAGGATCCGGGCGAGACATTCCCCTGAAGATTCCGCTTCGCAGGATCAGGTCATCATCCAGGTCCACAATAACCGTTAAGCTGGGGAGAACCTCTTGATAGTCGTTCTTTTGCGTATCGGTTTCAAAACCTTCTTCACCAGGGTCAGCCTCCGTAACAACAAAGCCGACGCCGTCGATCTCTTCGACCGTGATTGGTCCCCGGTAGCCTACGGACGTGATATCAGTATCGACAACACGAACACCAAAATTACCTCTTACCGGATAGTTGCCCCACTGCGTATCGAAGTCCGCCTGCACATAAAACGCCAGCGTATCTTCCGTTACATCGTTGGTTCCGGAAGTAATGCCGTTCTGGAACTGAATTCCGGACAGACCACCATAGTTTACTAGCCAGGCATTAGCGGCACATTCATAGTTGAAGGTAGCAAAGGAGCTTACTGCCGTACCGCTGCTGGAGTTGGTTATGAGTTCCCCGTCCCTGACATTGGACAGGAAGCTGGATTCCGGGAAACTCTGATCGGCGCAGGCCAGAACGTTGGACAGTACTGCATCCGTATAATCGTTGTCTGCGCCGCCATCGGGCGTTTGCAGGTCCTCGTCCTCAAACAGGCTTAGACCAGGGGCGTTCCTCAACCCTCCCCGTGTGAAATACTCCATGCTGGAGCCTCGCACACCTGCTTTCACGGTGTGAATTGCGCCAGAATCTCGCGCCCAGACCAGGTCCGCGCGCAAGGCATTCAGCGTATTGTCACGAATAATCTGACGTGCTCGAATTCGGCCACGGTTCCTTGCATTGAAATAGCTTGGGTCAGTCACTTCGAAGCCGTTGCCACCATCGTCAAGAATAGTGGCGATAGGAGAACCTGGACCCTGGTTTACGTCCAATTGCAGGGTGAAATCGTCAGCGTTACCGCCAACAAGATTATTGTCAGTTGCTCCCAGCCGAAGCTCTACATCAGTCTCAGTTCGAACCGTGTCAGAGTAGGCGTAATCAAGGATCAAACTCAGATTGTCATTCAGGGCGAAATCAAGATTGGCACCGAATCCTTGATACTCCTCAAGTCGCTGAAAATCAGTCGTATACGAATGTATCGTAGTTTCGGAAACTGAAGAATTAACAACACCCGTCGCCGGATTTGAGGTTAGCGCCGACAGGTCTTCCTGCGTGCTGCCCCATTGCAGATCCTTACGAAGCTCCCGTTGATCACGTTCGGAATACTGGAAGTCCAGATTGATATCCAGGCGATCATTCGGTTGCAGTTGAATGGCTCCAAAAACTGCCTGACGCTCATCATCCGTCGTGTTCTGACGATAACGATGATCCCGCGGAATATAGGCAAAAGGAATGTCGGCGACCGAGCTGTAGTTCGGATTAGAGTCAATCAAGTCCTGAATGTCGTCGTTACTGACGCCTGCTGCACCATCATCACAGCGACCGGCAGTGTCGGTTGGAAGAGCGCTTGAATCAAATGAGGTCAACTCACAGGCTTCCAGGCGACCGCCACCCGATGTCGTCTGGTATTCCTGCTCCGGATTCGATTCCTCTCTGACTTGTACACCAAGAGAGACGCCCAGACGAGCGCCACTGTCGAAATCGAACTGATCGATGTACGCAACCGTAGCGCGCGATCCAAAATCCTGGCCACCTTGAATGTTTGACTCATCGGGACTATGCGCAAGCTTTACGTTTGCCTGCAGCAAGCGCTTTCCATAGACCAGTGGTCTCTTGGTGTCCAGATGAATCTGGCCACTGACGGCGCCCTCGATGTATTCAGCGGATTGTGTTTTGTGAATTGCAATCTGGTTGAACATCTCAGAAGGGAAAATGCTGAAGTTCACCGCACGGTTGCCACCTCCATTGGTAGCTTCCCGGCCGTTTATCACAGTCGTTCCCAGGAATGGCCCCAGTCCCCTGACAGAAACTTCCGTTGCGCCGCCATTCTCACGGTGCGAGGTGGCGCCAGTTATTGTTTCGAGCGCAGCACCTATCGACAGCGCTGGAATCTCGCCGATTTCCTCGGCCGATAGTCCATCTACGATTTGTGTGGATGTGCGCTTGAGGTCGATCGAGCGTTGGATAGTCTCTCTGGTACCGACAACGACAACCTCCTCGAGCTCGTCGGTCGAATCGCTCGATTGGTCGGTCTCCTGAGCAGAAACTGCTGCGCTTGCGATTATGGCCAGGCTTGCAGTCAATAGTGCACTAAGTCTTTTACGCAGCAACATCTTACTCCTCCACTCCAACTGTCGCCTCAGACGTACTTGAGTTATAAGGCGAAGCAGCATTGTCTGTATCGAGCGAATCGCCTCCGAGGTAGGACTCAAAGTCGTCAGCGAATACTGCTGTGGTGCCCGCCATATCGGAGTAGATCGCTAGTTCATCAACACTGAATATTCCCGTCGCTGGACGCACACCACTGTTGTCGCCAAACCGGAATGAAATATGTGTCACGCCACCGAAGGGGCTGTTGTCCGGTGTAATAGGCGCAAGACTCACCCCATCCACCGAAATTATGACTTCGGGAAGCTGCGTCGTATCACCACCCGGATACTCCCAGGTAACCAGCACATTCATCCAGGCGTCCAGCGTATGCGGAAGCGTAGACGTATCGATAGTGCTTGGGTTCCTCACACCAAAACTGTCGTCCCGGATACGAAAATCGAGAATTGCACCGGCATTATTGGTATCGGCGTTGAACAGTGTGATGAAGGCATCACCATCCCCAAGGGTATCGTCCAATCGTTTCACCGCAACTTCCAGTCGACCCGCCGCAAGCGGGCCAGCGGCATCCAGCGCATACCTCAACTCGCCCGTGTCACCGGGGTCCGTGTCTACAATCTCGGCAATTTGATTGCCAGGCGTACCAGGACCTCCTGCGCCACCTTCTTCAGCGCCCACGGTTGCCTCAGATGTACTTGAGTTGTACCGCGAAGCAGCGTTGTCCGTGTCAAGCGAATCGCCCACCAGGTAAGACTCGAAATCATCTGAGAACACTCGACTCATTCCGTCTTTATCGGAATAGATACCCAATTCGTCAACACTGAATATGCCGGTCGCTGCACGCACACCACTGTTGTCACCAAAGCGGA
>CBFHSG010000008.1:0-170592 GCA_965658465.1 Woeseiaceae bacterium | reverse complement strand
ATACGATCTGACGATGCTGACGACGGACAAGGACTTTCGAAACATGGCAACCATTGTCTCTTTGTCTGTCTGGAGCATGAAATAGGGATCACCCTTGCTCAGGCAACGCAGGCAGTGGAGGCGGTCCTCGCGGCTATGGCGCGAACAGTGGCAATGTAGAGAACGGCCCAGAGCAATCCCTGGTCCGACAGATAGCCAATTATTTCAGCGGCGTCAGGAGAGGACGACTCCCAAAGGTCTGGTCGCCGATGGCACATGACATAACATGTGCAACCATATTGCCGCGATAATCGTGTAAAGGACAGGCGCTTGAAGTATTCGCGCTTTATTCAAAACCCTTACTGAGCTGACGAATGAGATCGTATTCTGTGACTGGCCTTTTTCAAAAGATAGTCGGATTCAGGAAGCCCGCTAACCGCGAACAGAACAGCCCGGTCCTGGTCGCGGGACAGTTCGTTATGATGACTGCCCCCCAGGCCCGTCGCTACCGAGAATTGCGACAAGCAAAAGCATCCGGTTAATCGAGAAGGTGCCGGCCCGCTCAGACGCGCGCGGGCTGATTAGAATCGGTCTTTACGACCACTGCTGACCCATTGCGGATATTCCCAGCGCGGTGGATTTGCCGATACGGGCAGCTAATTCAGGTAAGGTCCGATATCAACAGCCTCCCGGTCGCGGTCGTCCGCTAGCAACTCACGTAATATCGCAATGTGACCTTGGCCTCCTATGACAAGGACTCGCTCACCCGGCCGTGCGTGTCGCTGCACGAGAGCATACATCCGGAAGTTGCGGTGCCACCAACTTGCGGTCGCGTCGGCACCAACAAAATTCTGGCCCTCTCCAACATGATTGGTCATTAAGTAGAGAGCGCGATTCTGCGCATCGCGATTAGTATCATTAGCACGTACCAGCAACTTCTGCAGCGACAGCGATGCATGCGCTTTCTGGTCAGCAGCGGTTAATTCCTCGAAAACCGCGGACATTTTAGCGCCTGTGCTCGTGTCAATATTTTCAAGATACTCAAATAGCGGCTCCGCCTTCCATTGAGTGTTTGTTTCGTCAAACCCATGAATAGTCTCAGCGTCGCTACGGGCGGCAATACGAAAGCCAAGCTGGTACACCTCATTGCTGGATAGTTGATAGTCGCCATCGACATACTGTCGAAATCGTTCCTGCATCTCTGGTTCACGGTCAGGCGTAAATTCCAGCAAAACGACTGTCGGGTTGTACTCGCTGAGTCTGTCGGACAGCGCCTCGAGGTAGGCCTGATTTTCATCACTCATCACGTTTATCGGGTTTGTATTGACGACGTCGCGCCCGGGATTAGCGAAGTGAAATACGCCGAATAACATCACTTGAGCAGGCGACTGTTCCTCGGCGTTCGCCACTGAAAAAGTGACTGATAGAAATATGCACAACATGCAAAGACCTATGGTTCTCATAAACAAGATTCCTATGGCGCGAAATCGAGGTAATTAATGGCCGCATCTGGCCGTTATCAGCTTTCAAAATCGAAGTGTTCTGATTGATCTGGGTGACTGCTTTCGGTAGAAGCTGAAACGGGGAGGATGCGGGCACCTAACCTGAACATTGTCTCATTCAAGTGAGGTACGGTAATGTTGGCTTGGTCAGGGGGGGTCGGATGCGTCCAAGTGGCACCGTATAACAATGAAAGCGCGTGCCGCCCGAAACACATGAGCCAAGAAAGGCAAGGGCCAATGAAATCATCAATACTTGTACTAACGCCCACAGCAATACTGTTTTCCGGCCTTTTGGCTTTCGCCGGTGTTGAGCTGGCGATGGGTCAGGCACCATCCGACCTGTCGCTGGCTGCGGTAAAGCCCTATACGGCGAAGTTCGATTACTTCGTTGATGGAGACGCTGGTGAATTGGAGAAAGTGGGGAGCTGGACGGATATTGTGAGCGTAGATCAGGGTATGCTTTCTCGCACTGTCAGGCGATTCACCAACGAGGGTGTAGTCGATCTTGTACGTACGGTCATCGTTGACAGGGAAACCATTGAGCCGGTTCGCATTCAACAACGCTTCGGGCCCGAACTTGCCAATGTGTATCAACTTGAATTTAGCGATCAAACGCTTACGCAGATTCTAATTGGTGATGCCTCCAACCCGGCCAGAGTGTCTTCGGTGGAGATGAGTGAACCTGTGATGGAAACCGGGTTGCAGGGGGTTTTCGTATTGAGTCTGCCCCAGGAGAAATCCGGGGAAATCCAGGTAAACACCTATGTTGCCGGTGCAGATCCCAAGGCCACGGCCAAGACCTTTCACATAATGGGGCAGGAACAAGTGGAGGTTTTGGGTCAAACGCTGGAGGCCTGGCGGATTGAAGACCGGGCCAGCCAGTGGACGTACTGGGTCCGACGAAACAAGCCCTATATCGTGAAGGTTGTCCATCCCGTCCCTGGTGGAAAAATGGCCACCAGCCTGGTGACCGGCTTCGACTAAGCGTGTAGCTAGAACGGCGGCTAACCGCTAGCGTGGACGTTTCGCGTTTCCGCGGAAATATTTCCTCGAAATTACCTTAAGTTCTGCCGATAGTGAACGTCACGAGGAGTTCGCGCAATGACTCCTCTTAACCGCAAACTTCCGCTCACGATTAGTGCCGACTCGTGACTCGCTGGGGCCTGTTGAGCAGGGAGGCGCGGGTGAGATTGACCCTTCATAATCAAGTACTGTTGATTTGCAGCGAAATTTGATCCAAAAGGAGTATTTATTGCGTCGAAAATTGACCCGCCAGCTTCGTGCTAGGTCCCTGAAAGACTCGCTATTGCCTTTACCTCAGACGGGTCATTTTCAGGTTGCAAAAGGTGGGTCAATTGAGCATGCAAATCAACAGCCTGGTGCAAAATACTTATGAAATACCGTTTCCCGTGCTGTCGGATCCGGACGGATACGCGCACGAGGCTTTCGGCGTGTTCATGGAAGTCGATGAAGCGACGTTTAAGCGCTATAAGGAACACGGAATCGATCTGGAGGCATGGTCAGGCAGGGATGACCACAAAATTGGTGTGCCATCGGCGTTCTTCGTTGATGACAACGGGACAATCCGCTGGGCGCACAGCGACAAGGATTATCGTGTGCGCCCCAGCCCGCAACAGCTACTGGAAGTGGCTGACCGGATTCATTGGTAGCGCTAGTGGTGATTCTCTGCGGTTGGCTCAGTTCTTCTCGCCTGCCAAGACCACGAGTCGCGGCTTGGATATCAGAATGCGCGTAATAGGTAGCTCTTCCGTTTTCGCCTGTGCAGCAAGCCATGGATACTGAACTGTACTCGACGCTGACGTGCCCCGAGTGCGGGCACAACGCAAAGGAACTGATGCCGACAAATGCTTGTCAGTTCTATTACGACTGTACGTCCTGCGGGGCGCTGCTGAGACCGCTCGAGGGAGACTGCTGCGTGTACTGTTCCTATGGCGACGTGAAGTGCCCGCCGATTCAGCAAGGAACCTCTTGCTGCGACTAGCGGAGCACGGCCTCTGAACGCGTCGCGGCCAAACGTCTCACGGTCGATGACCATGCCTCACTCATTTTGGTTTCCTGGGTCATGGATTACACCTGACTTCCAGATGGTAACGATCCTGCGCGTATCGATGATGTCCTCGTCCGGCTTGCCTTCCACCAGCACCAGGTCAGCCAGCATGCCTGGCGCAATTCGACCACGGTCTTCGAAGCCGTATGCTGAAGCAGGATTCCAGGTTGCCGCCCGGAGAGCCTCAACCGGTGTCATCCCGGCCTCGACCATGAGTTCCAGTTCCGCATGAACGGTTGCGCCAGCCATGGTGCCGCCGTTGGGCATATCTGAGCCCGCCAGGATCGGAACGCCAGCGCGATGCAATGTTATAAGCGTTTCGTACTCGACTTCGTCACCGCCTTCATTTCGCAAGGGGCGCCAATTGCCGAAGCCTTCAATTTCGGACTCGGTCAGCATGGGACCGAAATCAGGGTCATCCATGATCCTGCTTGATTCGTTTCTGGCCAAAGACAGATTTGGCGTCACAAAGACCCCTTTCTCCTGCATCCGGTTGACCAGCGCTTCACCGGGCACTTCGTCCACGGGCACGTGCACAAAGCCGCTCGCACCGGCCTCGACAGCATGGTTTACCGCCTCGACGTCTCGCGAATGAAACACAGCCATCCTGCCTTGTTGGTTAGCTGCCGCCACGGTTGCAATCATCGTTTCGCGGCTCAGGGTCGGGACGTCCCTGGGAATCATTTTGAAGTGGTCGTAGATGACTTTGATGTAATCGGCACCATCGGCAACGCGCTGCGTCACGAAATCTGGCGCCTCACCCGGTTCAGACAAGGTCGGCACTTCGCCAAATTGCGTGCCATGAGAATCCGGCGCGGTTACCCATAAAACGGCACTGCGCAGGTCTGCGCGATCATGATTCACGCCCCGTACTTCCTCGTCACGCATTTGAAGGGTCAGTTCACGCGATGAACCCATGTCAAAAACCGTCGTGACGCCGAAATCGAGCGATCGTTCCAACTGGGAACGCCGCCAGACATGAACATGCGCATCGATCAGTCCCGGCAACAGTGTTTTGCCCTGCCCATCGATAACCACCGCATCTTCGGGAACCGGATAATCATTGGGCGCATAAAGCACATGGACAATCTCCGAGCAGCGCAAAATCACAGTGGCTTCCGATTTCACATCGAGACCGTCGAAAACACGCACCGAATCGATGACAGTAAGCGGCGAGTTGCATTGCTTGTCTGTGGATCCTGGTAAAGCAGTCAAGGGTGCGACGAGGCAAAAGACAGCGGCGATTATCAGACTCTTGTTTGTCACGGCGGGCATCCGGAGTGGTTCAGAATGGGCCAATATAGCGCATCTACATTACGTCGAAATGCAGACAACCGCGGATGCCTGGACCTCATAGTGGACTTACCCGGTTCCGTGGTCGGTTAATGGCTTGCGACCGAAGCGTCGTTTAGCAGCATCGTGCTCTCGTCATTGAGCCGTGAAAGGTATTGCATCCACGGTGCACCAATCGACCTTCATACATCAGCCTTGCGTAGGCAACACAGGCGAGGGAGCCGCCATGGCGGTTACGGGTACGAACAGTGGCCATAATCTATGGTCCTGATTGGTAAAAAAAGTGCGACATTACCGGTGCGACACGGTGCGACATTGGCCATTTTCGGGTCACAATAGGCGGGAGCGCGATTACGGCCGCTCTGTGGCGGGCAGCGCATCCCTATGATATCCCGCGTAAAATAACCACATGAGTAATTCCACAAACTGCCCAAAAATACAGGTTGCGCCGATGATGGATTGGACGGACGGATCTAGATTAGCGGTTTAGGATCAATTGGTTGCGAATTCAGTGTATCGGCAAGTCGCACCAATGTCGCACCAAGTTTTCTAGCGGTTACATCTTGAAATCGGAGTTGCAATGTTTGTCGGCTGTCAGTGGCTGGAGATTTTCAATGTCGCTGAACTGAATCAGTTCGAGACGCATGCTTACTCCGTCCTCAAGAAATGGAGCCTTCGGGAAAGCCGGGGCGGTTCACTCCGAGTATCTGTATCGGAATCTCGACAAGGTTTGACGCTGTCTATTGATGCCATGTCAGATGTCGAGGACTTCTCGCAGTCGTCTGATCGCTGCTTTGTGCCTGCGATCGCTCATTAATCGAATATTGTGTAGCTTCCATTGAATGGCCGGCCACCGGTCCAGCCCTGCGAACGGTAACAATGACCAATCCGGTTCGCCTTGCTTGATGGAAAGTAGAAACCGGCGCTCATTGTCGGTGAGGGTGCTCGCGGCCCACTCGAACAGCTGCGTCCGTGCGGCCTCGAGTTCGTCCAGCTCGATGGGCTTTTCGGTCATGCCGGCGAAGTGGTTGGCGAACAGATCTTCGATTGGTTTGCGGTTCGGTTGCAGAAGCTCTGCGATCGGGCGCGGGTGACTGACGAGGTAGGCGACAAACGCCTGGCGTATGGAATCTGGGATCGGGCCCGATGCTTGAAGATGCATGACGTCGAAGAGGTCGCGCGGGTGCTGTCGGTCCAGCGCCGCACAAAGCTTGCCGGCATAGAGGTCCGCTGAGTCAAGGCGCTGGATCTCGACGAAGAGCTCGTAGGCATCCTGCGCGGCCGAGCACAGTTCGCTAGAAACTGGCGGCACCAGACTGCCGCGGATGACGACGCTCGGCTCCACCTTGATACGCGCGCCCGACTTGTCCACGAGCAACTTGGGTGCATTGCCCTCCACAAGTTGGACTTTTGCGCCTGGCACGGAGCGTTGGATTGCTTCGTCGATCGTGGCGAGTTGGGCGCGGATGTCAGTCAGCGCCACGTCCCGATCAGACACCGGGAGGTAGGTCAGGTCGATGTCGACCGAGAGTCTCGGCATGTCCCGAAGAAACAGGTTGATGGCAGTGCCGCCCTTGAGCGCGAAGTCGGGTGCGCTGGCGACTGCCGGCAAACAGCGAATCAGAAGTTCGACCTGAGCTCTGTAATTGTCGCGCGCCGCCATTGGTCGTCCTAACCTTGCCCAGGGTCGGCGACGACCAGGTCGTATTTCTTGTCGAGGCGTCCTCCAGCGTGGATAGTGCGTCGGCCTGACCCGAAATCGACTTTCGAAAGGTCGAGGTGCCTCACCCACGAATGATTCGCTCGCTCAGCGGCATGCATGAACAGCCGCTTGGTCTTCACCGAGGTGCAGCCCTCGAGGAGCTGTTGCACGACCTGCGGGCGCAGTGACGTCAACGATTCCGTTACCTGGAAGGCCTCCTCGAAGGACTGCCGTTTTGGCACGAGGTACATCATCTCGAAGGCCGCCCGCTCGAGTGTCGCGACCTCGAGGTCGAATCCGTCGACAGGAAGCGTGGACGTGGTCCTTTCGGTGCCCGCGAAGACGCTGGTCGTCACGAGCGCCACCGGTCTGGACCAGGTGCGAGCCTCGAACCAGGCTGGCAATTTCGTGCCCGGATTGCCGAACAGGACGACCTCGCGCGCTCCGAACGCGACGTAATGTGTGTAGCCGCGCAGCTCAATGGCGGTGATGCCGCCGGGATGGACGGTGAGCGCGAGCTGCGTCTGCAGCGCGTGGACCGCACTGGCCCAATCGACCGTCGCGCCGGCCCGCTTGTAGGCGCCATGACCCAGTCGTTCCAGCCAGCCGGACTGGACGTACTTGTCCGCAAGCCGGCGATCGACACCTCGGCTATTGAGCCAACGTAGCGTGGCGACCGCTCCAGATGGCCACTGCTGCAGCAGCTGGTTTAGTTTCGAGCCCATTCGACCACCAATTGGCGACATTCTCGCATGGAAGTAAACCACATTGCGAGGCTACCATAAAGTTTATAAAAATACGAAATAGTCGCTTATAAGACGACAATTGGGCGTGAATATGAACTCGCCGTCGAAAATCCGACTATGATCGGAACGGTTGCTTAGCAGAGTGGAGGCGCTGGACGTCACTGCGCGGGCGATAGCGGATTCGAAATCGGCACGAGTCTCGATGTCATCATCACCGCGACGGGCTACAACGATTTAGGCGAGCTCGAGACTTTTACCGCTTTGGACTTGCCCCGCTTCCGTGGGTGGTTAATGGCTTGGGACCGCATCGTCGTCTAGCAGCATCGTGCTCTCGTCATTGAGCCGTGAAAGGTATTGCATCCACGGTGCACCAATCGACCTTCATACATCAGCCTTGCGTAGGCAACACAGGCGAGGGAGCCGCCATGGCGGTTACGGGTACGAACAGTGGCCATAATCTATGGTCCTGATTGGTAAAAAAAGTGCGACATTACCGGTGCGACACGGTGCGACATTGGCCATTTTCGGGTCACAATAGGCGGGAGCGCGATTACGGCCGCTCTGTGGCGGGCAGCGCATCCCTATGATATCCCGCGTAAAATAACCACATGAGTAATTCCACAAACTGCCCAAAAATACAGGTTGCGCCGATGATGGATTGGACGGACCGGCACTGCCGTTATTTCATGCGGCTGCTGACGCCGAACGCATTCCTGTACACGGAGATGGTGACAGCGGCGGCCATTCATCACGGCGACTACGCCGCACTGCTCGAATTCGACTCAGCTGAGCATCCGGTCGCGTTGCAGGTCGGTGGCAGCGATCCGGGGTTGATGGCGGAAGCGGCCCGCCGTGGCGGGGAGTTCGGCTACGACGAGATCAACATCAACGTTGGCTGCCCCAGCGATCGCGTGCAGAGCGGGCAGTTCGGCGCCTGCCTGATGGCCCGGCCGGAGTTGGTGGCCGACTGCCTGCGAGCCATGCAGGCGGAGACCGATGCGCCGGTGACGGTAAAGACGCGCATCGGCATCGACGACGAGGACAGTTACGCGTTCCTCAGGCGATTCGTGGATCTGCTTGCCGAGGCGGGCTGCCGGCATTTCATCGTGCACGCACGGGTCGCAATCCTCGACGGTCTCAGTCCGAAGGAAAACCGGTCGGTACCGCCGCTAAAGTACGAGCACGTATTTCGGTTGAAACAGGACCTGCCGGAGCTGGAGATCGTTCTGAATGGCGGCATTACCACGGTCGAGCAGGTCGACGAGGTTCTGAGCAGGGTTGACGGCGTGATGATCGGCCGGCAGGCCTACCACGATCCCTATTTCCTTGCGATCCTCGAACAACACTTCAATTCGCGCTGGCGCCCGCCGAACCGGCACGCGGTCGTAGCCGATATGCTCCCCTATATCGAAAAGGAGCTGGCCCGTGGCGAGCGGCTCGGCCGGATAACCCGGCACATGCTCGGCCTGTTCGCCGGACAGCCCGGCGCACGCGCGTGGCGGCGCTATATCAGCGAGAACGCGTTCAGGGACGGCGCCGGACCCGAGGTGTTGATCGAAGCGCTCGATAAGATGCCGGCCGCCGCGTAACTCCGTTACAATAACCAACCTTTCCAACCTGCGAGCGTACTCCCCCCAATGAGCGTCAAGCCCAAGAAGAATCGACCCACGATGGCCGAGCAAGCCGATATCCACGAGCTTTACGAAGAGTCGGTGCAGAATGTCGAGAACGAAGTCGAGTTCATGCAGACCACGTTCCAGGAGCTCAGCGGCCGTACCGCCTACGTGTTTCGCGAGGACTTTTGCGGCACGGCGAGCGCCTGTTGTGAATGGGTCCGGCAGGGCAGGGAATACCAGGCCATCGGCGTGGACATCGATCCGTCCGTGCTCGACTGGGGTCGCAGGAATCGGGTAACGCGACTGCCGACCGAGGACCAGGCCCGTGTCAGCCTGATCGAATCCAACGTGCTGGACGTGGAAACGCCGAAAGTCGATGTGCTCGCCGCGTTCAATTTCAGCTACTGGATATTCGAGGAGCGCGCGACGATGGTTCGCTACATGCGCTGTTGTTACGAGGCGCTGAAGGACGACGGCGTCCTGTTCATGGACATGTTCGGCGGCCCGGAGTCCTTCGAAGAAACGAAGGAAAAAACCAAGATGGACGATTTCACGTACACCTGGCACCAGGCCGAGTTCCATCCTGTAACCAACCACATGCAGTGCTACATTCACTTCAAGTTCCCGGATGGCTCGAAAATCAAGCGGGCATTCAGCTATTCGTGGCGGATGTACACGGCGCCGGAGCTCAGGGACATGTTGCTGGAAGCGGGCTTTCGCAAGGTGACGGTGTACTGGGAAGGCGAAGACGAGGACGGTGAGGGCAACGGCGAATTCACGCCCGATGAAAAAGGCGTGGCAGACCTTGCGTGGATCGCTTATATCGTTGCTGAAAAATAACTTGTATATTCGATCGTTGTCGGTAAAAGGGCATAAATCGCTTTAAAGTCTGAGATGGCACAGGACCTGGAAGTCGCAATACTCTTTGCTGATGTCGTCGGCAGCACTCAGCTGTACGACGAGTTCGGCGATACCAAGGCGAGCGAGACCGTCGCGTTGTGCCTGGATGTCATGAAGGACGCCACGCACAACTACAGCGGCACCGTGATCAAGACCATTGGTGACGAGGTCATGTCGACTTTCGCGACCGTCGATGATGCGATGGGCGCCGCCGTCATGATGCAGACGCGGATTTCCGCCGAGAGCCGGCAGGGCGAGCGCATCCCGGTATCGATTCGCGTCGGCTGCCATTACGGTCCGGTCGTGCAGGAGCAGAACGATATATTCGGCGCAGCCGTGCACACGGCGAATCGTATGACGTCGCAGGCGAAGTCACGGCAGATCGTTATTTCCGGCGAGACGGTCGAGAAAATGAGCCCTAAACTGCGGGAACAGACCCGGCAGATCGACGTCGCTACCGTGCGCGGCAAGATGGACGAGGTCGCGCTCTACGAACTCTTGTGGAATCCCGAAGAGGCGACCAGCATGCTGCCCACGATCGAGTGGGAAAACCGCGGCCGCAATGCCTCGCGGATGGTGCTAAGTGTCCGCGACCAGACGGTCGAAGTCAGTGATACGCGCAAGAGTGTGAATATCGGCCGCGCCGAGGACAATGACCTGGTCGTCAAGGGCAACCTGATCTCACGCATTCATGCCAAGGTGGAGCTGAGTCGCGGCAAGTTCATGCTCATCGACCAGAGTACCAACGGTACGTTCCTGCAGAACGTCCAGGGCGAAGAGACGTTCGTGCGGCGCGATTCGACGGAGCTGAAGGACGAGGGCACCATCGGTCTGGGTCGTGCAGAAGAGCCGGGCGGCAACCTGGCAATTCACTACAAGGCGCAGGATTAGGATTGGATCGCGGGCCAGGGCCCGCTCCTACAGTGGGCGCATCGCTAGCGCGGCGGCTACTCGATGGCGTCGAGTTCTTCCTTGATGCGGCGCTGTTCTTCCCACAATGCTTCGGGTACCCGTTCGCCAAAGGTCTCCAGGTATTCACCGACGGCGGCCACTTCCTGCGACCAGCTCTCAGGGTTGATCGTGGTGAGCTTGCGCATCGTCGCGGCATCGATGTCCAGTTCCGTCGTGTCGATATCCGCGGCATCGGGCAGGAAACCGATCGGCGTCTCGCGTCCGTGGGCCCGACCCTCGACACGGTCGATGATCCAGCGGAGAACGCGCAGGTTTTCGCCAAAACCGGGCCATATGAAATCGCCGTTCTCGTCCTGCCGGAACCAGTTGACGTGGAATATCTTCGGCAGCTTGTCGGTGCGCTCGGTGAACGACAGCCAGTGCGCCCAGTAGTCGCCGAAGTTGTAGCCGCAGAACGGCTTCATGGCCATCGGGTCCCGGCGCACGACGCCGACGTCGCCGACCATTGCAGCCGTGGTCTCCGATGCGACGCTCGCACCGACGAATACGCCGTGGTTCCAGTCTTTGGCCTCGAACACCAGCGGCGCCAGCTCGGCGCGCCGGCCGCCGAAGACGATGGCCGAGATCGGCACGCCCTCCGGCGCGTCCGTTAGTTTTGAATAAATCGGGTTGTTCGTCGCGGCGACCGTGAACCGCGAATTCGGATGCGCGGCCGGGCCGTTCGCAGAATCGTATTCGCGTCCCTGCCAGTCGTAAGCAGGCTCACCGATTTTCTTGCCTTCCCACCACGGCTTGTTGTCCGCGGTGCGAGCCACGTTCGTGAAGATCGTGTTGTGGTGGATCATGTCGAACGCGTTCTTGTTGGTCTTCTCGTTGGTGCCGGGAACGACGCCGAAATAGCCGGATTCCGGGTTGATGGCGCGCAGAACGCCCTCATCGTCGAGATGCAGCCAGGCGATGTCGTCACCCAGCGTCCAGATCTTCCAGCCGGGAAGCGAGTGCGGCGGAATCAGCATCGCGAGGTTGGTCTTGCCACAGGCCGAGGGAAAAGCGCAGGCGATGTAATGCGTATCGCCGTCCGGGCTTTCGATGCCCATCAGCAACATGTGCTCGGCCAGCCAGCCCTCGGTGCGCGCCTGGTGACTGGCGATCCGCAATGCATGGCACTTTTTGCCGAGCAATGCATTGCCGCCGTAACCGGAGCCGAAACTCTGGATCGACAGTTCCTCCGGGAAATGCACGATGAAGCGCCGCTCGGGATCGAGATCACCGATGGAGTGCAGTCCCTTTACAAAGGTGCCCTCACGCTCGATCCTCTCCAGCGCGGCGTTGCCCATGCGCGTCATCATTTCCATGTTGATCACGACGTAGGGGCTGTCGGTGATCTCGACGCCGCAGCGGGAATAAGGCGAGTCGATCGGTCCCATGCAGTAGGGGATCACGTACATCGTCCGGCCGCGCATCGCACCCTCGAACAATGCGTCCATCTTGGCGTGCGCCTCGTCCGGGCTCATCCAGTTGTTGTTGGGGCCGGCATCTTCCTCGTCCGGTGTGCAGACGAAGGTCAGGTGCTCGACGCGGGCAACGTCATTGGGGTCCGACAGGTGCAGGTAGCAGTTCGGATAGCCGTTCTCATTAAGCGCGGACAGCGTGCCTTCCTCGATCATCTCGGCAATGAGACGGTGGTACTCCGCAGATCCTCCGTTACACCAGTGGATGGAATCGGGTTGCGTGAGATCTGCGACCTGTTCGACCCATTCGTTAAGGGCTGGTAGCTTCGTTGTCATGTGTTTGTGCCGTGCTTGGGGGCTGAGGGGCGGGAATTATACCGGGAATGACTACGATTGCAGCCCGGGATTTCCGAGGCTTGACTGAGCCTGAACTGCTACGTTAAGCCGGTTAAAGCGATACCCAAGGCGGTGCACAAGCGTGTAACCTGTCGTTCGTGACCAGCCTGCCTGAATTTTTCGGCGACCAGAGCCCCCTGAAGACACTACTGCCGGGATTCCGGCCCCGCGCCGGCCAGGCGTGGATGGCCGAGGCCGTGGCGGAGGCCATAGCGACGTCGGACAAGCTCGTCATCGAGGCCGGCACCGGCACCGGCAAGACCTTCGCCTACCTGCTGCCCGCCCTGATGAGCGGCCGCAAGACCATTATCAGCACCGGCACCAAGGCCCTGCAGGACCAGCTGTATCACCGGGATCTGCCGCTGGTCGGCAAAGCCGTAGGCAGGCCTGTGAGCACGGCGCTCCTGAAAGGCCGTGCCAACTACCTGTGCCTGCACCGGCTCGACCAGCTCGACGACGTCGCGTCATCCCTTACCGGCGACCACGCCGAGGTCCGCGAGTGGCGCCATCACACCGACAGCGGCGACCGTGCCGAGCTGACGGCCGTGGCCGAGGATTCCGCGATCTGGCCGCTCGTGACCTCGACGACCGACAACTGCCTGGGGCAGCACTGCCCGCAGTACTCGGACTGTCACGTGGTCAAGGCCAGGCGCCGCGCCCAGGAAGCCGACCTCGTGGTCGTCAATCACCATCTCCTGCTCGCCGATCTCGCCATGAAGGAAAGCGGTTTCCTCGAGTTCCTGCCAGACGCGGAGGCCGTGATCCTCGACGAAGCCCACCAGGTCCCGGACCTCGCCGTGCAGTTCTTCGGCGTCGCGCTCGGCAGCCGCGAGTTGCAGCGGGTTGTCGACGAAGTGCAGGTGGTTACGATGCCGTTTGGCCAGGCCGAGCTGCAGCGCCGCGTGGATCGGCTCGATACCGCCATCAAGGCACTGCGGATTGCGGCACCGAGGCAGGAAGGCAGGCACCAGCTCGACGACCTGATGCCCGACGTGCGCGGAGCTTTCGACGAGCTGGGCGCCGCTATTGGTGAACTGGCGCAGGCTCTCGAAGCGCTCGGTGACGGTTCGGCCGATATCGCGAAACTGCATGAGCAATTGCTCGGCATCGGCGAGCGTCTTGCACTGCTCGCGAGCGATGACAGCTGGGACGGGCTGCGCTGGCTCGAGGTTCATCCACGCAGCCTGCGCATCAACCTGACGCCGCTGGACGTGTCGTCGACGCTGTCGGGGCTCATCGGCAACCGCCACCAGGCGTGGATATTTACATCGGCGACGCTGGCCGTCGGCGACGACTTTTCGCATTTCACGTCGCGCATGGGGCTCGGCGGAGTGACGGGCCTGACGTTCCCGAGTCCCTATGCGCTCGCCGACAACGGGCTCGTCTATCTCCCACCCGGCCTGCCGCAGCCATCCGATCCGGGCCATACCGATGCGATGATGGAGGCCGTTACGCCGTTGCTGAAATTCACGCGCGGCGGCCTGTTTTGCCTGTTCACGAGCCACCGCGCGCTCAACGCGGCCAAGAAGTGGTTTCGCTCGCACAAGACCCGGCTCGGGGGGCGCAAGCTGCTGGTGCAGGGCAGCGCGCCGCGCGATGATCTGCTGCGCCGCTTCCGCGATAGCGGCAACGCCGTATTGCTCGGTACGGGCAGCTTCTGGGAAGGCGTCGATGTTCGCGGTTCGGCGCTGACGGTGGTCGCGATCGACAAGCTGCCGTTCGCCTCGCCGGCGGACCCTCTGATGATGGCGCGCCTCGAGTTCATCCGCCGCGAGGGCGGCAACGGCTTCGCCGAACACCAGTTGCCGCAGGCGGCGCTGGCGATGAAGCAGGGTGCGGGCCGCCTGTTGCGCGACGAAAACGACTACGGTGTCATCATGCTGTGCGACCCGCGCATCACGTCGCGTAGCTATGGCAAGACGTTTCTCGAAATCCTGGAGCCGATGGCGACGACCGCGGATATCAACGACGTCGAGCGCTTTCTCGAACGCCATGAACAGCCGGGAGCCGTCGCGTGAAGCTGCTTGCGCTCGATACGTCTTCGCTGGCCTGCTCGGTGGCGCTGCAGGCGGGCGATGCCATCGTCTGGCGGCATGAAGAACAGGCTCGGGAGCATACGCGCCTGCTCGTGCCGATGATCGAGGCGGTGCTCGCGGAGGCTGGCCTGGCCGTCACGGAACTCGACGGCATCGTGCTCGGCAATGGCCCGGGGTCCTTCATCGGCATGCGTATCGCAACGTCGGTTGCACAGGGGCTGGCGCACGGCGCGGGCATCCGGATCGTGCCGGTGTCCTCGATGCTGGCCGTCGCCGCCGAGGTCATGGCAAGCGAAGGCGCAAAGGCTGTCGCCGTCTGCCAGGACGCACACATGGACGAGGTCTACCTGGGGCTCTATGCGGCCGGCCGCGACGGGCTGCCGGAGCGGGTCGGCGCGGAGCGCCTGCACGACCAGTCCGTCATCAGCGAACTCGAACTCGAGTCCGGACGCTTCGCGGCGGCAGGCTTCGGCTGGGAGCGCTATCCGCAGCTGCTCGCGACGAACCGGCCGTTTCTCGCGTCGGTCAGCGCCGTCAGCCATCCCTCGGCGCGTTACCTGCTGGCTACCGGCTCCGCGCTGGCAGCGTCCGGCGAGGGTCTCGACCCGCAGGATGTCGTTCCCGCGTACCTGCGGCAAACGGTAGCGCAGCCCCCGCGGCACGGCAGTTCGTAACAGTTCTGTAATATAGTGCTGCTGTAATGCGTCGCAATCGGGTGCAGGCCGCCCGGATTCGTGCGTACAGCGAGAACAGACGATGACAGCTGGCAAGATCCTTATTGTGGAGGATGAAGTTCCTATTCGGGAGATGATTGCATTTCACCTGGTTCGGGCCGGATTCGAAACCGTAGAAGCCGGCGACTGCCGCACTGCGCGACAGATGCTCGCGGACGAGCGCCCGGATCTCGCGCTGATCGACTGGATGCTGCCGGACATGAGTGGTCTCGAGTTGACGCGCACGTTGAAGCGCGAACAGGGCAATGAAGACCTCGGGATTATCATGCTGACCGCGCGCGCTGACGAATACGATAAGGTTGCGGGTCTCGAGGGCGGCGCGGACGATTACATCACCAAGCCGTTCGCGCCGCGCGAGCTCATCGCGAGAATACAGGCCGTATTGCGCCGCTCGCAGTCTGTGAACGACGAGATATTGCGGGCTGGCGTTCTGGAGCTCGACGCGGCCGGGCATCGCGTCGTTGCCGGTGGCGCGGAGATCCGGCTCGGGCCGACGGAATATCGGCTGTTGCGGTTCCTGATGGCGCACCCCGATCGTGTGTACAGCCGCACGCAATTGCTCGATCGCGTTTGGGGCGCCAACGTCTACGTGGAAGAACGCACCGTCGACGTGCACGTCAGGCGACTCCGCAAGGCGCTCGCGGAGCAGGGTGCGGACGCCTACATCCAGACGGTGCGCGGCGCCGGCTACCGCTTTTCGGTACGAGATTCCTGACGTATGCCCGGTTCTTCACGAAAGTTCATTGCGGGGCTCGTCGGCATACTGGCGGCAGGCGGCCTGATCGGCTGGGTCTACGGCCATGCGGACTGGGGTCTGCTGGTTGCGGCACTGGCCATCCTGATCTGGCAAAGCCGGCAATTGCTCAGCTTCAATCGCGCCGTGCACACGCGTGACTTCGAGGAGTTCCGTTACGGTGAAGGCATCTGGCAGCAGATGTTTTCGCGTTACAACTACGAGCATGAGCGCGCGCTCCAGGCAAAGCGGGACTACAGGCGCCTGCTAAAGGAGATTCGCCGATCGACGGACGCCATGCCGGACGGCGCCGTCATCCTGGACCAGGACAATCAGATCGTCATGTGCAACAAGGCGGCGAAGCGTCTGGGCGGCCTGAAGCGCAAGAAGGACCGCGGCCAGCGCGTGGACAACATACTTCGCGACCCGAAGCTCGCGAAGCTCCTGCATACCGACGCGTTCGCACAGGAGATCGAGATCCCGTCGCCGGTCAGGGAAGAGGGCTGGCTGAACTGCCGGATCGTGCCTTACGGGGCAGACCAGAAGCTCCTGATCCTCAGGGACATTACGGAGCGCATCAGGCTGAATCGGATGCGCCGTGATTTCGTCGCTAACGCCTCCCACGAACTTCGTTCACCGTTGACCGTGATCAGTGGCTACCTCGACAGTCTGACTGAAGACCCGGAGCTCGAAAAGAACTGGGGACAGCCCATCCGCCAGATGCAGGAACAGGCGCGCCGCATGAACACGGTCGTGAGCGAACTGCTGGAACTGTCCCGGCTCGAAAGCGCCGGCCCTGCGAGCAAGGACGAAGCCGTCGACGTCGGCGGGCTGCTCGCGGCCGCGAAGAAGTCGTACCTCGGCCAGGACGGTATTGCCGCTATCGACGTCAAATCGCGGTCGACGGCCCAGCTGCTGGCGGCCGGTAATGAAATCGAATCGCTGATTTCCAACCTGTTGTCGAATGCCGTCCGGCATACGCCCGCGGACGGACAAATTACACTGACCTGGCGTGTCGATGAGGACGGTGGGGAAATCATCGTGAAAGATACCGGCGAGGGTGTTCCTGCCGACCAGATACCGCGGCTTACCGAGCGTTTCTTCCGCGTGCACCGTGGACGCGCCCGCGAAGATGGCGGTGTCGGCCTGGGCCTCGCAATCGTCAAACACGTGCTGGGTCGACACGATGGTGAGCTCTCGGTGACCAGCGAGGTCGGCAAGGGCAGTGAGTTCCGCTGTCGGTTCCCGGCGGGGCGTGTCGTGATGGATCCGCCCGTTCCCATCGCGAGTGGCGGCAAACGCGGTTGAACGGCCGGGATTGGGGGAAGCGGAAAAACGTCCCCGAAACATTACCGTCATCTTCGTAACATTTCTGTAAAGATCCGGCGTCAGAATCCCCGACCAGCAGCCGTATTGCTGCCCGCGTCACTGCCCGGAGCAACCCATGAAACGTGTACTAGTCCCGATCCTCGCCACCAGCCTGCTTTTTACGTCCACCGCGTTCGGCGCCGTCAGCGAGGAAGAGATCCAGGAACTGCGCGAGCAGCTCGCACAACTGTCACAGCGCCTGGAGGAGCTTGCCGCCGAGAACGCGGATCTCCGGCGCGCGCAGGGCGAGTCGGCGAACGCCCTCGCCGACGTCCGGACGTCGGTGAACGAGGTCACCGCCGCGACGACAGCCGCCTCGAGCGAAAGCTGGACGGACAGGATAGGGCTGGATGGCGATTTTCGTTATCGCTACGAGAGGATCGACGCCGAAGGCAGCGATACCCGGAAGCGCAATCGAATTCGTGCTCGCTTCAACGTCAAGGCGGACCTGTCCGACGATATCGAGGTGGGCTTCGGCCTGGCGACCGGCGGAGACGACCCGGTATCCACCAACCAGACCCTTGGCGGAGGCGGGTCGTCGAAAGACGTGGTTCTGAATCTCGCGTACGCGGATTGGGAAGCCACGGACGGGCTGCACCTGATCGGCGGCAAGTTCAAGAACCCGCTCTATCGGGTCGGCAAACAGGCCTTGATGTGGGACGGGGACTGGACGCCGGAAGGATTTGCGCTGACGTATGAGCGCGACTGGTACTTCGTCAATGCAATCGGCACGTTCCTCGAAAGCGACAGCCGCAGCGGTAACGATTCGTTCAACTGGGGCGCGCAATTCGGTGCCACGGGCGAGTTCGCGGGCGCCAGGGTGACGGGCGGCCTTGCGTACTATTCTTTGCAGACGCAGGGCTACAGCACGACTTTTGGCGACCCGTCAGATCCGGGCGACTATTTCGGCAATACGGCCGTACAGGCCGACGGCCAGCCCTGCGGTACCGTCGCAGGAGAGCGCTGTTTCTACCTCTATGATTACCTGCTGACGCAGGTCTTCGCGGAAGCGGCATTCGATATCGGCGGTTGGCCAGCCTCCGTGTTTATCGACTACGTGAACAACGGTGATGCTTCCGACGACGATACCGGCTGGACCGTTGGCGGGCGCCTGGGCGAGGCAAAGGACAGGGGCCAGGTCCGGTTGTCCTACTATTACGCCGACAAGGAAGCGGATGCCTTGCTCGGCTTGCTGACCGATTCGGACTTCGCCGGGGGCGGCAGCGACAACAGTGGCCACTTCTTGAAGGTTGACTACGGTGTGAGCAAGAACTGGACGATCGGGGCGCAATACTTCATCAACGAAACCGATGTCAGTTCCGGCGCCAAGCGCGACTACAATCGACTAATGCTCGACGCGCAGTGGAAATGGAAGTGAAGCCGTTATCATTATGACGGCTAACCCCTTGACGTACTTTTCAATTTAGAGTGACATAGAGTTCGCTCGGGCAGACGTGGAACCCATATGGAAGCCTCCAATTTTACTGACCACATTTCGCGGCGTTTCAACAAGGACATCGAGGACCTCCGCAACACCGTCCTCAGTATGGGTGGCCTGGTCGAGACCCAGCTGTCGCGTGCAATCGCAGCCATCGTCAGCGGCGATAGCGAACTCGGCCTGAAAGTCGCGAAAGACGACTACAAAGTCAACAATCTCGAGGTCGATATCGACGAGGAATGCAGCCGGATTCTCGCGACACGAGCGCCTGCGGCCGGCGATCTGCGACTGATCGTCGCGATCATCAAGACGATCACCGACCTCGAGCGCATTGGCGACGAAGCGGAGAAAATCGGGTTTCTTGCATCCAAGCTGGCCGGCATGGATCGCCCGCCGGATTCGTACCGCGAACTGAAAAACCTCGGCAGTCATGTTTCGCACATGTTGCGCGATGCCATGAATGCATTCGCACGGCTCGACATTGCCGAGGCGCTGGACGTCGTCAAGGAAGATGAACTCGTTGACGAGGAATACGATGCGATCACCCGGCAGTGCATCACGTTCATGATGGAGGATCCGCGCAGTATCAAACGCGTGATGAACGTAACCTGGGCCGCCCGCTCGCTCGAACGTATTGGCGATCATGCGAAGAATATCTGCGAGTACGTGATCTACATGGTAGAGGGCAGAGATGTTCGTCACACCGATATCGCCGACGAGGCCGGCGATGAGTAGGACAGAATGATCCTGGACAGTCTGCCGTCACGGCGCATCATTAATTTTGCGGGATTCGCGGTCTGTTGCGGACTGATGGGGTTCGCCCTGTTCGCCCAGCACGTGTTGTTGCTCGACCCCTGTCCGCTGTGCGTGTTCCAGCGCGTCGCCGTCATTTCGATCGGTGTCATCTTCCTGGTGGCGGCGCTGCACAATCCTCACGGCGCGGGACGCATCGTCTATGCTGTGCTGCTGGTCGTGGCAGCCGGCGCGGGCGCCGCGGTGGCCGGCCGCCATGCCTGGCTGCAACAGTTACCCCCAGACCAGGTGCCGTCCTGCGGGCCCGGTCTCGACTACATGCTCGACACGCTGCCGTTCACCGAGGTGCTGAGCAACGTGTTCAGCGGTTCCGGCGAATGCGCCGAGATCGTCTGGCAATTTCTCGGCCTCTCCATGCCCGCCTGGGTGCTCGTCTGGATGATCGCCATCGGCGTTGCAGGCCTCTGGAACAATCTCAGGCGCGACTAGCAGCGGCATCCAGCAACAATCCCAGGATACGCTGGTACATTGACGCCAGCGTAGCAACATCCTCCAGGCGGACATGCTCATCGATCTTGTGTATCGATGTGCTGATGGGCCCGAGTTCAACCACGTCGACGCCCGCAGGCGATATGAATCGCCCGTCCGAGGTACCGCCGCCGGTCGAGAGCTCCGGCGCACGGCCCGTGTGTTCCCTGACCGCCTGGCCGACGGCATCGATCAGCCGGCCGGGTTGTGTGAGGAAGGGCTCGCCGGAGAGGTGCCAGCGGAGTTCGTAATCGATGTCGTGGGCGTCCAGGATCGCCTGGACGCGTTCCTTCAGCCCGTGATGGTCCCATTCCGTCGAGTAGCGGAAGTTGAATCGGGCCGACAACTGGGCGGGCGTGACGTTGGGGGCACCGACGCCGCTCTGGATGTTGACGACCTGGAAGCTGGTCGGCGGAAAGAACTCGTTGCCCTCGTCCCAGACGATACCGTGTAACTCGGCCAGCACGGGCGCAAAGCGGCGAATCGGGTTGTCGGCAAGCTGCGGATACGCGACGTGCCCCTGGACCCCGCGCACTTCGAGCATTCCGCTCAGTGAGCCTCGCCGGCCGATGCGAACGACGTCGCCCAGTTCCGTGTGACTCGACGGCTCGCCGATGACGCACCAGTCGATTTTCTCACCGCGGTTCGCCAGTGTTTCCATGACCTTCAGCGTGCCGTCGCGAGCCCGGCCTTCCTCGTCGCTGGTGATCAGAAAGGCGATGCTTCCGGGGTGGTCCGGGTGATCTTCGAGAAATCGCTCTACGGCCACGACCATGGCAGCGAGCCCGCTTTTCATGTCTGCGGAGCCACGGCCGTAGACGTGCTTGCCGCGGATGTCAGGTTCGAAAGGATCCGACTGCCAGTCGTTAACGTCGCCCGGTGGTACGACGTCGGTATGCCCGGCAAAACAAAACACGGGCGAACCGGTGCCGCGCCGCGCCCACAGGTTGGTGACCTCGCCGAAAACCATCGTTTCGCACTCGAAACCCAGTTTCCCGAGCCGCGAGGCGATAATGTCCTGGCAACCGGCGTCATCGGGGGTGATCGACGGGCGCCGCAGGAGGTCGAAGAGCAGATTCAGTGCGGGATCGTGCAAAGGGTCTGTCCCATGTCTTGAGTATCAATCAAGAAGCTAGTCGTAATATATTGAAAACAAAATAATTTCCACTATTTTGGTCTCCGCGCTGCAACCGGCATCAGGCGTCACTCTGCAACAATTCGGTAACAATTCGCCGCTAAGCTTTGCGCCACGATGATCAGGGAACCCGGAGGGTGGATTGTGGCAAAGAGAAGCACAGCGAAGGTAGTGCTGGCAAGCGTATTAATTTCAGTGGGCATCGGCGGAACGGCGGGCGCCCAGTCCGGGCGCGACTATGTATACATAGTCGGCTCATCAACGGTTTACCCTTTCTCGACCGTCGTTGCAGAGCGCTTCGGCCGAGCTACGGAGTTCAAGACACCGAAAGTCGAATCCACGGGTTCGGGCGGCGGGCTGAAGTTGTTCTGCGATGGCGTTGGCGTGAACTATCCTGACGTTGCGAATTCCTCGCGTGCGATCAAGCAGTCGGAAGTGGACACCTGCGCGGCAAACGGCGTGACCGAGATCGTGGAGGTCAAAATCGGTTATGACGGGATCGTTATCGCGAACGCGATCGGCGCTCCCGAGATGTCGCTGTCCCGGGCCGACATTTTCCACGCGCTTGCAAAAGAGGTTCCGGGGGATAGCGAGGGCGAGCTGGTAGAGAACTCCAACGTGACCTGGGCCGATGTGAACCCGGAATTGCCGGCAACCCGCATCGAGGTTCTCGGGCCGCCTCCCACATCTGGCACGCGCGACGCATTCGTCGAACTGGCCATGGAAGGCGGTTGCAAAACGGTGCC
Organism: Woeseiaceae bacterium; assembly: GCA_965658465.1. Classification (GTDB taxonomy): domain Bacteria; phylum Pseudomonadota; class Gammaproteobacteria; order Steroidobacterales; family Woeseiaceae; genus UBA1847. The sequence goes on along the minus strand of CBFHSG010000008.1, from coordinate 148,556 downwards.
CTGGATCAAGGCACTCAAGGACACCGACAAGAATCGCTACAAGGCTATCTGCCACACGATCCGGGAAGACGGCGCATTCGTCGAAGCAGGCGAGAACGACAACCTCATCGTGCAAAAACTGGAGGCTAATCCCGACGCATTCGGCATCTTCGGGTTCAGTTTTCTGGACCAGAATGCGGAAAAGGTGAAGGGAGCCGCCATTGACGGCATCAAGCCGACCTTTGATGCAATCGCAGACGGCGATTACCCGGTTTCGCGTCCGCTGTTTTTCTACGCGAAAAAGGCGCACGTGGACGTAATTCCCGGGCTCCGGGGCTTCTTGCGCGAATTCACGAGCGAGCGGGCCTGGGGTGAAGAGGGCTACCTGTCGGAAAGGGGCCTGATCCCCATGCCTGACGAAGAGCGCAGGCAGGTCGCCGCGGACGTCAGGGACCTGAAACCCCTGGAACTCGCGAGCGAGTAAGCCGCGGTACAATCCAGGCAAGTCGGCGGCCCTATCCCGGGCCGCCGCGTGCTTTATCTGAAGGAAACGGGCAACAGCGCCAATGCAGAACATGACGCTCATTCTCCTGCTGGCCGCAATGGCGGCCGCTTCGTTCTACATGGGGCGCCGCCGCTCGCTCGCCATCGTCGGCGGTCCGGCCCAGGGGTCACGGCTGCATTCCCTCCCGGGCTACTACGGCTATTTCACGCTGATCTCATGCCTGCTGCCCGCGCTGGGTGTTTTCTTCCTCTGGGTACTGCTCGAACCGAAGGTGATCGTTGCGCTGATCGTGGAAAGCCTGCCGAATGCGCAACAAATTCTGTCGGCCGGCGAGCTGAACCTGCTCGTCAACAACATCCAGAATCTTGCTGCCGGCGACGCGATCAGCGGCGAGATCGACGCGGTGATGCGCGACGCCGCTTATCGCTACAACGAGTACGTTGCGGCCAGCCGGAAGATGCTCGCTACGCTGACGCTGGGTGTTGCCGGGATTGGCGGTGCAATTGCGCTGCGCCGGATCCGGCCCGAGTTTCGGGCACGGAACAGGGTCGAGCAGACCATTCTCTACCTGCTCATTGCGGCATCGAGCATCGCCATACTCACGACCATAGGTATCGTCCTTTCGGTATTGTTCGAAGCGATCCGATTCTTCCGCGAAGTCCCGATGACCGAATTCCTGTTCGGCCTCAACTGGAGCCCGCAGACCGCCATTCGTGCAGACCAGGTCGGGTCGTCAGGCAGCTTCGGGGCGGTGCCCCTGTTTGCCGGCACCATGCTGATCACGGCAATCGCCATGTTTGTGGCCGTTCCCATCGGCCTGATGACGGCAATCTACCTTGCTGAATATTCGTCCAGCCGCGTTCGCGCGACGGCGAAACCACTGCTTGAAATTCTTGCGGGTATCCCGACCGTCGTGTACGGCTTTTTCGCCGCGCTGACCGTCGCACCCTGGGTGCGCACGGCCGGCGAGTCGATCGGCCTGGCGGTCGCGTCGGAGAGCGCACTTGCGGCCGGACTGGTCATGGGCATCATGATCATTCCGCTGGTTTCCTCGTTATCCGACGACGCCATTCACGCCGTGCCCACGGCGATGCGCGATGGCGCGCTCGGTCTCGGATCGACTCGCTCGGAAACCATGATCAGGGTCATTCTTCCGGCGGCGCTGCCGGGCATCGTGGGTGGCATATTGCTTGCCGTTTCGCGCGCGATTGGCGAGACCATGATTGTCGTGATGGCCGCAGGCCTGGCTGCAAACCTTACTGCGAATCCGTTCGAGGCGGTTACGACGGTCACGGTGCAGATCGTAACGCTGCTCGTGGGTGACCAGGAGTTCGACAGCGCGAAGACCCTGGCGGCGTTTGCGCTCGGCCTCGTTCTGTTTGTCGTTACGCTCTGCCTTAACGTCATCGGTCTCACATTTGTTCGCAAGTACCGGGAGCAGTACGAGTAGAGCCATGGCAGCTGATCGGAAAAATTCGCGACAGATCGTGGAGGCGGGCCTGGCCAAAAGGCGCCGTAAGGAGAGGGTGTTCCGCGGGACCGGGATGCTCGCGACCGCCGTTGGGGTCATTTTTCTCGGTGTCTTTTTCGCGACGCTGATCGTGCAGGGCTCGTCGGCGTTCGTGCAGACCTTCATCAAGCTCGACGTTAATCTGTCGGAGAGCGTACTTGCGCCCGATGGTGAGCTCGACCTGGCCTACGCCGATTTCGACGGCCTGGTACGGGACGCTTTGCGCGCCGAGTTTCCCGGCGTCACGGGACGCAGCGAACGGCGTGAACTGTACCGTCTGATAAGTGCAGGGGCTGGCTATCAGTTGCGCGACCTGGTGGCAGCGGATCCTTCGCTGGTCGGCACTGAAATCACGATATGGGTGCCTGCGTCGTCGAATGTCGACATGCTCATCAAAGGCAATATTGATCCTGAGATAGATGAATCGCTGCGCCCGATCAGCGACGCCCAGGTAGCCTGGGTGGAGTCTCTGCAACAAGCCGACCGGCTGCATACCCGGTTCAACAAGGCGCTTTTCACCAACGGTGATTCCCGGGATCCGGAGCTGGCCGGGATCAAGGGCGCATTGATGGGCTCGTTCTACATGCTCCTGGTAACGGTTGCGCTGGCGTTCCCGATCGGCGTCGCTGCTGCGATCTATCTCGAGGAATTTGCGCCCAAAAGTCGCTGGTCGGACCTCATCGAGGTCAACATCAACAACCTGGCGGCGGTTCCATCGATCGTGTTCGGGCTGCTCGGGCTCGCGGTGTTCATAAACTGGATGGCGCTGCCTCGATCCGCGCCCCTGGTTGGAGGACTCGTGCTTTCGTTGCTGACGCTGCCGGTTATCATCATTGCGTCGCGAGCGGCGATACAGTCGGTGCCGCCGTCCATCAGGGAGGCCGCTCTCGGCCTCGGTGCGTCCAAAATGCAGGTGGTCTTTCATCACGTGATGCCGCTGGCACTGCCCGGTATGCTCACCGGGACCATCATCGGGATGAGCCGGGCCCTGGGCGAATCGGCGCCATTGCTGATGATCGGCATGGTTGCCTTCATTGTCGACGTGCCCGGAGGATTTACGGACCCGGCAACGGCGTTGCCCGTCCAGGTCTATCTCTGGGCAGACAGCCCGGAGCGGGCGTTTGCGGAGAGAACCTCGGCGGCAATCATCGTTTTGCTGGGCTTCCTCCTGATCATGAACCTGGCCGCCGTGATCATTCGGAAACGAATGGAACGCAAATGGTAGGCGGCCTATTTGAGCTCGAAAGGGACCTGTATGAGAATGGCTGGCATGACTGAGACCAAGATCACTGACGAAGAGGCGATACCTGAGCCCGGGCGTATCGAGCCTGCCGGGCAGCCTGCGCCGAAAAGGCCTAACGGTGCCGCGCCGAAAGAGATTGTCGAGCCCGTCACCGAGCTTGGCGAGGAAACCGTTGGTGATGTCCGTTGCGAAAACCCGTTCATCGTCACGGAGAAGGTCAACGTCTTCTATGGTGACAATCACGCAATTCAGGACGTGACGCTCGAAATCGGCAAGAGTGAAGTCATTGCGCTCATTGGCCCGTCCGGCTGCGGCAAGTCCACGTATCTGCGCTGTCTCAATCGCATGAACGACTCCATCGAGTCGGCCCGCGTTACCGGGAAAATTACGCTGGATGGCCAGGATATCTATAGCAGTGACCTGGATCCGGTGGCATTGCGCGCGCGCGTCGGCATGGTTTTCCAGAAACCGAATCCGTTTCCGAAGAGCATCTACGACAACGTCGCTTACGGGCCGCGCATCCATGGGCTGGCCACGGACCGCGCGGAACTCGACGACATCGTGCACACGAGCCTCGAGCGCGCCGGACTGCTGAAGGAAGTGAAGGACCGCATGGACGAGCCCGGCACCGGGCTCTCCGGCGGGCAGCAGCAGCGCCTGTGTATCGCGCGCACCATCGCGGTCAACCCCGAGGTCATTCTCATGGACGAGCCGTGCTCGGCGCTCGATCCGATCGCGACAGCGCGCATAGAGGACCTGATGGACGAGCTGTCACAGGATTACGCGATCGTCATCGTGACGCATTCGATGCAGCAGGCCGCTCGCGTATCCAGGCGCGTTGCGTATTTCCACCTTGGGCGCCTGGTGGAGGTGGACGAGACGGACAGGATCTTCACCAATCCGCAGCACAAGCTGACCGAAGACTACATCACGGGCCGCATCGGCTGAGCGCTGAGTTGTCAGTCAGCCGGTCTTTGCGAGGAAGTCGACAAAGCGCTTTTCGGAAAAGCCGACCGCAAAAAAGGACGGGTGTTCGAGCACCGGCCGCTTGACCAGGGTAGGGCGGTCCAGCATCAATGCGAAGGCCCTGTCTTTCGTCATGTCATTGCGGTCGGCCTCGGGGATCTTGCGCCAGGTCAGGCTCTTCCTGTTCAACAGGCGTTCCCAGTCGATACGCGCTGCCCAGCGTTCCAGCATCTGGATGTCCAGGCCGTCTTCCCGCAGGTCGTGAAACCGGAACTCGATGTCCCTGTCCTGGAGGAATTTTTTTGCGCGCCTGCAGGTATCGCAGCTCTTGATCCCGTAAACGGTCAGCATTGCAGAATCCTTGGTCATCCCGGGTTTTTCAGCAACTCGTTCTCCGCGCGTCGCAGGAGCTCGTTCAATCCGGTCTTGGCGCGGGTCTTCGCATCGACGCGTTTCACGATGACCGCGCAGTATAGGGAGTACTTGCCGTCCTTCGACGGCAGGTTGCCGGGAACCACGACCGAGCCGGCGGGTACGCGTCCGTAACTGATGTCGCCGGATTCGCGGTCGTAGATGCGCGTGCTCTGCCCGATGTAAACCCCCATGGACAGCACGGCGCCCTGTTCGACGACGACACCCTCGACGACCTCCGAGCGTGCGCCGATGAAGCAGTCGTCCTCGATGATAGTGGGTCCCGCCTGCACGGGTTCCAGCACGCCGCCGATGCCGACGCCGCCTGACAGGTGCACGTTCCTGCCGATCTGCGCGCAGCTGCCGACGGTTGCCCAGGTGTCGACCATTGTGCCGCTGTCGATGTTCGCGCCGATGTTCACGTAGCTCGGCATCAGCACGACGTCCGGTGCGACATACGCGCCGCGCCGCACGATCGCGTCCGGCACGACGCGCACGCCGTCCGCCGCAAACCGGCTGTCGTCGTAGTCCGCATACTTGAGCGGAACCTTGTCATAGAAGCGCGAATGGCCCCCTTCGATGACTGTATTGTCCTGCAGCCGGAATGACAGCAGGACTGCTTTCTTCAGCCACTGGTGCACGTGCCAGTCGCCGTTGATTTTCTCGGCGACCCGGGCCTCGCCCGCGTCGAGCATGGTGATCGCGCTTTCCACGGCGTCCGTCAGCTCGCGGCGTTGCGCGTCGTGGTCCATTTTGCCGCCGCGTTCGAAGCCGCGCTCGATAAGCTCAATTAGGTCCGTCATGTCGGTATCCGTCCTGCCTGTATTCAAAGGGCCGCGTCGTTCTGGTCGATCTCGCGAATCAATGCGTCCCGCAAGCGCGATTTTGCCGCGTCCCCCAGCGGATTGCCCGATTCGTCACTGATGTAGAAGACGTCCTCGGCACGTTCGCCGATCGTCATGATTTTGGCGGCATCGATGTCGACGCCTTCGTCGATGAAAACCTTGCCGATTTTGCTGAGCAGGCCCGGACGATCCGCTGCATCGAGCTCCATGACGGTCAGCCCGCGCATCGTATCCGGACTGAACTCGACTTCGGTCTTGGTCGTGAACATCCTCGCCTGGCGGGGAACCGTCCGCGTTACCTTGGCGACGTCGTCATCGCTGGCGTTCAGTACACGCGTCAGCGAGCGGCGTATCTTGGCCATACGCGACTCGTCGATGTCCATGCGTTTGTCGAGTTCCATGAAGACGAAGGAGTCGAGACTGTATTTGTTGCGCAGCGGCACGACTCTCGCGTCCACGATGGTCATGCCGAGTTCGTCGAGCGCGGCGGCCGCGTGAGCGAACGTGTGTTTCATGCGCGGTGTGTAGAGTACGGCTTCGACACGATCACCGCCGGCCTGCCGGCGCACGTCGACGAGGCCGATTTCGGAAGCAGGATCCGAGTCGGCCAGCCATTCCGTGTGCCAGGCAATCTCGTTGCTGCGATGACGCAGGAAATACCGGTCGTTCATCAGCTCCCAGACGGCGTCGATGCGCTGATCGCTGACACCGGCTTCGCGCAGACGCTCGCGTGCCCTGGTCTGCTTCTCGAGGATCAGCTGATCGGCATCGATCGGGTTTTCGAGACCGCGCCGGAGGGCGCGTGAGGTCAGTTCGTACAAGTCCCGGAACAGCGATGCCTTCCAGGAATTCCAGAGTTTCGGATTGGTGCCGCGCACGTCGGCCACGGTGAGCACGTACAGGTGATCGAGATGCACCTGGTCGCCGACGAGCGCGGCGAACTCGTTGATCACGTCGGGATCGCCGATATCGCGCTTCTGCGCCGTGGTCGATAGCGCGAGATGGTGCAGCACCAGCCAGGCCACTGTGCGTGCTTCGTACCGGCTCATGCCATGCTCGAGACAGAATGCCTCGGCGTCCATGGCGCCGAGTTCCGAGTGGTCGCCGCCGCGGCCCTTGGCGATATCGTGAAACAGGCCGGACAGGTAGGCGATCTCCGGCTTTTCCAGCGACTGCATGACGCGGCTGCAGTGCGGGAACTCGTGATCGTAACGCGCGAGCAAAAAGCGCCGCAGGTTGCTGACCACGAACAGCGTATGCTCGTCGACCGTGTAGGTGTGGAACAGGTCGTACTGCATGCGGCCCACGATGCGGCCGAACGAAGGGATGTAGAGGCCGAGCACGCCGTACACGTTCATGCGGCGCAGTTCGTGCGTAACGCCGGCGGGCGCACGCAGGATTGACAGGAACAGCCGGTGATTGCGCGGGTTCTGGCGGAACTCCTCGTCGATCAGGTACAGGTTGCGCCGGATCAGGCCGATGGTCCAGGCGCTGACGCCGCGGATGTCGGGGTGCTGCTGCAACAGCAGGAACACTTCGAGCAGCGCCGACGGGTCGTCGTGAAAAACGTTTTCGTGCACGGTCTGCAGGTAGCCGTTCTTGACCTGGAAACGCGCATTCAGCGGCTCCGGCGGGGCCTCGGGATCCATGAGGATGGCTTCCTCGAAGAGCTGCAGCAGCATTTCGTTGAGCCGCGACAGGTCCATGACCGTGCGGTAGTAGCGCTGCATGAACTGCTCTACGGCGAGCGTATAGCTGGCGTCCTCGTAGCCGAGCATCTGCGCGATCTTGATCTGGTAATCGAACAGCAACCGATCCTCGGCACGACCGGTGAGGATATGCAGTGCGAAGCGGACACGCCACAGGAATGCCTGGCTGTCCTTGAGTCGCCGGAGTTGCCCGGGAGAGAGGAATCGGTGCGCAACGAGTTCGTCGAGGGTCCTGACGCCGAAATGCCGTTTCGCGACCCAGCCGATCATCTGGATGTCGCGCAGGCCGCCGGGACTCCCCTTGACGTTCGGTTCGAGGTTGTAGCCGGTGTCGTGGTAGCGATGATGCCGCTCGATCTGCTCGCGGCGCTTTTCCGCGAAGAACTCCTGCGGCGACCAGATCCGGTCAGGCCCGACCGCCGCCTGCACGGCATCGAACAACGCCTGCGGGCCCGCGATGAGTCGCGCCTCCATCAGCGTCGTGGCGACGGTCAGGTCCGCGGTCGCCTGTTCGACACATTGCGCCACGGTGCGCACGCTGTGCCCGATTTCGAGGCCGACATCCCACAGCGAGGTGATGAACGCAGACAGCGCCAGCTCGACATCGGGATCGATCGAGTCCGGCAGCAACAGCATGATGTCGACGTCGGAGCAGGGGTGCAGTTCGCCGCGGCCATAGCCGCCGACCGCCACGAGCGCCACGTCGCCGGACAGCTCACCCATGTGGGTCTGCCACAGGTCGCGCAGCAGTTCATCGATGGCGGCGGCGCGCTCGTGCACGAGATCGACCACGGACTCGCCGGCCAGGAACCGCGCCTTCTGGTCGGCGTCGGTCGCGGCCAGCGAGGCCCGGCTTTTAGCGTGCGTTTGCACCGAGTGTCAGCACTTCGTGGCCCGTTTCAGTAATGAGTACCGTGTGTTCCCACTGCGCAGAGAGGCTGTGGTCCTTGGTTACCACCGTCCAGCCGTCGGGCAGCAGCTTCACCGTGGCCTTCCCGGCATTCACCATGGGCTCCACGGTCAGGGTCATGCCGGCCCGCAGTTCCATGCCCGTGCCCGGACTGCCGTAATGCAGGACCTGCGGGTCTTCGTGAAAGACCCGCCCGATACCGTGGCCGCAGTATTCGCGCACGACGGAGAAGCGATTCTTCTCCACGTGATGCTGGATGGCCGCGCCGACATCGCCGAGGTGCTTGCCGGGCGCCAGTTCCTCGATACCCAGCCACATGCTTTCGAAAGCGACGTCGGCAAGCCGCTGGGCCAGGACACCGGGCTTGCCGGCAAAAAACATCCGGCTGGTATCGCCGTGGAAGCCGTCCTTGATGACGGTGACGTCGATGTTCACCGCGTCCCCGGCCTTCAGCTTGCGATCGCCGGGAATGCCATGGCAGACGACATGATTGACGGAGGTGCAGATCGACTTTGGAAAACCTCGGTAGTTCAGCGGCGCCGGGATCGCGCCCTGGACGTCCGTGATGTAGTCATGGCAGATGCGGTCCAGCTCCCCGGTCGTAATGCCCGGTTTTACATAATCTGCAATCATATCGAGCACGTCCGCGGCCAGGCGGCCGGCAACTCGCATCTTGTCCTGCTCGTCGGCAGTCTTGATCGTCACGGTCATAGGATTTGGTTCTGTCAGGGTCCGCGCCGCCCGGCGGGATTTCCACCTGGATACGCGTTGTTGGCGGCGACGGGCTATGGTATAAAGCGCGCGCCCTCGAGGCAATTAATCCACACACATACCGTCACGTCGCACTGGGTGCCCCACCAGAAAAGGGGTTGGGCGATGGGGTATGTGGAGGCCTAACCCGGAGAATCGAAATGGCAGACGTTACCATGCGCCAGATGCTAGAGGCTGGCGTGCATTTTGGGCATCAGACCCGCTACTGGAATCCGAAGATGGCTCCCTACATCTTCGGCGAACGCAACAAGATCCACATCATCAATCTCGAGAAGAGCCTGCCGATGGCTCGCGAGGCCTACGCCTTTGTCAAGGCGACGGTCGCGGACGGCGGCAAGGTGCTTTTCGTGGGCACCAAGCGTGCGGCTCGCGACTCGGTGCGCGAGCATGCCGTGCGCTGCGAAATGCCGTTTGTCAGCCAGCGCTGGCTCGGCGGCATGCTCACCAATTACAAGACCATTCGCCAGTCGGTCAAGCGCCTGATGACGCTCGAGGAAATGGTCGAGGAAGGCGGCTTCGAGGGTCTCACGAAGAAGGAGATTCTCGGCCTGAACCGCGAACGGGAGAAGCTCGAGAAGAGTCTTGGTGGCATCAAGGAAATGAAGTCGCTGCCCGACGTCATGTTCGTCGTCGACGTCGATCACGAGGACATCGCGATCCGTGAGGCCAGGAAGCTTGGTATTCCTGTCGTCGCTGTGGTGGATACCAACTGCTCGCCCGATGGTGTCGACTACATCATCCCTGGTAATGATGACGCGATGCGCGCGATCGAGCTCTACACGTCGCTCGTTGCCGATGCCGTCATCGATGGCAGGGCATCACTGCCGGAGGTTGCGCTCGGCGAGGACGAATTCGTCGAGCTTGACGAAGAAGGCAACGTCAAGAAAGCGGGCGATCGCAAGAAGAAGGGCGCGAAGAAGCCGTCCCGCAAGCCCACTGTAAAGAAAAAGGCCGCGGTGAAGAAGCCCGCCGCCGAGAAGGCGCCGGAAGAAGCGGCTCCCGCCGAGGAAGCGACTCCCGCCGAGGAAGCGGCTCCCGCCGAGGAAGCGGCTCCCGCCAAGGAAGCGGCTCCCGCCGAGGAAGCGGCTCCCGCCGGGGAAGCGGCTCCCGCCAAGGCAGCGGCTCCCGCTGAGGAGGCTGTAGCAGAGCCCGAATCGGAAGCGCCAGTCGCCGAAGAGGCGCCAGCAGCTGAGGCCGCGACGCCCGCAGAGGAGCCCGCAAAGGAAGCAGCCGAGGCAACGGCGGAAGCGGAACCGGAGCAAGTCGCCGAAAAGTCCGCGGCCGAAGCGCCCGCGAAAAAGGTAGCGAAGAAGAAAGCGGCCAAGAAGACGGCGAAAAAGGCGGCCAAGAAAAAAGCCAAGAAAGCGACCGCGAAATCGGCGGAGAAAGCGGACGGCGACGCGGCCGGGGACGAGTGATTCATTCCGCCGCCCGAACAGACGATAGACCCAGGAATTAAAGAGGTACAGTGATGTCGATCAGTGCATCCATGGTGAAAGAGCTGCGCGAGCGCACGGGCGCCGGCATGATGGAGTGCAAGAAGGCGCTCGTCGAGACGGATGGCGATATGGAAGCGGCCGCCGAGCTGCTGCGCAAGTCCGGGCAGGCCAAGGCCGACAAGAAGGCGGGCCGGGTTGCCGCGGACGGCAAGATCGTGATCAGGACGGACGGCGGCAAGGCGGTCGTGGTCGAGGTGAATTCGGAAACGGATTTCGTGGCCAAAGACGAGAACTTCATTGCCTTCGCCGAGGCCGTCGCTGATGCTGCGCTGGTCTCCGGCGCGACCGACGTCGACGCATTCGCGAGCGAGACGCTCGCTGACGGCCGCAGTGTGGAGCAGGCACGCACCGACCTGATTGCGAAGGTTGGCGAGAACATTTCCGTGCGGCGCATCGCGTCCATTACGTCTGACGGCCCACTGGGCCATTACACGCACGGCGCGAAAATCGGTGCGGTCGTGGCACTCGAGGGTGGTGACGAGGAGCTGGCGCGCGATATCGCAATGCACGTTGCGGCAATCAATCCAACCTGCATCGACGAGAGTGGCGTTCCGGCCGACACGCTGGAACGTGAGCGGCGAATCTTCGCCGAGCAGGCGGCCGAGTCGGGTAAACCGGCCGAAATCGTCGAGAAAATGGTGTCCGGCCGGGTGGCCAAGTTCCTCAAGGAAATTACGCTCGTCGGTCAGCCGTTCGTCAGGGACGACAAGATCAGTGTCGGCAAGCTGCTCGACAAGGCCGGTGCCCGCGTTACCGCGTTCGTCCGTTTCGAGGTCGGTGAGGGCATCGAGAAGAAACAGGAGAATTTTGCCGACGAGGTCATGAAGCAGATCGAGGACGCCAAGAATAAGGACTGAATTCCAGCGAGCATTTCGACGCTAACTCCTTGATTTGAAGAGATTGCCGACGGTTAATGCGCTAGAATCAATGGCCGCCGGAAGCGGTTCGGGAAAAGATCCGCGACACGATAACGAAAAGGCTTGTACATGGATGATTCCGAGGTTCCATACCGTCGCGTACTGCTTAAACTGAGCGGCGAGGCGCTGATGGGCCAACTCGACTACGGTATCGAGCCCAGGACCATCAAGCGCATAGCCAGTGAAATTGCGACAGCGCAAAAGCGCGGCGTCGAAATCGCCATTGTCGTCGGTGGCGGCAACATTTTCCGCGGCGCGGGCCTTGCCGGCGCCGGCATGGACCGGGTTACGGGCGACTACATGGGGATGCTCGCAACGGTGATGAACGCGCTGGCTTTGCAGGACGCGCTCGAATCGCTCGACGTCTATGCTCGTGTAATGTCGGCACTGCAGATTCACGATGTGTGCGAGGACTACATACGCCGCCGGGCTACCCGGCACCTCGAGAAGGGCCGTGTCGTCATTCTCGCCGCGGGGACCGGCAATCCGTTCTTCACCACCGACACGGCGGCCAGTCTGCGGGCCATCGAGATCGGTGCGGACATTCTGCTCAAGGCGACCAAGGTCGACGGCGTATACGACTCGGATCCCGTGACAAACCCGGATGCGAAGCGTTTCGAGACCGTGTCCTTCGATCAGCTGCTTGCGGACAAGCTGCTGGTCATGGATGCGACCGCGGTCGTAATGTGCCGGGACAACGAGCTGCCGCTGCGCGTTTTTGACCTCACGCGTGCGAATGCGCTGGTGCAGGCGATGACGGGCGACAGCGTCGGTACACTGGTGACGGCTTAGACAGACAGGTCGGAGAGAGACTGAGGGCAAAGACGTGTTGGAAGAAATCAAAAAGGATGCGGGCTCGCGCATGGCGAAAAGCGTGGCATCACTGCGACAGGAACTCACGAAAATACGCACGGGGCGCGCGCACACGAGTCTCCTGGATCACATTACGGTCGAGTATTACGGCAGCGAGGTACCGCTGAACCAGGTGTCGAACGTCGGCGTGGAAGATTCCCGCACATTGACCGTTACGCCATGGGAGAAGGACATGGTGGCGAAGATCGAGAAGGCCATCATGGGGTCGGATCTCGGGCTGAACCCTGCGACCGCCGGGACGGTAATTCGTGTGCCGCTGCCGCCGCTCACCGAGGAACGTCGCAAGGACATGATCCGCGTGGTACGCAACGAGGCCGAAGGCGGCAGGATCGCCATCCGCAATATTCGTCGTGACGCCATTCACGACGTCAAGGAACTCTTCAAGGAAAAGATGATCGGCGAAGACGACGAGCGTCGGGCCGAGGAAGAGATTCAGGCCATCACGGACAAGTACATCGCGGAGATTGACCAGACGCTAGCGGAAAAAGAAAGCGAGCTCATGGAAGTCTGAGTGTCCGGATCCGAACCGACATCGCAGGCCAGATCGAACATACCGCGGCACGTTGCCGTCATCATGGATGGCAATGGCCGCTGGGCCCGACAGCGTTCGCTTCCCCGCCATGCCGGCCATCGTGCGGGCGTCAAGTCGGTGCGCGCGATCGTCGAAAACTCGGCCGGGCATGGCGTCGAATACCTGACCCTGTTTGCGTTCAGCAGCGAGAACTGGCGCCGACCCGAAGAGGAAGTCGGCATGCTGATGTCGTTGTTCCTCGAGGCGCTGCGCCGCGAGGTTGCGGACCTGCACAAGAACGACGTCAGGTTGACGTTCATCGGCGAACGGCAGCGCCTCGATACCAAGCTCGTCGAGAGAATCAGCGACGCCGAGGCACTGACGGCAGATAACACCGGCCTGCGCCTGCAGGTTGCCGTTGCCTATGGGGGCCGCTGGGATATCGTCGAAGCCGCGCGCAACGTTGCAGCCAGGGCCGCCTCGGGCGAGATCAGCGCAGACTCGATCGACGAAGCGACTTTCGCCGCCGGGCTGCAGCTTGGCGCCGCACCGGACCCGGACCTGCTCATTCGAACCGGCGGCGAACAGCGCATCAGCAATTTCCTGCTCTGGAACCTGGCGTACGCCGAGCTGTGGTTCACGGACGTATTGTGGCCGGATTTCGGCGCAGCCGAGTTCGATGCGGCGCTCGCGCACTACTCGCAGCGGCAGAGACGCTATGGACACACGGGCGAGCAGCTGGAGGCCGTAAAATGCTGAAAGCACGTATCATTACGGCGCTGATCGCAGTCGCCATCCTGCTAGTCGTGCTGTTCGCGCTGCCGCAGGCGGTGGCGCAGGTCGTTGTCGCGCTCCTCATACTGGCTGGTGCCTGGGAGTGGTCCGGGTTCCTCGGGACCCGCTCGACAGCCGTCAGGGCGGCGTACGTGATTCTGATCGCCTTGCTCATGGGCCTCGTTACCTGGCTGGCGCCGCAGCTTGATGGTCAGCTCTTCCAGCTGGCACTGGTGTGGTGGGTGTGCGCGCTCGTGTGGACGCTGTTCTACCCGACCCCCATTCCCACCGCGGTGCGCTGGATTGCCGGCGCGCTGGTGCTGTTGCCGCTTTATCAGGCTCTCGTCGTGCTGTACCTCGCGAGCCCGGCCGTGTTGCTCGGGGCCTTGTTGATCGTCTGGGCGGCCGATACCGGGGCGTTCGTCGCCGGCAAGCTGTTCGGCCGCGTCAAGCTCGCGCCGCAGATCAGCCCGGGCAAGACATGGGAGGGCGTTATCGGCGGCTTGCTGACTGTCGCCGTGCTGGCGGCCGTCGGCGGCTGGGCGTTCGGCCTGCGCGTCGGTGTGCTCGTGCCGTTTTGCCTTGCTATCGCCTGCGCTTCCGTTGTCGGGGACCTGACTGTCAGCATGTTCAAACGGACCTCCGGGCTCAAGGACAGCGGCGCGATCTTCCCCGGGCATGGCGGCGTTCTCGATCGCGTCGACAGCGTGGCTGCGGCAGCGCCATTGTTTGCGCTCGGTATCGGCTGGACGGGACTGCAGTGACACGCCATTCAGGACCTGTTCATGCGCGATCCGGCATGCTCGCCGCAATACTGGCGGGAACCCGCGGCTTCTGCGAAAGTCCACTATACAAGGCAAACACCACCGCGCCGGGAGCTGGTGGCGACAGTGTTTTCAACCGTCTGATTTCAAAAAGGAAGTTTCAAACGAATGGGTAGTGCATTCGGCAGTCTGCTGGCCTTTATAATCGCCATCAGTGTTCTCGTTGCTGTCCACGAGTACGGTCACTACATCGTGGGCCGCTGGACCGGCATGAAGGTACTGCGGTTCTCGATCGGTTTCGGTAAGCCGATCTGGATGCGTATCGGCGGCAAGGACCGCACCGAATACTGCGTTTCCGCCATCCCGCTTGGCGGCTACGTGCGCTTTCTCGATACCCGTGAGGGCCCCATTCCCGAAGCCGACGAGGGGCGGGCGTTCAACCAGCGGCCCGTGCCGCAGCGGATTGCCGTGCTGCTCGCGGGGCCGGCGTTCAACTTCCTGTTCGCCATCGTCGCTTACTGGGCGCTGTTCCTTTACGGCATACCGACGCTGGTGCCGGCCGTCGGCGAGGTAGAGCCGGGCTCCTATGCTGCGGAGGCAGGGCTGGAGCAAGGCGACCGGATTGTCGCGGTAGGCGACGTCGAAACCGTGGACTGGGAGTCTGCGCTCGTAGCAATGCTGGACCAGATGGTTTCGGATGGACGCGTCCCACTGACGCTGCAGGGCGATGATGGCTGGCAGCGTGACGCGACGATAGACGTGGGTGCCGACGCACGGCGACTGACCGAGCCCGGGATGTTGTTCGAAGGCCTCGGTTTCCAGCCGTTCGGTGCCGGCGACCTGCCGGCCGACATTGGCCGCGTGGAAGACGATGGCCCGGCGAAAGCGGCCGGACTCGAGCCCGGCGACCGCATCGTCGGGATCGACGGCATGCCAATACTCGATTTTGCGGACCTCGTCGAAGCCGTGCAGCCACGGGCGAACCAGCGAGTGTCGGTCGATTACCTCAGGAACGGGCAACGACTGTCGACGACGCTCGTTATCCAGGAGCAGCGCGTCGACGGTGAAGTGCGCGGCCGTCTCGGCGTCGCTCACAGTGGCGATTTCAGTGAATTCTATTACCAGCGGCGCTACGGGCCTGTTGATTCGATGACGCAGGCGATAGCGCGGACGTGGTCATCGACCGTATTCACGTTGCGGATGCTCGGGCGTATGGTGACCGGCGACGTATCCATCAAGAACATCAGCGGACCTATCAATATCGCGCAGTTTGCCGGGCAATCCGCGGAACGGGGGCTCGACTATTTCCTGGGTTTCCTTGCGATCGTCAGTATCAGCCTGGGCGTCCTCAACCTGTTGCCGATCCCCGTGCTTGACGGCGGCCAGATCGTGTACCAGTCCATCGAGGGCCTCAAGGGCAGCCCGCTTTCGGAACGCGCACAGATCGCAGGGCAGCAGATCGGCATATTTGCATTGATCCTGTTGATGAGCTTCGCTTTCTATAACGATCTTGCGAGAATCTTCGGTTGATCATGCGGCTACGCGGAAACCAGGGATGAGGCGCAGAGTAAATTCGTTGCTCGGGATCCGGCGTGGCACGGTATTCGGCCTGCTGCTCGCGTTGATGTCATTGCAGGCACTCGCGGACTTCGAACCGTACGTCGTGAGGGATATGCGGGTCGAGGGACTGCAACGAATCTCCGAAGGTACGGTTTTCAACTACCTGCCAATCAATATTGGCGACACGATCGACGAAATCCGCATTGGCGAAGCCATCCGTGCCCTCTATACGCAGGGCCTGTTCGATGACATAGAAATGCGCAGGGACGGCGATGCGCTGATCATCGCCGTAAAGGAGCGTCCGTCGATCGAGAGCTTCGAGATCGAGGGCAACAAGGACATCAAGACGGAGGATCTCATGGAATCCCTCCGCGGTGTCGGCCTGGCCAAGGGGCGGACATTCGACCGTTCGACGCTCGACAATGTCGCGATGTTCATGCGCGAGCAGTACTACGACCGCGGCAAGTACGGCGTTCAGGTCGATACGACGGTCGAGGACCGCCCGAACAATACCGTGCGGATCAAGATCGACGTCAAGGAAGGCGACCGCGCCAAGATCAGGCAGGTGAATATCGTCGGCAACGAGTCCTTCGACGAGGACGATATACGCGAGGACTTCAATCTCGACACGGCCAACTGGTTGTCGTGGTTACG
Organism: Woeseiaceae bacterium; assembly: GCA_965658465.1. Taxonomy (GTDB): domain Bacteria; phylum Pseudomonadota; class Gammaproteobacteria; order Steroidobacterales; family Woeseiaceae; genus UBA1847. The sequence goes on along the minus strand of CBFHSG010000008.1, from coordinate 132,155 downwards.
ACAGGACGACCGATATGAGAAGCAGGGTCTCGAGGGTGACCTGGAGACGCTGCGCTCGTTCTACATGGACCGCGGTTACGCGAATTTCAAGATCGAGTCCACCCAGGTGGCCATTTCGCCGAACAAGAAAGATATTTTCGTTACGATCACGATCAACGAGGGCGACAAGTACACGATCTCCGACGTGAAGCTTGTCGGCGATATGGTGGTGCCCGAGGCTTACCTGCGTGCGATGGTGCTCGCGCAGCCGGGGTCGATATTCAATCTTGGCCTGCTGACGCAGTCCGCCGAGTTCATGTCGTTGCGGCTGGGCGAGCAGGGATATGCGAATGCGGAGATCGAGCCGGTGCCGGAGCTCGATCACGAAAACAAGACGGCCGAGATTACGTTTTACGTGGACCCGAAGAGCCGCGTCTATGTCCGGCGCATCAACTTCAACGGCATCGACGAAGTCGACGACGAGGTATTGCGGCGTGAGCTCCGGCAGATGGAAGGTGCTTATCTCTCGAACGTACTGATCGACCGGTCGAAGTTTCGTTTACAGCGCCTGCCTTACGTCGAACCGACCGTCGACTCGGAAACGATCCCCGTTCCCGGCAGTCCGGATCTCGTCGACGTCGATTTCAACATGGAATACCGCATGCCCGGGCAGTTTTCGGGCGGCATCGGCTATTCCGAATCGCAGAAGCTGTTGCTGAACGGCAGCATCGTGCACACGAATTTCCTGGGCACCGGTAATCGTGTCGCACTCGAAGTATCGACCGGGCGCTTCTCCAAGTTCTACAACATATCCCATACCGACCCGTACAGGACGATGGACGGTGTGCGGCGCACGATCAGTCTCAACTATCGCGATATCACGCAGTTCACATCGGCAGCCTCGGACTTCTCCACGACCACCGCGGGCGCTTCGATCGATTACGGCTACCCGATCAGCGAATTTCAGTCACTGTCATTCGGTCTCGCTTACCAGCGTTCGGAACTGTTGTCGTCGACCTCCAGCACGCAGCAGTCGCAGGACTGGGTGGCTAACAACGGTAACCCGTTTATCCAGGACTTCGGTGGCGGGGCCGTATTTTTCGGTACCGAGTTTGACGCCTTCGAGATGATTGCGGGCTGGACCTACGACAGCCGCAACCGGGCTCTCTTCGCCACCCGCGGCATGCGCCACCAGTTGTTCGTCTCCAGTACGATCCCTGGCAGCGAGGTGGAGTACTACACTGCACGTTACAATGCGACAATGTACTGGCCGCTCTGGCGCGGCTTCGTTTTGCGCTATAACCTCGAAACGGGCATGGGCGAAGCACGCGGCGACACGACCGCGTTGCCACCGTACAAACAGTTTTTTGGTGGTGGACCCGGTTCCGTGCGCGGCTTTCGGGAGTCCTGGCTCGGTCCGCGCGACAGTTTCGGCAACCCCTACGGTGGTAATGTGTTGGTTGCCAGTCAGTTAGAGCTTATAATTCCGCTTCCGGACAAGTGGGCCAGCCAGGCGCGTGCGGCAGTATTCTACGACGTCGGTAACGTATTCAATACAGGCGAGGTGCAGTTTACCGACAAGCTGGGCAGTCCAATTGAGTACAAGCCGGAGTTCGACGAGCTGCGCACATCGGTCGGCATAGGTATCCAATGGCTGGCTCCGATGGGCTTGTTCAGGTTCAGTTACGCTTATCCACTCAACAATTACGCCGGCAACGACAGGTATTTCGGAGACGAAGTGGAAAGATTCCAGTTCTCCATTGGTCAGGCATTTTAAGGAATGGACACTAGTATGAGTTTTATCAAGCAACACCTGCTAAAAGCAGCCGCTGGCATTGCCCTGGTTTTCGTATTCGCACTGCCGGTTGCGGCGCAGGAAGTGAAGATCGGTGTGGTCAACGTACCGGTATTGTTGGATCGTGCGCCGCAGACCAAAGCGGTGATGGATTCGCTTCAGGAAGAGTTTGCGCCCCGGCAGCGGGAATTTGTCGCCAAGCAAAAAGAACTCGAAGACCTGAACGCGAAGATTCAGAAGGACGTTGCCGTGATGGGCGAAACCGAGCGCCGCAACGCGGAGAAGAATCTGCGCGACCTGCAGCGCGACGTTGCGCGCCTGCAGCAGGAGTTCCGCGAGGACCTCGAGCTGCGGCAGAACGAGGAACTCGGCAACCTGCAGCGTGGGCTGCTGAAGGAAGTGCAGGATTATGCGCAGGCGCAGGGCTACGATCTTATCGTTGGCGACGGCGTCCTGTTCGCGAGCACGGCGGTGAATATCACGGAAGAAGTTCTTCGTGCGGTGGAAGCGAATTTCCAGGCGCAGGGCGCTCGCTGAGGCGGCGCCTCGCAGCATAAGCGCTTGCCAGGCTGATGCCGATCAAGCTCGGGGAACTCGCGGCGCAATTCGACTGCGAACTCGTCGGCGATCCCGACCGCACAATCGACAACGTTGCGGGCCTGCAAAATGCAGGTCCGACTTCGTTAAGTTTCCTGGCCAATCCGAAGTTTCGCAGCCAGTTTGCCGAGACGCGGGCGGCGGCCGTCGTCGTTCGCGCGGAAGACGTTGACGACTCGCCCACGGCGTCGCTCGTAAGCGATAATCCGTACGCCGACTACGCACGAATGGCGGCCGTGATTCATCCGCCACCGCGATACACCCCGGGCATCGATGCGTCGGCCGTTGTTGCAGCGACCGCGGACGTCTCGTCGACGGCGCACATTGCGGCGAATGTCAGCATCGGCGAGCGGTCCACGATCGGCGACAAGGTCTACGTCGGGCCCGGCACTGTTATCGGCCCCGGCTGCAGCGTGGGTGACGACTGCCGCCTTGTCGCCAACGTCACGCTGGTTCGCGATGTGAGACTTGGTCTGCGCGGCATACTCCATCCGGGCGCGGTCATCGGCTCCGACGGTTTTGGTAACGCGATGACGCCGGACGGTTGGGTCAAGGTGCCTCAGCTCGGTGGCGTGCGCATCGGTAACGACGTGGAGATCGGTGCGAACACGACGGTCGATTGCGGTGCGATCGAGGACACCGTGATCGAGGACGGTGTGCGCATCGACAACCTGTGCCATATCGGCCACAACGCGCATGTTGGCGCGCATACGGCCGTGGCCGGGATGAGCGGCATATCGGGCAGCGCGACTGTCGGCAAGCGCTGCCTGCTCGCGGGGCAGTCCGGGATCGTTGGCCATATCACGGTATGCGACGACGTCGTGGTGAGCGGCAAAGCGGTAATTTCCAAAGACATCACCGAGCCCGGCGTCTATGCCGGCACGTTCACTGCGGAGCCGGTGCGGGAGTGGAATCGCAAGGTTGCCCGATTCCGGCGGCTCGGGCAGCTGATCGAACGGGTCAACAAGCTCGAGAAGACTGACAAGTAGGTGACGATGAGCAGCAGTATTCATCCGACGGCGATAATTTCTGACAGTGCGAGCATCGACGACGACGTCAGGATCGGCGCTTACACGATTGTCGGCGACAACGTGTCGATTCGGAGTGGCACGCGTATCGACAGCCACGTGGTGATCAACGGTCCGACCGACATCGGCAGAGACAATCATATCTACCAGTTCGCGTCGATCGGTGACGACCCGCAGGACAAGAAGTACCGGGACGAACCGACGCGGCTTACGATCGGCGACCGCAATACCATTCGCGAGTTCTGTACCGTAAGCCGCGGTACGACCCAGGACCAGGGCCACACGATTCTCGGCGATGACAACTGGATCATGGCGTATGTGCATATCGCGCACGATTGCGTCGTGGGCAGCAAGACGATCATGGCCAACAACGTAACGCTTGCCGGTCACGTACATGTCAGCGACTGGGTTATTTTCGGCGGTTTCTCGGGTGCCCACCAGTTCAGTCGCATTGGCGCGCACGCCTTCCTCGGCATGTATTCGGGCGTCAACCGGGACGTACCGGCCTACACCATGGTGTCCGGCCAGCCCGGTGTCCCGCGTGGGATAAACAGTGAAGGCCTGAAACGACGCGATTTCAGCGATGAGCAGATTCGTAATATCAAGAACGCCTACCGGCTGGTTTACCGCAAAGGGCTGAAACTTGCCGAGGCCATTGCGGAGATCGAGCAACTGAGCCAGTCACAGCCCGAGCTCGTGATCTTCCTCGAATCGCTCCGCGCGTCCGAGCGCGGCATCATCCGTTAGCCTGTGCCCCTGCGCGTCGGACTGGTTGCTGGCGAGTCGTCGGGCGACCTGCTTGGCGCAGGGCTTATTGCGGCCGTCAGGGAACGCGTCCCGGACGCCGTGTTCGAGGGGGTCGCCGGGCCGGAAATGGCGGCGGAAGGCTGTGAGCGCTGGGCCGATGCCGAGGAGCTCGCGGTCATGGGCGTCGTCGAGCCATTGAGACACCTGCCGCGCCTGTTGCGGTTACGCCGCTCGCTGATTTCGCGCTGGCGGCAAGCGCCGCCCGATGTATTCGTCGGTATCGATGCTCCTGACTTTAACCTGGGGCTCGAAGCGGCGCTGAAGGCGTCGGGTATCCGCAGCATGCATTACGTCAGTCCGTCGATCTGGGCGTGGCGCGCGGGACGAATTCGAAAGATCCGCAAGGCGGCGGACTGCGTGATCTGCATTCTGCCGTTCGAGCCGGCGCTCTACGAGGAGCACGGCATTAACGCCGTATTCGTCGGTCACCCGAAGGCAGACGTGCTGTCGCCCGACATTGATATCCCGGCCGTGCGCCGCGAACTCGGCCTGCCTGCGGACCGCCGGGTGATCGCGATGCTGCCGGGGAGCCGGGGCAGCGAAGTGACGAGGCTGGCACCGATCTTCGCGGCGGCGGCGGCGATCATCGCGGCAAGGGAACCGGATGTGCATTTCGTTACGCCGGTCGCCGCGGCGAGACTGCGGCCGCTTATCGAGGCGTCCCTGCAGCAGCACGCGGTTGCCGATCGCTTTACGCTGGTCGACGGCCGATCCATCGAGGCCATGTCCGCCGCCGATTTCGTGTTGCTCGCATCGGGTACTGCGGCGCTCGAGTCGGCGTTGCTCGGTAAGCCGACAGTGGCCGCCTACCGGGTCGCTGCGTTTACGGCGTGGCTGATGAAGACATTCAGGCTTCTCAAGGTCAGCCGATTCACGCTGCCCAACCTGTTGACGGGCGAGACGCTGATCCCCGAGTTTATTCAGGGTGACGCGGAACCTGACGCCGTCGCGGGCGAGGTGATCGACCTGCTCAATGATCCCGAACGTTGCGAGGCCATCAGGGAGAGATTTGCTAAACTGCGGAGCGAGTTGGCGATGAACGCGAACGCGCGCGCAGCCGACGCGCTGATAAGCCTCAAAGAACACGGATAGCCGGGCTCGCAAAATCATGCAGCAGTTGCAGGCAGACTTTTCGACCGATCTCGTCGCGGGCGTCGACGAGGCGGGACGCGGCCCGCTGGCGGGTCCGGTCGTGGCGGCGGCCGTCATCCTGCATCCGGAACGCCGCATCGCCGGACTGTGCGATTCCAAGAAGCTCACTGCAGCGCGCCGCGAATCGCTGGAGACTGTCATAAAAAGCGATGCGCTGTGCTGGTCGGTCGCATGGTCGGATCGCGCGGAAATCGACGCAATGAACATACTTGCCGCCACCATGCTGGCGATGCGCCGCGCCATTCTGGGCCTGGCGGTGGCACCGCGGAGCGTGCAGGTCGACGGCAACCGCTTGCCGGACCTCGGCTTCCGCGACGGACCCATCGACGGGCTTGCGGTCGTCGGTGGCGACGCCCGGGTCGAATCGATCAGCGCGGCGTCAATCATCGCGAAGACCACGCGTGACCGGCTGATGCTCGCCGTGCACGCGCGCTACCCGGATTATGAATTTGCGCGCCACAAGGGTTACCCGACCGAGTTGCACCGTGCGCGCCTGCGGGAATACGGACCGTGTCCCGAACACCGTCTCAGCTTCTCGCCGGTAAAGGCGCTCGCATGAGCGCCTTGCCGTTCGTGCATCTGCACGTCCATACCGAGTTTTCACTCGTGGACAGCACGGTACGCATCCCTGCGCTAATGACAGCGGCGGCGGCCGATGGTATGCCGGCAATCGCGATGACCGACAGGAACAACCTGTTCGGCCTCGTGAAATTCTACCGGCGTGCCATCCGGAACGGCCTCAAACCGATCATCGGCGCGGACCTTCGAATCGCAAATCCGGACGACCCGGGCCGGCCATTCACGTTGATCGTGCTGTGCCAGGATAACCCTGGCTACCGCAACCTCTGCCGCATCATCTCGCGCGCTTTCCTGGAGGGCCGGGTTCGCGGCGAGCCGATGATTCGCCGCGAGTGGTTGAGCCGGGAAACCTGCGAAGGGCTGATCGCCCTGTCCGGCGGGCTGCACGGTGACGTCGGCCATTCGCTGCTCGTCGGCCACCTTGACGAGGCCCGGCAGCGACTCGCGGCCTGGCGTGAATTATTCGGCGACCGTTACTACCTCGAGCTCATTAGAACGGGCCGCAGCGACGAAGAGGGCGGCGTGCAGGCAAGCCTGCGTCTGGCGAGCGAGGAAGGCGTGCCCGTCGTCGCAACCAACGATGTGCGCTTTATCGAGCAGGACGATTTCCACGCGCACGAGGCGCGCGTGTGCATTCATGAAAGCAGGAGTCTCGCGGACCCGGACCGGCCGCGACACTTCAGCAACCAGCAGTACCTGCGTTCGTCGGCCGAAATGACCGAGTTGTTCTCCGACGTGCCGGAAGCGCTCGAGAACGCGCTCGAGATCGCGCGGCGCTGCAACCTCGATCTGAAGCTCGGCGAGAGCGTTTTGCCTGCATTCCCGTTGCCGGAAGGCCAGACCGAGGAGCAGTTCCTCGAGGCCGAGGCCAGACGGGGGCTCGATGCAGCGCTCGAGGAGATATTCGCCGCGCGCGATATCCCGACGAGGGAGCGTGACGCTTTCAAGGCGCCGTACCTGGAGCGACTCGCAACCGAACTGCAGGTCATCCGCGGCATGGGGTTCCCCGGCTACTTCCTGATCGTGGCTGATTTCATCCGCTGGGCGCGCGAAAACGATATCCCGGTCGGTCCCGGACGAGGTTCCGGGGCGGGCTCTCTGGTGGCCTGGGTACTCGGCATCACGGATCTCGATCCGCTCGAACACGACCTGCTATTCGAGCGATTCCTGAATCCGGAACGCGTCTCGATGCCGGACTTCGACATTGACTTCTGCATGGAAGGCCGTGATCGCGTGATCGAATACGTGGCCGAGCGATACGGGCGTGACCGCGTCGCACAGATCATCACGTTTGGCACGATGGCGGCGCGGGCCGTCATCCGCGACACGGGGCGCGTGCTCGGCCAGCCGTACGGTTTTGTCGATCGCATCGCCAAGCTGGTGCCGTTCGAAATCGGCATGACGCTCGAAAAGGCGCTGGAACAGTCGGAAGAGCTGGCGGCCATGTATCGCGACGATGAAGAGGTCACCGCCATCATCGATCTCGCGAAATCGCTCGAAGGACTCGTCAGGAATGCCGGCAAGCACGCCGGCGGTGTCGTGATCGCGCCGGACCAGCTGACGGACTTTGCGCCGCTCTACTGTGAAGACGGCGGCAGCAGCCTGGTGACGCAGCTCGACAAGGACGACGTGGAAGCGATCGGCCTCGTCAAGTTCGACTTCCTCGGCCTGAAGACGCTCACAATTATCGATTGGGCCGAGCGCATCGTTAACGAGACCTACCCGGATGCAGCGCTCGACATCAGCCGAGTGCCCATGGACGACGCCACCACGTTCAGGCTGCTGCAGAGCACGCAAACGGCCGCCGTTTTTCAGCTCGAGTCGAGCGGCATGCGCGATCTCATCAAGCGCATGCGGCCCGATCAGTTCGGCGACCTCGTCGCGCTGGTCGCGCTGTTTCGGCCCGGCCCCCTGCAGTCCGGCATGGTCGATGATTTCATCGCGCGTAAACATTCGGCCAACCAGGCCGAGGTCGATTACCTGCATCCCGACCTCAAGCCGGTGCTCGAGGAAACCTACGGCGTAATCCTCTACCAGGAGCAGGTCATGCAGATCGCGCAGGTCCTCGCCGGTTATACGCTGGGCGGCGCCGACCTTTTGCGGCGCGCGATGGGCAAGAAGAAGCCCGAAGAAATGGCGAAGCAGCGCGAGATATTCGTATCGGGCGCCACCGAGCGCGGCGTGGCCGAGCCGACCGCTACGCGCATCTTCGACCTGATGGAGAAATTCGCGGGATACGGCTTCAACAAGTCCCACTCCGCCGCGTATGCGGTGCTGTCGTACCAGACCGCTTACCTGAAGGCGCACTATCCGGCTGCATTCATGGCCGCGGTCATGAGCGCGGATCTCGACAATACCGACCGGCTCGTCACGCTGAAGGACGATTGCCGAAAGCTCGGCCTGGAACTCGAAGCGCCGAGCGTAAACCGGTCGTCCTATCATTTCAGTGTGGCGGGCGACCGGGCGATTCTCTATGGTCTTGGCGCAATCAAGGGCGTCGGCCGATCGGCCGTCGAAGCCCTGATCGCGGAGCGCGGCATGAACGGCCCCTTTGCCGGTCTCGCCGAGTTTTGCCGGCGGGTCGATCACGACAAGGTCAACCGGCGCGCGCTCGAGGCGATGGTCAAGTCCGGCGCGATGGACGATTTCGGCCAGTCGCGCCGCGCCCTCATGCACCAGGTACCGGAGGCCCTGAAGAGCGCCGATCAGCACGCGCGGGCGCAGGCGGCCGGCCAGAACGACATGTTCGGCCTCGAAACGGCGCCGGAGCCGGACGATGCCCCCGTATCCGTGGACATGGATGAATGGCCCGAGCGCCTGCTGCTCAGTAACGAAAAGGAAGCACTCGGTCTTTACCTGACCGGTCATCCGTTTCACGCCGTGCGCGCCGACGCACGCTGCTTCGTCGACGGGACCCTTGCAGAACTCGCGGCCGAGCCGCCGCCGCAGACGGCGCGCGGTGCGCGGGATTATGCGCAGTCACGTCGGGAAGTGACCATCGCCGGACTCGTCGTCGACGTCAGGAAACGCGGCAACCGCATCAGCGTGGTTCTGGACGATGATACGGGCCGCATGGAGGTCGGCTTGTTTGGCGAGGCGTTCCAGGAGTTCCGTCACCTGCTGGTCAAGGACGAGATCGTCGTGGTGAACGGCCCGTTGCGCTACGACGACTTCATCGGCGCCTGGTCGGTGAATGTGAAGAACGTGCTGCACATCGATCGCGTGATCGAAAGCCGGGCGAAGAGCATGTTGCTGAGGCTGGCGCCGAACGGGCAGGGGGAACAGCTGTTGATGAAACTGCACGACGTGCTGCTGCCTTACAGGGAAGGCAGTTGCGAGGTCGCTGTACAATATTTCGGCGATGACGCGAAAGTTCGGCTCGAACTCGGTGCCGAGTGGTCTGTGCGCCCGAGCCGCGAGCTGCGTGACAAACTCAGCGAACTGCTCGGCAGTAACAACGTGCGACTGCTGTACGCACCCGGCCGGGAAATCATGTAGAGTCCTGCGCCATGGACCTGAAATTCCTGGATTTTGAGCAGCCGATCGCCGAACTCGAAGCCAAGATCGAGGAATTGCGCTTCGTCGGCGACGACTCCGAAATCAACATCAACGAAGAAGTCAGGCGGCTGCGGGCGAAAAGCGAGGCGCTCACGAAGAGCATCTTTGCGAAGCTCAGCGCCTGGCAGATCGCGCAGGTCGCGCGGCATCCCATGCGGCCTTACACGCTCGATTATCTCGAGATCATCGCGCCGGACTTCCAGGAGCTGCATGGCGACCGAATGTACGCGGACGATCCGGCCATCGTCGGCGGCGTCGGGCGCATCGACGGACGCGCGGTCATGTTCATCGGGCACCAGAAGGGACGGGATACGAAGGAGCGCGTCCGGCGCAATTACGGCATGCCGAAGCCGGAGGGTTACCGCAAGGCGCAGCGGCTCATGCGTCTCGCCGAGAAGTTTTCACTCCCGGTGGTGACGTTCATCGACACCCCCGGGGCCTATCCCGGCGTCGGTGCAGAGGAACGTGGTCAGAGCGAGGCAATCGCGTTCAGTCTCTACCTGATGGCGGGACTGAGGACGCCGATCATCAGTTTCGTCATCGGCGAAGGGGGTTCCGGTGGCGCGCTCGCGATCGGTGTCGCCGACAAGCTGCTGATGCTGCAATACGGCATCTATTCGGTCATTTCGCCCGAAGGCTGCGCGTCGATCCTGTGGAAAAGCGCCGAAAAAGCCGAGGAGGCGGCCGAGGCCATGCGCATTACGGCGCCGAGCCTCAACAAATTCGGCCTGGTCGATGACGTACTGCGCGAGCCGCTTGGCGGCGCCCACCGCAACCCGGAAGAGGCTGCGGAAGTTATCCGCAACGCGCTCATCAAGGCGCTGGACGAACTCGAACCCATTCCCGCCGACCAGCTGCTCGAGAAGCGCCAGAAACGGCTTGCCGGGTTTGGCGAATTCAAAGAGGCGTGACGTTCGGCCCCGATGCACTCCTTGAGCGTCTCGAGGCGCTCGAGACTGCCGCCAACACGCCCGACCGATACGTGATCGCATTTAGCGGCGGGCTCGATTCGACGGTGCTCGCACACGCCCTGGCCGAAACGCGCGGGCGCCACGGCAAGTCGCTGCTGGCAGTACATGTCGATCATCAACTGCAGGCCGAGTCGGCCCGATGGACCGATTATTGCTGCGATCTCGCCGCCCGCTTCGGCATCGAGTTCGTGGCGGAAAGGGTCGCCGTCGACAACACGGACAGCCTCGGTATCGAGGCCGCGGCGCGCGAGGCGCGTTACGCCGCACTCCGGCGTCATACGCGTGGCGCGGACTGGTTGCTAAGCGCGCATCATCGCAACGACCAGGCAGAAACGCTGCTGCTGAACCTCATGCGAGGCAGCGGCCCCGCCGGCCTGGCCGGCATCGGGTTGCTGACGCCATTCGCGGGCGGCTGGCTGGTGCGGCCGCTCATCGACGTGCCACGCTCTGCGCTGGAAGCGTACGCGGCGGCACAGGGGCTGCGCTGGCTGGACGATCCGTCCAATGACGATTTGCGCTTCGACCGCAACTACCTGCGACACGACGTGCTGCCCGCGCTCGAGCAACGCTGGCCCGGCGTTGTCGAACGTCTCGCCCGCAGCGCGGAGCTCGCCGGCGAGGCGGCACGCATGCTCGAGGAGCTCGCGGCGATCGATTTGCAGCGCGTTGGCGGTCGGGCGACACGAATCGAGATCGAGGGCTTGCTGGAACTGTCCGACGCACGGCAGCGCAACCTGCTGCGTTACGCGATCCGGCGGGCCGGTCTGCCGGTTCCCGGTGCAGCCCGGCTTGCCACCGTCATCGACAGCGTGCTGCGCGCTCGCGAGGACGCGCAACCCCGGGTCGCGTGGCAGGGCGCCGAAGTGCGGCGCTATCGAGGCACGCTCTACCTGTTGCCGCCGCTGGGCGAGCCGTCGTGGCCGCCTGACGGGCGGGAGCTCGACGCCCGGCCACTGGCACTCGGACCCGGCATGGGTACGCTGCGACTGGAACCCGGGGCGCCACGGGGCCTGTCGGGCCCGGTCGTCGAGCGCGGATTGCAGGTCCGGACCCGCCGGGGTGGAGAACAAATTAGGCCTGCCGGTCGGACGCCGACGAAGAAGCTCAAGAAACTGCTGCAGGACGAGGGTGTGGTTCCGTGGATGCGTGACCGGCTGCCGCTCGTTTTCGCCGGTGAGGAGCTGGTCGCGGTCGCGGATCTGTGGCTGGCAGCGGACGCAGTGAGTGAGCCGGGTACGGCCGTGCACTGGGACGGCCGCCCGGAATTGTACTGAGCCGGGCGCCCTTTTCGTTGTTTCACCAGGGGTGATCTGTTACCTTTTAACACCGTCTTTTATCCAACGACGGCGCGACGTACTAAAGGGTTGGACGAAAGCACACAGGCCTCGAGCAGTGCTTTGGATCCAGCCCTTGTCTTTTCCCGCCGCAGGAGCAATCGGGCTCACCATGACATCGTATGTATTCATCACCGGCGGGGTGGTGTCGTCCCTCGGTAAGGGCATTACCTCGGCCTGCCTGGGTGCAATCCTCGAAGCGCGCGGCCTCACGATCAGCATGATCAAGCTGGACCCGTATCTCAACGTCGATCCGGGCACCATGAGCCCGTTCCAGCACGGCGAAGTTTTCGTCACGCACGACGGGACCGAGACTGACCTCGATCTCGGTCATTACGAACGATTCGTTCGAACCGTTACGGGCCGCAACAGCAATTTCACGACCGGCAGGATTTACGAGAGCGTCATCGCAAAGGAACGCCGCGGCGACTACCTCGGCGCGACCGTTCAGGTGATCCCGCACATCACGGACGAGATCAAGGAAAGCGTCAGGCGGGGCGCCGGTGACGCCGATATTTGTCTCGTCGAGATCGGCGGTACGGTGGGCGATATCGAATCACTGCCGTTCCTCGAGGCGATACGCCAGATGGGCGTGGAACTCGGTCACGACCGGGTGGTCTACGTGCACCTGACGCTCGTGCCGTACATTGCGACGTCGTCGGAAATCAAGACCAAGCCGACGCAGCACTCCGTCAAGGAGCTGCGCTCGATCGGTATTCAGCCGGACATCCTGGTCTGCCGTTCCGAGCAGCCGCTGCCCGACGAACAGCGCAAGAAAATCGCCCTGTTCACGAACGTACAGGAAGCCGCCGTTATATCGGCCTACGACGTCGACGACCTTTACAAGATTCCGCAGATGATGCACGACCAGGGTCTCGACGACATCGTTGCCCGGCAGCTGCGCCTGGACCTGCCTCCGGCCGACCTCAGTGAATGGCAGGCAATCGTCGATGCGAAGCGCAATCCCAGCGGCGAGGTCGATATCGCCATGGTCGGCAAGTACGTGGATCTCAGGGACTCGTATATCTCGCTGTCGGAAGCGCTATTGCACGGCGGCATCCACACGCAAACGCGCGTCAACATCCATTACATCGAGGCACAGGACATCCTGGACAATGGCACCGAGTGTCTGCGCGCGATGGACGGCATCGTGGTGCCGGGAGGATTCGGCGACCGCGGCATCGAAGGCAAGATCCGCGCCGTGCAGTTCGCGCGGGAGCACGGTATCCCGTACCTCGGCATCTGCCTCGGTCTGCAGGTCGCCGTAATCGAAGCGGCGCGCAATCTCGCCGGGCTCGAAGGCGCCAAAAGCACGGAGTTCGACAAGTCCACGCCGCACCCGGTCGTCGGCCTTATCACCGAATGGCAGACCGCTGCCGGCGATGTCGAGCAACGCGACGAGCAATCGGAGCTGGGCGGCACCATGCGGCTCGGCGCGCAGAAGATACTCCTGGCGGAGGGGTCGCTGGCGGCCCGGACCTATGGTTCCGAGGCGATCCAGGAGCGGCACCGGCACCGCTACGAAGTCAACAACAACTACCGTGACGAACTGGAAGAGGCCGGCCTGCGCTTTTCCGGGCTGTCCGTCGACGACCTGGTCGAGATGGTGGAGATTCCCGGGCATCCGTGGTTTCTGGCCAGCCAGTTCCACCCGGAATTCACGTCCAACCCGCGTGATGGTCACCCGCTGTTCAAGGGCTTCATATCCGCGGCCAGGCGGCACCACGAAGGCGAATTACCCAGGGTCGCCGAGGCATGAGGCTGGCCGGGTTCGAGGCTGGCAACGATCGGCCCATTTTTCTGATAGCGGGCACCTGCGTCGTAGAGAGCGAGGCCATGGCTGTCGACACGGCGGGTGCTCTGAAGGAGACCTGCGCAGAGCTCGGCGTGCCGTTCATCTACAAGTCGTCGTTCGACAAGGCGAACCGCAGCTCGGCAGGGAGCTTTCGCGGTCCGGGCATGGAAGAGGGCCTGCGCATCCTGGGTGAAGTCCGCGAGCAGGTGGGTGTGCCGGTCCTGACGGACGTGCACGAGGATACGCCCATGGACGAGGTTGCCGCCGTAGTCGACGTCCTGCAGACGCCGGCTTTTCTTTGCCGGCAGACGAACTTCATCCTGCGTGTCGCCGCCACCGGCAAGCCCGTCAATATCAAGAAAGGACAATTCCTGTCGCCATGGGAAATGCAGAACGTCGTCGACAAGGCAAAGTCGACGGGCAATGACGACATCATGGTATGCGAGCGTGGTTTCTCGTTCGGCTACAACAACCTCGTTTCCGACATGCGCAGTCTTGCCGTCATGCGCGGTACCGGTTGCCCGGTGGTGTTCGATGCCACCCATTCCGTGCAGCTCCCCGGGGGCAGGGGGTCGGCGTCCGGCGGACAGCGCGAATTCATCCCCGTGCTCGCGCGTGCCGCGACCGCGGTGGGGATCGCGGGGCTGTTCATGGAAACGCATCCGAACCCGGACCAGGCGCTGTCCGACGGGCCGAACGCCATGCCGCTCGCGCACATGGCGCAATTGCTCGAGACCCTCGTCTCGATCGACAAGAATGTTAAACAGAACGGTTATCTCGAAACGGAGCTCGGGTTGGCCGAATAATCATCCAGGGACACAGCAATGATCAGCATTAGTGAAATTCGCGGTCGGGAGATACTCGATTCGCGCGGCAACCCCACGGTCGAGGCGGACGTCACCCTCGACGACGGCACGATGGCCCGGGCTGCGGTGCCGTCGGGGGCGTCAACGGGGACGCGCGAAGCGGTCGAGCTGCGTGACGGCGACAAGTCGCGCTATCTCGGCAAGGGCGTTACGAAAGCCGTCCACAACGTCAACGGCGAGATTCGTGCTGCGCTGGTCAGCAAGGAATTCGAGGACCAGCGTGCACTCGACGAGCGCATGATCCAACTCGACGGCACCGAGAACAAGGGGCGGCTCGGCGCCAATGCCCTGCTCGCGGTTTCCCTCGCGACGGCCAGGGCCCGGGCGCAGTCGCTCGGCACGCCGCTGTTCCGGCACCTCGGCGACGACACCACCATGCCGGTGCCGATGATGAATATCATCAACGGCGGCGCGCACGCCGACAACAGCGTCGACATCCAGGAGTTCATGATCCTGCCCGTTGGCGCACCGAACTTTTCCGAAGCGCTGCGTTATGGCGCCGAGATTTTCCACGCCCTGAAGGCCGTGTTGCGCGGCAAGGGACTGAACACCGCCGTCGGCGACGAGGGCGGTTTCGCGCCGGATCTGCCGTCCAATCGTGCGGCGCTCGATACGATCATGGAGGCAATCGGCAAAGCCGGCTTCACCGCGGGCGACGATATCCTGCTCGGCCTCGATGTCGCGAGCTCCGAGTTCTTCGAGGATGGCCGTTACAATCTCGCATCAGAGGGACGCACGTTCGACGCCGCCGGGTTCAGCGGGTTCCTCACCGAGCTTGCCGACAACTACCCGATCATCAGCATCGAGGACGGCATGGACGAGAGCGACTGGGCGGGCTGGCGCGTACTGTCCGATGCGCTGGGAGACCGCGTGCAACTCGTCGGGGACGACCTGTTTGTCACCAACACGGCGATACTGGCGCGCGGCATCGACGAAAATATTGCAAATGCGATATTGATAAAACCCAACCAAATCGGTACCTTAACGGAAACTCTTGATGCAGTTACTATGGCAGTGGACGCGGGCTACGCGGCGGTGATCTCGCACCGGTCCGGGGAGACGTCGGACAGCACGATCGCCGACATCGCGGTGGGTACCCGGGCGACGCAGATCAAGACCGGCTCGTTGTCGCGATCGGATCGCATCGCCAAGTACAACCAGCTGCTGCGCATCGAAGAGCAATTGGGTGGGAGCGCGACGTACGCCGGTCGTGGTGCGTTCTCCGTCAAGGCGCAATAACGGAAATTGGGGATTTCATTTGTCGAACCTGCGCTGGTTGCTGATCGTGCTCGGCACGTTTGCCCTGCTGCTGCAGGCGCAGCTATGGCTGTCGGATGGCGGCTACCGGAAGACGATGAAACTGCGCGACGCGGTGTCGGAGCAGCGCGCCATGAACGAGCGCCTGAGCGAGCGCAATGCAGCACTCGACGCTGAAGTCGTCAACCTCAAGCAGGGCCTCGAGGCGGCCGAGGAACGCGCCCGCACCGATCTCGGACTGATAGGAAGCAGGGAAACCTTCTACCAGGTGGTTCCCGATGCCGCCAGCGGCGGCTGAGATTCCCTTGCCGGCAATACCAGGCGCGCTTCCGGACTGGGCTCGCGCTCACGGCCTGCCACTGTTCGCGGCATCCATACGTGATACGCCCGCCGATTTCCAGGTGGTCGAGAATCTCGGCTTCGAGTTCAGTGGCTCCGGGGAGCACGATTACCTGTGGGTGGAGAAAACCGCCGCGAACACCGACTGGGTAGCCCGCCAGCTGGCCCGGCATGCCGACGTGCGGCCGGCCGACGTCGGTTACGCGGGCATGAAAGACCGGCATGCGATTACGCGCCAGTGGTTCAGCGTGCCGAACCGGGGCGATGCGGACTGGGCTGCGTTCACGGCTGAAGGCGTGGCGATTCTCGATGTGCGCCGCCATCACCGGAAATTGCGGCGCGGTGCGCATGACGACAATACGTTCCGCATCGCGCTGCGCACGCCGCAGGCGGCGGCGAAGAAAGGGGCGGCCGAGGAACGCCTGGGGCTCATGGCCGTCCGCGGTGTCCCCAATTACTTCGGTCCCCAGCGTTTCGGTCGAGACGGTGCCAACCTGGACCTCGCTCGGCGACTTTTCGCGGGCGCACGCCTGAAGCGCGACAAGCGCAGTATCGCAATCTCGGCGGCTCGCTCGTTCCTGTTCAACGAAATTCTCGCCCTGCGGGTCGCCGACGGCAGCTGGGAGCGCATCCTGCCGGGAGAACTCGTCAATCTCGATGGATCCGGCAGCGTGTTTCGCGCCGAGTCGGTCGACGCGACGCTCGAACGCCGTGCGGCCGACCTGGATATTCATCCCACCGCGACGTTGTGGGGCTTACGAAGTGAGATCTCACCTGGAGTCGTCGGGTCTCTGGAACGTGATGCGACGCTCGATCAAGAGGATCTTAAAACCGGACTCGAACGGCTCAAGGTAAAAGCCGGCCATCGTCCATTGCGATTGCGTATCGCCGACCTCTCCTGGGAATTCGAAGACGATGCCCTGTGGCTCGATTTCAGGTTACCCTCGGGTGCCTTCGCGACCTCGGTCCTGCGCGAGATCGCTGCGCTGTAGGAGCGGTTCCCGAACCGCGACCCTTCAGGGCTTTCGAAGCAGCACGTAGACCGCACCGGTGCCGCCGTGCACCTGGCGCGTGGAAACGAACGCCAGCACGGTATCCCACTGTCGCAGCCAGCGGTTGACCTTTTGCTTCAATACGGGCCCGCGATCCCCGGAGCCCAGGCCTTTGCCGTGCACGACGCGTACGCACAGTTTGCCGTCGCGCGCACAGCTTTCGATGAACTCCGACAGCCTCGGTTTCGCTTCGACGACCGTCATACCGTGCAGATCGATTTCGGCCTGCACGCTGAAGCTGCCCCGGGCAAGTTTGCGTAGGGTGCGTTTCCCGACCGAAGGCCGGTGAAAGCGCAGGCTTTCACCGCCGTGGCTTTCCGTGTCGTCGATATCCGCCTCGAGGCTTTCTCGCAGCGCCGCCATCTCGTCTGCCCGCGCGAACCGGGCTCGCGGAGCAGGCTTGTGAATGACCTCCGCGGCGCGCCGGGTGGTGCGCAGCGGTTTCGCGTCGGCAAGCGCCTGGCGGAACAGATCTTTGTCGTCATCTGTCACGGTATCGAGTCCTGAAAGCTATGGTGCAGAGAGAACATTGAGTATAGTGAGCGCGTCGCGAGCAGCCAAACGATCAAGTCTCTTCCAGCAATAATGAAAATCCTCGTAAGTAATGACGACGGCTATCTTGCGACAGGCATCAACGTACTTACCGAGGCGCTCGCCGCGGTTGCGGATGTCGTGGTCGTGGCGCCGGACCGCAATCGTTCGGCGGCCAGCAATTCTCTCACCGTGCAGATGCCACTGCGGGTTCATGAGGTCGCGGAAAACCGCTACAGCGTGGACGGTACACCTTCGGATTGCGTGCACCTGGCGCTGACGGGTTTTCTCGAGTACGAGCCGGACCTCGTCGTCTCGGGCATCAATCATGGCGCAAATCTCGGTGACGACGTTATCTACTCCGGAACCGTGGCGGCCGCCATGGAAGGCCGATTTCTCGGCCTCCCCGCTATTGCCGTGTCGTTGGCCGGGCATGGGCACCTGGAGCACTTCGATACGGCAGCGCGGGTCGTCACCGAGATGGTGCAAAAACTCGAGCGCGCATCGTTTGCTTCCAACGTAACGCTGAACGTCAACGTGCCGGACAGGCCTTACGAGGAACTGACTGGAATCGTGGCTGCGCGCCTCGGATTCCGTCACAAGTCCGAGCCGGTCGTGCGCGAACAGGACCCGCACGGGCGGACCATTTACTGGGTCGGTCCGTCAGGGCGCGGCGCGGATTCGGGCGAGGGCACGGATTTTCACGCGATCGAGCGGGGCGCGGTCGCGGTAACGCCACTGCAGGTCGATCTCACGCGGCATGATTCCCTGCCGCAGATTACGGACTGGCTGTCCCATGGGTAGCCCGGGGGGCGGTATCGCCGGGATCGGGATGACGTCAGCGCGCACGCGCGACCGCCTCGTCGAGCGCCTGCGAGACCACGGCATACACTCGGAGGCGGTGCTGAACCAGATTCGCAACGTCCCGCGCCACCTGTTCGTCGACGAAGCGCTCGCGAGCCGCGCCTACGAGGACACGGCCCTGCCGATCGGCCACGGCCAGACGATCAGCCAGCCATACGTCGTCGCGAAGATGACCGAGGCGCTCCTCGACGGTTTCGAGGGCGAGACGGTGCTGGAAATCGGCACCGGCTGCGGTTACCAGACCGCCGTGCTCGCGCCGCTGGTCAAGAAGATCTACTCCGTTGAGCGTATCCCCGAGTTATTGCGGAAGACGAAGCAGCGGTTGCGCAATCTCGACATATACAATGTACAGTTCCGGCCTGGCGACGGCTGGGAGGGGTGGCCGAAATATGCGCCCTACGACGGCATCATCGTCGCCGCGGCGGCGCCGGTGGTGCCGGAGCGCCTGCTCGAGCAGCTGGCGCCCGGCGGACGCCTGGTCATGCCGGTCGGTGCACCGGGCTACCAGGAACTCATGCTGGTCACGCGGCAGCGCGACCATTTCGAGCAGAAGTCGCTCGGCGGCGTGAGTTTCGTGCCGCTCGTTCAAGGTTAAAATTAAGACTTTTAATATGTTACGACATATTTATTATGTTGGTTCTGCTGTGCAGACGGCAAAGGACAGGTAGCCAGGATGGCCTTATTCGGACCCCTTTACGAGCGCGTAATGCGCTGGTCGCGGCATCCGCACGCCGAGTGGTATCTCGGCGCGATGAGTTTCGCCGAGTCGTCGTTCTTCCCGATCCCCGTCGACGTGATGCTCGCGCCGATGTGCATGGCGACGCCCGAGCGATCCTGGCGCTACGCGCTCAACGCCTCGCTGCTGTCGGTCGCCGGCGGGATAGCCGGGTATGCGATCGGACTGCTGGCCTTCGAAGCCATCGAGCCCTGGCTGCGCGACTCGCACTACTGGAGTGCTTATCAGACGGCGCAGGCCTGGTTCGATAGCTACGGTTTCTGGACTGTGTTCGTCGCCGGCTTCTCGCCGATTCCCTACAAGGTCTTCACGATCGCGGCCGGCGTTGCAGTGCTGAATTTTCCCGCGTTCGTGCTCGCCTCGATCATCGGCCGCGGTGCACGTTTCTTCCTCGTAGCGGGTATCGTCAAGTACGCCGGCGTCAGGCTCGAAACCACGCTGCTCCGCTATATCGAGCGCATCGGCTGGGGAGTCGTCATCCTCAGCGTCGTCGTCATTGCGTACCTCATGGCGCGGGGATGATCCGCGCGCGTGTCGTCCCGATTCTGCTTGCCACCCTGCTCGTTGCTGCGTGCGGTTCGGGCAGCAGCTGGCAAGCGAAACCCGAGCAGCACATCGTGCGCAAGGGTGAGACCCTGTTTTCGATCGCATGGCGATACGGCAGGGACCCGGCCGCCGTCGCGCGCTGGAACGGGCTGGGCGATGGCTCGCTGATCTACCCCGGCCAGGTGCTCCGCCTGACACCGCCGTCCGGCGCGAGCCAGCGCACGGCGTCGACGCGCACGAGCAACCGGCAGTCACTGCCGTCGATTCCGGCGCAGCCACCGCCACCCTGGGGCTGGCCGACCCGCGGCAGGATTGCCGTCGAGTTCGGCGGCAAGCCGGGCAGCGGAACCGGCGTGCTGATCGACGGCCGGGGCGGCCAGGCCGTTGTCGCCGCCGCTTCCGGGCGAGTGGTCTACGCGGGCGGTGGACTGATAGGCTACGGACAGCTTATTATTCTTAAACACAACGACACCTACCTGAGTGCCTACGGGCACAACGCGAAATTGCTGGTCAAGGAGGGACAGGCCGTTCGAAAAGGCCAGCAAATTGCGACAATGGGGGAGGGGCCGGAACGGAAGCCGCGACTGCATTTTGAAATCAGGCGCAACGGCGAGCCGGTTAACCCGCGGCAGTATCTGCCCGCGAGATAATTCGACTTACACCTGATTCTCCATGTCGCGCTTCCAGCGAGGGGGTATCAGCGAGTGCAGAAGTCGCGAGCGCAAGTCGGCAAGCCGAAACCGTCACCGGGCAGGAGCGCGGAGGCCGCCCGCCTGCACGACGCCACGCGACTCTATTTGTCGGAGATTGGCGCATCACCCTTGCTGACGGCCGACGAGGAAAAAAAGTTCGCTCGGCTCGCAAAGCAGGGCGACGAATCGGCCCGGCACCGGATGATCGAGAGCAACCTGCGCCTCGTCGTCAAGATATCTCGCCGTTACATCAATCGCGGCCTGCCGCTGCTCGACCTGATCGAGGAGGGCAACCTCGGCCTGATTCACGCCGTGGAGAAATTCGACCCGGAGCGCGGCTTTCGCTTCTCGACCTACGCGACATGGTGGATTCGCCAGACCATCGAGCGAGCGATCATGAATCAATCCGGATCGGTACGACTGCCGATCCACGTCATCAAGGACATCAATACCTGCCTGCGGGCAGCCCGGACTATTCGGCAGTTACAGGAACGGGAGCCCTCCGTGACGGAAATCGCCGAGTACCTGGAGCGCGACGTTGCCGAGGTCGTGCGCCTCATGGCGCTGCACGACCGCGTGACACTGGGATCGGGGAATGTCGATGAATTCGGTTCGGGCCCGGTCGATCGCCTGCGCGCGAGGCGCGAATCCGAACCGCCCCGACGCGCGCAGGAAGAAGATGTCCACGACATCGTCGATCGCTGGGTCTGCGAATTGACTGCAAAGCAGCGTGAGGTCGTGGAGCGTCGTTTCGGTCTGCACGGCTACCGCCGCGAGACGCTCGAGCGCATCGGTGAGGAGATCGGCGTGACTCGTGAGCGCGTTCGGCAGATCCAGCTCGAGGCGCTGCGCAACCTGCGAATCATGATGGAGAATAACGGCATCTCCGGTGATGCCATTCTCGACTGACCTAGAGGTAAAGCACGGCTGCGAGGCGGCGGCCTTCTCCGGCCAGCACGTTGAAGGTGCGTGCAGCAGCTGCCGTATCCATGACTTCGAGTCCGACACGGCGCCTCGCAAACGCGAATGTCAGTTCGCGCGGGGGGAAAACCGCGCGCTCGCCGGTGCCGAGCAGAACGAGTTCCGGTTCATGTTCGAGCAGGCCCTCGAAATGCGTTACCGCAAGTTGCTCGATGGGCGGTGGAGCGAAGCTATCGATCAGTCCGTCGGGCGTCAGCGCAATTGTATGGGTGTAGCGCTCATTACCGACGACGATCGCATTGCCGGATACCTGGCGGATCGTCGCTGCTGAGGAAATCTCCCGCGTAAACTTCAAAACTCGTTTCCGTTACCATCGCGCTTTCGCGCCATGATAGCGAATAGCGAGATCGGACCCAAAAACGTGCCCCAGTCCCAGGACAATTCGGTTGCCGTCGTGCTCCTGCCGCCGGTGCGTGGACGACTGCACGACCGCGTGCTCCTTCGCTGGCTGTCGCAGGGCCGCCTCGAGCATGTATCCACGCCCGTGGATCCGCTCGCCGCGGTTTTGCACGTGCTGGGCAGGGACTGTGCGACCCGGAGCCTGGCGGCATTGCGCATGTGGGGCCAGACCGGCGAGCGCCCCGGTGCCTGGATTGCCGCTGCGGACCCGGTCTACATGGAGCCACGGCTCGATCGCCTGTTTCTGCATGTGCTCGGACCCGGCGACGTGAGTAAGCCGGAGCTGCGCCTCCTGTTCGACGCCCTGCACGCAACCCTGGGCGGGGATGGCTCGCTCGGGTTCGCGCGGCTCGGCAGCTGTGGTTATATTCGCTCGCAGCAGCCGATGGTGACCTCAACTGTGCCGACGGCCTTGCTGGACAGGCAGAACCCCGGCGGTTCGTTACCGCCGGCCAACGCTGCCGCGGCTACGCTCAACCTGATTTCGGAGATCGAGATGACGCTGCATGCGCAGCCGGTCAATGCAGAACGCCAGTCACGCGGCCAGGCGCCGGTCAATTCGCTGTGGATTTGGGGTGGCGGGTACGCGCCGGAGCAGAGCAGCGTGCCGGTACCGCCCCTGTACGCCGACGAGCCACTGCTGCGCGGCTACTGGGAGAGCGTTTCGGGCAAGGCCGCTGGATGGCCGGGGACGATTGGCGCCTGTCTCGACGCGGCGCCGGACGGATTCGTTGCGAGCATACCGGCCGGGCAGGACGGGGAAGCCGTGCTCGACACCGAGATGGCGGCTGTGCGCGACGCGCTGCGAGCCGGGCGGCTGGCGTGTGTCGTGCTCGTCACGGCGGACGGGCTGCGCGCAACGCTGCATCGGTCCGACCGGTTTCGGGTATGGCGTCGCATTGCTCCACTGCTGGAGGACGCTACGGCATGAGTGCAGGCCGTCCCATCGTCGCCCGCCCGGCGCCCGATCAGCGGGTGCTCGCCGCCCTGTCGGCACTGGACCCGATAAGCGCGCGGCTGTTCGCTACGCGCGGAGTCTCGGATCCCGGGCAGCTGGACTATGCATTGTCGTCCCTTGCGCCGGTCAGCCTTCTGGAGAACATCGACGCTGCAGTCGACCTGCTGATCGCGAAACGCGACACGCGGATAACCGTTGTCGGGGATTTCGATGTGGATGGCGCGACGAGCGCCGCCCTGATGCTGCGCTGCCTGCGCGAGTTCGGTTTCACGGACGTTGACTATCTCGTGCCCAACCGCTTCGAGTTCGGCTATGGGCTGAGCCCGGAGATCGTTCGCGTGGCAGCCGACAATTCCCCGGGGCTGCTGGTCACTGTCGATAACGGAATCTCGAGCCTCGCGGGAGTGGACGAGGCGAACCGGCTCGGCATACCCGTGCTGGTGACGGATCATCACCTGCCCGGGAGCGAGCTGCCCGATGCAGCCGTGATCGTCAATCCGAACCTGCCCGGCAGTCGTTTTCCAAGCCGCAATCTGGCCGGCGTGGGCGTCGCGTTTTACCTCATGGCCGCGCTCGGGCGCAGGCTCGAGCGCGAGGGGCGGAAGGGCGCCGCGCGCGTGCCGTCGCGGTATCTCGACCTCGTCGCCCTGGGCACGGTAGCCGACGTCGTGCCGCTCGATCACAACAATCGCGTGCTCGTCGACCAGGGCCTGCGGCGCATTCGGGCGGGAAAGACGGTGCCGGGGATCGAGGCGCTGCTGCGGCAATCCGGGCGCCAGCTGGCCAGGACGGTCAGCACCGACCTCGGTTTCGTGGCCGGACCCAGGATCAATGCCGCCGGCCGCCTGGAGGACATTTCCATCGGCATCGAGTGCCTGCTGACGGACGACATGAGCGCGGCGCTGCATCACGCCGCGATCCTCGACCAGATCAACGGTGAGCGCCGCGAGATCGAATCGACAATGCGCGAACAGGCGTTTGCTTTCGTCGAGGCGATGGATGCGCGCAACCTGCCGGCCTGCGTCTGCGTGTACGACGAATCCTGGCACCAGGGCGTGGTCGGGCTGATCGCGGCGCGGGTGAGGGAGCGCTGCCATCGGCCGTCGATCGCGTTCGCGCGGGAATCGGAAACGCTGCTCAAGGGTTCGGCGCGTTCGATACAGGGCGTTCACGTGCGCGACCTTCTCGAGGCGGTTCACGCGGCCGACCCCGATGTCATGATCAAGTTCGGCGGCCACGCGATGGCGGCCGGACTCAGCATTGCGGAGACGCATTTCGACACGTTCAGGCGACTCGTGTCCGCGCAACTGGAGCGCCTGTATCCGTCGGCCGACTTCAGCGGCGCAATCGTGAGCGATGGCGCATTGCCCGACAGGGCGCTGAACCTCGATTTTGCACGCAGGCTGCGTGAGGCCGGTCCCTGGGGTGCGGGTTTTCCGGAGCCCGTCTGGAGCGGTGACTTCGAGGTTGTCGAACAGCGCACGGTGGGTGAAAAGCATCTCAAGCTGCGGGTAAGGCCGGCGGAGGGTGGCAACGTCGTCGATGCCATCGCCTTCAACCAGGCTGGGCCCGCCTGGCGCGGCGTCGTGCAGCTTGCGTACCGCCTGGATGTGAACGAATACCGCGGCTTCGAATCCGCGCAGCTCGTCGTTGAACAGATCGCGCCCGTACAATCGCGCGGCGCGTGCTAATATCGCGCGTTTTCCGCGCCCCGGGGCGCCCTGGACCAAAGCAACATGGAAACGAGTCAGATCAGACAGTCGATAGCGGATCTCACTGAACGCGCGGACGCGTTGAGGAGGTATCTTTGACTACGATCAGAAGGCGGAACGGCTGACCGAGGTCCAGCGCGAACTGGAGCAGCCGGACGTGTGGGACGACCCCGAGCGCGCGCAGGCACTCGGCCAGGAGCGGGCCGGGCTCGAGCAGATTGTCGTCGGCCTCGACGAGATCACGAACGGGCTGAGCGATGCAGACGAACTGCTCATGCTTGCCATCGAGGAAGACGACGCGCCGACGGCAACGGAAGTGGAGCGTGACCTGCGGGGCCTGGAAACGCGCGTCGAGGGCCTGGAATTCCGGCGCATGTTTTCCGGCGAAATGGACGCCAACAGCGCGTACCTGGATATCCAGTCGGGCGCCGGCGGCACCGAGGCACAGGACTGGGCGGAAATGCTCCTCAGGATGTACCTTCGCTGGGCCGAGGCGCACGAATTCAAGGCTGAGGTCATCGAGGCTTCCGCCGGCGAGGTTGCGGGCATCAAGAGCGCGACGGTGCACATCGTCGGCGAATATGCCTATGGCTGGCTGCGTACCGAGACCGGTGTGCACCGGCTCGTGCGCAAGTCGCCGTTCGACTCGGGCAACCGGCGCCACACCTCTTTCGCATCGGTGTTCGTGTCCCCCGAAGTGGACGACGACATCGATATCGAGGTGGATCCGTCCGACCTTCGGGTCGACGTTTACCGAGCGAGTGGCGCTGGCGGACAGCACGTAAACCGCACCGAATCCGCAGTGCGTATTACGCATCTGCCGACAAACATCGTCGTGCAGTGCCAGAACGATCGCTCGCAGCACAAGAACAAGGCGACGGCGATGAACCAGCTCAAGGCGAAACTCTACGAGCTCGAGCTGCAGAATCGACGCGCGGAAGCGTCCGTCGTCGAGGAAAGCAAGGCCGACGTCGGCTGGGGGAGCCAGATTCGCTCCTACGTGCTCGATCAGAGTCGCATCAAGGATTTGCGTACCGGGGTCGAAACCGGTAACACTCAATCCGTCCTCGACGGGGGGCTGGACACCTTCATCGAGGCAAGTCTCAAGCAAGGACTCTAGGCAATCGTGGCGGACAAGCATCCTCAGGACGAAAACAAACTCATCGCCGAGCGGCGCGGGAAGCTCGACGCATTGCGCGAGCGTGGCAACCCGTTCCCGAACGACTTTCACCGCAATGCGCTGGCGGACGAGCTGCACCATATGTACGGCGCGCACGACAACGAGACGCTGGAGCAGGAGCAGGTCAGCGTGGCTGTCGCCGGACGCATGATGGCGAAGCGGGTCATGGGCAAGGCCAGTTTTATCAAGCTCGCCGATCGCTCCGGCCAGATCCAGGTGCGCCTGGAGCGGGACCGGCTGCCCGACGGCGTCTACCAGGACTTCAAGAAATGGGACGTCGGCGACATCGTCGGTGCAAGCGGCGAGCTGTTTCGCACCAACACCGGCGAACTGACCGTGCGAGTCGACAAGGTGCGGCTGCTTGCCAAGTCATTGCGGCCTTTGCCCGAGAAGTTTCATGGCCTTGCGGACCAGGAAATTCGTTACCGGCAGCGCTACGTCGATCTGATCATGAACGAGAAGAGCCGGCAGGTTTTTCGCATCCGCTCCGAGATCGTCGCATACATCCGCGCGTTCCTCGATTCGCAGGATTTCCTCGAGGTCGAGACACCCATGATGCAGACGACGCCGGGTGGCGCCATCGCGCGGCCGTTTACGACGCACCACAATGCGCTGGACATGCAGCTGTTCCTGCGCATAGCACCCGAGCTGAACCTGAAGCGCCTTGTCGTCGGTGGCTTCGAGCGCGTGTACGAAATCAATCGCAATTTCAGGAACGAAGGTGTCTCTACCCAGCACAACCCCGAGTTCACCATGATGGAGGCGTACCGGGCGTACGCAGACTACGAGGACTGGATGGGTTCCACCGAAGCGATGCTGCACGGCATGGCGGATGCGCTGAACGGCACCACGATCATCAGCTACCAGGGTGAGGCGTACGATTTCGGCAAGCCATTCGCGCGCCTGACGGTCGAGGAGGCGATTGCGAAGTACAATCCCGAATTCGATACGTCGAAAATCCGCGATCGTGACTACCTGGCCGAGTGGTGCGAGACACTCGGCGTGTCGGTCAGGGACGGGTATGGGGCCGGCAAGCTGCAAACGGAAATCTTCGATGAAACCTGCGAGGCGAAGCTGCGCGAGCCGACATTCATTACGCAGTATCCTGCCGAGGTCTCGCCCCTGGCGCGCAAGAACGATGAGGATTCTTTCGTTACCGATCGATTCGAACTCTTCATCGCCGGCCGCGAGATTGCCAACGGGTTCTCCGAGCTAAACGATCCCGAGGAGCAGGCGGCGCGGTTCCGCGCGCAGTCAGCCGATCGCGATGCCGGCGACGACGAGGCCATGGCGTTCGATCACGATTACATCCGCGCGCTCGAATACGGCATGCCGCCGACGGCCGGCATCGGTCTCGGCATCGACCGGCTCGTCATGCTGTTCACCGACTCGCCGTCGATCCGTGACGTGCTGCTGTTCCCGCACATGCGGCCGGAAGTCTTCGAATAGGAGCGGTTCCCGAACCGCGAATGGCTTGCCGTGAAGCAAATTATGTCAAAAGAGCGCGGATAGCGGCTCTAGGGGTATGCGATCGGTACGTGCCTGAGCTCGACGCCGGCGACGGACAGCGCTTCGTCCGCCTTTTCCGAGGGGATGACGGCAAGCAGGTCGGTGCCGATCGCGTTGAGGACTTCGCCGATATCGCGTTCACCGTCGGATACCTTGTCGCCCGCTGACACCGGCTGCGCGGATTCGAAGCGGTGGGTGCGACGTTTGGTGGCGCCGCGGTAGTGGGTGCGGGCGACGATCTCCTGGCCCGGGTAACACCCCTTGTCGAAGCTGACGGCGCCGATGAGATCCAGGTTCAGCATGTGCGGCGTGAATTCTTCCGACTGCGCCTGCCAGACTTCCGGCAGACCGGCTCGCAGGTTTTCCAGCAGCCACTCGTCCGTGCGGCCCGGGATACCGAGATCGTCCGGCGACGCGGCGGCGGGCTCGAGCTGCACTCTGGAGCGGAAGCGGAACAGCGTAAGACGCTTCAGCACGGCTTCCGCGAGCTCCGCCGGCAGTATGATCCGGTAGCCGTCATCAAGACGGCGCAGGCGCATGATGCAGATCACGCGGCCCTTCGGGTTGCACCAGGCGGAGAGCAGCTCCGCTCGTTCTTCGAGCAGTCGGAGGTCATTGGACAGTTGCGCCTGCAGGAAGTCGAAGGTATCGGGTCCCGAGGCGAGGATCTTTGAATACGGGAAGTCGCACATAGGATTGCGATTGTAACCAGTTGCACAGATCACATCGACTTATGCAGGTGCGGAAGTTGTCTGGCATACTTCGGCCCATGAGCAACTCAGACCCCTCCAGCGACAACAAGCTCAGCGAGTCCGGTGCCGACGAGGCTGACGATCAATCGCCGTCCCCCGAGGATCGGCCGAAGGAAATCGGCGGTCGCGAGGGACCGGATCCGACGCGCTACGGCGACTGGGAGAAGGGCGGTCGTTGCATCGATTTCTGAATGAAGAACTACGCGCATGAGTAATACAGGCAGACCCCTGTCGCCACACCTGTCGATCTATCGATGGCCGATCACGATGGTGCTGTCGATCCTGCATCGCATGACGGGCGTGGCGATGTCCATCGGCCTCGTCGTACTGGCCGCCTGGCTGATGCAGGCCGCCGCGGGCCCGGAAGCGTACCTGAGGTTCACGACGACGATGTCGACCTTCGTCGCGAAGCTGTTCCTCGTGGCCTGGAGCTTCGCTTTCTTCTTCCATGCGGCCAACGGCGTTCGTCACCTCGCCTGGGATACCGGGCGTGGCTTCGACAAGCGGCACGCCGACCGCTCGGCGTGGATCGTGGTCGGATTCGCGGCGCTTGCTACCGCGGCTTTCTGGTGGGCAGCTACATGAGCCTGAAGACACCGCTGGGTCGCGTGCTCGGCCTCGGCAGCGCGAAAGAAGGCACGGATCACTGGTGGGGCCAGCGGGTATCAGCGGTCGCGATGCTCCTGCTCGGCAGCTGGTTCGTGTATTCGTTGCTGCGGCTGGACAGCCTGACCTACCTGGACGTTATTCGATTTGTCGGGGTGCCGTTGAATGCGGTCCTGCTGACGCTGCTGTCAATTACGCTCGCCTACCATTCCTACCTCGGCGTGCAGGTCGTCATTGAAGACTACGTTCACGCGCCGGGCACCAAGGTCGTATCCCTGTTGCTCTCGCGCTTTGCGCATATTTTTGTCGCGATCGCGGCCGTATACGCGATCCTCGTCATCGGAATCGGTTCATGAGCGATTACGAATTTATCGACCACAGTTATGACGTCGTTGTCATTGGTGCAGGCGGTGCCGGGCTGCGTGCGACTTTCGGGCTGGCGCAGGCGGGTTTCGACACGGCCTGCATCACCAAGGTTTTCCCGACGCGCAGCCATACTGTGGCGGCGCAGGGGGGCATCAGCGCCGCGCTCGGCAACATGGGCGAGGACGACTGGCGCTGGCACATGTACGACACGATCAAAGGTTCGGACTGGCTCGGCGATCAGGATGCTATCGAATACATGTGCAAGGAAGCGCCCGATGCGGTCATCGAACTCGAGCATTACGGCGTGCCGTTCTCGCGCACCGAAGACGGCCGCATCTACCAGAGGCCGTTCGGCGGTATGACCACGCATTTCGGCGAGGGCACGGCGCAACGCACCTGCGCTGCGGCCGACCGGACCGGCCACGCGATGCTGCACACCCTGTACCAGCAATCGCTGAAGCACGATGCCGAGTTCTACATCGAGTATTTCGCGGTCGACCTGATCATGGAGGACGGTGCCTGCCGCGGCGTCGTTGCGATCGATCTCGCGACGGGTCGGTTGCACCGCTTCCTGTCTCACCAGGTCATTCTCGCGACGGGCGGCTATGGGCGTACGTATTTTTCATGTACGTCGGCGCATACCTGCACGGGCGACGGCAATGCGATGATCCTGCGTGCGGGGCTGCCGCTGCAGGATATGGAATTCGTGCAGTTCCATCCGACAGGTATCTACGGCGCGGGGTGCCTCATCACGGAAGGGGTGCGTGGAGAAGGCGGTTACCTGACCAATTCGGACGGCGAGCGCTTCATGGAACGTTACGCGCCCAACGCCAAGGATCTTGCATCGCGCGACGTGGTCAGTCGCTCGATGACGATCGAGATCCGTGAAGGCAGAGGGGTCGGTCCGGATTCCGATCATATTCACCTGCATCTCGAGCACCTCGGCGCGGAGGTCATCGACGAGCGCCTGCCGGGAATCGCGGAAACGGCGAAGATATTCTCCGGTGTCGACGTCACGCGGGAGCCAATCCCGGTGTTGCCGACGGTGCACTACAACATGGGCGGAATTCCCGCGATCTTCACCGGCGAGGTCGTAACCCTTAAGGACGGCAACCCCGAGTCTGTCGTTCCGGGACTCATGGCCGCTGGCGAGGCTGCCTGCGTTTCGGTGCATGGCGCAAACCGGCTCGGTTCGAATTCCCTGCTCGATCTCGTCGTGTTCGGTCGCGCTGCCGCGAAGCACTGTGCGGAGACGATGCAGCCCGGGGCACGACACAAGCCGCTGGCCGCGGACGCGGGCCAGAACAGCGTGGAACGGATCGACAAGCTGCGCAACGCGAAGGGCAGCCGCTCGACTGCCGAGATCCGCCTCGAGATGCAGCGCACCATGCAGAATCACGCGGCGGTATTTCGCACCGGCGAAACCCTGAACGAGGGCGTCGAAAAACTTAGGGATACTTTCGCAGCGTTCGCCGACGTCCGAGTCTCGGACCGCTCCCTGATCTGGAATACGGATCTTGTCGAGACCATGGAACTCGAGAACCTGCTGCTGAACGCCGCTGCAACGATCGAGTCGGCGGCAAATCGACTCGAGAGCCGCGGCGCGCATGCGCGCGAGGATTACCCCGACCGCGATGATGAAAACTGGATGAAACACACGTTTGCATGGGTCGATGGTAAAGGCGCCGTCCGTTTCGACTATCGGCCGGTACACCAGGAAACATTGACCGACGAAGTCGAGAAGGTGCCGCCCAAGGCACGCGTGTATTAGGAGACCACCCCGTTGGCCGAGTTCAGACTGCCACCCAATTCGAGAATCAGGAAGGGCAAGCACTTCGCAGCACCGGAGGGCGCCGGCACTGTCAGGCGCTTTGCCGTGTATCGCTACGATCCGGACAGCGGCGAGAACCCGCGCGTCGACACCTACGAGGTCGACCTGGACGGCTGCGGCCCCATGGTGCTCGACGCGCTGATCAAGATAAAAAACGAGATCGACCCGACGCTGACCTTCCGGCGTTCGTGCCGTGAGGGTATCTGCGGCTCCTGTGCCATGAATATTGACGGCGGTAATACGCTGGCCTGTACGCGCGCGATCGATGCCGTTAAAGGCGATGTAAAGATCTACCCGCTGCCGCACATGCCTGTCGTCAAAGACCTGGTGCCCGACCTGACGAATTTCTACGCTCAGTACGCGTCGATAAAGCCATGGCTGCAGGCGCGTACGCCGCCGCCGCCCGACCGCGAGCGGCTGCAGAGCAAGGACGACCAGGAACTGATCAATGAGCCGGCTGCCTGCATACTCTGCGCCTGCTGTTCGACGAGTTGCCCCAGCTACTGGTGGAACAGCGATCGGTATCTCGGGCCGGCGGCGCTGCTGGCCGCCTACCGCTGGCTGGTCGACAGCCGTGACGAGGCAACCGGCGAGCGCCTCGATCAGCTCGAGGACCCGTTCCGCCTGTACCGCTGCCACACGATAATGAACTGCACGCAGACCTGCCCGAAGGACCTGAATCCGGCGAAAGCGATTGCAGAAACCAAGAAGATGCTGGCGGAGCGCAGGCATTAAGCAGTCGCGGCTGCGCTGGCAGTGCCGGCGGGGCATGAAGGAGCTCGATCAGCTTCTGACCCGCTATCTCGACAGCGCTTACGAGGCGGCCCCCGAGGACGATAAAGCGGCATTCCGCGCGCTTTTGGAGCTGTCCGACCCTGAGCTCGTAGGCTATGTGTTACAGCGCGAGGAACCGGGGTCCGAAATCATTGCACGTGGCATCGACATCCTACTCGGCCGAAATCGCGCCTGATGCGTGCTTACGCCGCTTCGTCCTGCTGAGTGGAGCGGTGTTGTTCCTGGCGGGTCTCGTGTTCGTGGTGCTGCTGGCCGTTTCCACCGGCCTGAAGGGGCTGGTCGCCGTGGCCTGGGTGTGTGTCTGCGGCTATGAATGGCTGGCCTTCCGGCGCGGATATGCCGGGAGCAGTGCGCTGCGCATCGCAGCCGGCGGGTCCGTGGAGCGGAGATGCCGTGACGGCAGCTGGCAGCCTGCGCGGCTGTGTGCAGGCAGCCTGGTTCTGACGCGCTTCGCGTGGCTGCGCGTCGCGCCGCAGGACGCGCGGCCGTATGCCGAGCTCGTTCGTGCCGCAGGCCACGAAAGCGAGGACTGGCGCCGCCTGCAGGTAATCTGGCGGCACATTGGAGCCGCCTGACGAAGCTGCTACCATGACGAAGTTGTGAAATCGGCGAGCAACGATCGCCGGTGGCAGCGGACCGGCATCACATATTCGAATAAATTCGCAAAATGAC
The DNA here is from genome assembly GCA_965658465.1 of Woeseiaceae bacterium. Lineage (GTDB taxonomy): Bacteria > Pseudomonadota > Gammaproteobacteria > Steroidobacterales > Woeseiaceae > UBA1847. Next base: position 99,916 of record CBFHSG010000008.1, on the reverse strand, counting down.
CGCTGAAATAGCAGAACTTTTAATAGCCGTGCCGGTCTATCCGGACATCGAGCGAGCACGCCCCGAGATCCGCAGGACGCGACCGGATGTCGAATGAATCGACGGACGCCAAGCTGGTCAAACGGGTCCAGAAAGGGGACAAGGGCGCGTTCGACCTGCTGGTCCTGAAGTACCAGCACAAGATTGTGAACCTGGTGATGCGGTATGTGCGTGATCCGGAGCTGGCGCTGGACATAACCCAGGAGGCCTTTATCAAGGCTTACCGGGCTTTGCCGCGGTTTCGCGGCGATAGCGCGTTCTACACGTGGCTTTACCGGATAGCCGTGAATACGGCGAAGAATCACCTGGCGGCACAGCGTCGGCGGCCGATGGACGTCGAGCTCGACCTGCAGGACCCGGAGCAGTACGACCTGCATGCGAGACTGAAGGAGACCGACACCCCGGAGGGTGTCACGCAAAGCCAGGAGCTGCAGCGAGCTGTGGAAAAGGCCATTGCAGCACTGCCGGATGACCTGCGAACGGCGATCATCCTGCGAGAACTGGATGGCATGAGTTACGAGGAAATCGCACAGACGATGGAATGCCCCGTCGGTACCGTGCGGTCAAGAATTTTCAGGGCCCGCGACGCCATTAGTAAAAAAGTCGGTTCCCTGATACGTTAGCAAGAGGGGCTTTGCCCCGGCGGGTGGAACATGAACGAAGCAATAAGAATGCAGGTGTCGGCCTTCGTCGACGGCGAATTGCCGGAAAACGAGGCGGAGCTTCTGGTACGGCGACTGAGCCAGGACGCCCATCTGCGCCAGCAGGTCTCGGAGTACCTGGCCATCGGCCGCATCATGCGGGGCGAATACAGCGTGCAGGGCAGCGACGTGTTGCGAGAGCGCATCGCGTTGGAGCTCGACTCGGGACCACTGCAGGAACCGGCTGATCCGGTCGTCGCGCGCCGGCGGTCCCGTTACGTCCGGCCGGTCGCCGGTGCCGCGATCGCCGCCACCGTTGCGCTCGTGGCTATTTTCGGCCTGGGCCGCGTCGCTGACGTCGAAACGGCGATCCCTGCCACGGCGGTCATTGCGGACGAGGCGGTCTCCGAAACCGTTCCGACCATGTCCGATGACGAGCTGCGCCGGCTCATGATCCTTCACGGCGATGGATCCAACAGCTTCAATACGCGTGTAACATCGCTGCAGATGCGGGCGGAAGAGCTCGCCGAGGAAGCGCCCGCCGACGATGATCCGCAGGCGGACGACGAGAACAACGTGACCGAGCCGGTGACCAGTCAGCCGTAATGCTCGCTCACAGCCATACAACCAAAGCCGCAGCATGCATCGTGTTCTGCGGCTTTTTCTCTGGACCGCCGGCGATTGCAGCAGAAGCCGCGACGCCACAGGACTGGATCGATCGCATGGGCAACGCGGTCCAGGTGACCAATTACGCGGGCACCGTCGTCCGCGTGCGTGACGGCAAGGTTGATACCTTCAAGGTCGTTCACACGGTCAAGGACGGCGTCGTTCGCGAGAAAGTCGTTATCCAGGACGGTAACGGGCTCGAGATCATCCGCAACGGCAACGAAGTGCATTGCATCCTGCCGGACCGGGAGTCGGTGCTGGTCGAGGAATGGAACAACCAGAGCACCCTGTTTTCGACCTTGCCTTCCAGCGATATCCGCTTCGGCAACGAGTACGACGTGCTGATCAAGGATTTCGAGCGCGTGGCCGGCCGCAAGTCGGCAATGCTCGCGATCCTGCCTCATGACAACTATCGCTACGGTTACCGAATCTGGCTCGACGCTGAAACGGGATTCCCGCTGCAGACGCAGCTGATCGGCGACAACAATCTCCCCCTCGAACACGTCAAGTTTGCCGATATCAGCATTGAGCAGGACATACGATCCAGTGCCCTGGTCTCGTCCTACAGTACGGACAACTGGAAGTGGTACACGGAACCGCGCCTTACGATGAAGCGCGAAGTGCAGAGCGAATGGGTTGCGGATGAAGTTCCGTCGGGGTTCAGGGTCGTCTCGACCCAGCAAAAGATGCTGCCGGATGCCGATGATCCGCTGACCCACATCGTGTACGGCGATGGCCTTGTCACCGTTTCGGTGTTCATCTCCCCGGTCAGCGACGAGAAGAAGCCCAGGCGCTCGAGCGTCGGTGCGTCCAACTCCTACAGCACGGTCATCGACGACTACCGCGTTACGGCGGTCGGCCAGGTACCGCAGCTCACCGTGGAAAAGATCGCCAGATCGATGCGGCGGAGCCAGTAGGCGTCAATAGTCGGCTATAGTCAGCGATATTCGCTCAGCCACGGGCCGGCAAGGCCGGTATCACCACATGAAGGATCCACAAGGCACCATTGTCGAAATCGTCCGGGATTCCCGCGGCGTCACCGCAATTGTCGAAGTCGAGGCCGATACCGTCTGCGCCCGCTGTGCGTCAGGGCGAGGCTGCGGCGCCGGCATTTTCGCGGCCCGTTCGGGCACGCGTCGCCTGGATATCGCGGTCGACGAAGACCTGAGACTCAGTGAAGGCGATGTCGTGGGCATCCAGCTGGCGCCACGCAACGTGCTTGCCGCCGCACTGATCGTCTACGGGCTGCCTCTGACCGGGGCAGCGGCCGCCGCCGCGCTGGCATTCGTGTTTTCGCTCGGGGACGCCGCAGCCGCCGCGCTGGCGCTCGGCGGCCTTGCTACCGGGGCGCTGATCGGCCGGCGCCGACTGCGGCACGATTCGTGCCTCGCACGGTTCACGCCGACCGTCGCGCGACGTGTCGTGGCGGACATGTAAGCCCGTGAAGCCGACTTTCTACGTCTACAGCCGGCGCGGCTGCCACCTCTGCGACGTTCTCCTCGAGGAATTGCTGCCCCTGGTGCGCGGCCGCATGGATGTCGAGGTCCGCGATATCGACAGCCGCGCCGACTGGAAAGAACGCTTCGACGTGCGGATACCGGTCGTTGAGTTCGACGGCGAGGTGGTTTGCCAGTTCCGCCTGGACCGGCCGGCGATCGATACCATACTGGTCCGCTATCCGTAACCCGGTATACTTCGCCGGTTTACGCCGCGGCTGCGAAGTCAGCATCTAATGGATCACATCCGAAATTTCTCAATCATTGCCCATATCGATCACGGCAAGTCGACGCTGGCGGACCGGTTTATCCAGCTTTGCGGCGGGCTCACCGAACGTGAAATGGGCGCGCAGGTGCTCGACTCCATGGATCTCGAGCGGGAGCGTGGCATCACGATCAAGGCCCAGAGCGTCTCCCTCGACTACACGGCGGCAGACGGCAGGACCTACCAGCTGAATTTCATCGACACGCCCGGCCACGTGGATTTTTCCTACGAGGTCTCCCGGTCGCTCGCCGCCTGCGAGGGCGCGTTGCTGGTAGTCGATGCCGCACAGGGTGTCGAGGCGCAGAGCGTGGCCAACTGCGTAACGGCCATCGACCAGGGACTCGAGGTATTGCCGGTCCTCAACAAGATCGATCTCCCGGCGGCGGACCCCGATCGCGTGATGGCCGAAATAGAGGACATCATCGGCATCGAGGCACACGACTCCATGCGCACCAGCGCCAAGACCGGTGAAGGGGTTGCCGAGCTGCTCGAAGCGATCGTGCAGCGAATCCCCCCGCCGGAGGGCGACCCGGAGGCGCCACTGCAGGCGTTGATCATCGACTCCTGGTTCGACAACTACGTCGGCGTCGTCTCGCTCGTGCGCGTAATGAACGGCAGTCTGTCCAAGGGCAGCAAGATGACGGTGATGTCGACAGGCGTCTCCTACAATGCGGATCGTGTCGGCAGCTTTACGCCGAAGATGACGGACAGGGACGAACTCCGCACGGGGGAGGTCGGCTTCGTTATTGCGGGCATCAAGGACATCTTCGGCGCACCGGTGGGTGATACATTGACGGCGACGCGGGCTCCCTGCGAAAAGCCGTTGCCGGGATTCAAACAGGTACAGCCGCGTGTGTTTGCAGGACTGTTCCCCATACAGTCAGACGATTACGAAAACTTCCGCGAGGCGTTGCACAAGCTTCGCCTCAACGACGCCGCACTGCATTTCGAGCCTGAGACCTCCGCCGCGCTGGGCTTCGGCTTCCGATGCGGATTCCTGGGCATGCTGCACATGGAGATCGTGCAGGAACGCCTGGAGCGCGAATACGACCTCGAGCTGATTACCACGGCGCCCACCGTTGTTTTCGAGATCGTCGATACGTCGGGCAACATAACGATGGTCGATAACCCGTCCCGGCTGCCGCCGCAGAACGAGATTGCCGAGTTACGCGAGCCGATCATCACGGCGAACATCCTTGTCCCCGATGCCTACGTCGGCGCGGTGATCAAGTTGTGTGTCGAAAAGCGCGGCGTACAGAAACACATTCGCTACCTGGGTAGCCAGGTCTCGGTCGAATACGAGATGCCGCTTTCGGAGGTCGTGCTGGATTTTTTCGACCGTCTGAAGTCGGTGAGCCGGGGATTTGCTTCGTTCGATTATCATTTCCAACGATTCGAAGCGGCGCAGCTCGTGCGACTGGATGTACTGATCAACAAGGAGCGCGTCGATGCCCTGTCGATCATCGTGCACCGCGACAAGGCGAAAACGCGCGGCCGAGAGCTGGTCGAGAAGATGCGGGAACTGATTCCGCGGCAAATGTTCGACGTCGCCATTCAGGCCGCCGTCGGCAGCCAGGTTATTGCGCGCAGCAACGTCAAGGCCCTGCGCAAGAACGTGACGGCCAAGTGCTACGGCGGCGACGTCACGCGGAAACGCAAGTTGCTGGAAAAGCAAAAGGCCGGTAAAAGACGTATGAAGCAGGTGGGCTCGGTAGAAATTCCACAGGAAGCCTTTCTTGCCGTTCTGAAAGCAGAAAAGTAGATCGAGGGTTCCTTGAGTATCAATCTGGCACTGATTCTAACCTTACTGACGGCATTCACCGGCGTCGTTTACCTGCTCGACGTATTTGTCTGGCATGACTCGAAGCGCAGCAGCGAGGAGTCGCGAGGCGGGCGGCAGACGCTGGTGGAATACTCACGATCGTTTTTTCCGGTGTTGCTTATCGTGCTCGTCATTCGATCGTTCGTGTTCGAGCCCTTTCGAATTCCTTCGGGTTCCATGATGCCGACGCTGCTGCAGGGCGACTTCATATTCGTCAAGAAATTTTCCTACGGCCTGCGACTGCCCGTAACGGAAACCAAGATCATCGAGACCGGCTCGCCCGAGCGCGGCGACGTCGTCGTTTTCCGGCTACCGCAGAACCCGAGTATCAACTACATCAAGCGGGTTGTCGGGTTGCCCGGTGACACTATCGTTTACGAAGATCACCGACTGACCATCAATGGCGAGCTGATGGAGCTCGAGATCAGCCCGGACGCAACCCCGGCAGAGCGCATCTATATCGAGAACCTCGACGGCCGCAAACACGAGATACTCAATACCAATTCCTACTCCGTCAAAGACGGTGTCTACACGGTCCCTGACGATCATTATTTCGTCATGGGCGACAATCGCGACAACAGCAAGGACAGCCGTTTCATCTCGGCAATCCCGGAGTCGCACCTTGTTGGCGAAGCCGTGCGCGTCTGGATGCACATGGATGGCCTGAGCTGGCCACGCTGGGACCGGATCGGCACGAAGATCCAATAATGTGGTGCCAGTCACTGATTTGGTCGCTAGAATCGCGCTAGCCTTATGTAAATCGCGCATTTGCCGCGCGATGTATGTGCTTGACCAGAAACTGCGGAGTTTGGGTAATGTGCGCCAGTTCACACATCAGGGAGACGAAGGGCATGCAACTCGCCAGTAGCCGAACGGCGCTGCGGCGTGAGACCGGCATGACGACCCTCGGCATGATCGTCCTTGTCGCGTTCGTCGGCCTGTTCGCGTTTGCCGGGCTTCGCCTTACGCCCGTCTATCTCAATTACATGAAAGTGCTGGGCGTGATTAACGGCGTTCAAGAGGAATTCGATGGCGCGAACCCGACTCGCAGCGCGATTCGCAGCTCCATATCCCGCCGCTTCGATGTCGAGAGCGTCAGCGAGATTACGGCACGCGAAGTCTCCGTGACCTCCGTGGACGGTGGTTTCGAGGTTCGCGCCCAGTACAATCACGTCGCGCCGTTCATCGCCAACGTCTCTTTTTCCGTCGAGTTTGACAAAGCGGTGCTGGTGCGGCGATAACAACAAGCCGTTGACTACGGCAGGAGACGTCGCGCCACCTGGCGGCGCGACGATGCAGAGCGATTATCTTGGACAATGCCGAACGCTGGCTGAGCGAAACCCTGGGTTACAGTTTCAGTGATGCACGCCTGCTGCGGCAGGCGCTCACGCACAGGAGTGCGCCCGGCGACAGTAACGAGCGCCTCGAATTCCTCGGTGACGCGGTCCTCGATATCGTGATTTCCGAGGCGCTTTTCCACACGCTGCCCAATGCGCCCGAGGGCGATCTGAGCCGTCTGCGCGCGTCTCTCGTCCGGGATACGTCACTGGCGGACATCGCGGCCGAACTGGGTATCGGGGAACACCTGATTCTCGGCAGTGGCGAACGCAAGACCGGCGGTCACAGGCGCCAGTCGATCCTCGCGGATGCGCTGGAGGCCCTGCTCGGTGCCGTGTATCTCGACAGCGATTTCGATACGGCGGCGGAACTGATTCACCGCGTTTTCGCGGAAAAGCTCGACGATCTTCCGCACGCCGACGAATTGCGCGATCCCAAGACCCGCCTCCAGGAGTGGCTGCAGGCGCGTGGCGCGGCGCCACCCGATTATGAGCTCGTCGACGTGACCGGCAAGGCGCACCAGCAACGCTTCGAGGTGCGTTGCCAGGTACCGGACCAGGAACCGACTTCGGGGGAGGGGCGGTCGCGCCGCAGCGCGGAGCAACAGTCCGCCCGGCGCATGCTGGCCCGGCTGACGATGGACCAGGGCGATGTCTGATATAGCGTTTCGCTGCGGATTCGTAGCGGTGGTGGGGCGGCCGAACGTCGGCAAGTCCACGCTTATCAATGCGATGATGGGCAGGAAGGTAAGTATCGTCACCGCCAAACCGCAAACGACCCGGCACCGGATACTCGCGGTCCGGACAAACGAGAACGAGCAGATCGTGTTCGTCGACACCCCCGGGCTGCACCGCAATGCCGGCCGTGCGATGAACCGGCTGATGAACCGGACGGCCGTCAGTGCGCTTGCCGATGCCGACCTTGCCCTGTTCGTCGTCGAGGCGGCACGCTGGACCGGCGAGGACGAGGACGCGCTCGAGCGCATCAAGGCTGCGAAGGTTCCGTGCATCGCCTTGCTCAACAAGATCGATGCGGTTCACCCGAAGCAACGCCTGCTTGCGGCTATCGACCAAATGTCGAAGCGGCATGACTTTGTCGAAATCATCCCGGTGTCGGCACGCAAGCGTGACAATCTCGACGTGCTCGCGGCCAGTATTCGTCCGTGCCTGCCGGAGTCACCGCCGCTGTTTCCGGCCGAGATGCAAACCGATCGCAGCCCGCAGTTCCACGCGGCAGAAGTCATTCGCGAAAAGCTGACGATCCACCTGCGCGATGAATTGCCCTACGGTTTGACCGTCCAGATCGAGCAGTACGCGCAGGATCGCGACCGGATCACGATTCACGCGATCATCTGGGTCGAGCGCGACAGCCAGAAAGGCATCGTCGTGGGCAAGGGTGGCCAGATGCTCAAGAAGATCGGCCAGGAAGCCCGCCTTGCGCTCGCCAGGCAGTTGCATCAGTCCGTGCACCTCGAATTGTGGGTCAAGGTCAAGGACAACTGGGCGGACAGCGAGCAGGATCTCCTGAACCTCGGCTACGAATCTCCGTAACGCGATGACAGCGACGCGTCGAGTCCAGCAACAGCGTGCATACCTTCTGCATCACCGGCCCTTTCGTGATACGAGCCAGTTGCTCGACGTCATCAGCCGCGAGCATGGCAAGGTTACGCTCGTCGCACGCGGCAGCCGCTCCGCGAAATCGAAGTTGCGCGGTGTATTGCGGCCTTTCCAGCCGCTGCGCCTGTCATGGATTCTGCGTTCCGATCTCGGTACGTTGACCGGAGCGGAGACAGACGCGGCGCCGCTGACCCTCGGCGGGGATGCGCTGCTATCTGCCTACTATGTCAACGAGCTTGTGCTGAACTTCCTGCACCGGCACGACCCGCAGCCGGAGATATTCGATATCTATGCGCAGACCATTGCGGCGCTGGCGCACAGCGGCGAACTCGCGGCCAACCTGCGGGTCTTCGAGATGGACCTGTTGCGTCTGCTCGGCTATGCACTCAATCTCGAATACGATGCGAACCTGCATGAGACGATCGGCGAGCAACGCAACTACGAGTACCGCGTCGAGCAGGGGCCGGTCAGCGTCACGCGCAGCGAGGGACCGATGGTGTTTTCGGGTGCTCGCCTGCGTGACATTGCTGCAGGCCGCTTCGAGGATCCGGATGTACTGCGAGACGCCGGGCGCCTGTTGCGTGAGGTGATTCGCCATCACCTGGACGGCAGGGAGCTCAAGAGCCGCAAGGTGCTGCTGGACCTGCATCGCGCTAGAATGCCGAAAAATCCCTCCCCGGAAGAGCGCTGAATGCCGGATACCAGACCCATCCATCTCGGTGTGAATATCGATCACGTCGCCACGCTGAGGCAGGCCCGCGGTACGGCGTATCCGCGGCCCGCTGACGCAGTAGTTATTGCCGAACGTGCCGGCGCGGACAGTATCACGGTGCATCTGCGTGAGGATCGTCGTCACATCCAGGACGCCGACCTGCCCGCGATAGCTGCGGTCATGCAAACACACATGAACCTGGAGCTCGCGGTCACGGACGAGATGCTGGGCATCGCGTGCACGTTCTCGCCGAGCGATTGCTGCCTCGTGCCCGAGCGACGCGAGGAGCTGACGACGGAGGGCGGCCTGGACGTGGCGGGGCAGCTCGACCGCGTCAGGGAGGCCTGCGCCCGGCTCGCGGACGCAGGCATCAGGGTCTCGCTGTTCATCGATCCCGACGAAAAGCAGCTCGAGGCTGCCGTGGCTTGCGGCGCGCCCGTCGTCGAGCTGCACACCGGGGCGTTTGCCGAAGCGCAGGGACAGCAGCGTGCGACCGAGCGGCAGCGAATTGCCGCGGCGGCCGCGTTCGGCGACGGCCTCGGTCTCGTGATCAATGCCGGCCACGGCCTCAATTATGACAATGTCGGCGAGATAGCCGTCATTCCGCAGATCGTCGAACTCAATATCGGGCACGCGATCGTTTCCCGCGCCGTATTCGACGGCCTGGCCATGGCCGTGTCAGAGATGAGGCGGCTCATGACGGAGGCGCGCGGCGAGTGATCTTCGGAGTCGGTACGGACGTTGTCGAGTTGTCACGCATACAAGCCACCTACGATCGTTTCGGCGAACATTTCGTGCGCCGTGTGCTGATGGAGCAGGAGCTCGAACTGTTCCGCAAGAGCAAGTGGCCGGTCCGCTTTCTCGCCATGCGTTTCGCGGGCAAGGAAGCCACCGTGAAAGCCATGGGTACCGGTTTTGCCCATGGCGTATGGTTACGGGATGTGGGGATCACCAATAACGAGTGGGGAAGGCCGCTGGTCATCTGGTCCGAGCGCGGCCGGCGTGTCTGCGACCGGCTGGGTATCGGCGACGGCCATGTCAGTCTGACGGACGACGCCGGCCTCGTCATCGCGTTCGCTGTGGTAGAGAATGCCTGACATGCATTGTTTTTCCTTCGATATAGAGACGATCCCGGACGTGGAGTTCGGCCGCCGGATGTGGGGGCTCGAGGGTCTGCCCGACGAAGACGTGGCGACCGCGATGACCTTCAAGCGCCAGCAGCAGACGGGCAGCGACTTCCTGCCGCTGCACCAGCAGCGTGTCGTCGCGATTTCCGTCGCACTGCGCACCGGTGACAGTTTCAGGGTATGGAGCCTTGGCGACGAGGATTCCGGCGAAGCGGAAATCGTCGCACGTTTTTTTGACGGCATCGAGCGCTACGCGCCGGACCTGGTTTCCTGGAACGGCAGCGGCTTCGATCTGCCCGTGCTGCACTACCGTGCGCTCAGGCACGGCATTCAGGCGCCGCGCTACTGGGAGGTGGGCGACGGCGACAGGGAGTACAAGTGGAACAACTACCTGAGCCGGTTCCACTGGCGCCATGTCGATCTCATGGATGTGCTGTCGGGCTTCCAGCACCGGGGGCGGGCAAGCCTCGACCAGATGGCCGTATTGCTGGGGTTCCCGGGCAAGCTCGGAATGAGCGGCGACAAGGTCTGGGACAAGTGGCTTGCCGGCGGTATCGGCGAGATACGTGATTACTGTGAGACGGACGTTCTCAATACCTGGCTGGTCTACCTGCGGTTCGAATTCATGCGCGGCAATCTCGACGCGGCGGGACTGGAACGCGAATTCGCGCTGGTTCGCGAAACGCTCGCCGGTATGGACGTGCCCCATCTCAACGAATTTCTCGACGCCTGGCCCGGGAAAGCGTGAGCCGCGGCATGGCTCGTGGCGGGCGGCAGCCGGAAACGGCGACGATCACGTCCGTCACGCACGACGGTCGCGGCATCGCCGATACGAGCGGCAAGAAGGTCTTTGTTGCCGGGGCGCTCAGCGGTGAAGAAGTGCGGTTCGTGCGGCGCAAGTCACGCCGCAAGTTCGATGAAGCCGAGTTGCTCGAAGTCATTACTGCATCGCGGGAACGTATCGAGCCGCGGTGCGCGGTATTCGGCCGTTGCGGCGGCTGCGTGCTCCAGCACGTCAGCGTGGAACAACAACGCAGCATCAAGTTCGGCACCCTGAGGGACAACCTGGAACGCATCGGTCGCGTGGAACCCGGGCGCTGGCTGGAGCCCGTCACCGGCCCGGAATGGAATTACCGCCGCCGCGCGCGGCTTGCCGTCAAGGATGTCAGCGCCAAGGGCCGGGTCCTCGTGGGCTTTCGCGAACGGCACGCGCCGTATATTACCGACATGCATCGCTGCGAGGTACTTGCGCCACCCGTCGACGGGCTGATCGATCCGCTCAGTGAGCTAATTGGCCGCTTGTCGATACGCGCGCGCCTGCCACAGGTCGAAGTCGCCGTCGCAGACAACGCCACGGCCCTCGTATTTCGCGTGCTCGACCCGCCGACCGCCGGCGATCTCGACCAGTTTCGCGGTTTTGCCGACGAGCACGGTGTACGCGTCTACCTGCAGCCGGGTGGCCTCGATTCGCTGGAGCTGTTGCACCCCGGCGGCGAACAGGAACCGCTTTACTACACGTTGCCCGAATTCGACGTGCGCATCGAATTCGAGCCTGTCGATTTCGTGCAGGTCAACGGCGCGATCAATCGCGCCATGGTCGGCAAGGCGCTCGAATTGCTCGAGCCGGAGCGGCAGGATCGGGTACTCGATCTGTTCTGCGGCATCGGCAATTTCTCGCTGCCGCTCGCTCGTCGGTGCGCCGGAGTCCTGGGCCTGGAAGGCGAGGCGACGCTCGTGCGCCGCGCCGCAGACAACGCGTCCGCGAACGCGCTCGGCAACGCCGAGTTTCGCCGGGCCGACCTGGCCGCCATCGATGGTACGGAAAGCTGGCTGCAGGAGCCGTGGGACCGGCTGCTCCTGGACCCGGCGCGCAGCGGGGCTGCGGAGGTCGTCAATTACATCGACCGGATCGATCCGGCCCGTATCGTCTATGTCTCGTGCCACCCCGGGACACTCGCGCGCGACGCGGGTATCCTGGTCAGTGAGGCAGGCTATACGCTCGAAGCGGCAGGTATCATCGACATGTTTCCCCACACGGCGCACGTCGAGTCGATTGCTGTTTTCGGAAAATAGTCAATAATGGTTCGATAATCCGTCATTCGGGGAGCAGTGCATGTCACTCGGACCGGTGATGCTCGACATCGATGGCCCCAGCCTCTCGCCGGCTGATCGTGAATTGCTGCGTGAACCCGCCGTTGGTGGACTGATCCTCTTCAGCCGCAACTACGAGTCGCCGCAACAGCTCACGGAGCTGGTGGACGAAGTGCGGGCGCTCAGGAGCCCGCCGCTGATCATTGCCGTGGACCACGAAGGCGGCCGGGTGCAGCGTTTTCGGGACGGTTTCACGACGATGCCGCCGATGCGGGTCATCGGCCGCCAATTCAGCACCGACCCGAAAAGCGCTCTTGCGCTTGCCAGGCAAGGGGGCTGGCTGATTGCCGCCGAACTCCGCGCATGCGGCATCGACCTGTGTTTTGCGCCCTGCGTCGACCTCGACTGGGGAGTGAGCGATATCATCGGCGACCGCGCCTTCCACGCGAGGCCGGAAGTCGTTGCCGAACTCGCGGCCGAGTTCTCGCGGGGACTGCGTAGCGCCGGGATGGCCGCGGTTGCAAAGCACTTTCCCGGGCACGGTGCGGTGGTTGCGGATTCGCACGAACAGCTGCCCGTGGATCGCCGCGAATACGGCGACGTGCTGGACGACATGCGGCCCTACGACAAGCTGATCGGGAATGGTCTTATTGCCGGCGTCATGATGGCGCATATCGTTTACCCGCAAATGGACCCGCTGCCGGCCGGATTCGCACCTTTCTGGATTCAGCGCGAGCTTCGCTCCAGGCTCGGGTTCGATGGTGCCGTTCTCAGCGACGACCTCAGCATGAAGGCAACTCGCAGGTATGGCACTATGCCCGAGCGGGCGCGACGGGCACTGGAGGCCGGCTGCGACATGATACTGATCTGTAATGACCGCGATGCTGCGCAGGCGGCGGTGCGAGCGCTGAAGGACTACTCGAATCCGCTGTCGCTGGTTCGGCTTGCGAGGCTGCACGCCACGGGGCGCGTAATGCGGGAGTCCTTGCTCGCCAGCGATGAGTGGCATGCCGCACACTCCGAATTGTCGCAGTGGACCGAGCCGCCCGAACTCGAACTTGACGCCTGAACATGGAACCGGTCAACAGACGCATTCTCGAACAGGTCCTCGCGGAATCCGCGGAGCCGGTGCTCGTCGTGCGCGTCGACCATTCGGAATGGCCGGTCGCATTCAGCAACCGCGCGTTCGCCGCGATCGGCGTCGAACAGGCCGACGGCAAGCCGTTCGCCGATGTTATCGAGCAGATGGTGGGTCGCGAGCTGGCGCTTGAGATCAGTGAAGCCGTGCGGTCGAATCAGGAAACGAGCTTCCCCGTCGAGCGGGGAGGGCGCGAGTTTCTGCTGGTACTGAAACCGCTCTCATTGCCGGGAGGGAATGGCGTGGCGTTTTACGCGGCCTTCTGGCGCAATGGATCGGGCAGCCTGTCGACCGCGGGCGCGGAGTTGCAGCACGCGCTGTTGAAGGCAAAGCGACGCATTCGCGACCTGTCACGCGACGATCCGGTAACCGGACTGCTCAATGAGAGGGCATTTCGTGAAGTGCTCGACCATGACTGGGCGGTTGCAGCTCGCGAGAAGAGCTCGATCGCAGTCGTCGTGTTCTCCCTGGATGATTTCGACGCCTACGTTGACGTATTCGGTCGGCATGCTGCCGATTCCTGCCTGCGCAGGGTCGGTCAGGCGATCCGGCGCTGCCTGAGGCGCGCGAGCGATGTCGTGGGACGGCTCGAGCGCGAGCAGCTGGCCGTGCTGTCACATGCGCCTGACGAGCACGCAGTGCAGGATTTTGCTGCGCGGATCTCGACCGCGGTGCGCGAGCTCGGTCTGCACCACCCACGCTCCAGCGCCGGGCGTTTCGTCACTGTCTCGTTTCGGGTCGGTCTGATCCAGGCCGCGGAGGAGTCGCGCGGTGCCGGCGAGTTTTTCGACGAACTACTGGCCGAGTTTTCCGACTAGTCCGGCCTCGGCATCATCGTCGTCCGGTTCCTCGACGCGGGTAATTTTCGCAAGTACGCCGAACTTCGGGTGATCGAAGTAACGCAGGTCGCCATTCTTGAAGATGCGGTCCTCCGAGATGCGGAAACGCAGGGGTGACGGCTGCCCCTCGTCGAAGCTCGCGCCGTCACGCCGGTCACTGAATACCGAAACGGAATCGTCGGTCGCTAACGGATCACCGGGTCCGGGGCGCTGCTCGAGCGTCAGATCGACCACGAGGTGCAGGTATCGGCTCAGGTAGAGTGTGAACGAGCCCTGCAGGCCTGCGGACGGCTCTGCGAGCGCCTGCAGGTTGATTGGCTGCGTTTCCTCTTCGGGCCGTGTCACCTGAGTCCATGCGAAATGCATAACCGGCCTGTATACGTCCAGGCGCGCCAGCCGGCTGGCGATATTGGTCATGTTGAGTTCTTGCTCGCCGTGAAGCACGAATTCGGGCCTGCGGGGTTGAGGCCGCGGTCTGTCGGCAAGCGCGCCCGTGTCGGTATCGCTGAAAACGAGTTGGCCGTCGTCCGGAACACCGTCGGGCCCGGGCGGCCGTGGCTCGTCCGGCAGGAATTGCTCCGTGCCGACGGATACCTGTTCGGTGTATTCGAAGATGATCACTTCGACCGTGTAGCGCGGGTAGTCCGGTTGCCCGGGCTCGGCAACGGTCTGCGCAGCGCCCGCTGTCCACGCCAGTGTCATCGCGATTGTCGTCGTTAGTCGTCGTATCATCATGCCTTTAACCTGCTGGCCTTCAGCTTGTTTGCCCGCCGTCCTGCTGCAGGGCGAGTGTGCCCATGAGTTCCTCGATCGCCCGGAAGCGGGCCCCGACGTCCTGGAGGTCGAGTCGGAAGCTCAACCGGTGCGAGCCCTGCAGCCGGTAGCAGCGACTGTCATTTTGCACCAATTTCACGAGCGCGACAGGATCAATCCGGCTGTCATCGCCAAATACCAGGTAGCCGCCCGCGTCGGCGGCGTCGATTTTCTCGATACCGAGCGCCGCAGCACGCTGTTTCAAGGCGGCGATGCGCATCAGGTTTTTCGTCGCGTCCGGGAGCAGCCCGAAACGGTCGATGAGTTCGACCTGCAGTTCGCGCAGGTCCTCCGCGGTTTTCGTTCCCGATATGCGCTTGTACAGCATGAGCCGCAAATGCACGTCCGGCACGTAGTCGTCCGGGAGCAGCGCGGCGACATGCAGGTTGATATCGACACCGGCGTCGAGTGGCGCATCCAGGTCCGGCTCGCGGCCCGAGCGCAGGGACTCGACGGCGCGCGCCAGCAGTTCGGTGTACAGCGAGAAGCCGATCTCATGGATCTGGCCGCTCTGCTCGTCGCCGAGCAGCTCGCCGGCGCCGCGAATTTCGAGATCGTGAGTCGCGAGCGTGAAGCCGGAACCGAGGTCTTCGAGTGAATCGATGGCTTCGAGCCGTTTGACCGCGTCGGTGGTCATTGCCGCTTTGGGCGGGGCAACCAGGTAGGCGTAAGCACGATGGTGGGAGCGGCCGACACGGCCTCGCAGCTGGTGCAGCTGCGCGAGGCCGAAGCGGTCGGCGCGGTTGATGATGATCGTGTTCGCCGTCGGCACGTCGATACCACTTTCGATAATGGTCGTGCACAGCAACACGTTGAACCGCCGGTGATAGAAGTCCAGCATGACCTGTTCGAGTTCGCGCTCCGGCATCTGGCCGTGGCCGATGCGCAGAGCCGCCTCCGGGACCAGCTTGCCGAGCCGCTCGGCGACGCGCCCGATGTCCTCGACGCGGTTGTGCACGAAATAAACCTGGCCGCCGCGCTTGATTTCGCGCAGGCAGGCTTCGCGAATCACGACATCGTTCCACTCGCCGACGAAGGTCTTGACGGAAAGCCGCTCGGCGGGCGGTGTCGTTATGAGCGACATGTCGCGGATACCGCCCATCGCCATGTTCAGGGTGCGCGGAATGGGCGTCGCGGTCAGGGTCAACACGTCGATCTCGCTGCGCAGGGAGCGTATGGCTTCCTTGTGGCGCACGCCGAAGCGGTGTTCCTCGTCGATGATTACGAGCCCGATGTCCTTGAACGATTTCGTATGCTGCAACAGCTTGTGCGTACCGATGACGACGTCGATCGCGCCGGAATGCATGCCCGCCACGATCTCGCGCACCTGTTTCGGCGACTGGAAGCGTGACAGGACTTCGACGCGAACCGGCCAGTCGGCGAAGCGGTCACGGAAATTCTGTCCATGCTGCTGCGCGAGCAGCGTCGTGGGCACGAGTACGGCAACCTGTTTGCCGCCATGCACCACGGCGAAGGTGGCGCGCAGTGCAACTTCGGTCTTGCCAAAGCCGACGTCGCCGCAGACGATGCGATCCATCGGTTCGTCGGACGCGAGATCACCGAGCACCTCTTCAATCGTGCGCGCCTGGTCGTCCGTCGGTTCGAATGGGAAGCCGCTTTCGAACGCACGGTAATCGGCTTCCAGCCAGCGAAAGCGGTGGCCCGTGCGGGCGGCACGGCGCGCATATATATCGAGAAGTTCGGCCGCGGCGTCGCGGATCTTGCGGATCGCGCGCCGGCGGGCTTTTTCCCACTGGTCGCTGCCAAGGCGGTGCAGGGGCGCGTTCTCGGGCGAGGCGCCCGTGTATCGGGAGATCAGCTCCAGCGCGTGCACGGGCACGTAGAGCTTGTCGCCATCCGCGTACTCGAGATGCAGGAATTCGCCTTCGATGCCGCCCACGTCGAGCGTAATCAGCCCGATGTAGCGGCCGACGCCGTACTCGGCATGAACAACCGGCGAACCCTCCTCGAGATCGTCGAGCTGCCGGATGATGGCTTCCGGGTCCCGCTCGGCCCGGCGGCGCCGGCGCTGTGTGCGCACGCGGTCGCCAAACAGTTGCTGCTCACTGATAATCGCGAGCCGCGCGTCCGGCAGCAGTACACCGTTTTCGAGCGGCGCAATCGCGACGCCGATGCGATTTTTGCCGGCCGCGAAGTCCTGCCAGCCACTGGCGCGCACGAGGTCGAGGCCGCGGCCGGAGAGGAGTTCGTAGACCTGCTCGCGCCGGCCCGCGGAGTCCGTGGTGAACAGCACGCGACCGTCAAAGCTCTCCAGGAATTGCATGAGTGACCCGGCGGGGTCTTCGTAGCGGGCCTCGATCTTCAGTGCCGGCGGCATACGCGTGGGGAGGTTGCAGACGTCCGAAGCCTCGGCGAGCGACTGCGCGGAATAGCGGATGCTGCGGTGGCGAGCGAGGTGTGCCCGGACGGTATCGATCGGGGCGAACGTCTCCCCCGGAGTGAGGACGGGCCGTTCGGGATCGAGGCTGCAGAGTTCGTGCCGCTCTTCGATTTCGGCCCAGGTCCGCTCCAGCAGTCCGTCCAGCCCGTCGGGCCGGATCACGATGCAGTTGTCCGGCAGGTAATCCACGAGACCGGCTGTCTGCTCGAAGAACAGCGGCAGGTAATATTCGATGCCGCCGTGCGCGATGCCGTCGGAAACGTCCCGGTAGACGCGCGAACGGCTCGGTTGACCCTCGAAACGTTCGCGATAGCGCGACCGGAACGCGCGGATCGCCTCATCATCCAGCGGCACCTCGCGCGCGGGCAGCAGCTCGATCGCGTCCATGGTGTCGCCCGACAACTGTGACTCGGCAGAGAAGTAACGCAACGACTCGATTTCGTCGTCGAAGAAGTCGATGCGCACCGGCTGCGCCGACCCCATCGGGAATACGTCGATCAGTGAGCCGCGGACCGCGAATTCGCCGTGTTCGGACACCTGCGGAACGCGCAGGTAACCGGCTGCAGCCAGGGAACCCGTGAACGCGTCATGGGAAAGCTGCTGGCCCGTTTGCAGGGACAGCGCGCGGGCAGCGACGTAGTCCACCGGCGGCAGCCGCTGCAGCAGCGCGGGTGCCGAAACCACCGTGATGCCGCGTTGCATCGACGGCAGCTGCGACAGCACCGAGAGGCGCTGCGAAATAATGTCCTGGTGAGGGGAAAAACTGTCCCACGGCAGCGTCTCCCACTCGACGAAATGCAGCACCGGGAAATCGCCGCCCGCAAAAAAGCGCAGCTCGGCTTCCAGCTGGTCGGCGTGGCGCGGATCGTCGGCCAGCAGCAGCACGGGCACGTCGACCCGGCGCGCAAGTTCCGCGACGGCGAGCGGCGCGCTCGCCCCGACGAGACTGCCCAAGCCGGAAAAGCGGCCGGACGCGAGGGGCGCGGCAATGAGGTAGGGAGAATCGGGCACGGCGGGCGCATTGCGGAACGGGCCCGCGATTATAGTCGTGCACACCGCTTACCGCGACCGTAGGAGCGGTTCTCGAACCGCAATCGCGCGCCGAGGCGCGCTCCTACAGGGCTGTGATCGCGCGCCGGGGCGCGCTCCTACAATTTGGGTCGACGAACACGCCGCACCGGAAATTCGTGCGGTTTGCGTATCGGGCAGGCGGGCCGGGCAGGGTGTTCTTCGACCGAAGTAAAGCGCAGCAAGCGAAGCGCAGCGAGCCATGAGGGAGAGGAATTCCCTGCCCGGCCCGCCGGATCAGTGCTCGGTGGCGGGAAACGAAAACGCCCGGGCGGTGCCCGGGCGTCAGTATTCTTCAGTGTGCTGGTTCGGTTAGCGTTTGAGCACGGCGTGGATCACGCGGTCGTACTCGAAGTAGACCGTGAAATCAGCGTAGTCCCAGCGCGAGATCGGTGGATCGCCGACCGCTGCTTTCTTCGTTGCCGGGCTGCCGTACTTCGCCTCGACCTGTGCCTGGGTCGTGCCGCGCAGGGGGCGCGAGCCGTCTTCGCCCGCGCTGATGCCCGAGGTCTTGAGTGTATCGGCGTTGGCGCTTGCCATCAGGCCGAGAGCCAGGCCCAGGATTGTCAGTAACCGCAGCTTGTGCATGATGTCTCTCCGAGTGCTTGCCGGGTCAATATAGCACCCGTGGGCGCGGCAAAAAACAGGATCGGCGTCCGGTTTACCCTGCCTTCCGGGGGGAAACGCCTGTATTGAGAACTGTGTCACAATCCGGGCGCGTTGAAACGGCGCAAACCGGGGCGAGTTGATTGTGGTTTAATGCGTGGCGATGATTAATCCCGTCGAACTTTTTGTCGGGCTTCGCTACCTGCGCGCGAAGCGCCGCACCCGATTCGTTTCCTTCATAACACTGATATCGCTCATCGGTATAGCGCTCGGCGTCGCTGCATTGATCGTGATTCTGTCCGTAATGAACGGTTTCGAAGGTGAGTTGCGCAGCCGACTGCTGAGCATGTCGGCGCACGGTTTCGTGACGGGAAGTTCTGGCGTAACCAGTGACTGGCGCCAGCTCGCCAGGGACGTCGAGGCAGAAGAAGGCGTTGCTGCCGCGGCCCCGATCGTCGAACTCGAGGGAATGATCCAGTCCGGCCGGGACCTGCGCGCCGTCATCGTGCATGGCGTCGACCCCGACTACGAAGCTCGCTTGTCCGGTGGCGTAATGAATTTCGTCGAGGGCGATCTCTCGAGCCTTCAGGCGGGCAGCCGAAGCATTATCCTGGGGCGGGTACTCGCCTATGATCTTGGCGTGCGCATCGGCGATGGCGTCGTGTTGCTGATCCCGAGGCCGGTCGGCGACGGAACCATGGAGCCGGTGCTCGAGCGTTTCGTCATGGGTGGCGTGTTCGAGGCGGGCCTGCAGGATCACGACAGCATTCTCGCCCTGGTCAATATGCACGACGCAGCCGACATCCTGGATCTCGGCGACGAAGCGACCGCCGTGCGCTTCCGTGCGCGCGATGTGATGGCTGCGCCGGCGATCAGCAAGCGGCTGGTGCAGCGGCTCGAGGGCGTCAAGGGCAGTGACTGGACTGTCGAGAATGCAAGTTACTTTCGCGCGATCAAGCTCGAGAAGATGATGATGTCCCTTATCCTGTCGCTGATAATCGGCGTGGCTGCGTTCAACATCGTCGCGAGCCTCGTCATGGTCGTCACGGACAAGACGAACGATATCGCGATCCTGCGCACGCTCGGCATGGGCCCCAACGGCGTCGTGCGCATCTTTTTCGTGCAGGGTGCGATGATCGGCTGGGCCGGCGTTCTGGTCGGCGTGTTGCTCGGCATCGTTCTCGCTATCAACGTCCCCGTGATCGTGCCGGTACTCGAGCAGTTGTTCCGTTTCCAGATCATGCCGGGCGATGTCTATTACGTGACGCGCATTCCATCGGAACTCGAGTGGGCGGATGTCACGGTCATATCGATCGCCGCATTGCTGCTTACCTCACTCGCCACGCTGTATCCTGCGCGTCGCGCTGCACTGGTGAATCCCGCCGTCGCGCTGCGGTACGAGTAGCGATCATGGCGCAGCGTTTCGAAACATGGATTGGCAGTCGCTACGTGCGTGCACGCAGCGCCAACAGCTTCGTATCTCTCATCTCCGCCATCTCGATGCTAGGCATTGCGATCGCGGTATCCGTGCTCATTATCGTGTTGTCCGTGGTGAACGGCTTCGAGCGGGAACTCAAGGATCGACTGCTGGCAATGACCGCACACGCAAGTATCGAGGGCGTCGAGGGCGAGCTCGAAGGCTGGCAGGATCTGAAGGTGACCGCGGAGCGTAATCCTCGAGTCACCGCGTCGGCTCCCTATGTGAGCGGGCAGGCGCTGATGGTTTTCGGCGAACAGCTGAGCGGCGCGGAAATCCGGGGAGTGGATCCGCCACAGGAGGACGCGGTCTCGGGAGTGGCAGGATTGATGCTCGAGGGCGAACTGGCCAGTCTGGAGGCCGGCGCTTTCAACGTCGTTCTCGGCGTGGAACTCGCGAATGAGCTGCAGGTCGGTGTCGGCGACAAGGTCACGGTGATTCTGGCCCAGGGAATCGTTACGCCCGCCGGCGTCGTGCCCAGGACGAAGCGCTTCACGGTGAGCGGAATCTATCGCGTCGGCATGTACGAATTCGACCGCCGCCTGGCATTCATCAACATCGGTGATGCCCAGAAGCTCTATCGCAAGAGAGATACCGCCACCGGCGTCAGGCTCGCGGTCACGGACATTTTCGACGCGAATGCGATTGTAAGGGAAGTCGCGCTCGAGCACGGCGCGCTGGTGCTTATCAGTGACTGGACCCGGCGTCACGTGAATTTCTTTCGGTCGATCCAGATCACCAAATCCATATTGTTCGTTATCCTGTTGCTGGTCATCGCCGTCGCCGCTTTCAATATCGTCTCCACTCTCGTCATGGTCGTTAAAGAAAAGCAGGCGGACATCGCCATTTTGCGCACGGTGGGCGCGCGTCCGGCGAGTATTCTCAGGATATTCGTGACGCAGGGCAGCGTCATCGGTATCGTCGGCACGCTGGCCGGCGTGTTGTTCGGCGTATTGCTTGCACTCAACCTGGAGACCGTGGTGACGCAACTCGAAGCGCTATTCGGCATCAAGTTCCTCGCGGCAGACGTCTATTTCATCAGCGACCTGCCGTCAGAACTGCGTCTCGCGGATGTTGCAAGGATTGCCGCTATTGCGCTGGCACTGGCGCTGGTGTCAACGCTTTACCCGGCATGGGTCGCTGCGAAGACGGCGCCGGCGGAGGCGCTGCGTTATGACTGAAGACGCGCGCAAGGTGCTGGAGTGCCGCGGTGTCGTGCGCCGTTTTCGCGAAGGTGACTCGGTACTCGAGGTCCTCAGCGGTATCGACCTGGAGGTGGCGCCAGCCGAACGTGTCGCCATCATCGGCGCGTCGGGCTCGGGCAAGACCACGCTCCTGCAGATCATGGGCGGGCTGGACGATCCCGATGAGGGCGTCGTGCTCGTCGACGGCGTCGCAATGCATGGCGGCGACGAAAAAGCCAAGGGCGACCTGCGCAATCGCTACATAGGCTTCGTTTACCAGTTTCATCATCTGCTGCCTGAATTCACGGCTGCGGAAAACGTTGCGATGCCATTACTCATTCGTCACGAGTCGAGGGCAGACGCGCTGGCGAAAGCGGGCGACCTGCTCGGCCGCGTCGGGCTCGGCGAACGCCTGACTCACAAGCCGGGCGAACTCTCGGGTGGCGAGCGGCAGCGTGCAGCCGTGGCGCGCGCCCTGATCACACGGCCGCAACTGGTCCTTGCGGACGAGCCAACCGGCAATCTCGATGCGGGCAACGGCGAGCACGTACTCAATCTCATGCTGGAACTGAATCGCGAGATGCGCACCAGTCTCGTGATCGTTACTCACGACCATTCGATCGCAAATCGCATGGACCGCGTGCTCGTCCTGGAGGACGGGCAGCTGATCGACCGGGATTAGGGCCTGCTCAGTTCCCGCGGTCCTGCCGCTGTTTGCGTTTGCGGGACTTGTATTGGCCGATCGAACTGCGCCAGATGATATCGAGTGTGACGTACGCCACAACCGATGATGCCGTTGCCAGCAGCAGGCATCCGAGCAGCATCGGCTGCCAGATATTCACGAAGGTGTGCGTGAGCCATTCGAACGACATTTCAATCGCGAAGGGTTTCTGCGGCACGCCGAGCAGCCAAGCCCCGAGCCGGTAGGCAAAGAAATACATCGGGCCCATTGTCAGCGGATTGCTGATAAACGTCGTCAGTGCTGCGATCGGGACATTTACGCGCAGGGCCAGCGCAGCCAGCGAGGCCCAGAGCGGGTGGCCCGGAAACGGCATGAACGCAAAGAACGCGCCCAGCGCGACCGCCGGCACGACGGTCTTGCGACGCACGCTCCACAGACGATGGTCGTGCATGAGGTGGCGGAACGGCGCGAGGAACCACTTTTCCCCGTACTCGTGGCGTTTGAATGCGAACTTCCTGAAAAAGCGTCTTGGCATTCGACTGTGAATCCGATTCCCTGACAGGGGGCGATCCTTTTCCCATCGACCGATGCGACAGCAACGCGATGATCAAATCCTGTTTGAGCCTGCTGGCAGGTGCGTACGCGCTGCACTTTACCAGCTTTATATCCATTAACGCCCTATTACCGGTGGCTGTAGTCGGTGCGGGAATCGCGTGGGTCGGCGGTGGCCGCGTGGCGGCCGCCTGGTTCATCGCGGGTTGCATCCTGTTTGCGCTGCACGCGCAGCACGTCATCGGGCTGCGGTTGTCCCCGCAGATCGAGGGCGACAGCATGTTGACGGTTCTGCAGGTCGTCGACTTCCCCCGCCGCAGGGGTGGAACAACCAGCTTTGTGGCTCGACCGGTCGACGATCACCGGATTCCGCCAAGAGTCCGCATCAGCTGGTACGAGGCTGGCGACCAGCCGCAAATCGGCGACGTCTGGCAGTTCGAGGTGCGTCTGCGCCGGCCGCGCGGCACGAGCAACCCCGGTGTTTTCGATTACGAAGCCTGGTTGTTCCGAGAACGCATCGGCGCGACCGGCTATGTCGTCAACGGACCGCGTAACCAGCGCCTGTTGCGGAATGCCGGCGACCCCGTGAGCCGTCTCCGGAGGCGGATCGTCGGGCGGCTGGAATCGGTCATCGACGATTCGGATACGGCCGCGGTTGCCGCTGCGATTTCCGTCGGTGCGCGGCATGGGATTACGGCGGAACAATGGCTTCGCTATGCGCGATCCGGGACGAGCCACCTGATGGCGATATCCGGACTGCACGTCGGCCTGGCGGCAACGTCCGCCTGGTTCCTCGCTGCGGCCGTCTGTGCGGCCCTGCGTCTCGGCGGCAACCACCTGAAGGTCGCCTGGTTCGCGTCGCTCCTGGTGGCCGCCGGCTATGCCTGCCTGTCGGGATTTGCCGTACCGGCGCGGCGCGCGATGCTGATGCTGCTGTTGCTCGTGGTCGCATTTCTGTGGTCCCGCGAGCCGCGACCATTTGCGATTCTCGCCGCTGCCTGCCTGCTGGTGACGGTGCTCGATCCGCTGGCGACACTCGCGCCCGGCTTTCAGCTGTCGTTTGCGGCGGTGCTCGTGTTGCTGTGGTTCGCGCGGCGCCATGCCAAAGTGACGAGCGGGCCCCTGGTCGCGCGCCTGTCGACCGGTGCGCTGCAGCTTGCCGCAGTCCAGGTCTTCCTGTTGTTCGGCCTGCTGCCGCTGACCGTGACGAATTTCGGCCGTGTCTCATTCGTCGCGCCCGTGGTCAACTTCATGGCAGTGCCGTTGTTCAGCGTGGTAACCGTGCCGTTTGCGCTCGCGGGATTGTTGCTCGACGGTCCACTGGCCGCAGCGGGCGATGCCGCGCTGCGAATCGCGGCCAAAAGTATCGAGCTGCTGCAGTGGCTGATCGATCGTTCACTGTCGATCCCGGGCGGCGCAGTAACGACGGCGACAGCAGGCACGGTCGCCGGCTTTTGCCTGGCATCGGTTCTTGCCTGGGTTGTGCTGCCACGGGGCTGGCCCGGCCGTCACGTCGCCATGCTGGCGACGCTGGCACTGGTTTCCAACCGCGTTGAGGGTCCGCCCGAAGGCTGTGTCGACGTGCGCCTGCTCGATGTAGGGCAGGGGCTTGCCGTCGTCCTGCGCACGCGGCAACGAACCTTGTTGTACGACACGGGCGCTCGCTACCCGGGGGGCGGCGACATGGCGACGCGCGTGGTGCTGCCGTACCTCGCGGCCCAGCGTATTACGCGCCTCGACCGGCTCGTCGTGTCGCACTCGGACATCGATCACTCGGGCGGCTTCGCTCCGGTCCTGGCTGCCCTGGACGTGCCGAAGGTGCTGGCCGGCGAACCGCATGAGCTGCCCGGCGGCAGTGCCGTCGCCTGCCGGACGGGCGAGGCATGGCGATGGGACGGCGTCGCATTTCGCGTACTGCATCCACCCGCGAGAGGTCGATACACCGGCAATGACGCGTCCTGCGTCATCCTGGTTGAAGCAGGGGATGCCCGCCTGCTGTTGACCGGCGATATCGAGTCGGGCGTCGAGCGTGCCCTCACACGGTCCGGCATCCCGGGACCCGTCGATGTGATCGTTGTGCCGCATCATGGCAGTCATACGTCGTCGAGTGCCGCATTTATCGCGTCCGTTTCCGCGCGCAAGGCACTCGTGTCGGCCGGCTACCGGAACCGCTGGGGACTGCCGCGGCCTGACGTGGTGCAGCGCTGGCAGGCCGCCGGCGCGGACGTGCTGGTGACGTCGCACGACGGTGCGATCGGAGCCAGGCTTTGCGACCGGGCCGGAATCGTGCAACTGTCCCGGAATCGTCAGCAGAGCCGCCGGCTATGGCAGGAGCCGCCGGGCCACTGAGCGGGGAGAATTTTCGATCCCGGCGCTGTATATTTCATTTTTATTCCGAGTCCGGCTGTATGGTTGAAATCGTAAAATCCGGTGGCTGGCTGATGGCGCCGATCATTCTTTGCGCCATCATAGCCATGGGCATCATCCTCGAACGCTTCTGGACGTTGCAACAGAAGCGCGTGATACCGGAAGACCTGACCAGCAAGGTCTGGGGCTGGGTCAAGAAAGACCAGCTCGATCAGAAGCAGATCCAGAGCCTTCACCAGGGCTCACCGCTCGGGCAAATTCTCGCGGCGGGACTCATCAACCGTGACCGGGAACGCGCGGTCATGAAGGACAGCATCGAGGATACCGGGCGCCACGTCGTGCACGAACTCGAGCGCTATCTCGAGACGCTCGGCACGGTCGCGGCCATCACGCCGCTGCTGGGACTGCTGGGCACGGTGATCGGCATGGTCAAGGTCTTCACGGCAATTACGACGCACGGCGTCGGCAACCCGACGGTGCTCGCCGGCGGCATTGCCGAGGCGCTGATCACGACGGCTGCCGGCCTGACCGTTGCGATCCCGGCGCTGATCGGCTACCGCTACTACCGCAGCCGGGTCGACACGCTGGTCGTCGATATGGAGAAGGAGGCCATCAAGCTGGTCGAAGCCCTGCATCGGCGGCAACAAAAGGACGGCATATGAAGCTCAGCGTCCGGCCGAAGACCCAGCCCGAAGTCAACCTGACCTCGCTGATCGACGTCGTGCTGCTGCTGCTGATCTTTTTCATGGTGTCCACGAGTTTTGTCAAGCAGTCGCAGATCGAGCTGCGTCTGCCCGAGGCCGACAGTCCCGCCATCGTCGAGGAGACGCCGGAACAGATCGACATCATGATCACCGAGGTAGGAACCTACTTTATCAATGGCCGCGAACTGATCAATACCCGGCCGGAAACGATACGCAATGCGCTGCAAAAGATATCCGGGGGCAACAACCAGTTGCCGCTCACGATCAGCGCGGACGCCAATGCCAGGCACCAGGATGTCGTCACGGCCATGGACGTCGCCGGCCGCCTCGGTTTTACGCAGATCAACATCGCTACCGTCAACGACACGGCCGACGACTAGGCCTGTTAAGACAATGAACGATGCAGCTGTAGCGCCTGAAATCACGCCAACCGATCGCGACACCGCCGTCATTTACCGGCGCCTGTGGCGATACGTTCTGCCGCATAAGGGGATCGGCGTCATTGCCGTTATCGCCATGGCCGCGACGGCGCTGATCGAGGCGAGTCTCGTGTACCTGCTCGAGCCGTTAATGGACGAAGCACTGGTTGCGAAGAACCTCGAGACGGCCAAGTGGCTGCCGATCGCGTTCATCGTGATTTTTATCGCCCGCGGCATTGCCGGCTTCGCGACGGAGGCGTCACTCGGCTGGATTGGCCGCACCGTCATCAGTTCATTGCGCCGCGAGGTATTCAACAAGTTTCTTACCTTGCCGGCTCGGTTCTTCGACAAATCCACCGCCGGGCCGCTGCTGTCCCGGATGACCTATAACGTCGAGATGGTCGCGGAATCCGTTACGAGTGTCGTCACGATCGCCGTTCGCGACGTATTGACGGTCATCGCGGCATTTGGCGTGATGCTGATTCAGAGCCCGCGGCTGACGGTGTTCGTCGTCATACTCTTTCCCGTAATCGCCGTTCTTATCCGGGTGCTCGGCATCGCGTTCCGGCGCTACAGCAATCGTATCCAGGACTCGGTGGGCGAAGTCACACAGGTCACCGAGGAAATTGTACGCGGCAACTGGGTGGTCAAGATGTTCGGTGGCTACGAATACGAGCGCAACCGGCTGGGCGACGTCGATGAGAAGAACCGCAAGCAAAACCTCAAGCTGATTCGCGTGAGGTCGATGGGCGTCGCCGTCACGCAGACGATTTTCGGATTCGGCGTTGCGCTGGTGATCTACATGGCGAGTCGCGAATCGCTGGAAGGCAACCTGACAGCCGGCCAGTTCATCTCGTTTTTCAGTGCGATGATGTTGATGCTGCAGCCCGTCCGCCGTATTACCAATGTGAATGCCACGTTGCAGCGAGGCGTCGCAGGCGCACACAGCCTCTTCATGATCATGGATGAACCTGATGAGATTGATACGGGTTCCTTCGAGAAGAACGACGTGCGCGGCGACATCGAATTCCGAAACGTCAGTTTCCGCTACGGTGAGAGTGACGGCCCGGTATTGCACGATATCTCCGTATCGGTCGGAGCGGGGCAGACGCTCGCCATCGTCGGTCATTCGGGCAGCGGCAAGTCCACGCTGGTAAGCCTGTTGCCGCGGTTCTATGAAGCAAGCGAGGGCGACATACTGCTGGATGGCGTGTCGATACGTGATTACAAGCTTGCCAACCTGCGTGACAACATCAGCCTGGTCAGCCAGGACGTCGTGCTGTTCAACGACACGATTGCGAACAATCTCGCTTACGGGGAGCTTCGCGCGCATTCGCGCGACGAATTGCTGCAGGCCGCCGAGGCGGCGCACGTGATGGACTTCGCGAATGAAATGCCCAAAGGGCTGGATACCCGGGTCGGTGATCGAGGCGCGTTACTGTCCGGCGGCCAGAAGCAGCGCGTCGCCATTGGCAGGGCCTTGTTGAAGGATGCACCGGTGCTGATCCTGGACGAGGCAACGTCAGCGCTGGATTCGAAATCGGAGCGGCACATCCAGGACGGCCTCGCCAAACTCATGAAAGGCCGCACCACCCTCGTCATCGCCCACCGGCTGTCGACGGTCGAAAACGCGGATCGCATCATCGTTCTCGACGCGGGCAGGATAATCGAATCGGGAACGCACGCGGAGTTGCTTGCGGCCAATGGCCACTATGCGGCGCTGTACCGGATGCAGTTCAGCGAGCAATGATCGAGTTGCAATGAAGGGCGCTGCGTACAGCTGGATCCACCGTGCCTGGTACGGCGGTCACGGTTGGTACCGCGTATTGCTGCCGCTTTCGGCTATCTACTGGTTGCTTTCGGCATCGCGACGTTTCCTGTATCGGGCCGGTGTGTTGCGCACGCGGCGCGCGAAGGTCCCCGTCATCGTTATCGGCAATATCACGGCGGGCGGCACGGGCAAAACGCCGGTGACCGTGTGGCTGGCCAGCGCCCTGGCGGAGCGTGGTTTTTCGCCGGGAATCGTGAGCCGGGGTTACGGTGGCAGCAAATCGGGCACGTCGATGCGGGTCGATGTCCGCAGCGATCCGGCCGTGGTCGGCGACGAGCCGGTGCTTATTGCGCTGCACACCGGCCGCCCGGTGGTCGTGGATGCCGATCGGGCGCGAGGCGCGGCCATGCTCATACAGGATGGCGCCGACCTGATCATCGCGGATGATGGCCTGCAGCATTACGCGCTGGCGCGGGATTACGAGATCTGTGTCGTCGATGGCGCGAGGGGACTCGGGAACGGTGCATTGCTGCCTGCGGGACCGCTGCGCGAGCCGGTCAGTCGTATCGGGGACGTCGACCAGGTGTTGATCAATGGACGCTTGCGCGGACGGCAGGAAGTGATGCCTGCCGGCCTGCAGAATGCAATTGAATTTCGGCTCACCGCCAGGGAAGTCTTCAGGCTGAACGGCTCGCTGAACCGTCCGATCGAACGCTTCGCCGGCACGACCGTGCACGCGGTGGCGGCAATCGGCAACCCCGGCCGCTTCTTCGATATGCTGCGCGGACACGGCATCCAGGTGATCGAGCATGCGTATCCCGATCATGCGCCTCTGCGCCCTGGCGAACTCGACTTCCGCGACGACTTCGATATCCTGATGACGGAGAAGGACGCTGTGAAGTTCCCGCGCCGGGTATCCGACCGCTTCTGGTATGTGCCGGTGGATGTCGAGATCGATCCCGCCACCGCTGCGCCGTGGCTGGAGCAGATTGAATCGCGCATGCGCAAAGAGCAAACACACAATGACTGATTTCGTCGTCGTTATTCCTGCACGCTATGCGTCGACGCGCCTGCCCGGCAAGCCGCTGCGCGAGATCAACGGCAAGCCCATGATCGAGCACGTCCACCGGCGCGGGCGCGAGAGCGGCGCGAGGGACGTCATTATCGCGACCGACGACGAACGTATCGCCGAAGCCGCTGCCAGTTTCGGGGCTACCGTGTGCATGACGGGTGACCAGCATCGCTCCGGTACGGAGCGCATTGCTGAGGTAGCCGACCTGATGGACTGGCACGACGAAACCATCGTTATCAACCTGCAGGGCGACGAACCGGCCATGCCTCCTGCGCTGATCGACCAGTGCGCGGTGTTGCTGGACGAATCGTCGGCCGATCTCGCCACGCTGGCATCGCCGCTGCTGTCTGACGAGGACTTCGGCAACCCGAACGTCGTCAAGGTCATACTCGACAACAATGGCTTCGCGATCTATTTCAGCCGCGCGTCGATACCGTATCCGCGGGATGCGGCAAGGCTCGCGGACGCACGCGCAGCGGCGCTGCATCATCACGGCATTTATGCCTACCGCTGCGGCGTATTGCGCAGGCTCGTGGCGTCGGAGCCGTCGCCGCTGGAGCTTGCGGAGCACCTCGAGCAGTTGCGTGCGCTGTCGCTCGGCATGACGATCCGGGTCGGCATACCGGGCGTGCGCCCCGGGGCAGGCGTCGACACGGAGGACGATCTCGCCGCCGCCGCACTCGAACTGGCGCAACGCTCATGAAAGGATTCAGAGCATTCTGTCGCGAGATCTACTACGGCCTGTCGCCACGGGCGCTGCGTGCGCAGTACCTGTTCCTGGCG
This sequence comes from Woeseiaceae bacterium, assembly GCA_965658465.1. Classification (GTDB taxonomy): domain Bacteria; phylum Pseudomonadota; class Gammaproteobacteria; order Steroidobacterales; family Woeseiaceae; genus UBA1847. The sequence continues at coordinate 70,227 of CBFHSG010000008.1, read as the reverse complement.
TTCGACCTGCTGGTGATCTGCTATTTCGTCGTAACGACGTTTCTGGAGCCTTACGACTGGATTATCACGGTCGACATGATCATCGGGGTAATCCTGGTCATCGACTTTCTCTGCAGGCTGGCGGCCCAGACGGACCGCGGCGCGTTCCTCGTCAAGCCGATGACGATCGTCGATTTCATCGTCATCGTTTCGCTGTTCGTGCCCGCACTGATCGGCAACTTCGCGTTCCTGCGCCTCGTCCGGTCGCTGCGTCTGTTGCGTTCCTACGTCGTTGCGCGTGAACTCCGCGCGCATTCCCGTTTCTTCGCCAAGAACGAGGAAGTGATCTTCAGCGCGCTGAACCTGCTGGTCTTTATCTTCCTGGTGACGGCGGTCGTCTACGAGTTCCAGGTGCCGGTCAACGATTCGATCAATAACTACGTCGACGCGCTGTACTTTACGATTACCACGCTGACGACGACAGGGTTCGGCGACGTCATACTGGTCGGCAGCACCGGCAGGCTGCTGGCGGTGGTGATCATGATCGTCGGCGTTGCGTTGTTCCTCAGGCTGGTGCAGACGATCTTCCGGCCAACCAAGGTGAAGTACGAATGCCCTGATTGCGGGCTGTCGCGCCACGAACTGGATGCCATCCACTGCAAGCACTGCGGCCGGCAGTTGCGGATCCGCACCGAGGGTTTGCCCGGTTGATCGCTTCTTCTGTCTAGATATTGTCTAGCAAAAGTCCCGACACTATACTGATGCGCGGCTCGTCACGTGTGCTCGTGCGGGTTGAAACAGGCACAGCAGGAGACGGCCATGTCCGAAAAATCCGCTAATTCCCCGCTTTACGGCATTGGTGCCGTCGCCAGGCTGACGGGTCTTACCGATCACACGATTCGCGTATGGGAGCGTCGCTACGCCGCGGTAGTGGCGGCCAGGTCGGCCAACGGCCGCCGCCAGTACACCGAGGCCGATGTGCAGAAGCTGGGGTTGCTCAAGGTGCTCACAGACCGGGGTATCTCCATCAGCGGCGTCGCTGACGATTCGATCGATGAACTCAGGCAGCGTGTCGACAGCCTGCGCGACCTTGCAGGCGGTTCCGATGCCACTACTGTCCGTGTCGCCGTGCTCGGCGATTTCCTGCCGCGCCAGTTGCTCGAGCAGAAGGGCGGCACGGCGCCCCTGGAAATCCTTGTATCGGACAGCAGCCGTGAGCGATTCGCAGCGGACCTGCGCCAGCAGAGCATCGACGTCGTGGTGCTCGAAAGACCGGTACTCGATGCGGAGACGCTCGCCGAGATGCAGCGACATCTCTCCGACAGCGGTTCCGCGCAAGGCGTGATCGTCTACTCGTTCGGGCGCACCCGGGATGTTGAAGCCGCGACAAACGAGGGCATTATCGCGCTGCGTGCGCCGATCGGGGGTGACGAACTGTGCGACGCGGTCGCTCGCTCGGCGCAACCGGGCAACCGGGTACCACGCGACTCGGGTCCACGGTGTGACTCACCAGGTGCGTGGGAGTTTGCAGGACCGGTTGCTGCCCGGCGTTTCAGCCCGCAACAGCTGGCGAACCTGGCATCGGCGCGGAACGACATCGAATGCGAGTGCCCGAAACATCTCGCGCAGCTCGTATCGGATCTCAGCGCATTCGAGGTCTACAGCGATCGATGCGCAAACCGGGACGATGAGGATGCCGCGCTGCATCGTTACCTGCATCGAACGACCGCGGAGGCACGCGCCCTGGTCGAGACCGCCCTGCAAAAAGTCGCTGATGCAGAAGGGCTCAGCTACTGACGCTGCGAACGAAACAATTTGATACAGTTTTGTCTATAAAATACATAGACAAAACATTGACATAATTTTCCGATTGACTATCCTGTCGTCCATGGGCTCACGCATGTGCAGCCCGGAGAGACAGACTTCACCTCCCCCGAACCCGCTGTCTCTGATACTCGTGGCCGGCGCTCGCGCCGGCCATTTTTTCAAATCAGGAGGAACGGTCATGAGCAAAGAGCAAAGTCAGGACACCCGCCCGTCCAGACTGACCCGGCGCCTTTTCGTCAAAACAGCCGGCGCCGTTACGGCCTTCGGAGCGGCCAGCCTCAGCAGCCTGCAGGCAATGGCAGACGATCTGCCGCGAGTCAGCGAAGACGACGCTATGGCCAAGGCACTCAATTACAGGCACGACGCGCAGACGGTCGACGCGGCCAAGCGTGCTTCGGACCACTACTGCTACAACTGTGCGCTTTTTGCCGGCGCTGAAGACGACGAGTGGGCCGGATGCAGCATCTTTCCCGGCAAAGCCGTCGCAGGGCGCGGCTGGTGCAGCGCCTGGGCTCCGAAGCAGTAGTGTTAGAGGAGTAATTCAATGCTTATTTTTACCGTCGCCGTTTCCGTCATCGCCGTGATGGTCTTCATCGAGTGGCAATACTCCGTTATGAGCGAACGCTTGCGGGTGCGAAAAGAGGCTCGCGCGAAGTCGCGTCCAACTCGGCGTACACGGCGCCATTGAGTCGCTGGCATGCCTGGCCCGGCGTTTCAGGAGGCGAGCCGCGATGCTGCCTTCCAGGCTCTGCGGCGCTTCCTTCCGCGAGCGGGCACCGCGTACGCTGAGCAACGTAATTTTGATTACGGGCCCGATGCGCGCGACAATGTTTCGGGCCTGTCCGCCTTCATTCGGCACCGGCTGATTTACGAACGCGAGGTACTCGAAGCGGCCCTGCAGCGCCACTCGCCGTCGGCAGCCGCCAAGTTTATCGACGAAGTTTTCTGGCGCGCCTATTTCAAGGGCTGGCTGGAGCAGCACCCGAGCGTTTGGCTGGACTATCGCAGCGTCGTTCGGGCGCTGGTCGAATCGCTCGAGACGGATTCCGACCTGGGGTCACGCTACGCGACGGCGCTTCGAGCCGAAACCGGCATCGATTGTTTCGATGCCTGGATCAACGAGCTGAAGTCGTCGGGCTACCTTCACAACCATGCGCGGATGTGGTTCGCGAGCATCTGGGTCTACACGCTTCAGCTCCCATGGCAACTGGGCGCGGACTTTTTTTACCGCCACCTCGTCGACGGTGACCCGGCGAGCAACACCCTGAGCTGGCGCTGGGTCTGCGGACTGCATACGAAAGGCAAGACGTATCTCGCGCGGGTCTCGAATATCGCCAGCTACACCGACGGCCGATTCAATCCGCGGGGGTGCCTCGCGCACGAGGCGAAGCCGCTCCGGGAGTCGCGGCTACACGCGACCCGATCGCTTCCTCCGGCTCAAGCCATGCCCGCAGGCTCGAGATTCGGGCTGCTGGTGACGGAAGAAGACTGTGCGCCGGAATCGTTGTCCTTGCGAGGCTCCCCAAACGCCCTCCTGGGGGCAGTTACCACCAATACTCGCTCCCCGCTTCCCGTTGGCCGGCTGGTCCGTGAGTTTGCGATAGGCGCCGTCGCAGACGGCGTTGAGCGTGCGGCCCGGTATTTCGGTCTGCCTGCACAGAGCGCCCACAGCGACAGCTGGGACGATGCCCTGGTGGCCTGGGCGCGGTCCAACGATCTCGATGCCGTGGTGACCGCTTACGCGCCGGTGGGTCCCGTAGCAGAACGACTTGCCAGTGCCCGGCAATCGCTGGCCAAAAACCGCATCGAACTGATACAGCTCAGACGGGCATACGACACTTGTGCGTGGCCGCACGCAACGAAGGGCTACTTCAAACTGAAATCCAAAATCCCCGAAGTGCTCGAGTGCCTGGGGATTGCAGGGGAAGCGCCCGACGCTCAGCGCGCTTCGAACTGACCGCCGTACTTATCGCATCGATACGACTTGTTACAGTAAATCGATGGATGCGTGGGCAAGCTGAAGGCATCATTAACCGACGTAGCAGCCGGAGTTTCAAATGCGCACAATATTGGGTTTACTCGCACTGGTGGCGGCAACCGCCGCCTTCTCATACGAAGACTCATTGCTTGACCAGGACTTCAGGCGCCTGGCATCGGATGAAGTCGTCAACCTGGGCGATGCCTATTCCGGCAACGTCATACTCGTAGTGAATACGGCCTCGAAGTGCGGCAACACCCCGCAGTACGACGGGCTGGAGAAGCTGTACGAGGAATATCAGGACGACGGCCTGGTCGTGCTCGGGTTTCCCTCGAACGACTTTTTCGGCCAGGAGCCTGGTACCGAAGAGGAGATCCAGGAGTTCTGCCGTCTGACTTACGGTGTCCGGTTCCCGATGTTTGAGAAAGTATCGGTGAAGGAGGGTGAAGCGCACCCGTTTTTCGCTGAACTGGCAGCCGCATCCGGTACCTACCCGACGTGGAATTTCCACAAGTACCTGATTGGCAGGGACGGGCAGGTCATCGCCGAATTCAGTCCGCGCACACAGCCTGACGACGACAAGCTGGTCTCGAGTATCAGGAGCGCGCTCGCCCTCTAGGCGCGGGAGCGATGCCGGAAGGGCCCGAGATCAGGCGCGCGGCAGATCGCGTTGCACGTGTGCTCGTGGATCGTGTCGTCGAAGAGGCACGGTTCCACTTGCCCGATCTGGCGCGACAGGGCCGGCGCCTTTCCGGACACACCGTCACCAGGGTCGATACGCGCGGCAAGGCGATGCTGACGCATTTCGACAACGGCCTGACGCTTTACAGCCACAATCAGCTGTACGGTCGCTGGTACACGGTCAGGCGGCCGCGCATGCCGAAAACAGGCCGGCAGTTGCGCGTGGAGCTGCATACGGCGACGCACAGCGCCTTGCTCTACAGCGCGTCGGATATCGAGGTGCTTAACAGCCGTCAACTCGCAGGGCATCCGTTCCTGACGCGTATCGGCCCCGACGTGATGGACCGGGAACTGACGGCGGAGCAGTTACTGCAACGCCTTATGAGCCCCGCCTTTCTGCGCCGCAGGACCGGCTCCCTGTTTCTCGACCAGGCCTTCCTGGCCGGTATAGGCAACTACCTTCGGTCGGAGATACTTTTCGTCGCCGGCATCCACCCCACACGGCGTCCTTCGGACCTTGCGCCGCGCGAACTCGAGAAACTGTCGAGCAGCGCCCTGCGCGTCGCCAGGCGCTCTTACCGCACCGGCGGGGTTACCGTACTGCCGTCCCTCGAACGACAACTGAAAATGAAGCGCTGGCCGTTCGAAAAGCGCCGATTCCACGTATTCGGCCGTGATGGCGAACGATGTCACGTGTGCGAAGGCACCATCGAGCGCCTGACGGTTAGCGGGCGTAACCTGTTCCTGTGCCGCGGATGTCAGCCCGGGCCGCCGGACTGTTGATTTGCCCCAGTTCTCAGGTACCTTACGGTGCTTCGAGCAGACACTGTCTTTAAACGGAGAGAGCCAAAACCATGTCGTATATGAAATCGCGTAGTCTTGTTACCGTCGTCGCCCTTGCATTGACGTCGCCACTTTTCGCCGGAGACGACCCCGTCCATGAGCGTCACGAACTGATGGAAGGCGTCGGCGACGCCGCGAAACCGGTCGGGCAGATGCTCAAAGGCGAGCGTGACTTCGATGCCGGCGTGGTCATGACCTCCTTCCAGACGTTCGACGAGGCAGCCGCAGAGTTCGGCGACCTCTTCCCGCCGGGCAGCGAGAGCGGCGAGGGCACGGAGGCGGCGCCCGCGATCTGGGACGATCGCGCCGGTTTCGAGGAGGCGCTCGCGGCCTGGTCCGACGCCGTGGATGCGGCGATCGCCGCGAAGCCGCAGACGCTGGAGGAAACCAAGCCCGTGGCCGGCGAAATATTCAAGACCTGCAAAGGCTGTCACGATAACTACCGCATCGAAGACGAGTAAGCCGCGTCGGGCGCTCGTCGCCCTGGCTGTCGCTGTAATCGGCGCCGCCTGGTGGCTGACAAGTCCGCAGACTGTCGGTGTCGGGGACCTGCCCGATCACATACCCGACCCGACGGCGGGCGAGCGACTCTTCTGGGCGGGCGGTTGCGCGTCCTGCCACGCGAGCCCGGTGGACGGTAAGCGGGCGAGAGGCGACGACAAGTTGCTGCTGGGCGGCGGTCTGGAACTCGAGACGGAGTACGGTGTTTTCCGTGTGCCGAATATTTCGTCCCATCCCGGTGACGGCATCGGCGAGTGGTCGCTGGTGGAATTCGTAAACGCGATGCAGCGCGGTGTATCGCCGGACGGCCGGCACTACTACCCGTCTTTTCCGTATACCTCGTACGCGCGCATGCCGGTGCAGGACGTAATCGACCTGAAGGCGTTTCTCGATACGCTGCCGCCGGTGGAGGGCCGTATCGAGCCGCACAGCCTCGGCTTTCCCTGGTCGATACGTCGCGGCCTCGGCCTCTGGAAGCGGCGCTATCTGGACACTGAGCCCATCACACTGCCGCCGTCAGCGACGCTCGAGGATCGCGGCCGCCTGCTCGTCGAGGGCGCCGGGCATTGCGGCGAGTGTCACACGCCGCGAGACCCTCTCGGTGGACTCGTGCGCGAGCGCTGGCTTGCCGGCGCGCCGAACCCGGAGGGCAGGGGGCGCGTCCCCAATATCACGCCCGGCGGCAAGAGCATTTCGGAATGGTCGGCCGCCGATATCGCGTATTATCTGGAAACTGGCTTCACACCGGAGTTCGATACGGTTGGCGGCTCGATGGTGGCCGTCCAGGAAAACATGTCGAAGCTCAGTGCCCGGGACAGGGAGGCTATTGCTGCTTACCTGAAGGCGTTGCCGGCCCGGAATTGATCCAATGCGAATTTTGAAGAATGATCTGAATGACTGAAAGCAGGGAAAAAGTCTCCGTACTGTTTGTTTGCATGGGCAATATCTGTCGGTCGCCGACCGCGGAGGGCGTGTTTCGTCATCAGGTCGAGGCGGCAGGGCTAGACGACATTTTTGAAATCGATTCGGCGGGCACGCACGCCTATCATGTCGGCGAGCCGCCGGACAGGCGTGCGCGGGAGGCCGCAACTCGCCGTGGGTTTTCGCTTGCCGACATTCGTGCGCGGCGCGTGGCAGAAGACGATTTCGAGCGTTTTCATCACATTATCGCGATGGATGAGGACAATCTCGTCATGCTGCGCGAGCAGGCCGACGCGGTGCACCGCGAGAAGATTCGGCTCTTGCTCGAATTCGGTTCCGGGCCCGAGACGGAGGTCCCGGATCCGTATTACGGCGGTACGACGGGCTTCGAGCGCGTGCTCGACCTGGTCGAAGACGCGTCGCGCGGACTTCTCGAACGCCTCACGCAGCGCTAGCTGGATTCCTGCGACGACTTATCCGAAGTGTCGGCGTCCGTCCCACGCTGAGGCTTGGATGATTTCTCCTCTCTGACCTTGGCGGGCAACTGCACCGGTTCCCACGGCAATAGCCGGCCTTCCGGCTTGTCGGCCGATTTCGGCTTGTCCGAGCCATTGCCCGGCTTCGCTTCGGGCTTCGACTCGGGCTTCGGCTCGGGTTTCGGCTCGGTTTTCGCTTCGGGCTTCGACTCGGGTTTCGGCTCGGATTTCGCTTCGGGCTTCGGCTCCGGTTTCGGTTCGGATTTCGCTTCGGGTTTCGGCTCGGGTTTCGCTTCGGGCTTCAGCTCGGACTTTTTGCCGGTCGCCTTGTCCCCGGCGTGACTTGCTTCCGGCCCGCTCTCGATCGTGTCGCGCGCTGTTGATTCGTTCCGGCTCTTCGCGGCGGATTCCGCTTTCCCGGCGGTGTGCGGCGTTTCGGCAGCTACGTCCGAACGCTTGCCGGTATCCCCGGAGTCCGCTTTCGAACTCTCATTCGCCTGCGCCTGAGTCTCCTGTGCAGGCTTGTCGCTCGTACGGCGGCGCCGACGTCCACCGCGCGAACGGCGAGGCCGCGTGCTGCGCCGGCTATCGTCGGTCGATTCGTCCTTACCGGAGTCCGCCGCCTTCTGCGATGACTTCTTCTCGGTTTGCTTCTGCTCCGACGTAGTCTTGCCAGAGGCCTTTTTCTTCGTTTTCTTCTTGGTCTTTTTCTTGGTTTTCTTCTTCGACCGCTGCCCTTCGTCCTTGCCGCTCTCGCTGCGGCGGCCGCGCTGCGACTTGCCACGCTCGCGACCGCTGTCGTCGGCACTCTTCCTGCCCCTGCGGCCGGTCTGCGCTGGCTGCTTCTTTTTCGCCTTCCCGGTCTTCTCCCCGGATTCCTCGCCGTCGTCGCCGAACAGGGACTTCAGCCAGTCCCAGAATCCAGGCTTCGGGGGCGTTACGGGCTCCGGGCGCGCGGGTGCCGGGGTCGTCGGTTCGATCTTGCCGATGGCAGCCTGCTCCGCGATCTGGCGCTCCTGGATCGACGGTGGTACGTCGAGTTCCGTCTCCGCTTCTGCGAGCGCATAGCTCACGGCCGCGTTTTCGGGCAGTTCCGCCTGGTCATCGCGTACGCGACGCACGTCGTAATGCGGCGTCTCGAGTGCCGGGTTGGCAATGAGTACGACCTGCGTATCATGCCGTGCCTCGAGACTCTGTACCCAGTCGCGCTTCTCGTTGAGGAGATAGGTTGCTACCTCCACGGGCAACTGCGCGATCACCTTGACGGTGCGTTCCTTGCGGGCCTCTTCGCCGACGATGCGCAATATGGCCAGGGCGAGCGATTCGACGCTGCGAATCGTGCCGAAGCCCGTGCAACGCGGGCAGGTATGGTAGCTGGATTCGCCGAGCGACGGCCGCAGGCGCTGGCGCGACATCTCGAGCAACCCGAACCGCGAAATCTTGCCGATCTGCACGCGGGCGCGATCCTGCCGAACGGCCTCGCGCAGGCGGTTCTCGACGGCACGCTGGTTCTTTTGCGGCCCCATGTCGATGAAATCGATCACGATCAGGCCGCCCAGGTCGCGGATGCGCAACTGGCGGGCGATTTCGTCCGCTGCTTCCAGGTTGGTGTTGAGCGCGGTCGCTTCGATGTCCCCGCCCTTCGTCGCCCTGGCCGAGTTAATGTCGATGGATACCAGTGCCTCGGTATGGTCGATGACGATGCTGCCGCCGGACGGCAACGTCACGTTATGCGCGAACGCCGACTCGATCTGCGACTCGATCTGGAACCGGGTAAAGAGCGGTACCGGGTCGGAGTAGAGCTTCAGCTTGCGCTGGTTGTGCGGCATGACCTGCTGCACGAACTCCATGGCTTCGTTATAGGTCGCCTCGTCGTCGATCAGGATCTCGCCGATCTCGTTGGTGAGATAGTCGCGCAACGCGCGCACGACCGCGTTGCTCTCGCGGTAGATGAGAAACGGTGAAGGGCGCTGCAGTACGACGTTGAGGATTGCATGCCACACCGCCAGCAGGTTCTCGAGGTCCCAGCTGAGTTCTTCGGGGCTGCGGTCGATACCCGCCGTTCGCAGGATGACGCTCATGCCGTCCGGCACCTCGACTCCCGTCAGCGACTGTCGCGCGAGATCGCGGTCCGAGCCGACGATACGGCGGGAAACGCCGCCGGAGCGTGCCTTGTTCGGTTTCAGGACGATGAAGCGGCCGGCCAGGCTGACATAGGTCGTCAGCGCCGCGCCCTTGTTGCCGCGTTCTTCCTTGTCGATCTGGACGACAATGTCCTGACCTTCTTTCAGGACCTCGCGGATGTTCGGTTTCGAGCCGGAGTCGACGTTCTTGACGAAGTATTCGCTGGAGATTTCCTTTAGCGGCAGGAATCCGTGCCGGTCGGCGCCGTAATCGACGAACGCGGCTTCGAGGCTGGGCTCGATGCGCGTGATCTTGCCTTTGTAGATATTGGCTTTCTTGCGTTCGCTCGCGGGTCCTTCAATATTGAGGTCAAACAGGCGCTGGCCGTCGACCATCGCCATGCGCAACTCTTCTTCCTGAGTTGCATTGATTAACATTCTTTTCATAGTGCCCTACTTGTAGCGTATCTGAGGGCAGCGAATCGGAGCGGTGTGGCAGGGCGCAAGTCAGGGTGGCCGGGCGAATTGCAGTGCGGCGTGTCGCGGCACCGTACCCGATACTGGAACAATTGTTGTTGACGCGATCCGTCGGGATCGGGTCATGCGAAATAAAATTCATTGTTTCCCTGCGGCCTTGCCGCGCTGGCGCTTGCCGAATTCCGTACTCGCTGCCAGTGGAATCTGGTCACGGTTAAGGGTGACCGTTTCGGATCTCGCATGCAGCGGGATCCGCTCATAAATGTCTGTAAAATGGCTTTCTCATCAGGCGGCTGATCCCGGATTGGAGGCCGCGTAAGCTTTCGGCGAGGTTCGACAGAGGTCTGCGATCCCTCACCGCGAGCCAAATATAGCACACCCCGTCAACCCATCAAGTTATTGATCATGCAGAAAAAGTCGATGCAGCAGGCCAGCAGCCGCACCAGCGGGGTAAGAAAGGTACGCATTGACGCGGACGGCGCCGGCCAGCGTGTGGATAACTTTCTGCACCGGGAACTGCCGGGCGTGCCGAGGGGCCGTGTCTACCGGCTGCTGCGGCGCGGCGAAGTGCGTGTCAACGGCGGGCGGGTGCGGGCCGATTACCGCCTCGAGGCCGGTGACGAGGTGCGTATCCCGCCTGTACGCCTGCGCGTGGCGGGGGCTCCGCCGTCGGCCGAGCGCGCGGCGGCAATCCTCGATCACGTGCTCTACGAAGACAAGCGCCTGCTGGTGATCGACAAGCCGGCGGGCGTCGCCGTCCACGGCGGCAGCGGCATCAGCCATGGCGTCATCGAGTTGCTCAGGGCGGCGCGGCCGGACCTGAGGGATCTGTCGCTGGTGCACCGGCTCGATCGCGAGACATCGGGTTGCCTGGTGATTGCCAGGAAGCGCAGCGCGCTGCGTGCGCTGCACGAGAAATTCCGGCAGGGTGTCGTCGAGAAGAACTACCTGGCGTTGGTGATGGGTGACTGGCAGCTGGGCGAGCAGCTCATCGACAAGCCGCTGCTGGTCAGGCATCGCAAGGGCGGCGAACGCCACGTCATCGTCAGCCATGAAGGCAAGTCCGCGCAGACCCGGGTGCGGCTGTCACGGACTTACCGCGAGTACAGCCTGGTGCAGTGCTCACCTCTAACGGGTCGGACGCACCAGATACGCGTGCACCTGCAGAGCGTCGGGTTTCCGATCGCCGGGGATGACCGCTACGGGGATGCGGATGCCAACCGCCGCCTGAAGGCGCTCGGCCTGCCGCGGCTGTTTCTGCACGCCCAGTCGATCTCGTTTCCGGACGAGCACGGTAACGAACTGCACTTCACGGCCCCGTTGTCCGACGATCTCAACGGTTTCCTGTCCACACTGTAGGAGCAGTTCTGGAACCGCGATCGCGCGCCGGGGCGCGCTCCTACAGGTGCGACGATGGTTCAGGGAAGCAGGTAGCCCAGTTCCAGGAGCCGGTCGGAAATCCAGATCATCGGCAGGCCGATGAGTGCCGTGGGGTCGTCGGTCTTCACGGATTCGAACAGCAGGAAACCGGCCCCTTCGAGCTTGAAGCTGCCGGCACAGTCATAGGGCTCGTCGAGTCTCAGGTAGGCTTCCGCGAGCCGGCGGTCGAATTCGCGGAAGTGCACAATCGTCTCGTCCGTGTGTTCGTAGCGTTTGCGCGTAACGGGATCCAGGATGCACACGGCCGTCAGGAATTTCACCGATTTGCCCGACGCGGCGAGCAGCTGTTCGACGGCTTTCTGGTGGCTGCCGGGCTTGCCCAGGACCTGGCCGTCGAGCACGGCAAGCTGATCCGCACCGATAATCAGCGCATTGCGCGAGTTGGCCGACACGGCCTCCGCTTTGGCGCGCGCGAGGTGGCGGGCCAGTTCGTCCGGCTCCAGCCCCGAGTTATTGCTCTCGTCGACATCAGGCGAAACGGCTTCGAATTCGGCGAGGAAGCGGTCCAGCAGCCCGCGCCGGTACGGTGACGACGAGGCCAGCAGGATGTCGGGTGCAGAAGGGTTTTGCATAAAAAAATCAGTTGCTTGGGCTCGAAAACCCGCAGTTTACCCAGTTTCGGGCAGAACACCGATATTTTTCGCCCCCGTTCTTTGACAGGCGCGGCGCGTGTCCTTATCATGCGCGCGCCATGGGCAATCCGCTGCGAGTTCGCCGCCCCATAGCCGAACTGGCGGCTAAAGGCCAAGCGATTGAAATTGCTGAGAAAATCGGCAATTTTGAGCGGCTTGCCGGGATTGTCGAAGCAGACCTTGCGACGCTGGATCCTGATAAGATCCCGCATGACTGGCGCGACTCGATGGTGACCGGGTGGCTGGAGTTCGGTTTCGCCGACGCGCAGAAGCAGGTCGTGAGCCTGGTGGGCGAGTTGGCGGTGACTTTGGACGCTGTGTGTCAGCGGTGTCTCGAACCGTTCCGCCTCAGTCTGGCGACCGGGCTGCGGCTGCTGCCGACGACGGTCGAGCAGGGCGTGTCCGCGGGCACCGATTTCGAGCCGTGGGAGCTGGAGGACGAAAGGGTCTGCCCGGCGGAGATCGTCGAAGAGGTGCTGATCATGGCGATGCCGCTGTCGGCGATGCACGAGACGGCGGCGGCGTGCAAGGGTTACGAACCGGCTGATGAAGAGGTGCAGCAGACGACAAGACCGTTTGCGGCACTGAAGGCGCAGCTGGACCAGGACAAGTGACGAGCCGGCCATCAGGCCGGCCCGAGTGAATAGAATACAGTGGCGGCGCAACAGCGCTGCCGTGCACAGGAGATTGCAATGGCTGTTCAGAAGAGTCGTAAGACACCTTCGCGTCGTGGCATGCGGCGTTCGCATGACAAGCTGAAGAACCCGGCATTGTCGGTAGACCCGACGTCCGGAGAGACGCACCTGCGGCACCGTGTTTCGCCCGATGGTTTCTATCGCGGCGTGCAGGTTGTGGCGCAGCCCGAAATCGACGACGACGAATAACGCGGTTCCCATTCCGGCCTCGCGGTGAGCGTGGGGTCTCGCGACAGTGGGAAACCAGTCGATCATTTCAATTGATGCCATGAGCGGCGACCTCGGTGCCGAGGTCGTCGTGCGCGCGTCTGCTGCGTGCCTCGAAAAGTACGCCAATCTCGAACTCATTCTCGTCGGAGACGAAGCCGAACTGGCCGGACTCGTCACGCGTATCATCGGCGACGACAAGCGTCTGCGCATTGCACACGCGACCGAGGTCGTCACCATGAGCGATTCGCCGCGTGATGCGGTGCGACACAAGAAAGACTCCTCGATGCGCGTCGCGATCGACCTCGTCAAGGCGGGCGAGGCGCAGGCCTGTGTCAGTGCCGGCAACACCGGCGCATTGATGGCCACCGCGAAATTCGTGTTGAAAATGTTGCCCGGCATCGAGCGGCCCGCGATCCTCGCGGAACTGCCGGCGATCGGCGGCTCGCTGCACATGCTCGATCTCGGGGCCAACACGCTGGGCACGGCCGAGCAACTGTTCCAGTTCGCTGTGATGGGCTCGATCGTGACGGCCGATATCATGGGCATCACGGAACCGCGAATTGCCCTGCTCAACATCGGCGCCGAAGACACCAAGGGCCACGATACGGTGAAGGATGCCGCGTCCCTGCTGAATGAGAGTTCGCTGAATTACGTGGGTTTCATCGAGGGCAGCGAGCTGTTCTCGGGCAAGGCTGACGTCGTGGTAACGGACGGGTTTACCGGTAACGTAGCGCTCAAGACCATGGAAGGAACCGTCGGTCTCGTTCGCCATTACGTGAAGCAGGGATTTACCCGTAACTGGATCGCGAAACTGCAGGCACTGCTTGCGAGTTCAACGCTGAGACGGATCACCCGGGAAACAGATTCCCGCAATTTCAATGGAGCGACACTGGTCGGCCTTGATGGTATCGTAATCAAAAGCCACGGCAGCGCCGATAGTTACGCGTTTCAACACGCGATCGACACGGCGATCGTCGAAGTTCGTAACGGGGTGCCGCAGCAGATCGGAAACCTGCTGCAACGGGAAGCTGCATGATGTATTCGAAAATCGTCGGTACCGGCCGCTATCTGCCGGAAAAGATTCTTACGAATTTTGATCTGGAAAAGATCGTCGACACCACCGACGAGTGGATCCGGACGCGTACGGGCGTCGAGCGCAGGCATGCCGTTGCGCCGGATCAGACGACATCGGACATGTGTGTCGAGGCGGCGAAAAAGGCGATGGAGTCGGCCGGCATCGAGCCCGCGGATATCGACTTCGTCGCTATCGGTACCACGTCGCCTGATCTGATCTTTCCCAACGTTGCCACGCTGGTTCAGCATCGTCTCGGCATCCCGGCATGCCCGTCGATTGGTATGGAAGCGGCGTGCACCAGTTTTATCTACGCCCTGACGACGGTCGACAAGTTCTTAAAGGCCGGCGAAGTCAAATGTGCGCTGGTCATCGGTGCGGAGTGTATTACCAAACTGGTGGACTGGAACGACCGCAATACCTGCGTCCTGTTCGGCGACGGCGCCGGTGCGGTGATCGTCAAGCCGTCAGAGGAACCGGGCATACTGACGACGCACCTGTGTGCGGATGGCCAGTACAAGGATCTGCTGTATTACCCGGTCGGCGCGTCGAATCAGCTCGAGAAAGCCGGTACCGACGAAGCGTCGATCATGATGACCGGTAAGGAAGTCTTCAAGGTGGCCGTCAGCAAGCTCGGGGATATCGCTTTGCAGGCACTGGAGTCAGCCGGTGTCAGCAAGGAAGAACTGGACTGGCTCGTGCCGCACCAGGCGAACATTCGCATCATTCAGGCCACGGCCAAGCGCCTCGGCCTGCCGTTGGAAAAAGTCATCGTTACCGTTCAGGATCACGGCAACACGTCGGCTGCATCCGTGCCCATGGCACTCGATGTCGGTATTCGCGACGGCCGTATCAAGCCCGGCCAGCTGGTACTGATGGAGGCGTTCGGCGGTGGCTTTACCTGGGGTTCGATCCTGATGCGGCTGTAGCGCGGGCCCGGCCGACTGCCTACCAGATATCGGCTTTCCGGAAGCGTGCCGTCCGCCGGTGCATTCGTTGATGCAGTTGCTGCCGCCGGCGGTCGAGGCGGTCGCGGCGGATCGCTGCGTCGATGCTGCTGTCATGCTGGCTGTCGAATTCCTCGCGGTAACGGCAGTAGTCCTCGTAGGCTTCGCGCACGTGCTGCAATTCGCGCGCTACGAGCTCCAGGATAATGACGTCGTCGAGATAGCCAATGACCGGGATGTCATCAGGAAGAATGTCTTCGGGGTCGCCGAAATACACGAAGGCCGCCAGGATTCCTTCCCGGTCGGCTGCCGGAAGCTGCCATTCGTCATCGGCGAGCATCTGCAGCATCGACTCGAGTTCGGGCAGCCGCGTGGCGACGAAATCCGGCAACGGTTCGTTCTTGCGAATATCGTCGATGACGCCGCGAATGGCATCGACGATTTCAGACTCGTCCGCACTGCGTACGACGTCGCGTGACTTTCTCAGAGCGTGTCGAAAAAAGCGCAGGTCACGATCACTGAGTTCGAAGGATAATCTTAGGCCCATGTGTATTACGCGCCCGGAGCGAAGGGACAGGCTACCGGCCTCCCTGCAGCCGGTCAATCAATACGTGAAATCGAGCGCGACGAATTGCGGGACAATGGTTTACCATGGCGTCGGCGGTCGTCACTGGACATTTACAGCTTTTACCGCTAAGTGATCAAGGTATGAAACCCAAACTGATTATCGGCAACAAAAACTACTCCTCCTGGTCCCTGCGGCCCTGGCTCCTGTTGCGGGAAGCCGACATCGATTTCGATGAGCACCGTATCGCACTGGACGTCGAGGACACCGCCCGGCAGATAGCCGAGTTCAGCCCTGCCGGCAAGGTGCCGGTGCTCCTGTTCGACGACATCGCGGTGTGGGATTCGCTGGCGATCGCGGAGACGGTGGCGGAGCGCTGGCCGGAGAAAAACCTGTGGCCGGGAGCGGCCGACGCACGCGCGCATGCGCGCAGCATCAGCGCGGAAATGCATTCGGGCTTCGCGGAACTTCGGTCGCGGATGCCGATGAACTGTCGTGCCATGGGCCGTCGCGTTGCATTGCCCGACGAACTGACCCGCGATATCGACCGCGTATTCGACATCTGGTCGGACTGCCACCGGCGCCACGGCGACAAAGGCTCCTGGCTGTTCGGTGAATTCAGTATCGCGGACGCGATGTATGCGCCGGTAGTACTGAGGCTCAGGACCTACGGCATCAATCTGCCCGAGTCGGCCCGGCACTTCGCAAATCGCGTACTGCAGAGCGATGCTATGCAGGAGTGGTTGCTCGCCTGTGAAACGGAGACCGAGGTGATTGAACAGGACGAGGTTGGCCAATGAGTCCGGTCCGAATCATGCTGATCGCGCTCGGTGTCCTG
Source organism: Woeseiaceae bacterium (assembly GCA_965658465.1). GTDB lineage: Bacteria > Pseudomonadota > Gammaproteobacteria > Steroidobacterales > Woeseiaceae > UBA1847. The sequence continues at coordinate 54,022 of CBFHSG010000008.1, read as the reverse complement.
CTCGCGGCCTCGCTGCGGGCGGAAATCTACGAGCTGCCGCCGGAGGGTTATGACGTCGTCGGCGCCGTCGCAACCGTGATAGCGCGCGAGGAAGACACGCTCATCGATATCGCACGCCGCAACGGGCTCGGCTATCACGATATCGTCCGCGCCAATCCCGACGTCAACATCTGGGTGCCGGGGGAGGGCACGGAAGTCGTGTTGCCGACGCGCTTCGTATTGCCGCCCGGGCCGCGGCGCGGCATCGTACTCAATCTTGCGGAATACCGCCTTTACTATTACCCGGAACCGGTTGAGGGCGAGCCGGCTTACGTCATGACGTACCCGATCAGCATCGGGCGCATGGACTGGGAGACGCCGCTCGGTTCGACCCGCGTTATTTCGAAAGTAACCGATCCCGCCTGGTACCCGCCCCAGTCGGTGCGCGACGAACACGCGGCGGACGGCCGACCCCTGCCGCGCATCGTGCCGCCCGGACCGGACAACCCGCTCGGTAAGTATGCGATGCGGCTCGGGTTACCCGGCTACCTCATTCACAGTACCAACCGGCCCGCGGGCGTCGGCATGCGCGTGACGCACGGATGTATCCGCATGTTCCCCGAGGACATCGAATACCTGTTTCCGAACGTCGACATGGATACGCCGGTACGGATCATCAATACGCCCGTGAAGATCGGCTGGTTCGGCGATGCGCTCGTGATGGAGGTGCATCCCGTGCTCGAGGCTACCGTGTCGGAAGGTAATGAGGAGCTGGTTGCCGCCGACATCGACGTCGATACCGGCGATGGGGCGACAGACGAGAGTGAGATGCCCGCTCAGCCCAAGGATCCGCTGACGTTTGTGACGGAACAGTTTATCGCCGTGACGGACAACCGCGCGGGGATGCTCGACTGGGACGAAGTCGAGTTGTTGATCGATCGTTCGGACGGCATTCCGGCTGCGGCCGGAACGCGCATAAAAAACGCCGCGGCAAGCGCGGCGTCTCAATAAGTCTCGAATATCTTGTTGTAGTCTGGCGCTACTTCGACATCGATTTCTGGAACATGCGCTCCATGCTTTCGCGGTTAGCTTCGCAGCAAGCCTGCGATTCGGACGCGGCTGACAGAGCCCGGTCTGCGGTGCTCTGAGCTGCAGAAGCAGTCTGGGCAGCGCGATCAGCAGCAGCGCGAGCAGACTCGGCAGCGGCGGCGGCAGCAGATGCGTCAGCAGCAGCCTTGTTGGCGATGGCCTCGATCTCCTCCGTATTTGCACAGCCGGTGGCCAGTGCAGCAGCGAGCACCAGTGCGCTTACTTTGAGTGCGGTTTTCTTCATTGTCTAAGATTCCTCTGGTTGGGAAAAACTGCAGGCGGATTATTTCGCAAATAGCGGCTAGCTGCAATGAAGATCACTGTTTTTATTGTTCTTTGTCGTTCGATTGCGACAGGAAAGTCGCCTTTCACTCCGTTTATCGGCGCAAATGATTTGCATTCGTTTGCCGGTTGCTTGCGCGTGCATGCCCGGCCATGGCGATAAACGCTTGCACTGACCAAAGTACTGTATATAATCGCAGGTACTGTGAATTCATACAGGGCATGATCAAATGCGCGAACTGACCCCCAGACAATCGCAAATTCTCGATATGATTCAGGAGTTTATTAACGAAACCGGGATGCCGCCGACGCGCGCCGAGATCGCGCGTGAACTCGGTTTCAAGTCCGCCAATGCCGCCGAGGAACATCTGCGTGCGCTGCAGAGGAAGGGCGTGCTGGACCTCGTACCCGGTGCCTCGCGAGGTATTCAACTCAAGGATTCGTTGCGTGAGCAGATGGGTTTGCCGCTCGTGGGCCGGGTCGCGGCAGGCAGTCCCATTCTCGCCCAGGAACATATCGAGACACATTACAAGCTCGATCCCGCGCTGTTTGATCCCAGGCCGCATTACCTGCTGCGCGTTCACGGCATGAGCATGAAGGATGCCGGCATCCTCGATGGTGACCTCGTCGCCGTGCATCGCACGCCCGAAGTTCGCAGCCGGCAGATCGTCGTTGCGCGGCTCGAGGACGAAGTGACCGTAAAGCGTTACCGACAGGAAGGTGCGGTGGTCTGGTTATTGCCCGAGAACTCGGAGTTCGAACCGATACAGGTTGATCTCGCCCACCAGGCGCTCGTGATCGAGGGCGTGGTTGTCGGCGTCATCCGCGACGGCATCCCGCTGCACTGATGGCCGGGGGCGCGCATGCCACGCAATAGCGAAACATCGTCTCTCGAGACGCTATTGGAAAATCCGCGTGTCTGGCGTGCCCGCAGTCAGCCGGCGCCGGCAGAGGGACTGTCCAGTGGTTACGCGCAGCTGGATCGCCTGTTACCCGGCGGTGGATGGCCCCGCCAGGCCCTGACCGAGATCCTGATCGAGCAGTACGGCATCGGCGAACTGCAATTGCTGATGCCGGCGCTCGCAAGCCTGTGTGCCGAAGATCCCGGTGCCGAACCCCCTGAACCGGGCTGGATCGCCTGGGTGGCGCCGCCGTTTCAGCCGTACCCGCCCGCGCTGCAAAAGTGTGGCATCAATCTCGGGCGCATGCTGATCGTGCGGCCCAGGAACGATAGCGAGGCGTTGTGGTCGGCCGAGCAGGCCCTGTCTTCCGGGACCTGTGCCGCCGTGTTGTTATGGCCGCACAGGCTCGATGACCAGGCCAGCCGGCGCCTGCAGCTTGCCGCCGAAAAGGGCGGCAGCTGGGCCATTGCATTTCGTCCGCTTTCAGCACGCCACGAACCGTCGGCAGCCGCATTACGCCTCGAGCTTTCTGCGGGTCATCGGGGCACACGGCTCGCGATTCTGAAAAGTCGTGGCGGCAGTCCAGCCGTGTTACACAATGTGGTGTGAGCATGGCGCGGGTACGACGATCACCTGTCATTGCACGGGACAGCTCACCGACCCCTGACGTTACCGGCCAGCATCCACAGTATGCGTTGCCGCTCGCGGAAGCGGAGCGTGTGCCTTCCCCAGCCATTGCGGCGAAAACGAAGCGGCTGTGGTTTTGCGTTTACCTGCCGAAGCTGCCACTCGAAGCCTGTGGGCCGGGCGACAAGGATCTCGCGGTTATCGAGGAGCGGCAGGGCGTTCATCGTGTATTGCTTGCCGGTGCTCGCGCCAGGGCCGCGGGCGTTTTGCCCGGCCAGTCGCCGAATGCGGCGCTGGCGCTGCTGCCTGGCCTCAAGCTCGAAGCACGCAATGAAATCCGGGAGCAGCAGGTGCTCGAATTGCTGGCGACCTGGCTCGAGCAGTTCAGTTCGTTCGTCACCATCGCCGGGCCCGATATGCTGTTACTCGAAATCGCCGGCAGCCTGCGCCTCTTCGGCGGCCTGAAGAGCCTGCGCCGGCAGGTGGCGACAGGCCTCGGAGCGCAGGGGTTCGAGGCGTCGCTGGCGATTGCGCCGACACCGCTGGCCGCAACCTGGCTCGCGCGGGGCGGGCAGCGCGCCTGCGTTCGCGAACCGGCTAACATCATGGCGGCCCTGCGGGGCCTGCCGCTGTCCTGTCTCGATTGGCCGCCCACCGTGCTCGAGTCCCTCGCCGGCATGGGCATCACTGACGTCGGCGACTGCCTGCGTTTGCCACGCGAAGGTTTCGCGCGGCGCTTTGGCGTAAAACGTCTGCTGGAGCTGGATCGCGCCCTCGGGTACGTGCCGGACCCGCGTAACGCCTGGCGTGCGCCGGAACGGTTTTGCGCCGATTTCGAGATGACGGAGGAGCAGGGCGACCGGGAGTTGCTGCTGGCGATTTGCCACGAGTTACTGCAGTCGCACGAGCAGTTCCTGCTGGTGAGACAACTGGGCACGCAGCGCCTGTTATTCACGTTCTTCCACCTCAAGGCGAAGGCGACATCGCTGCCGCTCGGCGGTGCCCGGGCCGATCGCGCCGCAGATCACTGGTACGACTTGCTGCGCCTGCGTTTCGAAAAACTGGTGTTGCCCGAGCCGGTTATCGCGATACGCCTGCGCGGTGGCAACACCCGGCCGCTCCACGGTGCATCAGGGCGCCTGGCCTTCCACGGCAGGGCGCCGCGCGAACATTACTACTCGATGTCACAGCTTGCCGAGCGGCTGGCGGCGCGTATCGGCAACGAGTCCGTGCACGGCGTGAATGCGGTTGCCGATCACCGGCCGCAGTATGCCTGGCGCGCGCGGGATTTGTTCGCGGCACGGGCGGCCGATGCGCTGACCCGGGTCCGCCAGGGAATCGAGCGCCCGCTGTGGCTGCTGCCGGAACCGGAATTGCTGCCGACGGAGAACGGCCATCCGCTGCACCAGGGCAGGTTGCGCTTCGTTTCGGGGCCCGAGCGTCTCGAAACCGGCTGGTGGGATGAGCACGGCATCGTCCGTGACTATTACACGGTCGTCAGCCCGCGCGGTGCCGGGTTGTGGGTCTTCCGCAACCGGGATCGTCAGCACGATGGCGGGGCAGCCTGGTACCTGCACGGCATGTTCGGATGACGTGATGCGGCGGGTTCGCTACGCGGAACTGCATGCGCTCAGTAATTTCACGTTCCTGCGCGGCGCGTCGCATCCCGAGGAGCTTGTGGAGACGGCCGCGGCTCTCGGTTACGAGGCGCTCGCGATCACCGACGAGTGTTCCATGTCCGGCGTCGTGCGCGCGCACATGGCGGCAAAGGCTCTCGAACTCAAACTCATCATCGGTTCCGAGCTGCGCTTGCAGAGCGGCCGCAAGCTGGTGGTGCTTGCACAGAATCGAAACGGCTATGCCGCGCTGTGCAGGCTCATCACGCGGGCCCGGCGTGCCGCAGAGAAGGGCAGCTATGCGTTGACGCGAAGCTTCTTCGAAGAAGGGCTGCCGGATTGCATCGTGTTGTGGGTACCGGACGACGCGCTCGCTCTCGATGTCGAAGATCACTGGATACGCGAGACGTTTCGGGACCGTTTGTGGATCGCGGTCGAGCTGCTTGCCGACGGCCGCCAGGAAGCGCGTCTTGATGCATTGCGGGAAGTCGGCCGGCGGCTCAGATTACCGCTGGTTGCCAGCGGTGACGTGCATATGCATCGCCGCTCCAGGCGCGTGCTTCAGGACACGCTGACAGCAATCCGTGAGGGCGTGACTGTCGACCAGGCGGGGTTCCTGCTGTATGCCAACGGTGAACGCCATCTGCGCCCACTGGAGGTGCTGCAGCATTTCTATCCCGAGGAATTGCTGCGGGAGACGCTGCACATTGCGGAGCGTATCGACTTCTCACTCGACGAGTTGCGTTACGAGTATCCCGACGAGGTCGTGCCCGCGGACGAGACCCCGGTAAGCTACCTCAGACAACTGACCGGGCAGGGCATGCGCGAGCGCTGGCCCGGCGGGGTGCCGCAAAAGGTCGTGCGGCTCGTCGAGCATGAACTCGGGCTTATCGCCGAGCTGCGCTACGAACCGTATTTTCTGACGGTCTACGATATCGTCAGTTTCGCGCGTTCGCAGGGCATTCTTTGCCAGGGTCGGGGCTCGGCCGCGAATTCCGCTGTCTGTTTTTGCCTCGGGATAACCGAGGTCGATCCGGCACGCATGGAGACGCTGGTCGAGCGGTTCATTTCCAAAGAGCGCAACGAGCCGCCCGACATCGACGTCGATTTTGAGCATGAGCGGCGCGAAGAAGTGATCCAGTACATCTATGCGAAATATGGCAGGCACCGCGCCGCACTGGCGGCAACGGTGATCACCTACCGGCCGCGCAGTGCATTACGGGACGTCGGCAAGGCGCTCGGGCTGTCGGAAATGCAGGTCGGCCGCCTTGCGCGCTCGATGCAGTGGTGGGACGGCAAGCGCGTCGACGACAGCCGCGTCCTCGAAGCGGGACTGGATCCCGACAGCCCCGTGATCCGGCGGCTTTTGTACCTCGTCAGGGAGCTGATCGGCTTTCCGAGGCACCTTTCGCAGCACGTCGGCGGTTTCGTTATTACGAACGGCCCGATGTCGGAACTCGTGCCGATCGAGAATGCGTCGATGGAGGAGCGCACGGTGATCCAGTGGGAGAAAAATGACCTCGAAGACCTGGGGCTCCTGAAGGTCGACGTGCTCGGGCTCGGCATGCTGACGGCGATCCGTCGCAGTTTCGACCTGATACGTGCTTTCGATGGCCGGGAGTACACGCTGGCGAGTGTGCCCGCGGAAGATCCTGTCGTCTACGACATGATCTGCGAGGGCGACACGATGGGCGTGTTCCAGATCGAGTCCCGCGCACAGATGGCGATGCTGCCGCGGCTCAGGCCGCGCTGTTATTACGACCTCGTCATCGAGGTCGCGATCATCCGTCCCGGGCCGATCCAGGGTGACATGGTGCACCCCTACCTGCGGCGCCGAAACGGCGAGGAAGCCGTCGATTATCCCAGCGAAGAGGTCAAGGGTGTCCTGCAGCGCACCCTGGGCGTGCCGATTTTCCAGGAGCAGGTGATGGCGCTGGCTGTCGCGGCAGCGGGTTTCACGCCGGGCGAAGCGGACCGTCTGCGCCGCGCCATGGCGGCATGGAAGCGACGCGGCGGTCTCGGACCCTTCGAGGACAAGCTGATCGGTGGCATGCGCCGGCGCGGCTACAGCGAGGAGTTTGCGCAGCAGATCTTTCGCCAGATCGAAGGTTTTGGTGAGTACGGATTTCCGGAATCGCATTCGGCCAGTTTTGCGCTGCTCGTCTATGTTTCCTGCTGGCTCAAACGCCATACGCCGGCTGCCTTTACCTGTGCGCTGCTGAACAGCCAGCCCATGGGTTTTTATTCGGCCTCGCAACTCGTTCAGGACCTGCGTCGTCATGGCGTCGAGGTTCGCGGCGTCGATATCAACCGGAGCGCCTGGGATTGTTCGCTCGAGCCGGGCGATGACGGTGCAGCGCTACTGCGGCTCGGATTCCGGATGGTCAAGGGCCTGCCCGAGACGGCCGGGCGGGCCATAGCGGAGAGACGCGGTACGCAGGCCTACGGAAGCACACAGCAACTGCTGGAGAGAGTGGGGCTCGAGCGGCGGGAACTCGAGGCACTTGCGTCGGCCGGTGCGTTGAAGACCCTGGAAGGGCACCGTCACCAGGCGCGCTGGGCCGTGGCCGGGGTCGAGAAGCCCGGCGGCCTGTTTGCCTCGATGGATCGCTTCGAGGCGACGCCGCTCCTCAGGAAGCCCACCGAAGGCCAGAATATCGTCGCAGACTACAAGAACATCGGGCTAACGCTGGAGCGGCACCCGATGTACCTGGTCCGTCATCGCCTGGACCGCTATCGCTACGTACAGGCCGAGCGCCTGCGGGATATGACAACGGGGCAGGATATCAGCGTTGCCGGCCTGGTTATTACCAAGCAACGGCCGGGCACGGCCAGCGGCGTCACCTTCGTCACGCTCGAAGACGAGACCGGCCACATCAACCTGGTCGTATGGAAGCACGTCGCGGAGCAGGATCGGGCCGCGTTGCTCAATGCGCGCCTCCTGGGGGTGCGGGGCGAGTTACAGATCGAGACGAACGTGATTCACGTGATCGCCCGGAAGCTCATCGACCATACGCCGATGCTGGGCGATCTCGAGGTGAAGTCCCGCGATTTTCGCTAGCTGCGATCGCGGTTCGGGAACCGCTCCTACGGTTCGATGTGAGATCGGGTTTCTGTAGGAGCGCGCCTCGGCGCGCGATCGCGGTTCGGGAACCGCTCCTACAAATCGTCGTCCAGGTTGAAATTAAAGGTGCTGTCGAGATCTTCGCCGGACCGGCGAATATCTTCGAGTTCATCGAGGCGCCGCCGAATCTCACGTTTGCGTGCCACATCATCGTTATCGGTCGCCTCGAGCTTGGCGACGAGTTCTTCTACGTTGATCTCTACCGAGATGTCGCCGACGTTGTCTTCGTCGTCGATATCCTCGACGTCGTCATCATCGTCAAGATCTTCATCCTCGATGTCGTCGTCGATTTCGTTTACCGGTATGTCGTCTTTGATATTACCGATCATCGCCAATACCTCACGCAACAAATAGTAAGACCGGGTTAGAGCCTTTGTAGCCGTAACTTTTCGCCTGTATACCGCGAAAGATCGCGCCGCGCAAGGACTCTAATCTCATCGAATGAGATTATTGATTTCGAAGATGGGCAGGAGTATCGCCAGCACGATAACCATCACGATGGCGCCCATGGCGACGATCAGAAGCGGTTGCAGGATGCCGAGCAATGCGGCGATGAGACCGTCGACTTCACGTTCCTGGCCGGCGGCCGACCGCGCCAGCATCTCTTCGAGACGGCCGCCTGCTTCACCACTGGATATCAGGTGAATCATCATGGGTGGAAACAGCTTGCTCGCCGCAAGTGAGCGGCTGATACCGGCGCCTTCACGGACCCGCAACGTGGCTTCGTTGACGGCATCGCGCATCGGCAGATTCTCGATGACTTCGGCCGATATCTTCATCGCCTCAAGCACCGGCACACCACTGCCGGCGAGAATACTGAATGTCCGCGTAAACCGTGCCGTATTGACCCCTTGCGTCAGGCGTCCGGCGATCGGCATGCGCAACAGGAACTGGTGGTAACGCCGGCGCGGCCCTTCTTTCTGGAACAGCCACCACAGTCCCCACAGTGCCGCGGCGACGACGATGATCAGCAGCAGCCAGTTGTTGCGCAGGAAGTCACTGGTGGCGATCAGGCCGCGCGTCAGCGCCGGCAACTCCGCTGACGTGTTTTCGAAGACACTGACGATGCGCGGCACAACGGTTGCCAGCATGAAACTGATGATTCCCAGGGCCATGACGATCAATGCGGCCGGGTAGATCATGGCATTGGTAATGCGCTGGCGAAGTTCCTGGCGCGCCTCCGTGTAGTCGGCGAGACGCTCCAGTACGACGTCCAGGTGCCCGGACTGCTCGCCCGCGGCCACGGTGGCACGGTACAACTCCGGAAAGGCCTGCGGGAAATCGCCGAAACCGTCCGCGAGCGTGTGGCCTTCCATGACCTTGGAGCGGACGCCGAGCAGTATGCTCTTGGTGCGCGGATGATCGTTCTGTTGCGACACAGCCAGCAGGACTTCCTCGAGCGGCAGCCCCGACTGCGACAGTGATGCCATCTGTCGCGTGATCAACGCGAGTTCGCCGGGCGACAGGCCGCGCCGCAGCGAAAATGTGGTCTGACGCTTTGCTTCGCGCTGCGCTACCTCGGTGACGCGCACGGGAAACATGTTGCGTTCGCGCAGCAGCTGCCTGACGTGCTTGGGCGTGTCGCCCTCGATCAGTCCTTTGGATTCCTTGCCGGACTTGTCCAGCGCGACGAATTCGTAGGCACCCACGGCTAGGTCTCGTCCATGGCTTTAACAGGCCCTGCTAGTCCTCGCGCGTCACGCGCAATACTTCTTCGAGCGTCGTGCTGCCGGCCAGTACGCGTCTACGGCCATCGGCGCGAATGCTCGGCGTCATTGTTCGTGCATGGCGCTCCAGGTCCTGCTCGCTGACGCCGTCGTGAACCATCGCGCGCATTGCATCGTCGACCGCGATGAGTTCATAGATACCCGTACGACCGGCGAAGCCGGCGGCGCCGGCTTCGCCGGGCTTGTACAACGTCGGCGGATTGTTGGGATCGACGCCGAGCACACGGCATTCGTATTCGGTTGCCGTGTACGGCACCTTGGTCTCTTCATCCAGCACGCGTACCAGTCGCTGGGCCAGGACGCCGATGAGGCTCGACGAAAGCAGGAACGGTTCGACGCCCATGTCGCGGAGTCGTGTGACCGCGCCCGCGGCTGTGTTGGTGTGCAGCGTCGACAGCACCAGGTGGCCGGTCAAGCTGGCCTGCACCGCGATTTCCGCGGTCTCCAGGTCGCGGACCTCGCCGACCATCACGACGTCCGGGTCCTGGCGCAGGATAGCGCGCAGTCCACGGGCAAAGGTCATTTCGACCTTGGTATTCACCTGCGTCTGGCCGATACCGTCGATGAAATACTCGATCGGATCCTCGACGGTCATGATGTTGCGGCTGTGGTCGTTGATACGATCCAGCGCTGCATAGAGCGTCGTGGTTTTGCCGGAACCGGTCGGGCCCGTGACGAGAATGATGCCGTGCGGCTTGTGGATCAATTCGTCCATCTTGAAGAGGGACTGGTCGTCCATGCCGAGCGACGTGAGATTCAGCCGGCCCGCCTGCTTGTCGAGCAGACGCAACACGACGCGTTCGCCGTGCCCGGAAGGCAGAGTGGATACGCGCACGTCTACGGCCCGTCCCGCAATCCTCAGCGATATCCGGCCGTCCTGCGGCAGCCGCTTTTCGGCGATATCAAGCTTCGACATGACCTTTATGCGCGACACGACGAGCGGCGCCAGGGCACGGCGCGTGTGCAATACGTCGTGCAGCACGCCGTCTACCCGGAAGCGCACGCCGAGCCGGTTCTCGTAGGGCTCGATGTGCACGTCCGATGCATTTTCCTTGATGGCTTCGGTCAGCACGGCATTGATGAAACGGATGATGGGCGCGTCGTCGTTGCTGTCGAGGAGGTCGGATGGCTCGAGTTCCTGCGCCACCTGTGTCAGGTCAAACTCGTCGTCCAGGCCGCCGACCATTTCCATCGCTTTTTGGCCGCCCTGTTCATAGGATGCCTGTAGCAGCGAATCGAAGATATCGGGCGAAACGCGCGATAGCTTCAGCGGCACGCCGAGGAAGCGCCTGACTTCGGCGATGCTGAGCGGCGATGCGCCGGCGCGATAAACTGCGTCAGCGCCGTCGCTGGTCATTTCGCGAACGAGGACGCCATGCCGCTTCGCGAAGGAGAAGGGCAGCGCGCGTGGTTCGACAGAAACGTCCGGCTGCGCTTCAATAGCCGGTGTCTCCAGCACGATATCCGTTTCAGCTTCCGTTACCATCGATTTCGTTCCATCTATTGCGGCTTCTCCGGCGGCTCGATCGTCAGCGGTGTCCTGGGCTGATTGGCTTCCTCGAATGGCGGCAGTTCGAAGCCTGTCTCGCCCGGCATCAGGTTGATGCCGTCTTCGTTGGTCCTGTCGAGCGCTTCCTTGATCATGTTGTACTTGGCGTTGGTCTCCGTGGAGATCGTAGCCGCGTCACGCAATATCTTGGGCCGGATGAATACGAGCAGGTTTGTCTTGACCTTGTCGGTCGATTGCACCCGGAAGAGTGCGCCGAGAAACGGTATGGAACCGAGTATCGGTACACGCTGCTCGCTTTCGCGGAGCACGTCTTCGAGCAGGCCACCGAGCACCAGAATCTGGCCGTCATCGACGATAACAGTCGTTTCGACGATGCGTTGGTTGGTAATCAGGTCGGTCGCGCCTTCGACCGACTGCGCGATATTCGATATCTCCTGCGAAATGTCGAGCAGCAGCGAGTTACCTTCGTTGATCTGCGGCGTAATCGTAAGTTTGACGCCGACCTGCTCGCGTTGGATGGTCTGGAACGGATTGACGGAGCCGATATTGCCGCCGGTGTTTGTAAACGATCCCGTCACGAACGGTACTTCCTGGCCGACATTCAGGCTGGCCTCCTCGTTGTCCGTCGTGACAAGCGAAGGCGTCGATATAATATTCGTATCGGCGTCGCCCTCGAGCGCGCGCAGGATTGCGGCAAAACTCACGCCAGTATCGCTGAGGCGCCCCACGCCAAATGTGATGCCTTCGCCGATCAGCGAGCCCGGATCCACGCCTTCGCCGCCACCCGCTGCGGCGCCCGCGAGCTGCACGACGCCCGGGCCTGCAGAGGGGAAATTGGTTGCAGCGATTGGCGTCGTCGAGGCTGCGCCCTCGACCGCCCAGGTTATGCCGAGCTCCGCTGTCTTGTCCGCGATAACCTCGACAATGATGGCCTCGACCAGCACCTGCGCCCGGCGGATATCGAGCTTGTCGACGATCTGCATGAGAGATCGCATCATCTTCGGCGGCGCGTTGACGACAATCGCATTGGTCTGGGTATCCGCCCAGACGCTCACGTCGCCGTTTCTCGCGGGGCTTGGTGCCGCGCCAGCCGCCCCCTGGGCGGCCGCGACCTGGCCCTGGAAATGCTGCTGCAGTTTCGTGGCGAGCTCTTCCGCATCGGCGTAGCGCAGATACCGCACCTGGGTATCACCGCCATCTTCGAGCGGCGTATCGAGGTGGGCTATCAGCGTGCGCAGCCGCAGGCGATCGGCCCTGTCACCGCCGATCAATACGCTGTTGGTACGGGCATCCGCGACGAGGCTCGTCGACACCGGCGCGCCGTCGGCACGTGGCGCCTGAGTCAACGCCGTCAGCACACGAACGATTTCCGAGGAGGACGCGTGCTGCAGAGGCACGACCTCGATATCGTCATCACTCGACAAATCGATACGACGAATGATGCTGACCATTCTCGCGACGTTGCCGGCGCGGTCCGAAATGATGAGCATGTTCGATCCCGGGTGTGCCGCCAGGTGGCCGAACTGCGGAATCAGGGGCCGCAGGATCGGCACGAGCTGCGCGGCGCCGACGTTTTCGACCTGGATTACCTGGGTGACGATGTCGTCGTCCCCGGCCGCGCGGCCGGCTCCCATCGGCGAGCCGTACTGCCGCGCGGTGGCATTCGGAATGATCTTGATGATGTCGCCGCTCTGCATCGCCGCAAGCTGATGCACTTCCAGAATGGCGAGAAATGCCTCGTAAAACGCATCGGGCGTCATCGGCGTCTTCGAGAGCATCGTTACCTTGGCATTCACACGCGGATCGATGATGAAGTTCCTGTCTGTCACCGCACTGACGGCCTCGACGATCTGCCGAATATCGGCTTCCTTGTAATTGGGTGTGATGGTCACCTGCTGCGCAATCAGCGTTATCGGGGCTATGACCAGCGCGAGTATCGCTATTCCGAGCTTGCGCAGCACCTTTCCGGGTTGGTGATTCATTCGGTTTCGTCTTCCCCAATATTGAGTTGATCGGTTTTCAGTACGATGACTTCCGGTTGGCCATTACGCTCGACCGTAACAGAGACCTGGCTCGCCGTGCCAAGCGACTGGAAAATCTGCATGGCCTGGGTTGGATCGGTCAGCGACTGGCCGTCGATGTCCTTTATCAGGTCACCGGGCCTCAGGCCCAGGGCCGCAAACTGCTGGCGGTTGCGGCCGGGGTAAACGCGGTAGCCCTGTTGCTGCCCGTTGACAAAATACGGCGTGGGCCGGATGACGTCGGCGAGCTTGGCCACGTTCTGCGACACGACGGACTGAATGCTTTGCGTCGGCGGGGCGCTGCGCGGCTGCGTCGTGGTGCGCCTGACCTGTGCGGTCGGGTTGTCCTTGTACTCCTCGGGTAACCGCAGGTTGGTCAGGCGGCCGTTCTCGTTGAGTACCACCCTGTCCGTGTAGACGGCGTGAAGCTTGGCGCCGGACGCGATCGGGTCGCCGATGAGATAGACCTTTTCTTCGTTGCTGCCGTCAGTGATGATTGCCGCCGACATCGCGGCTTCCGGCGAAGCAATGGTGCCTTTCAGCTGCAGGTTGGAGAGCCGCGTATCCTCCAGGTCCTCGTCGGAGATCTCCGGGACCACGGGCGCCGCGTCGTCGGGGCTGGCTTCACCGAACAGGTGCGCGGCGGCGATTGCCCGGACATCGGCCGTGGCCGGATCTGCGCGGCTCGTGGCGACCTGCCCGGCGGGCACAACGACGACGTCCCCTGCGGCCGGCGCGGGTATCAAACTCCAGACGATGTTCGCCAGTTGCCAGCCGATGGCGATGACGAGCAACAGTGCCACCCAGGGCGGCAACAGCTGGCTCGCGGCCGACGCCGTGCGGGCGGTGTCCAGGCTTGTAAAATCGGACCATTTCGCTTCAGTGGCCATGGAGAGTCCGGCAATTTTTCCTTGACTGATCCAGTTACGTTAACGCAGCGCAACGATGATACGGGTTGAGGTCATATAAACAAGTTCCCGCGGCGGAAAAATCCTATATTTCCCAATAATATACCAAGACTTGATTAACAAAAATCGATTTCCTGATGGCGTTTTGCGTACAAATATTGCGAACCACGGTGAAATCAGCCGCCGAGGCCCATATATAATAACCCGCAGGACCCCGGGCCGGCACGAATTGTCCGGCCCGGTTTCACATAAAGTGACTGAACTGGAGACGGAAAGCAGGACCGATGAGTGAACGACGTACCGACACTGAACGAGGCCCGGACTTCGACCTCGCCGTCGACGAGGCGAGGCCGGAAATCAAGGAGCCGCCGCTGTATCGTGTCGTGCTGATCAACGACGACTACACACCTATGGAATTCGTCGTCAATATCCTGGAATCTGTATTCGGCATGGAACGCACGCGTGCGACTCAGGTAATGTTGGAGGTGCACACGAAAGGCAAAGGCATCTGTGGTGTGTACAATTTCGAAATAGCGGAAACGAAAGTCGCCCAGGTGATGGGTTTGGCGCAGCAGCATCAGCATCCGTTGTTGTGCACCATGGAAGAATCGTAAACAGGAGTCGGCAGCAGGCAATGTTGAGCAGTGAACTAGAGTTTTGTCTTAATGAGGCGTTCCAGCGGGCGCGCGATCAACGTCATGAGTTCATGACGGTCGAGCACCTGTTGCTTGCGCTACTGGATATCCCGCGGGTTCACGAGATTCTCAAGGCGTGCAATTCGAACATTACCGAGTTGCGGCGGCAGTTGACCGAATTTATCGAGGAACAAACGCCCCTGCTGGCTCACGACGACGACACCGACGTGCAGCCCACGCTCGGTTTCCAGCGCGTCCTGCAACGTGCCGTATTCCACGTGCAGTCGAGCGGCAAGAAGGAGGTGACGGGCAGCAACGTGCTGGTGGCGATCTTCAGCGAGAAGCAATCGCAGGCCGTGTACTTCCTGAACATCCAGGACATCACGCGGCTCGACGTCGTTAATTACCTGTCTCACGGCATGCCCCAGCTGCCGGGCGAGGGTAACAGCGAGGAGCAGGAGGCGTCGCTGGATGCGGAGCAGGAGGCAGAGGCAACGCCTCTCGAACGCTATGCGACCAACCTCAACCAGCTGGCTATCGACGGCAAGATCGATCCATTGATCGGGCGTGAGGTCGAAATCGAGCGAACGGTGCAGATACTGTGCCGCCGCAGGAAGAACAATCCTCTCTACGTCGGTGACGCGGGCGTCGGCAAAACGGCTCTTGCAGAAGGTCTGGCGCGCATGATCACCGAGGAGCGCGTGCCCGAGGTTCTACGCGACGCGACGATATACGCACTCGACATGGGTACGCTGATCGCCGGCACCAAGTATCGCGGCGACTTCGAAAAGCGCCTGAAAGGCGTCATCAAGGAAGTGCAGGAGGATCCGGGTGCAATCCTGTTCATCGACGAGATCCACACGGTCATCGGCGCCGGAGCCGCTTCGGGCGGCGTCATGGATGCAAGCAACCTGATAAAGCCGGTGCTTGCCAACGGCGAGATACGCTGTATCGGCTCGACGACCTACGAGGAATACCGCGGCATATTCGAGAAGGATCATGCACTCGCGCGGCGATTCCAGAAGATCGACGTGCCCGAGCCCAGTCTCCAGGAAACGATCGCTATCCTCCACGGGCTCAAGTCCCGCTTCGAGGAACACCATGGCGTGGTCTACGACACCGAGGCGCTCGATGCGGCCGCCGAACTCTCGGCGCGCCATATCAATGACCGGCGGCTGCCCGACAAGGCCATCGACGTCATCGACGAGGCGGGCGCCAACCTGCGCCTGCAGCCGGCTGGTGAGCGAGACGACCGCATTACTGTCGAGATTGTCGAGAATATTGTCGCGAAAATGGCGCGGATCCCGGCCAAGAGCGTATCGGCATCGGATCGCAAGTCGCTGCGGACGCTCGAGCGTGATCTCAAGCTGACCATATTCGGCCAGGATCAGGCCATCGATGCGCTGAGTTCGGCCATCAAGATGTCCCGCTCCGGGCTGCGCGAGGAAGATAAACCGATCGGTATGTTCATGTTCGCCGGCCCGACGGGCGTCGGCAAGACGGAAGTGACCCGGCAGCTCGCGCTGATCATGGGCGTCGAGTTGATTCGATTCGACATGTCGGAGTACATGGAGCGGCATACCGTGTCGCGCCTGATCGGCGCGCCACCCGGATATGTCGGCTTCGACCAGGGTGGCCTTTTGACGGAAGCGGTCACCAAGAATCCGCATGCGGTCGTGCTGCTCGACGAGATCGAGAAGGCGCATCCGGAGGTCTTCAACCTGTTGCTGCAGGTGATGGACCACGGCACCCTCACGGACAATAACGGCCGCAAGGCGGATTTCCGCAATGTCGTGCTCGTGATGACGACCAATGCCGGTGCCCAGGAGATGAGCCGCGCGTCGATCGGGTTCACGCAACAGGACCACAGCAGCGACGGAATGACCGTTATCCAGAAGAGTTTTGCGCCGGAATTCCGCAACCGGCTCGATGCGATCATCCAGTTCGCTTCCCTGGATATCGTCTCGATCAAGCGGGTTGTCGACAAGCTGATCGTGGAACTCGAAGCGAAGCTCGGATCGAACAACGTCACGATCGAACTCGACGACGCGGCGCGCGACTGGATCGCCGAGCGCGGCTACGACGAGACAATGGGTGCGCGCCCCATGGCCCGCGTCATCCAGGAGCACATCAAGCGGCCGCTTGCCGACGAGTTACTGTTTGGCAGCCTTGCCGAAGGCGGTCACGTCCGCGTTACGGTCGGTGACGACGATGAACTGAAGCTGTCGCCCGAGTCCGCGGTGAAGGAACTCGAGCATCTGGCGGAGAAAGACTGAACGTCGCGGCGCCGTTTAGCGGCCGCGGTATACGATTCGACCCTTGCTGAGGTCGTAGGGTGTGAGCTCGACGGTGACCTTGTCGCCCGTCAGGATGCGGATGTAGTTCTTGCGCATTTTGCCGGAAATATGCGCGGTCACCACATGACCGTTTTCGAGTTCGACGCGAAACGTCGTATTGGGCAGCGTCTCGGTGACGACGCCCTCCATCTGAATGGCTTCTTCTTTGGCCAAGGTATTCCTGTCTCTGAGTCTTAAAGCCCGCGAATTGTGCAGAAATGGCCGCGCTATTGCAATGCGGCATCTCCGCGGATCGCTTCGATTTTGCTGGCCGCGACCGGCTTCCCGGGCCACGCGGCGAATTGCCCGGGCGGCTCGCAGGCGGTTTCGAGCATGGCCGCGAACTGATCCCGCGGCATGAGCCTCGCGCCCAGCGTGGTCAGGTGGTGGGACATAACCTGGCAGTCGATTATCGCGAATGCCTTTGTTTGCAGATAGTGCGATACCGTATAGAGCGCGTACTTCGACGCATTGCTTTGCCGGCTGAACATGGATTCGCCGAAGAATACGCGGCCGATCGCGACCCCGTACAGGCCGCCAATGAGCGCACCTCGCTGCCAAACCTCGATCGAGTGCGCCCAGCCGTCGGCGTGTAGCCTCGTGTACGCCGCGATCATCTCGCGCGTGATCCAGGTGCCGTGCTGGCCCGGGCGCGGCTCGGCACACCGGGCAATTACCTCGTCGAAACTCGTATTGAAGCGGATCTCAGCCTCACTGTGGCGCAGCTCGCGGCGCAGCCGCCGTGACGCATGAAATTGGCCGGGGACCATCACGCAGCGGGGGTTCGGCGACCACCAGAGTATCGGCTGGCCGGCATCGAACCACGGGAAGATGCCGAGACGATAGGCGTTAAGCAGCCGCGCGACGCTGAGATCGCCGCCTGCCGCAAGCAGTCCATCGGGTTCCCGCATTGCGCGGCTGATGTCCGGGAACGCGTCCGGCGGGTCGTTCGGGGCGATCCAGGCGATACGGTTGTTGGTGCTCAAGATCCGTTTCCCGAGCCTTCGTCGCGATAGGGGCTGCGCGCGTCGACGGTTTCGATGTAGCGGTCGACGTAGCGGGCCTCCTCCTCCAGGTAATTCTCTATCGCCGACAGGAACTGGGGATGCGCCAGCCAGTGCGCAGACCAGGTCGATTGCGGAGCGAATCCACGGCTGATCTTGTGTTCGCCCTGCGTGCCCGGCTCGAACAGCTGCAGTCCCTTGTCGATGCAGTAGTCGATTCCCTGGTAATAGCAGGTCTCGAAGTGCAGCGCATTGTGATGGCCATCGCTACCCCAGTAGCGGCCGTAGAGCGCGGTGGGGCTCTCGAAAAACACGGCGGCGGCAATGGGCTCAGCCTCCTGTTCGGCGAGGATGACGAGAATGTTGTCGGGCAGCGTTTTACCGATTCGGAGGAAGAACTCCAGGTTGTAGTAGGGCAGGGAACCACGCCGCATGAACGTGATGCTGATGAACCGGTACACCTGCTCCCAGGTGTCCATGTCGATCTCGGCACCTTTCAGGCGCCGAAAGCGAATGCCGGCCTCGCTCACCCGGCGCCGGTCGCGCCGTGCTTTTTTCCGTTTCGACGCCGTGAAGGTCTGCAGGAACTGGTCAAAGTCGGCGTATTCGCGATTGTGCCAGTGAAACTGGCAGTCCTTGCGAATCCGTAATCCGGCGTCGCCTAACAGCGGAAGCTCGTCGTGGGTCGGGAAAAGCACGTGTAATGACGAACAAGCCATGCGCTTGGCAAGTTCGATCGCACCGTCGACGAGCGCGCGAGCGGCAGCCGTATCGCCCGGATCCGCGAGCAACAATCGTCTGCTCGGCGCCGGCGTAAACGGGACTGCCGAGACCAGTTTTGGATAGTAGCGGAGTCCCGCCTGTTCGTAGGCGCGCGCCCACGCCCAGTCGAAGACGAACTCGCCCCAGGAATGTTCTTTCTGGTAGAGCGGCATCGCCGCCACCAGCCGCCCGTCGCGCTTGAGCGTGAGGTGACGCGGGGTCCAGCCGGCATCTTCGGACACGCAGCCCGTGTGTTCGGCGGCCAGCAGAAATTCGTGGCGCAGGAAGGGATAGGTATCGCCCGCCAGGGCATTCCACGCATCCGGCGCGATGTCGGCGATGGCCTCGTGGACAGTTAGCTGCATTCTCCCGATGGCGGATCAGGCGGCCGCGTCGCCGCTTTTGAGCTCATCGCCGGCGTTGACGGCGTCGAGGTATTTCTCCGCGTCGAGGGCCGCCATGCAGCCGGCGCCGGCCGACGTGATGGCCTGCCGGTAAACGTGATCGGCGACGTCACCGGCGGCAAAAACGCCTGGTATGCTGGTCGCGGTCGCGTCCCCGTCGATTCCGGATTTCACGACGATGTAGCCGTTTCGCATGTCCAGCTGCTCTTCGAACAGGCCGGTATTCGGTTTGTGCCCGATGGCGATAAATACACCGGAGAGATGGATGTCCCTGGTCGGCAATTCCTCCGTGGTATTGCGGATGCGGATGCCGGTTACGCCGGAGTCGTCGCCGAGCACCTCCTCGAGCACGTGGTTCCACTGTATGTCGACTTTGCCTTCCTTCTCGCGCTCGAACAGCCGGTCCTGCAGGATTTTCTCGGCGCGTAACGCATCGCGACGGTGAACGAGCGTAACCCTGGACGCGAGGTGGCTCAGGTACAGGGCTTCTTCCACCGCCGTATTGCCCCCACCGATGACGGCGACGTCCTTGCCCTTGTAGAAGAAGCCATCACAGGTCGCGCAGGCTGAAACGCCACGGCCCTTGAACGCTTCTTCCGACGGTAGTCCCAGGTACTGAGCCGTTGCACCGGTGGCGATAATGAGCGCGTCGCAGGTGTAGCTGGCGTAATCGCCGTCGAGCCTGAAAGGCCGCGACAAGAGGTCCGCCGTGTGGATATGGTCGTTGATGATCTCGGTATCGTAACGCTGTGCGTGACGCAACATGCGGTCCATCAGCTCCGGACCCTGCAGCCCCTCGACATCGCCAGGCCAGTTATCGACGTCGGTCGTGGTCATGAGCTGGCCACCCTGTTCGACGCCGGTAATGATGACCGGATCCAGGTTTGCACGCGCAGCGTACACGGCAGCCGAATAACCGGCGGGCCCCGAGCCGAGGATCAGAACCCGGCAATGCTTCAAGTCACTCATGTATAATTTGCCCCTGGCGAATTTCTAGAGTCTGACGACACAACAAGAGCCGGACCTGCGGCCTGGCCAACAGGTTTTCAAGGCTGTCGACGGTCGTCAGAATGTCCTTGGGCTAGTGTAGGGAAAACGGAACGGGTGAGCATCCACAATCGCTGCCGGATGGCGGGTTTGCGACCACTACGGTGCTTGCAGGCGAGGCGCTGCTTGCATCAGAATTGGTATTTGAGTCTGCTATAGTTCTTTAAAATCAGACCACTAAGAACTATTCGTTACACGTTACCTCAATTATGGCAAAAGCCCGTAAATCCACCCAGCCCGCATCCGGTTTATCCGCCCAGGTGCATCGGGCGCTGAGAGAAGGCGCACTGTACGTATTCGGCGCGCTTGCCTTCATTCTGTGGTTTGCCCTGTTCACCTACGATCCGGCGGATCCGGGTTTCAGCCAGGCGACGGCGGGAACGGAGATTCAAAATGGCGTCGGTCGCGTCGGCGCACTGGTTGCCGACCTGCTGTTCAATTTCTTCGGGCGCCCCGCGTATCTCTTCACGGTCATGGTCTTCTACCTGGGCTGGATGCTCTATCGTGAGCAGAAGACGCAGCAGGCGCTGACGAAGATGGATTTCATTCTGCGTTTCGGCGGATTTCTTGCAACCCTGGTGACGAGTTGCGCGTTGTCGACGCTGCATTTCTCGCCCGTGGGATTCAACGAAACGGCCGGCGGCATCGTCGGCCAGGTAGTCGGGCACAGCCTCGAGTCCGTCATGAAGCTGCTCGGTGCGAGCACGCTGTTGTTCGTGCTCTGGGTAGCGTCGGTGTCGCTGTTTCTCGGCATCTCCTGGTTTAGCGTCATGGACCGCATCGGGCACTGGTGCCTGATCGCGTTCGAGAAAGTGCAGCACAGGATTGGTGAACTGCGCGACCGGGCTGAAGGGCGCCGGCAGCAGGCGGCGAGGCAGGACATCATCGAGGTCGAGAAGAAGCGCACGGCGGGACGTCCGCCGCCGCGTATCGAACCCGTCATGCCGTCGCTCGAACCGAGTGCCAGGGCGGAACGTGAGCGCCAGGTGCCGCTGTTCGAACCACCGGCGGCCGGCGAGCTGCCGCCGTTGTCGCTGCTCGACGACCCGCCGTCGCAAAAGCAGGGCTACTCGGAAGAGTCTCTCGAGGCGATGTCCAGGCTGGTGGAACTCAAGCTGCGCGACTTCGGCATCGAGGTCGAGGTCAAATCGGTCTCGCCCGGTCCGGTGATCACGCGATTCGAACTCGATCCGGCACCCGGCGTAAAGGTCAGCCAGATCGTGAATCTTGCGAAAGACCTCGCCCGTTCGTTGTCCGTGGTCAGCGTGCGGGTCGTCGAGGTGATTCCCGGCAAATCTTTCGTGGGGCTGGAAATACCCAATGAAAACCGGCAGCTGGTTACCCTCGGCGAGATTCTCAAGTCCAAGGCCTACGACAAGGTCGTTTCGCCGCTGACGCTGGCGCTGGGCAAGGACATTGGCGGAAACTCGGTCGTTGCCGACCTGGCGCGTATGCCGCACCTGCTGATTGCCGGCACAACCGGCTCGGGTAAATCGGTCGCCATCAATGCGATGGTGCTGAGCATCCTCTACAAGACGCAGCCCGAGCAGGTGCGCCTGATCATGATCGATCCGAAAATGCTCGAGTTGTCGGTGTACGAAGGCATACCGCACCTGCTCACGCCGGTCGTTACCGACATGAAGGAAGCGGCCAACTCGCTGCGCTGGTGTGTCGCCGAGATGGACCGGCGCTACCGACTGATGGCCGCGCTCGGCGTGCGCAACATCGGCGGTTACAACCGCAAGGTCAACGAAGCGATTGCCGCCGGCGAACCCATCAAGGACCCGACGTTTACGCCGCCGCCGTTCGAGGACGAGGAGAAGCCGGTCGAGCATCCGACGCTCACACCGCTGCCGTTTGTCGTCGTCATCATCGACGAACTCGCCGACATGATGATGATCGTGGGCAAGAAGGTCGAGGAACTCATTGCACGGCTGGCCCAGAAGGCGCGCGCGTCAGGCATCCACATGCTGCTCGCGACACAACGGCCGTCCGTGGACGTGATCACCGGTCTCATCAAGGCGAACGTGCCGACGCGTATCGCGTTCCAGGTGTCGGCGAAGGTTGATTCCCGCACAATCCTCGACCAGCAGGGCGCGGAGAACCTGCTCGGCCACGGCGACATGCTGTACCTGCCGCCGGGAACCTCCATGCCGGTGCGCGTCCACGGCGCCTTCGTTGCCGATCACGAGGTTCACGCGGTAGTCCGGCACCTCAAGAAGAGCGGCACGCCGCGCTATATCGATGAAATTCTCGAGGGTCCCGCGAGTCCAACACCAGGGCTGACCGGGATCGATCCGGCCCCGCTCGATAGCGCGGACGCGGAACAGGACCCCTTGTATGACCAGGCCGTGCAGGTCGTCATGGAAACGCGCAAGGCATCGATTTCAGGTGTGCAGCGGCGCCTGAAGATCGGCTACAACCGCGCGGCACGCATGGTGGAATCGATGGAAGCTGCGGGTCTTGTTGGTCCGCTTCAGCCGAACGGGACGCGCGAGATTCTCGTGCCGGCCACAGCTGCCGAGGACTGAGTTGAATTGAGACACTTGAGCTACCTGATTGCCGGACTGCTTTTGATTGGCGCGGTTCATGCTGCGGAGACCATCGCTGACGACGGTGAGGCCCTCGTCAACGCATTCGTCAACGACGTCGTTACTTTTTCCGGCGATTTCGAGCAATCGCTCATTGATCCCGACGGCCGCCTGCTGGAGACGACGAGCGGCACGCTGGAGATTCAGCGGCCCGGCCGCTTTCGCTGGGTATACGAGGAGCCGTACGAGCAATGGCTGGTTGCGGACGGCACCAATATCTGGAGTTATGACGTCGACCTCGAACAGGTGACTGTCAAAGCGCAGGCCGATGCGCTTGCGAATACGCCGGCATTGTTGCTCGGCGGATCGGGCCAGGCGATGGACCAGTTCGAGCATGGCGGCAGTTTCGTGGAAAGCGGGTTGACCTGGGTCAGGCTCCTGCCCGTGGATACGGACAGCGGATTCCGGCGCGTGGAACTCGGTTTCGAAAATGGCCGGCTCAGCCGCATGGTGTTTCTCGATAATCTCGAGCAAACGACCGTAGTCGTGCTGGAGAACGTGGTCGTGAACGAACCGATCGACGCCGCTCGCTTCGAGTTTGCTGTTCCGGACGGCGTCGATGTCGTCGGTAAGCCGGTTGCCGCCAAGGTCTCGGCCGACTGATGCTGCCGCTGCGCCATGCGCTTCGCTGGCAAGCCGTGAGCGCGGCGTTGCTTCTGATCGTTCTCGCCAGTGCCGTGATGCCGGCGGTCTGGCTCTGGCCGGACCAGGTGCGTATCGAGAGCTGGGTCGACCACCTGGACAAGTGGGCGCACTTGCTGACATTCGCCTTCCTCGCCGTCTGGTTTGCCGGACAATACCGGCGCGATGCCTACTGGCGGATCGCGGCGGGTCTCGTGGGCTTCGGCATCCTCATCGAACTGTGCCAACGCATGGTCGGCTACCGCTCTGCCGAGTTGTTCGATGTCGGCGCCGACGTCGCCGGCGTTATCATCGGTCTTTTGATCGGCCTGGCCGGCGCCGGCGGCTGGAGCCAGCGTTTCGAGAACTGGTACGCGACGCGGGAGGCGGGCACAGGCGTTGACTGACCTTTTCGCGAGCAAGCAGCCCGAGGTTGCGGATCGCCCGCTGGCCGACCGGATGCGCCCCGCGTCACTGGATGAATTCGCGGGGCAGGTGCACCTGCTGGAAGAAGGCAAGCCGCTGCGTCGGGCGATCGAGCAGGGCCGCGCGCACTCGATGATTTTCTGGGGACCGCCCGGCACCGGCAAGACGACGCTGGCGCGTCTCATCGCTGCATCCACGGATTCGCATTTCATCGGACTGTCCGCGGTCATGGCGGGCGTCAAGGATATTCGCTCGGCCGTCGCGGAGGCGCGTCAGTACCGGGACATGCACCAACGCGGGACCGTGCTGTTTCTTGACGAAGTGCACCGCTTCAACAAGTCGCAGCAGGACGCTTTCCTGCCGTTCGTCGAGGACGGCACCCTGACGTTCATCGGTGCCACGACCGAGAACCCTTCGTTCGAACTCAACAACGCGCTGTTGTCACGTGCGCGGGTTTATGTGCTCAGGATGCTCGAGCCTGCCGACCTGCGGGCCGTGCTCGACCGGGCGCTTGCCGACCCGGACCGGGGTCCCGGGGCCGGAATCTCGGCAGACGAAGCGGCGCTCGACCTGATCGTGGCCGCGGCTGACGGGGACGCCCGCCGCGCGCTCAATTTCCTCGAGCTGGCCGCAGACCTCGCAGCTGAGGGGCGCATCGGCGAAGCCGTGGCGAAGGAAGTGGTCAGCGGCGGGCGGCGGCGCTTCGACAAGCAGGGTGAATACTTCTACGACCAGATCTCGGCGTTGCACAAGTCGGTGCGCGGGTCCGACCCGGATGCATCGCTGTACTGGCTGATGCGAATGCTGGACGGCGGCTGCGACCCTCTGTATGTCGCGCGCCGCATGATACGGGTTGCCTCCGAGGATATCGGCAATGCGGACCCCAGGGCGCTGCAGCTGACGCTGAATGCGTGGGACGTGCTCGAGCGTCTCGGCAGCCCGGAAGGCGAACTCGCGCTGGCCCAGGCCGTGGTCTACCTTGCCTGCGCTGCGAAGAGCAACGCCGTGTACACGGCCGCCAAAGCCGCCGCGCGTGACGCCGTGGAGCACGGCTCGCTGGAGGTGCCGTTGCATCTTCGCAATGCGCCAACCCAGCTCATGAAGGAACTCGGCTACGGTGACGGTTACCGGTATGCGCACGACGAGGCCGATGCGCTCGCTGTCGGCGAGTCTTACTTTCCCGAGGACATGCCGGCGGCGAAGTATTATCATCCGGTCGCGCGCGGCCTGGAAATCCGTATCAAGGAAAAGCTCGAGGATATCGAGCGCCGCGCACGCGAACGAAAAAAACAGGAAGCAAAATGATCGATCCCAAACTTCTCCGGCAGTCTGCGGCGGACGTGGCGGCGAATCTTGCGCGCCGTGGCTTCGAGTTCGACACTGATGCCTACCTCGCGCTCGAGGAGCGCCGCAAGGCGCTGCAGGTCGAAACCGAACAGCTGCAGAGCGAGCGCAACGCGAGCGCGAAGCGTATCGGCAAGGCGAAAGCACAGGGTGAGGACATCGAGCCGTTGCTCGCCGCCGTCGAGGATCTCGGTGACCGGCTCGAGGCTGGTGAGAAGGCGTTGCAGGAAGTACAGGGTCAGCTGCGGGATATCGAGCTGGGCCTGCCCAACCTGCTGGCTGACGATGTGCCGACCGGGGACAGTGAAGAAGACAACACCGAGGTGCGACAGTGGGGCAAACCGCCACAGCTCGATTTCGCGGCACGCGACCACATCGAACTCGGCGAGAACCTCGGCGAGCTCGATTTCGAATCGGCGAGCAAGATATCCGGCGCCCGCTTCGTCGTCATGAAGGGACAGCTGGCGCGGCTGCAGCGTGCGCTGATCCAGTTCATGCTCGACACGCATACGAGCGAGCACGGGTACACTGAGACCTACGTGCCGTATCTCGTCAAGACGCCGGCGCTGATCGGCACCGGGCAGCTGCCCAAGTTCGGGCAAGATCAGTTCAAGACGACGGACGAGCCGCCGTTCTACCTTATTCCGACGGCCGAGGTGCCGGTAACCAACCTCGCCTCTGACGTCATTTTCGAGGCCGATGCGTTACCCGTTCGCTATGTCGCGCACACGCCGTGTTTCCGCTCGGAAGCGGGCTCTCACGGACAGGACACGCGCGGCATGATTCGACAGCATCAGTTCGAGAAAGTCGAACTCGTGCAGTTCGTGGCGCCAGGAGCCTCGATGGACGCGCTCGAGGAGTTGACCGGCCACGCGGAGGTTATCCTGCAGAGGCTGGAGCTGCCGTATCGCGTCGTCATCCTGTGTTCGGGCGATATCGGCTTCGGGTCGACAAAGACCTATGACATCGAAGTCTGGCTGCCGGGACAGGATCGTTACCGCGAGATTTCATCCTGCAGTAACTACAACGACTTCCAGGCGCGCCGCATGAAGGCGCGCGCGAGAAATGCCGAGACCGGTAAACCGGAGCTCATTCACACGCTCAACGGCTCCGGCGTCGCCGCCGGCCGCGCGCTGATCGCCGTGATGGAGAACTACCAGCAGGCGGACGGCAGCATTCGCGTCCCGGACGTGTTGCGGCCCTACATGGGCGGTCTCGAGGTGATCGGCGGTTGAGACGCCCGCCCTAATCGCGGTTCATGAAGAGCTGCAGCACGTACCAGAACATGAGCGCGATGGACGCGAACAGTTCGAGGGACGCCGCCACGTATTTGTCCTGCGGGTAGTGGTGCAGGATATTCGAGGTGTCGTACAGCACCGCTGCACCGGCAAACGCGATCATCGCCACCGAGAACCACGTGCCGAGTTCGAAGCCGAACAGGACGCTGGCGATAATGAGCGCGATAGCCACGAAGAAACCCCATACGAGGAGGCCGCGCAAAAAGGAGAAGTCCTTGCCGGTGATCATCGCCGTGGCAATCAGACCGATACAGCCGAGGACCGTTACGCCGGCGGCGCTGTCGATCGTGCCCGGCGCCTTCAGTTCGGCGACGAACAGCAATGGCGCGAAAATTATCGCTTCGGCAAACACGAAAACAGCCAGCGCCGCATACTGGGCGCCGGTCGACTTGACGCGATGGGCGGTGTGCGACGCGCCCCAGCCGACGAGCATGAAGGCACCGAGGACGAGGAGCCAGTTGCCGAGCATCGGCGCGGCAATACGCTCCGAGATGCCCGTGCTAAACAGGTAGGCGGAGATCCCGGCAAAGGCGAGGATCGCTCCGATGACATGCGCGTAGCATTTCCAGATGAACTGCGAGCGGTCTTCGGCCGACAGCCCCGCTACCGGAGCCTGATAGCTCAAATTGTCCTGCATGAATGTATCTCCCTGATAATCAGCTGCCCGGATTCTAGCACTACCAGGGCAAGGTATAGCCTTCAGCGTGCCAGAAGCCGCCGCTGTTCTCGAGCGAAAGTTCGTCGATGCGTTCGATCAGGCCGCGTGCGGCGTCGGCAGGGGCGACCCCGCTGCCGCCCGTCATGTCCGTGGCGACCAGCCCGGGGTGCAGTATCCCGACGGCAATGCTGCGCGGCCGCAGCTCGTGCATGAGATTCGTGCCGACCATGTTGACCGCGGCCTTCGAGGCCCTGTAGCCGTAGTTGCCGCCCGAACCATTGTCCTCGATCGAGCCGACACGGCTGGACACGATGGCGACCTTCGAGCTTTCGTGCAGGTTGTCGGCCAGCGCCTCGGTGACCCGCAAGGGCCCGAGCGTGTTGACGCGGTACTGTTCGGTCATGGCGTCATAGTCGATCTCGCCGAACGCGTCGCGCAGGAGTATCCCGGCATTGTTGACCAGTATGTCGATCTGCAACCCGTCCAGTTCCTGGCGCAGTGTCTCGACGGCCGTGCTGCTGCCGACATCGATCCCGTCGATGATGCGGACACCGAGCGCCGATAGTTCGTCCGTAGTCTCGCGGCAGACGGCGACCACATCGTCGCCGCGGGCGGCGAATTGCTTGCAGAGCTGCAGTCCGATTCCCCTGTTCGCGCCTGTTACCAATACCGTTGCCACAATGTCCTCCGTCTAGAAGCGTCTCGTACCGGCGGAAGGGTAACCGGTCCAGATCGTCCCTGCCAATCCGGCCCATGGCCCAAGCCGGGGGACGTAAAGGGCGGTTTCCGGCAGGCCGTCCGAGCGCGGCGGCCCGAGAGGGCAGTCCGCACGCTTCGCCCGGACGTGCGGTCCCGGTGATCGCGGACTGACCTTTAGTGCCATGGACGGGATTGTCGCTCCGCGACCGGGCATGCGGCTGCGCCGCTGCGCCCGTCGAACAGGGTTCGAAGTCCTCAACCACACTCGGCGAGAAAAACAAAAAGGGCCACAAGGGCCCTTTTTATTTTTCTGGCGGAGAGGGTGGGATTCGAACCCACGAAAGGCTACAAACCTTTGCTGGTTTTCAAGACCAGTGCATTCAACCGCTCTGCCACCTCTCCAAATTGTTGCGTTCGGTCATCATCGACCAGTGCATTGACTCGCGCCGTCCCTGGCGCTCGCCCTCCGGGCGCGCTGCGCGCGTCCCAATCGGCAATCCTGCCGATTGGTCAACCGCTCTGCCACCTCTCCAAATTGTTGCGTTCGGTCATCATTGACCAGTGCATTGACTCGCGCCGTCCGTCGCAGCTATGCGCGGGCATTGTGCTTGCAGCGCCGTTGCGATTCAACACGGCGCCCGTGATATTGGGAGAACCCAGCGGTATCCGACGTGTCTGACTACCGTACAAGGTGGTTTTTTCCCCATAACTGGCCCGAAGAAAAATTATGAAGCTACTGATAAAAAAGATAATTTTCATTTCATTCCTGCTGCCGCTGTGTGCCACGGCTGAAACCGGCGCGGAAGACGCGGAGGCCGCCCAAACGAAGACCTCGCCGTGTGAGCAGGATGAGCGGTTTCGCGAATTCGATTTCTGGGTCGGCGAGTGGGAGGTTCACGACGGCAAGGGAACGCTTGCCGGTGAAAATGCGATAACGCCCGAGGAAAGCGGCTGCGTGCTCGTCGAACGCTGGCAAGGCGCGCAGGGCAGCAGCGGCATGAGCATCAACTACCTGGACAAGATTACCGATGAGTGGGTGCAGATCTGGCATGCTGCGGGTGGCTACCAGATCGACATTCGCGGTGGCCTGACCGACAATGGCATGCGGCTGCGCGGTACAATCCACTATATCGGCACGGGGCAGACGGCGCCGTTTCGAGGGTTGTGGACGCCGCTGCCCGACGGTCGAGTAAGGCAATTCTTCGAGCAGTCGAACGACGACGGTGCAACCTGGGAGCCGTGGTTCGAGGGTTTTTACACCAGGAAATCTGCAGATAGAGGCAGGTAAAGGGACAGTAAGTGAGGTATTCGTCACTGGACAGAGGGTTTCAGGCAGGCAATCCGATTGCCAGTGTGCTGGTGATCATTGTCGGCTCACTCGTGATTGCAGCATCGATTGTCGTTGGTTTCTTTGCGTTCATGATCGTGGGTTCGCTGCTCCTGGTGCTGGCCGCCGTCGTGAGCATCCGCTTGTGGTGGCTTCGCCGCAAGTTGGCCAGGGATCCTGCATTTCGGGCGCGGGGTCGTGAGCGTGCGGGCGTCGCGCAGCAAACCATCGAGGGCGAATACCATGTCGTGGTCGAGCAGAAGGAAGACCCGCCGCGCTGATCGGGCGTAGTCAAAGCCCGAAAAACCTCGTAAAGTCGCGTTCCATGCGCAATGACATGTCTGATCAGGATCGCAAGCGGCGGCGTCGCCGGCGACGCATTCAGGTCATCATCATCTACACGGCGATCGCGATCGGGCTGGCCTGGTTTTTCGAGTCCCAGGCTACCACTACGATCATTTTCGTCCGCCATGCAGAAAAGGCGGCCGCGCCCGCCGACGACCCGGGCCTTAGCCCGGCCGGCCAGAGGCGAGCGGCCGAGCTGGCGAGGCAGCTCGTGGACGCCGACGTGATACAGGGTGTCGATGCCATCTATTCCACGCCGCTGCGCCGCACCCGGGAAACCGCCCAGGCGGTCGCCGACGCCCTCGACCTGCCGGTCAACACCTACGACGTGGGCGATACGGAACCGATCCTCGAGAGCATCCTCAAGAAGCACAAGGGCAAGATCATCCTGGTGGTCGCGCACAGCAACACGCTGCCGGTGCTGATCGCGAACCTCGGTGCCAGCAAGCGCGTGCCGCCGATCGCCGAGGACGAGTACGACAACATTTACATCATTTCGATACCGTGGTTCGGCAAGACCAAGACGATCCGGCTTCGTTACGGCGAACCTTATGTCCCGGACGATGCGCCGCAGCCGAAGGCATCCTGAGCGCTGAACCGGAATGCTCGCCCAGCAACAAATCCAGGTCGATACGCGCGGTCGGGGAACGCATGATCTGACCGCTGACGTGCAGTCGATCGTGAGTCAGGCCGGGATCCGCACCGGCATGTGCCACGTTTTCATACGCCACACGAGCGCCTCGCTGATGCTCTGCGAAAATGCAGACCCCGCGGTATTGCGCGACCTCGAGACCTTCATGTCGCGGCAGGTGCCGGACGGCGACCCGATGTTTACGCACACCGCCGAGGGCCCCGACGACATGCCCGCGCACGTGCGCAGCGTCCTGACGCAGTCGGACCTGAATATCCCGGTGAGCGGGGGCCGCTGTGCCCTGGGTACCTGGCAGGGTATCTTCCTGTGGGAGCACAGGCATCGCGGCCATCGCCGCACGGTCGTCGTTACGGTGACGGGCGAATAGTCAGCCGTCGTTCTGCCGCAGCGCGATCGCGTTCTTGATGAAATCCTCGTGGCGGCCGATACGCAGGTCCGCCTGGACCGCATCGTGGATGGTGCCGTCCTGCCCGATGAGAAAGGTGCTGCGCCGGACGCCGACGCCGAACGGGCCGTCCACGTCGTAGAGCTTGGCGGCAACCTTGTCCGGATCGCACAGCAGTTCGAAAGGCAGATCGTGCTTGTCGCGAAAACGCGCATGGCTGTCGGCATCCTGTGGGCTCACGCCCGCGACCTGCAGGCCCACGGACTGGATATCGGAGTGAATGTCGCGGATGGAGCACGCTTCCGCCGTGCAGCCCGGCGTGAAGTCGGCCGGGTAGAAATACAGGATAAGCGGGCCGTTCTTCAGCATTTCGCTGAGTGATACCTCGTGGCCCTTGTCATTTTCCAGCTTGAACTCCGGCGCTTTCCGGCCTGCTTTCAGCATCACTCTTCCCCTGTAAACATCGATTGCATGACCCGGTAATCCGTCATGTTCATTCCCAGCGATTTGTAGGCCCGCTGCGCCCGCTCGTTTTCGTTTTCTACGTACAGTCGTATCCCGCACACCTGCGGATCCTGTCGCGCAAGCGACTCGACATGCCGGTAGAGCGCGGAGAATACGCCGCAGCGCCGGTAATCGCCATGCACGTAAACACTCTGAATCCACCAGATCATACCGTTGCGCCAGTCGCTCCACTCGTAGGTCACCATGATCTGGCCGACGACCTTGCTTTTGGTTTCCGCCACCCAGTAGCGGCCTCTGGATTGATCGCCGAGCATCGACCTGACGCCGGGGCCAACGAGATCGGGATCGAGTCGCATGCCTTCGCTTTCGAGAGCCAGGCGGGCGTTAAAGTCCGCGATGATCCCGGCATCCGCCGGCGTTGCGTCGCGAATCGAGAGGTCTGGTGGCACCATGCCGTATGCTCCGAACCAGGGGCGAGACGATTGTGCCATGCTATCCTGACCGGATGACAACTGCAGACGACCGTGGGGTGACGAAAGTCCTGTCCGGCATGCCTGCGACGGACGGTGCCGGCGTGCGCATGACGCGCGTTATCGCCACCGAACAACTCGATCATTTCGATCCTTTCCTGCTGCTCGATGAGTTTCGCTCGGATGACCCGGATGACTACATCGCCGGGTTTCCGGACCATCCGCACCGCGGCTTCGAGACCGTGACCTACATGCTGGCCGGGGCAATGAAACACGGCGACAACAAAGGCAATACCGGGCTGCTTGGACCAGGCAGCGTGCAGTGGATGACTGCCGGGCGCGGGATCATTCACTCCGAGATGCCGCAGCAGGAAGACGGCCTCATGTGGGGCTTCCAGCTATGGGTCAACCTGCCGGCGGGGCAGAAGATGGTCGAGCCGCGTTACCAGGACATACCCGCGAGCGACGTGCCGGAAACGCGCATCGGCGACAACGCGGTGGTGCGAGTTATCGCCGGAGATCTCGACGGGATCAAAGGTCCGGTATCCGGCGTTGCAACTGAGCCGTTTTATTTCGATGTGCGCTGCGAAGGCCCGGCAGAGCTGCGGATTCCCACCCCCGAAAGCCACAATGTGTTCGCGTACTCTTATGTGGGTGACGTACGCGTCGGCGTGGAGGGAGGCATGTCTGTTCCGCGCGGCAATATCGCCCTGTTGGGATCGGGTTCGTCGGTCACTGTCGCCACTGACAACGCGGCAAGCGTCATCCTGGTGGGCGGCAAACCGCTGAATGAGCCCGTCGCGCGCTACGGGCCTTTCGTCATGAACACGGCGGACGAAATTCGCCAGGCGATCATGGATTTCCAGGCGGGGCGATTCTGATTCTCCTGATCTGGTAGCCTGCTCAGTGTCTTGTGATTTCGTTGGTCTACGTTGGGATTCAGGTTACCGACAACACCAGCGCAATGAGGTCGGAAACGGCTAGTAACGCCAACACTGAGTTCATCAACTGGTCGCTCCGCCGGGAACTCTTCTATCCCGAATATCAAGCCTTCGTTGAGGGGCTCATGTTTGAGACCGAGGGCCTGCCCAACCCGAGTTATCAGCATTAATAGTGTTGCTGCTAATGGACGGCAACCTACCCGTGAGTATTGTTTCAGCGGTAGCGACGCTTCTGCTGCGGATCGTTATGAAGCGGAGTTGGAACGCCAGGCCGTCAGAATCGTGAAACCGCTATTGGTCGTCGCGCAAGTAAGTGTCCTGGCGTAATTAGTGAATGCCCGGTTTCAATGCGAGCCGCCATTCCCCAGTATCGAGCGACGGCTTTCCGCCCCTGGGGCTTGCCTTCCTATATACTCAAGGTTAACGGCCGCTATTAGCCTGTAATGGCCGGTTGCGAAGTACCCTGCGACTAACAGGCAGGAGCGACGGGTTTATTGGCCAGCGGCCATACAACAATAACTATTAACACTGGGGAAAATCATGAGCAGTATAAAAATCATAACGTGCTCGGCCGTTGCCGGGTTGCTGTTGGCATCTGCGCCGAGTCTGGCCCAGGTCAGTGCCGATGGCATGGGAAAGATCGTGCCGGTCGAACTGTATGCCTGCAAGTTTCAGGAAGGCAAGAGCAACGCGGACCTGGACAAAGTGATCGAACGATGGAACGAGTTCTCGAATGACAGTGACATGGATAATTATGCTGCCTGGTTGCTGACGCCATTTTTCTATACCAGCGAACAGGACTTCGACATACTCTGGCTGGGCGCTTTCCGGGATGGAAATGCCATGGGGGCAGGGTTGCAAAACTGGATTTCGAACGGTCAGGAATTAGCTGGAGCATTCGCAAAGGTTGTCGATTGTGCTGCGCACGTTGCGTACTCTTCCGCCATGTACAAAGCGCCCTCGGGTGGTAATGCGCCTGAGTCAGGTTTCATCACCATGATGGATTGCAAACTCAACGAGGGTCACCGGTACGCAGACGTCAAGGCAGCCGAACTGAAATGGGCGGATTACCTTGCGAAGTCGGGATCGAAGGCTGCCTATTACCACTGGATGCCGATGTTCGGCGGCGGCGATGCCGAGTTTGACTACAAAGTCGTGTTCGCTTACCCGAATTTTGAAGAAGTTGGATCCGACGTTGAAAAGTTTGCGAACGGCGGCGGACGCGATGCGTCCAGGGAAATCTTCGGCAACATTGACGAGTGCGACGATGCTCGTGTGTACATCACCAGGAATATTCGTTCCGGGAAGATTCGTGACTGAAGGTCGGATGTAGTGATCGCAGGCGGCGGGGATTGATTCGCGCCTTCGGCGTCCAAAACGCTGACGCGTTTTGTCGAACCAGCGGTCCGCTTCCTCCAAAGGAAGAGCCAGACAAATAAAAAGGGGCCCTTGTGGCCCCTTTTTATTTGTCTGGCACTCCCTAGGGGATTCGAACCCCTGTTACCGCCGTGAGAGGGCGGCGTCCTAAACCGCTAGACGAAGGGAGCGGGGATGCTGTTTTTTGTCTGCCCCGGCAGGGCAGGGGCTGCTATTATACGGCCGCATATTGAATCCTCAAGCGGAAATCATTTGAAGAACACCGGGAAACCTGCATCGAAAGGTCCCAAAATCATCCCCCGCTCAGCCCATGGCGTCTCCCGGGACGATTTCTCCAAGAGTGCGCTGAAGGTACTGTACCGTCTGCACAAATCCGGTTATCAGGCATTTCTGGTCGGCGGTTGTGTACGCGATGCCATGGTGGGACTGCACCCGAAGGACTTTGACGTGGCGACCAACGCGACGCCGGACGAGGTACGCGCGCTGTTCTCGAACTGCCGTCTCATCGGGCGCCGGTTCCGGCTCGCGCATGTGCGATTCGGCCGCGAAATCATTGAGGTGGCGACCTTTCGTGCGGCCGCGAATCACGTGGACGACGATCATGCGCACGACGACGAAGGCCGTATCATTCGTGACAACGTCTACGGCAGCATCGAGGAGGACGTCTGGCGCCGCGATTTCACCTGTAATGCGCTGTACTACAACATCGCCGATCACAGCATCTGGGATTTCGTGGGTGGCGTCGAGGACATCGAGCAAAAGCACATCGTCCTGATCGGCGATGCGCAGCAGCGGCTCCGCGAGGACCCGGTGCGCATGCTCCGTGCTGTGCGATTCGCAGCAAAACTCGAGTTCACCGTCGACAAGTCCGTCAGCAAGGCGATCCGCAGCCAGGCGGACCTGCTGACGAACGTCCCGGCTGCGCGATTGTTCGACGAGTTCCTCAAGCTGTTCCAGACGGGGCATGCGGAGCGCACGTACGACATGCTGCGCGAATACGGCTTGTTCGCGGAGCTGTTCCCGGCGACCGACCAGGAAATCGAGCAGGACGCCGCATTCGCCGACTTCGTGTGCGCGGCGCTGAGAAATACGGACAAACGGGTCGCGCAGGGCTTGTCGGTAACGCCGATGTTCCTGCTGGGGGTGTTTTTCTGG
Organism: Woeseiaceae bacterium; assembly: GCA_965658465.1. Classification (GTDB taxonomy): domain Bacteria; phylum Pseudomonadota; class Gammaproteobacteria; order Steroidobacterales; family Woeseiaceae; genus UBA1847. The sequence goes on along the minus strand of CBFHSG010000008.1, from coordinate 19,295 downwards.
GCGCCGGCGCGGCGCCTCGCTGCCGATCTGCGCGCCGAGGAAAAAATGTCGGAATCGCAGGCGCTCAGCCTCGCGTCATACGAGCTTGCCGGACAGCAGCAGCGGCGCGTATCGATACCGCGGCGCTTCACGGTGCCCATGCGCGAGATGATCGCCCTGCAGCCGCGCTTCACGACGACGCGCGGCAAGCGGGCATTGAACCTGCTGGAGCACCGCCGTTTCCGCGCCGCCTATGATTTCATGATGTTGCTGGCCGAAGCCGGCCAGTTCGACCCGGAAGTCGCGCGCTTCTGGACCGATGTGCAAAAGCAGTCGCCGGACGAGCGGGTCGAGACGTTTCAGATTCATCCCAAGGCGCGGGCAAAAGGCCGCAGCCGTCGCCGCAGGCGCCGGCCCAGGGCAGGGCAGTCATCGTGACCTCTGCCGTCGTGGAGGTTCTTGTCGGTCTCGGCAGCAACCTCGACGGCCCTGCACGCCAGATCGAGACGGCGTTCGGCATGCTCAAGGCTATCGAAGACACGACGCTCGTTGCCAGGTCCTCGCTGTACCGGTCGGCACCGCTCGGGGGGATAGAGCAACCCGATTTCGTCAACGCCGCAGCGCTGCTCACGACCAAACTCCCCCCGCGCGAGCTCCTCGAGGAGTTGCAGTCGATCGAGTGCGCCCGCGGTCGTGAGCGCGGCGAAATCCACTGGGGTCCCCGCGTCCTGGACCTCGACCTGCTCGTCTACGACGGCCTTTCGATCGACGAGCCGGACCTCACGGTGCCCCATCCGGGCATCGCTTCGCGAAATTTTGTATTGTTGCCGTTACGTGAAATTGCGCCCGACCTGGAAATTCCTGGTCTCGGGCGCTTGGGCGACCTGCCGGTTAACGACAGCGAGCCGCGCATTTCGAAAATCGCCTGACAGGAACGCCATTGTGTCGACACGCAGTCCCAGCCAAGCGAGCGGCAGCCCTCGCCATATCGTCATAGAGGGACCTATCGGTGCGGGCAAGACGGCGCTTGCAAAGCGGCTGGCGCAGAGCCTGTCCGCCGAACTGTTACTCGAAGAAGCGCTCGAGAACCCTTTTCTAGAGCGCTTTTACCGGGAGGGCAAGTCGGCGGCATTGCCCACGCAGATGTTTTTCCTGTTCTCGAGGGCCCGGCAAATCGAACAACTCCGCCAGACCGACATGTTTACCACGGTCCGAGTCTGCGACTACCTGTTCGCAAAGGACCAACTGTTTGCCGAGCTCAATCTCGATGCAGACGAGCTGGCGCTCTACGAGCAGATTGCCGACAAGCTGGCGGTCGAAGCACCGGTGCCGGATCTCGTGATTTACCTGCAGGCATCCGTGGATGTGCTTTTCGAGCGTATCGCGCGCCGCGGCATCGGTTTCGAGAAGTTGATCGACAGGGCCTACCTCGAGCAGCTGACCGATATTTACGCGCGCTTCTTTCACGCGTATAACGACGGTCCGCTTCTGATCGTTAATGCGTCGCAGATCGACCCTGTGAGCAATGATGCGGATTACGAGCAGCTATTTCGCCAGATCGAGCGCACAACGGGTGGCCGGCACTTCTTCAACCCATCAGCCGCCGCGCTGGCCTGACTGCGTCAATCCCTGGCGACCCCCGGAGAGATATTGATGTATACCCAGCTTGAGCAAAGGGGCATGCCGGAGCCGCCGGTCAACGTCTCGACGCTGCGCACGATGAAAGCAGAGGGCGAACCGATCGCCTGCCTGACGGCGTACGACGCGAGCTTTGCCGTGCTGGTCGATGCTGCAGGTGTCGATCTGGTACTCGTCGGCGATTCGCTGGGCATGGTCATCCAGGGGCACGACACCACCGTGCCCGTCACCGTCAATGACGTCGTCTACCATTCGCGTGCCGTCTCACGCGGTCTACGGCGTGCGTTTCTCGTCGCCGACATGCCGTTCATGAGTTATGCGAACCCCGACCAGGCGCTCGAAAACTCCGTTCGCATGATGCAGGAGGGTGGCGCGATGATGATCAAGCTCGAAGGGGGCGAAGGCCAGGTCGAGATCGTCGAGCACCTCGCCCGTCACGATATCCCGGTATGCGCGCATCTCGGGCTGAAGCCGCAGTCCGTGCACAAGATCGGCGGATTTCGCGTGCAGGGCAGGGAGGCGGAGAAGGCGAAGGACATGAAGAGGGCCGCGAAGCGTCTGCAGGATGCCGGCGCCGATATCGTCCTGCTGGAATGCGTGCCGAGTGAACTGGGCAAGTCGATTTGCGAATCCCTCGAGGTACCGGTGATCGGTATCGGAGCGGGACCCGATGTCGACGGCCAGATCCTCGTGCTGTACGACATTCTCGACATTACACAGGGAAAGACGCCGCGTTTCGTGCAGAATTTTCAGGCCGGGCAGGCGTCCCCGCTCGAGGCTATCGGCGCGTATGTCAGGGCGGTCAAGGATCGCAGCTATCCTGCGCCCGAGCACTGCTTTTCCTGATGCGGGAGCGCTGCCCATGCAAGTAGTCAGCACCCGCGAGGAGATGCTCGAGTTGCACGAAGGCTGGCGCCATCACGACGAACACGTCGCGCTCGTGCCGACCATGGGCAATCTTCACGAGGGTCACCTGAGTCTCGTCGAACTTGCACGTCAGCACGCCGAACGCGTCGTCGTGACGGTGTTCGTGAATCCCACGCAGTTCGGTGAAGCTGAGGATTACGACGAGTATCCACGTACCCTGAAGCGCGATACTCAGCGCCTGAAGAAGCTCGATGCGGACGTGCTGTTCACGCCGGATGAAGACACCGTGTATCCGTTCGGCATCGAGAGGGCCACGCTGGTATCGGTGCCGGGTCTCACACGGAATTTCTGTGGTGCGTCGCGGCCCGGCCATTTCGACGGAGTAACGACGGTCGTTGCGCGCCTGTTCGCCCTTGTCCAGCCGGACGTTGCGGTCTTCGGGCAGAAAGACTACCAGCAGCAACTCGTAATTCGTCACATGACGGTGGATCTCAGTCTGCCCATCCGGATCATTACCGCGCCGACCGTACGCGAGCCGGACGGTCTTGCCATGAGTTCCCGCAATCAGTACCTCAGCGAGGCGGAAAGGTCGGTTGCGCCGCAGCTCCATGCGGCGCTCGAAACAATCGGCGTGGAACTGCAGAACGGTAAGCGCGATTTCGAGGCTATCGAGAACGAGGCCCGCGATACCCTGCGGGCAGCGGGGTTCGTTCCGGACTACGTCGCAATTCGGCGCGCCGAAAATCTCGAGCCGCCCGACCGGGACTGCGACGAAATCGTCGTGCTGGCGGCGGCGCAACTCGGCAAGGCGCGCCTCATCGATAATATCGTCGTAACAATCTAACTGGAAACGCGATCGCGGCCAGCATGCTTGGCGCGATACAGGGCTGCGTCAGCCGCCCGGATGAGATTGTCGAGGTTTCCCTGCGGGGGCAGTTCGGCGACGCCCATGGATATACGCACCGGGATCTGAATCAGGGAATCGCTGCCGTCGCCTGTTTCGCCACTGACAGAGCGGCGCACCCGGTCGGCGATCGCCAGCGCGGCCTCCAGGCCCACCTGCGGCAGCAATACCGCGAATTCGTCGCCGCCGTAGCGCACCAGCACGTCACGCGGACGAAAGTGTTTCTGCAAAATGCGCGAGACGGCTGTGAGCGCGCGGTCGCCGGCAATGTGGCCGAAACGGTCGTTGAAGTCCTTGAAGTTGTCGACATCGATCATGATCAGCGACACCGGCTCGTCATTCTTCTTGCACCGTTCGATCTCGCGCGGAAACGAGTCTTCCATAGAGTGACGATTGCCGAGACCGGTCAGGGCATCGGTCGTCGCATGGCGCTCGAACTTTCGCAGTTCTCCGTAGCTGTCGGCAATGACCTTGTTATGGCTGCGAACCCGCTCCGACAGGACGACGAGCAGGTTCTTCGCGAATTCATGCGATGAATCCACCATCTCCCAGAGCACGGACTGGTGGATAACGAGCAGGTGCGTATCTTCTGCGCCGATTACGTAAGCGGAGGGATCCCGGTCCTCGATGATCGACATCTCGCCGACGCAGGCGCCGGTCTCCATCGTCGCGAGAATCGGCCCGCCGGGCGAGCCGATATGCACATTGAGGCTGCCCGACAAGACAATGAAAACGTACTCGTTTTTCGCGCCGGGCGACAACAGCAGTTCGCCGCCGCCGAGGTCGCGACGGTCGCAGCGCTGCAACAGGTCCTTAACGTCTTCCGGACGCACGCCCTGGAACAGTTCAAGGGCCTGCAGCAGCGATCGCTTGCAGTCCGAGTCTATGGGTACGACTTGTTCCATCCAGTGTATTCTGGCGGATCAGCGCGCGGAAAAACGCCGACTGGACCACATTATGGTTAGCGAGCCCCCCTCTCGGCGCGGCTAATGGTCGTTTTCGAGCTCCTGTCGCGCGGCGGCGAATGCGACCCGGTCTTCCTCGCTGGGCTCCGGGTACCGCAGGCCGATGCCCTCGAGCGCATTGATGATTATCTCGGCAACCCGTGCCCGCATGTACGGCTTGCTGTCGGCGGGGATCGCATACCAGGGAGCCCATGGCCGCGAGGTCGCATTGAGCGCTTCCTCGTAGGCATGCATGTAGTCGTCCCAATGCTGCCGTTCGATGACGTCGTGGGGCTCGAATTTCCAGTTCTTGGACGGGTCGTCGAGGCGTGCAAGAAAGCGGCGTTTTTGCTCATCCCTCGAAACGTTAAGCCAGAACTTGATGATGACGGTGCCGTTGCGGGCGAGATGTTCTTCGTGTTCCCGAATCGAGCGCAGGCGGTCGTCCCAGATCGTCTCCAGGTTCAGCTCGCCCGGTATCTTCTGCGATGCGAGTATCTGCGGATGCACGCGAACGACGAGCACCTCTTCGTAATGGCTGCGGTTGAAGATCCCGATTCGGCCCCGTTCCGGCAGGCAGCGCGACGTGCGCCACAGGAAATCGTGATCGAGTTCCTGACTGGACGGCTTTTTGAAGCTGAAAACCTGGCAGCCGGACGGATCCACGCCCTGCATCACGGCGCGAATCGTACTGTCTTTGCCGGCCGCATCCATCGCCTGAAACACGAGCAGCACGGCATGCCGGTCGCCGGCCGCGAGGACACGCTGCAATTGTTTCAGCGCGTCGGTCGCCTGCTTGCGGTGCTTTCCCTTGTGCGGATGCCGCTCAGTCAGCGCGATGGTGCTCGCCTTCCTGACCCTGAACGAGCCGTCAAACGGCACGAGATACTCTGACTCTGGTGCCTCGAACATCGTCTCCCCCTGTTTTCTGGTTTTCTTATTCATGCTGAGCCAGCGCCCATGCGACGTGCTCTGCTACGAGCTTTGAGTCTGAATCACGCCGTTTGTTCAGCGCATCGATTACCTCGGCTGACGATTCCGCATTGCCGAGGGCTACCGCTATGTTACGCAACCAGCGCTCATAGCCAATACGGCGAATAGCGCTGCCCTCCGTTCTCGCGAGCCAGGTCGCTTCGTTCCACTCGAAAAGCGCCACGAGATCGGCAGCATCGAGCTCGTGCCGGGGCGCGAAATCGGACTCGTCGCTTTGCTGTGCAAATTTGTTCCACGGGCAGAATAGCTGACAGTCGTCGCAGCCGTAGATGCGATTGCCGATCGCCTTGCGGAATTCCGTTGGGATCGATTCCTTCAGTTCGATGGTCAGGTAGGAAATGCAGCGCCGGGCATCCAGTTTGTAGGGCGCTACAATGGCGTCGGTGGGGCATACATCGATGCACGCGCGGCAGGTGCCGCAATGCGAGTCCTCGGCGGCGTCCGTGGGCAGCGGGAGGTCGGTGTACAGTTCGCCGAGAAAAAACCACGAGCCGGCATCGCGGTTGATGAGGTTCGTGTGCTTGCCGATCCACCCAAGCCCGGCTTTCTCCGCGATCGCCTTTTCGAGGACAGGGGCGCTGTCGACGAATACGCGATAGCCGAATTGGCCGATATGTGCCTCGATCCGTCGGGCCAGCGCGCGCAAACGGCCGCGAAGAACCTTGTGGTAGTCCCGTCCGAGTGCGTACCGTGACACGTAGGCATCGCGTTCGTGGTCGAGCAGGGCAATTGCCGCTTGCTGCGATTGCGGCAGGTAGTCCATGCGCGCCGAAATAATTCGCAGTGTGCCGGGGACGAGTTCCCCGGGGCGGCTGCGCCTGGTGCCGTGGCGCGCCATGTAGTCCATGCGACCGTGAAAATTCGCCCGCAACCATTCCTGCAGTCGCGCTTCGGCCTGTGCCAGGTCGATATCGCTTACCCCGACCTGCTGGAAACCGAGTTCGAGCGCCCAGTCACGTATGTCGTATTTGAGTCTGGCGGGATCGTCGATTCTTTGCCGGCGTTCATTCATCACTGCCAGTATAATCGTGCCGATGCGTTCCTTACCCGTTGAAATCTATTCCGTTGCAACCGTACGCGAGATCGATCGTACCGCGATCGAAGACGAGGGCATTCCAGGCTATACATTGATGAACCGAGCCGGCGCCGCCGCGGTCCGTGCCGCACGCGAGCAATTCCCGGACGCGAGCCGCTGGCAGGTGGTCTGCGGCGCCGGCAACAATGCCGGCGATGGTTACGTGGTCGCCAGGCTGGCTGCGCAGGAAGGGATCGTCGTATCGGTCGTCGCCCTCGTCGACCCGGAATCGCTGACGGGGGATGCGGCGACCGCCTACGGGGATTTTGCCGCCGAAGGCGGCATCGTCACACCCTGGGAGGGTGAACTGGACGACGAGGCCGGTCTGCTCGTGGATGCGTTGCTGGGCAGCGGTCTCGAGCGCGACGTCAGCGGTGAATTCGCGAAGGCCGTCACGGCAATAAACACGCATCGCGCACGCGTGATGGCGCTCGATATCCCGACCGGCGTCCATGGCGACACCGGCGTGGTCATGGGCAGGGCTGTCGCGGCCGACCTGACGGTAACCTTCGTCGGCCTCAAGGCAGGACTGTTCGCGGGAGAAGGCGCGGAGTTGAGCGGCACCATCGTATTCGACGGGCTCGACGTCCCGGAACACTGCCGGCCGCACGACAAGGCCATGAGCCGGCGAATTTCGAGCCGGGTTCTGCAGCGCTGCCTGAAACGCCGGCCGAGGAGCGCTCACAAGGGCGACTTCGGCCACGTACTTATCATCGGCGGCGGCGAAGGCATGCCGGGCGCGGTGCGCCTCGCAGGCGAGGCCGCCCTGCGCGCCGGCGCAGGCCTCGTGAGTATCGCCACGCACCCCTCGCATGCAACGGTCATCGTCGGCTCACGGCCGGAATTGATGAGCCACAGCATTGCGGATGCCGACTCCCTGGGCCCGCTCCTGGAGCGGGCGACGGCGATCGCGTTCGGCCCCGGCCTCGGTACATCGGATTGGTCGCGGCAGCTCTATGCGGCCGTCAGTGAACTCGAGCTGCCGTGCGTATGGGATGCCGATGCATTGAACCTGCTCGCCGATGCCCCGGCAAAAAGCGAGCGCCGTATTATTACGCCGCATCCCGGTGAGGCCGGCCGCCTGATCGGCGAGGGAGCGGCCGCCGTGCAGGGCGACCGGCGGGCTGCGTTGAGCAAGCTGCAGGAAAAATACGGCGGCGTCGTGGTGCTGAAAGGCGCGAATACGCTGGTGACATCGAAGAAGAAGGTCCCGTGGCTCTGTACTGCCGGCAACCCGGGCATGTCGAGTCCGGGAATGGGCGACGTGCTGACGGGCATCATTGCCGCGCTGCTCGCGCAGAGACTCGGCAAGGAGGCGTCCGCCGTCGTGGGCGTCGAGATGCACGCGCGTGCGGGCGACCGGGCGGCACGGGCCGGGGAGCGTGGCACGATCGCCTCGGACCTGGTTGCCGAACTGCGGCGCATTGCCAACCCATGAAGGCGGTACTTCCGGACGAGGGCGCCACCGAAGCGCTTGCGCGGCGGCTTGCTGCTGCGTTGCCGGCGCGCACCGCCGGTCTGACGCTGTTGTTGCAGGGCGACCTGGGCGCGGGAAAATCCACGTTCGCGCGGGCACTTATCCGCTCGCTGGGCCATTCGGGCGCGGTGCCGAGCCCCACGTACACGCTCGTGGAACCCTACGATCTGTCGGGCGGCATGGTCTATCACGTTGATTTGTACAGGGTATCGAGCGAGGACGAGTTGCGTTACCTGGGCTGGACGGAGCTCGACGAGGGTTTTCGCATCGTCGAATGGCCGGAGCGGGCGCCGGGAATCGCTGCGCAGGCGGATATCCGCGTCGAGCTGGGCTACGACGATCCGGGGCGCTGCGCGGCGATCGATGCGCTCAGCGCGGACGGCGAGTCCATCGTCGCCCGGCTCGAGGCGAGCACTGCTACTGAACCAGTGGATTAATAAATCGATTTATCCTGCTAATTTTGAAAAGAATATTGTTGGAATTCGCCGCGAAATTCGTATACTGATGCGACATAAACCAAGGCTTGGGTGGTTGCCTCGCGATGCGCATTTCGCGTTTTGTCGTCAGTAGTGTCCTGATCCTGCTCTGCACGGCAGCGCAGGCGGCATCCACCGTCGAAAATATCCGGATCTGGTCTGAAAACGGCAAGACCCGGGTGGTACTGGACCTGAGCCGGCCGGCCGCGCACAACATCTTCACCCTGCGCGGCCCCGACCGACTGGTTGTGGACCTCAAATCGAGCCGGCTCGCGGATTCGCTCAAAGCGATGCCCACAGGCGCAGGCTCCGTTCGTTCGATCCGCAGCGCGGTGCGCGCCAATGGCCAGCTGCGTGTCGTTCTCGATCTCAATGAGGCCGTGCGCTCGCGAAGTTTTACGGCGGGCCCGAACAGCAAATACGGCGATCGCCTGGTCATCGATCTGCAGCGCAGCGGCAGCCTGCACGCGGTGAAGACCGCATCCGAGTCCTACCACCCAGGCCGCGATATCGTCGTCGCGATCGATCCGGGGCACGGTGGCCACGACCCGGGCGCCATCGGCCGCGGCAAGACGCGCGAAAAGGACGTGGCGCTGCAGATTTCACGCACGCTGGCCGCCCGAATCAACGCGGAACCCGGCATGAAGGCGGTGCTCGTTAGAAACAGCGACGTCTACGTCGATCACCGCATGCGTATGGCGATTGCCCGCCGCAACAACGCGGACCTGTTCATCTCCGTTCATGCCGACGCGGTCAGCGATCGGCGTGCGAATGGCGCCTCCGTGTACGCGCTGTCATTGAAGGGGGCAAGTGACGAAGCCGCGCGGCAGCTGGCCGAGCGCGAAAACGCGTCCGTCCGCGTTGGCGGTGTCAGCCTCGAAGACAAGGACGAGGTGCTCGCCTCCGTGCTGCTCGATCTGTCGCAAAGCGCGGCGTTGAGCGCGAGCCTGGACGTGGGCTCCAAGGTGATCGGCGAACTGGCGCGCATCGGCAAGGTGCACCGCCGCACGGTGCAGCAAGCGGGCTTCCTCGTGTTGAAGTCGCCGGACATGCCATCGATCCTGGTCGAAACCGCGTTCATTTCGAATCCGTCGGAAGAAAAAAGGCTGCGCGACAAACGCCATCAGGGGCAGCTTGCCGATGCGATCCTCGCCGGCGTTCGCAATTATTTCTATTCGAACCCTCCGCCCGATACGCGCATCGCCATGGAAATGCGCCGGGTGCCGGCAAAACAGGTGCGACACGTCATTGCGCGGGGTGACACGCTTTCGGAAATCGCGAAGCGCTATAACGTCAGCGCAGCCGCGATCCGCGCGGCCAACAAGCTGTCGAGCGACCGGATCCGGGTCGGGCAGACGCTGAGTATTCCGTTGTACGCTGGCAGCTGAAGCCACAGACCGAGACATTTCAGCGCCGATTTGAAAAAATGACGGGTTTGAGAGCCCGTTATTCCTCATGCCCATCCAGCAACTCCCAGGCCACCTGATCAACCAGATCGCTGCCGGCGAGGTCGTCGAGCGGCCGGCGTCGGTCGTGAAAGAACTGGTCGAAAACAGCCTCGACGCCGGCGCCGACGATATTCAGATCGATATTGCCGCGGGCGGGGCCAAGCTGATTCGTGTCCGCGACAACGGCAGCGGCATCGATCGGGAGGAGCTCTCCCTCGCGCTGTCACGGCATGCGACCAGCAAGATCGCAAGCCTCGAAGATCTCGAAGCGGTCGTATCGTTAGGATTCCGGGGTGAGGCACTGCCGAGTATCGCCTCGGTAGCACGCCTGGTGCTGATCTCACGGTCTGCCGCCGCCGACACAGCGTGGCAGGTCGAGGCAGACGGCGGCGAAATCAGTGGTCCGCGGCCCGCAGCCCACGGACGCGGGACGACGGTCGAAGTTAACGACCTGTTCTACAACACGCCCGCGAGACGTCGCTTCCTGCGCACCGAGAGGACGGAATTCGGGCACATCGAGAAATGGCTGCGGCGTCTTGCGCTGTCGCGCCCGGCCGTGGGATTCACATTGACGCATAACCGGCGCACCGTGCTGAAGCTGGCGGCTGCACGCAGCGACGAACAGCAGCTGGCGCGCCTGGCCAGGCTGTGTGGTGAAGCGTTTGCCGAGCAGTCGATTTACCTGGAGCGCGAGACCGACGGCGTAGCGCTGCAGGGCTGGATTGCGTTGCCCACCTACAATCGCAGCCAGCCGGACCAGCAATACTGGTTCGTCAACGGGCGCAGCATCAGCGACCGGACGCTCGCGCACGCCGCCCGGCATGCTTACCGGGACGTCTTGTTCCACGGCCGTTTTCCCGCCTACGTGCTCAACCTGGCGATGGATCCCGCCGGCGTGGATGCGAATGCCCACCCGGCGAAACACGAGGTTCGATTCCGCGACGGCCGGCGAGTGCACGGAATCGTTTCGCAAACGCTCGAAACGGCGCTGCGCGATACCCGGCCGGGCGGTCACGCGCCGGCGCCCGCGTCCATCGTCCGCTACCCGGAAGTTTCCCAGCGGTCGATGCCTTTGACAGGTGCCGAGCGCAGCGGGCCCGCGAACGTCCGCGAAGCGCTCGCGGGATACGGCGCCCTCAGCGACGCCTCAGCAGCGCTGCGGATCGACACGGAACCGGGCGAGGTTCCGCCGCTCGGCTTCGCGATCGCGCAGCTTGCCGGTGTGTATATCCTTGCCGAAAACCGGGACGGACTGATCGTCGTCGACATGCACGCCGCGCACGAGCGCATTACCTATGAAAAGCTCAAGCAAAGCTTCGACGACCGGGCCATCGTGCGGCAGCCACTGCTGGTGCCGGTGACGCTCGCGGTCGCGGAGAACGAAGCTGACCTGGTCGAGCAGGCATCGCAGGATCTCGAGGTGCTCGGACTGTCCGTCGACCGTGCGGGACCGACGACGCTCATCGTTCGCGAAGTGCCGGCGCTACTCAAGGACTCCGATGTCGAGTCACTGTTGCGCGACCTGTTGTCGGATATCGGGGAGGCGGGCAGCAGTAGCCGCTTCGAGGATGCCAGCGACGAATTCCTGGCGACGATGGCGTGCCATCATTCGGTGCGCGCGAACCGCAGGCTGTCCCTGGTCGAGATGAATGCGCTGCTGCGCGAAATGGAGACCACCGAGCGCGCCGATCAGTGCAACCACGGCCGTCCCACGTGGACCGCTATCTCGATGGCGGAACTCGACCGACTGTTCCTGCGCGGCCAGTAAAGGCAGCCAGATCACCACCCGAACCGCAATCTGCCTGATGGGAGCGACAGCCTCCGGGAAGACGGAGGTCGCGATCGAGCTGTGCCGGCATTTGCCGATGGACGTAATCAGCGTCGATTCCGCGCTGGTCTACCGGGGCATGGACATTGGCACGGCCAAACCCGACGAGGCGACGCTGCAGACGACGCCGCATCGCCTTATCGACATCCGGGAGCCGGAGGACAGCTACTCGGCGGGTGACTTCGTGCGCGACGCGCGGGAGGCCATGCGGGCGATTTTCCAATGCGGCCGGACGCCACTCCTCGTCGGCGGGACGATGATGTATTTTCGTGCGCTCACGGCCGGGATGGCGGAACTGCCGCCCGCCGATGCCGCGATCCGCGCGGCACTCGATACCGAGGCGGCGGAGCGCGGCTGGCCCGCGCTTCACGAGGAACTGCAGCGGGTCGATCCTGCGGCTGCAGCGCGTATCAATCCGAACGACAGCCAGCGCATACAGCGCGCGCTCGAAGTGTACCGGCTGAGCGGCAGGGCGCTGTCGGCATGGCAGGCGTCCACGACTGCGTCTGAGGAGATTGGCTTCCGCAAACTGGCGCTCAGGGTCGAGCCGCGGTCGCTGCTGCACGAGCGTATCGCGCAGCGCCTCGACCGTATGCTCGACGACGGGTTTCTGGACGAGGTACGCCGCCTGATGCAGCGTCCGGGGCTGCACCGGGACAGCCCGGCAATGCGGTCGGTCGGCTACCGGCAGTTCTGGGCGCACCTCGCCGGGGAGTGCTCGTTCGAGGAGGCGCGGAGCCGCGCGCTGGCCGCCACACGCCAGCTCGCGAAGCGGCAGATTACCTGGTTACGCTCGGAAAACGCCCTGAAAAGCTTCGATGCCCTTGATTCCCGTGCGGCCGATGCTATATCGAAACTGCTGGCAGCGCCGGAACGGTGAATATTAGCTTGGTCCGGGCCGGCCTGTGATAGACTTTTTACGACGCTTAGGCTGAACTTCGCACAAGGGCAACGCCGGCGCCACCGGTTTGCGGGTTCAAATAACAATCAACAATAAGGAGACCCCGATATGGCTAAAGGGCAGACATTGCAAGACCCGTTCCTGAACATTTTACGGAAGGAAAAAGTTCCGGTTTCCATTTACCTGGTCAACGGCATCAAGCTGCAGGGACAGGTCGACTCGTTCGACCAGTTCGTCGTGCTCCTGAAAAACAGCGTGAATCAGATGGTCTACAAGCACGCCATTTCGACCGTGGTGCCATCGCGCAACGTGCGTCTGCCTTTGCCAGATGACGCAGGAGACGGTGACGATTAACTGCAGAGCGCGACCCTCGTTGCGGGAGGTCGCTTTTGTTTGAAAGACCGCAAAGCGGCGAACGTGCAATCCTCGTCCACGCGGGCCCCGACGGCGCACCTGATGACTCCGAGCGTTCGGAGTTCGGGGAACTTGCGCGCTCGGCCGGCGCGATTATCGTGGACGAGATCGTAAGTGCCCGTAAACGTCCCGAGCCTCGCTACTTCATCGGTAAAGGCAAGGTAGAGGAACTTCGCGCGAGCGCCGAGGCGAACGGCGCCGAGCTCGTCATCTTCGGCGCGTCGCTGTCACCCAGCCAGGAGCGCAACCTGGAGCGTGAACTCAAGTGCCGCGTCCTCGACCGGGCGGGCCTCATTCTGGACATTTTTGCGCAGAGAGCACGGAGCTTCGAGGGCAAACTGCAGGTGGAACTTGCGCAGCTGAGGCACCTGTCGACCCGGCTGGTTCGCGGCTGGACGCACCTCGAGCGCCAGAAAGGCGGCATCGGGCTGCGCGGACCGGGCGAAACCCAGCTGGAAACGGATCGTCGCCTGCTCGGGCGCCGTATCCGCCAGCTGAACGCGCGTCTCGAGCAGGTTGACGCGCGCCGCACCATGAATCGTCGCAACCGCGTGCGCGCGGAAGTGCCGACCGTGGCACTGGTCGGCTATACGAATGCCGGCAAGTCGACGCTTTTCAATGCGCTGACGAATGCCGGGGTTTACGTGCAGGATCAGCTGTTTGCAACGCTCGATCCCACGGTGCGGCGCCTCACGCTGCCGGACGGCACGGAAGTCGTGCTCGCCGACACGGTCGGCTTCGTGCGGGATCTGCCGCACGAGTTGATCGCCGCATTCCGCTCGACGCTGCAGGAGGCGCGCGAGGCCGACGTGATCCTGCACCTGATTGATGCGAGCGATCCGAATCGCTGGCAGCGTGTCCGGCAGGTCAATTCCGTGTTGAAGCAGCTGGACGCGGATCGTGTACCGCAAATACGCGTGTACAATAAGATCGACTTGATGGATCGTGCTCCGCGCCTGACGAGTAATCGCGAAGGCGAGGGGCGGGCGGTCTGGCTGTCGGCGACGACCGGCGAAGGAATCCCGCTGCTACTGCAAGCGATCGGTGATCGATTGCGTCGCAAGACCCTGCATCGCCTTATCCACCTGCAACCGTCGCAGGGCCGGCTTCGTTCGAGACTCTTCGAACTCGGCGCGGTGCTGAACGAGCAGGCGGACGAAGAGGGCGGCTGGACGCTGGAACTGGAAATGGCGGAACAGGATCTGAAGCGCTTCATGAAACGCGAGAACGTCGATCCGGAACTACTTGAGCCGTTGCCGGTCATCAAGACGGCAGCAACGGCAAATCTGAAATAGACACACTGACAAAGACTAAGTTGTAAAACTATGGCCTGGAACGAACCTGGAAACGGCAAGGACCCCTGGAACAGGGGCAATAAAGAGCCCAACGATCTGGACCAGATCGTGCAGAACTGGCAGCGGCGCCTGAGCAGTCTTCTCGGCGGTGCCGGCGGCGGCAGCGGTGGTAGCCGCGGGCCCGGCGGCGCGGGCGGCTACATCCTGATCGTATTGTTGCTGGTCGCGTGGGCCGCCACGGGCGTCTACCGCGTGGACGAAGCAGAGCGCGGTGTCGTCCAGCGCTTCGGTGCCTACACCGACACGACGATGCCGGGTTTGCACTGGCACCTGCCGATACCGATCGAGTCCGTCGATATCGTCAATACCAACGCGGTACAGAACTTCCCGTTCCGCACCGAGATCCTGACCGCGGATGAGCAGTATGTATTCATCCAGATGGTCGTCCAGTACCGGCGTACGGATCCCGTGAAATACAGCTTCGAGGTGGTCGACCCGGAGGCGACGGTGCAGGACGTGACCGAGAGTGCGCTCCGCGAAGTGATCGGCACCAGCGAACTGGAAACGCTCGTAACCGGTGAGCGCGATCGGATCGCGCAACGCACGCTCGACACGCTTCAGGTTACGCTGGATCAGTACGAATCCGGCATCACCGTTACATCCGTGTCGATCATTAATCTCGACTATCCACAGGACGTGCAGGCGGCGGTCAACGATACACAGAAGGCAACCAACGATAGTGCGCGTTTTCAGCTCGAGGCAGAGAAATATGCCAAGGACATCATCCCGCGTGCGCGCGGTGATGCGCAGCGCATCACGCTTGATGCGATGGCGTACAAGGATCGCGTAACCCGGGATGCGATGGGTGAGGCATCGCGATTCGAGGCGTTGCTCGCCGAATACCAGAAGGCGCCGCGAGTGACGCGGGATCGCCTGTATATCGAAGCGGTCGAGCAGGTTTACGGCAGCACCAACAAGGTCTTGCTGGATTCGAAGGGCAGCGGCAATCTACTTTACCTGCCAATCGACAAGCTCATTGAGGGCGCCAGCCGGCAACAGTCCGCTCAGGAACTCGATCGTCTCACTGAGCAGTCGCGTACCACGTCGCCGGAGATGCGTCTCGAGATGGAGAGCCGGGAAAGGAGGACGCGGCAATGAGCAACGCAATGTTTCGTGTATTCGTCGTTATTGGCCTGATCGCCGTTGCAGTCGGTCTGTCACTGTTTACAGTCAACGAGCGCGACCTGGCTATCAAGCTGCAGCTGGGTAAGGTTGTCGAGTCCGGATACGAGCCGGGTCTGCATTTCAAGATCCCGGTGGTGCAGAACGTCCGCAAGTTCCCGCGGCGTATCCTGACAATAGAAGACAGCCCGGACCGCGTGTTCACCGCAGAGAAGAAGGCGCTCAAGGTCGATTTCTTCGTCAAGTGGCGAATCGTCGATCCCGTGCGCTTCTACACCTCGACGGGTGGCAGCCTCTTGTTTGCCGACGATCGCCTCGGCGAGATCATCAAGAACGCGGTGGTAACCGAATTCGGTAAGCGTTCGGTACGGGAAGCAATCTCGGCGGAGCGCGCGGAGTTGATGCGTGACATGCTGGTGACTGCTACGACAACCGCGGAGGACCTCGGCGTCGAATTGATCGACTTTCGCGTGAAGCAGGTCGAACTGATGGACGAAGTCAAGAATGCCGTGTACGCGCAGATGAACGAGGAGCGCGCACGCACCGCGGCCGAACTCCGCGCGGAAGGTCGCGCCGAAGCCGAGCGGATTCGTGCGGAAGCAGACCGCGAGCGCACGATTATCCTCGCAGACGCCAACCGTGAAAGCGAACAGATCCGTGGTGAAGGGGACGCGGAGGCGGCCGAAATTTACGCGAATGCTTACAAGAAGGACCCGGAATTTTACGCGTTTTACCGCAGCATCAATGCGTATAAACAGTCGATGGGTAAATCCAACGATCTCCTGGTACTCGATCCCAATAACGAATTCTTCCGCTATCTGAACCAGTCGGGCGGCGAATAATCCGGCTGGCATGGCCTGGACCGAAATCCTGACGGCCCTTGCGCTTGTTCTCATTATCGAGGGCATGGTGCCGTTTGTCGGTCCACGCAAGTACCGGCAGATAGTGGCGCAGATGGCCATGCTGAGTGACAATCACCTGCGCACGGTCGGACTCGTCATAATGATCGCGGGCGTCGTCCTCCTGTTCGCCGTGCGTGGCCTTTAAACCAATAACAAGAGACCTGACCGTCATGGGTAAGAACGTCGTCGTCATTGGCACCCAGTGGGGTGATGAGGGCAAGGGGAAGATTGTCGATCTGCTTACCGATCGCGCGAAAGCGGTCGTGCGTTTCCAGGGCGGTCACAATGCGGGACACACACTGGTTATCGGCGGCAAGAAAACGGTCCTGCACCTGATTCCGTCCGGCATCCTGCGCGACGGAGTGAGGTGCCTGATCGGCAACGGCGTGGTTCTGTCGCTCGATGCGCTCGTAGAGGAAGCCAACGCGCTGGTCGCTAACGGCGTTCCGGTTTTTGAGCGTCTCAAGGTCAGTCCCGGTTGTCCCCTGATACTCCCGTCGCACGTCGCACTCGATGTGGCGCGGGAAAAGGCCCGCGGTTCCGGCGCCATCGGAACCACCGGGCGTGGTATTGGTCCGGCATACGAAGACAAGGTCTCGCGGCGCGCATTGCGGGTGTCCGATCTGTTCCTGCGCGAAAAATTTGCGGCCAAGCTGGGCGAGATACTCGACTATCACAACTTTCTCCTGAAGAATTACTTCCGCGCAGAGGCTGTCGATTTTGACAAGACGCTCGAGGACGCGCTGACGGCGGCCGAGCAGATTGCGCCGGTTACTGCGGATGTCACGCAAATCCTGCATGAGCTTTCCTGCAACGGAGACGGCATCCTCTTCGAAGGCGCGCAGGGAACGTTTCTCGATATCGATCACGGTACGTACCCCTTCGTCACATCGTCGAATACGGTGGCTGCAGCCGCGAGCACGGGTACCGGTCTCGGTCCGCGCGATCTCGACTACATCCTGGGCATCGTCAAGGCGTATACCACGCGCGTCGGTGCGGGGCCGTTTCCCACGGAGCTGTTCGATGATCTCGGCTCGCACATCGCGCAAGTGGGCGCGGAATTCGGCGCCACGACAGGGCGCCCGCGCAGGGTCGGATGGTTCGATGCGGTCGCGCTCAAACGCTCGATCATCAACAGCAGCGTGTCGGGCCTGTGTGTCACCAAGCTCGACGTACTGGACGAACTCGAGACGATCCGGATCTGTGTCGGTTACACGATCGATGGCGAAGCGATTGCCGGCCTGCCGATCGTCGTCGACCGATTTGCGGATTGCCGGCCGGTTTACGAGGAACTGCCGGGCTGGCAGGCGTCCACGGTCGGTATTACCCGCTATGAAGATCTGCCGTTGAATGCGCGAGATTATCTAAAGCGCATCGAGGAACTGGCCGGCATACCGATCGATATCATTTCAACCGGGCCGGATCGTGAACAGACGATCGTAAAACGGCATCCATTCGAGTGACGCGGACCGGGTCACTGAGTTTCCGGGCCGGCCCGGGCGCACTGCAGGCGATCACGGAACACGGATTTTCCCCCGAGATGGTGGGGACTCTGGCGGGCGCTTCGGGTGGAGCCAAGTGGCTCGTGCTGAGCAAGCTGGACCGGGTTGTCGCCGACACCATCATTCCCGGGTTGCGTGGACCCGTGTACCTCATCGGCTCGTCGATCGGCGCCTGGCGCTTCGCGTGCTATGCGCAGGCCAGGCCGCTCGAGGCAATCGCTCGCTTCGAGGAAGCCTACCTCGGCCAGACCTACTCCGATGATCCGGATCGGGAGGAGATCACCGCGAAGAGCCGCGAGATACTCCGCTATGTGCTCGGCGAGTCCGGAACGGCAGAGATACTGTCCCATCCGGTGTTTCGGACCAACGTCATGACCGTGCGCAGCCGTCATGTCACGGCCAGCGAACAGCCGGCATTGCTGGTCCCTGGCCTGCTGGCGGCGGCGGCGCTCAATGCCGTGACGCGGCGTTCGCTCGGCGCTTTTTTCGATCGTGTGCTGTTTTACGATCCGCGAGACCTGCCGCCGTTCTTCGATGCGCGCGGATTCCCGCTGAGCCGCGTGCAACTGACCGAGGCGAATCTCGAGGATGCAATCGTTGCGACAGGATCGATACCGATGGTGCTGTCCGGCGTGCGCGATATCGCCGGTGCGCCGCGCGGCATCTACCGCGACGGCGGCGTCATCGACTACCACCTCGATCTGCCGCACAGCGTACCCGACAGGCTCACGCTGTACCTGCATTTCATCGATCGCATCGTGCCGGGCTGGTTCGACAAGAAACTGTCCTGGCGTAAACCGGATCCGTTGAACGTAGACCGAACGATTCTCGTGAGCCCCTCGAAGGAGTTCGTCTCGCGGCTGCCGCACGCCAAGATTCCGGATCGGCGTGATTTTCTGAACTTCGAGCCGGAAGAGCGCGTGCGCGCCTGGCACACGGTGGTCGACATGTGCGACGAGCTTGCAGAGGAATTCCACGAGGTGTTGGAGAAGGATCAGCTGGCGGCACGACTCGAGCCGCTGTGATAATCTCTGCCGCAAAATAAAAACGATAAAGGAGAGTCGTGTTGGCTGACTCGACCATCGCAGCGCACGCGGACAAGCCGTACCCCGAACTAACCTGGATTGCCGTCGGCGTTGGCTGGTTTCTCGGCGTCATCATCGCCGTCTCGATCGGGTACGCGGCGCTGATACTGGGTTTCTCGATCGAGGGATCGGAACTTGCCGCGATTCTCGGCTTCGGTATCCTGCGCGGCATCCTGCGCCGGCGCAGTATTATCGAAAACAACATCGTGCAGACCGTTGCCAGCGGCGTCAACGGAGCCTCGTCTGGCATGATGTTCTCCGTGCCGGCTATCTTCCTGCTGGGCTACGCCGACCGATTCGATCCGATACTCCTGACGTTCGGCTGTATCGCCGGGGCGTTTCTCGGCATTGCCTTCATCATCCCGCTCAGGAAACACATGATCGA
>CBFHSG010000007.1:1248-175098 GCA_965658465.1 Woeseiaceae bacterium | reverse complement strand
GAGGTTGGCTGGCAATGCCAACGCCGGCGTCTATCCAAGAGGCAGTTAATTACGTCTGGCGGTCGTTCTGGTAGATTGCACCAACCGGGCGCAGGCGCGTCCGGCGATACGGAGTCTATCGCACAGGAGTCGTGCCATTGATCGCAAGTATTGAAGCCTCGAACCGTTTGCATTGCCTCGCCCTGCTGGTTGCGATGCTGATTCCTGCAGCCTCGGCAGCCGATTCGCCGATCGTCCTGCCGGGCGCTCCCGGGGAGCCGGCACGCGAGCTCACCGCGGACGAAGCGATCGCGATTGCCAACACGAGCTATTCGCCGGCGGATACACGGTTTATGCAGGATATGATCCCGCATCACCACCAGGCGCTGGAGATGGCTGCCCTGGTAGCCGATCGGACGAATCGGCAGGAGTTGATCGATGTCGCCGGACGCATCAACACCTCCCAGTCAGATGAAATTGAACTGATGCAACAGTGGCTGCGCGAGCGCGGTGAGCACGTGCCCGAGCCGACGGCCCACGACGCGATGCACACCACGCATAAAATGGCCGGCATGGCCACGCCGGAGCAGATGGCGGAACTTGCGGCCTCCGACGGCACCGACTTCGACCGGCTGTTTCTGCAGCTCATGATCACGCATCACGAGGGCGCGGTAACGATGGTCGAGGAACTGCTCAGGCAACCTGGCGCAGCTTACGATCCGGTGCTGTTCGAATTCGTGAACGATGTCACCAACAGCCAGAGCACAGAGATCGAGCGCATGAACGTGCTGCTGGTCGGCCTGTCGTCCGACCCGCGCGCAGGGCTTGCCGCCGGATTCGACGATGCGGGTAAGGCGATCTCGAACATGGAACTCGTGGTTTCGCTTGCCAAGCCGGCCGGCTTCTTCGACCCGGACAACCCGAGCGGGCTCCCGCCGACGCGACTGCAGCCGGACACGGAGGAGTCAGGCGATCAGGAACGTACGGAAGCTCCGGGCGAAGACGAGGAGCAGACGGAAGAAGAGGACGAGGGCTACGAGCGCCGCCCGCTGCTGAGTTTCGCCAATACCGACATGGCATTCGCCGGCGACGTCCTGGTTGCCGGGAGCTACCACGGTTTCAACGTTTATCGTCTGCAGGACGACGGCGTGCCCGCATTGATGAGCTCTATCGTCTGCCCGGGCGGGCAGGGCGACGTGTCGATCGTCGGTAATCTCCTTATCATGTCGGTGGAAGAGACGCGCGGCCGGGTCGATTGCGGGCTCGAAGGCATCAGCGAGGACATAAGCGCCGATCGTTTCCGCGGCATACGTATTTTCGATATCAGCGACCTCACGCGACCGCTGCAGGTCGGTGCCGTACAGACCTGCCGCGGCTCGCATACGCATTCAGTGGTGGCGGGGCCCGGCGAGGACGGCAAGATCATCGTCTACAATTCCGGCACCTCTTCGGTGCGCGACGAAGAAGAGCTCGAAGGCTGCATCGACGAGTCGCCAGGCGATACGCGCACGGCACTCTTCCGCATCGACGTGATCGAGATCCCGGTCGATGACCCGTCGAAGGCCCGCATCGTCGACAGCCCGGCCGTCTTCGCCGATCCCGAGACAGGCGTTCTCGCGGGTCTCTGGCGCGGCGGCGACCACGGCGACGACACGCAGGAAACCTACCGGACCGATCAGTGCCACGACATCACGGTGTTCCCCGAGCAGAACATTGCGGCCGGTGCCTGTTCGGGCAATGGCATCATCTTCGACATCTCGGACCCGCGTAAGCCGCAGCGTATTGACGAAGTCGTCGACCAGGGCTTTGCCTACTGGCATTCGGCGACGTTCAACAACGACGGCACCAAGGTGATCTTCACGGACGAGTGGGGCGGTGGCATGCAGCCGCGCTGCCGCGCCTACGATCCCCTCGACTGGGGCGCCGACGCCATCTACGACATCATCGACGGCGAGCTCGAGTTCCGCGGTTATTTCAAGATGCCGGCGCCGCAGGTCGACGAGGAGAATTGCGTCGCGCACAACGGTTCGATCATCCCGGTCCCCGGCCGCGACATTTTCGTGCAGGCCTGGTACCAGGGCGGCATCTCCGTCGTCGACTTCACGGACTCGGCAAGCCCGGTCGAGATCGCCTTTTTCGACCGCGGCCCCATCGATGCCGATGACAGAATCCTCGGTGGATTCTGGTCCGCCTACTGGTACAGGGACCGGGTCTACGGAACGGAGATCGTGCGCGGGCTGGACGTGCTGAAGCTCGTCCCCAGCGAACACCTCTCCGCGAACGAGATCGCTGCCGCGGCGGTTGCGGACCAGGGGGATGTCTTCAACCCGCAGCAGCAGTATCGTGTAACCTGGCCGGCGGAGCCGGTCGTGGCCCGGGCGTATCTCGATCAGCTGGCGCGCGACGAGGCGCTGGACGGCGCGACCATGATCGATGTGTCGCAGGCGCTGGATCGTGCCGAGGAACGGCTCGACTCAGGCACGCGGGACCGAGGGCTGGCAAAAGAGCTCGAGCGCTTTGCCAAACGCCTCGAAAAAGACGCGGGTGATGCCACTGCCGCCAGGCGCCACGAGAGACTGGCTGAAACCCTGGGCGGTATCGCGTCGCGCCTGCGCTGAGTTCAGCCGGTCGTCTTCGCGACGATCGTATGGCCGCGATGTTCCGTACGGTGGCGGACGACATAAGGGAGCACCTCGAATATCTCGCCGGCTTCGTGCCGATGCTTCAGGTCCGTCCAGTACTCCGGCGTCAGCAGGTCGGCATGATGCTCGAGGAACGCCTGCTTGGCGTGCGGCTTGAAACCGAGGAAGTCGACGAACTGTTCGGGGAAAATATCGTGCGGCCCGACGTAGAACCAGGCACCGGGACGCATCTCGTCGATGTCGTCGCGTGGTTGCGGCATGCGACGGAAGTTACAGTCGGTCACGAGGCACAGCTCGTCGTAGTCGTAGAAGATTACGCGCCCGTGGCGTGAGACCCCGAAGTTCTTCAACAGCAGGTCGCCCGCAAAGATATTGCTGAGCGCGAGGTCCTTGATCGCCTGGCCGTATTCGATCGCCGCGGCTTCGGACTGATCGTCGGTGGCGTCCTGGAGGTACAGGTCCAGCGGGATCATGCGGCGCTCGATATAGGCGTGTTCGACGACAACGTCGTCGCCCTCCACCCGGCAGGTCGAGCCGCACTCCTCGAGTAAGTCGCGCAGCAGATCCGGATCGAAGCGCTGGCGGGGGAACCGCAGCTGCCGGAACTCCTGGGCGTCCACGAGGCGGCCCGCGCGGTCGCGCATGAATACCAGCTTGTACTTCGCCATTACGTCATGACGGCTACCGGTCTTGGGGTAGTCGAATCGATCCCGTATGACCTTGAAGACGACATCGTAGGAAGGCAGCGTGAACACCTCCATCACCATGCCCTTGACGCCCCGCGCCCTGACGAACAGGTCATGCGAGTTACGCAGGTGCTCGAAGAACAGGCGATAGCGCTCGGTCTTGCCCTGCTTTGCACGGCCGAGAACCGTATAAATCTCGTCCATCGGCTTGCGCGGCATGAGTCGCTGCAGGAATCCCACGGTCGCGCCGACGTGTTCCAGGTCCACGTGGAAGTACGAACGCGTGAAACCGAACAGCATGCTGACGTCGTTGACGGACAGTATCACCGCATCGGCAAAGATGCCCTCATCGGAATTTCTCAGGGCGATAACCAGCGGGGACACCCAGTCGTCGCCGCCGATGCGTCCGACGATGAATGCACGCGTTGCACGATAGAACACCGGCGCCAGCAACTCGACTATCTCGACATCCTGCTGCACCTTGTCTTCCTTGCAGTAGGCCTCGATTTCGGCGGCTACGAAGCGAATCGTGCGTTCGCGGTCCCGAAAAGGTACTCCGAAGCTGAAATCGGAGAGAACCTGGTCAACCAGGAATCGGAGTGCGCCGCGATTCGGGTATGTGCGCACGTCCTTCTCGTCGAGCGGCTTCTCGTCGAGAATGACGTCGGCCGCAATGAACTCGACCCGCGGATCGACGCCCACGGTGTTGAACAGGCGCCTGGAGATCGAGCTGAAGAACGTCTTGAAAAAGGCGTTGTCCGGATATTCACGGATGAGTTCGGCATAGCGTTGCTTAACGGCGATCCAGAATTCCTTGCCGCTTTCGGACGCCTCGACCGTCGAGCCAAGCTCACCCAGCGCGCGGTTGACGGCCTTGTCGTACAGTTCGATACGTGCGACCGCGTTCGTGCGGCTCTGCTGCCAGTGACGCTCTTCGAAGCAACGCGCCGCGCGCTGCGTCAGTTCGCGGAAGTCCGCGTTGTAACGCAGGAACGCTTCGACAAGCTGCTCTGCAATCGCGGAGACTGCAGCAGGCGAGTGCGCCGGCTCATCCATCCCGGCCGGCTTACATGTTTGCAATCAGCGCGTCGCCGAATTCGCTGCACTTGACCTTCGTCGCACCTTCCATCAACCGGGCGAAGTCGTACGTCACGGTCTTCTTGCCGATGGTCGTGTCCATCGTCTCCAGCAGGATGTCCGCCGCTTCCGCCCATCCTATGTAGCGCAGCATCATCTCGCCCGAGAGGATCAGCGAACCCGGGTTCACGACATCTTTATTGGCATACTTGGGTGCAGTGCCGTGCGTTGCCTCGAATACCGCGTGACCGGTCGTGTAGTTGACGTTGCCGCCGGGCGCAATGCCGATACCGCCCACCTGCGCAGCCAGCGCGTCGGACAGGTAGTCGCCATTGAGATTCATGGTCGCGATGACATCGAACTCCTTCGGCCGCGTCAGCACCTGCTGCAGCGTGATGTCCGCAATAGCATCCTTGACCAGGATTTTGCCGGCAGCGAGTGCAGCTTCCTGTTCCGCATTTGCCGCTTCCTGGCCTTTGTCGACCATCGTTCGATCGTATTGATCCCAGGTGTAGGTCTTGTCGCCGAATTCGCGCTCGGCAAGCTCGTAACCCCAGTTGCGGAAGGCGCCTTCCGTGAATTTCATGATGTTGCCCTTGTGCACGAACGTCAGGCTCTTGCGGCCGTTCGCGATGCAGTACTCGATCGCCGCGCGGACGAGGCGTTCGGTGCCTTCCTGGGATATCGGCTTCAGGCCGACGCCGCAGCTGTCCGGGAAACGGATCTTCTGGTACTCGGCCGGGAAATTCTCTTTGAAGAGTTTGAGAAATTTCGCGTTGGCCTCCGAGCCGCGCTCGAACTCGATGCCGGCATAGATGTCTTCGGTATTCTCCCGGAAGATCACCATGTCCACGCTGGAGGGATCCCGGACCGGCGATGGTACTCCGGTAAACCATCGCACGGGGCGCAAGCAGACATAGAGATCCAGCAACTGGCGCAGCGCGACGTTGAGGGAGCGAATACCGCCGCCGATTGGCGTCGTCAACGGGCCCTTGATCGCAACGAGGTACTCGCGACAGGCTGCGATGGTCTCGTCGGGCAGCCAGCTGCCGAAATTGTCGAACGATTTCTGGCCCGCGTAAACTTCCATCCAGTGAATCTTGCGATCTCCGCCGTAGGCTTTTTCGACGGCCGCATCCAGAACCCGGACGGTCGAGCGCCAGATGTCCGGGCCCGTGCCGTCGCCTTCGATGAAAGGCAAGATCGGGTTGTCTGGGACCTGCAGGTTGCCGTTGTCGATGGTGATCTTGGCACCGCCTTCGGGCGGTGTCGGTGCTGCGTCAGCCATAATCTGCTCCGCTTGTTCTGGTCTTGTAGGGCCGCTCGGGAAGCGGTGGGGCCGACATTATGAGGGATTTGCCCGCCAGTCCCAAGAGATTTGCGGAAAATGACTACATGCGGTAGCGAAACTCGACGAAAAGTTCGCGTCCTCGGCCCGGAAAGTAGCGGTAATCGCCAAACGCATAATCGGCGCGATCGGCGATGTCCGTGTCGGCAAGATTGTTGAGACGCGCCGCGATCGTGAGCCTGCTGGTCGCCGCGTAAGCGGCGCGCAGGTTCAGCAGGTCGTGGCCCGGATAATCGAAGCGGTTCTCGGCATCGATGAAATAGCGGCCCATGGAAACCCATTGCAGCGCAGCTTGCATCCGTCCTCCGGCGTCATAGCCGACTTCGGCGCTGCCCATCCAGCGCGGCGCCGTATCGACGTCGCGCCCTGAAACAAAAGACTCGCCACGCGCCGCAACGGAGTCGAAATCGTAGCGGTGGCGGGCGTAGGTCCCGTTGACGGCGAGCGTCCATGCGGGGGCGAACTGCCAGTCGACCGCTGCCTCGAGTCCGTCGTGACGAGTGCGCGCGCCGTTCACGTTGAATCCCTGTGCGTCGCGAAAGACGCTGTCCTGTTTTCGCATGGCGAAAGCTGCAACGTCGATCGACAGTGAATCGAAATCATGCCGCAGCCCCAGTTCGACACTGTCGATACGCTCCGAGTCGAGATCCGCTACCTGCTGGCCGCTCTGCAAACGATAGAGTTCCGTCATCTGCGGCGCCCGGAAGCCGCGGGCAGCGACGGAATAGATCGAGGTCGCTGGCGCGAGCCGGTAGTTCAGGGACGCTTTGGGGGCGAGATTGAAGAAACTGTCGTGCCTGTCGGCCGGGCGGGTGTAGAGGCAGCCACCGAAGCCACAGGGGGTGCCGTCGTCGCGCGTGTTGCCGTCGAGCATGCGATTGTCGTAGTCGTAGCGTGTATACTCCGCGCGCAGACCAAGGCCCAGCGTCAGTGCTTCGGTAAGCTCGATATCGCCCTGCACATACGGCGCAATGCTGACGCTGCGGACCCCGAAGTCGTAGTGCTTACCTTCGGGACGCGTTTCGACCAGGAAATCCGAACCTTCCGCGGGGCCGAACTGCGTCTCCTGCAGGTCGACGTCGCTCCATTCGATATCGAGGCCGGCGACGCTCGTCTGGCGATCGCCAGCCAGTGTGACTGCAGCCATCATGCCCGCGCTGACATGGCTGTTTTCCTCGAGCGGCTGGCCAGGGAGAAAATGCTGCAGGAATTCCATGTCCGAGTGGCGCAGGAAGGGCCGGACGTCGATGGTGTGCCGTGACATCGCTCTCGTCCAGATGCCGTATAGCCGCTGGCTCGATGCGTCGCGGAAGGCCTCGGGGTTGGGGTTGCTGCGGTTCACCGCCGGATCCTTGTAGGCGTCCTCACCGACGATGAATCCGGCTGTCTCCTGGTCGAGGTCGGTGGCCGAAAAAGCCGAGGTCAGTTCCCCGCCGAGGAAATCGTTCGTGGTGTTGGCGTGCAGCTTGAACTGCCGGTAGCCGGAATCGTCACGGAAGCCACCGTCGTCGCTGAACGTGAACGCGGCAAAGTGAGCCGATTGCGGATCCGACGGTAGTTCCGCCTGCAACCTCAGGAAACGGTTGGCGCCGACTTCGACGAGACCGTACGCGGGGCCTCGGTTCCCCTGCCTGGGCATGAGAACGTTGACGATGCCATGCAATGCGTTCGAGCCATACAGCGCATTGCCCGGACCGCGAATGACTTCGATCGATTGCGCGTGCTCCGTGACGATTTCGAACATCTGGTTGACATTGCAGAAACCGGCAGGCCGAATTGGAATGCCGTTCTCGAGGAACAGGAAAGCGCCACAGGACCCGGCGCCGGTCAGTACGGGCGAGCGAATGGCCGTCAGGTGCTCCTGGCCGCTGCCACGGCTGATCCAGGCGCCCGCAACCCGGGTCATCAGCTGGTGGACGTGCTGGTGGCGGACGCCGTCGACCAGCTCGCGATCAAGCCGTTCGATATTGCCGGGATACGCGAGCGCCGGCTGCTCGCGGCGCTGGCCCGTCACCACGATTTCGCTCAACGTGTCCGTCGCGGCAATCGAGGGCGGGGCGATGGGCGCCGCGAGCATTATAATAATGGCCAGTCGAAGCAAAACGGACAACGAGAGTCTCTGTCGATGAATCAATTAATGCCGCAATGGCGTCTGGCGATCCTGTGCGCCGCGCTTTCTTTCTCGACCACAGTCAGTGCAGGGGATACGGCTCGCGTAGTGGATAGTACGTCATCCGATCGGCCGCGAGTAGGACTGGTACTCGGCGGGGGCGGTGCGCGCGGTGCGGCGCACATTGGCGTGCTGCGCGAACTCGAACGCATGCGCATACCGATCGATGCCATTGCCGGGACGAGCATGGGAGCGGTTGTTGGCGGGCTGTATGCATCGGGCATGAGCGCGGCTGAGCTCGAGCAGCTGGTCGTTGAAATGGACTGGGCGGACGCGATGTCCGACGAACCGGATCGGAGTGACCTTAGGTTCCGGCGCAAACAGGACGCGAGGGACTTCCCGATCGATCTGGACATCGGTCTGGAACGTGGGCGACCCAATCTTCCGCTCGGCCTCGTGCAGGGGCAGAAGCTCGATCTCATACTTCGCAACCTCACGCTGCACGTGTCACACATCAAGGATTTCGACAAACTGCCGATACCGTTTCGCGCGATTGCCTCGGACATCGAGACGGGAGAGATGCACGTCATGGGACGTGGCGATCTTGCGCTTGCGATTCGCGCGAGCATGTCGGTACCCGCGGCGCTGGCGCCCGTCAGGGTCGACGGGCATCTGCTGGTCGACGGCGGGCTCGTCGGCAACCTGCCCGTTGATATCGTTCGCGAGATGGGCGTCGATGTCGTCATTGCGGTCGATGTGGAGTTCCCGCTCTACGCACCGGACGAGCTGGAGTCGGCGTTAACGATATCCGAGCAGATGCTTACGATCCTCATCCGCAGAGAAACGCTTCGGCAGATCGACAAGCTGGGCGAAGACGACGTGCTGGTAAAACCGAAACTGGGCACCTTCGGGTCGGCGAATTTCGGCGAAATCACGCAGGCAATCGAACCAGGAGCAGAGGCGGCGCGAAAAGAGGAAGCGCGACTGCGAAAACTTGCGCTCGACGAAATACAGTTTGCCCGATGGCAGGCGCAGCGGGATCCGACGGCGCCTCCGCACGAGCGTCTCGCATTTGTGCGCGTCGAACAGGACAGCCGGCTGTCTGCCCGCGTTCTGGAAACCCGGCTGGGTGTCGAGGCGGGGGATCCGATCGATGCGGACGTGCTCGCCGCCGAGGCCGCCCAGCTGCATGCGCTGGACGTTTTCGAGAAGGTCAGTTATCGACTGGTGGAAGACGACGGCGGTACCGGCGTCGTGTTCGAGGCTCGCGCGAAGTCCTGGGGTCCGAGCTTCCTGAATTTCGGGTTCACGCTGGAGGACGATTTCGAAGGCGCGACGAACTTCGATCTCCGGGCAAGGCTGACACGGCCCGCCGTCAACCGCTACGGCGGCGAATGGCGCGTTGACCTCAGGCTCGGCACGGAACCGCAGTTGTTGGCGGAGTTCTACCAGCCGCTGCGCTCCGACTCGCGGCTCTTCGTGGCGCCGTACCTGGATCTCGATCAGTCCAATTTCAACGTGTTTGCCGAGCGCGATATTGTGGCGCGGCTGCGTGTTACCGAGGCTATCGCAGGTATCGACGCGGGCACGGAAATCGGCAATTTCGGCGAGC
Source organism: Woeseiaceae bacterium (assembly GCA_965658465.1). GTDB lineage: Bacteria > Pseudomonadota > Gammaproteobacteria > Steroidobacterales > Woeseiaceae > UBA1847. The sequence continues at coordinate 165,644 of CBFHSG010000007.1, read as the reverse complement.
TCCGGCTGGGCGCATTCCGCGGTAGCGGCGAGTCGCAGGTCACGATTGGCGATCCCACCATTCCGAATCCGGACTTCGAAACCGGCGGGCTGCGTGCTCTGCTCCGATTCGACACGCTCGACAAGCCGTGGTTTCCCGGCAACGGCCTGCGTGGAGATATCGAGTGGCGGCAGTCGCACAAAGCACTCGGCGGGGACGATCGCTACGACCTTGTCGACCTGTCTGTTGAAGCGGTGCGTTCGCGCGGCAAGTCCACCTTCGGCCTGGGCCTCGACTTCCATACCACGCTGAGTTTCGACGGCGCCGTGCAGGACCTGTTCCGGCTCGGTGGATTTCAACGCCTGTCCGGTTATGAGCGCGGGGCAATCAGCGGCCCACATGCGGCCGTGGCGAAATTGCTGTATTACCGCCGCATTGGTGAGTCGCCGGGCGGATTATTCGACGCGCCGGTCTATCTGGGCGCGTCCCTCGAGGCCGGAAATGTGTGGCAGGAGAGAAGCGACATGTCGTTCGGTTCCGCGGAGATTCACGGCAGTCTGTTCGTGGGCATGGACAGCTACGTCGGGCCGATGTTTTTCGCTGTCGGTGCCGGGGAGGGCGGACTGACGAATTTCTACCTGTTCATCGGCGCGCCGCCGCCCTAGGGAAAGATTCATCGTTCGACTTTCTCGAGTACCTGGGCAGGCGAGTCGGTTTTGCGGTAATAGCCGTGACGGCGCGCCATGGATTCATACGCCCTGTCTCTCTCTGACTCGGTGGCATACCAGTGGAATTGCTCCCAATCGTCACCGATAACCGTGCGAAAGGTGTCGCTTGCCGGTAACGTGACCCGAATACCGAAACGTTGATCGGCTGCGGCAATTTCAGGGTCGACAAGATTGTGGCGGTGGCAGTAACTCATCAGCGTCGCGCAGCGTTGTTCAGAAGCGCGAGTATACCCAAAGCGTGGCGGGAATCATCGCGCTTCGCCGCGGTCCGAGGCCCCTTCGCGGTCGGCCCATCCGAGCAGGCGGCGGGTTATGAACAGGTAAGGCGGCTTTACGATCCGCATCCACAGTCTCGACGGCAATGACGGCGCGGCCAGGATCCGCCGTTGCCGATCCGTCAGGTGCTCCGCGCAGTAGGTCCGCTTGTGTTTCAGCAGGTGTCGCAGGTCGTCGTAGCCGAGGATACGGAACAGGCGACCGCGACCAGGGACATGCCAGGCCATTTGAAAATCGATGAAAGCCGGTTGTGCGTCGGGAGTAACCAGCACGTTGGGCTCCTTGGCGAGATCGTTGTGCACGACGTTGCGCGCATGCAGTCGGCGCAACAGCCGCAGGGCATACCTGAAATAGGCCGGGTCCCCGGGCCTTGCATGATGCATCGGTGCGCCCTCGAGGTACTCGCGGACCAGCAGGCCGCGGTCCGTGCGGATCAGCCCCGGTATGCCGCCGAGTCCGTCGAGTGCGGTCAGCACGCGTGCCTCGCGGCGCATGAGGACCTGCGCCAGCCAGCGCAATGGCAGACGGGCAGACGTCGCATCGCGCACGATTCTGACCCGTCCTTCGACCGTTTCCAGCCGGACTTCCCCAAACAGGTCCTTTTTAAGTAGCCGGGACTCAAGCATCATGGTTGTGGGCTGTGACGAGAATCGCAGAGAATACCTTAGTACGGGATTACGGGATCCACGGTGAGCACGAAGTCCGACGGGCACAAGCCGCGCAAAGACAAGCCGCGCGGGGAATCGAGCAGCGAGTTTTTCAGCGTCGGGCCGCCGCTGCATGCCGTCCGCGCCGGCTACGTGCGCCGCCGCGCCGACGACCTGCTCTTGGACGCGATCCTCGCCGGGCGCTACGCTCACGTGATCGCTCCTTGCCGCAGCGGCAAGTCCAGCCTGGTTGCCGCGATGGCCGCGCGACTGGAAGCCAAGGGTTTCAACGTCGCGATTCTCGATCTCGGCCAGATCGCTGAACGTGATGCGGGCACGGATGCCGGTCGCTGGTATTACAGCGTCGCCTATCGAATCCTGCGGCAGTTGCGCATTCGTTTTGACCTGCAGTCTTGGTGGCAGGAAAAGTCCGTGCTCGGCAATTGTCAGCGGTTGCTCGAATTCTATAACGAGATCGTGTTGCGATTCGTCAAGGAACGTATCGTGATCTTCGTTGACGAGGTCCAGTGCATCGGCGAGAACTCGATCGGCACGGAGTTGCTGGCCAGCATACGCTCTGCGCATAACGGGCGCGCAACGGAGCCGGAGTTCGCGCGACTGAATTTTGTGCTGCTCGGCGAGTGCGACGCGGCGAGCCTGATCGATGAACCGGGGTTGTCGCCGTTCGATATTTCGCAGTCGATCCCGCTTGACGACTTTTCGCGGGACGAGCTCAATATTTTTGCGACGGAGTTGAACCTGCCGGCCGACCAGGCCCGGCAGGCCCTGGATCGTATCCACTACTGGACGAATGGGCAGCCGTACCTGACGCAAAAGATCGCACGCGCGATTTCCCGTGAGCACCCCGACGACGAAATCGATGAGTACGTCGACGGCGTGGTGAGGCAGCAATTCCCGGGGCGCGCCGCCCTGCGAACCGAGCCGCACCTGAGCCATATTCACCGCGAGGTCATGCGCAACCCCAGGCAAGGCGAGGCACTGTTGAACCTTTACGGCCGTCTCCGCAAGGGGGTGCCTGTGGATACGGACCTGGGTTCGCCGTTGCAGCGGCGCCTCGTAGCCATCGGTCTGTTGAGTGTCAATAGCGAGGGTGACCTGCAGGTTCGCAACCGCATCTATGAGTCGGTGTTCACCGCGCGCTGGGCCAACGAGAACCTGCCGACGCGCCTTCGGGCTCCGCTGCTGGCGCTCGCGGCGATTTTCCTGGTGGTCGCGATCCCGTTCATCTATACGCAGTGGCTGCCCCTGGTCTACGTGGGAGCCCTGACATCCGGGACTGCCGAGCTCCAGTCGGCGGAGACGGCCTGGCGCAATCTGCGGTCATTCCCCGGCCATGCGGGCACGGCGGACAACCTGTACCGGAATTTTCTCCAGTCGCGGGCGGCACAGGCTGATAGCGCCGGCGTCGTCGAGGCGCTGGCTGCATTGGCGGCAGAATTGCCCCAGCCAGGTGAGCTTCCCGATGAGCTTCGTGCCGCGTTCCGGGACAAGCAGGTACGAGCGGCAACGCGCAACGAGCAGCGCGACCGGGCGTTGATTGCCGCCCTCGAGTCACTTGTCTTGTCGACGCCGCAGCGCCGCCATCGTGCTGCAATGCTGCTGGGCGACGATTACCCGCTGTTGATCGCCAGCCTGCCGGCGGCGGAAGCGGCCGGCGTGATCTTCGACCCGGGCAACAAGCTGCTGACGACAACGCAAGGCTCGAAAGTCCGGCAGTGGTCGCTCACGCAGCAAGATCTGCAGCCCTCCGGCGAATGGACGATCACCGCGCTCGAAGTTTCGCCGCTCGTGCGTCGGATTATCGTCGATCGCGTGGGCACGGTGAACCGCGTTAGCCTGAGCCTGAATATCAGTCACTCGCGTCTGTCGGACCTTCGTATCAAGATCATCGCCCCGTCCGGGCGCGTCGTGGAAATCGAAACCGGCATCGATCGTGCGTCGAGCAGCGAAAACATACGGATACCCGCGAGCCAGCTTCGGGATCTGGTGGGTGAACCGATGAGCGGAACGTGGAGTCTGTCGGTACGCGACGAGGAAATCGGCGTTGCCGGTCACCTCGTTGGCTGGAACCTGACCCTGAATTCCCAGGGCCTGGTCGAGGATTTCCAGCGCGGTCTGCACATCCCCGATCCCGCGGAACGCGATACCGACAACATCTGGATTGGTCCGGAGGGACGTTATGCCGTGGCCCGCGCCCTGCAGAGCGATAGCGCGCGCATCTGGGACCTGGCATTTGCCAAGCCGATACGGGCCGTCGCCGTGAGTCAGAACGAAAGAATCATCGGGCTCGACAACGGCGCGCGCCAACTGCTGACGGCGACCGCCGAGACGGTCAATGTCTGGGCCACCGCCACGGGAGACCGGATACAGTCGATGAAAGTCGGTGCTGCAAGCCTGACTTCGAGGCTTACCGGGGACGGCCTGCATTTGTTCGCCGAGACCCGCGGCGATACCGACACGCGGCTGGAACTCTGGTCCCTGGAAACGGGTGACGTCGAGGGCCGGCTCGATATAGCCGGCACGCCCGCGCTTGTCGCGCTGGATTCCAGTGGCGCCCGCATTGCCGTCGCTGACTTCGACCGGGCTGTACGCGTCTGGGATTTTCAAAGCGGCGAAATGCTCGCGCAGATCGACCTGCCACTGCAGCCGAGCGCTATCCGTCTCGATGCGGGTGGCAACGTACTCGGCGTGATCTACGGTGACTCCGGTGCCTCGCTCTGGCGCGTGGCTCAGCCGGAGTTGCCGATGCTTGATGAGCGCGGCACAGGGCGCTGGAGACTGGCGTTCTCGTTGGGCGGTTCCAGTGTTGCCGTCGGACGGCCGCGCAGCGGCTACCAGGTATACCGCACGGAAAATGGTCAACAGGTGGGTCCGCTGCTGGGTTCAGGTGGTTCGGGCACGACAAGCCACTTGCTGGCTTTCAGTTCGGACGAGCGCGTATTGCTGACCGGCGGGCCGGACAGTGCAGCGAGGCTCTGGCGCGTCCCGGGTGACGTCGTTCCCGTGGCGGCGGCAAGTACGGACGCCGGCCACGCGGTCTGGACGGCCGCGGGTGATGCCGTGGTCGCAGCGACGCCGGATGGCGGCAACCTGGTAATCGGCGACGAGGGTGGTCACGTCCATGTCTTGCCGGCCGACGTATCGGCGGAAACTCTCGCGGCCGCGGCCGAAGAAGTTAGTTTCGTGGGGCACGATGCGGCAGTGCGTCTGCTACGGATAAGCGCCGACGGGAGGTTCGCGGCCAGTGCCGCGTCCGACGATACCGTACGCGTCTGGGACCTTGCCGACGGCAGACCATTACCGTTCATGGTGGATATGCCGGGGGGGGCGGTTACAGCGCTGGAGTTTTCGCCGGACGCATCGGTGCTCGCGGCCGTCAATGCCACCCGTGTCGTGCTGCTCGACACCGGGACCGGGGATACCGTGGTCGAGTTTCCGCTGGGCGAGGCACATGACGGTGTTGCCTTCGCGAACAACGACAATCTCTATCTCGGTGGCAATTCCGGAACGCTGAGTGTCGTGTCCCGGAACGCGTCGGGCGCCTGGACCCTGCAACAGCGCTGGCAGGGATCGTTTGCGATCAAGTGGTTGCGGGCGTCACCGCGCGGCCGCCACCTGGTGCTCGTTGATCAGAACAACGTGGCTCAGCAGTTCGATCTCGAAGAAGGCCATATAGGCGCACTGTCTGTCAGTCTGCCGGAGAATGTGGAGGACGTGGCCTTCAACCCGGTGGGCTCGCGGGTCTATTTCCGAACAGCACGCTGGGTACACCGCGCAAGTTCGTCGACGAACGGGCTCATATGGCTGGATGCGATTTTCGGACCGCGCCCGGCTCATGGCGGCAGCATTGTTGTGAGTGCGGCAACGTCAGCAGGCAACGAGATTCAGCTGCCCGTGAATCGTGCAGGTTCCGTTACCCTCGCAAAGCTGCGTTTCGACTCGAGTGAGACCCCGGCACTGTTCGGCAATCGCGATGAACTGATCGAGGAATGGCGTGACAAGCTGGGGATGGCGATGGAAGCTCGCTGGGGAACGGCCGCGACGGATACCGGCAGCGGCAGCCCGGACGTCGCCAGCAGGCCCTAGCGTCGGTCGCCGCGCAGCGTACGGACGAGGATTTCCAGGTTTGCCGCGGTGACGTCGCCGGGCTTTACCGGTTCGCCAATGACGACCGGCACTTTCGCGAAAAGGCGGCGCGGGAATTTGCGAATCCTGCCGCCATTGCTGCGGCTGAACCAGCTGCCCCAGAGATTCTGCAGCGCGACCGGCACGACCGGTACGGGACGGTTGGCGATGACTCTCTCGATGCCCGGTCGGAACCGCTGGATCTCGCCGTCACTGGTAATGCCGCCCTCCGGGAATATGCAGACGATGTTTCCTGCCGCCAGTTCGGCATCCACCTTCTCGAACGCTTCGTTCATCAGCTGCTCGTCCTCTTTCGCGGAGGCAATCGGAATGGCCCTGACCTGCTCGAACACGAAGCGCAACAGCGGCAACTGGAAAATCTTGTAGTACATGACAAAGCGCATCGGCCGTCGCACGGACGCAAGCAGAACGATCGGATCCATGTAGCTCACGTGGTTGCACACCACGACGACGGGACCCTTTTCCGGAATGTTCTCGGCACCGCTCGGGCGTACGCGGTAAATGATGTTGACCACTATCCAGGCGAGGAAACGCATCAGGAATTCGGGCAGCAGCGAGTAGATGTAGACGGCGACGACGGCGTTCAGCAGTGCGAGCACGATGAACAGTTCCGGTATGGAAAAGCCTGCGCCAAGCACGGCGATCGAGAGCAGCGACGCGGCAACCATGAATACCGCGTTGATGATGTTGTTCGCGGCGATGATTCGCGACAGATGTTTGCGTTCCGAGCGCTGTTGTATGAGGGCATACAGTGGGACGCTGTAGAAGCCGCCAAACGCGCCGAGCAGGAGGACGTCCGCGAGCACGCGAAAGCTACCGGGGCGGCCCAGGTATTCGCCGATACTGCTAACCGATGTCACGGCCGCGATGGGTTGCGCGAAATACAGGTCGATCGCAAACAGGCTGAGGCCGATGGAGCCGAAAGGCACCAGCCCGAGTTCGATGCGGCGGCCGGACATGCGTTCGCACAACAGCGAGCCCACGCCAACGCCTACGGCGAAGGAAACGAGCAGTACTGTCGTGACCGATTCATTGCCGTTCAGAATTATCAGCGTGTATGCCGGCAGTTGCAGAGTCATGGCGGAGCCGAAAAACCAGAACCACGAGATGCCGAGGATGGCGAGAAAGACGTCGCGTCTTTCCCGCGCATAGCCGACGATGCGCCAGGTCTCCGACCAGGCATTCCAGTTGATCGACAGGTCCGGATCGACGGCCCGCGTTTGCGGTACGCGCCGGCTCGCCAGATAACCGACCACCGCAACGGCAACCAGGCTGCCTCCGAGCAGCACCTGCGAGTCGGGGCTCACGGCGACGGTGGCACCACCCACAATCAGTCCGAGGATGATGGCGATGTAGGTGCCGGCTTCGACCAGGGCGTTGCCGCCGATAAGTTCGTCCGGGTCGAGCTGCTGGGGTAAATACGCGTATTTGACGGGTCCGAACAATGTCGACTGGCAACCCATCAGGAACAGCACCAGCAGCAGCGCGACATAGCTCCCGGAAGCGAACGCGATCGCCGCGATGATCATCAACGTGATCTCCAGCAGCTTGATGCGACGCATCAGCATCGATTTCTCGTACTTGTCGGCGAGTTGCCCGGCGGTTGCCGAGAACAGGAAAAACGGCAGGATGAAAAGCGCTCCGGCAATGTTCGCCAGTTCACTGTGGTTCATCCCGGCCACGAGCACGCCCTGGAACGTGACGAGGATCACGAGACCGTTGCGGAAAATGTTGTCGTTGAGTGCGCCGAGGAACTGGGTAAGGAAGAACGGCGCAAAACGGCGTTGGCCGAGTAACCGGAACTGGCTCTGATCCGACACGTGGCGTGCTTCCCGCTGCAATGACGGGCGTCACTATAGCATCGGTAAAAACTGCGAACTCGCACCGATCATCGGCGTTGACAGCGATGCTAAGATTCCGAGTATTGCAAGCTGGAATCCATATCACAGCCATTTTCACCGATTTCGATGATGACACTGCGTGTGACAATCCTGATTGGCGGCATCGCCCTGGTAGCGGGGTGCGCCGAACCGCCGCCGCCGCGATCAGTCCAGGAGTTCCTGGACAATCCGCTCGCGCTCGAGGCGGCGCTGGTCCGTTGCTCCCGTAATCGTTCGGAAACACGCTACGATGCCGAATGCGTCAATGCCCGCGAGGCGAACAAGATCATCGCTGCCAGGGAAGAAGCGGCACGGCGGGCTGAATTCGAGGCCCAGTCAGAGCGCAAGCGGCAGGCTTTGCGGCGAGCGCAGGAGGCAGCCGCCGAAGCGAGGCGCCGCGCGGCCGAGGCGGCGCGGCGGCGCGAAGAGGCCGCCTACCTCGCGCAGTTCGGGCAACTGCCGCCCGACAGTAACCAGCGAACGGAACAACCGGATAGCGGCAACCTGCCTATTGCCGTCATTCCGGAGCCCGCCGAGGAAAGCGCGAACACGGCCGAAGGCGATTACCGGGAGCCCCTGAGTGTGGCGCCCTCGGGAGCGAGCAATGCACCTGTGGCCGAGACGGCGCCGGAACCGGCAGCCACCCGGAATCTTGACGAAATCCGGGAAGAACTGAAGCGCCGTAACGAAGAGTAGTGCGCCGGACTCAGTAATTCGTATCGTAGGTGGATGCGCCGGAATCGCCGGTGTCACCGGCCTCGCCGGGACCCGGCATGCCGAACGTCTGCACACTGGACTCTGGCTTGCTGGCCGGAGCCGGAGCCGGAGCTGGCGATGGCAGGGCCTGCATCCCCGGTGCCCGCGCCAGGCGCGTGGTCTGCGCCGTGAGGACCTGGACGAAATGATTGGCGATGTCCGGTGCGATATTCGGAGAGCTGGCGAAGATCTTTTCCGGCGTCATGCTCGGGGAGCTGTAGAACGCCGCGTTCGCCCTGCGGTCCATCGTGACACCCGACCCGGCGAAGGAAACACCTGCAAAGATACCGCGCGCCCGGGAGTAGGAGACAATCTCGGCCTGGAAGCGGATGTCCGTCGCGCCTTCCACGCTGCGGCCCACCGGCCCGGCGGCAATGGATGCGTCTGCGCCCAGGGTCAGTTTGCCGCTGGCGATGTTGTCCACACCGCGGCGGGTCTTGAATACCAGCACCACATCCGTGCGCTGCACGCCGGCCTGGAAGCCGAAGCTGCCCCCCGTGAGCGTGACAAAGGCAGGGTTGCTCCACGAGCCATCGTCCTGTCGCACGACGAGAATACCCTTGCCGCGTCGTGCGCCGAGGCCGAACCCAATACGCACGACGTTCGGCACGACCGCGACCGCGTAAGCCCGCGCAAGGATGGCCGGAGGAATGCTCTGCTCCGGGATTCGCAGAAACTGGTCGAGTACGTCTGCCGAGTCGGCGACGCGCTGCTCCTCTTTGCTGGCGGCGGCCGCCGGCAATGCGAACAGCAATACAGCTACGGCCAGGCAAGCCTGAAGTTGTCCACTACGCATGATTGTCTTCCCCGTTTCGGAAGGGACACGCCAGCGTCCGCTCCCGTGAATGCCCAAAATCGCTCAGGGCCTTGATCATACGTCAATTCAGCCTGTTACTCACTCTCGCTCTGCCGCTTCGCGATCAGTGGCGGCAACGGCACGTCGAGCGACGCGCATACTGTGCGTATCAGCTCGGTCTCGGCGCTCGTAACGCGGTTGTCGTGCACCGCAACTGCGGTAACGGCCTTGAGAACCAGTTGCCGGCCCTTGCCGTTCAGTGCCGTGAGCAGGTCCAGGCTGCGATCCAGGGCGCGCAACGTGTAGCGTTCTTTCGACTGATAGTCGTGCTCCCGGGCCCATTTGCCGAGGTAGGCCTTGCCCGCCTCGAATGCCCGCTCGCTGCTGGCCGCGTCCCTGTGGCCGTAATCGGCGACCACCGTGAGCAGATCGATGACCGCTTGCCGCAGGTCGCGGCGGGCCTCTCGCCGCGGCCCGGGATACTGTGCTGGATTTGCAGCCTGGCCGAGGCTGATCCGCAATATCCGGTAGTAGCAATACTCATAAAGGTCGACCTCGCCGTCGACGTCGATCAGCCGGCCTGCCAGCTCGAGCAGGTACTCGAGCTGCGCCGTCGGCCGCAACTTGAGCGCCGGAAACGTGATCTCGAGCAACGGCAGGCGGTGGTCTGCGCTCATCGCGGCTACCTCATCGTGAAGGCGCGTGACGATTCGCGCACGCTCGGTGCCGAGCCGTTCCGCGATCAGCCCCAGTTGCCGATCACGGTGCGTCTGTCCCATGTCGATGATCAGCGCAATTACGAGCAGGTAGGCGAGTTCCGTGGAGTGAGCGGCATCGTAGAGCGTTGCGGGAATCGACTGTCTGATCTGACCGGCATACGCTAGGTCAGCAGCGCCGGGGTTGCCGACCGAAGCCGCGACCGAGTCGGGCATTTCTGCGGCCGACACGGCGTCGGCGGGGGCCCCGGGCGCGGCCATCGCGGTCGCCGGGCTGCCGGTCATCCTGTAGCTCATGGAGACCGGCACCACGTCGGGATAGTTGGAGTCGCGGAACGACGGATCGAGGGCGCGGATGCGGTCGCCCAGCGGCGGATGCGTCGCGAACAGGCCGGTAAATCGGGCCCCGCTGCCGAACAGCATATGGCTGATCTCCTCGGGATCCGCCGACCGGATGTACGAGGCCTCCTTGTAGCCGCCGATTTTCTTCAGCGCATTCGCGATACCGTCCGTTTGCCGCGTGAACTGCACGGCCGAGGCGTCGGCGAGATATTCGCGCTGCCGCGACACGCCGGCCTTGATGAGGCGGGCGAAAAATACGCCGATCCAGCCGAGGATCGCCACGCCGAGCCCGATGAGCACCACGACCGGCGCGCCCCTGTCGCGCCGGCTCGACGCCAGCCCGCCGCGATAGCCGCCGCGCAGCACCATGCGGCCCATCAGTCCGAGTACGAGGATGCCGAACAACACCCCCATGAGGCGGATGTTCAGGCGCATATCGCCATTCAGGATGTGGCTGAACTCATGCGCGATCACGCCCTGCAATTCGTCGCGATCCAGGAGTTCCAGCGTGCCGCGCGTGACGGCGACCGCGGCGTCGCCCGGCGCGTAGCCGGCGGCGAAGGCATTGATGCTGCTTTCCTCTTCGAGGACGTAGACTTCCGGCACCGGGACGCCCGAAGCGATCGCCATTTCCTCGACGACGTTGCGCAGGCGCCGCCGCAGCGGGTCCGTCACGTCAGCAGGTACCTGTGTCCCGCCCATCTGCCGCGCAACGCGTCCACCACCCGCGGCAAGCACCATGGTCTTGTAGAGGCTTGCGCCGATGATGAACAGCGCGGTTACTGCCGCCGTCGCGAGCAATGGCCCCGGATTGGCTGCCAGGATTTCGCCGGGTGAATAATGCTGGCCCTCCATGGAGGTACCGAACAGCGCAAATCCGACCACCAGCGTCACGCCGAGCACGATCACGGCGGTCGCGATGAAGTAGACCACGACCAGCCAGCGCGTGGTTTTGCGTGCCCTATCCTGCGCGTCGAAGAAGTTCAATGCCCGGAAGAGGACTGTCAGGTAAAGGAGACGTCCGGCACGTCGCGTTTCTCGTCGGACTCGATTTCGAGGAAGCTCGCAAGTTCGAAGCGGAACATCCCGGCGATGATGTTGTTGGGGAAGTTCTCTGCTGTGTTGTTGTAGCTCAGCACTGAATCGTTAAACGCCTGGCGAGCAAAAGCCACCTTGTTTTCGGTGCTCGCCAGCTCCTCCTGGAACTGCATCATGTTTTCATTCGCCTTCAGGTCGGGATATGCTTCCGACAAAGCGAACAGCCGGCCCAGCGCCGCTCCAAGCGCACCTTCGGACGCGCCGAGTTTCTTTATCGCTTCCGCGTTTGCGGGATCGGCCTTGGCGACCTGCAGGTCTTGCTGGGCGGCATTGCGGGCATTGATCACGGCCTCCAGGGTCTCTCTTTCGTGCTTCATGTAGCCCTTGACGGCTTCGACGAGGTTGGGAATCAGGTCGTAGCGGCGCGTCAGCTGCACGTCGATTTGCGCGAACGCATTGCGCACGCGGTTGCGTTCGTTGATCAGTCGGTTGTAAATACTGATCGCCCAGAACACAAACGCCGCGATAATGGCGAGGAAAACCAGGAATGAAGTCACCGTCCCGCTCCTATTCGAAAGAAACTGGCCGCAAGTTTAATGCGTACTGGAGCGCAAACCTAATAATTGTGGCGATTTTTCTCGTTTCGGGCGTCGCCCGGGCCGAATGGCATGCCGATGCGCGGCCGAAGATGGGCACGGAAGTCAGCGTTTACTTCTGGCACGAGAACGAGGCCAGGGGAGACGCGATCATCGAGGAGATCTTCGCCGAGGTCGATCGAATCAATGCGCTGATGAGCACCTACGTTGAGGCCAGCCTCATTTCCGACATCAACCGGCGGGCCGCGGACGAGCCCGTGGTCGCGGGCGAGGAGCTGTTTCAGCTGATTCGTCGTTCGCTGGATATTTCCGTTCTCACCCGCGGCGCCTTCGACATCACTTACGATAGTGTTGGCCAGCACTACGACTTCCGCGAGCGCCGGCGGCCTGATGCGGCGACCGTGGAAGCCGAGCGCCGCAACATCGATTTTCGATTTGTAGAGCTCGACCAGGGTAAGGGTACCGTGCGCTTCGAGCAGCAAGGTGTGCGGATCAACCTCGGCGGTATTGCGAAAGGCTACGTGGTCGAGCGGGGGGTCGATATTCTGCGTCGGCATGGCGTCGAGCACGGCGTGGTAACGGCTGGCGGCGACTCGCGACTCCTCGGGGATCGGCGCGGCCGACCCTGGATGATCGGTATTCGTGACCCGCGCAAAGACGCTGATGTGGCGATATCGGTACCGCTCGAAGACGAGGCGATCTCGACGTCGGGGGACTACGAGCGCTATTTCGACGAAGACGGGACCCGTTATCACCATATCATCAAGCCGAGCTCGGGCCGGCCGGTGGAGGGCGTTCACAGCGCGACGGTTATCGGTCCCGACGCGGTGATGACGGATGCCCTGTCGACCTCCGTTTTCGTCATGGGCGTCGACGAAGGCCTCAGACTCATTGGTTGCCTGCCGGACTACGAGGCGATAGTCATCGACGCCGATCAGCAGATCTTCTACTCGTCCGGCCTGGCGGACCCCGGCTCGGCTGAGGCGGATTCGGCACTGTCGACGCCCCCGGCCGGGACATGTGCCGGCGAGCAGCGTTGAGGGTGTCGCAAAAAAACACCCGAAATGTCGCCGAAAGGCGACGAATTTTCACTTTAAATTCAGCCTGATACGCTTATCATAGGGTGTCCGTACAGAGACCTTTTCGGGACTCCGGATACGGCCCCGTGGCAGGTACGCCAGCGTGCCGGCCACGGTGGGCACAGGCATCGTCTTACCGTAATCCACCCTTGGTAGGTTGACTGCATGCCTGTCACGAACAAGGCGCCATTCGTCGATTTTGGGCTCGATTCGAGCATTTGCCGCCGGCAGTGCGGTGGCGATTATGTTCAGGGCATTCGAGGCATTTGTGACGATAATCACGGCCCTCGAGGGGCCTGACTGTCACCATTCCAGATCGATCGATGGCGCGCGCCGGGCGCGGGCAAGCGAATTTGCGTGCTTGTACAGAACATGGATGGAACTTGGCGGGTAACACAAGGATGGAAATCATGAAGATCAGAAATTTGCTAGCAGGTGTCGTATTCAGCGTCTTTGCGGCCAGCAGCCTGGCCTCATCGGGCCTGGCGGGGCAGCCGGCCCCTGACTTCGCGCTGAAGAGCTCGTCCGGCGACAACATGCGGCTCTCGGAGTACCGCGGTGACGTCGTCATGATCAACTTCTGGGCCACGTGGTGCGGTCCCTGCCGGCAGGAAATGCCGTTGCTCGATGAGCTCTATTCACGCTACGAGCGCGTTGGCTTCAACCTGCTGGGCGTCAACATTGATGACGATTCGAGCCGGGCCATGGAGATGATCAACGAGCTCGGCGTGAGTTTCCCCGTGTTATTCGACGCGACGAAGGAAGTCAGCCGTCTTTACGGGGTTGATGCCATGCCGGTCACCGTCATCGTGGATCGCGAAGGCAACGTTCGCCACGTACACCAGGGCTACAAGCCGGGCTACGAGCAGAAATACCTCGACCAGGTTCGTGCGCTGCTGCGCGAGTGATTCCGGGTGACCGGGAGGAGAGATAGGATGACCAGAAAGCTATTGATGAGTCTCACGGCGGGCCTCGCGCTCGCTTTTGCGGCAGCGGCGCTGGCGGAGGAGGCGGTATCGCCGGATGCGGAAGCAGCTCGTGCCGCGTCGATGGCCGTCGATGCGGAAGACGCGACATCACGTGGCCAGTTCCGGCAGCTCGACCAGGACGTGCAGTCCCTGAAGAAAGAAGTGCTGGATCTGAACCGCGACCTGTTCCTGCTGGAGGAAGAACTCCTGTTCCCGGCGAATTCACAGGTGGCGTTTTTCATTTCGATGGACGTCGGTGAGTACTTCAGGCTCGACTCGGTGAGCCTGAAGATCGACGGCAAGGAAGTAGCCAATTACCTGTACACGGACCGCGAAGCCGGATCACTGCTGCGCGGCGGTGTACACCGCGTGCACATGGCCAACCTGAAAGCCGGCGATCACGAGCTGGTTGCAATATTTACCGGCCAGGGGCCGCAGTCTCGCGAGTACCGCCGTGGTGCAACGATGAATTTCTCGAAGGGCATCGGCGCCAAGTATGTCGAGCTCGAGATTACCGACCGGATCCGGAAGCAGCAGCCTGAATTCGTCGTCAAGGAATGGGAGTGATTATTGATCACTCGCCACGCCATCCTCGTTTCTTGCTTCCTGATACCGGCGTTCCTGGCGCCGGCAGGGCCCGCGTTTGCGGGTAAGGACGAGCCGGCACCAATCGTCGTAGAAGAACCCCACTACGGTGAGGTTCTTTTCTACTTTTACCAGGAAGACTATTTCCCGGCCATCGTGCGTTTGCTGGCCGCGCAGGAGCAGGGGCAGCTGGAGCAGCATGCGTCTCAGGCTGAGCTGCTCAAGGGCGGTTTGTACCTCTCCTACGGGCATCATCTCGAGGCGGCGGATATATTCCAGCGCCTGCTGGCGGATAACGTCAATCCGGAAGTTCGCGACCGGACCTGGTTCTTCCTCGCAAAGATCTGGCGCCAGCGCGGTTACCTCGACAAGGCACAACAAGCACTCGACAACATCGGCGATGACCTGCCCAAGAACATCGAGCGGGAAGCCACGATGCTGCAGGCGCAGCTGCTGATCGACGGCGGCGATTTTGACCGCGCGATCGCGCTGTTGCAGGACTGGAAAGGCAATACCGAGTGGTCGCGCTATGCGCAATTCAATCTCGGTGTGGCCCTCGTGCGCAGCGGCCGCATGGAGGAAGCGAAGAAGATCCTCGAAGAGCTCGGCGACATCGATCCCTGGAATGAGGAGCTTACGTCGCTGCGGGACAAGGCCAACCTGGCGCTCGGGTATGCGCTGCTGCAGTCGGGCCAGCCGCATGCGGCGAAGTTGCCGTTGCAGCGCGTCAGGCTGGAGGGGCCCTTCTCGAACAAGGCGCTACTGGGTGTCGGCTGGGCCGATGCAGAAATGGAGCGTTACCAGAGGGCTCTCGTTCCGTGGATGGAATTGCGCGGCCGGGATCTCCTGGATCCTGCGGTGCAGGAATCCATGCTGGCGATACCGTATGCCCTTGCCGAGCTCGATTCGATCAGCCAGGCAGCCGATCACTACGTGAACGCCGTCGAGGCGTTTTACGAAGAATCCGGCCGCCTCGATCGCACGATCGGACACATCGAGTCCGGGCGCTTTTTCGACGAGTTCATCAGCGACGATCCGCTGGACAGCACCGGCTGGTACTGGCGTATGCAGTCGCTCCCCGAGGGCCCGCAGGCACGTTACCTGTTTCATCTCCTTGCAACGCACGAGTTCCAGGAAGGGCTCAAGAACTACCGCGACCTGAACTACCTCTGGAATAATCTTGACCGCTGGCAGCAGAGTGTCGAGGTCTACGCCAACATGCTGGATACCCGGCGCCTCGCCTACGAAGAGCGCCTGCCGCAGGTCCAGGAAGCCCTGTCGCGCGCCGATATCGATGGCATGGTGCAGCGCAAGCTGGAGTTCGACGCATTGCTGAACGACATCGAGCAGAGCGGTGACTCGCTGGCGCTCGCGGACAAGCGCGAATTCGAGATGTGGGGCGAGATCACGAGCCTCGAAAAGACGCCGGCCCTGAATGCGAACATTCCCGAAGCAGAAGAGGTCCGTGACAAGATCCGGCTGTTGAAGGGCGTGCTCCAGTGGGGGCTGGAAAAAGACTTCAAGGAGCGCCTGTGGCGCATTCGCAGGGACCTGCGCGAGACGGGCGAAGCGCTCGTGGAGACGCAACGGTCGCGCCGCCAGGTTGACGACTCGATGCAGAAGCAGCCGCTGGAATTTCGCGCCTTCGACGAGCGCGTGTACGGCCTCGAGCCGCGCATCGAAGTCTTGAAAATGCGCGTCGGCGACGCGATGGCGGAACAGCGGGCATTTCTGCAGGCAATCGCGGTCGGCGAATTGCAGGCGCAACAACGGCGCCTTGACACCTACACCGTGCAGGCCCGGTTCGCGCTTGCCGCGATTTATGATCGCGCCGCGACGGTCGCCGAGGCAGCGGTCGAGTGACGTTGCGCAAATCGACAATGACGGTTGCGGGCGTCGCCATGCTGTTTACGGCTGCGGTGCATGCGGACGTGAAGAAAGCGGACACGATCCAGAGCCTCGAGAAGGAGACGGTCGAAGTCCGCCCGGGCAATGTCATCATCAACAGTTCCGATCTTGCTCGCGACAACTACCGCGAGTTTCTCGATCTTGTGGGCGACGATCCGTCGCTGAGCGCGGAGGCGATGCGCCGACTTGGCGACCTGGAGCTCGAGGCCAGCGAAGCTGCGCAGCTCGCAGAAAACATCGAGGGTCTGGAAACGTCGAGCTATGGCAATGCTGTTGATCTCTATCAGCGATTGCTCGAGGCCTATCCGAGTTACCGCCGCAACGACACGGTCCTTTACCAGCTGGCACGAGCCTACGAGATAGGCGGGCAAACGGACGAAGCGCTAGAGGTACTCGAGGAACTGGTGGTCAAGTACCCGGCAACGCCCCTGATCGACGAGGTGCAGTTTCGACGCGGTGAAATGCTGTTTCTGCGCAAGCGCTATAACCCGGCGGAGCAGGCTTACCAGGAAGTCATCACATTCGGCGAGGAGTCACGCTTTTACGAGCAGTCCCTGTACAAGCTGGGGTGGTCGCAGTTCAAGCTGGCCTGGTACGAGGACAGCCTGGACCCGTTCTTCGATCTGCTCGATCGCAAGCTCGGCGGCGTCGAACTTCG
The DNA here is from genome assembly GCA_965658465.1 of Woeseiaceae bacterium. Classification (GTDB taxonomy): domain Bacteria; phylum Pseudomonadota; class Gammaproteobacteria; order Steroidobacterales; family Woeseiaceae; genus UBA1847. The sequence goes on along the minus strand of CBFHSG010000007.1, from coordinate 148,525 downwards.
TGACGGCGAAGACCGCCTGGCGGCGCTCAGCCGCGCCGAGCAGGAACTGGTCGAGGATTCGTTCCGGGTCCTGTCGCTCAACTTTTCGTACATGTCCGGCGCCGAAAGCATCGACGAGTACTTCGGCAGGCGCGGGCAGCCCGAGTATGCGTATGTCATCTACATGAATCTCGGCGATCTCTATCTCGGTAAGGAACGCTACGTCGATGCAGCGGAGACCTACGAGGCTTTCGTTGAACAGGATCCCTTTCATCCCAAGGCACCTCTGCTGCAGGTCGAGGTTGTCGAAGCCTACAAGCGCGGTGGATTTCCGAGCCTCGTGCTCGATGGAAAGAAAAGCTTTGTCGAACGTTACGGCATGGACGGCAATTTCTGGGTACGCAACCCGCGCGAGCAGAACAATGCCGTTGCCGCACACCTGAAAGCCAACCTGACCGACCTCGCGCAGTACTACCATGCCGAAGCGCAGAGGGACGGCAAGCGCAGCGACTACCAGGAGGCGGCGCGCTGGTATCGCAAGTATCTCGCATACTTCCCGGGCGAAGCAGATACGGCCAACACCAACTTCCTGCTCGCGGAAATTCTGTTCGAGAGCCAGGACTACTCGGAAGCGAAAACCGAGTACGAGCGGACGGCATACGCGTATCCGATGCACGAGAAATCGGCAGAGGCGGGATATGCGGCGCTGCTGGCGTATCGCGAGCACGAAATGTCTCTCGAGGGTGAGGAGAAGACGGCGTGGCATCAGCAGTACCTGGACAGCGGCTTGCGGTTTGCCGATACCTATCCCGAACATCCCGAGTCGGGCACCGTGCTGACGACCGTGGCGGAAGACCTCTTTGCCCAGAGCCAGTTCGACCTGGCGATAGCCGTTGGCCAGACCGTAATCGCCAAGCAACCGCCCGTCGAGCCGCAACTGGCGCGTACCGCATGGACGGTGGTCGCGCATTCGCAGTTCGATCTTGGCAATTATGCGGAGGCGGAAACCGCCTACTACAGCCTGCGCAGCCTGACGCCGGTCGATGATGTCGAGTCGTCCGAGGAGGTCAGGGAACGCATCGCGTCGTCGATTTACAAGCAGGGTGAGCAGGCGAGAGACGCCGGCGACCTCGAGACCGCGGTGGCGCACTTCACGCGTCTCGGCCAGGCGGTGCCCGATTCGAACATTCGCGCGACGGCCGAATACGACGCGGCTGCAGCGCTGATCAACATGGCGGCCTGGGATCGTGCCGCCGGTATGCTCGAGCAGTACCGCAGTAACTACCCGGACAGCGAATTCGCCGACGACATTTCACAAAAGCTCGCCGTAACCTACATGGAAACGGGCCGGGCTACCCAGGCGGCCGCCGAGTTCGAGCGGATCGCCATAGCGGAGACCAGCAGCGACGACGTACGACGGGAAGCACTCTGGAAAGCCGCGGAACTCTATGAGGCCGGCGGTATCGTCGCGAGCGAGAAGCGGGTCCTCGAGGACATCGTCGCGCGTTATCCGGACCCGTTGTCCGAATCGATCGAAGCCCGCTACCGGTTGCTCGAAATTGCCGAGACACAGGGTAGTAGCGCCGAGGTGACGGCACGGCTGAACGACATCATCGACGTGGATGCGCGCGCCGGCGCACAGCGCACCGATCGCACCCGCTTCCTGGCGGCGAAAGCGTCGGTACGCCTCGCCGAGCCGATACGCGAGCGCTTTGAGGTGGTTCAGCTCACGCAGCCACTTGCGGAGAGCATGAAGCTCAAGCGCGCACTTATGGAGGACGTGATCGATGCGTATACTGACGCTGCGGATTACGGCGTCGCGGAAGTGACCACGGAGTCCACGTTCCGGTTGGCGCAGGTTTACGAATCGTTTGCCGACGATGTGATGGAGTCGGAACGGCCGAGGGATCTTGACGCGGACGCGCTGGAGCAGTACGAGTTGCTGCTCGAGGAGCAGGTATTCCCGATCGAGGAGAAGGCGATCGAGCTTTACCAGGCCAATACAGATCGTACGTCCGACGGCGTCTGGGATGAGTGGGTAGATCGGAGTTTCAACCGGCTGTCAGGACTGCTGCCGGCACGTTACGCGAAACTGGAGCGCAGCGAAGATGTTGTCACGGCACTTTACTGACATAGCCGCACTGCGGCTGGCCATGGTCGGCCTTGTGCTGGCCGTTGCGGGTTGTGCATCGACCGGCTCCGCGCCGGGCGGCGCAGACGGAAGCCGTGACGGACAGCCCGCTGCTGCAGGCGCGAGGCAGGGTGAGGTGCCACCGGAAGCGCTCACGATGTACGAGCAGGCCGTCGCCGCGATGGCGTCCGGCGATTTTCTCGACGCGGAACTGCGCTTCAAGGAATTCCTGCTTCAGTACCCGGGCTATCCCGGCGCGCACGTCAACCTCGCCATCATTCACGTCAACAATGATAACGACGAGGACGCCGTTGCGGCCGTCGATGCGGCACTCGCGATAGACCCGGATTATGCGCCCGCGCTCAACCAGCTGGGCATGCTACATCGCAGAAATGGCAATTTCCCGGAGGCAGAGGCCGCTTATATGAAGGCCGTCACAGTCAGCCCGGATTACGCCTTGGCACACTACAATCTGGGTGTCCTCAACGAGCTTTACCTGCAGCGCCTGGATTCTGCATTGCAGCATTTCGAGCGTTACCAGCAGATCGTCGGGGGTGACGAGCAGGTCGAGAAGTGGATTACGGATCTGCAACGTCGTGTGGCGGCGTCTCAGCGTACGGCGAACATATCGGAATGAAGCGTATGGGAGTTCATGAACGCAATCTGTTCGGTGCCGGGATCGCGCTGGCCGTTTCGCTCGCAGCTTTCACGGCGTTCGCGCAGGAGCCGGCCGATGAGTTCGAACCGGCCGTTGATACATCCGCGGTCCTCGACGAGGCCGACGCGCCGGAGCCGGCCGTTGATACATCGGCCGAGCCCGAGGAGGCGGCTGAAGCGATAGAAGCCGACGCGGTCGTTGCGCAGGATGTCACCCGGCGGGAATCGTCCGGTGGCGTGATGGACGAAATGACCCTCGAGCGCACGGAGATCACGGGCAACCAGGAACTGCCAAAGGTCCTGTATATCGTGCCCTGGCAGAAGGCGCAGCCCGGTGAACTGACCGGGCGCCCCGTCAATACCTTGCTGGACGAGGTTTTGGCGCCCCTGGACAGGGAAGAATTTACGCGTCAGGTCGACTATTACGGCGATCTGTACGGTGACGAAGACTAGGAGCGCGCTGTAGCGCGATTCGGAATAAGTAGGAGCGCGCCCCGGCGCGTGAATTGGTCGTAGAGGAGCAAGCAAATGGGCACTATTGTGCGGTTTTTTCAGGATGGCGGTCCTTTCATGTACCCGATCCTGTTCGTATTCGCGTTCGGCGTTGCAATCGCCATCGAGCGCTGGACGTATCTCACCATCTCGGGCGCGAGCAACCGGGCGCTGTGGAAGAAGATCGTGCCGTTTCTCAAGGCCGGCAACTTCCAGGAAGCGGCTGCCCAAACGGCAAAGTCGAAGGCGGCGATCGGCTCGATACTGACCTACGGTCTTTACCGCGTGAAATCGGCACGCCGGCGCGACGACATCGAGAAAGCGATGGAAGAGAGCCTCATGGAGGTCCTGCCGCGCCTCGAGAAGCGCACGCATTACCTCGCGACGCTCGCCAATATCGCGACGCTGCTGGGGCTGCTCGGAACGATCATCGGCCTTATCCGGGCATTCACGGCAGTGTCCAATGCGAACCCGGCAGACAAGGCCGACCTGCTATCCGCCAGTATTTCCGTCGCGATGAACACGACGGCATTCGGCCTGATGGCTGCAATTCCGTTGTTGCTCGTGCACGCGCTGCTGCAGACGAAGACCAACCAGCTGGTGGACAGTCTCGAAATGGCAAGCGTCAAGTTCCTGAACGCGGTCACCGAAAGACAGCTTAAAGGCGCCGGAGCGTAGTCATGATTCGAAGCCGAAAGAGCGGCCGTCGTAACATAGAGACGGCAGAGCTCAACATCACGGCATTCATGAACCTGATGGTGATCCTGGTTCCATTCCTGTTGATCACGGCGGTGTTCTCGCGATTGGCGGTTCTCGAACTGAACCTGCCAGGCTCCTCTGGCGAGTCCGTCGAACCGCAGGAACAGGCTTTCCAGCTCGAGGTCATCATCAGGTCCGACAAGATCGAAGTCGGCGATCGCAACCAGGGTCTGCTCGGTGTTTATCCGAATAAAGACGACGGTTACGACTACGAAGCGCTCAGCAGCAAGTTGTCCGAGCTCAAGAATCGCTATCCGTCGAAAACGGATGCATCGATTCTGCTCGAGCAGGACATTGAATACAACACACTCGTCCAGGTGATGGATCGCGTGAGAATTGCGGAACGGGTCGACGAAGACGAACAGTCAGTGAAGCGCTTCGACTTGTTCCCCGACATTTCGATCGGCGATGCGCCGGTAGCCGGGGGAGGCGCTTAAACATGGTCAAGTCAGCCCGTGCCAAACGGATGGAAAAGCACCACAAGCGCCACCGCGGGAGTGCGGCGCTAAACCTCGTGTCCCTGATGGACATCTTCACGATCCTGGTGTTCTTCCTGCTGGTCAATTCGTCGGACGTGGAGACATTGCCGAATGCCAAGGACCTGCAGCTGCCGGAGTCGATCGCCGAAGAGAAGGCGCGAGAAACGGTCGTCATCCTCATTGGCGAAGAAGACATCATCGTGCAGGGAACGCCCGTCGCGAAGATCGACGACGTCATGGCCATCAAGGGCAATGACATTCCTGCGCTCCGCGAAGCGTTGCTGTCCCAGAACGACCGGGTGTTGCGGCGCGAGGCAAGCGAGGACATTGCGAGCCGGGAAGTGACCATCATGGGTGACAAGGAAATCCCGTACCGGCTTCTAAAGAAGGTTATGGCGACCTGCACACGATCGGATTATGGACGGATTTCGCTGGCCGTCCTGCAGAAGAGCTCCGACAAGCTCGGCAACCTGCAGGCGGCGCGTTGAGGGCGCCGTGAGGCGCCTCGCGCAGTAAACGCGAGAAAGCATTAGGAGAAACGGCTTTGGATTTACCGTTTTACAGAGAGTATGAGCTGCCGTGGACAACGGGCAAGGGCCAGGAAAAGAGATTCCAGCGCCTGCTCGGTATCACGTTCCTGATTGCTTTTGTTCTCAGTATTGTGTGGCCGTTCCTGCCGGCTCCGGAACCGGATCCGACCGAGATCATCGAGATACCGCCGCGCATTGCACAGCTGATGCTCGAAGAAAAACCCCTGCCGCCGCCACCGCCGCCCGAGCCGGAGCCCGAGGAACCCGAGCCCGAACAGGAGCCGGAGCCCGAGCAGGTCGCTGAGACCGAGCCGGAGCCGGAACCGGAGCCGGTGCCCGAGCCGCCGCCGGAGCCGCAGCCCACTCGCGAGGAAATCGCGCGTGAAAAGGCGCAGGCCGCGCTGATGCCGTTTGCCGAGGACCTCGCCGACCTTGTTGACAAGGACCTGGTGGAATCGGTCGACGACCGCCAGTTGACGGCGTCCGTGGGACAGGCGCAACGCAACGAACGTGCGATGATCACGTCAAAGGCGGGCGCTGCTTCGGGCGGCATCAATACGGCAAGCATGAGCCGCAATACCGGCGGCACCGGAATTGCCGCCCGCTCGACGACGAAGGTGGAAAGTCCCGTTGCAGGCATCGAACAGCAGTCGGCCGGCGGCGCCCGGCGCACCGGCACCAGCGGCAAGGCATCCCGCTCGCGCGAGGAAATCGAGCTCGTATTCGACAAGAACAAAGGCGCGATCTTCGCCCTCTACAATCGCGCTCTGCGGGCTGATCCGACGCTCGAGGGCAAGCTGGTGCTGCGGCTAACGATCGCCCCAACAGGAGAGGTGACGTTCTGCGAGGTCGTGTCCAGCGAACTCGGCGATCCGGATCTCGAACGCAAGCTGGTGTTGCGCGTCAAGCAGTTCCGTTTCGAGCCCAGGGACGTCGAACCGATCACCACGACCAAGCCGATCGACTTCTTCCCCGCCTGATCCGGCACTCTGGCCTGGCGGCCCGCGTTTCCGTATCCTCGGGATCACTCCGGAAACAGCCAGGAAGAAGCCTTGTCTAGAATTCTGATCATTTGCCTGACCGTGCTGGCGGCCGCCACGCCCGTCCGTGCGGACGTTTCGATCGACCGACTTATCGAGGAAGCGGGCCTGAGTGAAGGTCCCGTTGCGAGCCGCGATATTGCGGGCTGGAGGCCGCCGCAGAAGCTCGTCGTCAGGGACGCTGGAGACCTTGTCGACGCGTTGCGTGCCGAGTTCCCGGGCGTCGATTTCGTTGCGGCGCCTTCGGTCGATGCCGCGACGGCGGCAGCGCCTGGTGCCGACGCGATCATCGGCTATTGCAGCGACGATGTCGTCGCCGCGGCGGATGAGGTGGTGTGGGTCCAGATTTTCAGCGCCGGTGCCGAGCGTTGCCTGGCAGTCGAAGACGTCGCGAGCGGCAGGGTCCTGCTGACGAATATGCAGAAGATGGCATCGCCGGTCATCGGCGAGCACGCCGTTGCCATGATGCTGAGCCTGACCCGCGGACTGACACAGCAGGCCAAGACGATGCCGGAAGGCAGCTGGAACCAGTCCATCGGGGGCGAAATCGGCATGATGTCCGTCAATGGCAAGACGGTGCTGGTCGCCGGCCTCGGCGGTATCGGCAGGGCCGCCGCCAGGAGAGCCGCGGCACTCGGCATGCGAGTCATCGCGACGCGCAACAGTTCCCGGTCGGGACCGGACTACGTCGACTACGTTGGTTTGTCTGACGAATTGTTTGAGCTGGCGGCGCAGGCCGACGTGGTCATCAACGCGCTGCCGTTGACACCGGCGACGGAGGGACTGTTCGACGCGGCGTTTTTCGACGCGGTCAAGCCGGGAGTATTTTTCGTCAACGTTGCTCGCGGCGCTAGCGTCGTGACGGACGATCTGGTCGCCGCGCTCGCCGACGGGCGTGTCGCCGGTGCAGGTCTCGATGTCACCGACCCCGAACCACTGCCGGCGGATCATTCACTGTGGCGCATGCCGAATGTCATAATCACGCCGCACATTGCCTGGTACGGCAACAACAGGGAGCGCCAGATAGCGCTTGCGCGTGAAAACATCCGGCGGTTCATTGCGGGAGACGCGCTGCTGAATGTCGTGGATCCCGAGCGCGGCTACTGATTGCGGCGACCGTTCACCGGCAGAGCTTGCTGCGTTTACTCTTCAGCTTGCGCAACCTCGCTTCGAGCTTTTCGCCCTGTGCCCGCGAGTATCCTGCGCGCATCCTTGATTCTATTTCGCGGATCGCCTGCTTGACCTCGTCGCACGCGAGTGCGTCGCGATCGTGTCTTGCCTTCCCTTGCACCGCCAGCACCAGCAGGAGCAGTGCAACCATCCACCGTCGATCCATGTCGGGCTCCTCCAGACAGTTCCGTTTATACTGCGATGCCGTCGGTTCTGCCGCCGCAGAAATCGTTCGTTGCAACGACAAACATGAGTAGACAGGACGCGCGCCGCGAGCGCGCCCGCCCGTCGCGGGGCTTCCCGCCCGTCGCGCGCCAGGATGCGCGGGTGCTGATTCTGGGCAGCCTGCCGAGCGAGGCGTCGCTGCGGGCACGGGAGTACTACGCGCATCCGCGAAACGCGTTCTGGAAGATCATGCGAGTCATCGCCGGCGCCGGGGGCGACTACGCCGCGCGCTGCCGCTCGCTGCAGGCGTGCGGAATCGCCCTATGGGACGTCTTGTCGAGTTCAGTGCGCCCCGGCAGTCTCGACGCCGACATCGACATGGCTTCCGCAGTGCCCAATGATTTCAGGCATTTCCTTGCCGGCCACCGGCACATTCGGCTGGTGTGTTTCAACGGCAGGAAAGCGCAGCAGCTGTTTCAGCGCCGGGTGCAGTCTTGCCTCCCGGAACGGGATCTCGAGTTTGCACTATTGCCGTCAACCAGTCCTGCGCATGCCTCGCTGACGTTTACGGAAAAGCTCACGATCTGGCGTGGCACAATCGCACCTCACCTGGCGGGAGAGCAGCAGACCGATGGGTGAATCGCAGGCAACCCCCAGGTCTCTGGCCGCGGCTGGTCAGAGCGCGCCGTCGCCGGTTTCACCGGTCCGGATGCGCCAGACCTGATCCAGCGGCGTGACGAAGATCTTGCCATCGCCGACCTTGCCGGTTTTGGCGCTGTCGATGATGGCCTCGATGGTGCGTTCTACCAGGTCGTCCGGAACGGCGACCTCGATTTTCGCCTTCGGCAGAAAATCGACGACGTATTCTGCGCCCCGGTAGAGTTCCGTGTGGCCGCGCTGGCGACCGAAACCCTTGACCTCGCTGACCGTCATACCCTGGATACCCACTTCCCCCAGGGCGTTGCGTACGTCGTCGAGGCGGAATGGCTTGACTATCGCGGTGACCAGTTTCATAGGGTTTCTCTCTGCGCCAGGTAGCGGCCCTATGCTAGCAATACGATACGGCTAAGTGTACAACTGGAATCGGTTAAATCGGTCCTCGCGAGGGGTTCATGCCGGCGGTCGTTGCGCTGTTCAGGGAACCAGAAGGCTTGCTCATGAACGGCGGCGCGCTGTTGTATGCCGTCTCGGCGTATGTCCTCGGCTTCGCTGGCCTGTTTGCCGATTCCTGGGGTGTGAACGCGCTGGCGACCCTGCTGCTGGCGCATGCAATGACCATCGCCGCCTACCTGATTCACGAATGTGGACACAACCTTGTCTTCAAGCGCGGTCGCCACAATGCGGTCCTCGGTCGCGCTATGAGCTGGTTGTGCGGTGCAGCCTACGGCACCTACGAAGACATGCGATACAAGCATTTCCGGCACCACGTCGACAATGATGACGTGGTCTGGTTCGAATACGAGAAGTTCTTCGACAGGCACCCGCTGGTGCTGCGGTTCGTGCGCGGACTCGAGTGGCTCTATATCCCTGCGCACGACCTGGTCATGCACTTCGTGATGGTATTTACATCGTTCATCATCCCGCAACGCCGGGAACAGCGCCGCCGCAACGTGGCCGTCATCGCGATTCGCGGCGGCATCTTCCTGATTTTGCTGCTGGTCGTACCAAAGGTTGCGATGCTTTATGTCGTCGCCTACCTGGTCATGATTCACGTGCTGCGCTTCATGGACATGCTGCAGCACGATTATCCATCCAATCCGACCCTGTTCGAGTACGTCAAACCGCCCCACAAGGGCGATGCCGAATGGGAGCAGCAGCATACCTTCAGCAATCCGCTGTCGCTCAGGTTCCCGAAGCTCAACTGGCTGACGCTCAATTTCGGCTATCACAATGCGCATCACGCGGACATGAACGTCCCCTGGTACCGGCTGCCCGAACTTCATCGCGAACTCACCGGGAATGACCCGGCGCGGGTGATACCGTTCCCGTCGCAGCTTAAGCTGTATCATCGGAACCGGGTTCTGCGTGTCTGCAATCCGCAGCCGGTGGATTACCCCAAAGGGTCCGACTACCTGCGGCTTGCGCGGGCGGGTGAAGGCCCGATCGGTGGCAACGCCGCGTCCTTCCTTACTTCTTTTTGATGCGAAGATACTATGAAGTCGAGGTTCGAATCCGCCGAATGGCTCGCCGCAATTGCGCGCCTCGTGCAGAGTAGCGACGTCGATTCCGCTGCCGGCGCGCTTGCGGAGGCGATCGGTGTCGCCGTCGAACACGAGGGCACCTGCCTGCTCGCATTTCATCGCGACGCGCCGCCGGAGGTGTTTCACCACACGCTGGAACCCGCAGGGCGGCGGCACTACGTGGATCGTTACGTGGCAGGCCCCTACCTGCTCGATCCGCTTTACCAGCTGGCCGTCGGTGACGACAAACCCGGTGTGTGCCGCTTCCGGGACCAGTCACCCGATCGCTTTCGGTCCAGTGAGTATTACCGGCAATACTGTGAGCGCACGCATCTGAAAGACGAGATGGATTTCCTCGTCGACGTATCCGCGAACAGCACGCTGGTGCTGGTCGTCGGTCGCCGCACGCGCCGCTTCACGAAGGCCGAGCTGGAGCGGCTGAAGCTCGTGGAGCCGCTCGTGATTGCCGCCATGCGGACCATCTGGCAACGGAGCTCCGCGAGCGACCGCCGGCAGGATCCAGGCGGCAGTCTGCACCAGCGCCTCACGCGCTGCTTCGAGAACTTCGGCGACGGGCTGCTCACCGAGCGGGAACGCGAGATCACGCAGCTGCTGTTGCGCGGTCACTCCACCAAGTCGGTCGCCCGCGAACTCGGCATCGCGCCGGGCACCGTGATGGTTCACAAGCGCAACCTGTTCACCAAGCTCGGCATAACCTCGCAGTACGAGCTTTTCTCGCGCTTTATCGACGCCCTGTAACTGCCTACCGCGAGCATGGTATTCAGCTGTCCGGCCGGATGCCGCAAACTGTGGTCTAAGTGACTGAATTAATTATGGGGTAATCCGTATGTTCGATTTTGACTTCGGGCTGGGCGAGGACATCGACCTGCTGCGCGAAACCGTAGCGGGGTTTGCGGCTGACCGGATTGCTCCGCGTGCCGCGGACATCGACGCAAACAACGAGTTCCCGGGTGATTTGTGGCCGGAACTGGGTGAGCTGGGGCTGCTCGGTATCACGGTGGAAGAGGAGTACGGCGGTTCGGCGCTCGGTTTTCTTGCTCACGTGATCGCGATGGAGGAGATCAGTCGCGCGTCCGCGTCGGTCGGGCTCTCCTATGGCGCGCATTCGAACCTCTGCGTCAACCAGTTGCGCCGCTGGGGCAACGACAGGCAGCGGCAGCATTTCCTGCCGAAGCTGGTCTCGGGAGAGCATCTCGGTGCGCTCGCGATGACCGAGACAGGGGCCGGCTCCGATGTCATGAGCATGCGCACGACGGCGGTCCGGGACGGCGACGAATACGTGCTCAACGGCTCCAAGATGTGGATAACGAACGCGCCGCAGTCGGACGTCATGATCGTCTACGCGGTGACGGATCCCGCTGCCGGCAGCCGCGGCCTCAGCGCGTTCGTGATCGAGCGCGGGACGCCCGGTTTTTCGACGCCGCAGAAACTCGACAAGCTCGGCATGCGGGGTTCCGACACCAGCGAGGTCCTGCTGGAAGACTGCCGCATCCCGGAGGCCAACCGGCTTGCGGAGGAAGGCAACGGCGCCAGAATACTGATGAGCGGCCTCGATTATGAGCGCGTCGTCCTGGCCGGCGGTCCGCTCGGCATCATGCGGGCGTGCATGGACCTCGTCATGCCCTACCTCCACGACCGCAAGCAGTTCGGCCGCCCGATTGGCGAATTCCAGCTGATGCAGGGCAAGGTCGCGGACATGTACACGACGATGAACAGCTGTCGCGCCTACGTGTATGCCGTGGCCGCGGCCTGCGATCGCGGGCAGACTACCCGTTTCGACGCCGCAGGATGTATTCTCGTCGCTGCGGAGAAGGCAACCTGGATGGCCGGAGAGGCGATCCAGGCGCTCGGTGGCAACGGCTACATCAACGAATACCCTGCGGGCCGCCTGCTGAGGGATGCCAAACTCTACGAGATCGGCGCGGGTACCAGCGAGATTCGCCGCATGCTGATAGGGCGAGAGCTCTTCGAGGCGACGGGTACCTGAGCAGACAAGTCCAATAAACCCCGGGACAGCGCATGCCCCTGATCAAATCCAAGGTCGATCGCAACTCCGACGACTTTGCCGCCAACTTCGCGGTAAACCAGGCGCTTGCTCGCGACCTGGAGGAACTGCACCAGCAGGTGATGCAGGGCGGCAGCGAGCGCTCCCGCGAGCGGCACGTGCTGCGCGGCAAGCTCCTGCCGCGCGACCGGGTACGTATGCTGCTCGACGACGATTCACCGTTTGTCGAAATCGGCCAGCTGGCGGCCTTGCAGGTCTACGAGGACGAGGTGCCAGCGGCCGGGATCATCTGCGGGATCGGCCGGGTGCACGGCGTCGAGTGCATGGTCATCGCCAATGACGCTACCGTCAAAGGCGGTACTTATTATCCGTTGACCGTCAAGAAGCATTTGCGCGCGCAGGAAATTGCGGAGCAGAACCACCTGCCCTGCATTTATCTCGTCGATTCGGGCGGGGCGTTCCTGCCGCGCCAGGAAGAGGTGTTTCCGGACCGAGATCATTTCGGTCGCATCTTCTACAACCAGGCGCGCCTGTCGTCGCTCGGTATACCGCAGATTGCGGCCGTCATGGGCTCGTGCACGGCGGGCGGCGCCTATGTGCCTGCGATGTGCGACGAAGCCATTATCGTGCGCAACCAGGGCACGATCTTCCTGGGCGGGCCGCCGCTGGTGAAGGCGGCCACGGGCGAGGTTGTGGATGCTGAATCGCTTGGCGGGGGAAGCGTACATTCTCGGATCTCCGGCGTGACCGATCACCTCGCCGACGACGACGCGCACGCGCTGTCGATCGCGCGGGAGATCGTTGCCCACCTGAATCACGAGAAACCGGTATCGCTGGCGCTGCGGGAACCGCGGGATCCGGAATATCCGGCCGAGGACATCTACGGCATCGTGTCGCGCGAGTACCGTTTTCCCTACGACGTGCGCGAGGTGATCGCGAGGATTGTCGATGCGTCCGAGTTCCACGAATTCAAGAAACTGTACGGCTCGACGCTCGTCTGCGGATTCGCGCATCTGGACGGCTACCCGATCGGCATCGTCGCCAATAACGGCATCCTGTTCATGGAGTCAGCGCAAAAGGGCGCACACTTCATCCAGCTCTGCAATCGCCGCGGTATCCCGCTGCTGTTCCTGCAAAACATCACCGGATTCATGGTCGGCAAGCGCGTCGAACACGCGGGCATCGCCAAGGAAGGCGCAAAAATGGTCAACGCGGTTGCCACGGCGACCGTGCCGAAGTTCACGGTCGTTATCGGCGGCTCGTTCGGCGCCGGCAACTATGCCATGTGCGGGCGTGCGTATGGCCCGCGCATGTTGTGGATGTGGCCCAATGCGCGGATATCGGTCATGGGCGGCGAGCAGGCGGCGCTGGTGTTATCGACCGTCAGGCGCGACGGGCTCGAGGCTCGTGGCGAGGAGTGGCCGCAAAAGGAACAGGCGGAGTTCGAGAATCGCATTCGCGAACAGTATGACCAGCAGGGTCATCCTTACTATTCGAGCGCCAGGCTCTGGGACGACGGCGTTATCGATCCGGTCGATACCCGCTCCGTGCTCGGCTTCGCGCTTGCCGCGGCAATGAACCGCCCGCGTGATCCCGAGACGCCGTTCGGCGTATTCCGCATGTAGGGCGGCTATGAACTCACGCCAGCAGCAGAATTCGGGCACGTCGGAAGTCAGGGAGGCGTTGCGCTTCGACGAGCAACGACTGAGCGAATATATGACCTCCCACGTCGAGGGCTTCCATGGCTCGCTGCAGGTGCAACAGTTCAGGGGCGGCCAGTCAAACCCCACCTACCTTCTGCAGGCCGATAGCGGGCGCTACGTGCTGCGTCGCAAGCCGCCGGGCAAGCTGCTGAAATCGGCGCACGCGGTCGATCGGGAGTACAGGGTCATCAGCGCACTGTACGGCGCTGACTTTCCGGTGCCACGGCCGTACGTACTTTGCGAGGATGACGTCGTTCTCGGCACGGCGTTCTACATCATGGAGTACGTCGATGGCCGCATCTTTTGGGAACTCGATTTGCCCGGCCTCACACCCGGCGAGCGGACCGCGGTCTACGATAGTGTCAACGCAACCATCGCCAGGCTGCACGGCTTCGATTACGACGCAATGGGACTCACGGATTTCGGCAAGCCCGGCAACTATTTCGTTCGCCAGATATCGCGCTGGAGCGGCCAGTACCGCGCGTCGGAGACGCGGAGCATCGGGGCGATGGACCGCCTGATAGAGTGGCTGCCGGAGCACATTCCCGACGACGAATCGGCGAGTATCGTGCATGGCGATTTTCGCCTGGACAACATGATCATCCACCCGGACGAACCGCGGGTGATTGCCGTCCTCGACTGGGAACTGTCGACGATCGGTCACCCGCTGGCCGACTTTACGTATCACCTGATGTCCTGGCAGATGCCCGAGATCGGGCTGGGTTCCGCGGGGCTTCGCGACAGGGACCTTGCCAGACTCGGCATCCCGTCGGCCGACGAGTACACGCGGCTTTACTGCGAACGCACCGGACGCCAGGACGGAATTGCCGACCGTGATTTTTATTCCGCCTTCAATTTCTTCCGACTGGCGGCAATTCTGCAGGGCATTGCGGGACGCGTGCGCGACGGTACGGCCGCCAGCGCCCACGCCGGGCAGGCGGAGCGCGCTGTCGAGCCGCTGGCGACGCTGGGATGGGAATTCGCTGCTCGCGCTTGATTGATACTCCTTGTAAGCTGCCGCTACACTAGCCGCGGCCGGTATGCCCGGTAGCCGCCCGAAATCATTCGAACCTGGGGATCATGGCGCTAATTTACGATGATCTTATGGCGACGTCTGTCGTCGACCTGCCGTACAGCTACGGCGATGCGGGGAGCATGCTGTACGCGATCAGCATCGGCCTGGGGCGCGATGCCGTTAATCCGGATGAGCTCCCTTATGTCTACGAGCAGGGCGAACCGCTGCGCACCGTGCCCTCGATGGCTTCCGTGCTGGTACCCGATATGTCGCCACCCGATCTGGGCTGGGATTTCAGCCAGGTGTTGCACATCGAGCAGCGGCTGGAGTTGTACCGCCCACTGCCCGTTGCGGCCGACCTGCTGATCAACAAGAGAATTGCCGCGGCTTTCGACCACGGCCCGAAGCGCGGCGCGCTCGTGCTCTTCGAGGCGGAAGCGCGGCGGGCAAAGGACGACACGGCCCTGTTCAAGATCGGCAATACAATCATGGCGCGTGGAGACGGTGGTTTCGGCGGCCCGCGCGGCACAGGCCCGGCTCCGCACCGGCCGCCCAGACGGGAACCCGATCTCAGCTGCGATCTCGATACGCGTGCCGACCAGGCGCTCCTTTACCGGCTGAACGGCGACCGCAATCCCCTGCATGCGGACCCGGCGCTCGCGAGGCGCGTGGGCTACCCGGTGCCCATTCTGCACGGTCTTTGTACCTACGGGGTCGCCTGCCACGCGATCCTCAAGACGATTTGTGCTTATGACTACACGCTGATCACGGGATTCGATGCGAGATTTTCGGCGCCGGTGCTGCCCGGCGATACCATTACGACCGACATGTGGCAGGACGGAAACATCGTGTCGTTCCAGTGCAGCGTAAAAGAGCGCGGCCTTGTCGTGCTCAAGAACGGCAAGTGCACTTTGACCGCCTAGCACGGCCCGCGAGGTAAGGGGACAGGGATGAGCACACGCGTACAAATAAGCATCGAAAACCACGTTGCCGAGGTTCTGCTGAACAGGCCGGAGAAACACAACGCGCTCGACATGGAGATGTTCGACGAGCTTGCATCGGCGGGGCAGCGCCTGTCGGAGGAGCGTTCGGTGCGGGCAGTGGTCCTCACCGGCGCGGGCGACAATTTCTGCGCGGGTATCGACCTCGGTATTTTCAAAGACCCGGGCGACGCGATAGACCCCGCGTCGATGGCTCCGCAGTCGGGCAGCGATGCAAACCGGTTCCAGCGCGCGGCCTTCGCCTGGCGCGAAATTCCCGTGCCCGTCATCTGTGCGATCCGCGGTGTCGCTTATGGCGGCGGAGCCCAGATCGCGCTGGGCGCGGATCTGCGCTATGCCGCGCCGGACGCGAAGCTGTCCATCATGGAAATACGCTGGGGCCTGATACCGGACATTGCCATTTCGGTGACCGCGCGCAACCTGCTGCGCGACGACCGGCTGAGAGAACTCGCCTACACCGGGCGTGTCGTAGATGGCGGTGAGGCAAGAGACCTGGGCCTGGTCACGGCCATTCACGACGATCCACTGCAGGCGGCGCGCGACACCGCCCGGTTAATTGCGGGCCGTTCGCCGGATGCGATCCGCGCGATGAAGACGCTGTTCAACGAGTGCGGCGATCTCGATGCTGCGCAGTCGCTCGCACTGGAAGCCAGGCTACAATCCGGCGTCATCGGGCGACCCAACCAGCTCGAGGCGGTGCGCGCAAATATCGAGCGCCGGGAGCCCGATTTCGAGGACTGAACGTTATGGTCCGGTGGAACTCGACAGCTTCGTCGGACTCAAACAGTACACGGCAGGCTCGTTGAAGACAGTGCAAGCACGAATTGAATAAGATTCCGAAAATCCTCGTCCTTTCGATCGCCATCGCGCATTCGGCGGGCGCTTTTGCGCAGCAGTCCGCGGGCGGTCTGAGTGTCGACCTGGATGCGAAAACATTGAGCGTGCAGGCCAAGGCCGAAGAATTGTTCGAACGGGGCGACTACCGGCGAGCGCACGTAATTTACCTCAACGACTTGGCGCCCATCGGCGACAAGTACGCGCAGTACATGCTCGGGTACATGAATCTCAGCGGCCTCGGCGTGGAACAGGATCCTGTACTGGCGTCGGCCTGGTACCGGCTTGCAGCGGAGCGCGGCGAGCCAGAGGAATTCGTTGCGATCCGCGATGACTTGCTGCACCAACTCGACGAGGTCCAGAGGGAACGATCCAACGAGAGCTATCTCGCACTGCGCCGCAAGTACAGTGATCTGGTCATCACCATGCGCGCAGCGCGTGAAGCGTTCGACGAACTCTCGAAGGGGATAACGGGGTCGCGTCTGGGAGGCCCGTCATCCGCCGTGACGATCGTGGAGCCGCGCGTCGGCAACAGCCTGTCAGGCGATGTGCTCTTCCAGCGCCTGATGCGCCGCATGCAGAATCACCTGGACCACGTCACTTCATTGCTAGGCATCGACAGGATCGAGGCTGAATCCGTCACCGCCGCCAAACTGTCGGACCTGGAAGAGCAGGTGGACGAGTACGTGCGTCGGCTCGACGCTCGCTAGCGCGCCGCCAGCCCTGCGCTCAGGATTCGCGGGAATTCTTCCAGTATCTTTGCCGCGACGGCCTCGTCGCCGTGAAACCACTTCGGAATCCAGTTGAGCGATCCCATGATTGCGTTGCCGGTCATCCTGACATCGCAGGGCGCGATGCTGCCGTCGGCGATACCGCGCTCCAGCAGCGCCTCGAACGCTGCGCTGTGCCGGCGCGACAGCTCCAGGACTTCCTCGCGGTGCTCCGGCTTCAGCGACGGAATCTCGCTCATGATCGCAATCGGTCCCTCGTCACCTACCATGTACTCGATGTGATAGCGCAGGTAGCGCCGCACCGTCTCGAGCCCGTTTTCGCCCTCGTCGATCGCTCGCTGCATGGCTTCCCGCCCGAGGTCGGCTGCGCGCACATAACAAAGGTAGACGAGTTCCTGCTTGTTGCGGACGTAATAATAAAGCGCGGCGTCGGTCAGGCCGAGCAGGTCCGCTACGTCTTTGAGCGAGGTGCCGCTGTAGCCCTTGATATTGAAACAGCGCGCGGCCGCCCTGAGCATGCGTTTGCGCTTGAGCCGGAAGCGTGTAACGACGGGATTTTCAGTCCGGGGAACGGCGGATTCCATGAAATGGGTACTTGAGTTCTGGGTGAATGTGCATTATTTTAATCACCATTAAAATTATTGCAAGAACAAAAGCGTTTGATTTAAAAAGCATTTCTGCCCATCCGGCGGAGTCTTTCGCTGTTCTTGCGCCGGAGGAAGGTGATCGATGAGCACGGTTGCGAGCGATCTGCGTGGTACGTCCCGCAAGGTCCGGAAGGCCCCCTTGCGCTTTGTCACCGCGGCGTCTTTGTTCGACGGGCATGACGCAGCCATCAATATCATGCGGCGCCTGATCCAGGCGCAGGGCGCCGAGGTGATTCATCTCGGCCACAATCGCAGTGTCGAGGACATCGTGCGAGCGGCGGTTCAGGAAGACGCCGACGGCATAGCAGTCAGCTCCTACCAGGGCGGTCACAGCGAATTTTTCCGCTACATGATCGACCGTCTGAAGGATCTCGGTGCGGATCACATTCGCGTGTTCGGCGGTGGCGGCGGCACCATTACGCCCGAAGAAATACACGACCTCATGGCCTACGGCGTCGAGCGCATTTATCACCCGCACGACGGCATGGAACTGGGCCTGGATGCGATGATACGCGACCTCGTCGAGCGC
Source organism: Woeseiaceae bacterium (assembly GCA_965658465.1). Taxonomy (GTDB): domain Bacteria; phylum Pseudomonadota; class Gammaproteobacteria; order Steroidobacterales; family Woeseiaceae; genus UBA1847. The sequence continues at coordinate 130,457 of CBFHSG010000007.1, read as the reverse complement.
ACCATGGCGGCGCGGCGCGAGACCACGATGCCGTCGAGCGTCGATCGCAGCGACTCGGTCGACATTGCCGCCACGGTATCGGCGATCGAGGAAGGCGTCCTCGATGACGCTGCGCTGTCGAAATTGCGCAAGGAATGGCAGGTGCAGGCGGGCACGACGCCCGTCGTCGGCATCACGGGCACCGGCGGTGCAGGCAAGAGCAGCGTCACCGACGAAATTCTCAATCGCTTTCTCGGCTGTTATCCCGACATGCATATTGCAGTGCTGGCGGTGGATCCCACGCGTCGGCGTACGGGCGGCGCGCTGCTCGGCGACCGCATCCGGATGAACACCCTGCGCTCGGAGCGCGTGTACATGCGCTCTATCGCAACGCGAAGGCAGCACCTTGCGACCAGCGAGATGCTGGGCGATCACATACTGTTCCTGAAATCGCTGGGCTTCGATCTCATCATCGTGGAGACGGCGGGCATCGGCCAGAGCGATAGCGAGATCGTCGACCTGGTGGATTTCTCGGTCTATGTGATGACCAGCGATTACGGCGCTGCCAGCCAGCTTGAAAAGATCGATATGCTGGACTTCGCCGATCTCATCGTGTTGAACAAGTTCGACAAGCGCGGGGCGGAGGACGCCCTGCGCGACATTCGCAAGCAATGGAAGCGCAATCACGTGGCGTTCGACGTCGCGGACGACGAGGTGCCCGTGTACCCGACGATTGCGAGCCAGTTCAACGATCCGGGCATCAGCTGGATGTTTGCACAGCTCTGCCGGCGTGTCGCGGAGAAGCTCGGCCTCGACCCGGCCGAGTGGTCGCCCGACGTCGATACCTCCGTACGGGAGCCGCGCTCGACCGCGATGATACCGGGCAGCCGGATTCGCTATCTCGCGGAAATCGCCGAGCAGGGGCGGGAGATCAACCGGCGGAGTGATAGCCAGGCCGAGGTCGCGAGCCGCCTGCAGCATTTGCATGAATCGCTGAAGTCGATCGGCGACGACGCCTTGCCCGCCGAATTCGAGCCCTACGCGCAGGACGCGCTGACGGCGGACGACGACCGGACGCTGCTCGTGCTGCGGCAACGTTACCAGGAAACGCTCGACGAGCTGACACCGGAATCGATCCGGTTGTTGCGCGAATGGCCGGCCCGCCGGGAGTCCGTGACCAGCGACACCTACAGCTACAAGGTTCGCGGCCGCGAGATCACGGGCGACAATTATAGTGAATCGCTGAGCCACCAGAAGATCCCCAAGATCGCGGCGCCGCACTACCGGGACTGGGGCGAGCTGCTCAATTTTCTGTCACGGGAGAATCTGCCCGGGGCTTATCCCTACACGGGTGGCGTCTATCCCTACCGGCGCCTCGGCGAGGATCCGACGCGCATGTTTGCCGGCGAGGGCACGCCGGAACGCACGAACAGGCGCTTCCATTACCTGTCGCAGGGGCAGGATGCTGCACGACTGTCCACGGCGTTTGACTCCGTCACGCTCTACGGCGAGGACCCGCACGAGCGCCCTGATATCTATGGCAAGGTCGGCAATTCGGGTGTCTCAATAGCAAGCGTCGACGACATGAAAAAGCTTTATTCGGGCTTCGACCTTTGCTCGCCCAAGACGTCGGTATCGATGACGATCAACGGTCCGGCGCCGATGATGCTCGCCTTCTTCATGAATACGGCCATTGACCAGCAGGTCGAGAAGCACCTGCGTAAAAGCGGTGAATGGGACGCGGCGATTAAGAAGATCGACGCTTACTTCGAGGGCCGTGAGCGGCCACGCTACGCGGGCGAACTGCCGCCGGGCAATGACGGTCTCGGGCTCGGCCTGCTCGGGATTTCCGGCGACAAGGTCGTCGACGCCGAAACCTACGAGCGGATCCGTGCGGAGACGATGTCCATGGTGCGCGGCACCGTGCAGGCCGACATCCTGAAGGAGGACCAGGCGCAGAATACCTGCATCTTCTCCACGGAATTCGCGATGAAGATGATGGGCGACGTGCAGCAGTTCTTCATCGAGAACAACGTGCGCAACTACTACAGCGTGTCGATCAGCGGCTATCATATCGCGGAAGCCGGTGCGAACCCGATCAGCCAGCTGGCGTTTACGCTCGCAAACGGCTTTACGATCGTCGAGTACTATCTCGCGAGGGGCATGGACATCGACGCGTTCGCGCCCAACCTGAGTTTCTTCTTCTCCAACGGCATGGATCCCGAGTACGCGGTGATCGGCCGGGTTGCGCGGCGCATCTGGGCGCGCGCGATGCGCGAGCGCTATGGTGCCAGCGCCCGTTCGCAGATGTTGAAGTACCACATCCAGACGTCCGGCCGCAGCCTGCATGCCCAGGAGATCAGCTTCAACGACATTCGTACCACGCTGCAGGCCCTTTACGCGCTGTTCGACAACTGCAACAGCCTGCACACGAACGCATTCGACGAAGCGATCACGACGCCGACGGAGCAATCCGTGCGGCGCGCCGTCGCAATCCAGATGATTATCTCCCGCGAACTCGGTCTCAACTACTGCGAGAATCCCTGGCAGGGTTCGTTCATCATCAACGAGCTCACGGACCTGGTCGAGGAAGCGGTCTACCAGGAGTTCGAGCGCATTTCCGAGCGTGGTGGCGTGCTGGGCGCGATGGACACGATGTATCAGCGCAGCAAGATCCAGGAGGAAAGCCTCTATTACGAAAGCAGGAAGCACGATGGTTCCCTGCCGCTGATCGGCGTGAATACCTTCCTCCCCGAGGAGGGACAGGAGGACGAGGTGCACGAGCTGGAACTCATTCGCTCCAGCGAGGACGAGAAGAACAATCAGATTCACAACGTGCGCGCTTTCCAGGCGACGCACGCCGAGGAGAGCCACAAGGCCCTCGAGAAGCTGCAGGCCGTCGCGCGAGAGCGCGGCAATACCTTTGCTGCACTCATGGAAACAGTGAAAAGCAGTTCGCTCGGGCAGATTTCCTCGGCGCTGTACGACGTCGGCGGCGAGTACCGCCGCAATATGTAGAATTCAGCGGGGACAACGAAATGAGCGATATCGTCAGGTACGAACAGGCGGACGGCGTCGCCGTCATCACCCTCAACCGGCCCGACGCGATGAACGCGTTCACGTCGCAGCTGAGTTTCGATCTGCTCGACACGCTCGAGAGAGCCCACCACGACGACTCGGTGCGAGCGGTTGTCCTGACGGGCGAAGGCCGTTGTTTCAGCGCCGGTGCGGACCTGAAAGCCGGCCTCGAAGGACGCCGCGTCTACGGCAAGCTGCAGTACGAGTATCGTCCCGTGATGAAGGCGGTCATTTCCATGCCGCAGCCGGTCATCGCCGCAGTGCCAGGATCCGCCGCGGGGATAGGCCTGTCGCTGGCGCTCACCTGCGACCTGCTCATCATGGCGGATGACGCGTTCCTGCTGTCGCCGTTCACGACAATTTCGCTGGTTCCGGACGGGGGCCTCAACTGGCTGCTCGTGCGTCAGCTCGGTTATCGGCGCGCGTTTCAGCTGAGCGTGGAAGCGGAACGCATCGATGCCGATCGGTGTGTCCAGCTTGGGCTCGCCAACCGAGCGGTGCCGGCGGATGAATTGCAGGCTGCCGCACGCGAATGGGCACTGGGACTCGCGAAGCGTGCACCGCTGTCGCTGGCCGCCACGAAGAAAGTGATGCGGCTCGCGCAGGAGCATGACTGGGAAACCTGCTTCAACATGGAAGCCGAGTTGCAGCAGTCACTCGTCGGGTGCCCGGACAATCTCGAAGGCGTAAAGGCATTCTTCGAGAAGCGCGCACCCGAATTCAAGGGATAGAAGGAACAGCCCGCCATGAAACGATTGATTTTCGAAGAAGAGCACGACATGTTCCGCGATTCGGTGCGGAGCTTCATGATCAACGAAGTGCAGCCGCACGGCGAGAAGTGGCGCGAGCAGGGCATCGTCGATCGCGAGGCCTACCTGAAAGCGGGCGAACAGGGCCTGCTCCTGATGTGGGCCGACGAGAAGTACGGCGGCGCGGGGGTCAGCGATTTTCGCTACGAGCAGATCCTCATGGAGGAGCTGACGCAGCACGGTGACGCCGGCTTCTTCCTCTGGCTGCACAGCCGGCTGGTTGCCCCGTATATCGAGGAATTCGGCACCGACGAACAGAAGCAACGCTGGCTGCCGAAGTGCGTCAGCGGCGAGAGCATTCTCGCCATCGCGATGACCGAGCCCGGCGCCGGCAGCGATCTCGCCTCGATTCGCGCCAAGGCGGAGGACAAGGGCGATCATTTCCTGCTGAACGGTGCCAAGACCTACATCTCGAACGGTATTCTCGCAGACCTCGTCATCGTTGCGGCGCGAACGGATCCGGAGAGCAAGCGCGGCATCAGCCTGTTCGTCGTGGAGCGCGGCATGGACGGCTTCGAGCGCGGCGCCAACCTCGCCAAGATGGGGCTGAAGAGCCAGGACACGGCGGAACTGTTTTTCAACAACGTCAAGGTGCCGAAGGAGAACCTGCTCGGGCAGTTGCATCGAGGCTTCTACCACATGATGCACGGGCTCGTCGAAGAGCGGCTGCTCGCGGCCGTCGGTTTCATTGCGAACGCAGAAGCCGCGTACGAGGTGACGATGGAATACATCAGGGAACGCCATGCATTCGGCCAGCCGATCGCCGCGTTCCAGAACACGCGGTTCAAGATGGCGGATATGCGCACGGAAATCGACGTCGCTCAGGCTTTTGTCGACCAGTGCGTGCTGCAGCACAACGCCGGCAAGCTCAGCGCGGAGGACGCGGCCAAGGCGAAACTGTTCACAAGCGAACTCGAAGGGCGCGTGACCGACGAGTGCGTGCAGCTTCACGGTGGTGCCGGCTACATGGACGAATACCCGATCAGCCGCATGTTTACGGCCGCACGCGTATCGCGAATTTACGCGGGATCGTCAGAAATCATGCGCGAGATCATCGCGCGCTCCATCGGGCTCGACCCGCGCAAGGCCGGGGCGTGAAAACGGCGTTTATCGGCCTTGGCGTCATGGGATTCCCGATGGCGGGTTACCTGGCGGCCCGCGGTTACGGCGTCACCGTCTTCAACCGCAGCCCGGACAAGGCGCGGCGCTGGCTGGAGCAGAACGGTGGCAGCATGGCGGACACGCCCGCGGACGCGGACGCGGCGAGCGGTGCCGATATCGTCTTCTGCTGCGTCGGCAACGACGACGACGTGAGGGAAGTGACGCTGGGTGAGGCCGGCGCCCTGCAGTCAATGTCCCCCGGATCCATACTCGTCGATCACACGACGGCGTCCGCCACGCTCGCCCGCGAATTGCACGCCGTCGCCGGCGAGCGCCAGGTCGGTTTTCTCGACGCACCGCTGTCCGGCGGGCAGGCGGGTGCCGAGAACGGCCAGCTGACGATCATGGTCGGCGGCGATGATGACGTGTTCGAGCGTGCCCGGCCCGTCATGGAATCGTACGCAAAAGCGATTACGCTCATCGGGCCGGCCGGGTCGGGGCAGCTTGCGAAGATGGTCAACCAGATCTGCATTGCGGGCCTGCTCCAGGGTCTCTCCGAGGGGCTGCACTTCGCGCTGCGCGCCGGCCTCGACATTGAGAAAGTGGTCAGCGCGATATCGAAAGGCGCAGCCCAGTCCTGGCAGATGGATCATCGCTGGCAAACCATGGTGAACGGCCAGTTCGAGTTCGGGTTCGCAGTCGACTGGATGCGCAAGGATCTCGGCATTGCCCTCGCCGAGGCGCAGGCCAACGACGCGCGGCTCGAGCTTACCGAACTCGTCGACCGCTATTACGCCGAGGTGCAGGCGCTGGGCGGAAGCCGCTGGGACACGTCGAGTCTCATCGCGCGGCTCGATAAGCCGTCCACCGGCGGCGACGGCTGAGCGGACCGGTTCGCAACGACGTATGGGCCCGCTGCACGGCATCAGGATCGTCGAGATTGCGGGCATCGGCCCGACCCAGATGTGCGGCATGCTGCTGGCCGACATGGGCGCACAGATCATCCGCCTGCGGCGGCCGGCTGCCGCCGATCCCGGCGTCGACGTCCCCGACCGCTTCAACCTGATGAATCGCGGCAGGCCAACGATCGACGTCGATCTCAGGTCCGACGAGGGGCGCAAACTGGTGTTGCAACTGTGCGAGAAGGCGGATGCCCTTTTCGAAGGCTTCCGCCCCGGCGTCATGGAGCGACTGGGGCTCGGACCCGACGACTGCATGGCGCGCAATGAGCGCCTGGTCTACGGGCGCATGACGGGCTGGGGACAGGACGGTCCGCTGGCCGACAGGGCGGGACACGACACCAACTACATCGCGATCGCCGGCGCGCTGCACGGGATTGGGCACGCAGACCGGCCGCCACCGCTGCCCCTCAACCTGATCGGCGATTTTGGCGGCGGGGCGCTCTACCTCGCGCTGGGTCTGCTCGCGGCCCTGCTCGAAGCCGGCCGCTCGAAAAAGGGCCAGGTCGTTGACGCCGCCATGGTCGACGGTACTGCTTCCATGCTGACCCTGTTCTACGGTCTGCTGGCGGGTGGCCTGTGGACGGAGCGGCGGGAAAGCAACCTGCTCGACGGCGGCGCACCCTTTGCCCGCTGTTACGCGACCCGCGACGACCGCTTTATCGCCGTTTGTGCGCTGGAAACCGGGTTCTTCGCTGCGTTGCTCGAGGCGCTCGCCATCGACGACATCGACCCCGCCGACCAGTACGACACGGACAAGTGGCCGGCACAGGCCGAAATACTCGCCAGCGCTTTCCGCAGCAAGACCCGTGACGAGTGGAGCGAGATACTGAACGGAGTGGATGCCTGCGCTACGCCGGTGCTGACCTTGAGCGAGGCGGCCGCCCACGAGCACGCCAGGGCACGCGGCACCTACGTCGATATTGGCGGGATCCGCCAGCCCGGCCCGGCGCCGCGTTTTTCGAGGACCGCTTCGGAAGCGAGCGCCGCGCCGCGCGATCCTGGCGATGCGGCGCGCCGCATCATGCTGGACTGGGGCTTCGGCGAAGACGAGATACAACAGCTGCTATACTAATTGCTTCACAGGGGTGGTCTCCGGACCTGAGATCCGTAACGGGAACCCTTAGAACCTGAACCGGGTAATGCCGGCGTAGGGAGAGGATGATGAAGCAAAAATACATGGTGCTGATTCCCGGCACTGTTTTCACAAGTCTCCTGCTTGCAGCGCCAATCGTTGCGGACGCGCAGACGATCGAGGAGATCATCGTCACCGCGGATTTCCGCGAGCGTGCAGCAAGCGACATTCCCGCAAGCATCACGGCCCTCGATGCCGCCGCGATCGAGCAGCTCTCGGTGCAGCACTTCGAGGAACTCATCAACGTGGTGCCGAACCTCAACTGGTCGGGCGATGGCCATCGCGCGCGTTACCTGCAGATACGCGGTGTCGGTGAACTGGAGCAGTACCAGGGTGCGCCGAACCCGTCGGTCGGCTTCCTGATCGACGATATCGATTTCAGCGGCATCGGCACGATCGCGACGACCTTCGATATCGAGCGCATCGAGGTGCTTCGCGGCCCCCAGGGCACGCGCTACGGCGCAAACGCGCTGGCGGGACTCGTCTACGTACAGAGTACCCCGCCGTCTGAGGAACGCGAAGGTCGAGTGCAGCTCACGGCGGGAAGCGACGACATGTTGGCAGGCGGTGTTGCGCTCGGCGGTGCGCTTACAGCGGACGAGTCGCTGCTGTTCCGGGTGAGTGCGCATCATCATGAAAGCAATGGCTTCCGGGATAACAGCTACCTCGGCCGTGACGATACCAACGGCCGTGACGAGACGACGCTGCGTGCGCGTCTGCGGTGGCTCCCTTCGGATACGCTGTCCGTGGATTTCGCGGCGCTGTTCGCGGACGTCGACAACGGTTACGACGCCTTCGCGATCGACAACAGCCTCACCATGCTGTCGGACAAGCCGGGGAGAGATACGCAAGAGAGTCTCGGTGGGTCGTTGCGTATCGAGTGGTCGGCGCTGTCCTGGGCGACGTTGACGTCGATTACCGCGGCGGCCGACTCGGACATCGCGTTCGACTTCGACGCCGACTGGGGCAACGACGAGAGCTGGGCGCCGGTGACCTACGACTACGTCTCGCTGAGCGACCGTTCGCGCCGCACGCTCAGCCAGGAATTCCGCCTCGCGTCGAGCGAGGACGGGCGGATCTTCGGCGGCACGACCGACTGGCTGGCTGGCCTCTACGTGCTCGATCTCGCGGATGAGCTCGTGACGATCAACCGCGGCGAGTATTTCGATCCAGGCTTCAACTTCGCGGACAGCCTCGACGACACCTTCGGTAGCCGCTACGACGCGACCAACGTCGCGCTGTTCGGGCAGCTGGACAGCGATGTCGGCGAGGCGACGCGCCTGAGCGTCGGGCTGCGGGTGGAGCGCCGCACGACCGACTATGAAGACACGGCCGGACTGGGCGCCGGGCCGTCCGAGACGATGACGGGCGGCGAAATCGCACTGAGCCACGACCATTCCGGCGAACTGACGAGTTTCGTGAGCCTGTCGCGGGGTTACAAGGCAGGCGGCTTCAATCTCGGCATCGTGCCCGCGGACAGGCGCGAGTTCGGCGCGGAGGGCATGTGGAACCTCGAGGCGGGCATCAAGTCGTCGCTGTTCGATGACGCGCTCGCGCTCAACGTGTCCGCGTTCTACAGCCACCGCGACGACCAGCAGGTGCGTACGTCGTTCCAGCTGGACCCCGGCGACCCCGCGTCGTTCGTCTTTTTCACCGACAACGCTGCCGAAGGCCGCACGCTGGGCCTCGAGGCTGAACTGCGCTGGGCGATCGGCGACACCGTCGATCTGTATGCCAATGTCGGCCTTCTGGACGCCGAATTCGAGGAATTCGTCACGCCGCAGGTCGACCTGAGCGGCCGCGCGCAGGCGCATGCGCCGGACTACACGTTCGCGGCCGGTGCCAGCTACCGGCATCCGAGCGGTTTTTTTGCGCGCCTCGATGTGACGGCCCGCGATGCGTTTTATTTCGACGTCAGTCACGACGAGACTTCGCAGCCCTACGAACTGGCCAACGCGCGGCTCGGCTACGAGGCGGACAACTGGTCCGTCCAGCTGTGGGCGCGGAACCTGTTCGATCGCCGCTACGCGGTGCGCGGTTTCTACTTCGGCAACGAGCCGCCGGATTTCCCGGACACGCTGTACACGCGCGCCGGCGACCCGCGGCAGCTCGGCGTCACCTTCAACATGAGTTTCTAGCGAGGTATTACCAATGAAAGTCGCAGTCGACATCAGCCTCTATCCGCTCGATGCGGATTTCATCCCGCCGATCAAGGACGTCATCGAGCGCCTCAACGGCCACCCCGACCTGCAGGTCGCGACGAACCCGATGAGCACGCAAATCCGGGGCGAGTATGCGGCCGTGATGGCGGCGCTGACCAGCGAGATCGGCACCACTTTCGAGCGGGTGCCCAAGGCCGTGTTCGCCATCCGCATCCTGAACAACCCGGTCGCCGGCTGACGACCGCGTGGCCGACGCCTGGATCGCGATCGTCGCGGAGGCACGCGCGCTTGCGCCGCTCGAGGTCATCGCCGTCGTTGCCGCAATTGCTTACCTGCTGCTCGCGATCCGGCAAAACATCTGGTGCTGGCTGGGCGCCGGCATCAGCACCGCGATTTACGTCTACCTGTTCTTCGATGCGAAGCTCTACATGGAGTCGGCGCTCAACCTGTTCTACTTCGCCATGGCCATCTACGGTTGGTCCGTGTGGTATTCCGGGCGCTTCGGTGACGAGGAGCTGCCGGTATCGGTGTGGCCACGGAACCTGCACACGATCGCTATCGCGGCGATCGTCGCAGCGAGTTTGGTGAGCGGCTACCTGCTGTCGCGATATTCGGATGCCGTGTATCCGTATGTCGATTCGCTGACGACGTGGGGGGCGATCTGGGCGACCTTTCTCGTCGCGCGTAAGGTCCTCGAGAACTGGTGGTACTGGCTCGTCATCGATACGGCGTCGATCGTCATCTACTGGTCGCGCGACCTGCACCTGACGGCGCTGCTGTTTGCCGTTTACGTAATTATGATTCCTTTCGGCCTGCTCGCCTGGCGCCGTTCGTGGCGGGAACAAGCCGCATGAGCCAGGCCGTGAGCCCGGACGAGGTGCTTGCGGGCATTCCCGGATGGCGCGGCGCATCCTGGAGCGAGTTGCCGGGCGGTTTGACGAACAGGACGCTGCTCGTCGAGAAGGACGGCCGCCGTGCCGTTCTCAAGATCGACCCGGCGCCGCGTCAAGCGCCCTACAATTCCCGTCAGGACGAAGCCCGCATACAGCAACGGGCCGCTGCGCTCGGCCGCGCCAACGGCGTGCTGTACGTCGAGGACACCGTGCTGCTGTCCGAATGGGGCGAAGGCGAGGTGTGGACGCGCGCCCACTTCGACGTGGACGACAACCTCAGGCGCGTCGCGAAAGCACTGCGCGAGATCCATACGCTTCCGTTGACGGGGAAGACATTCGACGCGGCCGCTGCTGCGAAACTGTACGCGGGATCTCTGGATGCGAGTATGTCCGGGGCGGCAGAGCGGCACCTCACTGTCGTCGAAACCGCGCCGGGCCCGATGAACCTGTGCTGCTGCCACAACGACCTGGTCGCCGAGAACATCATTTCCGCGCCGGAGGTCCGGTTCCTCGACTGGGAGTACGCCTGTGACAACGATCCCCTGTTCGATCTCGCGGTCGTCGTTGCACACCATGGGTTGTCCGATCGCCAGGCCCGGGTCCTCCTGGATGCCTATTTCAACGGCGACGGCGATTCCTGGCGCGGGCAGCTCGGGGTCCAGATGCGGCTGTACAACGCGCTGAACTGGCTCTGGTCAGTTGCGGGAGCTGCGGTCGCAGAACCTGAATAAATAACCCCGTCGCTTCTCCAGAATTTCGTCGGTATGGGACAACCAAGCCTGAGGGGTTCATGCCGCTGCTTGCCTAAACCACCGATTTCGGTATTTTGAGGCCTGACCTCGAAGCGTGAATCCCATGAGTAGTAGTGACGAAGAGGGCCGCCTGCATCGCAGCGTGCGGCTACTGTACAACGGGCGGAGCCGCAGGGCGGCGATGTTCCGGTACGGACTCGTAGCCTTCGACATCGCGACGATAATCTACTTCCTGCTGACGGTGGCGGCCGAGCAGCAACGGTTACTCGTGGGCGTAAACCTGGTCATCGGCACATTGATCCTTCTGGATTTTTGCGCTCGCTTGTGGGTCGCCGACAATCGCAGGAAGATGCTGCTACGCGTTTATACGATCGCGGACCTCATCGTCATCGCGTCGCTTTTTCTCGCGCCGCTATTGAACGAGAACCTCGCCGTACTCAGGGTCTTGCGCGGCTTGCGGCTGATTCACTCCTATCACCTGCTGCGCGATCTGCGCCGCGATCTCAGGTTTTTTCGCGTCCATGAGGACGCCATCCTGGCCGCAGTCAACCTGTTCGTGTTCATCTTCGTGACCACCTCGATCGTTTACGTGCTCCGCTTCCAGGAAGAAGCAAGCATCGCCAATTACATCGACGCGCTCTATTTCACGGTGGCAACGCTGACGACGACCGGCTTTGGCGACATCACGCTGCACACGCCGGGCGGCAAGGTTTTGACGGTTTTCATCATGATCTTTGGTGTGGCTCTTTTTGTGGGTCTCGCCCGGGCGATCTTCCAGCCAACCAAGGTCAATTACAAATGCCACGAATGCGGCCTGAAACGCCACGACCCGGACGCTGTGCACTGCAAGCACTGTGGCGAGCCCGTCAAGATCGAGACCGAGGGTCGCGAATAGCAGCCGTCGGATGATAACTCTGCGGATGGCTCGGTCCGGATGTTGGCATTCTGACAAGTTTCCTGCGATTCTTTTTGAAATATGACAGTAAAGTGATTGCCAATGGCATTTGATGAAGGGGTGGCGCAACGAGTCAGGGAAGCGCTCGGGGACAGGCTGGGTATCAATGAAAAAAAGATGTTCGGCGGAATCGCGTTCATGCACTCCGGGAATATGTGCTGTGGAGTTGTGGGTGATGTGCTCATGGCACGCGTTGGACCGGATGCATATGCCGACGCGCTCAGTCGCCCCTATACACGCGAGATGGACTTTACAGGCAGAGCCTTGAAGGGGTTCGTTTACGTCGAGCCGGCCGGGTTCGATGAAGATGGTGAACTTCGTGAATGGATAGACCTTTGTTTAGCGTTTACCGGCTCTCTGCCGGCGAAATAGGTGATTGAATGAAGATAGCGTCAGCGATCATCCTGGTGCTCCTAACGTGTCTGGCTGTCCTCTCCGGCGCCACAAAAATTGCCTTGCTGCAGCAGGAAGTTGAGTTCTTTGGCAAATACGGCTTTTCCAATCCAATGCTCATTGCCTTCGGGGCTACGCAGTTGACAGGCGGCGTTCTGATGCCGTTTCGAAAAACCAGATTCTCTGGTGCCGCCATCGTGGCGATCACTTTCCTCGTCTCATTGGTTCTGTTGCTGATAGACGGCAACATACCCGTGAGTATTGTTACCGCAGTGGCGACGCTTCTGCTGGGTATCGTTATGAAGCGGAGCTGGAAGGCTCGGCCATCAGAATCGTGAGACCGCTACTGGCCGTTCGCTGCCGTTAGTTTCGGACAAATTTCGGAGGACTGAACGACCGGTATGATGAGACCGGACATTCGTCCGGGTCGAGTGTCCGCTTTCCACCTTATTCTGTTGAAAACCTCGGTTTTGCGAACGGCCTCAAAACTCTCGAAGAATTTTTCTCAGTCCTGCGCGCTGCCGCGAGCACCAGTTAGGCTTTGTGAGCTCCGCCAGGAGGTATTTTCATGGTGACCGCACTGCCTCCTCATAGCTACGATACGAAATCAGTCGCAAATCGCAAATCAAAAACCGGTGATCCTGAAAACAGAGTTTTTCAACGGAATAGACCCAGAGCAGCCGTTCATCCAACGATGCTTAGACCACTTCTAATTTACGTACATCCCAGAATTGACCAGATTCTGCGCCTTCCTTGACACTGGATAGTCGATAAAGGCAAACCTGACCAAAGTCAGGGACGCAAAGCCACGGGTCCTCGCTTCCTCCTCGTAGCCTGTCGGAAGGATTCCAAGATTGCCGGGCTGCCACGTGAAGAGAATGCGATGGAGGTCGTTATGGCTATGCGATTGGTGGCGAATTTTCTGAAAAACCTGGGTATTACAGGAGCAGCCCTGCTGGCCTGTGCGTCAATTATTGCGTTGGCGGACCATACGCCGGTGCCATACAGCGTCACCGTCGCCGGCAGCCTGCAAAGCGAACTCGGCTGCCCGGGCGACTGGCAGCCCGATTGTGCGGCGACCCACCTGAATTACGATAGCGAAGACGACGTCTGGCAAGGCGTATTCAACGTCCCGGCCGGCGTATGGGAGTACAAAGCCCCGCTCAACGACGCGTGGGACGAGAACTACGGCGCCAATGCCACGCAGAACGGCGCCAACATCGGCCTGTCGCTCGGCGCCGCAACCGACGTCAATTTTTACTACGATCACGGGACGCACTGGATCACCGACAATGTAAATTCCGTCATCGCCATCGCCGCGGGCAGTTTCCAAAGCGAACTCGGTTGCTCCGGTGACTGGCAGCCCTGGTGCCTGAGATCCTGGCTGCAGGACCCGGACGGCGCCGAGATCTTCGTCTTCGATACCAGCCGGCTGCCCGCCGGCGATTACGAGACCAAGGTCGCTCACGACGAGAGCTGGGACGAGAACTACGGCGCCGGCGGCGCACAGAATGGGCCGAACATCCCGTTCAACGTGCCGCAGGATTGTGCCGACATGCGTTTCGAGTACGAGTTGTCGTCACACGTTCTGGCGGTTTCGGAAGCGCCTGCACCAGCACAACCCGCAAGCGTCACGATTCCCGGCAGCTTCCAGGAGGAACTCGGCTGCCCCGGCGACTGGCAACCGGACTGCGCCGTCACGCATCTCGGTTTCGATGCCGAGGACACGGTCTGGCAGGGGACGTTCAATATCCCCGCCGGCGACTGGGAGTACAAAGCCGCTCTCAATAATTCATGGGACGTCAACTACGGCGCCAACGCCACGCAGAACGGGCCGAACATCGGCCTGTCACTCGGTGCCGCAACCGACGTCAAGTTCTACTACTCGCACGCGACCAACTGGGTCACCAGCGACCAGAATGCCGTGATCGCGACCCTTGCCGGCAGCTTCCAGAGCGAACTGGGCTGCGCGGGCGATTGGCAGCCGTGGTGCCTGCGGTCCTGGCTCCAGGACCCGGACGGTGACGGCATCTTCACATTCTCGACCGGGAAGCTGCCTGCCGGCGACTACGAAGTCAAAGTCGCTCACGACGAGAGCTGGGACGAGAACTACGGCGCCGGCGGCGTGCAGAACGGTCCGAACATCTCCTTCACGGTGCCTTCGAGCTGCAGCGACGTGTTCTTCGCCTATGACCCGGTCACCCACATTCTCGATATCGGCTTTGCCCCCGGCGGGCCGGTGGGCAACCTCGGCGAGGCGAAAGGCCACTGGGTCGCGGAAGACATCATTGCCTGGGACGCGGGCGGTGCCGGCGACGCGTTCGAATTGCATTACGCGGCCGACGGCGGTCTCGGTATCGATGCTGACGGTATCACCGGCGCAGACGGTTCGCTGACGCTCACTTTCGACCCGGCAGGCCTGCCGGCCGCCGTCGCGGACAAGTTCCCGCACCTCGCCGGTTTCTCGGCGCTCAGGCTGGATTCCGCGGACCTCGCCATGGGGCCGGCAATCCTGAAGGGACAGTTCGCGGTCTCGGTTGCCGATGCCGACGGGAATCCCGTGGATGCAACCAGTCTGCAAATTCCGGGCGTGCTGGATGACCTTTATACCTACAGCGGCGATCTCGGCGCGGTGTTCGACGGCGACGAGCCGACGCTGACGGTCTGGGCGCCGACGGCAAGGAGCGTCAGCTTGCAGCTGTTCGACGATGCCGATCCGGCGACAGGCGCTGGCACCTACCCGATGACGCCGGACCCGGCCACGGGCACCTGGAGTATCGCTGGAAGTTCGGACTGGAGCGGAAAGTTCTACCTTTACGACGTCGAGGTCTACGTGCCGTCGACGGATGCGGTCGAACACAACCTGGTCACCGATCCCTATTCGCTGAGCCTGTCCATGAACAGTCAGCGCAGCCAGATCGTCGACCTCGCCGATCCGGCACTCAAGCCGGCCGGCTGGGACAGCTTTGCGAAGCCTTCGCTCGCCGCCCCGGAGGACATCGTCATCTACGAGCTGCACGTGCGGGACTTCTCGGTGAAGGACGCAAGCGTGCCCGTTGCCCTCCGCGGCACCTACAAAGCCTTCACGCTCGACGGCACGGACGGCACAGAGCACCTTGCGTCGCTGGCTGACGCCGGCCTGAGCCATGTGCATCTGCTGCCGGCCTTCGACATCGCCAGCATCGACGAAGACAAGACGACGTGGCTGGAGGTCGACGAAGCCGTGCTGAAAACGTACCCGCCCGATTCGGACCAGCAACAGGCGGCGGTAGAGGCGATCGCCGATCAGGACGGCTTCAACTGGGGTTACGACCCGTGGCATTACACTGTGCCGGAGGGCAGCTACGCCACTGACCCGGACGGCGCCACGCGAATTGTCGAATTCCGCGAAATGGTGCAGTCGTTGAACCAGAACGGGCTGCGCGTGGTAATGGACGTGGTGTACAACCACACCAACGCGTCCGGTCAGAACGACAAGTCCGTGCTCGACCGAATCGTCCCCGGGTATTACCACCGGCTGAACGCCAACGGCGACATCGAGCGCAGCACCTGCTGCGAGAACACCGCGAGCGAGCACAACATGATGGAAAAACTGATGGTCGACTCGCTCGTCACATGGGCGCGCGATTACAAGGTCGACGGCTTCCGCTTCGATCTGATGGGCCATCACTCGAAGACCAACATGCTGAATATCCGGGCGGCGCTCGACGCACTCACGATGGAGACCGACGGTATCGATGGCGCATCGATCTACCTGTACGGCGAAGGCTGGAACTTCGGCGAGGTTGCAAACGATGCGCGTTTCGAGCAGGCGACGCAGCGCAACATGGCCGGCACCGGTACCGGCACGTTCAGCGATCGGCTGCGTGACGGCGTGCGCGGCGGCAATCCGTTCAGCGACGTGCGCGAACAGGGTTTCATCAACGGTCTGTACTACGACTCCAACGGTTTCCCGCAAGGCAATGAACTCGAAAGCGTGCTGCACAGGTCCGACTGGATTCGCGTCGGCCTCGTCGGCGATCTCGCGGCCTACGAGTTCGTGGATTCCAACGGCAACCTCGTGCGTGCGGACCAGGTGGACTACTTCGGCCAGCAGGCCGGTTACACCGCCGACCCGCAGGAGAACATCACGTATGCGGCGGCGCACGACAACGAGACGCTGTTCGATACCACGCAGCTGAAAGCCCCGCAGACCACGTCGATGGCGGACCGCTTGCGCATCCAGAACCTCGGCAACAGCGTCGTGATGCTCGGTCAGGGCATCCCGTTCTTCCACGCCGGCCAGGACATCCTCCGCTCGAAGTCGATGGACCGCGACAGCTTCAACTCGGGTGACTGGTTCAACGCGCTCGATTGGAGTTTCGCTACCACCAACTGGGGTAAGGGTCTGCCGGTCGCCAGCAAAAACGCTGACAACTGGCCGATCATGCAGCCCCTGCTGGCCGATCCCTCACTCGCGCCGGCAGGCGCCGATGTCTCCCTAGCGGGCGAACAGTTCATCGAACTGCTGCAGATACGCAAGAGCTCGGCATTGTTCCGACTGCGGTCGCAGAGCGAGGTCATGGACAGGGTGGCCTTCCACAATACCGGCCCGATGCAGTTCCCCGGACTGATCGTCATGAGCATCGCCGACGGCTATGGTGACGTCGATCTTACGAACGAACTGGTCGTCGTCCTGTTCAATGCGGCGGACGACCCGGCCGGATTCGCATTCCCGGCCGCAGGCAGGGAGTTCTCGCTGCATCCCGTGCAAGCGAGCTCTGTCGATCCCGTCGTGCAGTCGGCGTATTACGACACGGCCGCGGGGACGTTCAACGTGCCTGCCAGGACCACTGCTGTCTTCCTCGTGCAGCGGCCGGTCGGCGAACAGATCGACGTGCTGATCGACCAGGTCGATGCGCTCGAGGCGGCCGGGGTGATCAACGGGGGCCAGGCCAACGCGCTCAAAGCTAAGCTGGAAGCGGCACAAAAGAGTGCGGCCAATGGAAGGGTTGGACCGGCCGTTCACCAGATCAATGCGTTTATTAATGAAGTCGAGGCATTCATGGCAGCCGGTCTGCTTTCGCCCGAGGAAGGCAAGCGACTCATATCGATAGCTCAACAGATCGAACAGTCGCTAAGCCAGTAAGAATGCGATTGTATTCACCGTCGATTAGCCTGTGGCACAAGCTGAAGTCCGACGACTCAGGTGGACGCTGAATAATGACCCCGCTTTCGTGGCGGGGTCTTCTTACGTCCGCTCTCACCTGTGACTTCAACCGGTCGACGCAACACATTCAGCAAAGTTTTCGGCCGGCGTTCTAAATTGTAGCGTTTCTCGTGGCCGCTCGTTGAGCCTTCTTGCAACTGCATTCATTCGATTCTGATGAACGTTTGAGAGGTCCATTCCCTTCGGGAAGTACTGTCGCAGTAAGCCGTTAGTATTCTCGTTTGATCCGCGTTGCCAGGGATGCTGTGGGTCGCAGAAGTACACCTTGATGTCAGGCGCGAGTGAGAACTTCTGGTGGTCGGCCATCTCGGTGCCGCGATCCCATGTCAGTGACTTGTAGAGTTCCCGCGGTAATTTGTGTGCCTGTTTGATCAACGCGTTGACCACTGTCTTGGTATCCCTGGTCGGCACCCTGACCAGCATGACCAAGCGAGTGTGCCGCTCCACCAAGGTCGCGATCTGGCTGTTGTTGCTGCCGCACAGCAGGTCGCCTTCCCAGTGTCCTGGTACAGCGCGGTCCTCCGCTTCAGCGGGTCGCTCGCGTATGGATACCGCGTTGGTGATCTGGCCCAGCCCTTTGCCTTTGAGGTTGCTGTGACGCGAACCACGCATGGCACGTGGCCGGCGCAGATACTTCAACAGCTCTTTCTTCAAGGCCCCGCGGGCCTGGATGAACAGCGTCAGATAGATCGTCTCGTGGGACACCTGGTACGTCTCGTCGTCCGGGTACTGGTACTTCAGCCACCCTGCAATCTGCCGCGGAGACCACTCGAGCGGCCTCGTCGGCCTGGTTGGCACGATAGCTATCGCGACCACCGTTACGGATAACCTCTCGACTGATCGTCGATGGTGCTCGGCCTGGCTGCGAGGCAATCGTTCGGATGTAAAGATCGGCGACAATACCGCGCGATATCTCCTCCCGTTCCGCCAATGATAGCGAGCGACTTGATCGACATCGAGTGGCTGGACGGATACCTCCCGTCTTGGCTATCTGACCAGCAACCGCACCGTGACCGCGATCTAGAAGCCGCGCTACCTCATGCAATGAGTCGCCTGCCTGCCAGCGATTCCACATGAACTCGCGCTCTGCATCTGTGAAATATCTTCTCTTCCTGTACCCCATCTGCAACACCTCCCGCTCTAGTGATAGAGTCTAGGTGTTGCAACGACCGGTTGAAGTCACAACCCATTGCAGCCGCTAAACTCGCCTTACCCGAGGAACGCCATGCGAAAATCAGTGGTTTTGCTTTGCTTAATCTGTTTGTCCACCAACGCTCAAGAGCGACAGCCCATAATAGACGTTCACCTGCATGCTTTGCCTGTTGACCATCAGGGCCCGCCTCCGGTCGCAATGTGTACCCCAATTTCGCCTCCTGTCTGGGATCAGACTGAGCCATATGTGCAGGCTTTTATGGCGATGCTCAAAAATCCGACTTGTGAAAATCCTGTGTGGTCCCCGACGACGGATTCAGAGCTGTTATCTCGAACGATTGCAGTGATGGAACGAGAAAGTGTATTCGGTGTGCTCAGTGGTACCGCGGATTTGGTGGCGAAGTGGATGGAGGCAGCGCCTGGCAGGTTTTATCCTGGGCTCGGTTTCGAGATCGCGCCGGACGCACCGTCACCTGAAACCTTGGAACAGCTACATCGCGACGGTCGATTGGACGTGCTTGCCGAAATCACGAATCAGTATCGCGGTATCCTGCCGAGCGATCCACGAATGGAGCCATACTGGGACCTCGCCGAAAGACTAGATATTCCGGCAGGGATTCACATCGGCAACGGTCCACCGGGCGTGATCTATCTAGGTGCCGATGGCTATCGTGCCCGTATGCACAGTGCGCTCACGCTTGAAGAGGTGTTGATTCGACATCCGAGACTTCGTGTATACATCATGCACGCCGGATATCCCCTGATCGATGATCTCCTCGCCGTCATGTATGCGCATCCACAGGTGTATGTGGGGGTCGGGGTCATCATCTATACGCAACCCCAACAGGCTTTCTACGGTTTCTTGCAGCGTATTATCGACGCCGGCTATGGAAAGCGTGTCATGTTTGGTTCTGACCAGATGGTCTGGCCCGAGACAATTGAACGGAGTATTCGCGTAATCGAGGAAGCTCCATTCCTGAGCGAACAGCAGAAACGCGACATCTTTTACAACAATGCCGCGAGATTCCTTCGATTGAGTGACGAGGAGATCGCCCGCCATCACGGAAATTAGTCCGTCGAACGTCTGCTAATGGCCTATTCTGTTGAAAATCTCGGTTTTGCGAACGGCCTCAAAATTCTCGAAGAATTTTTCCCAGTCCTGCGCGCAGCCGCGAGCACCAGTTAGGCTTTGTGAGCTCCGCCAGGAGGTATTTTCATGGTGACCGCACTACCTCCTCATATCTACGATACGAAATCAGTCGCAAATCGCAAATCAAAAACCGGTGATCTTGAAAACAGAGTTTTTCAACGGAATAGGCCGTTAGCTGCCGGTGAAATTGGGCCTTCGCCGAGCACCTGAATGTCCGGTATTGGTGTGAGCAGACGTTCGACGTTTACCCCGGAGGGCACGTAGTCCGCGGAAACATTCCCTGGAATCTACTTTAAGTTTCGCGAATAGCAGATGTCAGATCCGGCGCCGCGATTTACCAGCTGTTGCGCAGTTCGCGGAGCTTGAGAAACACCGTGCGCGGATCGGGAGCGTCGCCGATCTCCGGAAAGTCTTCTTGCAGCCGCGCAATCACTGAAGGGCTTTCGAGGCGGAAGAAGGTGTTCATTTCGCGTTCCTGCGCCAGGGTAGTAACGAGCGCATCGGCCGGGTCCTGGTTCTCGTAATCGCGGATCATCTGCCGCGCAACGCCATTGTCCGGTTCCCGGTCGAGCGTAAATTGCAGGTTGTTGACCAGGTAGTCGTGCCCCGGGTAGACGAGCGTATCGTCGCGGAGCTTCGACAGCTGCTTGTCAAATGTCTCGTAGAGTTCTTCGGGATGGCCGCCGTTGTGGCAGTTGCCGGCGCCGGCATTGAACAGCGTGTCGCCGCTGAACAGCGCCGGCTGGTCGGTGTGCGACAGCAGGCAGACATGGCTCATCGTGTGTCCGGGTGTATCCAGGCACTCAAGATCGACGGTTACACCGACCTTGATGATGTCGCCGGCCCCGACGCCGCGGTCCATGTTGGGGATTCGTCCGCCGGCGTTCTCGTGCGCGATGATCTTCGCGCCGGTCGCGGCAACGATGCCCTTGTTGCCGCCGATGTGATCGCCGTGCTCGTGCGTGTTGACGACCTGGGTGATTTTCCAGCCCCTGTCCTGTGCGACGGCGAGGCACTTCTGGAAGTCCAGCGGGTCGATGGCCAGCGCATCCCCCGTCTCGGGACACGCAATGACGTAGTTGAAATTGCGGTAGGCGTTTCCGGTCCAGACTTGCTCTACGATCATCGGTTACTCCCCGGCCGGCGCCTCGTAGACGAGCCTGCCGCCGACCCATGTTTGCAGAACCCGGATATCGTCGATCTCACTTGCGGGACTCTCGAAATAGTCGCGATCGACGACGATGAAATCGGCCCATTTGCCCGGCTCCAGACTGCCGAGGCGATCCTCCTGGTGCGCCGCGTACGCCGCCGCGAGCGTATAAGAGTGCAGGGCCTCGGCGCGGCTCAGGGCCTGGTCCGGATACCAGCCGCCTTCCGGCATGCCGGCGCGATCCTGCCGGGTCACCGCCGCGTAGAGGCCGAGAAACGGGTTAGGCAACTCGACCGGAAAGTCCGAGCCGCTCGCGATGACCGCGCCGGAGTCGAGCAGCCGGCGCCAGGCGTAGCCGCCGCGGATCCTGTCCGGACCTATCCGGTCTTCCGCCATGTTCATGTCGCTCGTCGCATGTATCGGCTGCATCGATGCGATCACCCCGAGCTCACTGAATCGGGGGATATCGTTCAGCGCGATGATCTGGGCATGCTCAACACGATTGCGCAGCGGCGAGGGTTTGCCACCCTGCGCCCGTTCGAAGGCGTCGAGCACCATGCGGTTGCCGAGATCGCCGATGGCGTGGACGCCGACCTGGAAACCTTTGCGAATGGCCTTTTGCACGAATCCGTCGAGTTGCTGCTGCGTGTGAAAGGGCAGGCCGCGGTTTTCCGGGTCGTCGTCGTAGGGTTCGATCATTGCCGCGCCGCGGCTCCCGAGTGCGCCGTCCGAGTAGATTTTAACGGCCGCGATGTCGAGTCGATCGTTGCCGTAGCCGCGGATCGGCTCGGCGAAGGCATCGAGATTCGGACCCGTATCGCTGAGCATCGCGTAAATGCGCATGCCGAGCTCGCCGTCATCGGCCATCGATAGGTAGACCTCGGCTTCCGTCTTGCTGATTCCGGCGTCGTGCACACCGGTTATGCCCAACGCGAGCAGGCTGTCGACCGCAACCGCGTAGGTCTCGCGTATCTCGCTGCGCGTCGGCTCCGGGATGTGTTCTTCGACCAGCGCCATTGCGGTGTCGACGAGGACGCCCGTAGCCTTGCCGTTCGCGTCGCGGATAATCTTGCCGCCGACAGGATCGGGCGTGTCCGCGTCGATGCCCGCGATCTGCAGCGCCCTGCTGTTTGCCCATGCCGCATGTCCGTCGATGCGGCGCAACCAGACGGGCCGGTCGGAGACGACGGCATCGATGTCTGCGGCCGTCGGAAATTCCTTTACCGGCCACAACACCTGGTTCCAGCCACGGCCCAGTATCCAGCCTGTGCGGCGCTGCTCGGCAAACTCCTTGATGCTTTGCACGGCGTCCTCGACGCTCGGGCTGCCGAGCAGGTTCAGGCTGACGCCCAGAAACCCCTGGCTGTAGACGTGCGCGTGCGCGTCGGTCAGCCCTGGCAAGACAAACATGCCGGCGCCATCGATGCGCTCGTCCCCGGGTATTCCGGCGAGCAGGTTCTCGTCACCCGTCGCGACGATCCGGCCGTCGGCACCGAAGACGAGCACGCTGAATTCCTGCACGCCGTCGGCCGTCGGTGTATAGCCGGTTACGTTGTGGATAGCGGTGGCCGCGGTTGCGGTGAGCGTCCAGAGAGAGGCAAGGGCAAGCAGGAAACGGCTGGCGTTGGTCACGAATACGGCTCCGGTGGTCTCGGTCAAATGTGTAGTGAAAATACCACAAATTGGCGGGATAATGCTTCGTTCGGCATAGAAGCACTCTAAAATATTGACACGGCGCGGTGGTTCTGCGAACTTATCGTTGCACTTTCGTCGTGTTTCAACAACATTCGCGCGACGCAGGTCGAAGTCAGACACCTTCAGGTACGGCTTGGCGGGGGATTCAGGGGGCCAGGTACCACGTACAATACGTAGGTAGCGAGGGCGGTTCCGCGAGGAACCGCCTTTTTTGATTCCGCTCGACGAGTTTCATCTATGGGATCCGACCACGGCGGCGGCAACATGAAGCGGGTCATTGTCGCGCTGACGCTGACCGGAACGTTCATGATCGTCGAGGTCATCGGCGGCATTCTCGCCGGCTCGCTCGCGCTACTCGCTGACGCGGGCCACATGCTGACGGACACGATGGCGCTGGCGCTCGCGGCAATTGCATTCCACGTCAGCAAACGTCCTGCGGATGCGAGGCGCACCTTCGGTTACCAGCGCTTCCAGATCCTCGCGGCGTTCGTCAACGGCCTCAGCCTGCTGCTCATCGTCGGCTGGATTCTTTTCGAAGCGATGCGGCGCTTCGTGTCGCCGGTCGAGGTCACGGGCGGGACGATGCTCATCGTGGCCGCCGCCGGCCTGCTCGTCAACGTAATCGCATTCGTGGTCCTGCACGGCGGCGATCGCGACAATCTCAATATTCGTGCCGCTGCACTGCACGTCGCCGGTGACCTGTTGGGATCAGTCGCCGCGATCGTCGCCGCGATCGTCATCATCTACACGGGCTGGATGGCGATCGACCCGTTGTTGTCGATCGCCGTGGCCTTCCTGATCCTCAAGAGTGCCTGGGCACTGGTCCAGCAGAGCGGGCACGTCCTGCTGGAAGGCGCACCCGCGTGGCTCGACCGCGACGAGATGCAGCAGAAGATCATCGAGCGCGTTCCCGAGGTGACCGGGATTCACCACGTTCACGTCTGGGGCCTGACGCCGCAGGACCTGATGCTGACGATGCACGTGAGGATTGCCCCGGAGGTATCGGATCTCACATCCATCGTGCGGCGGGTCAAGGCGACGCTGCAGGACGACTACGGCATCGGCCACTCGACGATCGAAATTGAAACCGCGGACTGTGCCGATCACTGATCGGGCGGCTGGATGAATCCGATATAGGGCAGGGTGCGATCGTGCTCGGCGTAATCGAGGCCGTAGCCCACGACCCACTCATCGCCGATGCCGAAGCCGATGTAGTCGATGGGCACCTCGACCTCGGCGCGTTCCGGCTTGTGCAGCAGGGCCGCGGTTCTGATAGAGGCCGGGCGGTGCGACTCGAGGATGCCGATGAGGTATTTGAGCGTGTGCCCGGTATCGACGATGTCCTCGATGATGAGCACGTGGCGGTGTTCGATGTTGCCGCGCACGTCCATGACGAGCCGCACGGCACCCGAGGAGACGCTGCCGCTGTCATAGCTGGAAACGGCGATGAACTCGATCGTTCGCGGTATCGTGAGGCGTCTCGACAAATCGGCCAGAAAAATAAACGCGCCTTTCAGCACGCCGACCAGCACGATGTCGCCCTTGTCGCGGTAGTCGTCCGAAATCTGCGCGGCGAGTTCCGCAACACGCGCCTGGATGTCTTCTTCGCTGATCAGAACGGGAGGCTTGTCCAAGATTCGGGCCCGTAATCTACGTTGCGTGCGAGCATAGGGTATCTTGTACGTGGACGCCAGACGCGAATACGGTAAGGTAACCGCACTATGAACCGAGCGATCGCCATTGCGGGGAACATGGGCGCCGGAAAGTCCACGCTGGTCGACTTCCTCGCGCGTACTTACGGCGTGGTGCCTTTCTACGAGCCGAACGACGAGAATCCTTACCTCGCCGATTTCTACAGCGACATGAAAGGCTGGGCATTCCAGTCGCAACTCTACTTTCTCGCCAACAAGTTCCGGCTGCACCAGGAGTTCGACCGACAGCCCGGCGTCGTTGCGCTCGATCGCACTATATTCGAGGATGCCGAGATCTTTGCGACCGCGCTGCACCAGATGCGCAAGATATCGAAGCGCGACTGGCAGACCTACCAGAGTTTCTACAGCGCGATACTCGACGCGATCAGGCCGCCCGATCTCATGATCTATCTACGCTGCTCGATGCGGACGCTGCGGCAGCGCATACGCCTGCGCGGAAGGGCGATGGAGCGCGACGTGCCGCACGCCTACCTGAAGCGCCTCGATCGGCTGTACGAGCAATGGATCGCGTCCTACGACATGAGCGACGTGCTGGTGCTCGAGACGGACCAACTCGATTACATCCACGATCTCGTGCACCGGCTCGACGTCATGCAGCGTATCGAGGCGGTATTGCCGCCGGAAATGGGCAAACCGGCGTGCTGAACGGCAACGCGTACCGCTGAGCCCATGAACGGCGGCATCCTCGAGATATCGCTGCAGGGACTCCTGTACGCGTTCATTCCTGCCCTGGCCGTGTTGTTGATCATGTGGCGCTGGCAGGCCGGCCCTGGTACCGCGGTTTACGCGATGCTGCGCATGCTGGTGCAGCTGTTCGCCATCGGCTACGTGCTGATCTACATATTCGAAACCGACAACTACTGGGTCATCGCCGGCGTGTTGTCGATCATGATTGCCGTTGCAAGCTGGATTGCGGTGCGGCCGCTCGGCGCTTCGAAGAGATTGTCCTTGCCGAACTCGCTGATTGCCATCGGCCTGACCAGCATTGTCATCCTGGCTGTTGTGACGCAGGCCGTCATCGGCGTGCAGCCCTGGTTCAGTCCGCGCTACGTGGTGCCGCTGGGTGGCATGGTCGTTACGGGCGCGATGAATGCAGTAAGTCTGGCAGCCGAGCGCTTCCAGGCCGAAACGGCGCGCGACGAGCCGGTTCGGGAGGCGAGCCGCAGTGCATTCAGGACCGCTTTGATACCGATCACCAATATGCTGTTTGCCGTCGGCCTGGTGTCGCTGCCCGGCATGATGACGGGACAGATTCTGTCCGGCGTGTCGCCATTGATCGCCGCCAAGTACCAGATCGTCGTCATGGCTATGTTCTTCGGCACGAGCGGCATAGCGGCTGCGATCTACCTGCAGCTCGAAATGCGCCGTGTCGTCAATTCCTGATCGGGCTCAGTCAAGGCGAAACCCGGCGTTTCGCAACATCATCGCGCTCGAGTCGAATTCCTGCCGGTCCGCGTAGGTCATGACGACCTCGAATTCGCCCGTGCCGCGGCGAAACCAGTCGAGCTTGAGCCCGGGGGCCTGCTGCTCGAGGCTTTCGACGAAGGACTCCGCCCGGTAAGGTTCTCCGAAGGTCACGAGCGTCGACTGTCCCAGTTCCGAGTACAGCGCATCACCAACCGGTTTCCCGGTCTTGCCGTTACCGAGCACGTAGTTGAGGTGCCGGAAGATATAGCCGGAGTACCAGTTTGCGCCGGAAGGAATGGCGCCGCCGTCGGCCGGGATGCGCCGGGGACCGTAATTGTAGGCGGCAAGGGCCAGGTGCAGGTTGCCGTTGTAATGGCCGAGCAGTTCCTTCAGATAGCGCGCGCCCGCGTCGATGTTGGTGCAGGGGTCGTAGAGCTCGCTGAGACGATGGATGCCAAGGTGCCGGGCCGTGCCGGGCCAGAGAATCTGCATCACGCCGTGTGCATTGGCCTTGGAGCGGGCCGTGGCTTCGAAATCGCTTTCGCCGCGTGCAACGGCGAGCAGTAAGGTCTCGGGCAGGTCGTACTGCAGTGCCGCGGTGCCGAAACAGCGCGCGTGAGGGAATCGATACGCGGGCTCGAGGTGGGATTGCGTGTTGGCATAGTCGCGCCATGCGCTGTCGAAATCGGTCTCCATGGCGCGGGAGTCAATCACGGCGAACCCGAGCAGGAATGACACGAGACCCAGCACGGTTCTCACGAGTTTCTGCGACACGTCAGCCCTCCGGAAGTTGCAGGCCGGTCGCCGCGGAGATCTGCGACAGGTTGGCGGTGATTTCCCGGTCGTCCTGATAGGCGAACGCGACCTCGTAGACGCCGGCCTTGACCTTCACGACCCGGTAATCGAGACCGGTGACTCGTTGCAACTGGTCGACGAAACCGTTG
This sequence comes from Woeseiaceae bacterium, assembly GCA_965658465.1. GTDB lineage: Bacteria > Pseudomonadota > Gammaproteobacteria > Steroidobacterales > Woeseiaceae > UBA1847. The sequence goes on along the minus strand of CBFHSG010000007.1, from coordinate 103,822 downwards.
GCCGCCACCTCGCTGCGGAACGGGCTCCAGAACGCATACCACTGGGCCGTTGCCGCAGCCTCCGCGGCCTCCGGTTCGGCTGGTGGTTCGGCTGGTGGTTCGACCGGTGTGTCGGCCGGGACCTCGTCCGGTTCGGGAACCGCTTCCGCGATCACCGGATCCGCAGCGGGCGCGCCCGCCCGCATCGGCAAGGTAATGACCGTGGGTTCCGAAACGCTCGATTCGGTCGTGAATTCGGGGATGCCCACGAACACGACCAGCGCAGCAACGGCGAGGGCGGATCCCACCAGAACTCCCAGGAAACGCATCATCGTTCCTTCCTCACAGCACGTCCTTTATTGCTATCGCGCGCCAGCCGACGTGCGGCGCATGGCGCTCGGCGAGCACCGCGAACGTTTCGAGCCAGCGATGCAGCGCGTTGTCTTCCAGGCCTTGCCGCAATGACCGGCCGCAGCGTAGCGGCAAGGCGTCGATGTGATTCGCAAACGCGCGCGCAGCCCGTGCGTTGCTGACCGCAAATGCGTAGTAGGTATCGACGCCGGGCGCAACACGCCACTCCCCAACCTCGCGCATTTCGCTGCTGCCGATCGCCGTGAGAGGCACCGGGTATCGCATTGGCGTGCCGCGGGTCACGACGTGCGGTGATGTCCGCTCACGGCAAGCGGCATCGCCCAGGCGCACGAGACCGTAGTTGGCCTGGTGCTCGAGGACGAACACGATCGCGTCGGCGCGCGTATCGGCAATCAGGACCGAGCATTGCGGCACCGAATCGGTATAGGTCGTCGTTGGCATCGACGCGTTTCCACTCTGGGAACGGCCACAGATGCGGCGATCCTGCGATTTCAGGATGCGTAACGGCCCCAACAGCGCGTCCCCGCCGCCGTGGGGCACATCGATAGTCGTTCGCGGCTCGGCGGCCAACCGGTAGTCGGGCAACAGGACGTAGGCACTGGTGCTCAGCGTCGACAGTTCCGCGCCGGGGTCGGTTGGTGTGACGGTGAGCCAGTACTGGTAGAGCGTGCCGTCGATCTGGTGCGCCTGGCCGTTCAACAGGGCATTGATGCTTTGCTCGTCACCGGTGAGTTCCAGGGCGTCATGGCTGGCGAGATTGTTGCTTGCGAGCTGTACCGTCGCCGCAAGGCTGTCCCCGGGTTCGGATGCTGTATTGGCTGCGACGATGTAGCGCCCCGTCGTCTCACGCAGCAGCGCACAGGACAGTTCGTGAGCCAGGTGCGCGGCGAGCAGGTCGGTTTCGTCCGCGGTGAACGGCACGTCGCGCGCGCCGCGAAAGGTGGTGTCGGTCTGTGCCTGCCGGAATGCACGTTGTTGAACGGTGCTGAGGGCTCCCTGCCAGGCCTTGCCGAACCCCGACACCCAGTTCCGGTCTTCCAGGTCGAGCGCTCGCACGTTGACGCCGAAAAGACCGTCGATCCGCCTGGAGATGGAAATGCCGACATAGTAGTGCACCTCGTTCGTCGTGCAGTCCACCCGCTGGGCGGCGGGCGTTGCCGCCGTGCCACCCTGGCGCCGGCCAACGGTGACGCCGGGCGTGTTCAGCGCAGCGTCGAGCAGGCGATCGCGAAGCGAGACGGCCAGCGCATTGCTGACGGATGCCGGGACATTGTCCTCGAACACGACGAACATCACCGACTCACCCTTGAATCGCGGATGCTCGATGAGCTGCGATGTAACGTAGGGCACGAGGTCACTGTCGAACCAGCGATCGAGATTGCGCTCGGCCGCCTCTGTGCGTGCGGCCAGCAATGCAAAGCAAAGAACGACGACGGTGACACGCATCATGACGCCTCCAGCCGCAATTCACCGTCCCCGCCGATGACCAGCGCGCCGCCGGAGTTGCCGCGCACGAGACTGTCCAGCTGCTCACGCAGTTTCCCCGGCAGCGTCACACCCCAGCCGACCTGAGCCGCGTTTACGCCGGAACGCGCAAGCGCATCGATCACCGGCCGCGGTACGGTGCCGGTTTCCATTTCGTGGTAACTGTTCGGCGCGGACGCATCCCAGAAGCTGATCCGGCTGTCGCTGACCGTCATGCGGCGCGCACGTCCGTCGGTGATCGCGTAAAACCCCACCTTGCCGGCTGCGACGAGCCTCGTCAGGGCCAGGTCGGATTCGAATCGAAGCGTAAAGCCCTCCTGCTCCGGGGTTTCCTCGGAGGGAGGCGGGCTCTGCTCGGGAACGGCGGCCGGCGTCCATTTCGCGCGCGTTAGCTGTACCGCTTTTTCGGGCGCCGCCGGTACTGCGAGCGGCTTCTGAACCTCGGGCGGCGATTCCACTACAGGATTGACGACTTCCGCCATTGGTGGCGGTGCTGCCGCTGCAGGCGACTGCGATGGCGCTTCGGGGACCAGCGGGATGCTTTGCACGAGCGCAAAGATGGCAACCAGGCACAGCGCGAGGATTGCCATGAATCGCATGATGTCGGTCTGCAGGTCGGCAGCACCGCCGGCGTCCGTGTCGCCCCGGTGCATGGGGTAGAAAAGGGGAGAGCGGCTCACTCGGCGGCCTCCGCAGCGGCTGTGCCCGAATCGCGATGGCCAAGGTGGCGCTCGATGCGCTGCAGGCTCTCGCGCATTTCCGACGTGTCGGCGCGCGCGGCCCGGTCGTAGCGCTGCTGCAGAAAGGAACCGAGCGTGACGGTCTTGTAGACGCGCATGAGGTAACCGCCGATGCCGCCGAAGATGGTCGTCGACAGCGCGAGCAGGATGCCGCCGTCGATCATGCGCTCGAGCATCGCGAACGCGCCGGCCTGCAGGGCGGCATCCCTGTCACCCAATGCAAAGATCAGCGCGCTGCGCATGCCGATCGCGGTCCAGATGACGCCGGTGCCGAAAAACAGGGTGGTCCAGATTTCAGTCAGCTGATCGAGCTGGACTACCTTGTCGACAGGTTGCTCGTCGTCCAGGCTGCGGCGCAGCCGGCCGAGCGTGACGAAAAAAGCGAGCAGCAGCGCGGCAAACACCGGTATGGAGGAACCCAGATTCGTGTAAGCCCATTCCAGCCAGTCGCCCGGTGTACTGATCACCGTGTCATGGAGACGGATCACCTCGAGCCGCGCCAGTGAGTACAGGAGCGCCGCGCCACCGAGGAGCGTACCGAATGCGCCGGCGATCAGTCCTTGTACAAACAGCCGTTGCGTCATCGTCGCGTCTCGTCATCGGCTGGCCGCGCAGGCGGTGCAGGTTGCCTCGAGCACGAGTTCGACTTCCTGGTAGAGGCGGTCTGCGCGGTAATAGCCCTCGGGATCCTCGCTGACCCTGAGCAGGCCACGTTCCTTGTCGGACAGCTCACGTTCCATGTCGAACAAGACCCGCTGTTTGTTTGGGCAGGTGTGCGAGCAGTTGTTGTAGTCGCCCTTCATGGACATGAACTTGACGTTGAAAAAGCGGTTGTAGTACTCCTGCGCCTGGCGCGTGCTCAGCAGTCCCTGGTCGCTCGACCAGACGAGAAATTCACTGAAAATGCGTTTGTTTTCCGGTTTCGGATCCCCCTCGGCGATCGTGAGCAGATCGTCGTAATAGCGGTCGAATTGCGCTTCGCAGCCTGTGTTCAGCGAGGTCTTGACGAAGCCGATCGCACTGTCGAGGTTGCGTGTCTGCGGAGACGGGCAGCCGGGTTCCGTCGATGCGCACGCTGTAAGGGCGAAGAGTCCGGCGAGGACGCCGAGGCTTTTGAGCAGGGACATGGGTTTTTGCGTATTCATCGTGTCGCTCCTAAGCGGTTTCGCCGACGTGGCTCATTGTTCCAGGGGGCTGCGGTAGGCTTGTTCGACGCTGCCGGGGGGCGGGCCGGCAACCAGCGCTTGCGGATCCTCGTCGCCGAACAGGATCGATTTGACCCCGCCCACGACTTCCATCATTTCCGGCGTAATAATGCCGAACGACTGGTTGAGCTGTTCCATCAGCGTGGCGCGCGCGATTTCCTGGCGCGTGCGTTCGATCAGCACGCTCGTCTCGTCCATGTCGAGGTAGATGTCCGACGCCAGTACCGCAAGCGACTGGTCGCCCTGGCTGCCGGACGTGGCGACCAGCTGATAATACGTCCTGAAGCGTTCCGAGAGCCGCATGCCCGAGCGGCCGCGCAGCGTCGGAGACGACGGCGACTGGGCGTTCGCGGCCGTCTTGCCGACCAGCGTTTCCTGCAGCTGCCAGGGCGTCATCTTCTTGCCGAGTTCGTTACGCAGACCGCGCTCGAGGCTGATGCGCGTATTGTTGACGGTGTGTTCCATGTCCGGCAGCCGCTCTTCCATGATCGTGAGCATTTCGAGGTAGGTCGCGCCGATCTGGCGCGCAAGGCGCTGGCAACCTGGGTCGTTCTCCGCGCCGTCGCACTTGCTCTCCACGTACAGTTGTTGCTGCTGGTCGAGGCGGCCGATAACTTCCTGCAGACCCGTCTCCATGTCTCGCGCAACGTTACCGGTCTGCTTGAGATCCTCGACGACCGTGGTCGGGAACAGGCGAATGGTGGGTGTGTTCGCGAGCACGGACTGTGCGGCTATCAGCAGTGTGCCGGCCAGCAGTAGTCCCAGGGTCGCCTTGCGTCTCGCGGGATCGGCAGCGAGCGGGCGCTTGTTCTTCATGTCTCGGTCCTCTTAGCCAGGTATGCTTTTCGGTGCCGCAGGGGATTGCTGCGACCTGTTGCACACGCTAACTGAGGGCCGATGAATACAAGCTGAACCGGCTATTCGTAATTGTCCCTATTGCTTATCGTAATGCGAATCATTATCATTTTGGCCTGAATCAGCAAACCACTAATAAAATCCGTTGCTTACATAATTTATGGACGGATTTTCGGTGGAGCAGAAACCCGGGACAACCATCCTATGGACCGCAACGGCAGCACGCTCGCATCACTCAGGAAAGGCCAGAAAGGCGTTATCGCTTCAGTGAACGCCGCAGACCCGCAGGTCCAGCGCCTCATGACGCTGGGTCTTGTCGAGGGTGCGATCGTCGAGCTGGCGAGCGCCGCGCTCGGCGGCGACCCCATGGAGTTCCGCTTGTTCGGTCGCGGTATCTCGCTTCGCCAGGAGCAGGCCCGGCAGTTCGCCGTGTCCCCGGTAGCGGCGGGCGGTGACTAAAACCAAAGAAATCCGCGTACCTGCCAATCAGATACCCGTTAGCCGGCGCACAGACGCCAGCATCGCGGTTGTTGGCAATCCCAATTCCGGCAAGAGTACTCTGTTCAACCGCCTGACGGGGCTACGACAGCGTATCGGCAACTACCCGGGCGTCACGGTCGAACGGCATGTCGGAACGCTCAAGGTGGGCGAGAAGTCGCTCGAACTCGTCGACCTTCCCGGTACCCACGCGCTCAGCGCGCATTCGCTCGAAGAACAGATTGCCGTCGACGTGATCCTGGGGCACATGGAGGGCACGGCGACACCCGACGGGATACTGGCCGTCGTCGATGCCACCAACCTGTACCAGGGCCTCTACCTCGTGCAGCAGCTGCTGGAGCTCGAGCGGCCGCTCGTCGTCGCGCTGACCATGGCCGATGCGGCGGAACTCGAGGGTCTGCGCATCGATATTGCGGGCCTGACGGCAAAGCTCGGTGGTGTGCCGATCTGCCCGGTCGTGGCGACGACGGGACAGGGCGTCGAGAAGCTGCGTGCCGAGCTGTCACGAATTACGGAGCTGCAGTCCCCCGAGCCCGGCAAGACGTGGCCTGAGCTGACCGCGGCAGCGCGAGAACTGGCGGCCCACGCGCCAGAGGATACGCGCCTGGCGGAGGTCGAACGGCTGCTGATCGACGGCCCGACGGAAGCGAAACAGGAATTCCTGACACGCTTCGACCAGGGCGCCCCGGCAGAGCTGCAGCGGCTTCGCAATCGCCTGTTCGGCAATGAACCGCCGCTGGCTATCGAGGCTCGTGTTCGATACCGCTGGGTCCGCGAAGTGCTCGACGAGGTGGTTCAGCGGGCGCCGCCATTCTATGGCTGGCAGGCACGCATCACGGCCTGGCTGAACCAGCCGGTGCCCGGCACCATCGGACTGTTCCTGGTGATGGCCATCGTCTTCCAGGCCGTGTTTGCCTGGGCGACGCCGATCATGGACCTGATCGATTCAGCCACGTCGTTTCTCGGCGCCCGCGTGAACTCCGCGCTCGGCGACGGCGCACTGGCGAGCCTGCTGGCCGACGGCGTTATCGCCGGTGTCGGCAGCGTGATCATATTCCTGCCACAGATCATGATCCTGTTCCTGTTCATCATCCTGCTCGAGGATTCGGGCTACCTTGCGCGCGCCGCTTACCTGCTGGACCGCGCCATGCGCTCCGTGGGCCTCTCCGGGCAGTCGATCATCCCGATGATCTCGAGTTTCGCCTGCGCCGTGCCGGGCATCATGGCGACGCGGGTCATACCGAATCGCCGCGACCGAATCGCCACGATTCTCGCGGCGCCATTCATGACCTGTTCGGCCCGACTGCCGGTGTATGCGCTGCTGATCGCCGCGTTCGTGCCCGCGAAATCGGTGGGCTTTCTGAATCTGCAGGGGCTCGTGCTTTTCGGGCTGTATATGTTCGGCATCGTCATGGGAGTCCTGACCGCGCTCCTGATTCGCAAGACTGCGCTGCGCGGCCCGAAACCGCCGTTTGCGCTGATGCTGCCCGAGTTTCGCCGCCCCAATCTGCAGACCGTGCTCATGCAGCTCCTCGGGCGGGCCAAGGTGTTCCTCAAGCGCGCCGGTACCGTCATATTTTCGGTTGCCGTTATCATCTGGGCGCTGGCCTATTATCCGCGTTCCGACGCCGTCGAACCGTTCGTCGAACAGCAGCGGCAAGCGGCGGAGGCCGCGTTATCCGGTGAGGAACTCGACGCCGCGCTCGCTCAGATCGACAACCAGGCGGCTGCAATGCAGCTCGAACAGAGCTGGCTGGGGCGCGCGGGCCATTTCGTCGAGCCCGTATTCCGGCCGCTGGGCTGGGACTGGCGCGTGTCGTCGGCCGTGATCGCGGGTTTCCCGGCACGCGAAGTCGTCGTTGCGGTGCTTGGCACGGTTTACGCCGTCGGTGACGAAGCCGACGAAGCAACCTTGTCCGGGCGCCTCAAAGCCGCGCGCTGGCCGGACGGCAGCCTCGTCTTCACGTTGCCCATGGTCCTGGGCCTGCTGGTCTTCTATGCCTGCTGCCTGCAGTGTGTGGCCACACTGGCGGTTATCCGCCGTGAGACGAATACGTGGCGCTGGCCGGCGTTTGCCTGGATTTACATGACGGCCATCGGTTATTTCGGCGCGCTGATCGTCTACCAACTCGGGACCTGAAACCGCACGCCGCCACGCAAAAAAATGCGAATCAGTCTCCGTATGATAGAGCAGGTTTCTGGTAATCTCTGGTACGGGAACGGAGGCATTGAATGGCCGGTAGGACAGATCGAGGATTGCGCGGTATTGCAGCGCCGCTTCTCGTCGGCGAGCCTCTGTTCGTAAGGCTGTGTTCGGCGTTTGTCGAAAATCTCGCGTTGATTCTTCGCGGCGCGTTCATCGTCGGTGCACTATTGCTCGTCAGGGACTTTGGCAGCATCACCGACAACCTGTCGCCACCGGTAGCCGACACGGAGCCGGTAGTGGCTGCGCCCGCAATCGCAGCTGAACAGCCGGAGTCGGTTGAGCCTCAGGAGCCTGTCGTCAGTGACCGAGTCAGACATTTCCTGAACTGTACCTACGAAGAATACCGCGCGCAGAATTATGCGGAGTGTGTCAACGAACCATCCGGGATCTACCGCGCGCCCGAGGCGGGCCCCGACGATACCGGCAGCCTGTTCCGGCAGACGCCGGTGCGATACGTCTACGTCGTCGATCATCCAATGCCGAGGCCTGCGCGTGCGGGCTGTGGTGCCGCGTCCGCGTGTACCTCTTTGCTCTGAAAACTGCCGGGCCGGGGCCGACCGCTTGAGTCTCGTAGCGCCGGCGACTAGTCTTGTTGCAAGCCGGTCCGCAATGCCGAGTCTCGGCACCGGTCCGGACACAACGGGCAACTTCGAGGGGAATCGCACATGAATCAACTGCAAACAACATTGCGGCGGGGCGTTGCTGCCGCCACGCTGATCTGCCTGCCGGCGCTGGCGGGCGCCGATGGCCACGGCATGAAAGCCACGGCGGAGATCAAGGGCTGCACCGATCCGAACATTTCCGGGACGGCCACGCTGATGGAGAAGACCAGCGCCGAAGGCATCAAGGAAGTGACCGTCAAGATGATGGTGGAGGGGCTCGCGGACGGAAAACACGCGGTCCATATTCACGAAGTTGGCGCCTGCGAGCCTTGTGGCGCCGCCAAGGGGCATCATGACCCGGGTCCTTTCGGCCAGTCGCGACCGGACAGCGCCACGGACGATGTGCCCGCAGCGGATATCAATCACCCGTACCACATGGGTGACCTGATCAACATCGAGGTCAAGAATGGCAAGGGGAAAATGGTGCATACGACCAACCGTGTGACGCTGTCACCCGGGCGCCTGAGCATCCTAGACGAAGACGGCAGTTCGTTCATCATCCACACCAATCCCGACACCTATTGCGATGAAGAGTCGGATCTGAAAAAGGGTTGCGCAGGGGGTTCGCGCGACGCCTGCGGAATCATTCGCGTCGCAGAATAGCGGGAAATCGGCAGAGGCAACCCGGTCCCGGCTGACGGGGCCGGGTCTTTTATTTTCCGATCACAGGCGACTCAGTTTCTCGCACGCTGCAGCGAGCGTGTCGTCGTCTTTTGCAAAACAGAAGCGCAGGCGGGTGCCGGTGAAGGGTCGCTCGCAAAACACCGATAATGGAATGGATGCGACGCCGACCTCTTCGGTCCAGCGTTTCGCGAGCGCGACGTCGTCTTCGTCGCTGATGTCGCCGTAGTCCAGGATCTGGAAGAACGTGCTTCGCGCGGGATGCAGGCGGAAGCGAGATTCGCCGAGCAGGCGGCAGAAGAGATCACGCTTCTCCTGGTAGAAAGCGGGCAGCCGTTCGTGAAATGCCGGGTTGCCCTGCAGGAAATCCGCCAGCGCGTGCTGCACCGGCGTATTGACAGCGAAAGTCGTGAACTGGTGCACCTTGCGAAACTCGGCCGCGAGTTCCGCCGGTGCCATGCAGTAGCCGACTTTCCAGCCCGTTGCATGGTAGGTCTTGCCAAACGACGACACGACGAAACTGCGTTCCCACAGCTCGTCGATGGCCAGGGCGCTGACGTGCGGTTCGCCGTCGAACACGATGTGCTCGTAAACTTCGTCGGACAGCAGGTACGCCGGCGAATCGCGCAAGACCTCCGCAAGCTGCCGGAGGTCGGCTTCGGACAGGATCGCGCCCGTCGGGTTGTGCGGGAAGTTGATGATGACGAGCCGTGTCCGGTCGCCCAGCGCGTCCTCGAGGCGTTGCCAGTCGATCGAAAAATCGAAACCGTCGTCGCTGATGGCCAGCGGCACGTGAATGGTGCGCCCGCCGGCGAGGGCCACTGCAGGCTCGTAGGAATCATAGGCAGGATCGAATACGATCACCTCGTCGCCGCTGCGGACGATAGCCTGGATCGCGCTGAACAAGCCCTCGGTCGCGCCCGTGCACACCGTGATCTCGGTATCCGTATCCAGCGCGCGCCCCTGCATGCGTTCGACCTTACCGGCAATCGCGCGCCGCAGCGACGGCACGCCCGGCATCGGTGCGTACTGGTTGGCGCCGCTCCGCAGGTAGTGGTCGATGCGATCGATGAGTTCGGCGGGCGGTTCAAAGCCGGGAAAACCCTGCGACAGGTTGATGGCCTTGCAGTCCTGCGCCAGCTGGCTCATGACCGCGAAGATCGTCGTGCCGACGTCGGGCAGCTTGCTCGATAGTGGGCTGTTCATAGGCTGGCGACAATGACACCCGCGTGTTCGGCTTGTCAATCAGCGCCCCGCGGCGCGCAATGTCGCGGGGTTTGTTACCCTGTAGAGAACAAATTGCAAGAGGGGGGTTAGTAATGGACAGGCGACGTTTTCTACGGTCTTCGCTGGCGGCCAGCGTAGCGGCGACTTTGCCAGCATCTCAGGCCTGGGCCGCGCTGCAGGCGCTCACCCAGGTAACCGGCGACGTGCGTGCGGTAACCAGCGATCGCGCTGAAATATCGCTCGAGAGAGCGGCGGTGCAGGAGCTTTCCGACAGCCTGCGCGGCAACCTGTTGCTGCCCGGAAATGAAGGCTACGACGTAGCCAGGCAGGTCCTGAACAAGTCGATTGATCGCCATCCGGCTCTGATCGTTCAACCTACCGGCGTTGCAGACATTCAGAATGCCGTGACGTTCGCGCGCGAGCGGCGGTTACTGCTTGCCGTCAAATGCGGCGGTCACAGCTTCGCCGGCAAGTCGACTTGCGACGGGGGCATGCAGATCGACCTGTCATTGTTCCGCCATGCCCGCATCGACCCGAATTCGCGTACGGCGTACGTCGCCGGCGGCAGCCTGCTGGCTGCACTCGACCACGAAGCCATGGCACACGGCCTGGTGACGCCTGCCGGGACCGTGTCCCATACCGGCGTCGGCGGGCTCAGCACCGCCGGCGGCTTCGGACGAATATCGCGCCGCTTCGGATTGACGCTCGACAACATCAAGGCCGTGGACATCGTCACGGCGGACGGCAGGCTCCTGCGCGCAAGTGCCGACGAGAATCCCGACCTGTACTGGGGCGTCCGCGGTGGCGGCGGCAATTTCGGCATCGTGACGTCGTTCCATTACGCGTTGCACCCGATGCAGCGCCAGGTCATCGGCGGCGAAGTGGTGTTCCCGCTCGATCGCGCACGCGAACTCATTCATTTTTATGCTGATTTCTCGTCGCAGGCGCCCGACGACCTGTACATCGATCTCTACGTCAACGCCACCGCGACGGGCGAGGGCAGCGGCGCCGGGTTTCACGTTTGCTATTCCGGCCCGGAGAAAGACGCGGATAAAGTGCTTGCGCCCATCAGGAAGCTCGGCGAACCGGCGTTCACCAACCTCGGGCCGATTGACTACGTGGCCATTCAACGTAGCTGGGATTACGCCGACTTCCGCAATATCGGCGAGTACCTGAAGAGTGGATTCGTCAACGAATATCCGGACAGCATGCTGGATGCCGCGATTTCCGGGTTCGAGCCCGATCCCGGGCGCAACACGATGCTGTACTTCCAGCAATCCGGTGGCGCAATCGGCCGGGTGGCCGCTGACGCGACTGCGTTCCCGCACCGCAACGCGCTTGCGGCGATGATGGTGCTGGCAAGCTGGCCGCTCGATACGGATGGTTCCCCGCACATCGATTACCTGCGGGACTACTGGAGCACGATCGAACCACGAACGGACGGTTTCTACACGGTTGACGTTGCTAACCAGGCGCAGCAGTTCGTGAACAACAATTACCAGGGCAACTTCCCGCGGCTGTTAAATGTGAAGAAAAAATACGACCCGGAGAATCTGTTCCGGCTCAACGCGAATATCGCGCCGGCTTAGTGGACCGCGGCACTCGATAACCGGATCGCGGCGGCTATGATTCTTAGACGACTGGCGGGATTCATTCGGCGCCACGACTGGTTCGCCGTGACCATCGAGATTCTGGTTGTCATCGTAGGTTTGCTGCTGGCATTTCAACTTGACAGGTGGTGGGAGCAGCTCGGCGAGCGAGTACAGGAAGCCGAGTTCGTGGCTCGATTGGCTGCAGACGTTGCGAGGGAATCCGAGTTTCTTGAGCAGGCCATAGTGCTCGCCACGATGCGAAAAGGCATGGCCGAGTTACTCATGGACGTAGCCGAAGACTCGTCTGCGGCAACAAGGGACCCGGTCCGCTTTGTCGCTGCAGTTCAGCAAGCTGCATATACGTATGCGCCGATACTCCCAGCGCACACGTTCGAGGAAATGCGCTCGACCGGCAATTTGCGATTGCTCCGGGACCCCGAAGTAAAGAATGCGCTTTACAGCTACTATGGCTTAAATCGCAATATAGCCCAGTACCGGGCGTCGCAGCTGATGACGGAGCAACGCTATCATGAACTTGCGGCCGGTGTTCTGGACTACGAGCATTCGCGCTTTATCGTGGACACGTGGGGTGTGATAGGTCCGGACGATCTGAAGCAATTCGACGGGTCAGACCTGGATTTATCGGGCATCCACGCGGTTGTCGAGCGATTCAGGTCCAATGGAGACCTTGTTGCCTGGTTGCCTGAAATACGGAACCTGCAGGTCGCGCTTATCGATTTTAACGAGTGGCTTCTTGGCGAGGCGAACAGGCTTCAGAGTCAGCTCGGATCGTATGCGGAAGATCTGCAATGACCGAAATCGTATCTTGCAGTGTTCTGGGTTGTATGGGGCACATTCGGTCTGGTTGCGTGTTGCCTCCCGGCCGAGAGCGAGCGGCCGCTCTGATCCGATGTTACCGCGGAAACATTGTTGACCGGCCGCTTTATTTTTTACTGCGGTCACTTGCGCGGGGTTCTTAGAATCGGCAGCTATTGAACCTGAAGCGGGCGTTAGCGAAATATCTCAACGACTTATGGTTGCCGACGGAGGCTTTAAAGCCTGATCCGCGTCTTGGCTGGCGCGGAACATTCCTTCAGTATGCCGGTTGTCACCACGGATTCAGGAGTGTCCCCATGCGTAAGCTCGTCGTTCTCGCCTGCCTGCTGTTACCCACCCAGGCTACGCTGGCGCAGGAGCAGGGGCGCGAGGTTGCTGGCCCTCGCGCCGTGCTGGAATACAGAGACCGCCCTCCTGTAGAGAACCGACACCTTGAAGAGCGTCTCGACACGCTACTGCCGGCCCTGATGGAGGAGACCGATCTCGACATGTGGCTCGTACTCAATCGCGAGTATGCCGAGGATCCGATCTACTTCTCTCTGGTGCCGCAGCCGACGTTCGCAGCGCGCCGCACGACGATGCTTGTGTTTCATCGCACCGACGACGGTGTCGATCGCCTGACCGTCAACCGCTATCCGCTCGGCGGTCCGTATGAGTCAGCCTGGGAGGGCGGCGATCTGGATACGCAATGGCAGGCGCTGGGCGAGCTCATCGTCGCCCGCGACCCGGCACGCATCGGCATTAACGTGTCTCGCGACTGGCCGGTCGCCGATGGGCTCACCCACGCGCTGCATCAACGCTTGCTCGAGGTGCTGCCTGAAGACTATGCAGATCGCCTGGTGCCGGCTGAGGAGCTCGTCGTGCGGTGGGCAGAGACGCGCACACAAAATGAAATGGAAACGTATGCGCACACGGTGAGCGTCGCACGCAGCGTCATCGCCGAGGCGTTTTCGAACCGCGTAATTACGCCCGGTGTGACAACGACCGATGACGTCGCCTGGTACCTGAGGCAACGCTTCGTGGAACTCGGCTTGCCCGCCTGGTTCATGCCCTATGTCAACGCGCAACGTCCTGGACAAACCTGTGACAGCGACACCGCGTTCTGCGGCGAGAGCGGTATCATCCAGGCTGGCGATGTCATTCACACTGACGTCGGTATCTGCTACCTGCGCTTGTGCACGGACACGCAAGAGATGGGCTATGTGCCGAGACTCGGTGAAACTGAAATTCCGAAAGGCCTCATCAACGCACTCAAGGTTGGCAACCGCTGGCAGGACCTGTTGACCGACGAGTTCGTCACTGGCCGCACGGGCAACGAGATCATGGCAGCGACGCGTGCCGAGTGCGCCAGGAAGAAGATTGAATGTAGCGTGTATACACATGCGATCGGTTTCTTCGGGCATGCACCTGGCCCGACGATCGGCATGTGGGATGATCAGGACGGTACGCCGGTGCACGGCGACTGGCCGTTACACGCGAACACCTGCTACGCGATTGAAGGCAATATCAAGACACCACTGCCAGAATGGGACGGCCAGCTGGTGCAGGTCAAACTCGAGCAAAGCGCCTGTTTCGATGGTGAGACCGTGCACTATCTTGCAGGCCGGCAGACCAACTGGCATATCGTGCGCTAGTGGCTTATTGCGCCGACCAGCCGCCATCGATCGGCAATATCGCGCCGGTAATGGATGCGGCGGCGTCGCTGCAGAGGAAGATGACGAGTTCGGCGATCTCGTCGATCTGGACAAACTTCTTTGTCGGTTGTGCGGCGAGCATGACGTCGCGCACTACTTCTTCCTCGGTGATACCGCGCGCTCGCGCCGTGTCTGCGATTTGCCCGGTGACGAGCGGGGTTTCCACGTAGCCCGGTGCAACCGAGTTCACCGTGATGTTCTGTTGCGCGAGTTCGAGCGCAACGACCTTGGTCAGCCCGGCAACGCCGTGCTTCGCGGCGACGTAAGCGGCCTTGTAAGGTGACGCGACCAGCGCGTGCAGGGAGGATAGGTTGATAATCCGGCCCCAGCCCGCCGCCTGCATGTGCGGCGTTGCCGCGCGAATGGTGTGGAATGACGACGACAGGTTGGTGGCAATGATGTCGTCCCATTTCTCCGGCGGGAAGTCCTGGATCGGCGAGACGAACTGGATGCCGGCATTGTTGACGAGTATGTCGATGGCACCGAAGCTGGCGACGGCTTCATCGATCATCGCGGCGATCTCGGCGGGCTGGATCATGTTCGCGGGCGAAAATACGACATCCCCGGAGCCGGCATCCGATACCGATTGAACCGCCGCATCGACCTGGTCCTGGTCGCCGAGGCCGTTCACCATCACGTTTGCCCCGGCTGCGGCCAGCCTGCGCGCGATGCCGAGGCCGATGCCGCTTGTCGATCCCGTGACGATCGCCGATCTACCCGCGAGAAATTGGTTGTTTCCGATGTTCATGTTGCTCACATCCGATGCGCTCATTTTTCCCAGTCGTTCGCGAGGTACTTTGAACTGATCAGGAAAAGAATAGCAGCAATCAGGTAGAAGCTCGTACCGGTCAATATCGCGTAACGCAGCGCGTCGTCCCCGAAACGGGCCTCGAGGTTGTCCGAGATCAGGCCGAGCGCGACCGTGCCGGCGCCGATGCCGATCAGGTTGTTAATGAACAGGAATATCGCGGACGCCGTGGCGCGCATGGTCGGCGGTACGACGTGCTGGATCGCCGACAGGACCGGTCCGAGCCAGGCGAGTCCGAGGCCGGTGGGAATCAAGAGTGCGAAGAACGTCAACGTCAGGTTCGGTGACAGTATCGCCAGCACGTACAGTGGAATCGTTGCGAGGAACGCGATCGCCGGGATGATGACGTAATTGCCGCGCTTGCCGGCGCCGAAGCGATCCGCCATGTAGCCGCCTGCCCACGTGCCGGCAATGCCGCCGATCAGCAGGATCGAACCGAAAACCATCGAAGCCTGGAGGAGATCCAGGCCGAAGCTGCGCACGAAGAACGATGGCAGCCAGAAGAACAGGCCGTAGCCCATCATCGACGAAGCGGCGGCCCCGAGCGAGATGAACCAGAAGCTCGGCTTCTGCGCGAGCAGCTGGAAGATCTGCTTAAGGCTCGGTGACGGTGCGTCCGGCCCCCTGGCGTCGTACTGCCCGCGCGGTGGTTCCGCGACGGTCAGCTTGAATATCGGTGCGACCAGGATGCCGGCGATGCCGACCGCGAAGAACGCGAAACGCCAGTCGATGATCGATGCGATATAGCCGCCGAACAGGATGCCGAGTGCGCTGCCGATGGGGATACCGAAGGAATACACACTGAGTGCGCGAGCACGCTGGTGCGACGGGAAGTAATCCGCGATCAGCGAGTAGGCCGGGGCGACGCCGCCGGCTTCGCCCACGCCGACGCCGAGCCGGGCGAGAAACAGCTGCCAGAAATTGGTGGCGAGCCCGCAGGCCGCGGTCATGCCGCTCCAGATCGTCAGCGCCGCCGTCATGATCCAGGTGCGGTTCCAGCGATCGGCGAGCATTGCGACAGGGATGCCGAGGCCGGTATAGAACAGCGCGAACGCCAGGCCGCCCATCAGGCCGAGTTGGGTGTCGGTCAGCCCGAGGTCCGCCTTGATCGGTACGGCCAGGATGCCGACGATCTGACGGTCGATGAAATTGAAGGTATAGACGACGACGAGAATGAACATGACGTAGGCGCGATAGCCCGGCGATTTAGGGTCCATTCTCATGGCGGTGCCTTATACGAGACGTAAAAGGTGCGGCGGACCGGAAGAGGGGGAGCTTCCGGCCCGCCGCAGGACGATCAGAATACGTATTCGACCGTCGCGGTTACAGTCTGCGGCGGACCGTAGAACGCCGTAACGTTGCCTTCGAGGCCCAGCGTCGGGAAGTTGTAGCCGGCCACCTTGTATTCCTCGTCGCCGAGGTTCTTGCCGTGCAAGCCGACGCGCCAGTGGCCGTCGTCGTCTTCCCATACGATGCTGAGATCAAAGAGTGTGAAGGCCTCCTGGTCCAGCAGTTCGTTCCGGAACTCGAACTGGCTCGCGTCGTCTCGATACGCGAACGACGGGATGAAGAAGAACTGGCCGCCGTTCCCGAACAGGGACAGCGGTCGCTCGTAGGTCAGGGCACCGCTTGCCGTCCATTCCGGCGTGTTCTGGAAGACCGCCTCGTCCGAGACATCCTGGCCGAAGGCATCGATGAACTGCGTGTATTCGGCATCGAGCCAGCCGACGGCCCAGCGGAACGACCAGTTGTCAGTGGCGCGGAAGCTGCCTTCGAGTTCGACGCCCGGGATTTCTGCGGCGCCGGCGTTGGTCGTCACGCCTGTGAACGTGTCGTTGATGCCGTCGCCATCGGTATCGGTGCCGATCGAGCCGGGAACCTGGACGTCCTCGTAGTCCGCGAAGAACACCGCGATGCTGGACATCAGGCGGCCGTCGAGTGCGTTCGTACGCCAGCCGAGCTCATACGAGGTCACGGTCTCCGGCAGGAAGCGCATGAATTCGAAGATCTCGTCGTCCGATACGGTGCCGTCGCCGTCGAGGTCGGGCGCGGCCGAGGTCTGGCCGCGCGGGTCGAAGCTGCCGCCCTTGAAGCCTTCGGAGTAGGACAGGTACACGCTGTGCTCGTCGCTGGGCATCCAGTTGACGGAGGCGCGTGGCGTGAATTCCGTCCACTCCTCGCTGCCGTCGAAGTCGGACGTCGTCGCAATTACGACGCCGCTGCCGCCGAACGTGGGCGAGGTTCCGCCGGCGAAAGTGCGTCGCAGTACACGTGACGAACGCTCGTCCGAGGTATAACGGCCACCGACCGAGACACTCCAGAAATCGTTCAGATCGTAGGAGAAGTCCGCAAAAACCGACCAGGTGTCGGTGTCCACGTCGCCGACGGTATTGGCGTTGAGTCCGGGTACCCCGATCACGTCGCCCGTCGGGCCGAGCACGACGTCGAAGTCGTTGTAGGCGTTTGCGTCGAGGAGGTAGTAGCCCATCACGCCGCTCAGTCGCTCGCCGCTGTACAACAACTGCAGCTCCGTCGAGAACTGCTCGTTCTGGTACGTGACCGGTACGTCGAGATCGTCCACCGCCAGGCTGTCGAAGTCGATCGGCGACCAGGTCTCGTCCTCGCGGTCGGCGATGATGGCTTTCGCGGTCCACGCGTCGTTGATTTCCCACTCGGCAAGAAGCGAAAAGCCCGACATCTCGACGTCCTGTTCGGGTACGTTGAGGCCGCCGCGGGTATCGAAAACGTCATCCAGGACCGGTGCGTCGGAGACGTTGGCGTCGGTCAGCCGATGGCCGAACTTGGGGCTGGAATCGTCCTGGGTGTAGTCGCCGGAGAGGCTCAGGAACAGGCTGTCCGTCACGTCCCATTCGACGGTTCCCCGAAATCCCATTACGTCCTTGTCGTATTGCTCCGTGCCGAGCGTCAGGTTGTCGCCGTAACCATCGCGCGTGAATGCCGCGACCGTGCCGCCGACGCGGAAGTTGTCGGTCAGAGGCATCGAGCCCGTGACCAGGCCGTCGAGCTGCCCGTAAGTGCCGGCCGAGCCCTTGACCCGCACCATCGGGTCACTCTCGATGCGGCGCGTCACGTACTTGATGGCGCCGCCGATCGTGTTGCGGCCGTAGAGCGTGCCCTGCGGGCCTCGCAGCACCTCGATACGATCCACTTCATACAGGTCGAGCACGGCGGCGTGCGGCCGGTTGAAATACACGTCGTCGACGTACAGTCCGACGCCCGATTCGTATCCCGCGACCGGATCCTGCTGTCCAACGCCGCGAATGAACGCGGTCAGTGTCGTGTTCGTGCCGCGCGAAACCTCGAGCGTCACGTTCGGGCTCTGCTTGGCGATTTCAATAATGTCGACGGCGCCGACACGCTCGAGATCCACACCGCCGAGCACCGAAATCGACAGCGGCACTTCCATCAGCGATTCCTCGCGGCGCCGTGCCGTGGTGACGACGATCTCGTCGATTGTCCTGTCCGCCCCGCTTTGCTGCGCGTGCGCCGGCTCGGCAACCGCGAACAGCGACAAGGTCGCTGCCGCCAGGCTGCCGCCCATCAGTGCGGGCAGCCGCCGGTTCGGCTTAATGGAAATGGTGGTGTCTTTGAACATTTGAGCCCCCTTGGTGCTGGATGTATGTCTTAAGTTAGTCATTACCCTGTTGCTCCAGCTCGTCGGCAAAATCGACGAGCGCTTGATTGAATCGTTGCGGTTCTTCGAGGTGCGGCGCGTGGCCGGACGCCGCAAAACGTACGCGCCTCGACTGCGGAATGTGTTCGTCCATCCAGGCCGCCGCCTCCTCCGTGTAGATCTGGCTGAGTGCGCCGTAGGTGATCAGGGTCGGGACGTCGAGTTGCTGCACGGTGTCGACGAAATCTGCATGAACCAGCGCATACCACAGGTTCGTCATCGACTCGATATCGTTATCGCCGACGCGTTCGATCATGTCGTCGATTAGCTCACGGCGCTCGATGGCGTTGCCGCTGGCGAACACCATCGGCACGTAGGCGCGCGTGAAGGCGCGCCAGTCGTCGCGCATTTTCGACAGGTCGATGTCGATGTCGTACAGATGGGTGCCCGCGCGCAGACCGTGTCGCCAGCCGTCACCGTTAAGAACTCTCGGTACCATGTCGATTGTCACGATCCCCCTGATGCGGCCGCGCTGCGGCCCCTCAACCGTTTGCCATGCTATTAGTGCACCCATCGACCAGCCGACAAGGATGACGTTCGTCAGGTCCAGTTCGACGAGGAGTTTCTCCAGGTCGCCAGCGAGGGTGTCAATACCGTCGCCCTCGACGAACTTCTTCGAATGACCGTGACCCCGCATGTCCGGGACGACGATACGGAAGCGGTCGGACAGTCCGCGGCATTGGCTTGCGAACGCATCCTTGCCGAGGCTCCAGCCATGCAAAAACACCATGACCGGCCCGCTGCCGTGGTCATCGAATTCGAGCGTTCCCCCGCCGTTAAGTTGTAGTGTCGCCACGCCCCGCCGCTTAGTTTCCGAGTGACGGAGCGACCGACCCAACTTCAGGAGACCCGGCCCGCACCGATGCACAATCACTTGTCTAGCCGCGGGCGAGTATGCAATATTGTGAAACATGAATCAACATTCAACTTCTGACAAGTTGCCGAAGACCAAACGCGGCCGGCAGACGCGCGAAAAGCTGCTGCACGCGGCAGAAGCGGAATTCGGCGAGCGCGGCTTTCCGGAGGCGTCCATCGCCAGCATTACCCAGCGGGCCGGCGTCGCGCTGGGGACGTTTTACGTGTACTTCGAGAGTAAGGAAGCCATTTTCCGAGCGCTCGTTTCCTACATGGGGGAATTGACCCGGCAGTGGATCGGCGAGCGTGTCGCGGAAGCCCCGGACCGGCTGACGGCCGAGCGCCGCGGCGTCGAGGCGTTCATCGAGTTCGTCCGGACGCACCGCAACCTGTATCGCGTCGTCTCCATGGCGCAGTTCGTCGCCGAAGACGCATTTCGCGAGTACTACCGGGTGTTCGCGAAGGCCTACGAGGAAAACCTGAAGCGAGCCGCCGAGGCCGGCGACATACGCGAGGGAGACTCGGATGTCTGGAGCTGGGCGCTGATCGGCATGACCGTGTTCCTCGGCATGCGCTTCGCCGACTGGGACGAGGACCGTCCCGTTGAGGAGATCGCCGCTGCGGCATCCGACCTCATTGCGAACGGCATGGCAAAGAGTCATTAGGCGGCTGCGACGGATGTTCGACCGCATTCCCGACATCACCGCGCAGCGCGCAATGTTGAATCCTGATGCGATCGCGTTCCGGGATCTCGCCCGTGGCACCACGCTGACGTATCAGGAACTCGAGAACAATGTGCAGTCGCTCGCGGGTTTGCTGCGATCCACAGGCGTGGGTGAGGGCGATCGTATCGCCGTGCTGTGCCGGAATCGCGTCGAGTTTTTCGAATTGCTGTTTGCCGCCGGCAAGCTCGGCGCCATCCTCGTGCCGCTCAACTGGCGAATGCCGGCCGGGGAACTCGCTCCGCTGGTTGACGACGCGGCGCCAAAATACCTGTTCTTCGGCGAAGAAGACGCCGCCAATGCGCAGGCACTCGGCGATGGCGGCACGCAACGGGTCGGCTTCGATGACGATACCGCGCAGGGCTACGCGGCGCGTCGCGGGGCCGCGGTACCCTTCGCCGGAAGAGACTTCTGGGGCGGCAACGACACCTGGTACCTGATCTAT
Source organism: Woeseiaceae bacterium (assembly GCA_965658465.1). GTDB lineage: Bacteria > Pseudomonadota > Gammaproteobacteria > Steroidobacterales > Woeseiaceae > UBA1847. Next base: position 83,325 of record CBFHSG010000007.1, on the reverse strand, counting down.
ACATCGGGGACCACGGGTAAGCCGAAAGCCGTCATCCAGACACCCGGCATGGCGCTCGCAAACTACGTCAATATTCGCCAGGCAATGGCGATCTCCGGCGACGACGTCTGCCTCAATTATTTGCCGCTGTTCCATACCGCGGGCATCAATCTCGTGACCCTGCCGACCCTGATCGAGGGCGGCGAAAACCTCGTCATTCCCGGGTTCGAGGTTGACGAGGTCATCCGGCTGCTGGCCGAGGGCGCGCTCGACACGTTTTTCGCCGTGCCCGCGGTTTATCAGCAGATCAGCCTGCATCCCGCGTTTCAGTCGCTCGATCTGGGCAAGGTGCGCAACTGGGGATGCGGCGGCGCGCCCATGCCGGACTACCTGATCCAGGCCTATCTCGAGCGAGGCGCCCGCGTCTGCAACGGCATGGGGATGACGGAGACGGGACCGACGGTCTTCATCATGGACCCGGACACGGTCGACAGGAAGATAGGTTCGGTCGGCAAGCCGCAGGTGCTGGCACGCGTCCGCCTCGTCGGTCCTGACGGCAAGGACGTCGAGCAGGGCGAAGAGGGCGAACTGTGGTTCGCCGGGCCGGGAATTACGCCGGGCTACTGGGGAAACCCGGAGGCAACGCAAGATGCGTTCGCCGATGGCACCTGGCTCAGGAGCGGCGACATCGCTCGCCAGGACGCGGATGGCTATTACTACATCGCCGGCCGTATAAAGGAGATGTTCATCTCGGGCGGTGAGAACGTGTATCCGGCCGAGGTCGAAAACGTGCTGGCCGCGCACCCCGATATCCTCGAGGCCGCGGTGGTTGCGATGCCGGACGAAAAGTGGGGCGAGATCGGACGCGCTTACGTGCTGGCGCAGCCGGGTCGCGAGATTCCGGCAGCGGCCGAGATTACCGAATTTTGCCGTGAGCGCCTCGCGCCGTACAAGGTGCCGAAGCAATTCGTGACCGTGCAGGAATTTCCCAGGACTGCGGCCGGCAAAATCCAGAAACACCTGCTGGCGACCGGAGATGCGCCATGAGCGGGAAGACGGATGCCCTCGTCATAGAGAAAGTGCTGACGCAGTCCGACTTCGATGCGTTCGCCGAACTTTCGGGCGATGACAACCCGATTCACGTGGACGAGGAATTCGCCGCAAAAACGCGCTTCGGCCGCACCGTATCGCACGGCATGCTGCTTGCCACGATTCTTCGCGGAATGCTCGATCAGCTGGTGCCGGGCGGCCGCCAGGTGGAGCAGAAGCTCATGTTTCCGTCGCCGACATACGCGGACGATGCCATGCGTTTTGCCGTTATTCGCAAAATGGACGACGGCCGACACGTCGTGGCGGAAGTCAATTGCGAGCGTATCGAGGACGGCGTAATCACCTGCGCTGGCGAGGCCACGCTGCTGCGCGCGGAGCACAGGTAATGGCATTTACGGTAGGCGAGAAGGCGCAGATGACGCGCTCGTTCAGTGCCGGGGACGTGTCACGGTACGTGGCTCTCGGCGGGCATGAACCGGCGCCGGGCGAAGTGCCGGAGCCACTGGTCAATGCGCTGTTTTCACGGCTCCTCGGGGTCGAGCTTCCCGGGCAGGGCACCAATTACCTGAAGCAGGAAAGCGAGTTCTTCGGCGCGGCCCGCGTCGGCGAAGCGTTGACGGCGAGCGTCGAGATCACGCGCCTGCGGCCGGAAAAGGGCCTCGTCGACCTGAGAACACGCTGCATCGGCGAAGGTGGCAACCTGATCAGCGAGGGCCGGGCCCTGGTTTATGTTGCGGACGTGGTGGCCTGACGCGCAGCAATGCGTGCTACCTTGTCCAGCGAACTACTGCTATTATGCTGCAACGCAACAAACCCCGCCCGGCGGATACGGCGATGCCAAAACCACGAATCATTCGCAAGTACGCTAACCGGCGCCTTTACGACACCGAGGCGAGCCGGCACATCAACAAGGAGGATGTGCGCAAGCTGATCGCAGCCGGCAAGGACGTGCAAATTGTCGACGAGGGCAGTGGGGACGACATCACGCGCAGCGTGCTTCTGCAGCTCGTGGCTGAGCAGGAGTTGGGCGGCAAGCCCGTGCTTTCCGACCAGATGCTGACGCAAATCATCCGTTTCTACGATCATCCCATGCAGGGCGTGCTCGGCAGTTATCTGCAACAGAGTTTCGAGTCCTTCCTGCAGCAGCAGTCCTCCCTCCAGGAACAAATGCAGGAGATGATGAAGGGTGGTCCGTTCGCCGTCATGAAAGACGTGGCGAAGCACAACCTGGAGGCCTGGCAAGCGATGCAGAAAGCATTTCTGGATACCAAAGTGAAGAAAGACGATGAGTGAAGAAGACGAGAAGAAACGCCTGTTGCCGCCGGACAAGGCGCGCGATATCGATCACCAGCTGCGTGGCCAGCTGGCCGCTGCCACCCGGGGCATGTCTCCGGTGGACGTAGCCGCAGCCATCGTCGATTGGGCGGGGCACCTGGCGTTGTCGCCGGGCAAGCTGTTGTCGCTGGCCGAGAGCCTTGCGCGCAACAGCGTCGAACTGGCGAAAATCGGTACCGGCGCGACGAAACCCGATACCGACGGACTGCCGGCCATCCTTGACCGCCGGATGCTGTCAGAGGACTGGCAGCGGTGGCCGTTCAACGTCTTCGCCCACGGGCACCGGCTTGCCAAGGGGTTCGCCACGGAAGCGACAACGGGCGTCGATGGGGTCAGCAAGGACCACGAACAGCTGGTCAGTTTCCTTGCCAACCAGATCGTCGAGATGGCGTCTCCGGCGAACGTTCCGGTGACCAATCCCGAATTCATTACGACAACGAAAGGCGAGCGCGGTGCGAACCTGAGGCGCGGAGTGCACAACCTGGCGGAAGACATGCGGCGCAAGCGCAGCGGCGAGTTGCCCCAGGGACTCGAGGATTTCGTTGTGGGCAAGGATATCGCCATCACACCCGGGAAGGTCGTCTACCAGAACCGGCTTTTCGAACTGATCCAATACAAGCCGCAGACGGAAGAGGTCGTGTCCGAACCGGTTCTCATCGTTCCCGCCTGGATCATGAAGTACTACATCCTCGACCTGTCGCCGCGAAACTCGCTGGTACGCTACCTTGTCAGCCAGGGCAAGACGGTGTTCATCATGTCGTGGAAGAATCCGGACGAGAAGGACCGCGATCTCGGCATGCACGAGTACCTGCACGAGGGTGTCATGACCGCCATCGACGCCGTCAGCACGATTGTCTCGAAGCGCAAGATCCACGCCGTCGGCTATTGCCTTGGCGGTACGCTGCTCGCGATTGCGGCTGCGTACATGGCTCGGGAACATGACGATCGCCTGAAGACCATGACGATGTTTGCCGCGCAGATCGACTTCCGCGAGGCCGGCGAAATAACGACCATGCTCGGCGAGGGTACATTCACGTTTCTCGAGGCGCTCATGCGCAAGCAGGGCTATCTCACGATGGAGAACATGACGGGCGCATTCGCATCACTGCGTGTATCCGACCTGATTTACGATCCGATGTTCCAGCGCTACCTGCTCGGTAAGGACCGCAGTCTCAACGACCTGATGGCGTGGAACGAAGATGGGACGCGCATGCCGTACAAGATGCATACCGAGTACCTGCGCAATTGTTATATGGAGAACAACCTCGCGGAGGCGCGTTACGAGGTCAATGGAAAGCCCGTGTGCGTCGGCGATATCCAGGTGCCGGCATTCGTGCTGGGAACGGCAACGGACCATGTCGCCCCCTGGAAATCCGTGTACAAGCCGATGCGGCTCATGAACAACGAAATGACCTTCGCGCTGACGACGGGCGGCCATAACGCCGGCATCGCCTGCGGCCCGGACCACCCGCGCCGCAAGCACTGGATCGCAACGCGCCAGCCCGGAGATCTGTATGTCGACCCGGATGAGTGGCAGGCGCAGAACGAACTGGTGGACGGTTCCTGGTGGCCGGTCTGGGATGCCTGGCTCGATGCTCGCAGCAGTGGCAAGAGGAAGCCGCCTTCGATGGGCAAGCCGAAGGCCGGCTACAAGCCGCTGCGCGACGCGCCCGGCGTGTATGTTTTCGGCTGATTTTTGCGGCGCATACAGGATATCTTGCGCAGATCTGAGCGCCGGAAGCCGCATCGCCAATATATGAGATTTGTAAATATCTGTTTTAAAAGGATAAATGGTCGGTTCCCAAAAGCACGAAAAAGATGTTGCAACGCAGCAATGATGGCGTTATACTGCACCGCAACAAGTCCCCCAACAGGAGTTAACCGCCATGATCGACATCCAGAAGCAGTTCAGCGAACAGCTCGACCAGTTTACGCAGTACCAGAAGGAAGCCGTAGAGAAGCTGCAGGCCAAGAGCGCCGAAGGCGTCAAAGGCTGGGAGAAGTTCGCCCGTTACAACATCGCCGTGATGAACGACGTCGTCGACTTCACAGTAGAGCAGGCTCGCCTGGCCACGAAGGCTTCGGAGCCCGAGGAATTCTTCAACAAGCAGATCGACAACGCTTCGGCTTTCGCGAAGGTCGTCGAGGGTCGTACCAAGGAATACATCGACATGCTGTCTGCCGCCGCATCGACCGCTACGGAAGAGCTGCAGGAAGCGACCAAGGAAAACGTCGTGAAGGCAGTCAAAACCAAGAAGAGCGCCTGATCCCCCCATCAGATGCCTTAATTGGATCTGTGTCTGAGCGGGCGACGGATGATTCCGTCGCCCGCTTTTTTGTGCCCGCGCGAGCCACCGCATGACGGCAGCCGAATGCAAGCTCGTGCTGACGCGGGTCGACGGGCCCGTTGCGACCGTAACCCTCAATCGACCTGACCGGCACAACAGCCTCGTGCCCGCCTTGCTCAGGGAACTCGGCGATGCCATTGCGCGCTGTGAATCCCGGCCGGATGTTAGCGTCCTGGTATTGCGTGCGGCGGGCCGGTCCTTCTCTACCGGTGGCGACCTGCGCGGATTCCGCGATCACGCCGGCGAGATCTCTCAATACGCGCACGAGCTTGTCGGTCTTCTGAATGACGCGATCATTCGCCTGTACGACTGCCGGCTGCCCGTCGTCACGGTAGTCAACGGGCAGGTCTGCGGGGGCGCGATGGGCTTCGTGCTCGCCTCCGACATCGTACTGGTGACGGAACGCGCATCGTTTACACCGTACTACGTCGAAGCCGGCTTTAGTCCGGACGGTGGCTGGACGGCCCTGCTTCCCGATATCATCGGCCAGACACGGGCACGCACGGTGCAGCTCCTGAACCAGTCGATAAACGCGGAGCAGGCGCTCGACTGGGGACTGGCGACCGCTTACGCTGAGAGCAGCAGTCACGACGAGGCCTTGCAGGAGCTGTGTGAGGGAGTCCTCGGCAAGAAAGCGGGCAGCATTGTCTGCACACGGCGCCTGTTGCGCCCGGGAGATCTCGAGTCGCGACTGGAACAGGAACGCTCGCGGTTCGTCGATCAGATCGTAACCGAGGAAGCGAAGGCCGGTATTCGGGAATGGCTCGGCGATGCCTGACGGAAAGGACAGCATGTTCGAGGAGCGTCATGTCGAGGCCGAGGATGGTTTACGCCTTCATTATCGAGACTACCCGAACGCGTCGCCGCGACCGCCGGTGCTTTGCCTGCCCGGCCTGACGCGTAACAGTCGCGATTTCGAGCCGCTTGCAGCGCGCATCAACGAGACGCGTCGCGTCATTTGCCCGGATCTTCGGGGTCGCGGCAAGTCCCAGTACGATCCGGACTGGCGCAACTACCACCCCGGGCAGTATGCCGCGGACCTGTGGCAACTGCTCGATACGCTGCAGCTCCACAAGGTCGTCGTTATCGGTACATCGCTTGGCGGCTGGATGGCGATGTTGCTCAATCATCAGAAACCCGGCCGCATCGCCGGTGCGGTAATGAACGACATCGGTCCGGAAGCCGATCCGAATGGCATTGCGCGGGTGGTTGCGACCGCCGGGCGGCTCGATATTGTCGGCAGCCTGGACGAGGCGGTCGAGCAGGCGAAGTCGGTCTATTCGATCGCGTTCCCCGACTGGACCGAGGAGCGATGGCGGGCATATACCGAAGCGACCTACCGGCAGCTGGATGACGGCAGATTCGACTTGAACTTCGATCGCAACATCGGCCATGCGGCCCGCGAAGGCGTTTCCGGTCTCGACGTCGACCCGTGGACGATGTTCGACAACCTTGCCAATGTTCCGACCTTACTCATTCATGGCGTGCTGTCCGACATCCTGACAGCGCCCATCATCCAAAAAATGCGCGAGAAGAAGCCCGACCTCAAGGTCGTGCCGGTCCGCGATCGCGGGCATGCGCCGCTACTGGACGAACAGGAGGCAGTCGATGCCATTGCCACATTTCTCGAATCGATCTGAGCTCAAAGCGATTCCTTTGCTTGTGTTGCTCGTCACCTTCGCAGCTTGCGGCGGCGGCTCGGGCGACCTGCCGCCGGCCGCGCCGGACGCCGGTTTCGATGCTGCGCTGAAGAGTCGCATCACCGTGTCGGGTGTGTCGGCCGGCGGATTCATGGCGATACAGTCGCATGTCGCGCTGGCGGACCGTATCGGCGGAGTCGGCGTCGTTGCCGCGGGCCCCTACCATTGCGCCCGGGGTGACGTGCAGGTTGCATTGTCGCAGTGCATGACCGGGGAGGGTCTCGCGGTCGAACCGCTCGTGCAGTTCGCGAAGGAGGCGGCTGCGGCCGGGGATATTGCACCTGTCGGGGAACTGGAATCTGCGCGCGCGTGGATATTCCATTCCCCGGCCGATTCAGTGGTGGCGCCTGTCGCCGGCGAGTCGCTGGCCGATTTCTACCGGGCATTCGTGCCGGCCAGCCAGGTTGCACTGGTCGACGATGTGGAAACCGCGCACGGCTGGCCTACACTCGACTCGGGCGCCGGTTGCATGGAGTGGGGCGGCGATTTCATCAACGACTGCGACTACGATACGGCCGGCGAGATTCTGCGTCACCTTCTTGGCGACCTGGAGGCTCGTGCGCCGCAAGCAGATCCGGAAAACCTGATAGAGACAGATTTTTCCGCGTACTTCGGTTCGGGCAGTTCCGTCTCGAAGTCAGGGTACATATACGTTCCCGATGCCTGCCGCGACAATGCCCGGGATTGCGGGCTGCACATCGTGTTTCACGGCTGCGTGCAGGGCGCCGAATTCCTCGACGATCGCTTCGCAAGGCAGGCGGGTTTCAACGAGTGGGCCGAGTCCAACAAGCTGATCATCGTGTATCCGCAGGTCGAGAAGAGCCTGTTCAACCCGAAAGGCTGCTGGGACTGGTGGGGCTACACGGACGACGACTACGACCTGCGGGCCGGAAAGCAGGTCGCCGGCGTTGCGGCGCTCATTGATTCGCACGTATCGGGTACACTGTTGCCTTGATCAGTCTCGCTGAATTCCTGCGCCAACGATGACCAAGATCCTTCGCACTGCCTGGAGGCACGTCGTCAGGAGTGCTCGTGACCTCACGCCGATCATCCTGGTGATCGCTTTTTTCCAGTATTTCATACTTCAGCAACCCCTCGATAACGCGATGGAGCTGGTGAGCGGTGCCATCCTGGTGCTCATCGGACTAACCCTTTTCGTCTACGGTCTCGAACTCGCGCTGTTCCCTATTGGTGAATCGCTGGCGTACGCGCTGGCGCGCAAGGGCAGCGTATTCTGGCTTTTGACGTTTTCGTTCCTGCTCGGATTCGGCACGACGGTCGCGGAGCCGGCATTGACAGCGGTCGCGAACGAGGCGGCAAAAGTCGCCGCGGCGGCGGGAGCGATCGCGGACACGGATCAGGCCCGATCGCGATATGTTCTGGGCTTGCGAATCACCGTGGCTCTTTCCGTCGGGACCGCACTGCTCATCGGCGTGCTGCGAATTCTGCTGGGCTGGTCACTGCCTCTGTTGATCATAAGCGGTTACATCATGGTCATCGCGATGACCACCGTCGCACCGCCGGAGATCGTCGGCATAGCTTACGACTCAGGCGGCGTCACGACGTCTACCGTGACCGTGCCGCTGGTTGCGGCGCTCGGCGTGGGGCTGGCATCGTCACTTCGCGACCGCAACCCGATGACGGACGGCTTCGGGTTGATCGCGTTTGCCTCTCTGACCCCGATGATCTTCGTCATGGCCTACGGGAGTATCGTCACGTGGATATGACGGGTCCCATCGTGACGACCATTTTGTCGACGTCGCTCGACGTGCTGCCGATATTGCTGTTCATTTTTCTTTTCCAATTTTTCGTAATCAGGCAGCCTATTCGAAACCTGCGGCGCCTCTTTGCCGGCATAGTGTTTACGATACTCGGCCTCGGGCTGTTCCTCGTCGGCCTGGAGCAGGCGCTTTTTCCCCTCGGCCGACTGATGGCGCAGCAGCTGACGAATCCGGAATTCCTGATGTCGGGCGCTGAAGCACTCGATTTTCACTGGACCAACTATAAGTGGGTGTATGTGTTTGCTTTCTGCATCGGCTTTGCGACCACGATTGCAGAGCCGGCATTGCTTGCAGTCGCGATGAAAGCCAACGAGACGTCGGGTGGCGCGATCCACGTCTGGGGGCTGCGCGTTGCGGTGGCGATCGGAGCTGCTACTGGCGTGAGCCTCGGATGCTTCCGTATCATCGCCGGTCTGCCGCTGCAGGGATTCATACTCGCCGGCTATATCGTCGTCATCATCCAGACCATATGGGCGCCCAAGTTGATCGTCCCGCTCGCCTATGACTCCGGCGGTGTGACCACCTCGACAGTGACGGTGCCGCTGGTCGCCGCGCTCGGCCTCGGCCTTGCAGAGACCGTGCCCGGCCGCAGTCCGCTGCTGGACGGGTTCGGCCTGGTCGCTTTCACCTGCCTGTTTCCCATTATCTCTGTCCTGGCGTATGCGCAGTTGAGCGCCCTTCGTGAGCGGTTTACGAGCCGCCGCAATACCGAAGCGCGAAATGGGGCAGAATCGACTTCCAAGGAGGTTATCTGATGCAATTCAAGTTACTAATCGTGTTCGTGGAGGACTCGAAGACCACGGCGATTATCGAAGCAGCCCGCGCCGCCGGCGCGACCGGCTGCACGGTGATCAATCATGCGCGCGGAGAAGGGTTCGAGGGCCACAAGAGTTTCTTCGGCCTGTCGCTGGTGAGTCAGACGGATGTCGTCATGCTGCTGGTCGAGCGGCACATGTCCCGTGACATCCTGGAGAAGATCGGTGCCGCCGGCGAGTTCGACGAGAAGCCCGGAACCGGATTGGCGCTCCAGGTCGACGTGGAAGATGCGATCGGCGTCATGCGCCAGGCGGAAGAACTGGTCGAAATCGTGGAGGAGCAGTTATGAGCCAGCCAATCTGGTTGCCCGTGCGCGACATCATGCGCAAGGAAGTCACGTTCGTCGCCGGCCGCGCCAGCGTGCTCGAAGCGATGCGCACAATGAAGCGTGTCGAGGCAACCGTCCTGATGGTCGAGAAACGCGATGAACAGGACGAATACGGGATGCTCTCATTTGCGGACATCGCGAAGCAGGTCATCGCAAGGGATCGTGCGCCGGAACGCGTCGCCGTTTACGAGATCATGGCCAAGCCCGTCATTTCGGTGCGACCGGACATGAATACCCGCTATTGTGCTCGCCTGTTCGATAACATCGGTATCAGCCATGCACCGGTCATCGAAAACGAGGAAGTACTCGGTATCGTCAGCTACTACCTGATCGCCCTGAACGGTCTGCCCGACCTCGGCTAACGGGGCTCAGTCGGGGCTTTGCTCTTCGCGAAGCCCTTTCAGCAGCCCGACGCACATGAGCAACAGCACGACGGCAAACGGCAGGCCTATGCAGATCGTCATGGCCTGGAGCGACCCCAGGCCGCCACCGAGCATCAGCGCTATGGCGACCATACCGGCCAGCAGGCACCAGAACACACGTTGCGCAACGGGCGCATCCAGTTTGCCGCCGGCGGTGATGATGTCCATCACGAGCGAGCCGGAGTCCGCCGACGTGACGAAAAAGATCGCGATCAGGAACACGCTGATCGTCGACACGATACCGGTAAAGGGCAGCTGTTCCAGCATCTTGAAGAGCGCCAGTTCCGGCACGGCCTCCGCGACGCCCATGTAGCCGGAAGTGAAGAGCTGGTCGAGGGCTGTACCGCCGAACGTCGACATCCACACGATGCCGATCACGGTTGGAATGATGAGCACCCAGGTGATGAATTCGCGCACGGTCCTGCCGTAACTGACGCGAGCGATGAACATGCCGACAAACGGCGACCAGGCGATCCACCACGCCCAGTAAAATGTCGTCCAGCCGTGGAAGAATGCGTCGTCTTCGCGGCCGATCCAGTTGCTGAGCTCCGGCAGGTGGCGAGCATAGTCGATGACGGCGTTGCCCATGGTCGAGAAAATAACCAGTGTCGGCCCGGCGATAATAACGAACAGCATCAGCAGCCCGGCAAGCGCCATATTGAGTTCGCTGAGCCGCTTGACGCCTTTGTCGAGCCCGGCGACCACCGACGCGAGCGCTATGCTGATGATAATGATGATGAGAACTATCTTGACGAAGGTATTTGCAGGCGTGTCGAACAGGTAGTGCAGGCCGCCGGCTATCTGCTCGGCACCGAAAGCCAGCGATACGGCGAGGCCGAACAAGGTCGAGAGCACAGCGACAATATCGACGAAGTGCCCGAAAGGACCCCACACTCGCGTACCGAACAGCGGAAAGAAGGCAGACCGTAGCGTCAGTGGCATCTGCCGGTTGAAGCAGAAGAACGCGAGCGACAGGCCGACGATCGCGTAGATGCCCCATGCGTGCAGGCCCCAATGATAGATCGCTGCTGACATGCCGGCCGCCCGCGCGGCCCCGACATCGGCGGGGTCGATGCCCAGTGGCGGGTTCAGTGTATGGGTTACCGGTTCGAGCACGCCGAAAAACATGAGGCCGATACCGACGCCCGCTGCAAACAGCATCGCAAGCCAGCCCGGGTAACCGTAGCGCGGTTTCGCGTCTGCGCCGCCGAGGCGAACGCGGCCGAGCCTGGATGCAGCCAGTCCGAGCCCGAACAGAACGAAGATGTTGGCGGCGATCATGAAGAACCAGTCGAATGCCGACGTTATCCAGGTTCTGAGATTGCCGAAGATCACGGCGGCCTGTTCCTGGAAGAGCATCGTCATCACGACCAGCGCGACGGCCAGGAAGGCCGAGATGGCGAACACGGGATTATGGATATCGAGGCCGAGCACTTCGATATTGTGCTCGCCGATCTCGTGGCCGATGTCCTCGGCGTCGTGTTCGGTCAGGTGATCGTCTTCCAAGGTCAGGTCCTCGAACTTGCAGGCTGCGCCGGGATTGGATAACGCTGCAGAACGTCCCCGAGTGCCGCTTTGAGTGGCTCGAGCCAGGGTTCGAAATTACGCCACTGTTCGAGTCCGCTGGTGTAGATGGGTTGCCGCACCTGCTCGGAGCTCGGCGTACGCACAGAACGCTTCGTCTCGTAAAAATTGACGCAGGCGTCCTCGTAGGGCAGCCCGCAGTAGTCGAGAATGCGGCGCACCTGGGCCGGCGTGTCGCTGACCACATCTTCGTACTGTACGCGCAGGACTTTACCGGGCAGGACGGCATCCCAGTGGTCCATCAGTTCCACGTAGTCCCGGTAGTAGCGTCCTGCATCTTCGAGGTCGTACGTGAATTCCTGGCCTTCGGCGAACAGTTGCTTGTAACCGCTGAAGCAGCAGGCCATGGGGTGCCGCCGGGCGTCGATGATTTTCGCGTTCGGCAAGATGAGGTGAATCAGCCCAATGTGCCGGAAATTGTTCGGCATTTTGTCGATGAAGAAAGGTGCTTCCTGGCGATGAATGCGGGTATCGTCTATGTACTCCCTGCCGAACGCATCGAGCTCTTCGTCAGACAGGTCGTTGAGTATCCCGGGGTATTCCGTCGCGCCTTCCTGACGCGCCCTGCGCCGCAGGCGCTGCGACAATGACAGGATATTGGGCAGTTCCAGTGTCCCGTCGACCTGCGAATGCGACGACAGGATCTGCTCGAGCAACGTCGATCCGGCGCGCGGCAGGCCGACGATAAAGATCGGGTCCGGCGCTGCATGGCCACAGCCCGAGCGCCGCTCGAACAGTTCCGCCGTGCACAGGTCACGCTGCGCTTCGAGATCCGCGGACATCTGCTCTGCTTTGTAGGTCGTCTGCGATTTCTTCAGCCGGTTGCCCTGTGCGTAATAGCGGAACGACGTCGCGAAGTTGCCTTTGTCCTCGTAGGCCTTGCCCAGTGCAAAACTGAGATGAACGCGGTCCATGTGCGACAGGTTGCTGTTGTCTTCCTGCGCGAGCATCTGCTCGATCTCGTCGTCGCTGAAGGAGTAGACCTTGAGGTTGGCCAACGAGTAGTACGCTTCACCGTAATGAGGAGCATTACCGAGCGCTGCACGATAGGCTGCGACCGCGTCCTCGTAATCGCCGCAGGTCTTGTGCGCATGTCCCTTGGACGTCCACGTGACGGGGTCGGCCGGAAGCTGTTCCAGGATTTCGTCGAACGTCGACAATGCCGTTTCGTAATCACCGGTCTGCATGCTCTCGATCGCGAACAGTGACTTGAACTGGGGGTTGTCGGGAGCGGCGTCGAGCAACACTCGCGCCTGTTCGAGCGCATCGCCGAATTTCTGCCGTTTACGAAGCGCCTGGATATAGTCGATCCTGACGCGCGTGTTATCTGGCTCGAATTTCAAAGCGTTTTCGAGCAGGAACTCGGCGTCGTCGAGCACGCCGAGGCGCACGCCGATGTCGGCCAGTAGCCGCATGCCCTCGACGTGATGCGGGACTTTCTGCAGGAACTTGCGGCAGATGTCCTCCGCCTGCAGCAGCTTGCGCTGACCGATCAGGTCGAGGACGGCGAGCAGCGGCTGCGGCATTTGCCTGAGGCTCTCGAGCTGGGCCTTCACCTGCACGGCCTGTTGCGTGAGGCCTTTGCGCGTCAGTATGTCGAGCTGACCCCGCCAGCTTGCCACCAGCGCGGGATTGAAGCGGCATGCCCGGGCATAGGCCAGCAGCGCCTCATCGGGCCGTTCCATGTCCCGGTAGGTATGGCCTTCTTCCTGGTGAGCGCGGCCGTGCTCCGGCCAGATATCCTTCAGCTGCCCGATGAGCTGCAGCGCCGTGCCGAAGTCGCCGGTATAGCGCCGGCATACGGCGCTCATATAGAGCGCGTCGGGGTTGTCCGGCTCGGACTGCAGAACGTCGCCCAGTTCCGCAAGCGCGTCGTCGAATCGTTTCGCAACGATTTTTTTCTGGATCGAGCCAAGATCCGGAACCGGACGGTTTGCTTGCACGCGTTGTTCCATCATGAGCAAAGGCGCCCCCGTATAGGAGGCGCCAATTCGAACTGACTGTGTGCCGGAGGGTGGATCAGAAATTCAGGCTTGCCCTGACCCCGATTGTCCTCGGCGGTGCATACGTCACTCGCTGCCGGTCGAACACGAAGTTGCGGGCCACCTCGGCACGTTCGTCGGAGAGGTTGTTGCCGAACAGTTCGAACGCCCATTTTTCGTTGGCGATGCCCGCTGTCAGTCCCCACATCGTCCAGCTGTCGATCTCGTCGCGGTTGATCGTGATGATATCGCTGAACGATTCGGACGACCAGGAGACCATCGGCATGATGTGTGCCGCCCAGCCCGAGGCGAGGGCCCACTCGTAACGTGCGCGCAACGTGCCCTGGAATTCCGGCGCAAAGGCCAGCTCGTCTCCGGACAGGACGTCATTCGTCGGCGTGATCACGTTGGTGATCTCGGTATCGAGGAACGAGAACGCGCCGGAGACCGTGAGCCTGTCCGAAAATGCCGGCAGCCAGGTGAAATCGCCTTCCAGCCCGGTGACTTCTGCATCAGCCGCGTTATCCGAGAAGAACAGGTTGACGATGCTCGGGTCGAAGATCGTGGTCTGCAGGCGTTCGATGTCGACGAAGAACAGTGCGGCATTCACACGGAACGTGCTGTCGAAGAAGTCCGACTTCAGGCCGACTTCGATATTCGTGACATCGTCGGTATCGAGCTCGTACGGTACGGTGAACGTACGCGCCGGGTTTTCGCGTCCGCCCGGACGATTCAACAGCCCCGGCCGGAAGCCCTCGGACCAGGTCAGGTAGTACATGTGGCCGGGGATCGGGCGCCAGTCCACCGTGGCCTTGAAGATCGTGCCGTCGGCAACGGCCTTGTCGGGCGCGCCAATGTCGTTGTCCGGCCGGTACTGGTCTGAAATGTTGGTGCCGAAGGCCTGTGCATCGTCGTCCACCCCTTTGTTCAGGAAGGACGAATTTGCACTGCCCTCGAAGTCGACTTCGATGTCGTACCAGCGGCCGCCGAGCGTCACCGACCAGCGTTCGTTGATGTCATAACTGAATTCGCCGAAGACGCCGAGCTGCTCGTCGGTGCGCAATACGTCGTTGCGGAAGATCACGCCTTCGGGGAACGGTCCCGGATCCGAGAAGTAACCCGGCGCTGCATTTGAATCCGGCGGAATTCCGGTGACCTCGACGTTGGTCAGCGGGTAGTTGGGCGCAAACCCGGTCTGCGTGCCGAAGCCCAGTGCGTCGATCGAGCCGGGATAGGTGAAGTCGTTGATTTCTTTCAGTTCCAGGTCGCTGAAGAATGCACCGGCGGTGACGCGCCAGCGCCGAGTCTGGTCGGTCGTGATGCGGAATTCGTGGGTCTGGACCTTCGTCTCGGTGCGACTGTCGACGAACAGGTTCGGCGGCTGGCAGGTGCCGGCAGGGGCGCCCGACGGGTAGGTCACGTAGCCGTCGCAGATGTAGTAGGGCAGGTACTGGCCGACGAACAGGTAGTCCGTGTAGTCGGTAATCTGATCGGTCTCGCGATCCGTGTACGCGCCCGTGTAGACGGCCTCGAGCTGGCCCAGGAGCGCGGTCGCCGTCCAGCTGATGTTGTCGAAACTGTCTTCGATCGTATCGGGCGAAAACCGCTGTACTTCGAGGTCACCAAGGTTCGGGTCGGCGAAGAACACGCCGTCCGATTCGATGTCCTGGGTCGCATAGGCGAGGTCGAAGCGCCAGTTGTCGTTCATGTCCCAGCGCCCGCTGATGCGCCCGCCCGTGTAGGTCGTCTCGTTGAAGTCTTCCTCCACCAGGTCGTTGTTGTCGGCCTGCAGGAACGTGACGCCGCTCAGGTCGGCGCCTGCCTGGAAGCCGGCGCGCTGTGCGCTCACGGGTACGCCGTTGTCACGCACGGTGCCTTCGGGCCGGAAGCGGGCACTCTCGCTGGCGTCGATGGTGCCGGCGACGTTGTCGATCCAGCCGCCTTTCCTGTCGTAGTAGACCACGCCGCGCAGGCCGAAATTCTGGCCGACGGGCAGGTTCAGCATGGCTTCGATGTTGCTGTTTCCTTCGCCCTCGCTGACCGCCCCGGCACCGACGCTAACGCTGCCGTAAGTGCCGCTGAGGTCCGGCTTGTTGGTGATGAGGCGCACGTTGCCCGCCTGCGAGCTGGCGCCGAAGAGCGTGCCCTGCGGACCGGAGAGCACTTCGATGCGCTGCAGGTCGGCCGCGTAGACATCGAGGTTACGACCGGGCTGCGACAGCGGCTGGTCGTCGAGATAAAAGGCCACGTTCGGGGCCAGTCCCGCGACGCCCGCCGTCGTCAGGTTCGGCGTCGTCGAGGCGATACCACGGATGTAGATCGTATTCTGGCCGGGGCCGCTTCCGCCCGCCGTAACGGACGGCAGCTGCAGTACGTAATCGGAGAAATTCGTAATACCGAGTTCTTCGATGTCGTCACTGCCGAGCGCCGAAACCGCAATCGGCACGTCCTGCAGTGACTCCTCCACCCGGGTAGCGGTAACGGTGATTTCTTCGAGTGCTCTTTTCTTGGGCTGCTGCGCCTGGGCCGGCACGCTGATCAGGGCGGCGGCAACAGCCGCGGAGATAGCTGTTCGTTTCGGTTGCGGACCGAGTGGCATGGATTTCCCCTTCTTCATTTCGGTTTGTACGTAGGTCAGCGACTAAGGATAACACCCATCGCCGTTGTTTTGACTGATCGCGACAATTATTTGCCCAAAACCGACTCGAAAGCGGCCCGCACACGGCCCTTTCTTCCGGCGTGTCGCACAAATACCACAGAACGAGCGGGGCCAGCGGGTGCCCTGTCGGCACAGCGCGAGGGCGTCGCGTGTCGCTTACGGTCAGATCAGCGTCGCACCGGGTCATGCAGCGCGGCGCATTCTCGATCACACTCGCGGTCTTAACCCAATGTATTTCAAAAGGGTTTCGGAATACTCCGGGAATCCTCGGCCGAGGTGCAAATGAGCAGCAGACCGCGACGAAGACGGGGCGCCGGCCGGGAAGCCAAGCGCGCGGCACGGCAGCAGTCGAGCGGCGAGGTGGCCGCGTGGATCGAGCGCCGGATTCCCTACTTCGAGGTACTCAACGAGGAGGCGCTCGAACTCATCGAACACAACGCGGACACGGTGCTCGAAGAGATCGGCGTCGAGTTCCGCGAGTTTCCGCGCGCACTGGACCTGTGGCGCGAGGCGGGTGCGGACGTGGACGGTGAGCGGGTGCGCTTTCCGCGCGGCCTCTGCCGCTCGATCATCCAGGCGTCCGCACCGCGGGAGTTCACTCAGCATGCGCGCAATCCGTCCCGCAGCGTCAGCATCGGCGGCGACCGGACGGTGCTCGTGCCCGCCTACGGCTCGCCGTTCGTCCGCGATCTCGACCAGGGCCGGCGCTACGCGAAGATCGAGGATTTCCGCAACTTCGTGAAGCTCGCGTACATGAGCCCGGGCCTGCACCATTCCGGCGGCACGGTCTGCGAACCCGTGGATCTGCCGGTCAACAAGCGCCATTTCGACATGGTGTACAGCCATATCAAGTACAGCGACAAGCCGTTCATGGGGTCGGTTACACACCCCGAGCGCGCGCGGGACACGATCGAGATGGCCAAGCTCGTGTTCGGTGACGAGTTCGTCGCCCGGAACACCGTCATAACGAGCCTCATCAACGCAAACTCTCCCCTGACGTTCGACGACACCATGCTTGGTTCGGCGACGGTCTACGCGGAGCACAACCAGGCCACCGTGATCTCTCCCTTCCTGCTCGCGGGCGCAATGTCGCCGGTTACGGTCGCCGGTACGGTGACGCAGATACTCGCGGAAGCGCTGGCCGGCCTGGCGTACGTGCAGCTCGTGAGGCCCGGTGCACCCGTCATCTTCGGGACGTTCGCGGCGGCGGTCTCCATGCAGTCGGGCGCGCCCACGTTCGGCACGCCGGAGCCCAGCCTGATCGTTTACGCGGCGGCCGCGCTGGCGCGGCGGCTCGGCGTGCCGTTCCGGAGTGGCGGCGGCTTGTGCGCGTCCAAGATTCCGGACGCCCAGGCGGCCTACGAGGCAGCGAATACCCTGCAGACGTCCGCGCTCGCGGGTGTGAATTTCATGCTGCATACGGCGGGCTGGCTCGAGGGCGGCCTGGCGATGAGTTACGAAAAGTTCGTCATGGACGCGGACCAGGCCAGCATCATCGGTGTGATGCTGCAGGGCATCGACCTCTCGGAGAACGGCCAGGCGCTCGATGCACTGCGCGAGGTCGGGCCGGGCGCGCATTTCCTCGGCGCCGCTCACACGCAGGCGAACTTCGAGCGGGCCTTTTACCGTTCCGTCGTCGCGGACAACAACAGCTTCGAGCAGTGGGAGCAGGACGGTTCGCTGGATGCAGCGCAGCGAGCCAACGCGATATGGAAGCGCATGCTGAACGAATACGAGGCGCCGGCGCTCGATCCCGCGGTGGACGAGGCCCTTCTCGACTTCATGGCGCGCCGCAAGTCGGAGTTCGAAGACCAGGACTACTAGATGACTGACGAAGACCTGAAAGACGAGGCCGGTGACGGCGAAGAGGAGGATCTTGTCCTTGCGGAGCTGCCGGATGGCGAGCTTGTCGAGCAGATGCACGACGACCTCTACGACGGCCTCAAGGAAGAGGTCGTCGAGGGCACGCAGATCCTGCTGGATCGAGGCTGGGCCGCGGAGAAAGTTCTCAATGAGGCGCTCGTCGAGGGCATGCGTATCGTCGGAGTCGATTTCCGCGACGGCATCCTGTTTGTGCCCGAGGTCCTGCTCTCCGCAAATGCCATGAAGGGTGGCATGGTGCTGTTGCGGCCGCTGCTCGCCGAGACCGGCGTGAAACCCATCGGCAAGATGGTGATCGGCACCGTCAAGGGCGACATACACGACATCGGCAAGAACCTCGTCGCCATGATGATGGAAGGGGCCGGTTTCGAGGTCGTCGACATTGGCATCAACAATGACGTCGATGCCTATCTCGCGGCACTGGAAGAACACAAGCCCGACATTCTCGGCATGTCCGCCCTGCTTACGACGACCATGCCTTACATGAAAGTCGTCATTGACGAGATGGTGAAGCAGGGCATTCGCGACGACTACATCGTCCTGGTCGGCGGGGCGCCGCTCAACGAAGAGTTTGGCCAGGCGGTGGGCGCTGACGGCTACTGCAGGGATGCCGCGCAGGCAGCGGAAATGGCGCCGCAGTTGCTACGCGAGCGGCGGGAGGCCATCGGTGCATAAGCCGGTGCTGGTCATTGCCTGCGGCGCGCTTGCGCGCGAGATTACCGAGCTCAAGCGCAGTTACGGCTGGGGTCACCTGCGCCTGAAGTGCCTGGACGCGACGTTGCACAATCAGCCCGGGGAGATTCCGCAGCGCGTCAGTCAGGCGATACGCGAGAGCCGCCCGGATTACGATCAGATCTTTGTCGCCTACGCAGACTGCGGAACCGGGGGCGCGCTGGACAGGGTGCTCGAAGAAGAGGGCGTCGAACGCCTCCCCGGAGCCCATTGCTACCAGTTTTACGCGGGTGCGCCGCGTTTCGCGCGTCTGTCGGCGGCTGCGCCGGGTACGTTTTACCTGACTGATTTCCTGGCCCGACACTTCGAGCGACTTGTGATCGAGCCGTTGGGTCTCGACGAGCACCCGGAGCTGCGTGACGCGTATTTCGGCAACTACACGCGCCTCGTCTATCTATCGCAGACCCTCGATGCCGGCCTGGTGCGGGCGGCAGGAGCGGCGGCGGAGCGGCTGGCGCTGGCTTTCGAACACGTCCACTGCGGTTTCGGTGAGCTCGAATCGGAGCTGGCGGAACGTTTTTCGAGTTGGGACGATGACCAGGAAGATCTGCGTTTACTGGCGTGACATTCCGTCGCAGGTCATCGTGCAGCGGGGCCGGCAGCGCGAGAAGTCCATGCTCAGCTCACGATTCCAGGAGGCGATCGATCGTGCTGCCATGCGGGCAGGCAAAGGCGGGAGCGATGCCTACATTGAAGAATGGCGTCGCGAGGCGGTTCCCTGCGACGCCCGGGGCGAATTGCGGGAGATCGCCGAGCGCGAAGTAGCCAGGCTGGAGTCTGAATTCAGCGACGATCGGCTGCTGGCATTGATTCGAAACCACGGCTCGGCGGACGGCGCGTAGCGATGTACCGTATGCGATCGTGGTCGATACGCAATGCCCGCTGGCTGAAGCGCGCCTACGAGGGCTTCGAGACGTTGCTGGTGTGGCTGAACCCTTTACTGCGCCGTATCGGTCACGACCGACTCGAGAAACCCTTCGTCGCGGTCGAGAAAGTCACCAAGGGCCTGTTGCTCGACTCACAGACCTGCGGCCAGTGCATTGTTGGCTTTACCGGGCTTTCCTGTCCCATGAACTGCCCAAAAAAGCTGCGCAACGGACCCTGCGGCGGCGTTCGCGCGGATGGCAGCTGTGAGGTAAAGCCGGATATGCAATGCGTCTGGGTGCTGGCGTGGGAAGGCAACAAGCGGTTTCGCGACAACGGCTACCCGATACAGGTGTTGCAGCCGGCTGTCGACAATCGACTGATCGGCAGATCGTCCTGGCTGCGGGAAGTGCGCCAAAGGACCGAAGCATCCGGGGGCGCGTCGCGTGAAGTTTGACGACGAACCCCTGGTACCCGGCAATCCGTTGCCGATCCGCCACGGCCACTCATCGCCGGGGCGTCTCGAACGAGTGCTCCGCGCCGGCGCATTTGCCGTGACCGCCGAAATTGCGCCGCCCGACTCGGCGGATCCCAACGAGGTCTACGAACGCGCGGCGCTGTTCGACGGCCATGTCGATGCGATTAACGCGACCGACGGCTCAGGGGCGAACTGCCACATGTCCAGCGTCGGTATGTGTGCGCTGCTGACGCGGCGTGGTTACGCGATGGTATTGCAGGTTTCCGCGCGCGACCGCAACCGTATCGCGATCCAGGGGGACGTGCTGGGCGCGGCGGCGATGGGCGTCTACAACATTCTTTGCCTGACCGGGGACGGGGTCGACGTTGGCGATCATCCCGAGGCGAAGCCGGTATTCGACGTCGACTGCATGTCGATGCTGAGCATGGTCCGCGGCATGCGCGACGATGGGCAGTTTCTGAGCGGCCGCAAACTGAGCAGTCCGCCGAATGTCTTTCTCGGGGCTGCGGCAAACCCGTTCGCGCCACCGTTCGACTATCGCCCACTCCGGCTCGAGAAAAAAGTGGCCGCGGGCGCGCAATTCGTGCAGACGCAGTACTGCTACGACATGGACATGTTCCGGACCTACATGGCTGCGGTACGGGATGCGGGTACCGATGAACGGGTATTCATGCTCGCGGGCGTCGGGCCGCTGGCGTCGGCACGGTCGGCGGAGTGGATTCGCAGCAATGTCCCCGGCATACACATACCGGATAGCGTGATACGCCGCCTCAAGGGCGCCGACGATCAGAAAGAGGAAGGCGTCCGCATTTGCATCGACATGATCAACGAACTTCGGGAAATCGAAGGCGTGCACGGCATTCACATCATGGCATTTCGCCAGGAGCACCGCGTCGGCGAAATCGTCGAGCGCTCGGGCGTGCTCGGTGATCGGGAGCCGTGGCGGCCGAGACACGATTGGGACGAACTGGCACCCCCGGAAGACGAGGTGGTTCGGAATTAACCGGCGCTCGCAGCGCCCGCATTGGAGGACGTCAAAATGACAGAGACCCTGGTCAGTTCGGCCAGCAAAGAAGTCCGGATCGGTTTCGATCGGCCGTTCGTGATCATCGGTGAGCGCATCAACCCGACCGGACGCAAAATTCTTGCCGAGGAAATGAGCAAGGGGGATTACAGTCGCGTAGAAGCGGACGCCATCGCCCAGGTCGAAGCGGGTGCTCACATGCTGGACGTGAATGCGGGGATCCCTCTGGCCGACGAACCGGCGATTCTCGCCGAGGTCGTGCAGCTCGTGCAGTCAATCACCGACGTGCCGCTGTCGATCGATTCTTCGATCGTTGCAGCCCTGGAATCCGGCCTGTCGGTTTACCAGGGCAAGCCGTTGGTGAACTCGGTGACGGGCGAAGAGGAGCGCCTGGAGGTCGTGCTGCCGCTGGTCAAAAAGTACGGCGCGGCGGTCGTCGCGATATCCAACGACGAAACCGGTATTTCCGAAGATCCCGATGTGCGCTTCGAGGTTGCGAAGAAGATCGTCGAGCGTGCGGCGGATTACGGCATCCCGCGCGAGGACGTCGTCGTCGACCCGCTGGTAATGCCGATCGGCGCGATCAATTCGGCCGGTAAACAGGTCATGCACATCGTGGAGCGCCTGCGCAACGAGCTGAAGGTCAACACGACCTGCGGGGCGTCCAATGTGAGCTTCGGGCTGCCCAATCGCAACGGCATCAACGCCGCGTTCCTGACCATGGCGATCGGTGCGGGAATGACGTCGGCCATTACCAGCCCATTGCACCCGGAGGTAATGCAGGCGGTGCTGGGTGCGGATGTCATGATGGGGCACGATCCGGATTGCGCCAGCTGGATTCGCAAGTACCGTGAGCCCTCCGCAGACGGCGAAAGCCGCGGCCGCGGTGGACGCGGTGCGCGGCGGCGAAGAAGGTCGGGCTGAAGCCTTTGGCCGCGCAGGACGCCAGGATCGTCTTTCTGCCGTCGGGGCGCCGTGGCGTGTTTCCGCACGGCACTCCGCTGCTCGATGCGGCGCGCAGCATTGGTGTGGATGTCGATTCCGTGTGTGGCGGTCGCGGTCTTTGCGGCCGCTGCCGCGTAATCTGCGCGGTCGGCGATTTCAGCAAGCACGCGATTCACTCGCGCGCGGAACACCTGTCAGCGCCCGGCGAGGTCGAGAAGCGATTCGGCGAACGGCGCCGTCCGCTCGAGGAGAATCATCGCCTGAGCTGCCAGGCTTTGATTCAGGGCGACCTGGTCATCGATGTGCCGTCTGAGAGCCAGATGCACCGGCAGGTTGTGCGCAAGAAGGCGGAGTACCGCGACATCACGCTCGATACGAGCGTACGCCTGCACTTCGTCGAGGTGCAGCAGGCGGACCTGCGCGAAGCGACCGGCGACCTGCAACGGCTTTACGATGCGCTTAACTGGGAATGGCAGCTGGACGAACTCGATTGCGACCCTGTTGTTCTCCCGCTCTTGCAGCAGGTGCTGCGCGAAGGCAACTGGCAGGTGACGGTCGCCGTGCATGAAGAGTCCCGTATCGTCGCAATCTGGCCGGGCTTCAAGAGTTATGCCTGCGGACTGGCGATCGATATCGGTTCGACGACGATTGCGGCGCATCTCTACAATCTCACCACCGGCGACAACCTCGCGACAGGCGGCATCATGAACCCGCAGATTCGCTTCGGCGAAGACCTGATGAGCCGGGTTTCCTATGTGCTCATGCATCCCGAGGCAGCCGGAGAACTCACGGCCGTGGTGCGCAAGGGCATCAACGATCTCATCGGCGACGTTACGCGCGAGGCAGGCGTCGAGCCCGGTGACATCGTCGACATCACCGTGGCGGGCAACCCGATCATGCACCACCTGTTTCTCGGTATAAGCCCGGTCGAACTCGGCGGCGCCCCGTTTGCGCTGGCAACCGACGGGGCACTGAATCTCGGGGCCCGCGAGGTGGGCCTCCACGTCAATGCGGGAGCGACTGTTTATGTGCTGCCGTGCATTGCAGGCCACGTGGGAGCCGATGCGGCAGCGATGGTGCTGGCCGAGGAGCCGCACCTGCTCGATGAGACTTCGCTTGTCGTGGATGTGGGCACCAATGCAGAGATCGTCCTGGGCAATCGCGACCGCCTGCTGGCATGCTCGAGTCCGACCGGCCCGGCGTTCGAAGGAGCGCAGATCAGTTGCGGCCAGCGCGCGGCCGCGGGCGCCATCGAGCGCGTGCGCATCGATCGTGAGACGCTCGAGGTCCGCTTCAGCGTCATTGGTTCCGACGCCTGGTCGGACGAACCGGGTTTCGCCGAGTCCGTGCAGGCGTTCGGCGTGACCGGTATTTGCGGCTCCGGCATTATCGAGGCCGTCGCCGAGATGTATCTCGCGGGAATTGTGAGCGAAGACGGTGTCATTGACGGCCGACTCGCAGGGCGCTGTTCGCGCATCATCCCCGACGACAGGACCTGGACCTACGTGCTCTACGAGAGGCAGCAGCGAATCGCCGTCACGCAGAACGATGTGCGGCAGATCCAGCTCGCGAAAGCGGCTCTGTATGCCGGCGTGAAACTGCTGCTCGATCGCGCCGGTGTCGAGCAGATCGACAGGATCCGGCTCGCAGGCGCATTCGGCAGTCATATTGACCCGGTATACGCGATGGTCCTGGGTTTGATTCCGGATTGCGATCTCGATGCCGTGGGCTCTGCCGGAAACGCCGCCGGAACCGGAGCAGCCATCGCACTGTTGAACACGGCGACCCGCGCCGAGATCGAGGCGACCGTTCGCGATATCGAGAAGATCGAAACCGCGGTTGAGCCGAAATTCCAGGACTATTTTGTCGACGCCATGGCGATACCGAACAAGTCGGACCCGTTCACGCGGCTGTTTTCGGTGGTGCCGCGGCCGCCGGGCGGAGAACCGGCGCAACGGGAAACTGGTCGACCGCGCCGGCGCCGGAGACGAACCTCGTGAGCAGGGAATCGGCATGACAGACGAACTACGGGAAGCAGGCAGATGAAAGAACAGGCAAGAGTCGTTGTTATCGGCGGCGGCGTCGTGGGTGTCAGTGCGCTGTATCACCTCGCAAAAAAAGGCTGGGGCGAGGACGTAGTCCTGCTCGAAAAGGCCGAGCTGACGTCCGGGTCAACCTGGCATGCTGCCGGCCTGTTGCCGCTGTTCAACATGAGCTACAGCGTCGGCCAGGTCCACAAGTACTCGGTGAACCTCTACAACCAGCTCGAGGAAGAGACCGGTCAGCCGGTGGGTTTCGCTCAGGTCGGCAATCTGCGCCTGGCGATGAACGACGATCGTATGGACGAGTACTACCAGTATGCAGCGACGGCTCGAACTATCGGCATCGACGTCCGTTTCCTGACCCCGGAAGAAATCGGCAAGTTATGGCCGCTTTGTGATACCGATGGCCTGGTCGGCGGCATTTTTCACCCGGAAGACGGCTACATCCAGCCTGCCGACCTGACGCAGGCGCTGGCGAGGGGCGCTCGTGCTCGAGGTGCGACGATCTATCGCAATACCACCGTGCTCAACATCGAGCAGGCGATGTCGGGCGGATGGGTCGTCGAGACCGACAAAGGCAGCATTACCTGCGATCACGTCATTTCGGCGACCGGCAACTATGCGCGCAAGACCGGTGAGATGGTCGGGCTCGACGTACCCGTGATACCGGTCGAGCATCAGTACCTCGTTACCGAGCCACACCCGGCGCTTCAGGAACGCAAACGGGACGGGCTGCCCGAGCTGGGTGTGTTGCGGGAGTCGGATGGCTCCTGGTACCTGCGCGAGGAAAACAATGGTTTCATCCTCGGGCCTTACGAAAAAGGCGCGCCTGCCTGTTACGTGGACGGGCCCGACCCGCGCGCCGAATACGAACTCTTCCAGGAAGACATCGAGAGGCTCGAGCCGCATATCGAGGCGGCGATGGCGCGCGTCCCCGCTTTCGGCGAAGTCGGCATAAAGAAGGTCTACAACGGTGCGATCGCGTACACGCCGGACGGCAACCCGATCATCGGCCCCGCCTGGGATCTCGACAATTTCTGGCTAAACGAGGGACACAGCTTCGGCATCACGGCCGCCGGCGGCGCCGGTTGGCAGCTCGCGGAATGGATCGTGGAAGGGGAGCCCACGATCGACATGCTGGGCGTGGAGCCACGGCGCTTCGGCGATTACGCGACGAAGAAGTACCTCATCGAGAAAAACGAAGAGGCTTATTCGCACGTCTTCGTTATTCACTATCCCGACGAGGAGCGGCCGGCTGCCAGGCCGTTGCGGACGGCACCGTGCTACGAGCGGATGAAAGCGCACGGCGCAGTATTCGGCCAGAAATTCGGCTGGGAGCGCCCGAACTTTTTCGCGACGGACGGCATGCCGCAGGAAGACGACTGGTCGTTCCGGCGTTCGCGATGGTTCGAGGCGATTCGCAGGGAAGTCGCCAACACGGCCGAGAACGTCGGCCTGCTCGACATGACGGCGTTTGCCAAGTGCCGCGTGTCGGGTCCGGGCGCCGAGGCGTTCCTCGATTATTTTGTGGCAAACAGCCTGCCCAAGAACATCGGTGGTGTGAGTCTCGCGCATGCGCTCAATACCAGGGGCGGCGTACACTCCGAATTCACGATACGCCGAGAGGCTGCGGATTCTTTCTATCTCGTGTCCGCCGGCGCGCTGCAGCGGCTCGACCACGACTATCTGAAGAAACACATGCCGCGTGACGGCTCCGTGCAGTTCACCCAGCTGACCGGTGCACACGGGGTGCTCGTGCTGGCCGGGCCGAAAGCGCGCATGCTGCTCGAACGCGTGACGGATGCCGATCTCTCCAACGAGGCATTTCGCTGGCTGACGGCTCAGGATGTCGTCGTCGGCATGGCGCCGGTCAATGCGATGCGCGTGAATTTCGTCGGCGAGCTCGGATGGGAGCTGCACCATCCAATCGAGTACCAGAATCACATCTTCGACACGCTGTTCGGGGCCGGCGCGGATCTCGGACTGAAGCCGTTTGGAATTCGTGCGATGGACACCATGCGGCTCGAGAAATCGTACCGAATGGTCGGCACGGAGCTGTCCATCGAGTACTCGGCCTACGAGTCCGCGATGGATCGTTTCGTGAAGCCCGACAAGGGCGATTTCCTCGGCCGCGATGCGCTGCTCGCCTGGCAGGAGGTGGGCATGAACAATCGGCTGGTGACGCTCGAGGTTCACGATGTCGATGATGCCGATGCGCTTGGCAACAATGCGCTTCTCAAGGATGGCGAACTGGCCGGGCGCGCCACGAGTGGCGGCTTCGGTTTCCGCGTCGGCAAGTCCCTGGCCCTCGGCATGGTGACGCCGGAGTTCGCGGAGCCGGGGTCGCAACTCGAGATAGAAATTCTCGGCAAGACCTACGCCGCGACCGTGATTCCCGACAGCCCGTTCGATCCGAAGAACGAGCGGCTGCGGGACGTGAACGGTGCCAATGACCAGGGCTAGCGGACGCTGCCTGTGCGGCGCGGTGCGCTATGCCGTGACCGGGCCCTTGCGTGAGGTGAGTTATTGTCATTGTTCGCAATGCCGCAGGACGAGCGGTCATTTCGTCGCGGCCAGTGCCTGCGATACGGATCACCTGCGGCTGATCGAGGACGCGGGCCTGCGCTGGTACCGGTCGTCGCCGGCCGCGGAGCGCGGGTTTTGCAGGCGCTGCGGATCGAGCCTTTTCTGGCGGCCCGATCACGGTGCTCATATCAGTATCATGTCCGGTACGCTGGACGTGCCGACGGGGCTCAAGGCTTGTGAGCACATCCACGTCGACAGCGCGTCCGACTATTACACTATCGATGACGGGCTTCCCCGATTTGCCGGAGACCCGGCGGCGGAGAGGGTAACGTGAAGAAGTATTCTGCATTCAGTTTGGTGCGCCATGCATTAAGCGACAATCGCAAGTGGCGCGAGGCGTGGCGCAGCCCGGATCCGCGGCGGGAGTATGACGTCATCATCGTCGGTGGCGGAGGGCACGGACTCGCGACGGCCTATTACCTTGCGAAAGAGCACGGCATCCGCAATATCGCCGTGCTCGAGAAAGGATGGATCGGCGGCGGCAACACCGGCCGAAATACGACGATCGTCCGGTCCAACTACCTGTGGACCGAGGCTTCGCTGCTCTACGAGCATTCGATGAAGCTCTGGGAGGGTCTGAGCCAGGACCTGAATTACAACGTCATGTTCAGCCAGCGCGGCGTCTACAACCTCGGCCATACGCTGCAGGACATGCGCGACATCGAGCGCCGCGTCAACGCGAACCGGCTCAACGGCATCGATGCTGAAGTGGTCAACGCCGAACAGATCAGCAAAGCGATTCCGTTCATCAACACCTCGCCCGACGCGCGTTACCCGATACTCGGTGCATCGTTGCAGCGACGCGCCGGCGTTGCGCGCCATGACGCAGTCGCCTGGGGATTCGCGCGTGCCGCCGATGCCCGCGGCGTGGACATCATCCAGCAGTGCGAGGTTACGGGCATCGTTCGTGACGGTGGCCGGGTTGCCGGTGTCGAGACGACGCGCGGTATGATTCGTGCGCCGAAAGTCGGCGTGGTCGTGGCGGGCAATGCGAGCGTGCTCGCCGGGATGGCCGGTCTGCGTCTCCCGGTCGAAAGTCATCCGCTGCAGGCCTTCGTGTCCGAGCCCCTGAAGCCCGTGCTGGATACCGTCGTCATGTCGAACGCCGTGCACGGCTACATCAGCCAGTCGGACAAGGGTGAGCTCGTGATCGGCGCGGGCATCGACGCCTACACCGGTTATGGCCAGCGCGGCAGCTTCCACACCATCGAGCATACGATGCAGGCGATCATCGAGTTATTCCCGGTGTTCAGCCGCGTACGCATGCTGCGGCAATGGGGCGGCATCGTCGACGTGTGTCCCGATGCCTGCCCGATTATCTCCAAAACGCCGGTGGACGGCCTGTATTTCAATTGTGGCTGGGGCACAGGCGGGTTCAAGGCGACGCCCGGTTCCGGCTGGGTATTCGCGCATACCATCGCGCAGGATCGCCCGCACGAACTCAATGCGCCGTTCGATCTCGAGCGCTTCACGACCGGCGCGCTGATCGACGAGCACGGCGCCGCCGCTGTGGCGCACTGAGGAGACGCGGATGTTACTGATCGAATGTCCCTGGTGTGGCGATCGCGCCGAAACCGAATTCACCTACGGCGGTGAGGCGGGCATCGTACGGCCGCCGGACCCCGACGCGCTCACCGATGCCGAGTGGGCCGACTACCTGTTCAATCGCAGCAATCCGCGCGGCGCGCACCGCGAACTCTGGAATCATGCCCAGGGTTGCCGGCGCTGGTTCGGGGTCAAGCGCGATACCGTGACCTACCGGATATCGGGCAGCTACCGCCTGCCGGGCGGCGCCGAAGAAGCGGAGGACTAGCCGAGTATGACGTCGCAACGATTGCCAACCGGAGGACGCATTGACCGGTCGCGGCCGCTCAGCTTTCGCTTCGACGGGCGCAAGTACGAAGGCTACGCGGGCGACACGCTGGCTTCCGCGTTGCTCGCAAACGAGGTGTCGATTGTCGGCCGCAGCTTCAAACTGCGGCGGCCGCGCGGGATCGTGGGAAGTGGCGCGGAAGAGCCCAACGCCATCATGCAGATCGGAAAGGGCGCGCACACACAGCCGAACCTGCGTGCAACCCAGGTCGAGCTGTACGATGGTCTCGTCGCGAAGACGACGAAGGGCTGGCCCGGCGCGAAGTTCGATATTGGCGTCGTCAACGACCGCTTCAGCAAGATCTTCAGCGCCGGTTTCTACTACAAGACGTTCATGCGGCCGAAATCCTGGTGGCATCTCTACGAGCGGTTCATCCGCGCGTCGGCGGGTTTCGGGCGGGCACCGGTTAAAGAAGACCCCGATCGTTACGAGCACCGCAACGCCCACTGCGACGTGCTGATTGCGGGCGGTGGGCCTGCGGGACTTGCGGCAGCGCTGGCGGCCGGTCAGGCGGGCGCCCGCGTCATACTGGCCGATGATCAGTGCGAATTTGGCGGGTCGTTGCTGAGCACGAAGCGGTCCATGGGCAATGCGCCGGCTGCCGAGTGGGTCCGGCAGACGGTCGAGACGCTCGCCGCACTCGACAATGTGACACTGCTCCCGCGCAGTACCGTGTTCGGCTACTACGACCACAATTTCCTGGCGATCGCCGAGCGCTGTACGGATCACCTGCCCGAAGACGATCGCGCGGGGGTCCGGCAGCGGCTCTGGCGAGTGCGCGCGAAGCGGGTCGTCCTTGCGCAGGGCGCATTCGAGCGCCCGCTTGCTTTTTGCAACAACGACCGACCGGGCGTAATGCTCGCTTCCGCGGTCTCGACCTATGTGAACAGGTTCGCCGTGCGGCCGGGCAAACGCGTCGTTGTATTCACGAACAACGACTCGGCGTACGCAACCGCGATCGATCTCGCTGAGGCCGGAGCATCCGTGGTCGTTGTCGACAGCCGCGCGGGCGGCGCAGGCTCGCTCGCGGAGCGAGCAGCGCAAAAGGGCGTTTCCACTCTTGCCGGCCACGTTGTCACGGATGTCGTGGGCCGTCGCCGCGTGCGTGGCGTGGCCGTCGCAGGCTGGTCGGGCGACGCGTCTTACCTCGTCGAGAGCGCCATACACATCGATTGCGACCTGCTTGCCATGTCGGGCGGCTGGAGCCCGGCCGTGCACCTTCACTCGCAGGCGGGCGGCAGGAACGAATGGGACGCGGCGCGTCACTGCTTCGTGCCCGGCGAAACGATGCAGGAAGCCGTCTCGGTCGGCGCGTGCAATGGCAAGTGGTCTTTGCGGGGTTGTCTCCAGGAAGGCCTGCAGGCGGGCAGGGAGGCGGCGTCGAATTGTGGCTTCGATGCACCGGACATCGACTTGCCAAAGGTGGCGGAACGCCACGATAATCCGTTGCAGCCGCTCTGGCGGGTACCGGCAGACGCAGAGCCGGAGCGCTGTCCGAAGCAGTTCCTCGATTTCCAGAACGATACCAGCGTCGCGGACATACGCCTCGCGGTCCGCGAAGGTTACCGCAATGTCGAGCACGTCAAGCGTTACACGGCACTGGGCTTCGGTACGGACCAGGGCAAGCTGGGCAACATCAACGGCATGGCGGTGCTCGCGGAATGCCTCGGCAAGTCGATTCCGGACGTGGGCACGACCACGTTCCGGCCGGCGTATACGCCCGTGACGTTCGGCGTCGGCGCCGGGGAGAGCGTCGGCGACCTGTATGACCCTGTGCGCAAGACTGCGATTCACGAGTGGCATGTCGCGGCCGGCGCACCAATGGAAAATGTCGGGCAATGGCATCGTCCGTGGTACTTCCCGCGCGACGGCGAAGACCTGCACGCGGCCGTCGCGCGCGAGTGTCTCGCCGCACGGCAATCGCTCGGCATCATGGACGCGTCCACGCTCGGCAAGATCGATGCCCGGGGACCTGACGTGGTCGAGTTTCTCGAGCGCATTTACACGCATAACGTCAGCAAGATGAAAGTCGGACGTTGCGCCTACGGCATCATGCTCGGGGAAGACGGCATGGTCATGGACGATGGGGTGATGGCGCGGCTTGGCGATCAGCGGTTTTACCTCACGACGACGACCGGCGGCGCGGCAAACGTGCTCGCGTGGCTCGAAGCATGGCTGCAGACCGAGTGGCCCGAACTGGAGGTCTATCTGACTTCGCTTACGGATCATTTCTCGACGGTTGCCGTGGCAGGTCCGAACAGCCGCAAGGTGCTCGAATCGATCGGCTGCAGCGTCGAGCTCGACAAGGACAGCTTCCCCTTCATGTCGGTGAAGGACGCCGAACTCGGCGGTTACGCCGTACAATTGTTCCGGGTGAGCTTCTCCGGTGAGCTGGCGTTCGAGATCAACATCGACAGTAACTTCGCACTGGCTATGTGGAAGACCGTTATGTCGGCTGGGAAAGCGTTCGACATTACGCCGTACGGCACCGAGACGATGCACGTCCTGCGCGCCGAGAAAGGTTTCGTGATCGTTGGCCAGGACACGGATGGTTCGGTTACGCCGAGCGATCTCGGCATGAACTGGCTGCTGTCGAAAGACAAGGATTACCTGGGCAGGCGTTCGCTTGCACGGCCCGACTGCATGCGCAGCGATCGCAAGCAACTCGTCGGGCTGCTGTCATCAGATAACAGCACGGTGCTGCCGGAAGGAACGCAGCTCGTGGACGCCCCCGATGCGCAGGTACCGGTACCCATGTGCGGCCACGTGACGTCGAGCTATATGAGCGCCTGCCTCGGGCATCCGATCGCGCTGGCGCTCGTCGAAGGCGGCCGCGCGCGCAAGGGCGAGACGATCTTTGCGGCACTGCCCGGGCGGGAACCGTTGCCGGTGACCATCACGGCACCGGTGTTCTACGACCCGAAAGGAGAACGGCAGCATGTCTGAGCCCCTGATCCGGCGCCATGGTCTCGAATCTATCCTTGCGGAACTGGCAGGATCCTCTTCGACGGATCCCGGCACGACCGTCGCGGTCCGTGGTGATCTCGGCCACATTAATCTCCGCGGCCGGGCATCGGATGATGTCTTCATGCGTTCGGTCGAACAGGAACTCGACCAGCCGTTGCCGATAGAGCCGAACACGATGTCTGCGGGTGAGCATCATGTGTGCTGGCTCGGTCCCGACGAATGGCTCGTCGTCACGCCCGTCGCCACGGCGGCGGAGCTGGCGGGTCGCCTCCAGCAGGCGTTGTCGTCCACCCATGCATCTGTGAACGATATCAGCGGTGGGCAGATTGCTTTAACGCTGTCCGGGACGAAATGCCGCGAGTTGCTGGCAATGGGTTGCACGCTCGATCTGCATCCGCGCGAATTCCAGGTGGGCGACTGCGCCCAGAGTGGACTCGCCAGGGCCGCTATGCTGATCGCGCTGGTCGACGACGCACCCACGTTCATGATCGTCGTTCGGCGCAGCTTCTCGGACTACCTGTGCCGCTGGCTGGCGCATGCGGGCAGGGACACAGGTATCGTCGTTCGGGATTCCTGATCACCCGGGCATTCCGCTCGTGCGGCATTGAGTTCCGCCAGACCGCAATACATACTCCGGGCGATGAGCCAGGGTTCCCGCCCGATGAACGACCGCGCCGCGTTACAGCTGCCGACTCGCTTCGGTTTCCTGCTTATTGACGATTTTTCGCTGATTTCGATGTCATCCGCGATCGAAACCTTGCGCATGGCCAATCGCCTGATGGGCAAGGAATTCTACCGTTGGCAGACGATATCGGAGACAGGCGGATCGGTGTATGCGAGCGATGGCCTCTCCGTAAATCCCGACTGCGGCATCGACAATCCCGCGCTGTTCCACGATATGGACGCGATCGTCGTATGCGGCGGCAGGCGCGTGGATCAGCGCGTTACGGAGCCGATACTGCGATGGCTGAAAAAGGCGGCAAGCGCCGGGTTGCAGCTGGGCTCGACCTGTACCGGGAGCTACGTACTGGCGAAGGCCGGGCTCCTGGACGGCTATCGCTGCAGCATCCACTGGGAAAACATCGCGTCGTTAACCGATATGTTTCCGAAGGTGCAGGTCAGGCGCAGCATCTATACGATCGACCGGGATCGCCTCACCAGTTCGGGCGGGACGACGCCGATTGACATGATGTTGTATCTCGTGCGCAGGCAATGCGGCCCCGAAATCACGGCAGGCGTCGCGGAGCAGTTTGTCTACGAACGCGTCCGCAATCCGGACGACCTGCAGCGGGTTCCGCTGCGGCACTTTGTCGGCAAGCAGTCGATGAAACTGGTTACCGCTGTAGAGCTGATGGAAGCCAACATCAGGGAACCGATCAGCCAGTTCGATCTCGCCGACTACGTTGATCTTTCCCGCCGGCAGCTGCAGAGGCTGTTCCAGAAATACCTGTTGTGCACGCCGTCGCGCTATTACCTGCAGCTGCGACTGCAGCGTGCACGCGAGCTCCTGCTACAAACCGACCTGAGTCTCGTGGAAGTCGCGGCGCAGACCGGCTTTGTATCGAGTTCGCATTTCAGCAAGAGCTACAAGGAACTGTACGGTTATTCGCCGAGCGGCGAGCGCCGCGGCGGCACGAATTTGCGCGGTCGTCAGTGAACCGTGATACAGGTGCAGGGTGCGGAATGGTTGACTTTGTGCGACACGCTGCCGAGCAGCAGGCCGCCGAAATCACCGAGCCCGCGACTTCCTATGACGATGCAGTCGGATGCGTTCTTTTTCGCTGATTGCACGATCTCGTCCGCCGGGTCACCGCCGCGCAATTCGGTTGTTACCTTGCCAGGCAGCGCGTCTTCGGCAATGCCTTTCGCAGCTTCGATAAGCGTGCGGCCGGCTTTCTCGATCTGTTCGTGCCCGGCATGAATCATTACGGATGCACCGCCGAGAACCATGACGCGATCGGCTGCGGAGCCTTGCGGAACGTGAACGATGTGTAGCGAACCGTCGAACTTCTCCGCCAGTTCACACGCGAACTCCAGCGCCTTTTTCGAATATTCGGATCCATCCACCGCAACAAGGATCTTCTGCAACATGGTTGCCTCCGGGCCTGCTCCTGTTTTGTTACCATACAGAACGAGGATTAATGGTGTCGAGGACGACAAGGTGGTTGCGAATGTTTTTGACGGAAGATAACGAACACTCCGGGTCCGCGGATACGCTCGGCGGGCGTATTGTATACGCGCGCGAAGCACAGGACCTGACGACGTCGCAACTGGCCCGGCGGATGGGCGTCAAGACCGAAACACTGCACGACTGGGAAACGGATCGTGCGGAGCCGCGCTCGAATCGCCTGCTGACACTGGCAGGCATGCTCAACGTCAGTCCGACGTGGTTACTGACCGGGGCGGGCGAGAGCCCTGTCGATTCGCTGAACGAGACGGAAATGATGCATATCCGTGACTCTGTCGTTCGTATGCGGGAGCAGGTGCTTACACTCGTCGAGGAACTCGAGCAACTGCAGAAACGCCTCGAATCCTACGAGAGCTACCAGGCCTGAGCAGCCGAAGAGCGGCAAACTCCTTACGCCAGCTTCGCCCCGTTCGGTACTTCACCGTCGACCGTGGCGAGCACGACTTTGCCGTCGTCGCGGTGGAAGCCGGTTACGAGGCACTCTGACATGAACGGGCCGATCTGTTTGGGAGGGAAATTAACGACCGCCACGACTTGTCGACCGACGAGTTCGTCCTCGACATAGAGGTCAGTGATCTGCGCACTGGACTTCTTCTGACCGATGTCCGGGCCGAAATCGACGAGCAATTTGTACGCCGGTGTACGGGCTTCCGGAAAAGCCTCGGCACTGATGACGGTTCCGGCTCTCAACTCGACCCGCTCGAAATCGTTCCACTGTATTTGTTCCATTCAGTTCTCCTCTTCCGCCAGCTGGTGGATTTCCTCCTCGTACACCTGTGACGCGGTATGTGCCGTTGCAAGCGCGTCGCCGAAGGCCATGTGCGTTTCGTCAGGTGCGCTCTCCCGGCGCAGCATGCGGAAGATCACGAACGCCGCCAGGCACAGGTGCACGATGCCCGTGTAAGCATACAGCCCGGCCGCATTCGTCCAGGTCATGATCGTCGATGCCGCAAAGGGGCCGATAATTGCGCCAATACCGTACATGAGCAGCAAGCCGCTCGAAATCATGACGTAGTCGTCGGCTTCCGCGAAATCGTTGGCGTGCGCGACCGAGATCGCATAAAGAGGAAATGCGATAGCGCCCCACAGCAATCCGGCAACATTCGCCGTTACGAAGGTCAGGCCATCGATTGCCAGCACGATTACGCCCGATATGCCAACGCCGATCGATGCCGCTGCAATCAGTATCTTGCGGCGTCCGATCCTGTCGGAGAGATAGCCGAGCGGCCACTGTGACAATGCGCCGCCGATTACGGCCGCCGTCATGAACCACGCTGCGAGCGAGGGTTCAGGCGCTATGGATTGCGTGAATACCGGCGCAAGTGACCAGAAAGCGCCATTGGCGAGTCCCGTCGCGAGACACCCGATTGCGGCTGCCGGGGAGATACGGAACAGCCGCCGAAGATTGACCTCTACCGATTGCGGTATTTCGGGTGACGGTGACGTTGACAGTGCGACGGGAATTGCCCCGAGCGAAACCAGCACGGACGCGATCGCGAAAAGCTGCAGACCGGATGGATCGTACAGCAGGGTCATCATTTGCCCGGCCGCCAGAACCGAAAGAGAAATCATGACGTAGGTCGAGAACACCATGCCGCGGTTCTCGTTCGTAGCGCGCTCATTCAGCCAGCTTTCAATGACAACGTAGAGCACTGCAAAGCAAAAGCCGGAAAGCATCCGCAATAGCATCCAGGCCACGGGACTGAGGAACAGTCCGTGGACCAGCGGTGCGGATGAACCGAGGGCGGTCATCGCGAGAAATACGCGCACGTGCCCGACGCGCCCGACGAGATCACCGCCGCGCAGGCAACCGAGGGTGAAACCAAGAAAGTAGGCTGCGCCCATGACGCCGATGGAGACTGTCGAGAACGCTTCCAGTGAGGCGCGCACAGGCAACAGCGTGCCCTGCAGTCCCTGGCCGGTGAACAATATGGAGACGCCGATCAGCAGGGCGGCGACAGGGGCGAATGCGTGTTTCATGGTCGCGAATTCTGTTCTTTCGGGCAGCGCTTTGGAAGCGAAATTTTATGACCGGAAATGACCAATCGTATCTGTATCCGGACAAGAGCGGTGGGGCCCGGATCAGGAAGATTAGGGTCGTCGCCGGGATCGGGTCCCGGCAAGGACGGAGACGGACAATGACGAGCAACTACGAATCAACGTCGCGACCACGCCGCATCGGCTGGGTGTGGGTATGGGCCGCCCTGGTGATCTACGTTGCCTTCGAGGCCGCGAGGCTGTCGTGAATACGCGCAATGGCTTTATCCGGGTATACGATGACCGAGATCGCGATGTGGTTCCTCCGTTCCTCGTGGGAGAAGTCGCCGGCAGCCTGTCGATCGACGCGGACCGGGAGCAGCTGAGGGCTTTTGCCGAATCGATCCTCGAGTGGCTGGCGCAAGCCGAGCGGGAGGGCGGGGCGACAGTCTACCGGCTGCCCCGCGGCTGACGGGTTCCAGGATCAGCCTTCGCGGCTGCGCATGATCGGCCGCGCGACGCCGACCGTGAGTTTTTCGCCGAGCACTTCGCGACGGAATCGGAACAGCTCGGCGGGACGGCCCCGGCCAACGGTCGAGGTACGCCCAACCGGCTCGACCAGGTCGGCCGAGGTGACCAGGCGGCGAAAATTCTGCTTGTGCAATCTGGCGCCGGAGAGCGCTTCGACGACGCGCTGCAGCTGCAACAATGTAAATTCGCCGGGCATCAGGTCGAACACAACGGGACGGTACGCCAGTTTGCCGCGCAGCCGCCCGAGTGCGGTTGCAAGAATGCGGCGATGATCCGAAGCAAGCGCTATTCCCATGTCGGCATAAGCGGAGACATCTTCGGCGCATGTCTCCCGTCTCTCCGCGCAGGCGTCCCTTACCGCCTCGTAAACCAGGCCGGCCTCATACAAAAGCTCGAAGCGCTCATGCGCGAGGACCGCATCCATGTCGGAGGCGTCCGGGCCGCCGAACGTTACGTTGACGCGTTCCCGCCGTTCCCTGCGCTTGTGGTCTTTCTTGGCCTTGTTGACCCAGGCCCGCAGTGAGGGCTCGATATGATTGTCGAGAACCGGGGGACGGCCACGACGCCAATCTTCCCAGGGCATGAAGTTGTACCAGTCGTGCCATGCGGCATCGAAGGATTCGACGGCGTCTTCATGCGTCAGCGCGATGTACGCGACCGAGACAACGCGCGGCCCGCCCTCGATTTCCACGGGGTCGCGAAACCGGTTACCGAACGTATACAGCTGTTCCACGTAGTACAGGTCGAGGCCCGTCTGCGCCTCGACCCAGCGTCGCAGGCTGCTCTCCAGGCTGGGATGACTGGCCGGTTCGAACGGGCCGTTCGGGAGGGCGAGCGGCGTGTGACCGGGCGTCGACGCTTCGCCCTGGTCGACGATCAACAGGCGCGGTGTCTCGTCCGTCACCGCGACGATGACGGCGATCAGGTTGACCACGGTTTCCGTAACGTTCTGTTTCAATTGACTTTTTCGGGTAAGTGGCTGTTTGCTGCCGATGCCCTTCTTGACACATTAATATGCTCTGAGTGAGTATAACCATATATGCTCACTTGGAGCATAAATAATTTGCTCCCATATACACACTAGCGGGGCGCGAAAAGCGGGTGAATCATGCTTGCCAATCCTGACTATACGCCGGAAGTCGCTGCCGCGACCGCCACTTATTACGATCACGTAAAGAGCGTCATTCCCGAGGTTGAATGGCCCGTTCATGCGCCGTACGTGGCCGCGATCAATGCGCTGAAGAAAGAGCGCAATGCGGTGGTGCTCGCGCACAACTACATGACGCCGGAAATTTTTCACTGCGTTGCCGACATCACCGGCGACTCACTCGCACTGGCGCGCCGTGCTGCGGAAACGGATGCCGACGTGATCGTGCTTGCAGGCGTGCATTTCATGGCGGAGACGGCGAAGTTGCTGAATCCCGAAAAGACCGTGCTGATTCCGGACATGCGTGCAGGCTGCTCGCTGGCCGAATCGATCACGGCAGCCGATATCCGCACATTGCGCGAGCGGCATCCGGGCGTGCCTGTCGTCACTTACGTGAACACGTCGGCCGAGGTCAAGGCGGAGTCGGACATCTGCTGCACCTCCGGCAACGCGGTTGCCATCGTCGAGTCGCTCGGCTGTGACGAGGTGATCTTCCTGCCGGATGAATACCTTGCCAACTACGTGGCACAACAGACCGACGTGAAGATCATCACGTGGAAGGGGCACTGCGAGGTGCACGAGCGCTTTACACCGCAGGAACTGGAGGACTATCGGGACAGCTACGGGGATCTGACGATTATTGCGCATCCAGAGTGCCCGCCGGATGTCCTGCAGGTGGCGGACTTCGTCGGTTCCACGGCGCAGATGAGCCAGTTCGTCGAAACCCGCCGGCCGAAGCGAGTCCTGATGGTTACGGAATGCTCCATGAGCGACAACGTTGCGGCCGACGTGCCCGACGTGGAGTTCATTCGGCCCTGCAACCTGTGCCCGCACATGAAGCGCATCACGCTGGCCAATATTTACGAAGCCCTCGAGAAGCTGGAGCCGCGCGTCGAGATCGATCCCCGGGTTGCGGAAAAAGCGCGCGACGCGGTGGAACGCATGCTCGAGCACGGGTAGGAGTATTACCATGCTGGAAAAGCGGCACCTCGACATTGCAGCCGATGACATCGTCGTCGTCGGAACCGGCATGGCGGGACTCATTACGGCGTTGTCGCTGGCCCCGCGGCCTGTGACGCTGATTACCAAGACGGCGATGCTCGAGAGCGGATCGAGCCTCTGGGCCAAAGGCGGCATCGCCGCGGCAGTAGGGCCGGGAGATACGCCGGAGGCCCATGCGGAGGACACACTGTCGGCCGGTGCCGGACTCAGCGATCCGGAACGAGCCCTGGCGCTGACGCGTGAAGGCGCAGACAGCCTGCGGCTGCTGATCCACGAAGGCGTTCCATTCGACCGCGCGCTGGACGGCACGCTCGAACTGGCGCGCGAGGCTGCTCACGGCCGGCCTCGCATCGTGCATGCCGGCGGTGACGCGACCGGCCGGGTGATCATGAGTGCCCTCATCGAACGGGCCCGCAGGACGCCATCCATCAATATTCTCAGGCAGACGTTTGCGCACGACCTGGTCGTGCAGGACGGTGCGGTGCGAGGACTGCTCGTGTTCGAGCACGGCAAGGGGTGGAGCTGCCGGCATGCATCGCACGTCGTGCTGGCGACGGGCGGCATCGGCATGGCCTGGTGGCACACGACCAATCCAGCCGAATCCACCGGTGACGGCCTGGCGATAGCGGCGCGTGCCGGCGCGGAACTGGCCGACCTCGAATTCATGCAGTTCCATCCGACGGCCCTGGCCGTCGATACCGAGGCCGGCAAGCCGAACCTGCCGCTACTAACGGAAGCACTGCGCGGGGCAGGGGCGCTGCTCGTGGATGACGCCGGCACTCGCTTCATGACGTCCGTTCATCCCGCCGCTGAACTGGCGCCACGCGACGTCGTGGCGCGGGCCATCGAACAGAAACTGGCGAGGGGTGACAGCGTTTACCTCGATATGCGGCCCGTTGTAGAGAGCGGGCACGATGGTGAGTTTCCGGAGGCCGTGCATGCATGCCACGATGCAGGCCTCGATCCCGCGCACGACCCACTGCCCATCGTCCCGGCGGCGCACTATCACATGGGCGGCATCCACGTTGATGAAAATGGCCACAGCTCGTTGGACGGACTCTGGGCTTGCGGCGAAGTCGCGCACACGGGCGTTCATGGCGCTAACAGGCTCGCCAGTAACTCACTGCTCGAAGCGGTCGTCTATGCGCGACGGGTTGCGAAAGGGATTCGGAGCGGGCGCACGGCGCGCGACGAAGTGCCGTTGCCGGTTCAAGACGCGCCGGATGCGCCTGTTTCGGGAACCGAAAGGGAGCTCGAGTCGATTATCGCGTCCACCCGCAAGTCGGTATCGCGCCATGTCGGCATCGTCCGCTCCGGGCCCGGTCTGCAGCGGGCGCTACGGCAATTCCGCACGCTGGATCGGCGACTTGGTCAGGTCCCCCTGGACGAGCCGCACGACCCGGCGGCGTGCTTCGATCGCGTGTTGCGCTGGAGCGAGGCACGCAACCTGCTGCTGGTCGCGCGCCTCGTCGCATCGGCGGCGCTGGATCGCGAGGAAAGCCGCGGTGCGCATTATCGCGAGGACTTCCCCCATGCCCTGCCTGAATGGCGGCGTCACCAGTCGCTGACCGTGGACAGGCTTGCATAAGCCCGGCCCGTATTCGATCTCGGAATCTGCGGACTGACAGCCGGCGCCGGATACCCGAAACTTGTAGCATCAGGCGGCACCTGGGCGGAGTTACACAATGGCTGTGGGGCTAATCAATCGCACAATCGCAGCGGCAATGCCGTTCGTGCCTCGGCCGCTGGTCTGGCGCTTTTCGCGCCGCTACATTGCCGGCGTCGATCTGGAGGATGCCTACCGCACGGTCGGCGAGCTGAACGCCTCGCACTGTTCCGCGACGATCGATGTTCTCGGCGAAGACAGCACCAACCGGGACGAGGTGCAATCGGCGGTCGATTTGTACCTGAAGGCCATTCGCGACATCCACGCGAAATCCTTGAACTGCGGAATTTCGGTGAAGCTCTCCGAACTGGGACTGCGCTTCGACGTCGAGGGCTGCCGCGGGGCTGTCCGTACGCTGATCGCCTGTGCCGCCGAGCATGACCGGTTCGTTCGCATCGATATGGAAGATTCCAGCGTTACGTCAGTGACGCTGGATATCTATCGCGAGATGCGAAAGGAGTTCGAGAATGTCGGCATCGTGATCCAGTCCTGCCTGCGCCGCAGCGAACAGGACATCGCCGAGCTGATGGACGAGGGGGCAACGGACGTCCGCCTTTGCAAGGGTATCTACATCGAGCCAGAGGCCATCGCATTTGTCGATCCGGACGAAATACGCCATTCATTCAATAGTTTACTCGAGCAGCTGTTCGAGGGTGGTGCGCGGCGTGTGGCGATCGCGACGCACGATCCGGCGCTCGTCGAGCATGCCGAAGCCGTGATTGAACAGTCGGGTGTGGACGAGGATCACTACGAATTCCAGATGCTGCTGGGTGTCGCCGGCACCCTGCGTCGCGAACTCGTTGCGCGCGGTCATCCGTTGCGTGTCTATGTGCCGTTCGGTGACCGCTGGTATGCCTACTCGATGCGACGGTTGCGTGAGAATCCGAATATCGCGGGGCACGTGGTAGGTAACCTGCTCAGCCGCTCGTAGGAGCGCGCCGCGGCGCGCGATCGGCGTTAGAGGGGGTCGCGGTTCCTCGACCACCCCAATAAAAAAGCCGTCCCGAGCAAGTAAGGACGGCTTTTTTATTGGGATGGTCGGGGTAACTGGATTTGACTCGCGGCTTTGCCGCTCGCCCCTGCGGGGCGCACTCGCTGTGCTCGTGCGTCCAAAATCGCTGCGCGATTTTGTGAACTTGCCGAGGCCGGTTCCATCCGCCCGACCACCCCAATAAAAAAGCCGTCCCGAGCAAGTAAGGACGGCTTTTTTATTGGGATGGTCGGGGTAACTGGATTCGAACCAGCGACTTCTACCTCCCGAAGGTAGCGCTCTACCAGGCTGAGCTATACCCCGATGCGGGTCTCAGGATCGACGCCGGACAGAGAACTCGGCGATGGCGACAAGGGCCTGCTTGTAGTCCGAGCCGGGAATTCCGGACAAGGCGCCGATGGCCGATTCTGCGGCTTCCTGAGCGCGCGCCGCAGTGTACTGGAGGGCCCCGGTGGATTCAATGATTGACTGGATCCTCGCGAGAT
The DNA here is from genome assembly GCA_965658465.1 of Woeseiaceae bacterium. Taxonomy (GTDB): domain Bacteria; phylum Pseudomonadota; class Gammaproteobacteria; order Steroidobacterales; family Woeseiaceae; genus UBA1847. The sequence goes on along the minus strand of CBFHSG010000007.1, from coordinate 41,962 downwards.
CGTCAAGCCCACCCTCGAGGATCGCGTTCCGTATCAGTTCGCGCTCGGGGTCGCTGCCGTGCTGCATCGCGTAGATGAGCGGCAACGTCGCCTTGCCCTCGGCGAGGTCGTCGCCGAGGTTCTTGCCGAGTTCATCCGGCGAGGCGTTGAAATCGAGCGCGTCGTCAACGAGCTGGAAGGCCATCCCGAGATTGCGACCGTATTCGATCAAAGCGGCTTCGTCCGCCTCGGATCGTTCCGCCAGAACTGCGGCGATCTGGGCGCCGGCTTCGAACAGGCGCGCCGTCTTGCGATAAATGACCTGTCGGTACGCATCCTCGGTGGTGTCCGGGTCGTGTACGTTCATGAGCTGCAACACCTCGCCTGCCGCGATGGTGTTGGTGGCGTCCGCCAGAATCTGCATGACGCGCATGCGGCCGATATCGACCATCATCTGGAATGCGCGCGAGTAAAGGAAGTCGCCGACAAGGACGCTGGCCTGGTTGCCGAAAACCGTGTTGGCCGATTCCTTGCCGCGGCGCCGCGACGACGAGTCGACGACGTCGTCGTGCAAGAGTGTTGCCGTATGGATGAACTCGATGATGGCTGCGGCGCGCACGTGTTGCTCACCGTCATAGCCAAAGGCGCGTGCGGCCAGCAGGACAATGAGCGGCCGCAGCCGTTTGCCGCCGCTGGCGACAATGTACCGCGAAACCTGCGACACGAGCGCTACATCGCTTTCGAGACTGGCGGAGATCAGTCGGTCGACCGAGTCCATATCGTCACGCGCGAGGTTGCTCACGGCGTCGAAGGTTACGTTTTCGAGTGGTTGTTCTGCCGCATGCATAGGAATCGGATAATGCCTGAAAGAATCATCGTAGGCGACCCGGCAAGGTCCCTATGTGGCGCGTTTTCGAGGGTGCAAGCCTTTGAAATGCAGCCGGAATTTACGCACTCTTGGCGTTGACCCGGGGCGGTGGAATCTATAGAATTCCCGCTCTTTTGCGATGCCCGCCGTGCGAGAGATCCGGTTGGGACTCGAGGCGTCCGCAAAAAATGCTTAATTCTCAGTAAGTTGCGTGACTGAAGCGACTTACGCAACGGAGCAAACAAATGTATGCGGTTTTTCGTACCGGCGGCAAACAGTACCGCGCGGCTAAGGGTGATGTCCTGCGCCTCGAAAAAATCGAGGCCGACGAGGGCGCCACGGTTAGATTCGACGAGGTTTTGCTGATCGGCGAGGGTGCTGACCTGAAGGTCGGCGATCCGTTTCTCGATGGCAGTTCGGTTAGTGGCAAGGTTCTGAGCCAGGGCAAGACGAAGAAAGTCAACGTCGTCAAGTTCAAGCGGCGCCAGAACTACTTGCGCCAGGGTTCGCATCGGCAGTTCTATACCGAGGTTGAGATTACCGGCATCAGCGGTTCCGGCGCGAAGAAGGCTGCGCCGAAGAAAGAGGCGGCGGTGAAGGAAGATGCCGCTGATAAGCCGGCAGCGAAGAAAACTGCCAAGAAGACGGTTGCGAAGAAGGCGGCGTCGAAGAAGACCAGCACGAAGAAGACGGCCGCCAAGAAGACTGCGGCGAAAAAGAAGGCTGCGAAGAAGACTTCTTAACAGGACAGGTACAGATCAATGGCACACAAAAAGGCAGGCGGCAGCAGTAAGAACGGCCGCGATTCGGAAAGCAAACGCTTAGGCGTCAAGATTTTCGGCGGCCAGCAGGTCACCGCGGGCAACATCATCGTGCGTCAGCGCGGCACCCGTTTTCACGCCGGCGTCAACGTGGGCATCGGTCGTGACCATACGCTGTTCGCGAAGAAGGACGGTCAGGTCAGGTTCGAGAAAAAGGGCCCGAAGAACCGCCAGTTCGTCAGCGTCGAGTAATCCCCGCTGTTGGGCGCGCGGAGGCGCACCTGGCAAAGCGAACAAAAAACCCCGCGATAGCGGGGTTTTTTGGTTTATGGAGCTACAATCCGGCCATGAAATTCGTCGACGAAGCAACCATTCGCGTGCAGGCCGGTAATGGCGGACACGGCTGCCTGAGCTTTCGCCGGGAGAAATACGTCGAGAGGGGCGGCCCGGACGGCGGCGACGGCGGTCACGGCGGCAGTGTCTACGTGGTTGCCGATGCCGCCATGAATACCCTGGCGGATTTTCGGGTCGCACGGAAGTTCCGGGCCGAAAGCGGCCAGGGCGGCGCCGGCAGAAACAAGACCGGCAAGTCCGGCAACGATCTGGACGTGCACGTGCCCTGCGGTACCGTCGTGCACGACATCGACACGGGCGAACTGATCTGCGATCTCACCGAGGACGGCCAGCGCCAGATGGTTGCGGCCGGCGGTCGCGGGGGGTTGGGGAATACGCGCTTCAAGAGCAGCACGAACCGGGCCCCGCGCAAGACCACGAATGGCACTCCGGGTGAGGGCCGGCATCTGAAGCTCGAACTGAAGGTACTGGCCGACGTAGGACTGCTCGGCATGCCGAACGCAGGCAAGTCGACACTCATCAGTGCGATGTCTCAAGCGAGGCCGCGCATCGCGGACTACCCGTTCACGACGCTGCATCCGAATCTCGGCGTTGTGCGCGTGGGCATGCTGCAGAGTTTCGTCATGGCGGACATCCCGGGGCTGATCGAGGGTGCCGCCGAGGGTGCGGGCCTCGGTATTCGGTTCCTGAAGCACCTGCAGCGTACCGGCTTGCTGTTGCACGTCGTCGATATCGCCCCGGCGGACGCCCGCGAAGATCCCGTCGATGCCGTCCGGGCGCTGCAGCGCGAACTCGCGAAGTTCTCTGCAGAACTGGCCGAGAAACCGCGTTGGCTGGTGATCAACAAGATCGATCTCCTCGATGACGATACGCTGGCGCTGATGAAGCAGGATCTTGTCGACGAGCTCGACTGGCAGGGCCCGGTATTCGAGGTCAGCGCGGCCACGGGCGAGGGCACGGAGGCACTGGCCCGGGCCATCATGCGTGAGCTCGAAAGTCGCCGTGAAGCACGCAACGGCGACACCCGGCCATAACCCGACATAAGGCCCGACCGGCATCACAGTTCTGGCCATGAACTGGCCCTGTTGTATTGCAAATCGGACCTGGTTCTCAGCCTGAAACCCGCGCCATTGCTAGCATTTCACCATGATCGTGAGTCAGCGGGTAATACCCGCGAAAACGGTCCGGAAGTATACGCAGCAGGGATTATGTTATGCGCAGGGACAGCGGCTTTACGCTGATTGAACTGATGATCGCAATCGCGCTCGTCGCCATCTTGCTGGCGACGGCGGTTCCGGCGCTTGACGATTTTACCAACGATGCGCGGCAAACGGGCGCGATCAACGACTTCATATCGGCGATACATGTTGCACGCAATACGGCTATCACGACGAACTCGCGGGTCACCATGTGTGCCAGCGCATCGGGCACGAATTGCGAATTTGCCTCCTGGGACAGTGGCTGGATCGTATTCGGCGACCTCAACAGCAACGGCAGTCTGGATGCGGGCGAGACCATCGTGTCGGCCTCGGCAGCTGCCGAGGGTCTGAATATCCAGTCGGGCGAATTTCCAACAGCGCTGATGTATCGGCCGAACGGGCGCGCGATGACCAATGCGCTAACAGGAAACTCCGGACAATTCACGGTATGCGACTTCCGCGGCACCGAGCACGCCAAGGTGATCCTCGTCGAGCTGTCCGGGCGTCCGAGGATGTCCGAGACAAAGGCGAATGGCGCGCCGCCGACCTGCATCTGATGGCCAGGAATCACGGAGACCGAACGTGCTGACTTCGAAGGACAGGATTCAAGGCTTCTCGCTGCTCGAGCTGCTGATAGCCCTGATTGTATTCAGCATCGGCTTGCTTGCGATCGCGGGATTGCAGACCGTGTCCAAGCAGGCAAATTTCGAAGCCGTTCAGCGCACGACAGCGGCACAGGTCGCCAACGGCCTGTTGGAGGACATTCGGACCAACGGCAACGGCATCGACACTTACGCGGCTGCGCCGCAGCTCGGTGGTGGTGTCATCGGTGCGGAACCCGTGCCGAACTGCCGCGACGGCAACGAATGTAACGCCGCGCAAAAGGCCGCTCACGATCTCTGGTTCTGGGAGCAGGTCCTGGACGGGAACCTCGAGACCAACGGTGGTATCGGCGCTGGCGGCCTGGTCCTGCCGACCCTTTGCATAGCCGGTCCCGTTGCGGGTGGTGCCGGCGTTTATACCGTGACGATCGTATGGCGGGGGACGGCGTCGATCACGGCGAACATTGCCGATCCGTGCGGTGCGGCAAGCGGCAACTACGGTGCCCAGAATGAATTTCGGCGCGTCGTCCAGATTCCAACGTTCATCGACCCCAATTTCTGAGCAGAGCGCGATGCAGAATTTCGACAACAAACGGCAGTCCGGATTCACCCTGGTCGAGATCATGGTGGCGATGCTGCTGTCGCTGTTACTCGGCGTCGCGATCGTTACGGTGTTCGTCAACAACAGCCACAGCTTCAGCCAGGACGACAACGTCATGCGCATGCAGGACGACGCCCGTTTCGCGCTCCAGCAGATCGCCTTCGATCTCAGCATGGCCGGACACTATGCGGAGCTGCTGTCTCCGGAAGCGGTAACCCCTGACACGACCCTGGCCATTGGACTGGATTGCGGCCCCGCCGCCGCCACGAACTGGACTTACCAGACGACACAACCCGCGACCGGCCAGTCGCTCTCGGTGATCGGGATCGATAACGTCACGAGCGCCCAGGTTGTGGCGGGTCACTCCTGCTTCCTTGCTGACGAGGTTGCGCCCGGGACCGACGTTGTTTCGATCAAGCGCGTAGCGGGGGCCGAGGCAGCCGTGTTCAGGGACGGAGGTGTCTACCTGCGGACCAATGGAACCGTCGGCCTGCTATATCGTCAACCGCTGACGGGAACGCCGGCAGTCTCCATCGCGCTGCCGCGCACCGAGTGGGAGTATCGCCCGGCGATTTATTACATCCGCCAGTACGCATACGATCTCGGCGACAACATCCCGACGCTGTGCCGGAAAGTACTCGGTGGCCCGGGTCCGAGCATGCTCACCGAGTGCATCGCCACCGGCATCGAAAACCTGCAAATCGAGTACGGCATTGATACGAGCGGCGACGGCAATCCGAACGTATACATGTCTACGCCGACGCTTGCCGATTTGCAGACTGTCGTTTCGGCACGCATCTACCTGCTGGCACGAACCACCGACATCGACGTGCGCCACACCAACCAGAAGACTATTTCGATCGGCAATGCGCCGGACTACACACCGAACGACTCGTTCCACCGCCGCGTTTATTCCACGACGGTAGCGATCCAGAACATTCGCAGCATGAACATGATGGGGTTTTGATATGGGCAGGCATTCCATGAGGCCAGGCAACAGGCAGCGCGGCGCCATACTCGTGGTCGCGCTCATGTTTCTGATCGCCATCACGCTGTTGACGCTGTCGTCGATGCGTGCCACGAACATCGGCCTGTATATGGCGCAGAACGAAGAGTCGCGTATCGCGGCCGAACAGGCGGCGCAGGCGCTCGCCGACGCGATCGTCGCAAACCCCGGTTCGACGCCGGTGTATGGCATGCAGGGGTTCACGGCCTGCACGGCCGGCCAGACGGACTGCGATCGCTACGACCTGCCGGCCGGTAACCCCGTGCTGGATGCCGAGGTAGCGTCCGGCCACATCAGCGCTCGCGTCGAGCGCGTGGGTCCGATATTCCGGCCGCCGCCGCGCGTCGTGGAATCGAGTATCGACAAATTTACCAGCGCGGGATTCCGGGTCACGACGACCTACGACCGCATGGACGAAGGGCTGGGGCGCCAGCAGGTATCGCAGGGCGTGCTCGTCCTCGTACCCAAACAGTAATCCCCGGACCGGGAGTATTCAGGTATGGACACCATGATCAGAAAGATTGCACTTACGACGGCGCTTGCAGCGCTGGTATGCACTGTCGGATCGGCGCGGGCAGACGACACCGACGTCTACATCAATCCGGGATCGGGATTGCCGGACGGCAGTGAACCGATGGTCATGTTCTCGCTCGATTACCGTCCGAACCTGGGCTCTACAGCCTGCAATGGCGGTGAATGCGACACGTTAATCGCCGAGGGCTACATGAGTGCCACCGGGCCCTACACGTTTTTCGACGTGCTGCGCGGCGCACTTCGGAAGGTCTTCGACCCGCTCGAGGGCGTACGGGTCGGCCTCATGGTGAACCACGACAACAACAATGATTGCGTCGGGTTCGGCCGTACCAAGTGCAGCAACGGCGGCTACATCGCGATGGGTTTCGAGCGCTTCGAAGAGGATGACGACAATGGAGCCAAGGCGAAATTCCACAAGATACTGGAATCGATGCCGATACCGCAGGGTAACCTCAGCCATTCCTACCAGGGTAAGGAGCTGTTCTTCGAATTTTTCCGCTACCTCACGGGGCAGAGTGTATTCAACGCGCACAATGGGTATACCGATTTCGGCACGAAAAATACGTTCAATCTGGACGTAGATTACCCGGCAATCGCGTGGGATCCGGAGATTGAATGGGGACCCAAGGTGAAGCCTTCCTATGTCAGCCCGTTGGAGAAAGCGGGTGCCTGTTCGAAGCTCTATTCGGTCAACGTCATGTTCCAGGTATCCAACCAGGACGACGATTCTGACGAGGCAATTGCAGAGCCTGTCGGGAGCGGCGGCTTCGGCTCGCCGCAGCGCACGTTCCCGGACGTGATCCAGTACCTGTACGACGCGGACCTTGCAAACGGTAACTATGGTTCCGTGCCGGATCTCGAGGACAAGCAAAACGTCATCTCCTATTTCATCGTCGATGAGACCAAGATCAATACGACGACGAGGAGTTACGCGCGTGCCGGCGGTACGGGCGTGCCGCTGGCATTGAGCGAAAACCCCGACGAACTCGTCGCAACCCTCAACGAGATTTTCAAACAGATCCTGAGCGTCAGCACCACGTTCGTGGCGGCATCGGTTCCGGTCAACGTATTCAACCGCGCGGAGATCACGGACAACGTCTACATCGCGCTGTTCCAGGTTGACGAACAGGCGCGGCCTTACTGGGTCGGCAACGTCAAGAAACTCAAGATTGCGGGCGCAAACGATTCATCGGCCGCGGGCACCATCGTTGACGCACTCGGCGACCCGGCAGTCGCCGCCGACGGCAGAATCCGCTTCGATGCCCTTACCAGCTGGACGGATCCGGGCACCCTGCCGGCGCCGGACCTGGATGCCGGCGAGGTTGTCGCCCGCGACGGCCGAACGGTTGCTCGCGGTGGCGCAGGCCAGCGAATCCCCGGTTACCTCGGTAACGGGCCGCAGGAGGCCAACGGCCTCGGCGGCCGACGGATTTATTACGACCGCACAGCGTCAATGCTCTCGCCGCTGAATGTCGACCTGACCCTTGCCTCGGAATTGCAGTCCGACCTGGATGCGGACAACCTGACCGAGGCGGCCGAGCTGATCGCCTACGCGCGCGGTCTCGATGTCGACGATCTCGACGGCGACGACGACCGTGAGGAAGCGCGGGAGTGGATATTCGGCGATCCGCTGCATTCGCGGCCGCTGCCGATCAATTACGGGGCTATCGGCGGATTCAGCGAGCCCAATAACCCGGGCATCTACGTCGCCGTGGCGTCGAACGACGGCATGCTGCGCATGATTCGCAACACACGCACGAGCGGCAGCGATACCGGCGAGGAAGTCTGGGCGTTCATGCCGCGCAAGTCGATGGCAGCGCAGAAAGTCCTGCGTGCCAACGGCACGGGCATGAAACACCCGTATACGCTTGACGGCGCGCCGGTCGCCTTTATCTGGGACAAGAACTACGACGGCAACATCGTGGCCAACGACGGCGACCGCGTGTTCCTGTACGTCGGCATGCGCCGCGGCGGCAAGGCCTACTATGCACTCGACGTCACGAACCCCGAGTCACCGCGCCTGATGTGGACGATCGAGAAGGGTGGCGACTTCGCCGAACTCGGCTACACGTTCTCGAATCCGCGGGTCGGTCTCGTCAGAACCGCCAGCGGGCCCCGTCCGGCGGTCATGTTTGCAGGCGGTTACGACACCAACAAAGACACGCGCGGCAGCGTCGGCACCAACGACAGCGAGGGCAACGCGCTGTTCGTTGTCGACGCAGTGACGGGCGCCCTGATCTGGAAAGCGCGCCGAGGCACTGGCGGTGGGGGCAACACGGTATTCGAGCACCCGAGGCTGACCGACAGTATTCCCTCGACGCTGACCGTTGCCGACACGGATGGCGACGGGTTCACCGATCGCATGGTCGTTGGCGACACGGGCGGCAATATCTGGCGCGCGGATATCGGTGGGGGTGATACGTCGAAGTGGAAGCTGTCGTTGCTCGCGTCGGTTGGACGCCACGCGTCCGGCAGCTCCGGCACAGTCACGGATCGACGTTTCTTCCACCGTCCGGACCTGGTGCCCAGCAAGGACGGCTACGGATTGTTCGACGGCGTTGTCATCGGCTCCGGCAATCGTGCCAATCCTCTCGACTCCGGCGGCGTCACCTCGGATTACATGTACATGATCAAGGACCGCGCCACGGCAGTCGGCAGTGGCGCCGACATCGGCTTGCAGCACGTCGACTTCGGTGACGTCACCAGCAACTGCCTGCAGAACGGCGGCACCTGCACGGTCAATCTGCTCAAAGGCTGGCGTCTGTCCATGGAGGACTCGGGCGAGAAGATCCTGGCGACCGCGCTGACCGTGACCGGCAAGGTCTTCTTCACGTCATATCTGCCGCGAGGTGGCAGCTCCGCGACGGCCTGTGCACCATCCGAGGGAGCCGGCCGGCTCTATGCCGTTGCGCTGCAGGATGGCACGGCGGTCATTAATTATGACACGAGTGACGACACGTCCGACGACCCGGATGCGCCGAACTCGAAGGCCGATCGTAGCGTCGAGCTGATATCTGCGGGTATCCCGGCCGAGGTTGTCTCGATTCCGCCGAACAAAATTCTGCGGCCCGATCTGCAGATCGACGACGTAAACGCGGCGACCCGCTGGCGTACCTATTGGTACCTGACCGAGGACGGCGACGTTCAGACCACGGCACCGACCGGCGGGACGACCCAGCCGTAAGCGGACAGGAGACATTCAATGGTTCTTGAAAAGGCACTTCCGAAGCAACGCGGCGTAACGCTCATCGAACTGATGATCGTGATCGTCATCCTCGCGGTGATCGCGAGTTTCGCGTACCCGTCCTACATGGGCTACGTCGTCGATACCAAGCGCACGGCGGCGACGTCGATTCTGCTACAGGTCGCCGATCGTCAGCAGCAGTTCTTTATGGACAACAAGCGCTTTGCAAACGATCTGACGAATCTAGGCTTCGCGGCAAACCCGCTCGTGATTGCTGACGACGGCCAGCCGACGGCGGGCGGCGACAGCACCTATTCAGTCGCGCTTTCGAATGTCACGGCGACCACCTACACGATCACCGCTGCGCCGCTCAACGGACAGGCGGCGAGGGATACGGAGTGCGGATCGCTGACGCTGAACCAGACGTTGATGAAGGGCAGCAGTGGCGGGGGCAGGGACTGCTGGAAATAAAGCGGTGATCGCGGGCCCAGGCCCGCTCCTACGTTGGCAAGGATGCCTGTAGGAGCGCTTATCGAAGCGCGATTTTCCGAACAAAAAATGCCGCCTCAAAGGCGGCATTCTTGTATCCGGACCAGGCCTCGCTCAGGCCGTGAGTTCCTTGACGCGCTTGTTGAGGCGGCTCTTGTGTCGGGCGGCCTTGTTCTTGTTCACGATCCCCTTGTTGACCATCGTGTCGATGACCGGGACCGCTTCCTTGTAAGCGGCCTGTGCCGCTTTCTTGTCACCCGCCTCGCAGGCCTTGATGACATTCTTGATCTGGGTGCGCATGCGCGAGCGCAGGCCCATGTTGTGCTTGCGGGTTTTCTCCGCCTGCCTGGCGCGCTTTTGTGCTGACTTGATGTTAGCCACTGCTTTTTCCGTGTCCTGCTCTCAAAGAGCCGCGTATTATTCGTGGCCGGCAGAGGAATGTCAACGCCTGTATCGGATCCGTCTCCGGGCCAGGCAGCGCCGTCTAAATGCCTGATTCCATGAATTTTCTGGGCTAAACTCAGCGGGCTTATGACGACCGAAAAAGAAGCGCCCGATGCCGCGCCGGCCGGCGCCGGCATACACCCGAGCCGGGTATCCGGGCAGCGCCTGATCGCCAAGACCTCGGTCGTGAGCGGGATGACGTTGCTGTCCCGGATCCTGGGGCTGGTCAGGGACGTCGTATTTGCGCGCTTTTTCGGCGCCTCGCTCGTTATGGATGCCTTCCTGGTAGCGAACCGCATTCCCAACATGCTGCGTCGTTTTTTTGCTGAGGGTGCCTTTTCCCAGGGCTTCGTTCCGGTGATGGCCCGCTACCGGGAACGGCACGACCACGAGGAAGCCCGCGAATTCGTCGATGCCGTTGCTGGTACGTTCGGCCTGATATTGTTCCTCGTGACGCTTGCGGGCGTCGTCGCGGCACCCTTGCTGGTCGCTATCGTCGCTCCCGGCTTCATCGGCGAGGATGGCCGCTTCGACCTTGCGACGTTGATGCTGCGGTTCACGTTTCCCTACCTGTTCTTTGTGTCCCTCACGGCGTTTGCGGGCGGGATCCTGAATACCTACGGCCGCTTCGGCGTGCCCGCGTTTACGCCCGTCATTCTGAATGTCGTACTGATCTCGGCTGCCGTATGGCTCTCGCCGCGCCTCGAGGAGCCCGGTATGGCGCTGGCGTATGCCGTATTCGTTGCGGGCCTGTGCCAGCTGATTTTCCAGGTGCCCTTCCTGATGCGCATCCGTGCGCTACCGCGGCCGAAGTGGGGTCTGCAGCACGAAGGCGTGAGACGTGTAACGCGGCTGATGCTGCCGGCGATTTTCGGCTCGTCGGTCGCGCAGATCAACGTGCTGCTGGGCGGGATCATTGCGTCGATGCTCGGCGTCGGGAAAATCAGCCTGCTGTATTACTCGGACCGCCTGATGGAATTTCCGCTCGGACTGTTCGGCATCGCGCTGGCGACTGTGACCCTGCCGTATCTCGCCCGGCAGGCTGCCAACGACTCGCTCGACGAATTCGCGGACACGTTGGACTGGTCGATGAAGCTCGTGTTGCTCATTGCCGTGCCGGCGGCGATCGGGCTCATCGTACTCGCGGAACCCCTCGTCGCGACCATTTTTTACGGCGGCGTATTTACGAGCGAAGACGTACGCATGACGGCGCTCGCGTTGCAGGCATTTGCCGTCGGGCTGATCGGCTTTTCCTACGTGAAGATACTCGCGCCGGCCTATTTTGCCCGCGAGGACACGCGTACGCCGGTGCGTATCGGGTTGATTGCGCTGGCGGTCAATTTCGTATTGAGCGTTACTCTTGCCTGGTACCTGACTCGAATCGGTTTCGCGGGTACTCACGCCGGGCTTGCCCTGGCCATCTCGGTTGCTGCACTGCTGAATGCGTTCCTGCTTTATCGGGGTCTCCGGCGGGAAGGCGTGGTTCGTCACGGCACGGGCTGGGCTGCGTTGCTGTTCAGAACCGCGGTGGCCAACGTCGTTATGACCGCCGCCCTCGTCGCGTTACAGCGGCCGCTATCCTGGTGGCTGGAAAGCGGGATCTTCGAGCGGGTTACGTGGCTTGCGGCGGCGATTCTCGTCGGGGTGGGGGCCTATTTCCTGGCCCTGTTCCTGCTCGGCATGCGCACCGCTGATTTCCGGCTGAGGCAGGGCTGATATGCGGCTGGTCAGGCACCTCGGCGACCTGCCGTACCCGGCTCTCGATGTCGGCAGCGTCGTGACGATCGGCGCTTACGACGGAATCCATCTCGGTCACCAGCAGCTGCTCGAGCGGGTTGTCCACGTTGCCGAAGACAAAGGCCTGACCACCGTCGTGATGAGCTTCGAACCGACGCCAAAAGAGTTCTTCGGCGGCACCAGCCCACCCGCGCGTTTGATGCGTTTCCGTGAAAAATTCGACAGCCTGGAAGCCCGCGGGATCGACCTTTTCTACTGTCCGCGGTTTGCGGCGCCGATGCGGGATATAGCGGCGCCGGATTTCATCCGCCGGATCCTGGTTCATGGGCTGAATGCACGGTACCTCGTGGTGGGGGACGACTTTCACTTCGCGCGGCGTCGCGAGGGCAGCATCGAACACCTGAATGCCGTTGCCAACGTGCTCGATTACGACGTCGAACAGGTGCCGAGCGTGGTCGTCAATGGCGTGCGTGTGAGCAGTACCGCGATTCGCGATGCCCTGGCGCGGGGCGACTTGAAGACCGCGACCAAGCTGCTCGGGCGGCCCTACCGGATGTCGGGGAAGATCGTGAAAGGCGACCGGGTCGGCCGGACGCTCGGCTATCCGACCGCGAATGTCGACCTGCGCCGGCGGCAGAGCGCGGTCATGGGTATTTTTGCCGTGCGTGTCCACGGGCTCGACGGCGGACCGCATGACGCGGTCGCGAGCGTCGGCTCGCGGCCGACGTTCGCGGGAACGAAGCCGATCCTCGAGGTTCACCTGTTCGATTTCGACCAGGATATCTACGGTAAATACATTCACGTCGACTTCATCGCGTGGCTGCGGGAGCAGGAGAAGTTCGACATGGTCGAGGACCTGGTTGCGCAAATGGACGTCGATGCCGACAATGCGAAGTCCGCGCTTGCTGCAGACAGCTGAGGGGCAAAAAAGCTTGGAATCGAACGAGGGTGCAAAACGATTTATCGTGTGGATGATCTTTGCGGTCTTCATCGTGCTCGCCGACCAGGGTACGAAGTGGGCGATCATTCGATGGGTGCCCCTGTACGGCGACGTGCCGCTCAATGGCTTCATCAACCTGACGCATCAACAGAATACCGGTGCCGCGTTCAGCTTTCTCGCCGGCGCGGGCGGCTGGCAACGCTGGTTTTTCGTCGTGCTGGCTACCGTCGTGAGTGCGGTCCTGGTCGTGTGGCTGTGGCGCATACGCGCCAGCGACCTCATGGTGCTTTCGGCGGGTCTGACGCTCGTGCTCGGCGGAGCACTCGGTAACCTCGTCGACCGCATTCGGCTGGGCTATGTTACCGATTTCATCCAGGTCTGGTTCGGCAGCTGGGCGTTCCCTTCCTTCAATGTCGCCGATTCGGCGATCACTGTCGGTGCGGCGCTGCTGATCATCGACTCGCTGTTCCTGTCGGGCAAAGAAAAGGCGGCGCCCCCGGAAGAGGCGCCGCCCGAATAACGAATCGGTAGCTTAGCGGGTACGCGTCCAGCAATCCGTTTGGGGAAAAGACTGCTTTACATTGCGCCCATCGATCCTAAACCAGCTACATTTTCCGGACTCCGAATCCGACGGGATGTAATCCGCCTGGGCAATGAAGTTGTCGGCGGTACACAGGTTAATATCCACCGTGTACGTTCCGGAATCCGTCTGGATCGGGCCCGCTCCCGCAAACCCGAGCCGCGTCATGTCGCAGGTGTAGGAGTTGTTCTGCAGGTAAAAGCGCTCCTGGTTGGTCGCGATCTTAAGCAACGCCGCCTTCGCCTCGTTGCGTTTCGCGCGCGCCGCAAACTCACGGTAGTTCGGGTATGCGACCACCGCCATGATGCCGACGATCACGACGACGATCATCAACTCGATGAGCGTGATGCCGCGCATCGTGTGCATGAGCTTCGCCTGCATGCGCTGCCTGCCCGTCATTACTCAACCCCGTCCTGGGTCCAGAGCGTGCGAACCGGGAAGTTCTCGAAGCCCGGGTCGAAGCATTCGACGCCGATACACCCGACCGGCGGCGGCGAGCATTCTTCACCGGTGCAGTTCGGGTCGGCGCTCGGGAACAGGAAGGCCGGCGACGGTGCGATGCCGCCCTGCGCCAGTTCTTCCACGCGCTCGTTGTCTTCCTGGCCTGGCACGATCGCGTCGAGATCGGTGATCGGATCACCGTTCCTGACCGATACGCGGTACAGGAAGTTGCGGCCGTCACCGGCCTTGCAGACTGATGCGTTGGTCGTGTCCGGGGAGAAGGCGACGAAGAAGACCTCGTTGTTGAACGTGACTGAATTCGCGAAGACCTTCTGGTCGGGCGGCAGGGTGAACTTCCAGCCGCGGTCGTTCGGCCCGAGCACGGTTCCGACGGTGCCGCTGACCTCGACGAGGTCGGAATCCGTCACCGGCGTGAACGCGTCGTACTCGGCCTGCGTCATCTGGCCGAATACATCTTTATCGCGAATCGAGTAGAAACGATCACTCGGCGTGTTATCCAGCGGGTGCGCACGGTAGCCGCTACCGATGCTGATCGATATGAAGCGGCGGTTCTGAACGTTGTCGTTGAAAATCGAGACGTCCGGCGCAGCATAGAAGCGACGTGTCTCCGGGTCGGTTGGCGAGCCGAGGCCCTCGGCGCCCAGCTGAGCGACGACACCGCCCGTGACCAGGGCGTCAGTACCCGTGCCATCCGGCGACTTGCCGGCGAAGATATCGAAGCGCAGTATCTGGCCGCCCATATCGGACGCGTACATGCGATCGGCGATGCCGTCGCCGGAGAAATCGATAACGCGAATCTGCGTGGCAATTGACCGTGTCATGCCCGGCAACTGCAGGTCGGCACTGCCGTCGGCACCGGCGCGCCACAGCACGTCGCCGGATTCCAGGTCGACCATGTAGATACCCGCACCCCGGGCGTCCGGAGTGGACGGATGGGACAGGTTGTCGTGCACGGTATCGTAGCCGCCACCGAAAATTACGACGGCTTTGTCGCTGTTGAGCCCGGGGTCGACCATGTCCACACGCGCCACGGTCGGCCGCGACCAGGTCTGCCCGAAACCGGGCGTGCTCAGGCGCCATTTGAGCTTCGGGTTGCTCCTGTCCGTTACGTCGAGCGCGTAGTAGGTGTCGCCGCCCCGGCGCATGCCGAATATGATGTATACAAAGTCGCCGTCCACAGGCTCGATGATTCCGTTGTCGTTGCGATCGGCGACCACGGGCACGATGTCACCGTCGACGCCATAGAACTTGAACGGTGCGTCATCGTTGAAGAAGTAGAGCGGCAGGTTTTCGAGGTGCTCTTTCGGTATGAACGACCAGAGTTCTTCACCGGTTGCTGCATTGACTGCATGCACCGATCCCTGGTTCGTGGCCGTATACACCGTGATGTCGGGGCTGGCCGGCGTGCCGCCGTAGACGACCGCGGCCGGCTGCGAGTGCAGCGGGTCGCCCATTTGCTTAATGATGGTCGTCGCCGGATCCAGGTCTTCATCACGAACGTCCTCGCCGCGTACCCAGCGAATGAGCTCCTCGATTGTGGGTTCGCCGGTGGCGCCGGTGAGGCCGAAATCAGCCAGCGTGAAGGCATTGTCGTTCGCAGGCGTCAATACGTTCGCGGCCGCCGTGAGATCGGGATCGGCAGAGTTGTTCGTGTATATCCTGCGTGATGCCGGGTCCGGCAGGTTCTCGACGGCACCACCGATCGTGATGTCGTTACCGTCGGTACCGGTACTCCAGAAGCTCGCAGCCGAGTCGTAGAACGATCCCGTGTTCGGGTCGACGGCCGGCTGGTCGAAGCGATCGACGATCTGTCCGTCGGCGATCCGGTACTTCTTCAGGTTGCCCGGCCAGCGCACCGATTCGCTCGCCGCGAACGTAGTCAGGTACAGATCGTTGAGGTTCTGCGTGCGATTGAACGCGTTGACTGCGACTGCAGGCGCAGCAAACGACAGGTTGCGGTCCTGGATATCGTTCACGATCTCCAGCAGGGCCTGCGTCAGGCTCGCGACGTCGTTGGCCCGGAAGTAAGTGCCGCCGCCTCTCAGCGCGGTCTCTTCCAATATGGGCAGATCGACAGCAAATCCAATCGTGTGCGTGGTGACGTTTTGTTTACCCGGCAGCGTCGTGTCGATGTCCTCGTTGTAAAGGTACGCGGCGATGTCGTCCATGCAGGCGCCGTCGCCAGTGCCGGTGCAACCCGTATATCCCAGGGTCGTACCCCAGTTGGGCAGGCCGTCGACCAGGCCCTCGGCCCCGACATCCCGTGTCGGCGCGCCGTCGGTCAGTACCACGTTGAAGTTCTTGGCACACGAGAGGCTCGTCGGCTGCTTGTAGATTTTCGGGCTCGCCGAGATCAGCGCATTCGGGTCCGTTGTGTGTTCGTTGATCAGCTGGCCGTAGTGGGCGGGCAGTCCGCGCCAGTACAGCGCCGACTCGAACACGGTCTCCGCCACGGGCGTGTAACCGCCGGACGGAATCTGGTTGATCATATCCAGGATCTGGGTGCGGTTCGTGTCGAGAGGCACCAGGTCGAGTAGCACCGGGCCGCCTTCCTGGCTGTTGAAGCGCATGACGCCGACATTGATACCCTCAATGGAATTCAGGATCGACGTTGCCGTGTTCTGCACGATATTGATCTTGGAATCATTGACGAGCACGGGATTCTCGAGATAGTTGAGGTAGTTGCCGTCATACACGGTAATGGACTGGCTTGACGGCCAGGTGCCCCAGTTTATGCGGTCCTTTTTCTTGTCCGTGAACGGATCGACGTCACCACCGCGCTGCGCGTAGACGTCGTCCTCGTCGCTGCCGTCGCCATGCTCGCCATCGTCCTTGCTGCACTCGACCAGGTCGTCCTCGTTGCCCGGCTCGACTTCCTGCCAGTGAACCGTGTCAGCCAGCCCGAGCAAGATGCTGAAGAAACCGGAGGAGCCCAGGCGATGCTGCGCCATGCGGCCGCGGTAGCTGCCGACACCCTGCAAACGCTTGGTGGCGTCCTCGCAGACGAAGGCGGTTTTCAGGATGCGGTTCGCAGTACCTGAACCACACACAGGCACGACACTTTTGTGCTCGCTCCAGTACAGGTAGTTCGGGTCGCAGGGTGTTGCGCTGCCGGGGTAGATCTCCATGTAGTCGTAAACCTCGGTGGTCTGCTCGGAGTTGCCCATGCTGCCCGACGAGTCGATGATCAGCATGACATTGGGAACCTGCTGCGAAGCATCGGGATTTATCAGCAGCAATTCCGTATCGTCCGCGACGGCGGGCGTGCCGCATGTGAGCGCCAGCAGCAGCCCGGCAAACGTCCATGTAGTTTTCTGAATAACTGTATTCATCATTCTGTCCTCATGAGTCCTTGCGAGGGCAATCAATCACTGAACCTTCACGGGATGAACCGACACCCGGGTCACGCGATCGCTTTCCAGGTGGTGCAAAACCGTAACCGGCGTGTTCTTGCGATCCGTAACCGTGCGCAGGTTGCGGCGGAAATTTTTCAGGGACATGCTCTTGCCGTCGAATACCCATTCCGTGTTGCTGTTGATGCGTTTGACAACATAGGCGCACTCGTCGCAGGGCTTGAAGCTGATGGTTCCTGTCTCGTTTTGCGGCAGGCGCAGTTCCGACAGTGAGGCTTCGTGGGCTTCCGCGATGGTTCGAAACTCGGCGGCGGCCGGCAAAGCCAGCGCAAGTGAAAGGGCGGCGATCAATACTTTGAATTTCATGGGAATACTCCGTTCCTGCTACCGCTTACAGCGTCGGTCCTTGCGGCCCGACAATATAAAAAGCCTGTGTGTGTACCGCGTTCGAGTCGCGGTCAGAGGGGGTGCCCGGCGAACGTTCCGATACAGCCGTCGCCGTGGCGAGAAAATGATAGGCGACGACGCCGCTGCCGACGCCGAGGCTGAACGCCCGGTCCGGCACGATCGTCGGTACGCCGTTCGGCGCAATCTGTGCCGTGACCTGGTCATTCGCGTTGATGATTTGCGTCACGGTTACCGTGCCCACGGCATTGAACTGCCCCTGCGCAAGCGCCGCCTCGAGCCCGGTCTCGGCGGCCTGGAATGCGTTCTCGTAATTCTGGTCGTTGCGCGCCATGGCCAGTTCGGTGGTGGCCGTGCTCATGCCCGACACGGCCAGCACCGTGATTACGACGAGCAACAGCAGGCCGACGATGAGCGCCGCACCGGACTGTCTTTTGAAATTCATCTGCTTGATCATGGTTCGCTCTCTCAATCAAATCCTGGTATTGCGCAGCAGGATCGTTTTCGACACCTGCATGCGGCGGATCTCGTCGTTGAACGTGCCGAGATTGGCATTGCCGGGGTTGTAGGCGCGCTGGTCATCGACCCCGACTTCCCGGGTCAGCCCGCGCACGACGAGCCAGACCCTGGCCGTCAGCACCCTGGCGCCCGGAAAATACCCCGGCGCCTCGGGGTTGTAGATCTCGTCGCCGGGGTTGACGTAACGGTCGACCGTGTTGTCTTCGTTCGTGTCGATGCCGAACTGAATCTGCAGGTTTTCTACGCCGGGGGCGATCTCCTGGTCGAAGACCGCCGAATTAGCGCCCTGGATACCGAGCACCTTGCGCCGCAGCGTCGGTACGCCCGGGATCAGGTCCGAGCTCGTGTCCACGTAATAGCTCGATACCATCAGGTTATGTGTTGCTGACGTCGCGGGATCGAACTGCGGCGGGACATTGCCGTCGTCGAAGATCTCGCCCTGGATGCGTGTCGTCTGCACCTGCAGGCGGCCGGCCTGCAGCGGCACCGGGTTTACGGAGGCGCGGCGGACAGTGAGCACGTCTGAATTCGCCTGTCCCGTATCGTCAGGTGGACACGGCAGAGCAATGTTGTTGCCACCCACGACATTGTCGAATCCGTCGACCGGTGTGCCGAGTTCAATCGACCAGTCTTCGCCGCAATCGAGCGGTACTGCCAGGCCGTTCGGGTTGGGCGTGCCGATCATCGTACGCCCGTTAATCGACAGGGCGCGGCTGGTGCGGCCCCAGTTGCTCGCCATGCGCAGGTCGGCTTCGATCGTATCCAGCGCAAACTGCGCGGTTTCCTGCACGCGGGCAATCGATTCGTTGATGACGAAGGCCTGGCGGCTTTGCGAATAGATCTGCACCGCCCCGATGATCAGGAACGAGCCGATGGCCAGCGCGACCATCAGTTCGACGAGCGTGATGCCGTGCTGCCGGCCGCCTGTCAGGTTGATTGTAGTGCGCATCGCAATCGCTCCTAGAACGGGTTGACCGGAATGGTGACGACGTAGCTGGGTGGGGCGTCGAGATCGGTGATGCCGGGCTCCTCCCAGCTCACGGTGATCGTGTACAGCGGCGGAGTCACCGTATCGTCGAACTGCACGGTTACATCGCCGCCGCCGGTCGGCGACGAACCCGGCAGCGAATCGCCGGCCTGCTGTTTCCAGAGAAAGACATCGTGCAGTGCCATGCTCGCCACGTCGCAGTCCACGCCCGCGTCCACGCAACCGTTGGGGGCGCCGTTCGGGTCGGCATAGGAAATACCCGCCGTCGGGTTGGCGCGGATACGGTCGGCGACATCGCCGGCCAGGGCCACCGCCTGGTGGCGGAACAGCGATGTGCGCCCTGCCTGCAGGCTTTGCACGTACAGTCCGGCGATGCCGAGCATGCCGACCGACATGATGATCAGCGCGATCAGCACCTCGATCAGCGAGAAGCCCCTCTGCTTGTTCATGATCATTGGCATGGTTGCTGGTTCCTGGATTCTGTTTGATAGTGCGCTCACGGGCAGGTGGCTCCCATGGCCGTCAGCGCATTGCCGATCATTCCCATGTCGCGCACGATCGTGGCGCGCCCGAGCGGTGTCGACACGAACAACCGGGCGGCCGAACCGCCGCCAGGGCCGGTGACATTACCGCGTTCGTCGCAAATTACGACCTGCGACAGCGGCGGGTTTCCGCCTGTATCCAGCCGGCCGAGGCCGGTGGGTGCGTACATGAAATAGGTGGCGCCGTTGGCAACCCGCAGAAGAACCCCGTTATCGGCCGGCGGATGTGAACGCAGGATTGCCTCGCCGGCGTCCCGCGCCTGGTTTGCGTTGTCGTCGATGAAGACGACGTAACCCTGGTCCCAGGTGCCGCCGCAGCTCGCCGCGCCCATCGGGTCCGCGCTGGCGCAGATCGTCACGTTGGTCTTCGCATGCGCGGCCTCACTGCGCGCCATCAGGAAAGCGGCATGGAGGTCGTTGGCCGTGCTCGTCATTCGGCTGTTCAGCGTGAAATCCCGCAGGTTGGGGATGCCGAAAGTCAGGATGATGCCCACGACCACCAACGTAATCATCAGTTCGTAGAGCGTGAAGCCGGTCTGCTGGTGCTTGTCCATACAGGCAATATATAGCGTTGCTCCGGGACGCTCGCGGGTATCCGACGAGCGTACCGCCACGCCCGACGAGCGGTCGGTTGCGACGGCCCCGATTTAACCTAACCCGCACAGGAATAGACGGCTCCGCGCGGTGTCCGTTCAGCAACGCGCGGCCGCCCCGTGTAGCTGATGACCAGTGCCCGCGGCGGCACGCGCCCTGCGCGGTCGCAGACGACCAGCGTGCCATTGGTGGCCCTCAGGAACGTGGCCCTGAGCGTGAATCCGCGCCTGTTGGCGGTGATTTTCACGGCCCGGCTGGCCCGGTGGTGGTGAAGCAGGATTTCGCCGTCATCGAGCTCTGGCGGCTCGTCGCGGTCGCTGTTTTCGAACACCAGGAAGCCGCCGGACCAGTCGCGGCCGGGATTGCAGGCGGTGCCGTCGGCTGTCGGGCAGAGGGACACGACCTGCTTGCGCATGATCGAACCCTTGCGCGCCAGGTGCACGGCGTGAAACAGGGCGTTGATCTCCACGCGCTGGGCGTTACGGGCCTTGAGCGCCGAGAATGAGGGCAGCCCGAGCGTCAGGATCACCGCGGCAACGGCGATTGTCATCATGAGCTCGAGGAGTGAGTAGCCGTAATCCCTGGCATGCATCGCTGGCCTCCTGTCCAGTGGACAACATGCCAGCAGGGCGACGCCTCGCGCAGCCCCGGAATTGGCCCGAAAGGCCCGGATTTCGTTTATACTGAGTCCAGATTCAAGTTCCGGGGGCTCTCCATGTCGCGTTCCGACATCCTTGCACTGTTTGAGAAGCACGACATTCTCTCGACGCCACAGCGTCTGGAAGTTGCTGAAATCCTTCTGGAAAAGCCGCAGCACCTGTCGGCGGACCAGATCATCGACCGGCTCCGCGAGGCCGGCAGCAGCGTCTCCAAGGCAACCGTGTACAACACGCTGAACCTGTTCGGCGAACGTGGCATCGTCAAAGAGGTCATGGTCGACCCGGTGCGCAAGTTCTACGACTCGACGACACGCCCGCACCACCACTTCTACAACGTGGACACCGGCGAACTGCGCGATATCCCGGACGAGCAGGTTCGCTTCAGCGAATTGCCGCCGATGCCCAAGGGCACCCACAGCGAGAGCATCGAGGTGCTGATCCGGATTCGGGGCGAGGGCTGACGCCGGCCCTTTGGGTCTATCCCATGCCAGCGCGTCCCGCTATACTGCGCGCCCTCTCAAGAGTGCCGATATAGCTCAGTTGGTAGAGCAACGCATTCGTAATGCGTGGGTCGGGTGTTCGAGTCACCCTATCGGCACCAACTTCACCCGATGCGTATACCGCATGGGCGAAACGTAACTACTTTTTCCAGTCCATGACCCAGACACCGTCATCGCCCATGCGACGCTTGCGACCGTCAGACCAGAGCTGAAAGGTCCACTCATCGCCTTCCTGCGCGCTGCCCGCTACGGTCTGGGCTTCGAGCTGGAAGCAGGAGGCAATAGGGCAGGCCGCGGTCGGCGCGAGCACTGACACGCGGTAGTGGCCGTTCGTGCTCACATTCCAGCCGGCCGCAGCGTAACCGAGGTTCGTGAGGTCGGCGGTGTACCGATTCTGTTCGGTTCGAAAGCTCTCCTGAAGCGCGGCAACCTCCGAGAGCAAGGCCTTGCCCTCGGAGCGCCGGGACTTTTCGAGATGCGACTGATAACTCGGGATTGCGATCGACATTACAATGGCGAGAATGACGACCGCGATCATCAGCTCGATAAGGCTGAAGGCCGATTGCGCAGCTTTCAGTTTCATGGCTGATCTCATCGGACTGTCTGCCAGTTGACCCTGACGGGTGCGTCGCAGATCTGCATCATGGGCGAGCTGCCGGCGAATACCGTATTGCAGATCGGTTGCGCTGAGTTCGGTGCCCCATCGCTTGCATGGGTTACGATCGTCGGCTCGCTGACAATCGCCGAAGTCGCGTCCTCGATGATGACATTGCGAACGATGTCATCGGGCTCACCGTCGTCGTCGACGTCGGTTTCTATTGCGGCGGTTGCATCCAGCAGATTGACGGCGAAGAAACGGTTGACGCCTCGCTGGTAATCGCAAGGGTCCGCCACACCTGACGAGAACGTGTTGAAGAAGACCTTGTAGTCGAAGATCCGCGAGCCGACGAGGACCTTCTGGTCATCCGCCAGGTCGATGAACCAGCCATTCGCCACGCCGAGCGCGGCAATCTCCAGGTCCCTCGCCGCCCCCGTCGCCGTCTGGAGGGTATTCGGGGTGGCATCGTAGAGGCTGCTCATCGTCAGGAACGCCGGTATGCTTGCCGGTGTACCGACCTCGGTCGCAGGATCGAAAAACACGAAGAACTTGTCGTCAGTCGCCATGTTCAGCGGGTGTGCGCGGTACCCTGAGCCTACTGCAAGCACCGTCATCGCCTGGCCATCTCGCGACGCCATCGCCACACTCGGGGGATAGAAGAAGCGTCGGTTGTCGGCCGCGGTTATACCGGAAAAATCGGCCATAAGGTACGGCACGATCGTCGACGATGCCGATATCGAAGCACCTTCCTCGATATCGGCGCGCCAGATCTGGCCACCCATATCTACCATGTAGAGACGATCGGCAATGCCGTTGAAGTTGCTGTCCTCCACGCGCACATCCGCCGGCGTGCTGTATTTCATGCCGGGCACATCGACCATGAACTCGGCCCCTGCCGTCACCGGGTCGTCTGCTCCGAAGCTGTTGAGCAACGCGCCGGTCATGGCGTCGACCACGTACACACCCATACCAACGGTATCCCCGGCCGGGTCACGCGCAGTGTTCGGGATGTCCTGTTTATCGGCATCATATCCGCCCGCAAAAATGAGCACGCTGCGGGCCGTACCACCGTCGGAGACCGTTGCCGGCGTCATGCGTGACCAGGTTTGCCCGAGCTTCTCGAAACCCGGCTGACCCGCGCTGATCTTCCAGGCAAGTTTTGGCGCGGAGGGATTTGTAACATCCATGGCGTAATACGTCGTGCCGCCGCGACGCATACCGAAGTAAATCATGGCCTTTTCTCCGGCAACATCGACCTTGGCGTTCCCATTGGTGTCGACAATGTGCGACGTCAGGGGTCCGTCGAGGCCATAGATGTGTGACCCGGCCAAGGTGTCTGCACGCTGCGCGGCAACCGTGCCCACCATTTCAAACGGCATGAAAGCAAAGATCTCACTACCGCCTGACGTATCGCCGACGCTGGACGGACCTGCGACGTCGATGGCGTGGAGGAAACCCTGGTTTGTCGTGAAATACAGCACCTCACTCGAGCCGTAGTCGATGACCAGCGGCTTCGTGTGCAAGGGCGCACCCATGCGCGCGCTGCGGACCCAGTCGATCATGTCAGTCACTTCGGCCGCTGTCGCAGTCGCCGCCATTCCAAGAACGTCGGCTGTCAGGTCGGCATTGCCGTTGTCGAGGTCGTGGGCACCGTCTGCCAGATTGACGTTTGCCACCTCAGCAGGGTTCGTGATGACATAGAGGTCACGTACCGATGGAATGAGTTCTCCGACGACGCCGCCCTCGAGGGCGGCATTGCCGTCCATCATGTTGCTCCAGAAACTTCGGGTCGACGCGCGGAACTTGACGGCACCGGTTGTGGCGTCTACCTCTGTCGCGACGTTTCCGTTGATGTCTCTGACTTCGCCATCGAGCAGGAAGTAGCCTTTGAGGTTGCCGTCCCATGAACGATCGTCCTGCGGGTTAAACATCGGCATGTAGGCCTTGTTACTTGTCGTCAGGGTGGTCGTGTTCAGCGTCGTCGAATAACTCGAAAAGGTAGAGCTCCCACTGGATACAGCATCGATGATAGTCTTGAAGGCATCCACCAGTGTACTCAGGTTATCGGCTTCGAGAGCGGTGCCGCCGCCGGCTGTGGTGATGTCCTGCAGGTATTGCCATGTCCTGTCAGCGCCGGGACCCGTCAGACCGAATCCGATCGCGTACGTATCCACGGTACTGCCTTCAAAGGCCGGTCTCTGGGGCTCTGTATGCATGAATTCGGCCAGCTCTTTCGCGCAGTTGGCATAGGGCTTGGAAAACGCCGTCGAGCCGCCGAACAGCACACTGTAGTCGTCGCATCGAACCTCGTTGCGGCTTGCATAATCAGGGTCGCCATTGGCGATCATCGAGCGAATGAGGTAGGGAGATCTCGCGTTCCCGCTGCCGTCTACTTTGCCCTGATCAACGCTGTTATCGGTTGGATCGCCGTCTGTCAGCAGTACCAGGGCGGTCTTCTGGCATTGCTGGGTTACCGGTGAAATGTAGCGACGGGTGTCGTCACGGCGGTAGGTACAACGCTCATAGGAATAACCGGGTCTGATATAGCCCGGCACGAGATAGGCCGCCTGGTAGTCACGTGAGTTGCTGGTGTTGCAGGCGGTGACCGCGCAACTACGGGGATAGCTCGATTTCCTGATGCACTCTGTCTTACCCAGGTCCGACTCGGCGCAACACTCGATCGGCACGCCACCGCTGGTCCTGGTGACCCAGAGCGATCCGTCGGCCCGATCGATACAGCTCGGTGGCTCCGTGTAGGTGTAGCCGCTCGTGCAGACCGTGCCGCAACCCGAATCACACTGTGTGGCGGAGCAGACGCGCTCCGATACGGCCGGGACAAGCCTCTCGGGGACATACTCGTCCTCGACTTCGATGAGCCGGCACGATAACTCCGCGCCAGCCGCGCGGGCGCCCGCGCACCGATCGGGCCCGCCTCTCAACCTGTCGTCATTACAGTTGCCGTTCGAGCCGGTCGGATGATCGAGCGGCACGTAGTGCACACTGCCGGAATACGAGTTTCTGTTGGCGGCGCGATAGCCGTCCGGCATGCCGCCGGAGCCGCCCGTGTAGGTCATCAGGCCGGGGTCCCAGGTGCCGAAACTGTCGTTGACGCCGAAGTAAGGCTTCCAGCCACGAATATAGCGGGCAATTTCGTACATCGATTCGACGGTAGACGTAATGCCGCTGGCCGTTGTGGCATTCAGCATTCCGATCAGGACTTCGCGCACCGTGGTGCCTGCAGGAATCGAAGGGTCGATCAGGCTGGCGTCGCTATTCAGTGGCGCCGCAGGCCACTTGATGCCACTGCCTTCTGTGCCACGAAAATACGTGAAACCGACGTTGACATCGGGCAGTTCCGGATCGTTCAGGACATTGATCATCGCCTGCTTCAGTATATCGAGTCGAGTAGGCGTCGAAACCGTGCCGTCCGGGGCCCTGTTCATGCTCGCGGAAAGGTCGATCGTGAAGACGAGGTTCGGTGTCACCCCGGTCAGGTTCGGTGCCACGAACACTTCTATGTCTTCGGCATTTGACGAACCACTGGCGAACACCAGTGCCGCCGTTACGATCGTTGTGAGGTAGCGAAGTCCTGTGCGTTGAATATTCATCGGTCAGTCCCTGATTGATGATCGGTTACGGACAGTTCGGAGCGAGCGCCGCCGCAGACGCCGGGGCAACTACGTAGCCGCCCTGCTGAATCTGGGAAGCAGCGTTGTCCTGATCCGTTGCCGTGCTGTCCAGCACGAACATATAAGCCTGATAGCTGGTATCCGTGCCGGGCGCTATCGTCGTTCCGGCGAAACAGATATCCACGTCAACGGTGAGGTCGACCTCCTGAGTCAACGGGTCACCGTCGAGATCCTGGTCGTAGATAGTCGGATGCGATCGCGTCCTGGCATCGATCGCATTTTCGCCGGGGTTGAGATTGAGAAGGTTAATCCACTGCTCACGCAGTGCGGAGCTCGCAGCCAGGCGGGCGCGCGTCTTGTCGAGCTGGTTACCCGAAGCACGTTCCTGCAACCCGACGTTGCGATACATACTGGTCGTCAATGCGGTTACGACTAACAGCAAAATCAATGCGCCGACAAGCACCGCGCCGTGCTGCGAAAACCGGGTTGGATGTGACATGCAATGCATCAGGTCGCTCCCCGCAGGTTTTCCAGGGTCACGGTGAAACTCAGCGACTCGGGCGGCCGCTCGCCAGACTGGATGAACAGTTCGATCTCGGCAACCCGAACATCGTTCCAGGACGCCACATTGTCGGCGCGTTGAAACTGATCGACGGAATCATCGCCGTTGGTGTCCAGTCCGTAGGAGACGCGCATTCCGAGGACACGCAGCTGCTGAGGCAGAATGGCCGAGCCGTCACCCATTATCGATTGCGTCCCGCCGCCATTGCGGTCACACGTCAGGTTGATTCCATTGGTCGCGAAGACGTCGGTCGCAAGCACGGTATCGGCAACGGGGGTGCCGACACAGTCGACGATGGCAGGGCCGCCCCAGTAACGGATGCTGACCGTGTCGGCCGGGAAATTTACGGTGCCGGCCACGCCGTTAACGCTAACGTCGTGATCCGCCTGCGTACCGGCAATTCCCTCGCCAGCGCCGAAGACGCCATTGCCGGGGAAACTGGCGCTTGGGTTGACGATATTGATTGCGTTCATCGGTGCGAAGCCCGCCTGTTCCAGGGCGGTCGTCAGGATGACGGCGCTCAATCGTTCGTTTCCCTGCTGGCCCGACTGCGAGAGCTGGTAGTTGTAGGTTTGCCTGCTCTGACTAAAAACATTGGCGAGACCGAGCAGCAGGAATATGCCGATCGAAAGGCCGATGAGGGTCTCGATCAATGTGAAACCACGTTGGTTTGGAAGTGTCTTCACGGTCTTGCTCGAACGGTGAATTCAATGGCCCGCTGGGCATTCGCCGCAGTAGTTCCGGCGGCGTAGAACGTGTTACCCATCTGCGCGGCGGAGGCGCTCCGCTTCTCGTTCCACTGAATGGTGACTTCCAGCATCACCGGAAAGTCATTGCCGATACGCTGTATCCGTGCGGCCGGTACCGACAGACGGTTCGAAATCCCGCCGGCATCGCCGAAAGAGGTTCCACCCAGAATCCAGTTTTTCAGGTTGTGCGCGGCGGTCTCGAGCGGCGAACAAACCTCCGCAACACAATCGACACCGGCAGCTTCGAGATCGGCGCCGTCGGAACCGGCGCCGAGATCCGAGATGGTGCCGTCCGCTGCGATCGCGATATCGAAGCCAACCGGTATGGTTTGCCAGTAGTCCTCGTTGGAGTTCATCTTGGACAGAATCGATGAAGAGTGAATCGCAGCAATGCTCCTGTCCGCCGATATCTTGGTGTTGCTGATAGCGGCGGTCTGCATGGCAATTGCGCCGAGAATTCCGAAGAGGAGTACGACGAGCGCAACCATAACCTCGACTAACGTGAATCCACTCTGATCTTCCCTGAATTTCATACTCCGGATCCCTCAGCAGCTCAGGTCGTTACGATCCTGATCCTCGACAATGTTGTTGCCATTGAGATCCGCCGCCAGGCGGATCCGGCCGTCGGGCGAGACCACGACGCCGCGTATGCGTCGCGCGTCACCCCTCGGCCCACACAAGCGTATTGTCCGTGCATTCGTCGAGAAGCCGTTGCGATTGAACACCACCGCACCGACGCCGTTCTGCACGTTGACCTCGACGGCCACATTCTGGGTGAGGGCCGGATGGACTCGGATCGGATTCGCGGCCGCGTCCAGGATGACCCAGCCGGACGTCCAGTCGCCGCCGCCGGAGCACGCATCGAGACTGGCGTTTGCCGAGCAGACCGTGACGGTTTCACCGCGCGTAATTGCCTCGGACCTTGCGAATTGCAGGCTGCCGACCAGATCGTTGGTATCCGAAGTGAGCCTGTTCGAAATGGTTACATGCGCATAAGACGGTATGCCTACCGCGAGGAGTATGCCCAGCACAGCAACGGCAATCATGATCTCGAGTATGGTGAGACCGCGCTGAGATCGCGTGATCGGGAGGGCGGCGACAGGCACAGCCTCGCAACGCACCGGGCTGACGGCGGATACCGGCGTGTCGGCTTCGCAGCAATTTTGGATCGTCTTCAGCAAACCACTTACCTCGGCGACTGTCTCGAGATCGTGCACATTCTTCAGAATGGCCTATAAGTCACTGATCTTAATGTGACTTAAGGCCTGATTCCCTGACTCGGTGCACAATTTAGCGAATTCAGTCGCGCGTCCGTCGAAAAGGTGATCAGCGGTGCAATACCCCCGACAAGCGGTCCTGTCGCCCGACCCTGTCTCGACATAATGCAGCATGACCCGGTCCCGCGGTGATGCTGGCCGCGCGCCGTGGGTCTTTCCCGTTCCGACACGCGCGGCTATACTTCGCGCCGCAAGCGTGCGTCACTAAAGCGTGCCGAAGTAGCTCAGTTGGTAGAGCAACGCATTCGTAATGCGTGGGTCGGAAGTTCGAGTCTTCTCTTCGGCACCATTCAGATATAAGGAAAGCCCCGCGACGGGGCTTTTTTGTCGCTTTCCTTCTCGAACCGCGATAGGCGTGTGTCCCTGCTCACCGCTGTCGCACGATAGCGACTCGACAAAACCGCTTATCGCACATGGGCTTACAGAGCTTACATGATGTCGTATGGCAGCATACCGTCCCCGTATCGAGACAGACCACCTGGTAAATAAATTTCCAGGTCGGCTCCGCAACCGCATACCTGCGGGCCTTTTGACCTGATTCCGAACCTGGCACGGCCCTTGCTTTATGTTCAGTCGTGAGTCGAAGAGTCAATTTGGGCCGCTGCGCAGGGGCGTGACCACCGACTCATTGCCGGACCGGCACTTGGGCGGGCGGCAGGAACTGAAACTCACTGACTGAAACGCGGTCCGCAGCGCACGGATTGCCCAATGGATTATTGTGAATGGGAATTCAGGGACTACGAAAGCAGGGAAAACAGCAGTTAACGAGCATCTTCATTACCGCGGCCCTGCTGACGGGCTGCCTGGGATCCGAATCACCGCCCGGCGGGGGCGGGCTTGCCGCGGGTGTCGATGGTGACAACAGCGCACCGCAGATCAGCGGCAATCCGCAATTGGTTGCCATCATGAGCGACGCCTACGCATTTGCGCCGTCAGCGTCCGACGCCGACGACGATACGCTGAGCTTCAGCATCCGAAACAAGCCTTCGTGGGCGACGTTCGATTCGATGACGGGGCAGCTCGCAGGAATTCCGCAGTTCGGCGACGTGGGCACCTACGACGGTATCGTTGTCTCGGTCAGTGACGGCGGCGCAACCGCGTCGCTGCCGGCGTTCTCGATTGCCGTTAGCCGGGACGGGCTGGGTTCGGTCACCCTCGAGTGGTTGCCGCCGGAGTCCAACACGGATGGCTCGTATGCCGGCGACCTGGCGGGCTACGTCATCTACTGGGGCACGGAAACGGGAAATTATGATCAGCAGGTTCGCATCGACAATGTCGGACTCACCGCCTACGTGGTCGACAGCCTGCGCCCGGCAACCTATTACTTCACGGCGACGGCGTTCAATTCGGCGGGCGTCGAAAGCGATTATTCCAACGAAGTCGTGCAGCAGGTGATCATCAACTAGCGCGCATTTCCGGTCTCGCCTGATACGATAGGCCTTCCAACCAAGGAGGCCGAATGAACTCGAGCAATCGTCCCGACCTGTTCAGGTCACTGTGTGCCGTTCTCGTAATGGTCCTTACGTTCTTGCCGGTTGCCCACGGCGCGACGCTTGCCGTCGCCAACAAGGCGGAGGCCACGGTATCGCTGCTCGACCTCGACAGCGGCGCCGTCGTCGCGACGCTGCCCACGGGCGAGGGGCCCCACGAGATCGGGATATCGCCCGATGGCCGCTACGCGCTGGTCACGAATTACGGCTCGCGCGAGGACGGCGGCAACAGCCTGACGCTGATCGATATTCCCGCCGCGAGCGTGGTCAAGACCATCGATCTCGGGGATTACCGCAGGCCGCACGGGGTCGAATGGCTGGATAACGAGAGTGCCGCGATCACGGTCGAAGCCAACAAGGCACTGATCGTCATCGATGTCGCTCGCGAAAAGGTCACGCAATCGATCGATACGGACCAGGAGATCTCCCACATGGTCGCACTGGATCCGGAGCGGGGACGTGCGTACACCGCGAACATCGGTTCAGGCTCGGTAACGGTCCTGGACCTGGGGAAGGGAGTCCGTGAAACCAACATCGTTACCGGCGACGGTGCCGAGGGTATTGCAGTGTCCGCCTCGGGGAGACATATCTGGGTGACCAACCGCGGTGCCGACACGATCACGATACTCGATGCCGACACACTGGAGCAGGCCGGCGAGATCGCCTCGGAAGGATTCCCGATCCGCGCGACGGCGACCCCGGCGGGCCAGGTGCTGGTCACGCGCGCACGTGCAGGCGATCTCGCCATTTATGACTCGGCAACGTTCGAGGAACAACGTGTCGTTGCGTTCGACCTCGAGAGCATGGATGTCGAGGAGCGCCTGTTCGGCGATCGCTTCGGCGACAGTTCGGTGCCTATCGGTGTTATCGTTGATTCGGCAGGTGAGCGCGCCTGGGTCGCGCATGCCAATGCCGACGTGATCACGGAAATCGATCTTGGCAGCGGCGATATCGTCCGCATGCTGCGTGCCGGTAAGGAACCCGACGGCATGGGCTTTAGCGAACTATCCGTTAAGCGCTGATCAGTCGGCGCTGCCCGCATACTCGAAGTCCGACAACTGCACCGACTCCGTCTCGTTGACGCGCACGACGAGAAATGCGCTCAGCTTGACGGCGACATCCATCGACTTCATCACGACAGGCCCGCCTTCGACCGCGGGACCGAATGTCAGTCGCGTCAGGAACTTCGTCATCTTGACGCCGGCCTTCGGCCGAATGGGCTTCGTATTGCGAATGTCGAGGTACTCCAGATAATGCCCGTCTTTGATGATCTTGACCGTGCCGTCCATGCGCTCCAGGACCTTGCGGCCCATTTCGTCGTCGTCGTCGCCGTCATCCGTGGGGACGAACCTGAGCAGCCAGTAGCTGCCGGTCTCCTCGACCAGTTCGAGCGAACCGGGATCGACCATGTTGTCGATATCGCCGTCCTGCTCGTGGCCGTCTTCGCTCTTTTCGCTGTGCTTGCGGTCTGCGTATCGCCGTGACTCTTCCGCCGTGGGCTCGCGGCCGTCTATCGACAGCAGGGTCCAGCGATCGCCGTCCGGCTGCCGGGGATCGTATCGGCCCACGAAGTTGCCATCGCTGCCCATCTCGGATTCGGTAAACGCCCAGTCCTGGTGGAAGTTCCAGGTGATCGACTCGAGCGCCTTTTCGAACAGCGCTTCGTACGACTCCTGCGCCGGCTCGCACCTCGCGGGCAGTGCGATGACCAGCAGGAAGGCGGCAAGGGCCGCAACGCGGGTTTTCATACGGTCAGTTTCGGCGCAGGTGGTAGTCGAACGAAGGCCGCGTGCCGCCGAAGCGGTTATTGATCCAGAGGATCAGCATGCCTTCGACCCAGCGCGCGTCGCGCAGCGGGCCGACATCGATCGGCTCGAGGCCCATGCCGGAGACGAGTTCGGCGACCGTCTTCTTTGCGCGTCCATTGTCACCCACGAGCGGGATCGAGACCGGTCCGCCGGCCGAGGACGGGTCCACCATCGTCCTCCAGTTGAGCGTGTTGAATGCTTTTACGACATAGGCGCCGGGCGCCGCCGCCTGGATGATCTCGGCGTTCGACGTATCGACCGCGTGTTCGAGGCGGTTCATTCGCCTCTCCAGCGGATTCGTCGGATCGATGATGATCTTTCCCGACAGATCGCCGAGGCTCCTGGTGATCTCGTCGACCATCAGGCCCGGCACCGCGAGCACGACGATGTCGGCTCGCGCCGCGGCGTCCGCCGGGGTCGTGGCCGAAGCGAGGTCACCGGTCTTCCCGACCAGCTTCTTTACCTTGTCGCGTTCAGGGTCGCGCGAGCCATAGACAATCGTGTGGCCCTGTTCTGCAAACTCGGGGCCGAGTGCGGCACCCACGTCGCCCGTGCCGATGATGGCGATGGTGTCGGCGAAGGCGAATGTGCCCGGGAGAAGGATCAATAAGGCTGCGGCGACTCGATACGACATGGCGCGTGCTCCTGTGACTGAGTAGCGGCAATTATACGCGGTGCCCGTCAGTACCAGATGGCCATATCGAAGCCGCCGGCGTCGTAGACCGGCATGCTCGGCAGACGTTCGGCGCGGCTGGTCGCAATCCGTTTTGCCGACCAGAGCATCGCGAAGGCGTCGAGGATATCGTGTCGCGATGCCTCTGCATGCCGGAACGCGGTCAGCGCCTGGTACAGGGCCTCGGACGGAAAGATGTCACACAGGAAACTCAGCTGGTCGCGAAAACGCGGTTTGCTGTCGGCGGGCTGCTGGTCCGCCACGCCGCCCTTGAGCTCGAGGAAGCTCAGGCGCGGGTGTACCTCATAAAGAAAGTGTCCGCTGCCGGGATGTACGCGCATGTAATCGTGCACCTCGCGAATCTTCTCCGGCGGACGGCGGTAACGGTCCCGAATACCGGGCTCGCCGCTATCGTCCGGCTGCGCGGGCAGCTCGGCGAGGCTCAGGGGTGCGTCCACGGCAACGACTGCATAGTTCTCGAGTCGCTGCATGGCCTCGTCGAACGTGCTGGTGACAAACCAGCTCCAGGGTCCCGGCAGCGGCGTTTCCCGCAGCACGAACCAACCTGCCTTGGAGCCGACAACGGCTGCTAATCTGCTCATGGTGCTTACCTCGAGTGGGGCTTCGTCATGCAAACAGCTTACGAATCCCGCGAGGGACAATATTGTCCGATTGCCGCAGCGTTGCGGCTTTCCCGGTCAATCTGTCAGCGCCCGGCAAGTCTCGCTCTGCAGGTATTTTTCGAGGCGCGAAACCGGCGTCCGAGGGGTGCTGTGGGAGTTCAATACAACGGTCTCGGGTGGCAGGTTGGCGACGGCCCAACGCGCAAACCAGCACTCGGTCCGGGCGCGATCCCTGCGTGGCGTGTCGGCATCCGAATTCGGCACGTGCAGGTCCGAGACGAAGAAATAACCGGCGTCAACGGCGTGTATGCCGAGACTCGCCGACGCGTGCGGGCCGGCGCCGATGGACAGCAGACGGACTGTGTTGACCGGGTCGCTGAGCGTTACGGCGTCCGACACGGGCACCACGTCGATGGCCCCGTTAACCGACGTGAACCGGTCGCGTGGCATCTTGCCGCTGTTCAGCGCCTGTTCGAGAAACCCGGTGTATTCGGCCGGTGCAAAAATCACCGCGTGCGCGGCCGCGAATGCCCTCGCACCGCCCGTATGGTCATCGTGCGCATGCGTCAGTGCCACGGCGCCGATACGCTGCCCCGGGAACTGCTCCGCCAGGAAATCGATGAAGTTTTCGGACAGCCCGCTGATGCTGAGGCCGGGCACGAGGTCCGTCGGCGGGATCTGGTGCAATTCGACCCAGCCCGCGGGCGCGTCGGCGACGACCAGGCCTTCCGTCGTTTCCACGACGAGGTGCTGGAAACCGGTACGCACGCCGCGGACGAGGTGCACGCCGTCGGCCAGGTCGACCAGGCTCATATCGACCTGGGCCGGCCACTTTTCGCCGGGAATCTGCACCGGATCTGCGCCGGGCGTCGATCGCCAGAGCCTGCCCGCTTCCTCGTCGCTCAGTTCGCGCCAGCTACCCTGTGCGGTAAAGAACACCTCACGGTCGATTTCCATGACAAGGTCCGGTTGCGACTCGTCGGACCAGTCCCAGTGCCAGATTACCGGTACCCGGCCGCGCAGCGGCAGGTCGGCAGACGTGACGAGCGCCATCAAGCGCCCGTCCTCGACCCTGATGCGCAGGTTCTCGAGTGGCGTCTCGCGATGCTCCTCGAGCAGACGCCGCGGATCGATGCGGCGCAGGCGGATTGCTTCTGCCTGCGCATCGGCGCCGCGGAACTCGATGTCCGGCGGATCGTCCGCATTGACGATGCGTACGAGATCCGGGGGCAGCGCGGCGACGGTCCAGCGGCCGGCCAGGTCCGGGTTGGATTTGCCGCTGCCGGAAAACAGAACACGGTACGAGTCGTCCTCCGTGACGACACACCAGCGCGTGGGCACGAATTCATCGGCACCCGGTTGCATGCCCTGGTGGCGGGCGCCGAGATTGAATTCGCCATCCAGGCAGAATTCGGTAGCGCCGTCCGCGACCGCGATCGGGGAGAGCAGCGATATCAGGTGTAGCAGCAACTGTCGAGCGCGCATTGGTTCGCGATCCTGTCGGCTACGGAAAGTATTTATGACAGGATTTGCAGAGAGGAATTCCCGAAAAGCCTATAATAGCGGCCATGATGCCGAAATACGTCGCGATCGTCCTCCTGGGACTGCTGCTGTCCGCCTGTTCGGAGCGAGGCGAGACGGTCTACAGGACGTGGGTCGGGCCGGATCGATCGAATATGGCGATCGTCACGTTGCGGTTGGGCGAGGATGTCAGGGACGTCACGATCCGCGAGCGTGTGTTGCCGCGGTCGGAGTTCGGCACGATTCTGTTGGTGCCCGGCCAGTACACGCTGTACGAGGACGATGGCGCGAGTATCGGGATAAATATTCGTCCCATGCTCGTCGACGTGGAAAAGGCAAGGTCGAACGGGGAGCTTATTCTGGGGCATACCTATGTCCTGCGCGGCGGCAAGTCGAAAGAGACGGGTGATCGGGCGCTGTGGATCGAGGATGCCCGAAGCGGTGAGGTGTTCGTCGACAGGCGATGACGGATTTGACCCCGCTGGACGTCGTCGTGCGTTAGATACGGATGATTCCGGTTTAACGGGCGATTACAAATGAAAAAGATCAGCTGGATTTCTGGTCTCGTCATCCTGGTCAGTGCAATCGGATGTGCACAGGTCACCTTGAAGCCTGACGTCACTCTCGAGAACACTTATTGGAAGCTGGTCGAACTGAACGGCGCGGCCGTTGTGCCCGGTGAGGGTAGAGAACTGCATATGATCCTGAGGGGCGACGACCAGGTCGGCGGTTACGCGGGTTGTAACCAGTTCACGGGTTCGGTCACGGTGACAGGCGACGGGCTGTCGTTCGGGCCGATTGCGAGCACACGCCGTATGTGCCAGGCGGTTATGGAGCAGGAGGACGGGTTCCTGCAGGCGCTGGAAGATGCGCAGCGCTTCAGGATTTCGGGCGAGGACCTTGCGATCGAAAACGCCGCTGGCGATATCACGATGCGCTTCGTCGCTGTCTATATGCAATGATTTGCCGGTCGCGCTACACGACATCCGTCACGCTGTCGGAAAGTATGTAAAGGCCGACGAGGATCATCATCCAGGGTGCGATCCGGTGTCCCAGCCTGCCGAGCGTCTCCGAGCGGGCAACGCGTTGCGAGACGTTGAGTATCAGGACCAGCCACACCGTGGCAATCAGCGCGAAACCGATCGACAGGCCGAGGCGTGCATCGCTGCCGCTCTCGGCAAACAACGGGCCCAGTGCAAAAACGGTGTCGCCACTGTTCGCAACCAGTACCCCCGCGATCGCAGGCCAGGTCGTGGCGCGGCTTGTCGTGTTTTCCGTCTGTGTGTCCGCGAACAGGAGCAGGTAGGCGCCTATGCTGAGGGGCACGAAGCCGACATAACCGAGCAGCGCGGCCGGCATCATGCGGTCGATGAACATGGCCATTGACGCCACGATCAGCACGGCGCCGCTCGCGACGATGAAGCCGGCGACCAGTTGTCCGCGGCTCGCTCGCCCCGCGCCAAGGGACGCCATAATGAGCAGGTTGTCGATATTGGTGGCCGCGTAAGTGAAAGGCACGATCACGAGCGCTGTGATCAATATTTGCAGGTCGCCGTTCGGCACGCGCCTCAGACCCCTTCGAGCGGATACGGGAAGTCCTGTGGCGGCGGCAACCCGTCCTCCACCCAGCTGCGAATGCCCGCGTCGCAAAGGGCATAGCCCCAGTTGATGAGGCGCCGTCGCGTGACGGTGTCCTTGGCCTCGAGGTCGGTGCGAATACTCGCTAGCTGGTGCGTCCGGTTGAACGGGCAGGGTAGCCGGTCCTTCGCCGGGTACTTGCGAACGTCCGTACGCATGCTCCAGTAGGTGCCGTGGCGATCATGCTCGACGAAGGACGTCAGCAGGATGCGCTTGCGCAGGCTGCGCACCTGGTTGTTGATCGTCCTGGCGACCCGGTAGGTCTGCAGGATCCAGTCGCCGGGCACTTTCTTCTTCGCCGCGAGGTCGCTCCCGGCATCCGAACAGATGACGGTCTTGTAGTTCTTGAACACGGTCTCGAGGCCGAGGTTATCGTACACGCCGCCATCGGTCAGCGTGGGCCGGGTCGTGAAAGGCGGGCCCTGCAGGCCGTCGCCGCTGCCGGGCGTAAAGTCTTCGTCGCGATACCGAAACTTTGCGGGCGACAGGAAGGGCGGGAACGCCGACGAGGCGGCGACCACGTTTGCAATCGCATCGGCCGGCTCCTCGATGCGGCCCACGCGCCAGTCCCGCGCCGCGCGTTTCGAGAAACTCCACAGCGCACCGGACTGCAGGTTGGTCGTGTTGAAGACGAAGTCCGGCGTCCCCGGCAGATCCTGAAGCGTCAGGTCGCCGAACAGGCGCTTGCGGTAGACGCGCACTACCCGCTTGTTGATGGTGCTGAAGATAGCTGCGGGCACTGCCGAAAAGACAGTTACGGTCGAGCGGCTCGCGAACTCCTGGATCGGTTCGGCCACGTGCTCGCGGAAGCGCTCCGAGACGCCGGGTGAGTCCACGTCCAGCTTGTTCCAGGCGAGACCCAGTACGCCGGCCGTGATCGATCCGCCGGACACCGACGAGACGCGCTGCAGCGATCCTAGTTCACCGTACTTTCCCCAGCGGTGCTCGGTTCCGAGGTAGCCGAGTTCTGCAAGCCGCCAGACGACGCCGAGATGAAACAGCATCGCGCGATAGCCGCCGCCGGACAGGCACAGGCCGATCCCCTTCCTGAGGATGGGCTCCATCGGCGCCTCGGTACTGACCGGTGTGAGATCGAAATCCGTCATCGCAGATGTCCATTATGGCGGAAAAAACCTCTCTTGTAGGAGCGGGCCTCGGCCCGCGAACCAGTCGCGCTTCGAGAAGCGCTCCTACAGGTTGTCGTCCAGCCCGTAGGAGCGGGCCCCGGCCCGCGAACAAAAAAAACGGGCCCTCGACGAGGGCCCGTTCGATTTGCCACTGGTGCTCAGACGATCAGTCGAAGTACTTGCGCAGCGTGATACCCCAGGTACGCGGCTGTATGGGGTAGCCGCTGTAGCTGCCAGCCTGAGCGACTGACGGGAAAGCGCTTTGCAGGTATTCGTCATCGGTGAGATTACGGCCCCAGAGCATCGCCTCGAAGCCGTTGTCCCAGCGCATGCCGACGCTGCCGTTCCACGTGCTGACTTCGCGCGAGGCAATGTCAGCCGGGACGTTCTCGATGACCTGGACTTCGTCCTCGAAGATGTATTCGGCACGAATAAAGGCACTCGCCGAACCAATGTCGAACGTGTACTGGCCGGTCGTCGTAAAGCTGAACTCGCTGATGCCCGCCGGCTTGGTGCCGCTGAGATCGGTCGGGCCGTCGGGGCCTTCCGCACCGACGAACGAGTCGTACAGCGGGTCGAGCCAGGTGCCTGCGAACGTGAACTGGAAGCTGTCCGTCGGGGTCCACAGCAGGTCGAACTCGATGCCATCCGTCGACTGCTGGCCGGCGTTGGCCAGGTCGAAGCCCGTGCCCGTGAAGATATTGGACTGGAAGCCCTCGATTTCCTGCGTAAACACGGCCACGTTCAGCGTGCCCGTATCCCAGCCGGTCTTGAGTCCAATCTCGTAGACGGTGGACTCTTCCGGGTC
Source organism: Woeseiaceae bacterium (assembly GCA_965658465.1). Classification (GTDB taxonomy): domain Bacteria; phylum Pseudomonadota; class Gammaproteobacteria; order Steroidobacterales; family Woeseiaceae; genus UBA1847. Next base: position 4,159 of record CBFHSG010000007.1, on the reverse strand, counting down.
CGCGAAGCGCGTGCCGGGCACCAGGTTGTTGACCGTCAGGCCCGCCGTTTCGAGTGCCGGGATGTCCGCGTCGAATGGCCGTGAGTCGCGCGACAGGTTCCACGACGATGCCTTGAAGCCCGTGCCTGCGCCGACATAGATGTTCATTGCGTCGGTCAGGTCGTAGGCCAGCCGTACCGTCCACGTGGTGTCGCTGTCGTCGGTGTTGCCCGTCTCCACAGAGTTCGGGAAGTTCACGAACGGCGGCAGGAACTGCACGGCCTTCAGCGGCAGGAACTGGTTGCAGGCCGGAGGCGGGCTGGTCGCGCTGCACTCGGTAACGCTAAGTTGCTGCGCCGTGCCGGCCGCGACGGGATTGTTGACGATGTTGTCGGGTGTCGGCGGCAGTCCCGTCAGGCCCTGGAAAATGAAGCCGAAGCCGACCTCTTCCATGCTCAGCTCCGAGAATACATCGGAGCCTTCGATGGCGACGAACGCGTCCTTCTCGTCCTGGGTATAGTTGGCGCCCAGCGTCAGCGTGGTGCGCTCACCGAGGTTGAAGTCGAACTGCGCAAACAGCGACGTGGAAGTGTTGTCCATGCCGGAGAACTCGACGTTGCCCTGGCCCGGTGCGAAGAACGTGCCGGCGGGGAGCCCGAGGCCCGCTTCGATCAGGCCAATGGGCGAAGGCACGGCCGGGTTCGCGATATCCTGCGGGGGGGCACCGGCGAGCGTCTTGGTCAGGATATCGACGTAGGGCCGGAACGCGTCACCGTAAATCAGTCCGCTTCGCGTCTCGATCTCCTCGTCGAAGTAATACGCGCCGACCATCCAGTCCATCATGTCGGTGGAACCGGCGAGGCGTAATTCCTGCGTCAGCGTGTCGATGGAGGTATCCGTCAGGTTGCCGGAGACGTCGCTGATCAGCCGGGCGCTCGTGAAGTCGACGTCGGCATTGTCGAAGCGCTCCTGGTTGCGCAGCGCCGTGATCGAGGTAAGCGTCATTGCATCAGAGATGTCCCAGTCGAACTGCGCGGAAAAACCGCTGTTCTCGACCTCGTTCACGGGATCGAAATCGTAGAAGTTCTCGTAGGCAAACGGTTCGTTCGGAACCACCTGGCCGCCAACCAGGGCGATTGCAACGCCCGTGGGGCCGAGCACGAGGTTCGCGACACCGCAGCACTTCTCGTCGAACTTGTCCCAGTCACCGATGAGGCGCATCGAGAACGTATCGCTCGGTTCCCACAGGAACTGGCCGCGCACGCCCTGGCGATCGAGTTCGTTGATCTCGGAACCGTTCTCGAGGTTGGTGAAGTAGCCGTCGCGCTGGTTCATGCTGCCCGACAGGCTGAAGGCGGTGGTGTCGGACAGCGGGCCCGTTATATCGCCTTTCAGGATGATCTGGCTGTAGTCGCCGTAGGTGGCGGAAACCGAGCCCTCGTAGTTATCGAGATTCGGTTTTGCGGTGACGACATTGATGACACCCGCCGATGCGTTCTTGCCGAATAGTGTGCTCTGCGGTCCGCGAAGCACCTCGATGCGTTCGAGATTCGGGAAGTCGGAGAGGGCCGCTGCCGAACGGGAGCGGTACACACCATCGATGAAGACGCCGACCGACGGTTCGATGCCGGCGTTGTTGGCGCCGTTACCGAAACCACGAATGATGAAATTCACATTGCCGCTGGTCTGCAGCTGGCTTATTCGCAGCGACGGTACCAGGAACTGCAAATCCTTCACGTCGAGAACCTGCGAGTCGTTGAGCGTGTCTGCGGATACGACAGAAACGGCAACCGGCACTTCCTGCAGCGTCTGTTCACGCTTGGTCGCGGTTACCAGGATCTCTTCGAAGATGGACACTTCTTCCTGGGCGAGCACGGGCAGCGCCAGGGATGTGGCGATAACTGCGAACGAGCCACGAGAGATGGTCTTGATTGTCATTGGTGATCCCCCACCAGAGGTTGGCAAAAACGTAGATATTTCTTGAGGATATGCGATCCAATTCATGTTAGCAATAGACCGCGGCACGGTCCGGTAATGTGATCGCGATCGGGATCGGGCACAGCCCTGTTTCGCTTCATCGCGTCGACGCTGCAATGCTAGACTCACGCCTTCGGCGAAGGACCCCCGACCACTAAGAATGCACAAGCTAATCAAAGAGCTCCGGCGACGCGAGGTGTTCCGCACGACGGGGCTTTACATCGGTGTCGTATGGATCGTCGTCGAGGTATTGAGCGTCCTGTTTGACGTTTACGAGGTCCCGGAATGGGCGCTGCAGGTCATAATAGTACTGGCCGTAATCGGCCTGCCGATTACGATTGTCCTGGCCTGGATATTCGATATTACCGACAAGGGCATCGAGGTGCAGGCGGAAGGCACGGACATGACGGTCATCCCGTTCGGTAGCCAGAGTATGGATTTCGTGGTTATCGGCGTGCTGACGGTCGCGTTGATCTTCTCCGTTTACCTCAATATCGCAGGTCAGGGCAACGACATTCAGGAGGCGATCGAGCCGCTGTCCATCCTGGTCGCTGATTTCGACAACCAGACCGGTGACCCGCAGTTCGATGGCTCGCTGGAGCGGGCGCTGCAGATCGGGCTCGAGGGGGCACCTTCTGTATTCTGTTACGACCGCGGTGATGCGAAGAGGATTGCGCAGGAATTGCAGTCAACGAGCGAGCTCGATTTCGAGACAGCACAGCGCGTGGCGGCGCGCGAGGGTATCAAGCTGGTTATCGTGGGTACCATCGTGCCGAACGGCAGCAAGTTCGACCTGGTCGTAAACGCAATTGCGCCTCTCAGTGGGGAGGTGGTTGCAGAAGCCGACGCCACCGCGGCCAGCAAACCGGATGTCCTTTCTGCAATGGGCGACCTGGCTGCTGATCTGCGCGAGCAACTGGGCGGCGATCCAGTCGGGCACGCAGAACGCTAGACC
>CBFHSG010000007.1:0-1238 GCA_965658465.1 Woeseiaceae bacterium | reverse complement strand
GTTTTGTAATAGGCTCCCGATCGATCAGTGCGATATTCCGCTGATTCCGCTCCAGAGTTCGCTATTTTGCCTGGTTCACCAGGCGCCCAGTCGATCGAAATCGTCGTGGCAACGCGTTGCATTAATCGATTTGGGCGTTTATTCCCTCATTATGTAGAACGACGTCGTCGAGCCTGGCCGCGTCGGGCAAGTCTTTCAGCGTTCAAAGTATACCCGGGATAAGCCGTCCCTTATAATTGCACGACCGGTCGGAGACCGGTGGAGATTGGAGTGGCCGATAACTATAAGTACAAGGCCTTCATCAGCTACAGCCATAGCGACGAGAAATGGGCTGCCTGGCTGCACAAGGCACTTGAGGCATATCGCCCGCCGAAGCAAATCGTCGGGCGGCAGACGTCTATGGGCCGCATTCCCGCGCGATTCGCGCCGGTGTTCCGCGATCGCGAGGAACTCGCGACCTCCACCAGCCTGGGAGACATGCTGACCGAGGCCCTGCGCGCATCCGCCTGCCAGATTGTCATTTGCTCTCCAAACGCAGCGAAATCCAGGTGGACCAACGAAGAGATCCTCGCGTTCAAGCGACTTGGCAAGGCGGATCGGATATTTGCGCTAATCATCGACGGCGAACCCGGTGCATCGGAAAATCCGGAAACCGCCGAGCAGGAATGCTTCCCGCCCGCGCTGATCTACGAGCTGGGCGAGGATGGCGAACTCACCGACGTGCGCAGCGAGCCGATCGCGGCCGACGTGCGGCCCGGCAAGGATCCAAAGCAGGCCGCCAAGCTCAAGCTGCTGGCCGGCATGCTTGGCGTCGGCTTCGACGACCTGCGCCAGCGCGAAGTGCAACGCCGCCATCGGCGCATGATGGTGCTGACCACCGCGGCCTTTATCGGCATGGCGATCACGTCCGGGCTTGCGGTGACCGCCTACCTCGCCAGGCTCGAGGCCGAGGAGCAGCGCAGGATAGCCGAGGTCGAGGCCGAAACGGCGAGGCAGACCACGGACTTCATGGTTGGTCTTTTTGAGGTCTCCGATCCCAGCGAAGCGCTGGGTAATACAATTACCGCGCGGGAGATCCTCGACAAGGGTGTCGAGCGCATCGACGAGGAGCTGGCTGACCAGCCCGAGATCCAGGCGACGTTGATGGACACGATGGGCACCGTCTACACGAGCCTCGGGCTTTACGATGAGGCGGTTCCGCTGGTCGCGAAGTCGGTCGAAAGACGGCGGACCATCTT
>CBFHSG010000006.1:134273-224297 GCA_965658465.1 Woeseiaceae bacterium | reverse complement strand
CCGGTCCGGTCCAGGCGTTTGAGGACCTGCATCATGGCCATGTTGGACAAGTGATTGCCACGCTTGTGGCCGGGGAACACGTAGCGCTTGCTGTGGCCCCTGGCGGCCGTCAGCACCGCAACCGCCGCATCCGACAACGGCACTCGGTGCTCGCGCTTCGACTTCATGCGCCCGGCCGGCACGACCCAGGTCCTCCGATCCAGGTCGAACTCCGACCAGCTGGCCTGGATCACTTCATTGGTTCGGGCCGCGGTCAGGATCGTGAACTCGAGGGCACGGGAGGCGATGCCGGCGCCGTCACGCAGGTCTTGCATGAACGCCCCGACCTCGGTGTATGGCAATGCCGGGTGGTGCTTCACGCGGGCCACCTGGCTGGGCCGCGGCAAGAGCTTGTCCAGGTGCCCACGCCAGCGGGCCGGGTTATCGCCTTTGCGATAGCCGCGTACTGTCGCCCAGTCGAGGACGGCCTCAATACGGCCACGCAGTCGACTGGCCGTTTCGGTCTTGGTGGTCCAGAGCGGCTCCAGGCAGCGCGTGACGAGTGCCGTGTCGACCTGATCGACCGGGAGGTGACCGATGGTCGGGCCGGCGAGGTTCTTCAACGTACTACGCCACTGCTCGATGTGTTTGGGGTTACTCCAGCCTGGGGCCTGGGACTCGACGTAGAGCTCGGCGCACTCGGCAAACGTCAGCATGTTGTCGTGGGCGACACGAGCGGCAATCTTACGGGCCCGCTTGTCGGTCAGGGGATCGACACCCTGCAGAATCTTCTTCCGTTCTCGTGTCGCCAGCTGGCGTGCCTCGGACAACGATATGTCGGGATAAGGCCCGAGTCCCATCCAAACCTCCTTGCCGAACCGCGAGTAACGAAACAGCCAAGACTTGGTCACCGCGTCGCTCGGAATGTTGCGGGTCGACTGCCTGACCTGCAGATACAGGTTGCCGCCGTCGCCGTACTTGCCGGGACGGGAGATATGCTTCACAAACAAAGCAGCGATTTTCTCCGCCAAACTCAACTCCTGCATTTTGGATCCGGTTGGCCCACGATTGGGCCAACGTTTGTGACTCGGCTTCAGCCGGATTTCACGGGATTACCCTAGCGCAGTGAGTTTGCTAAGTGCAAGATACTAAAGGGATTTCGGACTTTGTCGGATTTCCTCGGATGCGAAAAAATTGCCTCTCTCTCCGCCAGAAAAACAAAAGGCCCCTTCATGGGGCCTTTTGTTTTTCTCGCCGAGGGAGGGCTGGATGCAGATCCCTGTTCGACTCACGCAGCGCCGCAGGCGCCAGTGAGGGCGCGCAGCGCCCATCCCTCTCTCTCCGCCATCAAAAAAGGGCCCCGAAGGGCCCTCCCGTCCGTGTCGGCCGGTGATTACTGTTCCTGGAGCATTTCGCCGATATCAAGTTCGTCGGCCCGCCGCATCATCTGCTGCTGGTGCTCCTGCTGTATACGCGTTCGTTCCGCATCCGTGGTCGCAGCCTGCATCCTTTGCACATAGCGGTTGCGTTCTTCTGCGGTCATCATGTGTTCACCGAATACGGGCGGCTCCATCGGACGGCCCTGCGCCTTCGCGCGGGCCTGCATTTCACGCTGGTGTTCGGCGCGCATTCTCGACCACTCGCGATCGCTATCGGCGCTGTTCAGCTGCTGGCGATACCGTTCCCGTTCCTCGGCCGTCATCATCTGGTGGCCGTACATGCCATCGTCCGGCATCCGTTCACGCATGAACTTCTGTTGCTGGTTCATATGGCCTTTTTGATGCATGTCCTTCTGCATCTGGCCCTGGCCTTGACCCTGCTGCCCTTGCGGCATCTGTTGCTTTTGCTGGCCGCCCGAGCCGCGGCCCTGCGCGTACGAGGCGTCCAGCGCCATCGCGGCAACCGCGAACAGGAGTATGAAAAATAGGAGCGATCTGGCTCTACCCGCTTTCATGGCACGCACTCCACCTTCGGCTTATGACCCATAGCAACAGCATAGGGTCGATCCGGGTATTCGCAAGCTGGTAAAAATACGTATCAGCTTATCTTGACCTGCACGAGCTCCTCGCCATCCGGGTCGCTCACGTGCACAGCGCAGGCGATGCACGGGTCGAAACTGTGGATCGTACGCAGGATCTCCAGTGGCTGCTTCGGATCCACCATCGTGTGCCTGTCCTCAAGCGCGGCCTCGTAGGCGCCGGGCTGGCCGTTGGCATCCCGGGGACCGGCGTTCCAGGTGCTTGGCACGATTGCCTGGTAGTTGGCGATCTTTTCGTTCTCGATCACCACCCAGTGCGATAACGCTCCCCGCGGTGCTTCCATGATGCCTACGCCCTGGCACGATTTTGGCCAGCTGGACGGTTCCCAGAGCGACTCGTCGAACGTGCGCGTGTCGTCGGCCTTGATGTTGGCGATCAAAGCATCGAGCCAGCCCTGCATCGCGTCGGCGAGGATCGCCGTCTCGAGCGTCCGCGCCGCCGTGCGGCCGAGCGTCGAGAAGAGTGCTTCCACCGGCGCGTCAAGCGTCGTCAGTGCGTGGTCCACCAGCGCTTTCGTCTGCTCATGGCCCTTCGCATACAACAACAGCACGCGGGCGAGCGGCCCGACTTCCATCGCGTTGCCGTTCCACCGTGGTGACTTCAGCCACGAATAGGAATGCTCGATGTCGAGGTGCTCGTAAGGCGGTTCCGGCCCGGTGTAATTCAGCGTCGTCTCGCCGCTCCACGGGTGCAGGCCCGATGCCTTGCCGCTCGAGTAGTCGTACCAGGAATGCGCGACGAATTCCTGGATGCCCTGCGGATCCTCGAATTCGAGGTCGTGGATCGTCGAGAGATCACGGTTGAGTATCACGCCGCGGGGGAACAGGAAGGAATCGGGCTCGTCGATGCTGGTCGCCGGCAGGTCGCCGACGCACAGGAAGTTGCCGAGTCCCTCACCCCGCGCGAACCAGTCCTTGTAGAAACCCGCGATCGCGAGCGTGTCCGGCACGTAGACCTGGTCGACGAAGGTCTTCATGCTATTAATGATTTCCTGGACCTGGGACAGGCGCTTGCTGTTGATGGCCGAGTCCGAATTGAGGTCGATCGGCGAGGGCACGCCGCCCACGAGGAAGTTCGGGTGCGGGTTCTTGCCGCCGAAGATGGCGTGCAATCGTGCGACGTCACGCTGCCAGACGAGCGCATCCAGGTAATGCGCGACCGCCATCAGGTTGGCCTCGGGCGGCAACCTGTACTCGGGATGACCCCAGTACGCCTTGGCGAAGATACCGAGCTGGCCCGATTCGACGAAGCCGGCAACCTTCTTCTGCACGTCCCGGAAATAGCCGACAGACGAACGCGGGTAGCTGCCCAGCGACTGCGCGAGTTCCGCGGTCTTCGCCGGATCGGCGGAGAGTGCGGACACGACGTCCACCCAGTCCAACGCGTGCAGGTGGTAGAAGTGCATCACGTGGTCGTGGATGTACTGCGCGCCGATCATCAGGTTTCGAATCAGTTCGGCGTTGCGCGGCACCTTGGCGCCGATGGCATTCTCGACAGAGCGCACAGAGGCGATGCCGTGCACGAGCGTGCAGACCCCGCAGATGCGTTGCGCGAACGCCCACGCGTCACGCGGGTCGCGGTCTCTCAGGATGATCTCTATGCCTCTCACCATGGTGCCGGACGAGTACGCCTGTGCGATCTGGTCGCCGTCCATTTGCGCTTCGATTCGCAGGTGGCCTTCGATTCGGGTGATCGGATCGACAACGACTCTTGCATTCATGCCTCGTCCTCCAGGTTCTCGGCGACCAGTTCGAGGAGACTCTCCGCCGTGTACTTCCAGTTGTAGTGGTTCTGGGCGTCATCGAAACTCTGCCGGCAGTTCGCACAGCTTGATAGCAAGGCATCGGCCTCGGTTGCTTCCACCTGGTCCATTTTCAGCTTGAAGACCTTGTAGCGCAGTTCGTCGGCGCGGTGGATGGTCACGACCCCACCGCCACCACCGCAACACCAGTTGTAGTCGCCGCCATTCTGCATCTCGCGGAAGTCGACGCCGAGGTGCTTCATGACGTCACGTGGCGCCTCGGTGGCGCCGCCGCGACGCGATACCTGGCATGGATCGTGGAACGTTACGGATTTGTCGACTTTCCTGACCTTCAGCTTGCCGGAATTGAGACAGTCCGCGAGGTACTCGGAAATGTGCTGCACCTTGAAGGGCAGCGGTTTGCCGTAGATGTTGGCGCCCATCCAGCGGAGCGCCATGTACGCATGGCCGCATTCGGGCAGCAGCACGAGCTTTGCGCCGACCTTGATGGCCGTCTCGATGACTCGCATGCTGTTCTTTTTCTGCAGCTCCAGGTTACCGGAAAGAAGCCCGAAGTTCGTCGCCTCGAAGCCGTCGGTGCGGAACGTCCAGCTCTCGCCCACCGCGTTCAGGATTTTGGCCGTAGCGGCCATCGCATCCGGGTACTTCTGGATCTCGATGGACGACATGACTGCCAGGACGTCGACTTTCTCCTGGTCGAGGTTGATATCGATTTCGTGTTCATCCTCCATCCATTCGATGCGTTGTTCGAACAACTTGGGCGTGATGCCCAGTGGACTGCCGTCGACTTCTGCACGTTCCGCAACAGCATGCAGTTCGTGCGGCACCAGTCCTGCCTTGTACATGCCGTGACGCGCCATGCTGACGAGCGTCGCGATGTCGATGCCGACAGGACAGATGAGTGAACAGCGCCCGCAGACGGTGCAACTGTCGTACAGCAGGTGTTGCCATTCTTCCAGCTGCTCGGCCGTCACTTTTTTCTTCAGCCCGAGCAGCCTGTAAAGCGGCGCCAGCGGTCCGGCTTCGCGCTTGTAAGCCTGCTTGAACGGTTCGATCTTCCAGACCGGCGTGTACTTCGGGTCGCCCGTTGCAACGTAATAGTGGCAGGCCTCGGCGCACATCCCGCAGTGTATACAGGCATCGAGATAAGCCGCCGCCGTGGTGCCGAAATCCTTGGAGAAGTTCGCCATGGCCTTCTGCACGCGCTCGGCGTCACTCATGTCGCCCTGCTTGTCGAAACGTGCTTTCGGTTTTTCGACACTCAGGCGTTTGCTGTCAAGATCGAATTTGACGTCGCTGGCTTTCATGTGCGTGCCCCCCTGCGCTCGAGTACTGCGCCGGTCGTGCCGCGCGAAATAAATACGAAGTAGGTGTGCGCGAGCTTGCTGAAGGGTAGCCATATCAGGAGCAGTGCGACGCTGAGGATGTGAATCGCGAGCAGCGTTTCGTACCGCACCCCGAAGCGAATCGGCATGATGAGGCCGGTAATGACGGGGAGCATCGTCACCAGCCAGCTGAAATAGTCGTCGAAATTCGAGATCAGCTTGAGCACGGGGTGCGTCATGCGCCGGACCAGTAATGCAATGCCGACGGCAACCGTGATGACGCCGACGAAGTAGATCGCGTTGTTCGGCAGACCGGGCCAGCCGAAGCCGAACAGATCCTTGAAGAAGACGATGTGCGGTACGAAGAAAAATACCGTTACAAATAGCCCGAGGTGCAGGACGTAGCCAAGTACCTTGGCGTACTTGGTCTGTTTGGAAAAAGCGGCTGCCGTAAAACTGCGGCTCCAGATTACTTTGAGTGCACCACGAATGCCGCCGGCTTGTCGCGGCTCGGAGTGGTCGGGCTTGCGTTGCAGGAGCAGGACTCCGAGGATGCGCCACAGCGATCCGGCGATGAAGACGTAGATCGCAACCTGCAGGGCAGGGCCGCGTGCAAAATCGAGCAGGTCCATCTCAACCCTCCTTTATCGTCTTTTGCTGCCGCTTCCGCGACAGCGTCGCGGCGGCTGCACCGAGTGCGACACCCGCAACGGCCGCGCCGGCAAGGCCCGCACCGCTACCGATATCAGCCGTGGAGAGCGGATCGTAGAAGCCGCCCTTGTCCCAGAAACCGGGCTCGGAGCAGCCGAGGCACGGGTGTCCCGATTCGATCGGGAAACTGGTTCCCGCATTCCACTTGACGGTGGCGCAGGCGTTGTACGTGATCGGCCCCTTGCAGCCGAGCTTGTAAAGGCACCAGCCCTTGCGGGCCCCCTCGTCGTCAAAGGTCTCTGCAAACTTACCCTGTTCGTAGAATGGGCGCCGGTAACAGCGGTCATGGATCGTCTGGCCGTAAAATGCCACCGGGCGTCCGTGGATATCGAGATCCGGCAGCTTCCCGAACGTGAGGAACTGCGCCAGTACCGCGGTGATCACCATCGGGATCGGCGGGCAACCCGGCACATTGACGACGGCCTTGTCCTTGACCAGGTCTCTCACGGAAACCGCGCCCGTGGGGTTCGGGTTGGCGCCGGGTATGCCGCCAAACGCTGCGCAACTGCCGATAGCGACGACTGCGGCCGCGCCCTCGACGGTTTCCATCAGCATGTCGTAGTTGCTGATGCCGGCGATGGTCGAGTAACCGGGGTTAGCCATCGGGATCGAACCATCCACGAGCACGAGGTACTTGCCCATGTTCTCCTGCATGGCGGCATGCCGCGCCGCTTCGGCTGCTTCCCCCGAGGCCGCCTGCAGCGTGTGATGGTAGTCGAGCGAAATGCTGTCGAAAATGAGGCCCTCCAGCGTAGGCGAGGACGATCGCGTCAGGGATTCCGTGCACCCGGTGCACTCCTGGAACGACAGCCAGATGACCGAGGGCCGTCGCGCCTGTTCCAGTGCCATCGCGATGCGGGGCACCATTGCGGGGGGCAGCGCAAGTAGCGACGCGGTCGCCGCACAGTATTTCATGAAGCCGCGCCGCGATACTCCCTGCGCCTGAAGAATTTCACCCAGGGTCGGTATGGTTTTCACTTGCCTGCCTCCTTGTTGAGTTCGGGCCCGGAGTTCTCGAAGCTGTCACGCAACCGCGCGCGCCCGGCGCCGACATCGGTGTCCTGCGACATCAGGATTTCAGGGCTGCGGGTAATTTCGATGTAGCGGCCGACGACCTCGCCGCCCGTATTGCGATGTTCGACCCACCAGACGCCGGGATACCCGGTCTCACGAATGAAGCTCTTGCCGAGCGCGTTGAGTTCGGCCGTCAGCTCGCCGGTGCCGAGGGTTCGTTCGAGTTCTTCGAGTTCACCGGGCGCGAACGGCAAGCTCGCGAGGTCGATGACCGTCGGTTCGTCCTCGCCGAGCAGACGGTCGAGTGCGTGGATGATCTCGTTCAACAGGGGCCTGACGTTGCCGCGGCTGAATGGAAGCGGCGAGCGGATCGGGTCTTTCAGCGTCACAGGTCTGCTCCCGGGGCGGAACGCCGGCGCCAGTCGAGCACCAGGTCGCGGATTCGTGCGGTCGCGGACGGAATGGCTGCCGCGATCTCTTGCGTCGGCTCCGTACCCCAGTCCATCCGCGCGGGCTCGATGCCGACGAGCGCACGGTGTGTCGGCAGGTCGCCGCACAGCCGCAGCGCGTCGAGGATGTCGGAGAGACCGAGTTCGTGCACGCTGCCATGGTGATTGAGCAGGTGCCTGTCCATTTCCTCACCTTCCAGAACGGTCACCGTGCCGGGCGGCTTGCCGAGCCGCATGGCGTCGACGGCAACCAGGCCGTGCAGGTTCGAGAGCCGGTCCATCAGAGCGAGCCCGACCGTCCCGGCATCCAGGCAGCGCACCTCGGCGTCGGCGTGGTGCTCCTCGAAATACTGCAGTGCATGGATGCCGACGCCGTCGTCCTGCAAGAGATTGTTACCGATCCCGACGACCGCTATCGAAGTCACGCGGAGATTCCCCGAAGAATGCTCTATTAGGAAAGGCTAATGAGTATGCTACGGTGCGCCTATACTGGTTATTACGCACATGACGGGGATGTACCGAGTCCATGACGCACGAAACACGTTGGCCGCTGCTCGCGGTTGTCCTGATGGTCGCGTCCGCGGCGTGCGCTCAGCAGCCAGCGGCAGAATGCCCGCCGCCTGAAGGCGTCGCGCTGCAGGTGCTTGGCTCCGGCGGGCCGATCGCCGACGACGGCCGCGCTTCATCCGGCTACATCGTCTGGGTCGACGGCCGCTCGCGCGTGCTGGTCGATGCCGGCGGCGGCACGTTTCTGCGCTTCGGCGAAGCCGGGGCCCGCTTCGTCGACCTCGACTTCGTGGGACTGAGCCACTTCCACACCGACCACTCGGCGGATTTTCCGGCGCTCCTGAAGTCCGGCAATTTCTCGGGGCGCGAGGCGCCGCTGCCCGTCGCAGGCCCGGGGCCGGGTGGCCCGTTCCCGGGCCTCGCCTCCTGGCTCGAGAGCATGCTTGGTCCTGGGACGGGCGCTTATGGCTACCTGTCCGGGTATCTCGACGGTAGCGGTAAGCTCGTAAAACTCGTGACCCTCGAAATTGATCGCGACACAACGACGCCTATCGAGGTTCTCGATGGCGAGATTACGATCGACGCCCTGCCGGTTCCCCACGGTATCGTGCCGGCGCTCGGGTTTCGCGTGACAGTGGGTGACGCGTCCATCGTGTTTGCGAGCGACCAGAACGGCAGTTCGGACGACTTCACCGACTTCGCCAGCGATGCATCTGTGCTCGTGATGCATCTGCCGGTGCCGGAGGAGGCGACGGGTACGGCGCTGCAACTGCATGCGCGGCCTGGCCGGGTGGCAAGTATCGCTGCGGAGGCGGGCGCAGGGACGCTCGTCCTCAGTCACTTCATGGCGCGAAGCCTGCGCGATCTCGACGCCAACGTGGACGTCGTCCGCAAGGGCTATGACGGCGCCATCGTGATCGCGAGCGACCTGGCCTGCATAGTGGTTACGGACTAGCTGCGGCGAGCGAGGAAGCTCGCGTAGGCGCTGACGTACTTCGCTGCACTGTCGGCAGAGATGAGCACCGCCCGGCCATTTTTCGGCGTATCGCCGTGGAGTGCGGCATGCAGGACAGCGCCGGTCGTTGGTCCGACCATCATGCCGTCGCGGCGTGCTGCCTCGATACCGGCGGTGAATGCATCCTCGTCGGTTACGGAGACGAGATCGTCCAGCAGATTCGGATCGAGGATCTTCGGATAGTGCTCGTCGGGTAATCCGGTAATGCGCTTGAGGCCCGACAGCGAGTGCTGGCGGCTCGCGGGTTCCACGCCGATGATGCGAATATCCGGGTTTTGTTCCTTCAGGTAACGGCCGACGCCGCTGATCGTGCCGCCCGTGCCGATGCTGGCATAGAAACTATCGATCCTGCCGCCGGTCTGCTGCCAGATTTCCGGGCCGGTGGTGTGGTAGTGCGCCTCCACGTTGAGCTCGTTCTCGTACTGATTCGGGCTCACGTAGCGCCCGCCGTAGGCCTCGCTCTCGACCATGCTCTTCACGACACCGCGAGCCCCCTCGGTCGGAAACAGCGGGCACAGCTCGTCTTCGACCTCGATCAGTTCCGCGCCGAGGAACCGCAGCAACGCTTTTTTTTCCTCGGGCGTACCCTCGGGGACCGCAATCTCGACGGGCAGGTTGCGCGCATTCGCCATGGCGGCGAGCGCGATGCCGGTATTGCCTGCGGAGGGCTCCACGAGCGCCTGGTCGGGCTCCAGCTGCAGCCCGTTCAGCATAAACAGCGCGGTACGGTCCTTGATGGAGCCGAAAGGATTCATCCCTTCGAGCTTCACCAGCACTTCGTAGCCGGGGTGCGGGTTCATGCGCCCGCTGAGCCGAACCATCGGCGTCGGGTTGTCGGGGCTGGGGGCCAGCTCGACGATACTGTCGTAGACGCGCCGATCGCCGTCACACGGCACGACCCGCTCGGGATTCAGTTCGGTGACCGTCGCCGCCGACGCGTTGCAGGCGGATTGTTGCGAGGTGTGTCTGCTCATTGCGCCGAGTGTATCGGCGCGCGCTCACGAGGCAACGAAACTCCAAGACGGTTTCGCTATGCGCTTATTCCATCAGGTTATAAAGGGCCGCTTATCCTGGAACGTCGACCGGGAGACGTGCCTGCGCCCAGGCGACGAGGCCACCCGACATGGAGCGCACGTTGCGGTAACCCATGGTTGCGAGCGTTTCGGCCGCGAGGGCGGAGCGCCCACCCGTGCCGCAGTAGAGCACGATGGGCTGGTCTTCGGGTGCGTCGACGGCGTCGTCCTGCATGCGCTGAACGAGGCCGTGGATCTCGAATTCGAGCAGGCCGCGGGGAACATGCACGGCGCCGGGGATGTGTCCACGCTGAAACTCGGCAGGCTCGCGGATATCGATCAGCAACGTGTGTGTGCTGACACAGTCGCGGGCCTCCGTAACACTGCATTCCTTGATCGTCGCCTTGACGCGGCCGACGAGTTCGGCGGGTGATACCAGCATTTTCAGATACTCCGGTGTCGCTTGTTCACTGGCTGTCGTGCATCTTCGGAGCATAAGGATTCGGCGGCATCAGGTCCGGCGGAATCGGCGCCCGGCGGCGATCCGCCTGCGGCGGGTAGTTTTCCGCGAGATAGCTGATGATCTTCTGTTCGGTCTCAGGCTCGAACTGCCACAGGTTCTGCTTGTCCTGCATCCAGCGGATCAGGCTCAGCCAGTGGGACTCGGAGCCGCGTTGCTGCGTGATCAGCCGCGCGGAATGGCAGCCTACGCAGTTGGCGCGCACCAGCTGCCAGTCTCCCGTCATCCTGAGCCCGGTAAACGGGTCGATTTCGGGCTCGGCGGCAAGGCCCTGGCCGAATGCTGCAAGCGCAGCGAAGCTGACCAGCGTGGCTGCGACCCGCATCAGGCGACCTGCACGGCAATTCGGTGGCATGCGTTGTTGAGATAGCCTTTCGGATTCCAGCCCGGCAATACCATCGGCTGCGAGCGGCCTTCACTGTCCGTCGCGCGTGCCCAGACTTCGTAATAGCCAGGCTCCGGAAACGCTACGCTCGCCTGCCAGTGTTGCCAGGCGAGGCGGTTGGCGGGTCGTTCGAGCTTTGCTTCCTGCCAGGTTGCGCCAAAGTCGATGGACACGTGAACCGTGCGCACCGAGAGGTCGCCGGCCCAGGCGTGGCCGCGCAGCGAAAGTTTTTCGCCCAGCGCCTGCTCGATGCCGGACTTCGGGAATGTGATCAACGACTTGACGGGCATCGACTCGATGATGCACATCTGGTCACTCGGCACTTCGCTGCCCGGGGCGACCGGCTCGCAGGGAACGCGGTAGGAATTGCCCGTCATCTTGGGCCCATCGTGCACCTGGTCGCGCACGACGATCTTCGTCAGCCATTTACCGCTTACCGAGCCCGGCCAGCCGCCGCAGACGAGGCGCAGGGGATGACCGTTGAGATGCGGAATGTCCTCGCCGTTCATCGCCCAGGCGATCAGCGTCTCCTTTTCGAGCGCCTTGGCGAGTGGCACACCGCGCGAGATCGGCACCTTGCTGGGATCGCCGCTCGCGTGCTTGTCGGCGCCGTAATACGCGACGTATATCGCGTCGTCCTTCACGCCGACGTGCTCCAGCACGTCTTTCAGGCGCACGCCGGTCCACTCGGGGCACCCCACGGCGCCCATCGACCACTGGTTGCCGGCGGCCGGCGGTACGAACTCGCTGCGGCCGTTGCCACCGCATTCGATCTGCAGCTGGTAGGTGTAGTGCTCGAACGTCTCTTTGAGTTCGTCGATCGAGAACGTGACCGTTCGCTCGGCCGATTCACCGCCGATCTCGAGCGTCCACGCCGCCGGATCGATGCCCGGCAGCGCAGGCTCGCGGCCGTTGTTGCGGACGAACAGGTACTTCGCGGGGGTAACGCGGTCGTCCAGCAGGTGTGCCGGCGTCTCCGCATTGATCGGCCGGTCGTTCAGGACAATGAGCCCCTCCTTGCCCGGGATCTGGAAGGGTTCGTCGGTCTGTGCGAGTGCCGCCGGAATCAGGCCGCCCGGCATGAGGTGGGCAAAGGGAATCGACGCGCCGACCGCCGCAGACATGGCCGCGAGGCCGCCATTCCTGAGGAAGCCTCTGCGTGTCAGGGGGTCGCTCTTGCGGCCCCAGACGAGTTCGTCAGCGGCCACGGGATCGTCGTTGTAGAGTTCGTGAATTCCGCGCTTTTTCTGAGACACTGTTGTACTCCGCGTAGTCAGTAGAGCAGCGTTACCATCGTCGCGCTGACGCCACCCACGAGCAGTGCCGCGACGAGGCCCATTGCCAGCGGCTTGAGCCCGATACTTGCCAGACCCCTGATGCTGGTCCCGAGGCCAACGGCCGCCATCGCGATCGCCAGGCAGATTTCCGCGATCTCCTTGACGACGCCGACGATCTCCTTCCACTGCTCGGGCGGCAGGAAACCGAAGGCCGGGTCGCCCATGTCACCGACGGTGCGGATGAGGCTCATGCAGGCGAATCCCACTACGAACAGGGGGATCATCGTCCACCATTTCGGTGCCTCGGTGCCCTCGGTAGAGCCGCGGTGATAGAGGATGGACATCAGCGGAATGATCACCAGCATGCCCAGGTTGCGAACGAGCTTGGTGACCGTTGCCACGTCCAGCGCCTGCGGGCTGCCGTAGTACTGCTGGTAGACCAGGCCGGCGCCCGCCACCTGCGCCGTCTCGTGCACTGACGTGCCCATAAACAGGCCGGCCTTGAACGTGTCGCCGGCGAACATCCAGTTCGCCGCGAACGGGTACACGAGCATCGCGACGACGCCGAACAGCGTGACGCAGGCCACGGCGTAGGCGACCTCGTCGTCCTTCGCGGCGATCGTCGGAGCGGTCGCAACGATCGCCGTCGCGCCGCAGATGCTGGTGCCGACCGCGAGCAGCGTGCCGAGCTTTCCGCTGAGGCCCAGCTTGCGGCTCAGGTAGGTGACGATGAGGAGGGCCGATACGACGGCGCCGATGATCACCGGCAGGCTCTGCAGGCCGATGGCACCGACCTCGCCGAGGCTCAGGCGAATGCCGAGCAACACGATTCCGAGGCGCAGGATTCGGACGAGGCCGAAGCGGATGCCCGGCTGAAACGAGGCGGGCAGGGTAATCGTATTGCGCACGATGATGCCGAGAATAATCGCCATCATGATCGCGCTGATGGGACTCTTCGGAAGACCCATAAGCGTCACGCCGATAAAGTCCGACAGGAACTGCCCGGCGAACGCGAGGACGATGGCAAGGATCAATCCAGGAGCAATGGCCATGGGTCGTGAGGCCTTTTGTTGTATGCGCAACGCAGGACGTCAGGAAAGCACCCCGGACGCCCTGCGCTGACAGGGGTTATGCCGCGGTGTGCTTGATGAGGAAGCGATACACCTTGTCGTCCTGCGACTGTTCGACCAGTTCGTTGCCGGTCTGGCGGCAAAAGGCCTCGAAGTCCGCAACGGATCCCGGGTCGGTCGCGAGTATTTCCAGCGTTCCGCCGGCGGGTACTTCCTTCAGTGCCTTACGCGCCTTCAGGATGGGTAACGGGCAGTTGAGCCCTTTTGCGTCTAGCGTGTGGTCCGCCATTTGTTGTTGCTCCGCTCTTGTGTTTATCCAGGTGAAACGATTCGGTCAGATGAACAGGTTGATGTCCGCTTGCGTTGCGCACTCGATGTAGGTCGCCGCACCGCCGAGCTCGGGACCCTCTATCATGTCGTCAAGCGAGTATTCGAAGAGGTCCATGGTCATCTGGCAGGCGATCATCCGCACGTCCGCATCGACGGCAAGCTCGCGGAGATCCTCGATGGACGCAACACCCTTCTTGTCCATGAGATTCTTCATCATTTTCGAGCACGCGGCATCGACGCCGGGGATCGCGGTCAGGAGGTTCGGCAGACCCATGTGGGCGCCCATCATGGGCATCTTCATCGCCGGGTTGCCCGCCGCGGTCAACTGCAGGTCGAGTTTCTTCAGCAGGAGCGGCAGCCCGTAGAAGGTGAAAAACATGGTGACCGGCAGACCCATGGCGGCTGCGGTCGTGGCAAGAATGAACGGCGGATACGCCCAGTCGAGCGACCCTTTGGTCACGATAATGGACATACTTTTGCTTTCGGGCGCAGCAACCGGCGCTTCGCTTACGATGGTCTGTGCTTCACTGGACATTGCTTATCACCTCTGGAGTCGATGCGTCTTTCGCGATGCGAAGCGCATTAGAATATCATAATTGTCTTTATTAGTTGAATGGAATATTCTCGATTCATTCAATACCGGGATTATCCATTTTCGGTCGCAACGCGTGCAAAATATTCAGTCAGTGAGCCAAGTCGATTCGCGTCCTGCCGCACCGCTGCCGCTTTTTGTCGGCAGCGAGGCTTTCCGGCGAGCCGCTTTCGGGGACAATCACCCGCTGAATATCATCCGCCACTCGGCCGTCACTGACCTCGCCCGGATTCTCGGCTGGCTCCCCGACGACCATTTCAGGGCCTGTGAGCCGGCGCCCGTTGAACGCCTGATGGAGTATCACGATCGTGCTTACGTCAAGGCGCTGCGGCATGCCGACGAGACAGGCAGGGTCGAGCGGGATGTTCGCGAGTGCTACCAGATTGGCACACTGGAGAACCCGCTGTTCGAAGGCCTTTTCGATCGCGCGGCGAGAACGGTCGGCGGCTCCATCCTTGCGGCGGAGCTCGCGCTCGAGGGCCATACCGTGTTTCATCCGTCCGGCGGCACCCACCACGGCCGTGCCGACCGCGCCTGCGGTTTCTGCTACTTCAACGACCCGGTATTCGCGATCAGGACGTTCCTCGACGCCGGTATCGAGCAGGTTCTCTATGTCGATCTCGACGCGCATCACGGCGATGGCGTCGAAATAGCTTTCTTCGATGAATCGCGCGTCACGACGCTGTCGGTTCACGAAGATTACCGCTGGCCCTACAGCGGCACGATGTCCTATCCGAAGGCAAAAGCCTTCAACCTGCCGGTACCCAGGAACTTCAACGACAGCGAACTCGATTACGTCGTGGATAAAGCCGTGTTGCCGCTTGCGGAAGCCGTCAGGGCACAGGCACTGGTGATTTGCTGCGGTGCGGATTGCCTGGCGGGAGACCCGTTGTCTACCATGATGTTGTCGAACGTCGCCCTGTGGCGGGCGGTCGACGAGCTGCTGGAACTGGGATTGCCGACCGTGATCCTCGGCGGTGGCGGTTACAATCCCTGGACGCTTACGC
The DNA here is from genome assembly GCA_965658465.1 of Woeseiaceae bacterium. Classification (GTDB taxonomy): domain Bacteria; phylum Pseudomonadota; class Gammaproteobacteria; order Steroidobacterales; family Woeseiaceae; genus UBA1847. Next base: position 209,302 of record CBFHSG010000006.1, on the reverse strand, counting down.
GTTACTGGACCGGCCTGTGGGGCAGGATCAGCGGACAGGCGATTCCGGACGAACTGCCGCAGCAAGCCATCGACCTGCTGCATGGCATGGAGTGCGACCTGGTGGACGAGGAAGACGTCGACGTCCGCTGGTATAACACCCTTGCGGACAGTCCGAATGCCGGTACGGTGAGGGATACGGTAAAGTCGATCGCAGACAGCATAGAGGGAAACTGGCAATGACATGGTTTGAGGCGCTGGCGGAAATCGAGGACCTGGAAGATGCCGAGCTCGATCGGGCTCTTGTCGACGAATTCGAGCAGCGGGCGCAGGACTCCGCGCCGCGTCCCATCCGTTTTTCGACGCCGACGTTCAAGGAATACGAAAGCTCCGAGTTGAGCGGCTGCAACAAGAACAGCTTTCCCGCGTTTTCGATTACTGCTGCGGCATGCGGACTCAACTGCGATCATTGCCAGAAAAAAATTCTCGAGCCGATGATTCCGGCCACGCGGCCGGAAGTCCTGGACCAGAAGGTGAGGCGGCTGATCGAGACCGAGGGTCTCAATGGTTTCCTGCTCTCGGGTGGCTCGAACAAGAAGAACGAGATCAATTACGGCCGCTACCTGCCCGTCGTAGAGAAACTCAAGAACGACTACCCGCAGCTGAAGGTGGCGATTCACAGCGCGCTGCTCGATGAGAGGCGCGCGAGGGCCATGGAGTCGGCAGGCGTCGACACGGTCATGATGGACGTGATCGGTGCGCAGGAGACGATAAACGAGGTCTACAACCTCGATCGTGCCGTCGACGATTTCGAGCAGACGCTGGCGGCGCTGTGCACGACGTCGATGGAGGTTACGCCGCACATCGTCATCGGGCTGCACTACGGACACATCCTCGGTGAGGCCAACGCGCTGGACATGGTCAGCCGTTACCCCGTCACGGCCCTGGTGCTGGTAGTCATCATGCCGTTCTATGCCAGGCCGGGCACCTTCATTACTCCTGAGACGTCCGACGTGGGACGGATTTTCGGCGAGGCACGTGCGCGGCTGCCGGACCAGCAGGTACTGCTCGGCTGTGCGCGGCCGCCCGGCATGCACAAACGCGTTACTGACGCCTACGCCATCATGGCCGGCCTCGACGGGATCGCGTTTCCGGCCGATGGCGCCGTGTCCGTCGCGCACACGATCGGACGGCCGTTCACGCAGGCCCATTCCTGCTGCTCGATCAAGCTCGGCAGCGGCAACGATCTTTCCATCGCGCGTTCCTGCGCGGCCTGAGACAACAGGGGTTTTATTGGTATGAGCTGTATTGAACAGAAGTCGGCGCCGGCGACGCACAGCACGCAGACGCAAAGCGACTACAACGCATTCGAGGCCATGCAGCCCCGGTTCCCCGACAAGACGCCCGTCGGTCGTCGCAATGGCCGCAACGTCAAGGCCAATGACATTCCGCCGCAGGGCGTGTACCTGCCGAACAACAACATACTGGCGCCGCACATGAAGTCGCCCGAGTACGTGCAACTGTCGACGGCGGCGGCGATCACCCTCGGCATCATGAGCGGCCGAATGCACGGTTGCGAATGCACGCGTTGCCTGAACCTGCTCCTGACCTACCCGGAAGGCTGCCGCGCGAACTGCGCGTATTGCGGTCTCGCAAGGCACAGGGAGGCGGATCGCGACTATGCCGATCGCAATTTCATTCGCGTCGACTGGCCAGCGGTGCCGATGAGCGAGATCATCGACATCGTGGCGCAGGACCCCGTGAACAGTCCGTTCCACCGCATGTGCATCTCGATGATTACGCACCCGCGCTCGGAAGACGACACGTTCACCGTGCTGAAGCAGTGGACCGATCGCATCGACCCGGACGCGATCCCCGTCTCGATACTGTCGAACCCGACGACGATGACGCGCGAAGACGTGCAAAAGACCCGCGATCTCGGTGCCGACATTTTTACTGTCGCCCTCGATGCCGCCACTCCCGATGTGTTCGACCGCACGCGCGGCAAAGGCGTTCAGTCCCCGCACAAGTGGTCGAAGTACTGGGAGATCCTGCAGGACGCGAAAGATATCTTCGGGCCGCAGAAATTCGGTGCACACATTATCGTCGGTATGGGCGAGACGGAGTATGAGGTCCTTAACCTGGTACAGGAACTCGTCGACCTCGGCGGTCACAGCCACCTGTTCTGCTTTTTTCCGGAACAGGGCTCGCTCATGGACCACCTGCCCGCAACACCGCGCGACCAGTGGCGCCGGGTGCAGCTGGCGCGTTACCTGATCGACTATCGCGGCGTGCGGGTGGAGCAGATGAGGTTCGACGACCTCGGTCGCGTCAAGAGCTACGGAATTCCCGAGAGGGAATTGTCGGCGATCATCGACGAAGGTATCGCATTCCGGACGTCAGGATGCCCGGGCAAGTTCCAGGACGACATATCGGCGTGCGACCGGCCGTACGGCGACTCGCCGCCGAGCGATATCGCGAGCTATCCGTTCCAGCCGAAAAAGAAAGATCTGAAGAAGATCCGCAAGCAGCTCGATATCCCGGTGCGGGCCGAGTAAGCGAAACTACCTATGCCAGCCACATTCAGGATCATCGATACGGGTGTGCGTGAAGGCCGCGCCAATATCGCGTTCGACGCGGCGCTCATCGAGGAGCGCCAGGCGAACCGGGTGCCCGACACGATCCGCTTCCTGAGTTTTCCGCCGACCGCGCTGATCGGGCGTCACCAGGACCTGAGCCGGGAGATCGATCTCGACTATTGCGCGAAACACGGTATCGGCACGGTACGCCGCATCACGGGCGGCGGCGCCATCTATCTCGACGAGGGCCAGCTCGGCTGGGAACTCGTCTTTCACCGTGCCTCGCTCGGTATCGCGGCGTTGCCCGACCTGGCCCGCGAGATCTGTAACGCCGCGGCAGCCGGCCTGCAGGCCCTGGGCGTGGACGCCCGGTTCCGGCCGCGCAACGACATCGAGGTCGGCGGCCGCAAGATCAGCGGTACCGGCGGGTTCTACGACGGCGACGTGCTGATTTACCAGGGTACGGTACTGGTCGACCTCAACGCGCAGCGCATGGTGAGTGCGTTGCGGGTACCGCAGGACAAACTGGCGAAGCGCGAACTGGATTCCGCGGCGCAGCGCGTGGTCACCCTGAAAGAACTGCTGGGCGCGAAGACGCCGGACCTGGAACTCATCAAGGTCGCGCTGGTGAGAGGCTTCAGCGATGTGCTGGGCATCGAGGCCGACTACGGTGAGATCACCGCCGCAGAGGAACAGCTCGCGCGCCGGTATTTCGACGAGGAAATCGGCACCGAGGAGTTCCTGAAGGAGATCGACAACCCCGCGGCCGACGAGCAGGTGCTGGCCGGTACGCACACGGGCGCGGGCGGCACGATCAATGCCTTCGTCAAGCTCGAGGGCCCGGCGCAGTCGCTATTGCAGCGGGTGCTGATCAGCGGTGACTTTTTCGTCACGCCACCGCGACTTGTGTTCGATCTCGAGTCCGCGCTCGCCGGCGTGCGGCTCGACGAGGTCGATCCCGCGATCGAGCAGTTCTTTGACGAGACCGAGGTCGACACACTGAGCGTGGGGCCGGCCGACTTCAAGGCGTCGATTGCCAACGCGCTGGAGCAGGGAGCTGCCAATGGGTGAGTGCAGCAACGCAGGTGACGCGTTCAAACTCGCCGGGCGCGGCGAGACGGCGATGAACGTCGTCGCGGTCATCCAGCACACCTCCGGCGAATACCTGGGCCTGATGGAGGACCACCTCGAAGGCCGTCGCATCCGCTTCCAGTATTTCCGGCCGTTCGCCGGCGGCGGCAAGCTGCCGACGCCCGAACTGCCGGCTGACGCCCTGTTCCTGCTTGGCGGCGGGCCCTGGGGTTCAGCCGGCACGCGCGACCTGCCGACCCTGGACAGGGAAATTGAATTGACGAAGCAACGGCTCGACGAGGGTACGCCGGTGGTCGGCTTCGGACTCGGCGCACAGATCCTTGCCATCGCCGCCGGGGGCGGGTCCGAGCCCGCCGACCTCGTGTTCGAGTCCTGCGTTGCGAACCGTACGCGGGACGACGCATTGAACGGCTTCCTGCCCGAGTCGTTTCACCAGGTCATCTATATGCGCGACCGGCCCGTGCTGCCGGACGATGCCGACGTGCTGGCGGTGACCGGGAGCAATACCCCGGCCATCTTTCGTGTCGGTGATAACTCGTATGGATTTGTCGGTAATCCCGGGATTAAGCTCGGCATGGTCGAGGACCTGATCATGGAGTTCGAGGAGGTTCCCGGGAACGCAGCTGAAGGTCTCGAAGCACTGCGTTCAATGCAGCGCACGATCGAAGACGAGCTTGTGCCGATCATGACCGGACTTGTGCAGTGCACCCAACTGATGTCGTCGCCGAGGGCGGCAGACCTGACGGCGGATGAATTGGACAAGCAGGTAATTTAGTATATGCTAATTAACTGTTGGACGGCCGCCGGCCGGCGCCCGAAGACCGAGAGGACACTATCAAGATGGCTGAAAAACTGATCATCGTCATGGCGAATACCGACCCACGAAACGGCGAGGAACTTGGCGCCCCGATCTTCCAGGCGACCGTCGCCGCGGCAATGGATTACGAGGTCGACGTCATCTGCACGGCGACGTCCGGCAGGCTCATGAAGAAGGGTGTAGCCGAGGAGTTGTTCGTCAAGGAAGGCTCGCCCAAGTCGGTTTACAGCTTTATCCAGGATGCGCACGAGGCGGGCGCCAAGTTCTATTGCTGCTCGCCGAATCTCGATCTCTTCGACATGACGGAGGACGACCTGATCCCCGAGTGCGAAGGTATCGTCGGCGGCGCGCACCTGATCGAACAGGTCATGGAAGAAGACTGCCGGGTTCTTTCTTACTAACACGCAGGTTCCAGGCTATGTCTCACTCAACTACCTCCCGGGTACAGGAATTCATCGGCGATCCGGTTTCGGACACACCACCGGTCGAGCGGGAACAGCTGGAAGAGATATTCCAGGACATCCAGGCTGACCTGCGCTACGACCACGAGCTGAATGGCTGCCTCAATTGCGGCATCTGCACGGCGACCTGTCCGGCGGCTCATTACTACGACTTCAGCCCGCGAGAAATCGTGCAGCTCCTCTGGACCGAGAACCTCGAGGGCATCCATGACGCGATGCAGGAGAAGATCTGGTCCTGTGCGCAGTGCTACACCTGTGCCGCGCGTTGCCCGTTCGGCAATTCGCCCGGCGGCCTCGTCATGCTCATGCGCGAGGTGGCGATAAAGCACGGCATGGAGTCGGCCAAGAGCGTGCTGCGGCCGTTCAGCCGGGTGATGCTGAAGCTCATCTCGACCGGCAATCAGCTGTCACCGGACATGATCAACCCCGAGGGCTTTGCCGACTGGGGTCCGAATATCTCGAAGGTCGACGCGCCGCTGACGACGCTGCGCAAGGCCATCCCGATGCCCACGCTGCACACCACGGCGACGGCCTGGGAGGTCAACCTCAAAACATCTGTCGAGCTTTACACGATCTGGGAAGAGACCGGCGTGCTCGACAGCCTCGAAACCATTGACGAAAACCTGTTCGACGTCATCTGCGACATCATGGATGAGAAACGTGATGACTACGAAGACTGGCTCGACGAACAGGACGACGACTGATACGACTGTAGGGGACGTGTGACATGACGACAGGCAACGGAAACGGGAACGGCGAAGAGCGATTTACGGGACACGGTTCGGAATGGCAGGACGCCAACCTGAGCAAGGAAGAGGCTCATGTGGCGACCGTCTGGGTCGACCAGATCGTCAACAAGCGCTCGATGCTCACCAACAAGAGCCGCGTCGAGGACGTGCGCGACGCGATGTGGGAACTCGAGAAGGACGGCGAGATCCTCGTTCACCGGGTCGGCGACGAACACAAACCCGTCACCGTCAAGACCCTGTATGGCTGGGACAAGAAAGTCCCGACCACGCAGCTCTGGCACCACAAGTCCTGCGGCCAGTGCGGCAACATCCCGGGCTACCCGGCGTCGCTGCTGTGGCTCATGAACGAGATGGACATCGACTACCTGGACGAGACAGACCAGACGTCGTGCACCGCCTGGAACTATCACGGTTCCGGCATCGGCAACATCGAGAGCCTGGCAGCCGTCTTCCTGCGTAACTTCCACCAGGCCTATGTGAGTGCAAAATCTCAAGGCTTGCCGGAAGGCTACTATTACCCCCTTGTGCATTGCGGCACCTCGTTCGGCAATTACAAGGAGGTCCGCGGCTACCTGATCCACTCCGCGAAGCTGCGCGAACGCGTCAAGAAGATTCTCGGCAAGCTGGGCCGGCTCGTCGACGGCAAGCTGCTCATCCCCGAGGAGGTCGTTCACTACTCCGAGTGGCTGCACGTGATGCGCGACGAGATCGCAAAGCGGCAAGTCATCGACGCGGGCCATATCCGTGCCACGGTCCACCCCGCTTGCCACGTTTACAAGATGGTGCCCGAGGATGCGATCTACGACGACAAGATCCTTGGCGGCAATCGTGTGGCCGTGACGACGGGCGTGCTCGAATCGCTCGGCATGCAGGTCATCGACTACCGCACCTGGTACGACTGCTGCGGCTTCGGCTTCCGCCACATCATTTCCGAGCGCGAGTTCACGCGTTCTTTTGCCATCGATCGCAAGATTCGCGTGGCGCAGGAAGAAGCACGGGCAGACGTGATGGTCGGCCACGACACCGGCTGCATCACGACGCTGGACAAAAACCAGTGGATCGGTGCCGCGGCCGGCAAGGCGGTTGACTTGCCGGTCCTGGCGGACTGCCAGGTCGCGGCGCTCCTTTGTGGTGCGCACCCTTACAAGATCGTCCAGTCTCACTGGCACGCTTCATCGACGGAGACGCTGATGGAGAAGCTGGGCATCGACTGGGAACAGAAAAAAGCGGAATTCGAGGCTTACCTGAAGGACGTGGAGGCCGGCAAGGGCGAGACGCTCTATGACCCGCGCAAGATGATCACGTCCGGCCCCGGGTTCCAACCCGTAGAGCGACTGAAATGAGCAAACCCGTACTGATACTCGGCGGTGGCCCCGCCGGACTCGCTGCCGCCCACAGCCTTGCCACGGTCGGCAAAGAAAGCGTCATCGTCGAGAAGGAAGACAAGCTCGGCGGTGCGCCAATACTCTCCGGCTACGCGAAGCTCGTGCCAACCGGCGAATGGGCGAAGGATGCCATCGGCGGCATGGTTAAACGTGTCGAGGACGATGACCAGGTCAAGGTGATCACTGGCGCGACTGTCAACAAGTTCGACGGCACACCCGGCAATTTCACAGCGGAACTGTCCAACGGCGATACCCTGGATGCGGAATCCGCAATACTCTGTAGTGGATTTACGCACTTCGATTCGGTCAACAAACCGGAGTGGGGTTTCGGTACCTTCCCCGACGTCGTGACCACGACGCAGGTCGAGCAAATGATCTCGTCGGGGCAGGGCGTGCGTTGCCCGTCAGACGGCCGCAAGCCGCAGCGCGTGGCGATCCTGCTTTGCGTCGGCTCGCGAGATCGACAGATCGGCCGCGAGTGGTGCTCGAAGATCTGCTGCACGGTGTCGTCGAACCTGGCCATGGAAATCCGTGAAGAGATTCCCGACTGCCATGTTTACATCTACTACATGGATATCCGTACGTTCGGCCTGTACGAGACGAAGTACTACTGGCGCAGCCAGGAAGAGTTCAAGGTCAAGTACATCAAGGCGCGCATCGCGGAGGTTACCTCGGACGGCGAGAAGCTCATCGTCAAGGGCGAGGATACGCTGGTGAAGCGGCCGATCACGATTCCTTTCGACATGGTCGTGCACGCCATCGGTATGGATCCGAACGTCGACAACCCGACGATTTCGGAAATATTCGGCGTGGATCTCGAGGAACACGGCCACATCGGTGCCGCCAATCGCTATGGCGCGATGGGCGAGACCTCGCGGCCCGGCGTCTACGTCGCCGGCGCGGCAACCGGCCCCGAGACCATCGATGACTCGATCGCACAGGGACACGCGGCGGCGATGTCCGTGCTGTCGGGTCTCAAGGCGTCAATCGGCAAGACGGCCTGAAGTCTGCATGGGGTTCCTTTCCGCAATCAAGCCCAATGACGTCGAGCGCCCAGTGCTCGAGCTGTCGGGCGACGCGCTGCGTGCCGGCATACAGGCGATGGTGGCGGGCGCGGAAGAGCATGGGGGCATCGAGCGTTACGTCGATGCGCTGAAGCTCAAGAGCACCATGTTCCAGCAGGCCATGGATGACGTCGAGAATCTCGAGCGCGAGGCGTTCATGGGCTTGTGCACGTTCATGGCGACCGTGCGCAGGCGCGTTGGCCCCTGGCTGAACGAAGATGCTTTCACGGAAGTCCGGGAAGGGCTCGCGGGGCTCTTCGATCACGAACAGCCGGTTGACTCGCGCATCGAAGCTTTCTGCGCGCGCTTCCCCAACGACAAGAAGCATCGCTGGGTCCGCGACCTTGCGACCGAGACGATGCATAACGTCGAGCCCGAGCGATTCCCACTCATGAACCGCTGGGTATGGGATGCGAAGGCCAATACCGGCGTGTTGCGGGAGATCTGGCACGGCGAGAACGTCGACCACATCACGATCCCGGTGGGCGACGGTTATGGCACTTACCTGATGCTGCGCGAGGAACTCAGCCAGTTCCTGAGCGAGAACGGCTTCTTCCGCGACATACTGCAGTACGTCGATATCCTGTGCGCCCAGGTCTATGCGCAGTACATCTGCGAGCAGGGCGGAAGCTACCTGCGCACCGACTTCTCGGCGCCGGAGGACCCGATGCAGCATACGCGACGGCTGCTCGGCCTCGATGGTGTGAGGCCCGGCAGCGGGCGCACGCGTCTGAAATCGATCGATGGCGAAGCCTTCGTCATCGATGACACCCCACTCCTGAAGCAGGCGAAAACGAATGCCAATTCATGAAAAATCACTGATCCGTCCGGAGAACCTCAAGACCCACGACGAGCTGGTGATCGACGGTGTCGACGTGTCGGGTCACTGGAGCACGTTCATCGAGGCGCGCGTCGTAACCGATTACAACGAGGCAATGCAGGACGAAATCGCGGCGCTGCCGGGCGGCGAACACATCCACCGCTGCTGGCAATGCGGCTCGTGCACGAACTCCTGCACCGTGAACGCCATCAACCCGGACTTTAACCCGCGCTACTGGATCTACCTGATCCGTATGGGCATGGAGTCAGAACTCCTTCGTGACAAGGACATCATCTGGCAGTGCGTGTCCTGCAACAAGTGCACCTACGCCTGTCCGCGCGACGTCTTCCCCGAGGGTGTCATGAAGGCGACGTCGCACTGGCTGGAGCTCAAGGGGCACACACCGAAATCACCGTCGATGCACTTCGACGAAGTGTTCACGGAACAGATCGTCAAGACCGGCAAGATCGAGGAGAGCCGAACAATACGACGCTTCTTCGCGCGCACGAAGCAGGCGCTGATGCAGGACTGGATGATCGAGATGACCAAACGCATGCTGCGTCACCTGCCGGTCGGGATGCTGACGCGCATGGGCCTCGCGACGCTGGTGGCGCCGCGCACCGATAACTGGGATGCGGCATCGAAGGCCATGCAGGAATACATCGACGAGCAGGAGCACAAGCGCGCGGAAGCGTTGAACCTGGCGGCACTGGCAAAGCGCCCCGAACAGGACGTCGCAGCCTGAGGAACCGATACTGATGACGACGAAGGAAAAATACAAGAAGGTCGCGTACTACCCGGGCTGCGCGCTCGAGGGTACGGGCCATTCCTACAACCGCTCGACCAAGGCGGTCGGCAAGGCGCTGGGTCTCGACCTCGTGGAGGTCAAGAACTGGAACTGCTGTGGCGCGATGGAGGTCAAGAACGTCGACCCGAAGCTGCAGACTTACCTGTCGTCGCGCGTCATGTCCGTTGCGGCAAACGAGATGGACATGGACGTTGTCATGGCGCCCTGCAATGGCTGCTATCACAACCTGAAGAAAGCCGAATACGATCTTGCCAACGACAAGGACTCGGTGGAGGTCGTCGACAAGCTGTCGAAGAAGGCGGGTCACAAGACCTACGAGTCCGGCCAGGTCGAGACCATCCATGCGCTCGACTGGATCAAGGAAACGATCGGCGAGGATGGCCTCCGCGAGCGCGTCAAGAATTCGCTATCGGGCATCAAGGTCGCGAACTACTATGGCTGCATGTACACGCGGCCGCGCCACATTTTCCCCGAGAAAGACCAGGGGCCGGGCAGCGAGTCGACGTCGAAGCCCCACTTCATGGACGACCTTCTGGCAGCCGCCGGCGCAGAAAACGTCGACTTCCCGCTGAAAACCGCATGCTGCGGCGGGGCGCATACGCTGTCCGACAGCGACACGTCGACGAAGCTCGTACTCAATATCCTCAAGGCAGCGAAGATGTCCGGTGCCGACGTCATCGCGACAGAGTGCCCTACGTGCCACTCCGGTCTCGAGATGCACCAGATCCGCGCGGAGAAAACGCTCGGCGAGAAGGTCGACATCAAGATTCTCTATTTCACGCAGTTGCTCGGCATGGCACTGGGGCTGAAGGCGCGGAAGGTCGGCGTTCACGAGAACATCTCCGACTCGATCGGCTTCCTCAAAGAAAAGGGTCTCGGTTGAGGTCGCTGGCGGACATCGAAACCGCAATCGAGGCGGCGGGTGCCAACCCGGACGCACAGGCCGGTGCCGATGAACTGCTCTCGCTCGCCGAGGAAGTGCTCGAGCACTGGGTAACGGCGAAGGGCGACGTCCCGACGCAGGACGAACGGGAGGGCTTTCGCCTGCTCGCGCTGCACCGCCAGGGCGCGAAAGGCGACCCGAGTTTCAACGCCTGCCGCGAGACCTGCCGGGAAGTTGCTTATCATTACAATCTGCTCAAGCTGCAGCCCGACGCTGCGGAAATTACTGATCGTTTGCAGATGATGATGATGGTATCCAATCACCTGTATCTGTTCATCAGCGGCAAGATGCAGATCGCCCAGCTGGGCGATTTTTGTTGTTCATCACGGCCGATCCGAACGGGCTCCGAAGCCGGGACATTGAAGATAAAGGAGGCATAGCCATGCCATCTGTACGTGGATGTAATCTGCCTGACGACCTCTTGTACGACGTAGAGAACCACATCTGGTTCCAGGAACAGGGTGACGGCAACGTCAAGATCGGTATGACTGCCGTCGCGACGGCCATGGCGGGCAAGCTTGTCGCCTACACGCCGAAACGGGTCGGGCGCTCAGTCCGGGCCGGCAAATCCTGCGGCACACTCGAGTCCGGCAAATGGGTCGGTCCCGCGAAGTCGGCTGCGGGCGGCGAAGTCGTCGCGGTCAACGAGGACCTGATGGCCAACCCGAGCCTGGCGAACGACGATCCGTACGAAGCCGGCTGGCTCGTTATCCTGAAGCCGGAAGACTGGGACAGCGTCAAGGGCTCGCTCGTCGTCGGCAGCGACGTTGCCGGACCGTACGAAGCGAAGATGGACTCCGAGGGGTTCGCTGGTTGCGAATAACCCGTGTCTACCAGACTCGACACAATGACTGACACGCAGAAAACGATCGCGCCGGACGACTTCAGGGAGCTCACGGAGCTCCACGACATGGCGTCAAACGCCTGCGAACTGCTAAAGGCGATGGCCAACGAATGGCGGTTGATTATTCTCTGCCAGCTGTCGGAAGGCGAGAAGACGGTCAGCGAGTTGCAGAGCATTCTCGGTTTGAGCCAGTCCGCGTTGTCACAACACCTGGCCGTGCTGCGGCGGGAGAAAATCGTCTCGGCGCGGAAAGAAGCCCAGTCGGTCTTCTACTCGCTGGCCGGCGACGAAGCGACCAAGGTCATGGAGACCCTGCACGACCTGTTCTGCGGGGCGCGCGACGCGAAAAATTAATAAACCGGTGTGCGTGCGGGGGCGCGTGGACCTTGTCGATTTGCCAGAGTCGTACGACTCGTTTGGCAGGAGGTAAAAGTAATGAGTTCCAACTTCAGACGCGCTGCGGCCAGTATTGCTGCAGCGGTACTTATCGTGTCCAGCGGTTCGGCACTGGCGACCAACGGCTACTTCACGCACGGCGTTGGCACGCAGTCGAAAGGCATGGCCGGCACCGGTATTGGTTCCAACGCCGACATGGGCACGATAATGACAGCATCGAACCCGGCGCTCGGCGTATTCATGAGCGACAGCTGGGAGGCGGGCCTCGCCTTTTTCAGCCCGATGCGCAGTTACGAGGCGTTTGAGCCGTCATCGGGCGGCTTCCCGATTGAAGTTGCTCCCGGGTCGGGCGTTTTTCTGCCAACACACTCGATTGCTCCCGGAAAAATCGACAGCAGCAGCGAGTTTTTCCCGATCCCCTACGTCGCCAAGAACTGGAGCCTGAGTAACGATCGCAATATCTCGTTCGCGTTCTACGGCCGCGGCGGCATGAATACGGACTGGGACGACGGCAATGCATCTGCAACGTCGTTCTTCTGCGGCGTGGATCCCGATACCGGTGGCCCTGCCACAGGGCCGGGTCCTTTCTGCGCCGGCAATGCGGGCGTCGACCTGTCGCAGGCGTTCCTCAGCCTGAACTACTCGGCGATGATCGGCGACAACTTCGCGTGGGGCATTGGTCCTGTATTCGGCGTGCAGATGTTCGAAGCCAGGGGCGTGCAGACGTTCCAGGCGGTCACGAAGACACTGGCCACCACCGGCGATATCACCCAGGTGGATTCCCTGAGTGACAACGGCCACGATATCTCTACTGGCTTCGGTCTCGCCGCGGGAATCTGGTGGGGCATCACCGACCGGCTCAGCCTCGGCGTCGGCTACCAGTCGAAGATGTCGATGAGCGAGTTCGACGATTACTCCGACCTGTATGCCAATGCCGGCGGTTTCGACATTCCGTCGAGCATCAAAGTCGGTTTTTCGTTCCTTGCAACGGACTACCTGCGGATCAATTTCGACGTCGAGCAGACCGCTTTCAGCGACGTGGACTCCGTCGGTAACCCGATGGCCAACCTGTTTGCCTGCAACCTGCTGCCGCTGGGCGGTACCAGCGTGGAGCCCTGCCTCGGTGGCGAGGAGGGCGCCGGTTTCGGCTGGGATGACATGACTACGTACAAGCTCGGTTTCGAGTGGGCGACGGACGAGAGGAATCTCTGGCGCTTCGGTTACAGCTACGGCGAACAGCCGGTCCAGGCCGCGGACGTACTGTTCAACATCCTGGCGCCCGGCGTCATGGAACAGCACATCACCTTCGGCTGGACACGCAATCGCGATAACGGTCACCAGTTCTCGGTGTCTTTCATGTACGCGCCCGAGAATTCGGTTAGCGGCCAGAGCGCCTTCGATCCGGTGCAGAAGATCGAGCTCAGCATGAGCCAGTACGAACTCGAGTTTGCCTATCGCTTCGGCGCGGGCAAGTAATCGTGCGAAGGATCGCGGCTGTTGTGCTGGCAGTGCTGTTGGCACTGCCAGCACAGGCCGAGGACGAGATCGGCATCTTCGAGACGGTCTATCGTTCTGATGCCTCGTTTGCTGAGACGGCTGCCGCAATCGAGGCAGCCGCCGCCGGCTCTTCGCTGAAGCTTCACGGCTCGCTCGATGTGCGCGTGCCCGATGACGCGCAGCGGGCGACGGTCTTCGTATTCACTTCACCCGGGTACATCGATGCAGCCCGCGCGGAGGAACCGCGCACGGTGTCCGCGCAGATCCTGCGCGTTGCCGTCTTCACCTGGGGCGATGAGCAGAAGACGGTCGTCAACATGGCAAACCCGGTTGCGCATGCGATGGTGTATTACGCCGATTCGCCGAATTACGACAAACTCGTTTCTGCAGCGCGCAGCGCCGCTGACGAACTGCGGGGGCTCGTCTCAGCGTTACCCGGCGAGGCGGTGAGCGAGCAGGCCGAACCGATCCGCAAGGAAAAGCACTACAACAAGTACAAGGGCGACGGCCCGGCGCGGATGATGACCAAGTTCCGCACCTGGGAGAAGAGCCAGTCGCTGATCGAAGAGGACACCGCCGAGAATTTTGAGGCGGTCGTCGATCGGGTGGTGGCCAGGCTGGAGGCGGGCGAAATTTCCGACGAGACGTTTCCGTATGGCTGGGAGATTGTCACCCGGATCCCCGTCCGCGACGACGCGGTCTACATCGGCCTGACCAACCCGTACATCGAAAATCGCATGGTGCACATCAATTCGAGTTTTCGCGGCAAGGACAAAACCGATAACGCGCCGTACCCCGGGGTGGATCATGTCGCCGCGCTGCCGACGGACCTCCTTGTCGTGCGTGAAGCCGGCAAGACACGCGTTTATCAGTACGGCCAGATGTGGCGCATGCAGCTCTACTTCTGGGATTCGGGCTATCGCGCGTTCACGGCCAACATGAACGTGCCCGGCAAGATCTCGGCTTCGATCGAGGAAGCGGTCAAAACACCGGAGGAGTAGGGCGAGTGCCCTACCCACAAAAGCGCCCGGCGTCAGCCCGGGTCAGGTAAAATTCGTCCCATGGATAGTAATCAACGGCTGGATCCCGCGTACCTGCGGCAACAGATCGTCGGCGTCGACTCGACCTTCGAGACGCCGTTCGGCGAGCGCCTGATGGTGTATTGCGACTACACGGCTTCCGGCCGCTGCCTGCGCTTCGTGGAGTCGTATTTGCAGAGCCTGCAGCGCGTTTACGCGAATACGCATACGGAAGACGACATCACCGGCCGCAGCATGACGCAGCTGCTGCACGAGGCCGAGACGGCGATCAAGGACTCGGTGAATGCAGGCCCGGACGGCCGTATCGTCGCGGTCGGCACGGGCGCGACGGGCGCCATCGAGAAGCTGCAGCAGATCGTCGGCGTGGCGCTGGCGCCCGCGACACGGCAGCAGCTGTTCGATGTCATGGACATGCCGGATTGCGAGATCGACAGTGAGTGTTTCCGCAAGGTATTCAATGAGAAGGGCCCAGTCGTATTCGTCGGGCCCTATGAACATCACTCCAACGAGATCATGTGGCGCACGTCGCTTGCGACCACCATCGAGGTGCGCCTGGATGCGACGGGGCAGGTGGACCTCGGGCATCTCGAAGAGCTGCTGCAGGATCCGAAATACCAGGGACGGCTGCGTATAGGTTCGTTCTCGGCGGCATCCAACGTCACGGGCATCAAAACGGATGTGAAGGCGATTGCGACACTGTTGCACAAGCACGGTGTCATGGCGTGCTTCGACTATGCGGCATGCGCACCCTATGTCGATATCGATATGAACCCCGCGCCCAAGAATGCAGGAGAGGATCCCAGCATCGACGCGGTCTTCATCTCGCCGCACAAGTTCCTCGGCGGCCCGGGCTCCAGCGGCGTGCTCGTGTTCAACAAGCGCATCTATCACGGCGAGCTGCCGCCGAGCGTCGGCGCCGGTGGCACGGTCGATTACGTGAGCAAGACCGACCAGGATTTCATCAAGGACATCGAGGAACGCGAGAAAGCCGGCACGCCGGGCGTATTGCAGACGATGAAAGCGGCGCTCGTATTTCAGATCAAGGACCGCGTCGGCGTAGACAGGATTCACCGCCGCGAGCACGAATTCACCACGCGGGCGATGAATCGCTTTCGTAGTGAAGACGGCATCGAGATTCTCGGCAATCCGGACCCGGAGCGCCGTGTCAGTATTATTTCCTTCAATATCAAGTCGCCGGACGGCAAGTACCTGCACCACAAGTTCGTCACCGCGCTGCTCAACGACCTGTTCGGCATACAGTCGCGGGCCGGATGCTCCTGTGCGGGCCCCTACGGGCACCGCCTGCTCGGTATCGATGACGCGACTTCCGAGCGCTATCGCCATGCGGTGCAGGACGGCTACTGCGGAATCAAGCCCGGCTGGTGCCGGATCGGCCTGCACTGGGTCATGGATGATGCGGAGGTCGATTACATCATTGGAGCGGTCTGTTTCATCGCCCGGCACGGCCACGAATTCCTGGGGCTCTACGATTTTGACTTGTGCACGGGCTTCTGGGAGCACCGTGAGGCATCGGTCAAGCTGCCGCAATTCTCGCTGGATGCCGCTCTGACCAAGGACGTGGGCGAGCCGGCGATCCTGTCCCTGCCACTCAGGAAGCAGCTCTATGATCATTACATGACCGAGGCGGCTCGATGGGTCGAGCGCCTCCGGGCCGAGCCCGCAGCCGCGCAGAGCAAGCTGGGCGGGGAACTCGAGGAACTGCAGTTCTTCTCGCTGCCGGCGGGACACCGCGGCCCCGGCGGCACAGTGGATTAGGGAGCCTTCGGCCTTTACGGGAGCACCCCGGGACAGTAAGATGTGCGGCCCTCGCGGGACGACCGCGAAACAGACAATGCGCCCGTAGCTCAGCTGGATAGAGTACTCGGCTACGAACCGAGCGGTCGGGAGTTCGAATCTCTCCGGGCGCGCCAAAAGACAAAGGGTCCCCATCGGGGGCCCTTTTTCTTTTGGTGTGTTGTGGATGAAGATGAGGACTGCTGTTCGACAAAACGCGTGAGCGTTTTGGACGCCGCAGGCGCCCCGCAGGGGTGAGGATCGGCACCAGCCGATCCGAATCTATCTCTCCGGGCGCGCCAAATAAGAAAACGCCCCCGTGAGGGGGCGCTTTTGCATTACCTAGCTGGAACCACTGCTAACCGGCAAAAGATCCTGTTTCTCTTCCTCGGTGAACAGTCGCGACTTGGTTACGAAGCGCACCCCGAGTGGTATTTCGAGCGAGAAGCTCGCGCCGCGCCCCGGCGTGACATCGATCGTCAGATGGGTGTCCTGCCAATGCTCGAACTGGCTCCTGGATATATAGAAGCGACAACCGTGGATTTCACCAATCAGAACGTCGCTGCCACCAACCCGGAATTCACCGTCCTGGAAGCACATGGGTGACGAACCATCGCAGCATCCACCGCTTTGATGAAACATCAACGGCCCATGTGCCTCCCGCAACTGGTCAATGACCCGACAGGCTTCGTCAGTCACGTCAACGCGTGCGTACATGCCGTTACTCAGAAAAATCCCATCGCGTTCTTGTCATAGGACGTCAGGATATTCTTGGTATGACGGTAGTGATCGAGCATCATCTTGTGGGTCTCGCGACCAATGCCCGACTGCTTGTAGCCGCCGAATGACGCGTGCGCCGGATACAGGTGATAACAATTCACCCAGACACGCCCGGCTTCGATACCGCCGGCGAACTGGTGAACCTGGTGCACGTCCCTTGACCAGACGCCCGAACCCAGGCCGTAGAGTGTGTCATTGGCGATTTCCATGGCTTCGTCTTCGTCCTTGAAGGTCGTGACGCTGACCACCGGGCCGAATATCTCCTCCTGGAAGACCCGCATCTTGTTATTGCCCAGAAAGACGGTCGGCTCGATGTAATAGCCGTCCGGGAATTCATCGACTCGGGCGGGTTTGCCGCCCGCCAGCACCTCGGCACCCTCCGCGCGGCCGATATCCAGGTAATTGCAGATCTTCTCGAACTGATCGTTCGACGCCTGCGCACCCATCATCGTCGAGGTATCCAAAGGGCTGCCCATCTTGATTGCAGCAACGCGATCAAGCGCCATGTCCATGAACTGGTCGTAGATGGACTCCTGGATGAGCGCTCTCGACGGACAAGTACAGACCTCGCCCTGGTTCAGCGCGAACATCACGAAGCCCTCGATAGCCTTGTTGAGAAACTCATCATTTTTCGCGGCGACACTCTCAAAAAAGATGTTCGGCGACTTGCCACCCAGTTCGAGGGTAACGGGAATGATGTTCTCGGAGGCATACTGCATGATCAGCCGCCCCGTCGTGGTTTCACCGGTAAATGCGATCTTGCCGATGCGCGGTGAGCTGGCAAGCGGTTTACCGGCTTCCGGGCCGAAGCCGTTGACGATATTGAGGACGCCCGGCGGCAACAGGTCGTCGATGAGTTCCGCGAGCACGAGAATGGAGGCCGGTGTCTGTTCAGCCGGCTTCAGGACCACGCAATTACCGGCAGCCAATGCGGGCGCCAGCTTCCAGGTTGCCATCAGTATCGGGAAGTTCCACGGTATTATCTGGCCCACGACTCCCAGCGGCTCATGAACCTCCATCGTCACAGTATTGGCGTCAATATTGCTCACCTCACCGGCTTCCGCCCGGATAACGCCCGCAAAATACCGGAAGTGATCGATAGCCAGCGGCAGATCGGCCGCCATCGTCTCGCGAATGGCCTTGCCGTTATCCCAGGTTTCCACGGTTGCCAGCATCTCGAGGTTTTCTTCCATTCGGTCGGCAATTTTCATCAGTATCGAACTGCGTTCGGTAACCGACGTCTTTCCCCATGCGGGCGCTGCCTCATGCGCCGCATCGAGCGCGAGCTCGATATCCGCCGCTTGCGATCGCGGGACCATGGTCATGGTCTTGCCATTGACCGGTGAGATGTTCTCGAAGTACTCGCCGTCCGTTGGCGCTACCCACTGTCCTCCGATGTAATTCTCATACTTCTTCTTCAAACCGTATTTCGGTTCGCTGATTGGCTGTACGCTACTCATAATTTCGCTCCGGCAAGTTCATCACAGTGCAATCCCCCTTTATCCTCCACCTGTACTTTGATTGCAAATTCGCCCGTGCGTATCACTTCATGAGTTCAAACACGGTCACGAATTCGGGCCGAAGTTTCAGATATTCCGTCGAAAACCGCGTGCCGGTCGAGCAACCGATTCACCACGCCGGAATTCCCGTGCGCATTGCGGCGCATCATCTGAGCTATTTTCGGCCGGAGCAAGTCCACCGCGCGTGGTGTGCTTTAGAACGGATTGAGCGAGTAATCCTGCTGCTGTAATAACGCATGTACCGTCATGGCGGAAAGCGCCATCTCCACTCCGGGCAGGAGGTCGTCCGTCGTCACGTCATAGTACGCGGCGCTCTGGCCGCAGACGATGATCCGCACTCCATGATCGATCAAAGCCGCCACCAATCCGGCGTTGCCTGTGGCCTTCTCCGAAACGTCGTGGACGGCTGTCCCGTGCACCACGACGGCAACTCTGATGCTGTCTGCGTCAACACCGGCCCTTGCATGCATGTTGATGAAGCGCGCGGCCGCGACCAGCGTCCTGTTCAATTCACCATCGCCTGCGCGTTCACCGATATCGAAGCTGTGCCGGAACACGGCATCTTTCGGGACAGGCAGCGTGATGCCGATATCGGCTACCGGGCCGTAGTCTTCGATCACCGGGCCGGTAGTAAACGAACTCAAGTCTGCGTGGGCAATGCAGGGCAGGACCATCAGGATTGACAACAACGCTATTGGACGCATTTCGGGCTCCGCTATACGCGCTCGACGACCGTAGTAATGCCCTGACCCAGCCCGATGCACATCGTGGCAACGCCCAGGCTACCTTCGTTCTGTCGCATGACGTTCAGCAGGGTGCCGGTGATGCGCGCCCCGGAGCAACCGAACGGATGCCCGAGCGCAATAGCGCCGCCGTTCAGGTTGACCTTCTCATCCAGTACCTCCAGCAGGCCCAGGTCCTTCAGCACCGGCAGCGCCTGTGCGGCGAACGCCTCGTTCAGCTCCACGTGATCGATGTCGGACATGCTCAGCCCGGCGCGCTTCAGCGCCTTGTGTGTCGCGGGTACCGGACCATAGCCCATGATGGACGGGTCGACGCCGGCGACGGCCATCGAGCGGATCCGCGCCAACGGCTTCACACCCAGCGCCTGCGCCCGTTCGGCGGCCAGAACGATCATGCACGATGCGCCGTCCGTTACCTGCGAAGAACTTCCCGCTGTGACCGTGCCATTCTTCGGATCAAAGACCGGTTTGAGTTGAGCAAGCCCTTCGACGGTCGTATCCGGACGAATGGTCTCGTCCAGTTCCACCAACACTTTGAAACCGTTGGCGTCGTGGCCTTCGATCGGGATGATCTCCTCGGCAAATTTTCCGTCCACGGTTGCCTGGTGGGCTCGCTGGTGCGAACGGGCGGAAAATTCATCCTGTGCCTCGCGCGTGATGCCGTGCATCCTGCCCAGCAACTCCGCGGTCAGGCCCATGGAACCCGCGGCCTTCGCGGCATGCTTCGATAAAGCGGGATTGATGTCGATGCCGTGGGTCATGGGGATATGGCCCAGGTGTTCCACGCCGCCGACCACGAACATATCGCCGTTCCCCGTCATGATGGCCTGCACGGCGCTGTGCAACGCCGACATGGACGAGCCGCAGAGGCGGTTGACCGTCTGGCCGGGCACTTCGTGCGGGATCACCGACAGCAACGCCGACGTACGGGCGACATTGACGCCTTGCTCGAGGGTCTGGTTGACGCAGCCCCACAGGACATCTTCCACTTCGGCAGGGTCGAGTTTGGGATTGCGGGCAAACAGTCCGTCGATCAGTGCGGCCGACATGTCGTCTGCGCGAGTATGGCGAAAACAACCGTTCTTGGACCGCCCCATCGGCGTACGTGCGAAATCTACGATTACCGCATCTCTCGGATTCAGGCTCATTTATTTACTCCCGCTCGCAGCTAAGCCGAAGAAGGCGTCGCCACCGGCGGCCATCTCACGCAGTTTGTCAGTGGGTACATACATGGCTTTCAGCGGCCCCACTCCCGCTGCAAGCTCGTCGGCCCTGGCGACGAATCTATCGACGCCAACGTCGTCGATGTAGTGAAGCGCGCCGCCCCGGAACGGCGGAAAGCCGATCCCGTAAATCAGCGCCAGGTCGACGTCGGTGGCGGATGCCGCGATGCCGTCTTCGAGACAACGCACGGCCTCGAGGCACATCGGGATCATCATTGAATCTACAATCGTCTCGTCATCGAGCGTCTCGTTGCCCTCGATGACCGGGGCGAGAAGTTCTGCGACCTCTTCGTCCACCACCTTCTTCGGGCGGCCATTCTTGTCGGCCTCGTACGCGTAGTATCCGCGGCCATTCTTCTGCCCGAGGCGCTCGTTTTCGAACATCACGTCGTGGCAGGTCCTGAAGTCGTACTTCATCCGCTCGGGGAACCCTTCCGCCATGACGGCGCCGGCATGCACGCCGGTGTCGATGCCCACGACGTCGCACAGGTAGGCGGGCCCCATCGGCCAGCCGAAGCGTTCCATCACGCGGTCAATGGTGACGAAATCGACGCCGCGCCTTACGAGTCCCATGAAAGCACCGATATACGGCGACAGGACGCGATTAACGAGAAATCCCGGACAATCATTGACTACGATCGGCTTCTTGCCCATGGCCAGCGCATAGGCGACCGTCCTGGCGATGGCGTCCTCTGACGTCTTCTCGCCCCGGATCACTTCGACGAGCGGCATCCTGTGTACCGGGTTGAAAAAGTGCATGCCGCAGAAGTTCTCAGGCCGCTTCAAGGGCCCGGCAAGGTGGGTGATCGAAATGGTCGACGTATTGGATGCCAGCACCGCATCTTCGCGAATCTCCGCTTCGGTTTCCGTCAGCACGGCGTGCTTTATTTTCGGGTTTTCGACAACGGCCTCGACGACGATATCGACAGTGTCGAAACCGTCGTAGCTGAGCGAAGGCTGAATCTTGTTGAGAACGCGCGCCATATCGGCGACGGACATCCGCCCGCGATCGACCTGTTTGGAGAGCAGCTTGCTGGCTTCTGTCAGACCCAGGTCGATACCGGCTTGTGCGATGTCCTTCATGATGATCGGCGTGCCCTTCAGTGCAGACTGGTAAGCGATTCCGCCGCCCATGATTCCCGCGCCGAGAACGGCAGCGCGTTCGACTTTGCCGGCTTTCTTCGCAAGGCTCTTGCCGCTCTTCGCAAGCAGCTGGTCGCCGAGAAACAGACCGATCAGGTTCTTCGCTGCCAGCGTGCCGGCCATCTTCGCGATGCCCCTGGCTTCTTCGCGCAGCGCGTCGTCCCGGCTCATACCGGCGGCTTTCTCCATGACCTTGATGGCGGTGATGGGGGCCGGGTAGTGCGGTCCGGCCTTGCCCGCAACGAAGGCTTTGGACGTCTCGAACACCATCGTTGCCTCTACCTGGTTCAGCTTCAGGGGTTCCTGTTTCTCCCGCCGCTTCGCCGTGTAGTCGAGCTTGCCGTCGATGCACTGGTTCAGGAGGGTCGTGGCTGCGTCGCGGAGTAATTCGGGTGCAACCACTGCGTCGACTGCGCCGCAACGCAGCGCCTCGTCCGCATCCTGCTCCTTGCCCGACGCGATCCACTCGATCGCGTTGTCCGCGCCAATCAGGCGTGGCAGGCGCGTAGTGCCGCCGTAACCGGGAATGATGCCCAGCTTGGTTTCCGGGAACCCGATCCGCGCCGTATCCGACATCACGCGGTAATCGCAGACAAGCCCCATCTCGAACCCGCCGCCGAGCGCGATACCGTTAATGGCGGCCACGGTGGGTAGCGGCAGGTCTTCGAAGGCATTGAAGACATCGAAGTTGATTGCCAGGATCCGTTTCGTTATCGCATCTTCGCCCGCGCCGAATAACGCGCCGAATTCGGTGATATCGGCGCCCACGATGAAAACCGGTTTGCCGCTCGTGACGATCACACCTTTGAGCGATGTATCGGCCGCGATCGCCGCCGTCGCATCTTTAAGTTCGTCGATTGTCAACGCATTGAACTTGTTGACGGATTCATCCTGCAGGTCGAAGCAGAGTTCCGCGATGCCGTCGTCAGTTGCCTGGACGGTTATCGCCTTTCCCGAATAAATCATTGTTGTCCTCTTCAGTACTTGATCAGGCCTGCCTAGAACACGAATTCGTTCTCGGCCATCCTCATGAGCGGGTCAGGACCCGCCGACATCGTCTCCAGCAGAGACGTGGTCCGCGGCAGTATTTTGGCGAAATAGAAATCCGCGGTCTGGATCTTCGCGCGATAGAATGCCTCTTCCGTCGTCCCTTGTTCGAGCCTGCGATATGCGGCCCGCGCACTGGCGGCCCAGGCAACGCCGAGCAACACGTAACCGGAGAACATAATATAGTCCACCGAGGCGGCACCCACGGCATCGCGGTCGCGCATGGCGGCGAAGCCGATCTTGCGAGTCAGTGACTGCCACTGCCTGGTGAGCCGGACCAGCGTCTTCAGGTAAGGCCTGAGTTCCTTGCGGCTGCGGGATCGTTTGCAGAAGTTCAGGATGAAGCCCGTTACCGGGGCCAGCGCCTTGCCGCGTGTGCCCAGCACCTTCCGGCCCAGGAGGTCGAGTGCCTGAATGCCCGTGGTGCCCTCGTAGAGCATGCTGATCCTGGCGTCCCGCACATTCTGTTCCACGCCCCATTCATTGACATAGCCGTGTCCGCCGAAGCACTGCAGGCCCAGGTTTGCGCTTTCAAAACCCGTTTCCGTCAGGAAGGCCTTGATGATGGGCGTCAGGAAACTGAGCACGTGGTTGGCGAGTTCCCGCGCCTCGGGGTCGTCGGACCTTGTCAGTATGTCAGCCTGGGTGGTGGCGAAATAGATCAGCGCCCGACCGCCTTCGGCGAACGCTTTCTGCGTCAGCAGCATGCGGCGAACGTCGGGGTGCACGATGATCGGGTCGGCGGGGCCAGCGGGGTTCTTTGGTCCCGACAGGGAGCGCATCTGCAGGCGGTCGCGGGCGTAGGCCAGGGAATTCTGAAAAGCGAGTTCGGAATGCGCAAGCCCCTGCAAGCCGGTGCCGAGCCGCGCAAAGTTCATGAAGGTAAACATGTAGTGCAGGCCCTTGTTTTCCTCCCCGACCAGGTAGCCGGTTGCGCCATCGAAGTTCAGGAGGCACGTCGAGTTGCCGTGAATGCCCATCTTGCGCTCGAGAGCACCGCATCTCACGTTGTTACGCTCACCGATCGAGCCGTCCTCATCGGGAACGAATTTGGGCACGATAAACAGTGATATGCCCTTCGTACCCGGTGGCGAGTCCGGCAAGCGTGCCAGCACGATGTGAACGATGTTCTCGGCGAGATCGTGTTCGCCCGACGAGACGAACAGTTTCGAACCCGTAACGCGGTAGGTGCCGTCTGCGGCAGGCACGGCTTTGGTTTTCAGGAGCCCGAGATCCGTCCCGCAATGTGCCTCGGTGAGGCACATGGTGCCGGTCCAGCGCCCGCTGACCAGTGGCTCCATAAAGATCGCTTTCTGCTCTTCGGAGCCGTGTGCGTCGATGGTCTCCATGGCGCCGTGGGAGAGGCCGGAATACATGGACCAGGACCAGTTCGCGGTCCCGGCCATCTCGCGAATGGTCATTCCGATCGACAGGGGCAGGTCCTGGCCGCCGTACCGGGCGGGCTGATCCAGCGACGGCCAGCCGCCTTCCACGTATTGCTGATAAGCCTCCTTGAAGCCGGGCGGGGTCCTGACCTCCCCGTTTTCCAGCATTTCACAACCGGCCTCATCGCCGATGGCGTTGAGGGGAGCCACGACTTCCTCGGAGAATTTGCTGGCCTCGCCAAGAATGGCGTCGATCAGTTCCTGGTTGAGCTCATCGCAGGCGGGTAACGCCTGGTAATGCTTCTCGATGTTCAGCAGGTCCTGCATGACAAACTGCATGTCGCGCAGGGGGGCTTTATAGGTGGTCATACCGGCTCTCTCTGATTTCAGCGTACAGTTGTACGCACAACTGTACCACAGGTCTGCTAGGATGCAATCCGCGGCTCGGTAAAGACCCGATCCGGCGCTGAAAAGGAGCCCTGGCTTGAAGGTCTCGAGAAAGCAGCAAAAAGAGGAAACCCGGCAAAAGCTCATGGACGCGGCGACCGCGGCACTGGCCTCGGGCCGGAGTTTCGATACGCTGAGCCTGAGGGAGGTCGCCAAACTCGCCGGAATCGCGCCGACGTCGTTTTACCGCCACTTCCACGATATGGAAGGGCTGGGACTGGCGCTTATCGAGGAACACGGCGCGGGCCTGCTGACGCTGATGCATCGTGTCCGCGAACAGGCATCGGAAGGTCAGTCAGTAATCAGGTCCTCCGTGGAAACGCTCTTCGATTACATCTTCAGCAACCAGGGCGTGTCGCGGATGATCCTGCAGGAGAGCCTGGCCCGGGAGTCGGCGTTTCGAAAAGCGGCGGAGAAGATGTTTGTCACGATGTCGGTTGACCTCGCGGACTTCCTGGTCTGGGATGCGCAGCAGAGAGGTGTACCGCTGAGCCATCCGCAACTCGCCGCAAATTCTGCCGTCGCGATCCTGTTCACGACCGGGATCGCGCTGCTTGACAGGTCTGCGGAGGATCGTGATCGAGGTATCGAAGCCGCCATCATCCAGTTGCGGATGATCATGCGCGGCGCCGAAGCCATGGGGCAGTCGACCTGACGCCGTTACCCGGCCCGATCAGGATGGCCGGATATTGGCGTTCAGCCTGAACAGATTCGTCGGGTCATACGTTTGCTTGATCTTCAGTAGCCGCGGGAAGTTCTCGCGGTACGTGGTGCTTACCATCTCCTGGGGCTGGTCGAACTGGTCGTTGACATAAAAGCCGTTGGTAAACGGTTCGACATTCGACCAGTGTGAATTGATGTACTTTGTATGCTCGTTACCGTCTTCCCCGGTCTTCCAGCTGACAAAGGACAGGAGGCCGTAATCGGCGTCGCGGTGCGCAAATGCAGTGTCCGTATTCCCGACTCGCCCGATCGCGCCGCCAGCATGGGTAAAGATGAATCGCGTGGCGCGGTCGGGGTGCGCTTCAAAATTGTCCACTACAGCGTCAACGAGATCCCCCGATATGGAGTTGATGAATCCCGACTTCATGTAACCCGTGAATGCGCGCGTGTCATCGATGTCGCCGGATCGCTGCACCGCGACATAGTCCATCGTCTTGATACTCTCGAAAACGACCGTGCCCGCCTTGCGCAATGGCTCGATGTGTTTTTCGGCCCTGGCAGGGTCGCCGCTCCATATGAACGACAGCCCAACACCCGGTTCATCGCCGAGACGGCCTCCAATGCTGGCGCCGATGCTCATTTCGTCGGGCACTTTTTGCGAGTACTCGGCATGGAAGTTGAGTACCTGCCGGGCCTCTGACAGCGGGTAGGCGATATAGCCGGTAACGACGTCACGCTGCATTTCATGCAGCTGGAACAGGAACGAGGTTACGACGCCAAAGTTGCCGCCACCGCCACGAAGTGCCCAGTACAGGTCCGGGTCACTGTCCGGGCCGACACGTCGCAACCTGCCGTCCGGCGTGACGATGTCCATTTCGAGTACGTTATCGATGGACATGCCGAAGCGCCGGCCGAGCCGCCCGAAGCCGCCACCCAGTGTCAGGCCACCGACGCCGGTGTGGGATACCGAACCTGCCGTCGTCACGAGGCCATGTGCCATTGCTTCATGATCGAGTTCGCCCAGCAGGCTGCCGCCGGCAATGCGGGCGGTCTTCGCTGCGCGGTCGACCCGTGCGTTGCGTAGTTGCGAGAGGTCAATCTGCATACCCTTGTCGCAGCTGGACTTGCCGGCGGCACTGTGTCCGCCGCACTTTACGGCCAGCAGCAGGTTGTTTTCCCGTGCAAACGTTACGGCGTTTTGTACGTCAGCCGCACCCGTCGGCTGGACCACCAGTGCGGGATACTTGTCGTATCGTGCCTGCAGCAGCCAACGCGCCTCATCGTAAGCCTCACTGCCCGGCAATAGCAGCTTGCCCTTGAGGCTGTCGCTGAGTTCCTGGACCGCCGCTCTTGCCAGCGTGATTTCCGCGCCATCGCCGGTTATCGCGTCGATATCGGACGGCACACTGGTTGGCGTATGCAATAACGATCGGGCGAGCGCGTGCGCGCCCGGCAGCGATGCGGCGATTGCCACGGATAATGACGAACGGATAAAGCGACGACGGTCCATATCTGATTCCCCCTTATTCAGATCGCTGTGATTCTTATGCTGGTTTTTTTGTTTGGATCGCGATCCGGCCTACGCATAGTCACAGATATTGATTCGTATGGCCAGCCGGATTGACGGCTCAAAAGCGCCGTTTTGTGACGTATGTCACATGTCATGTATATCCCGATACAAAAAACATTGAAAAGATATACAATGTATATACGTTTGAAGGAGAGACATTATGGAGAAGTTTCTCATTGCAACAGGCGTAATACTGCTTTGCGCGGGCTGCGCACACACCGGAGACCACGGCCGGGAAAACGCGAAATACCAGCGCGTCGATTACTTCGAGACGGTTTTTCTGCCTGCCTCGGAAGCGTGTCGCAAGGCCGGCGGGTTCATGATTTTCGAGGACCCCACCGATGCTGTGGACAGCCCCTCGGGACTGTCGTACCCCGACATGCGGCTCGCGATCGCGCGAGGTTGCGGCGGAATCTGAACCTGCCTGCCGGATCACGCCTCCATCACATCCGACCATTCCGGGTGCCGTTCGTATTGCGCCACCACAAACGAGCATACGGGCACGATCGTAAAGCCCTCGCTGCGCGCGTCCGCGACCAGCCGCTCGACCAGCGCCCTGGCGACGCCCGTGCCGCGCAGGCTGTCATCGACGCCGGTGTGATCCGCGATGATCTTCGACGGCGAGATGCGCGAGTAGGTCAATTCGCCACGGCCATCGCGTCCATGGACACGAGCTTCGTATCGTCCTTTGCTGCCGGACTCGTTGTGGGTGATTGCAATTGCGTCGCTCATTGGAACACTCCTTTGCGCTAAGTCGATCAGCTTTCCCCGAGATGCCGGTCGATGATCGCCCTGTAGATATTTGCGCCGATGCCGATCAGCGCGTCCGGGTAGTCGTAGCCATCGTCATGCAGCTGCGGCTGGTCCGTGCCCGAGCCGAGCCCGAAGAATGCGCCTTTGAATGCCGCGGTGAAATTGCCGAAGTCCTCGGACCAGCGGAACGGTTCATCGAGATACATGGCATCGACCCCGGCTTCCGCCGCCGCGGCTTCAATCGTAGCGACGCAATCGTCGTTTGATTCGGTAGCGGCAAAGGCCTCGTGCCACGACAGTTCGTGTTCAAGTCCCTCGTCTTCGGCCAGCCGCTTTGTCAACGATGCCAGCTCATCACGAACCCGTTCCAGGTCGCTGGTCTTGTGGGCGCGAACGACGCCCATTACGACGCCTTCGCCGGGCGTCGTGCCAAAGTTCGGCCCTTTCTCGGCACTGCCCAGCTGCGCATAGCTGACGGTTCCCAGAACCGGGGCCGAGACGGAACCCGCCAGCGCCTCGTCGAAGCGATTCACCGCGGCGACCAGGGCAGTCACGGCAGCCGCAGGATTGATACCGTGTTCCGGGTAGCTCGAGTGCGATGTCTTGCCACGATAGCGCGCAACAAATCCTACGGATCCCTGAGCGAACAGGCCCTTGCGCAACAGAACGTGCCCGAGCGGGTATTTGGGCACATTGTGGAACGCGTAGACCACGTCCGGCGGAGCCAGGGCTTTGAAGCGCTCATCGGCCAGCACCGCCGATGCGCCGGTACCGGTCTCCTCGGCCGGCTGGAACAGCAGGTAGACTTTTCCACGCGCGATCGGTTGCTCGCGCAGCCCCTCGGCAACCGCAACCAGCGTCGCCATGTGGCCATCGTGGCCGCACTTGTGGGATACCCCCGATACTGTCGACCGGTGCCCGAACGAATTGCTCTCCTGTATCGGCAGCGCATCGAGCTCCGCGCGGATAAGGACGACGGGTCCCGGTTCCCCACTGTCGTAAACCGCACAAAGGCCTGTCTGCATTGTGCCTAGCCCGTCGACGATACTCGTTGGATGCGTCGGTGCCAGTCGCGCCACAATCGCCGTGGCGGTTTCGTGCTCGCGCTCCGACAGCTCGGGGCGGGCGTGCAGTTGCCGCCGGAAGCGGGCGATGTCCTCGGTTCTGGTCGCGCACATTCCTGGAATCCCCGTATTCACTCCTGGCTATCTTAGCTGTGCCGTCGACGGATTTCGCCCCGGCAGGCGCTGTTGTTTGCGGTCAGCCGGTGCTACGGGCTACCTTTCACGCTTACGGCGAGGGGGGTGCATGCAAACCATCGGTAATGCGCTGAACGCGTGGGCCGCGTTCATGTGGGGCACGCCGCTCGTCGTGCTCCTCGTCGGTGGCGGTATATTTTTCGTCCTGCACTCGCGGGCGGTGCCGTACCGGTATTTTCGACATGGCGTTGAGATCCTCAGCGGCAAGTACGATGCGCAATCGGGCAGCCTCGGCGATATCTCCCACTTCAAGGCACTCGCGACGGCGCTGTCCGGAACGCTCGGCATGGGCAACATCACGGGCGTCGCGGTCGCGATCACGGTGGGCGGGCCCGGGGCGATCTTCTGGATGTGGGTGACCGCGGTCGTAGGTGTCGCGACGAAGTTCTACACGGCATCGCTCGCCGTCATGTTCCGCGGCCCGGACGATGCGGGTCATTACCAGGGCGGTCCGATGTACGTCATACGCGAGGCGTTGCCCCGCCACTTCATGCCGCTGGCCTGGCTTTTTGCCATCGCCGGGCTGTTCGGCACCCTGCCGGTTTTCCAGGTCAATCAGCTCGTGCAGGTGCTGCGGGACTTTGTCGCGGTTCCGGCGGGCGTCACCAGCGCCGATGATCACTTCATGTTCGACCTGCTCACGGGCATCGCACTGAGTGCACTCGTTTTCGCCGTGATCATCGGCCGCATCCAGCGAATCGCCGCCGTCACCAGCCGCGTCGTGCCGTTCATGGTGATCTTTTATTTCCTTATCACCGCCGCGCTGCTGTTCATTCACGCGGACGCAATACCGGGCGCGTTCATGCTGATCATCGAGGGAGCGTTTCGTGGCCAGGCCGTCGCCGGCGGCGCGCTCGGTACGGTCATCCTGATCGGCGTGCAGCGTGGCGCATTCTCCAACGAGGCCGGCATTGGCACCGAGGCGCTGGCCCATGGCGCCGCGAAAACGAACGAGCCGATCCGCGAAGGGGTCGTTGCAATGATCGGCCCGGTGGTCGATACGCTGATCGTTTGCACCTGCACGGCGCTCGCGATCCTCGTTACCGGCGTCTGGGAGGGCGATGCGGTCGGTGCGACGATTACGACGCTCGCGTTCGAGACCACGTTTCCCGGCGTCGGCGGCTACCTGCTGGTCATCATGGTTTTCTTCCTGAGCATGAGCACGGTACTGACATTCAGTTATTACGGCAGCAAGTGTGCGGGCTTTCTTTTCGGTACGCGCTTCGAAAAGTGGTACATCTGGTTTTACGTCGGGCTCATAACGCTGGGATCCGTCGCGTCACTCCGCGCCGTGATCGGGCTGCTCGACGGCATGTACGCGACGATGGCGATTCCGACGATGATCTCGACCCTGCTGCTGGCGCCGAAGGTCCGCGAGGCCGCAAACGATTATTTCGCGCGCCTAAAAACAGAGGATCAGGATTGAACCGTCGTCTGCAACACGCGCCGCAAGGGCCGTTCGTTGATCGGCATGTGGAGCAACGCCGCCACGATCGATAACGCAACGCCGGCCCACCAAACGACATCGTACGAGCCCGTCCGATCGTAGAGATAGCCGCCCAGCCACACGCCGAGGAAGCTGCCCAGCTGGTGGCTCAGGAATACGAAGCCGAACAGCGTCGCCATGAAACGCAGTCCGAACACCTGTGCGACGATGCCCGACGTCAGCGGCACCGTCGACAGCCAGAGGATGCCCATAACGGCCGCGAATGCGTAGATCGTCGTCGCTGACTTGTCAGCGATCAACAGGGCGGAAATCGCGATGGCGCGGAGTGAGTAGATCACGACCAGGCCGTTCTTCTTCGGCCAGCGCTGGCCGGCGAGACCCGAAAGAAAAGAACCCATGATGTTGAACAGTCCGATGATCGCAATGGCCCAGGCGCCGACTTCCGCCGCAAGGCCCAGGTCTTTCACATACGCCGGGAAGTGCACGGTGATGAATGCGACATGGAAACCGCAGACGAAAAAACCGAGCGTCAACAACACGTAACCTCGATGCTGCGCCGCCTCGACGATCGCCTCGCCCAGTCCCTGTTCGATCGTCGCGCGGCCAGTCGTTTCTGCATTTCCCGGCAGCACGAACGCGAGCGGCGCTATGAAGAGCACCGATGCGGCGAGGAAGAAGAGCGCAGAATCCCAGCCGTATTCGGCGATGATCAGCTGGCTGAGCGGCGAGAAGATCACCTGGCCCAGGGATCCCGCAGACGTGCCTATGCCGAGTACCAGCGACTGCCGTCCGGGGTCGACGACTTTCGCCATGGCCGCGAGCGCAATCGAGAACGAGGTCAGGGCGATGCCCAGGCCGGTCAGCACGCCACCGAAAAGCGTCAGGCCCGCGCCGGTCGTAGCCGTTGCCATGCCCGCGGTGCCGATGCCGTAGACGATCGCGCCCACCGCGAGCACCCGGGACGGGCCGTAGCGGTCCGCCAGCATGCTCGCGAACGGTACGCCGAACCCCCAAACGAGATTCTGGATAGCGATCGCGATCGCGAACGTTTCGCGCCCCCAGCCACGCGCGCCCGTCATCGGTTCGAGCAGTAATCCGTAGGCCGAGCGCGCCCCGAACCCGAGCAGCGCAATCAGGCAGCCGGCCGCGATGATGACGAGCGGTGTCTGCCAGCTTGGTCGGCGGTTCGTTGATTGAACGTCTTCGATATTCACGACTGCCTGAATGCTATACCGAAAGTGAGTCGTAGTGCCGGCCATGCAAACAAACCGGCCGGTCGGTGCCCGGGTAAATGTATTTAACTATGTCTGCCGGAGGCGTAAGATTGTCGTTTACGACCCAAACTGCGCTCGATCCCGGTGTCACATACCCGGGCGCAGGGCGTTAGTAACGACGTGCGATCCCAAGCGAACACCAGCCGCCTGCTCCGTAACATGATTCTGCGATCGATTTCGTGGCGTATTGTCATCGAAAATATGAATCACTTATCCACCGGATATGCGATTTAATGTATCTAAGAAACGCCACGTTTCATTCCCCAAGGGAGTCACTTAAATGCTCAAGAAAACACTAACTGTAATTGCCGCTGCGGCGGCACTGATGACACTCACGGTGTCATCGGACTTCGCTCATGCCGATCGCATGGCGAAGCCGAACAAATTCTGGTGGCCTGACCGAGTCGACCTGAGTCCGCTCCGCGATCACGGCCCGCAGTCGAGTCCGCTGGGCGACGACTTCAACTATGCCGAGGCCTTTGCGGCGCTCGATCTCGATGCCGTTAAGAAAGACATTACAGACGTGATGACCACCTCGCAGGACTGGTGGCCGGCCGACTGGGGCCACTACGGAGGCCTGTTCATCCGTATGGCCTGGCACAGTGCGGGTACGTACCGGACGATCGACGGCCGCGGTGGCGCCGACGGCGGTCAGCAGCGTTTCGATCCGCTGGCCAGCTGGCCGGACAACGCCAACCTCGACAAGGCGCGCCGCCTGCTCTGGCCGGTGAAGCAGAAGTACGGCAACAGCCTCTCCTGGGCCGACCTGATGGTCCTGGCGGGTAACGTCGCGCTGGAAGACATGGGCTTCGAGACGTTCGGGTTCGCGGGCGGCCGCGTCGACGACTGGGAAGCCGACCTCGTGTACTGGGGCCCCGAAACGGAGTGGCTTGCCGACGAGCGCTACGAAGGCGATCGTGAACTCGAAAAACCGCTGGCTGCCGTGCAGATGGGCCTGATCTACGTCAATCCGGAAGGCCCGAACGGCAATCCGGATCCGGTGTTGGCTGCGCACGACATTCGCGAGACATTCGGCCGCATGGCCATGAACGACGAGGAGACCGTCGCGCTCATCGCGGGCGGCCATACGCTCGGCAAGATGCATGGTGCGCACAAGCCGGCTGACTGCGTTGGACCCGAGCCAGGTGCTGCCTCTATCGAAGGGCAGGGCATGGGCTGGAACAACAAGTGTGGCAAGGGTAACGCGGAGGACACCGTCACGAGCGGCCTCGAAGGCGCATGGACGGTGACGCCAACGAAGTGGAGCATGAACTACCTGCAGAACCTGTTCAATTTCGAATGGGTGCAGACGAAGAGCCCCGCCGGCGCGACCCAGTGGATTCCCAAGAATCCGGATGCCGCTAACATGGTGCCTGATGCTCACGTACCGGGTAAGCGCAACGCGCCCGTGATGCTGACGACCGACCTGTCGCTGAAATTCGACCCGGCCTACAGGAAGATCTCGGAGCGTTTCCTCAAGAACCCCGAGGAATTCGAGGATGCATTCGCCAGGGCCTGGTTCAAGCTGACGCACCGCGACATGGGTCCCCGCGCGCGCTACGTTGGCGGCCCGGATGTGGATCTGCTCTGGCAGGATCCCGTTCCGGCGGTCGACCACAAGCTCATCGACCAGGGTGACGCCACGGCGCTGAAGAACGAGGTCCTCGAGTCGGGCCTCAGCATTCCCGCTTTGATAAGGACTGCCTGGGCGTCCGCGTCCACGTACCGCGGTACCGACATGCGTGGCGGTGCCAATGGCGCACGCATTCTCCTCGCGCCGCAGATCAACTGGGACGTGAACAATCCGGATGAGCTGGAAGACGTTCTCGCGACGCTCGGTCGCATCCAGCGAGACTTCAATCGTTCCAAGCGCGATAACACCAAGGTGTCCATGGCAGACATGATCGTGCTGGCAGGCGATGCAGCGGTCGCGCATGCCGCGAAGAAGGCCGGCTACGAAGTGACTATCCCGTTTACGCCCGGACGCACTGACGCGACGCAGGAACAGACCGACATCGAGTCGTTCGAAATGCTGCGCCCGAAAGCAGACGCCTTCCGCAATTACTATGGTGAAGGCGCTTACCGGTCGCCGGTGGACATGATGGTCGACAAGGCCGACATGCTAACGCTGACGGTGCCCGAGATGACCGTACTGGTCGGTGGCATGCGGGCCCTGGGCGCGAATGCCGGCGGTGCCGAGCATGGCGTTTTCACCGACCAGCCGGGTACCCTGAGCAACGATTTCTTTGTGAACCTGCTCAGTATGGACACGACCTGGCGCAAGTCGGAGAAGGACGAGGGCATCTACGAGGGTCGTGACCGCGAAAGCGGCAAACTCAAGTGGACCGCCACACCCGTCGACCTCGTATTCGGAGCGAACGGCGAGTTGCGCGCCATTGCCGAAATCTATGCGGCTAACGGCGGCGAAGAGAAGTTCGTCAACGACTTCGTCGACGCATGGAAGAAGGTGATGACGCTCGATCGCTTCGACGTACCTCAGATGCAGCACGGCACGGCGGTGGCAAGCCGCTGATTGCCCGCTGCGAGATTTGAGAAACCGGACGGCGGCGCTCCACGCGCCGCCGTTTTTATCCAGGGGACAGTGACCTTAATTGCCGGCTAACTGGGAAATGGCCGAATCGCCTGGCATTTAAGGTCACTGTCCCCCAATCCCCCATTCCGGTAACAATAGTGAAATGTGATCCCATCAAACTCGGTGGCGACTACTGAAACACGGATGGACAGTGATGCTCAGGCGAATCCTGCCGTTGGCTGCGATGATATTTGCCGGCTGTGCCCAGACATCACGGGCACCGGATACCGACCCGCCGGCCAGGAACGTTATCCTCTTCCTGGGTGACGGCATGGGCGTATCCACGATTACTGCCGCGCGGATCTTCGACGGCCAGAGCCGCGGCGGATCCGGCGAGGACAATTCCCTGTCCTTCGAGGCCTTTCCGCATGTCGCGCTGGCCAAGACTTACAACACGAATCAGCAGGTGCCGGATTCAGCCGGCACCGGCACGGCGATACACACCGGTATCAAGACGCGCGCCGGGGTGATCAACATCGGGCCGCAAGCGCGCCGCCGCAACTGCGAAGAAGCGCGGGCAAACGCGCTCGAGACCTTCGCAGAGATCGTATTGTCGAGCGGCAAGTCGCTGGGGATCGTAACGACGACGCGCGTTACCCATGCCACGCCGGCAACGGTTTACGCGCGTACGCCGGAGCGCGATTGGGAGAGCGACGCGTATCTCCCGGAATCAGCCAGTGCAGCCGGCTGCCGGGATATCGCCACCCAGTTGATCAGCCTTGCGCCGGGGGAGGGGCCGAACATTATTCTCGGTGGCGGGCTGCGGGAGTTCCGAGGGGCCAACTTTGGCGGCAAGCGCAGACGCGTGGATGAAGACCTGGTCGACCACTGGTTGGGGTCTGCCGACAATCGCCGATTCATACAGACACGCGAAGAACTGGCCAGCCTCGATCCGTATGCCCAGGTCCTGGGGCTGTTCGCCGATTCGCACATGACCTACATCGCCGAGCGCGAGGAGCCGACCAGCGAGCCGACCCTGCAGGAAATGACAGCGGCGGCGATCGATTTCCTCGAAGCGAGGGATGAGAGCTACTACCTGCTCGTCGAGGGCGGCCGTATCGACCACGGTCACCATGACGGCTACCCGGGCTACGCGCTGCTGGAAACACAGGCTTTTGCAGAAGCGGTGTCAATCGCGCTGGACAAGGTGGACCTCTCGGAAACGCTCATTCTCGTGACAGCCGACCACTCACACGTCTTTACGATTGGCGGGTACCCGACGCGCGGGAATCCGATCCTCGGGCTGGTTGTCGAAAACGATCCGAGCGGTGAGCCGGAGGAAGGGCCCGATATCGCCGCGGACGGGCAACCTTACACGAGCGTGGGTTACGTCAACGGTCCCGGCGCCGTGTCAGGGCCGAGGTCTCGCCCGGAAACGGGTGTTTACGCCGTTACTCAGGCGCTGATTCCGTTTGCGCGCATCGAAATTGATGGTTCCATATCGGATTCGGAAACCCACGGCGGAGAAGATGTGCCGGTGTACGCGATCGGTCCGGGTTCCGAACGCGTCGGCGGAGTTATCGAGCAGAACCGAATCTTCGACATCATGATGGATGCCTTCGCTGTCCCCTGATGGCCTAGCCGCCCTCGATCGCGGCCAGCGGCACTTCGTACACATCCGTATCGTCGATCGTGACGATCCACGTATCGCCTTCGCGCCGCGCCTCGGCCTTGCGGTTCGTGGCGTTGATGTAGTCACTCATGAAATTGATCGTGAATTGCTCGCCAGCCTGGCTCTGCACTACGATCGAGGCCTGTCCCCCGTCCATGCGCAGGATGCCGGCCGGGCAGTTGGCGGACTCGGTTTCACCTACGGCGCGGCAGCGCAGAAGCGTCGTCGCATCGTAATCTGCCGTGGTGAACGGCGCCGACGGATTGTCTTCGTCCGCCACGGGTTCCAGTGCCGCGGTATTCCAGTAAACGTACACGCTTTCCGTTGGTAATCGGAATATCAGGCCCTGGTCGCCGAGATCGTTCTCGCGGGTGACAGGGTGACCATGCTGATCGTGGTAGCTGCCGGGCTGATCGCCAATCGGAGTCAGTTCATGCGTTACATCATCATCACGCGTGATAGTGACGTAGCCTTGCCGCTGCGAGAACCTGCAGCCAATCATCTTGTCGGTATGGTCGGAGCCTGCCGGGTAAATGTCACAACGGGCTTGTGTCGAGTCGGCGAACGACGTCGCCGCCGTGAGGGCAAGCAACAATACGGCGCCGGTGAGTATCTGCTTCATTGTCTTCTCATTTGTGGTGGCTGGGTAACACGAGACCAGTATAAACGTTAGTGGTCCGGGCAATGGTGAACCTCGATCGTCGCATGGACGATGCCCAGCTCGGGCGGAATCTCTGACCGGTACTCATCCGGTGATCTTGGAGTATCGCTTACGATCGCGAGGTCGGCCGCGTAGATGCCGGGGCCGATATGCCAGCAGTGCAGATCGGTGACCCGGTCGCCGGCATTGCGTTCGAGCGACTCGCGGATTGCGGCGAGCGTCTTTTCGTCGGCCTGGCGGTCGAGCAGTACCTTGGCGGAGTCGCGAATCAGTCCGTACGACCAACGGGTGACGAGGGCGGCGCCGACGAGGCCCATGAACGGATCGAGCCAGTTCACCCCGTAAAACTTCGCGGCGAGCAGGGCGATGATCGCGAGTACTGACGTCAGCGCGTCCGCGAGTACGTGCAGGTAAGCGGCACGAAGGTTGTGGTCGTGATGATGGGCGTGTCCGTGGCCATGATGATCATGGTGGTCGTGCGGCGTCGCCGCGAAAATCCAGGCGCTGAGTGCGTTCACGATGAGCCCGACGACTGCGACGACCAGGGCCTGGTTGTACGAGATCTCCACGGGCGCTATGAATCGCGACGTGCTCTCCGTCACCATGATTAACGCGAAGCCGAGCAACAGGACCGCGCTGGCGAATCCGGCGAGGCTGTTCAGCTTGCCGGTGCCGAAGGAGAAGCGCTCGTCAGCCGCCAGCCGGCGCGCGATCACGTAGGCGAGAAAGGCGATGCCGAGTGCGGCTGCGTGCGATGCCATGTGCAGGCCGTCGGCGAGCAGCGCCATCGAGCCGTAAACGAGTCCGGCCGCGATTTCGACGACCATCATCGTTGCGGTTATAGCGACGACGATGAGCGTCCGTTTCTCGCCGGGACGCACCCGGTCCTGCGCGAATACGTGATCGTGGCGCCAGCGGTCGGTGTTTCGCGTGTGCATGAGCGCAGCCTCGGTGTCAGTCTTCTGCCGGGAACGTTGCCGATGTTGAGACGTGCTTTGCGCCGGCGATGCGATAAAGCGCCGGTAGCACGACGAGCGTAAGCAACGTCGAGGAGATGATACCGCCGACCACGACGGTTGCCAGCGGGCGCTGAACCTCTGCGCCGATCCCGACGTTCACCGCCATCGGCACGAATCCCAGGCTTGCGACGAGCGCGGTCATCAGCACCGGGCGCAAGCGGACCATCGCACCCTCGAGTATGGCCAGGTCGATTGCTTTACCCTGCGCCCGCAGGTCACGGATGAACGTGAGCATGACCACACCGTTCAGCACGGCCACGCCGGACAACGCGATAAAGCCGACTGCCGCGCTGATGGAGAACGGCATGTCACGAATCCACAGGCTCAGCACACCGCCCGTGAGGGCAAGAGGCACGCCGCTGAATACGATCAGCGAGTCCCGCGCGGAACCGAAAACCGCGTACAGCAGCGAGAAGATGAGCAGCAACGCGAGCGGTACGACGATGGCCAGCCGCTTGCTGGCCGATTGCAGTTGTTCGAAAGTGCCGCCGTATTCCACCCAGTATCCAGCCGGCAGGTCGACACGCCCGGGAAAAGCGTCGCGCAGCTCATCGACGAACGAGCCGAGGTCGCGGCCGCGCACGTTCGCCGTGACGACGATCCGGCGCTTGCCGTTCTCGCGGCTGATCTGGTTCGGAGCGATGACGATGTCGACATTCGCTACTTCCATCAGCGGCAGGCCGGTGCCGTCCGGCGCCATGACCGGCAGCCGTCGCAGCGCTTCGACGTCCTCCCGGTAATCGTCATGCAGCCGAACCACGACGTCGAAACGGCGATCACCCTCGAAGATTTGCCCGGCCGTGCGGCCTCCGACCGCGGTTGCCAGCGTGGCCTGGATATCGGCCACGTTGAGGCCGTAGCGAGCGAGGCGTGTGCGGTCTGGCGTCACGGTCAGCATCGGCAGGCCGGTAATCTGCTCCGCCTGGACATCGGCGCCGCCGGGAATGGACTCCAGCAGATCTTCGGTTCGATGCCCGAGATCGGTCAGCGTCTCCAGGTCGTCTCCGTAGATCTTGACGGC
Source organism: Woeseiaceae bacterium (assembly GCA_965658465.1). Taxonomy (GTDB): domain Bacteria; phylum Pseudomonadota; class Gammaproteobacteria; order Steroidobacterales; family Woeseiaceae; genus UBA1847. The sequence goes on along the minus strand of CBFHSG010000006.1, from coordinate 170,875 downwards.
CACCTCGGAGCGCACGCCCGCGATGAGCTCGTTGAAGCGCATCTGGATCGGCTGCAGGAATTCGTAGCGGCTTCCGGGAACCTGCTCCGCCACGGCTTCCAGCTCGGCAACCAGCGCAGCTTTCGACTTGCGCGGATCGGGCCACTCTGAGCGTGGTTTCATGATCACGAAGGTGTCCGCAACGGACGGCGGCATCGGGTCGGTCGCGATGTCGGGAGTGCCGACCTTGGAAAAGACGTGGCGGACTTCCGGCTGTTCGGCAATCCGCGCTTCGAGTTCCTTTTGCATCGACAGCGCCTGGGTCAGACTCGTGCCGGGTATACGCAACGCATGCATGGCGATGTCGCCCTCGTCGAGCGTTGGCAGGAATTCGGAGCCCAGGCGCGATGCCAGAAGTCCCGCGCCGACCAGGAGGATCACAGCGGCGAACACGACGGCGTACCGGGCCCGCAGCGCCAGTTCGAGCACCGGCCGGTAGACCTTGTGCGCTATCGACATTAGCCGGTTTTCGCGCTCTTCGACCTTGCCGGACACGAAAACCGCGACGGCGGCCGGCACGAACGTGACCGACAGTATCAGCGCCGAGAGCAGGGCGCCGCTCACCGTCAGCGCCATGGGCTGGAACATTTTTCCTTCGACGCCGGTCAGCGTGAGGATCGGCAGGTACACGATCAGGATGATCGCAATGCCGAACACGCTGGGCCGGAGCACTTCCCGGGTTGCCCCCCGGGTTACCGCGAGTCGTTCGCTGAGCGGCAGCGGCCCGCCGCGCTCTTTCTGGGCGATGCCGAGCCGCCGAAGGCAGTTTTCGACGATGATGACGGCGCCGTCGACAATCAACCCGAAGTCGAGCGCGCCCAGGCTCATCAGGTTGCCGGACACGCCGAACTCGACCATCCCGGTGACGGTCATCAGCATGGATAGAGGAATGACGGCCGCCGTCACGAGCGCGCCGCGCCAGTTACCCAGCATCGCAAACAGGATAACGATCACGAGCAATGCGCCGGCAACGAGGTTTTCGGTAACGGTGCCGATGGTCTCGTCGACCAGGTACGAGCGGCTGTAGAGCGTTTCGGCAACGATGCCTTCGGGCAGCGTCGACTGGATCTGCGCGAGGCTCTCCTCCACCGCACGCGCCACGGTGCGGCTGTTCTCGCCGATAAGCATAAAGACGGTGCCGAGGACTACCTCGCGGCCGTCCTGCATCGCGGCCCCGTTGCGCAATTCGAAACCGATATCGACGGATGCGACGTCGCTGACGCGGACCGGAATGCCGCCGCGTTGCGCTACGACGATGTCGGCAAGGTCCTGGGTGCCCTTTGCCTGGCCCGGGGAGCGAACCAGCAACTGGCTCCCCGAGCGTTCGATGTAGCCCGCTCCCACGTTGTCGTTATTGGCCTCGAGCGCTTCAGCCAGTTGCTCGAGCGTTAGCTCGTAGGCAAGCAGCTTCTCCGGCACCGGCGCGACGACGAACTGCCGCGTATAGCCGCCGACCGTATTGACCTCGACGACGCCGGGCGTCAGCCGCAACTGGGGCCGTATGATCCAGTCCTGCACCTCGCGCAAATACATCGGGTCGTGTTCTGCACCCGGGGCCGACGACACCGTATACATGAATATCTCGCCGAGGCCGGTCGCAATCGGCCCGGGTTCCGGCTCGATGCCTTCCGGCAATTGCGCCCGCACCTGGGCGAGCCGCTCGTTCACGAGCTGGCGCGCGAGATAGATGTCAGTGCCGTCTTCGAACACGGCCGTCACCTGCGAGAGGCCGTAGCGCGAGATCGAGCGCGTGTAGTCCAGGCGTGGCAGCCCGGCCATCGCCGTCTCGACGGGGAAGGTGATTCGATTCTCGACTTCGAGCGGCGAGTACCCCGGCGCCTCTGTGCCGATCTGCACCTGCACGTTGGTGATATCGGGCACGGCATCGATCAGCAGGTTCTGGAAGTTGTAGATACCGAATCCCGCAACCAGGACGCTCAGCGTCAGAATGAGCAGGCGCCGTCGTAACGCGATGTCGATGATTTTTTCAAGCACAAGCGTCCCCTGCTAGTGGTCGTGGCTCGCGCCGGACTTTTCGATGTCGGCCTTGATGAGGTAGCTGTTTTCGCTCACGTACTCGGTTCCCGGTTCCAACCCTCCCAGAACCTCGACGTTGTCTGCATCGCGCATCCCCAGGTCCAGCATTCGAACCTCGTAGGTGTCACCAACCCGCGCATAGACGACAGTGAAATCGCGAAACGCCTGCAGCCCGCTTTGCCGGACGGCGAGCGGCACGTCCGTCGCCGCTACCGTGATGACGCCGCGAACGAATTGCCCGGGCCGCCATCGCGCATCCGTATTGTCGACGAGCGTGCGCACCGTGGCCGCCCGGCTGCCGGGGTCCACGGTCGGCAAAATCCGGTCAACGACCGTGTCCGTTCCAGCGTCACCGTCCAGGTTGGTTACCGTCACCGCCTGGCCCACCTCGACCCGGCTGAGGTCGCGGGAAAAGACCTTCAGGTCGGCTACCAGCCGTGTCGTATCGGCGATGACGTATATCGGATCGTCCGTCGCCATGCTGCCCACGCTCGCGTGGCGCCCGATGACCGTGCCGGACATCGGGGCGGTGATCGTGTAGCTCTGCAGGCTCTCGTTGGACTGGATACGTGCCAGTTGCTCGCCTTCGCGGACGGCGTCCCCGACGGCTTTCGAGAGCGACTGCACGAGACCGGAAAAGCGGCCGCGCACTTCCGTTACGGCATCGGGATCCGGGTTCAGCGTTCCCTGCACGGTGATCGTTTCACGAATGCTGGAGGGGCCGGCAATGGCGACCCCGATGCCCATGGCGTCCGCTACCTGGGCGTCGATCCGTGTGCGGCCCTCGTAGGAATCGTACGTCCATTCATAGTCACCGCCCCCGGAACCCGCGTTCACCGTGACATCGAAGGAATGCGGTTCCAGCACGACGCCGTCGCCGCGCAGCAAGTCGCCCTGCGGCTCGAACTCGAAGCGATCGACGCGGCCGCCCAGGCGCCCGAGGTCGATGGTCAGATTCACGTCGCCGGGGTCGACTGGCATGCCGCCGCGGTACGGATAGACGCGAAACTCGGGCGGAACACCGGCCTCGAATATCGTGATTTCGAGCGCGAAGTCGCCGTCACGGAGCATCCTGCCGTTATGAGGGCCGCGCTCGTAGTCTTCCTCGGCAGAGGGCGCGTGCTCGTGATCGCCATGCGGCGATTCCTGTGTGTCGCAGCCGGTCATGAACAGCAGCACGGCAAGCAGCCCGACCAGGCAGCGGGAATTCGGGATGGAGTCGAATCTCATGGCGAGACCTCGGGGTTAGTTGACAGCGACACCGGTTCGCCACCGGTAAGCCGCTCGAGCGAAACGAGCAGGCGATGATGGTCCGCACAGGCGTCCAGGCGGGCCGACGCGGCCGCGAGCAATTCGGCCTGCGCATTGACGAGTGCGGTATGCAAGAACCGGCCGACGCTGTAGCCGCGTTCAATCTCGTTCCTGATCTCGCGGGCCCTCGGCAATATTTCGGTGTCGAAAACCTCCACCGTTCTCACGGTGTGCCGAACTTCTTCGTAAAGGTCGAAGACGACTGCCCGGGCTTCCAGTTCTTCCGCTTCCAGCCGCAGCGCCGACTCTCGGCCCAGCGCCTCCGCACGCTGCCTCGCCGGTACCGCCCTCGACGCCGAGCCGAGGGGCACGGAAACACCGACCACGAGAGCCTGTTCGCCGATCGCTTCCACGTGCCGCACCCCGGCCGATATACGCCAGTCCGGCCGTTGCCGGGCGACCGCGAGCCGGGCTTCGGCCTCCCTGAGGCGTTGTTCGGTCGCGAATCTCAACAGGTCGGGATTCCCGGAAACCCTTGCGGCCAGTTCTTCGTAAGGTGGCACATCGTGCAGGCGGCAAAGCAGGGCGCTTGCGCGGCCGAATTCTGCGGCCTCGCTTCCCCAGGTGGCGGCGAGCAACCTGCGCGCCGCGTGGAGTTCGTGTTCTGCGCCTTCGGCGGACAACTTCGCGTCAGCGACCCGGATCTCCGTTCGCAGACGGTCGACGGCGGGAGCCGCTCCGGCTCGTTCGCGCGCCGACGCGAGTTCATTGGCGGCTTGCCAGACTTCGACGGACTCGCCCGCGAGGCGCAGTCGTTCCTGCCGATGGACGACGTCGATAAACCGTTCCGCGAGGAGGCTCAGCAGGTCCAGGCGTTCGGACTCGAGTTCGATGTCGACGTCGTTGCCGAATGCGGTTGCCGTCGCCATACGGGCTTCGCGGGTGTCGCGGGCCTGGAAGATCCTCGACAGGCTCAGCGTGGTCTGGCTGGCGTCGAAACCGGACAGCAATCCGGTACCGAGAAAGTCCTCGACCTGGAGCGAAACCGACCATTGCGGTGTAAGCGCGGCATCCTGCGCACGCGTGGCAGCGGCTTCACGGGCGAACTGCGCCGAGCGAAGGCGTGGGTTTTGCTGCAATACGCGCTCCGCAGCCTGCGGCAGTGTCAGCGCCGGCGCGTCGGGCCGGGCACCCTGGGCGTATGCCAGCGACGTGGCCAGTAGCAGCCACAAGATTAGTAAACGAAACAACCTACTCTCCGGATCGGTGAACTGAAGCGGCAAAGCCGCAACCTGGCCGCGCGACGGCGGCCTGCAGCAGTTCTAGGCGATCGGAGGTCGGTACAGAGGACGGACGGGTTTGTCCGGCGGCTGGCTTACGGGTGGCGGAATCTGCCTGCGGCCGTACGCGGGCATCGTGATGTCGATGCTGGCCGCCGCCGTTAGCGCGACCGCCGTGCAGCAGACGATGTGAGCGTGAGTGTCTTCAGCGTCGACGGATTCCGGGTCGTCGCCATGGTCAGGGGCCGGGGTTGGCGACGGACCGTGTGAATGCACGTGCGCATCGTGGCCATGGCCAAGGGCCGGATCATCGTGCGCATGGACTTCGATGACCGGAATTCCCGTGCCGACGACAGCCACAGCTACTGTCGCAAGTATCAGCCTGCAAGTACGCACGTGGATTGTCGACAGACCGGTCATAGCGCAGGGACAGTGCCAGATTCCAGCCGGCGATTCAAACACTTGGGTCGCATTTTGGCCGAATTTCGGGAATCAGCGAGCAGCCGGTGATGTCACGAATGTCCGCTCGGCGACAGCGGTCATCCGGCGAACGTATGCCTCCGTCGACCAGCCGCATTCAATCGTGAGGTTCTCCCAGTTGGGCACCAGTAACAGGGTCCACAGGGCGTCGGTCGCGTCAGGTCGCGTCCACTCGTCTGCGAGCATCCCGTCCGCGTAGAGCGCATCGACCGCCGCGCGGCAGCCGTCGCGCATGGCCAGCATGCGGTCGTTCCACGCGGCGGCGGCGGCCTCATCCGTGTCTTTCGCCACCATCAGCGCCTTGGCGACGCCGTAGATGTCGGGGATGTAGTTGCCCCAGCACTCGATGTAGAGCCGCAGCCGCTCGACGCCGGAGCTTGCCGTCCGCGATGGGGCAAGGCGGCTGTCGACATCCAGTTTCCGGTCCAGGTAGCGCGTTGCCGCGACCAGCAATTCGGTACGGGAGGCGAAATGCAGGTACACGGCCTGCCGGGAAATGCCCGTCTCCCGGGCAATGTCGCCCATCCGGACGCCTTTGCCGCCGTGTTCCTCGAGGGTGCGCACGGTGGCTTCGAGGATCCGCGTGGCTGTCTCGGTCGATTCACTTGACATGCTGTAAAGCATGCCCTAAGGTTGACACAACGTCAATTGACGCAGTGTCAAGTTAATCGAGGAGATCACGATGGAATACGAGATGAACCGCAAGACGAATGACCCGGGCCTCACCCTGATTGTCGGGGGCACCGGAAAAACCGGCCGGCGCGTAGCAGACCGGTTGCAGGCGAAGGGTGTCGAGACCCGTATCGCCTCCCGTTCCACGAGCCCCGCGTTCGATTGGCACGAGCCGGGCAACTGGAATGCTGTGCTCGAGGGCGTATCGGCCGCTTACGTGACGTACGCTCCCGATCTCGCGGTGCCGGGCGCCGCTGCTGCCATTCGCCGTTTCGTGGACAGAGCCTTGGCGCAGGGCGTGACGCGTATCGTGCTGCTGTCTGGCCGCGGCGAAGAGGAAGCCCTGGCCTGCGAGCAGATCGTCATGGCCGCCGATATCGAATGGACGATCATCCGGGCAGGTTGGTTCATGCAGAACTTCTCGGAAGGCGAGTTCCTCGGCATGGTGCTGGATGGGGCCATTACGCTCCCCGCGGCAGACGTGCCCGAGCCGTTCGTCGATGTAAACGATATCGCCGACGTCGCGGTCGCGGCCCTGACCGGGGACGGGCACGCCGGCGAAGTCTACGAGGTGACGGGCCCGCGTTTGCTGACCTTTACCGAGCTCGCTCGGGAGATCTCGCAGGCGGCCGGCCGCGACGTGCGGTTCGTTCCGGTCCCGAGGGAGTCTTTCGCCCGGGCAGTCCAAGAATCGGGGACGCCGGAGGATGTCGCATGGTTGCTGGACTACCTGTTCGAAACGGTCCTCGATGGGCGCAACGCCAGTGTCTGCGACGGTATCCGCCGCGCACTCGGTCGCGAGCCGGCCGACTTTACCGGGTACGCACGCCGAATCGCCGCGCGCGGAACCTGGAATCCCGCAAACGAGGAGGTGGCCGCATGACAGCCCTGACGTCAATAACAGCGGTACTTGGACTGCTCGGGTCCGCTCTGGTCGGAGGAATCTTCTTCGCCTTTTCGAGCTTCGTGATGAAGGCTCTGGCGCGCGTGCCCGCGCATGAAGGTATCGCCGCGATGCAGTCGATCAACGTCGTGGTGCTGAACCCGTCCTTTCTCGGTACTTTCGCAGGCACCGCCGTGGCATCGATCATCGCGGCGTGGGTCGCGGTCATGACCTGGGGCGACCCTGCGGCGCCGTGGCTGCTGGGAGGTGCCCTGCTGTACCTGGGCGGCACATTTCTGCTGACTGGCGTCGGCAACGTACCGCTCAACGACAAGCTTGCCGCGATCGCCGCTGCGGACCCGGGTGCCGTTGAGACCTGGGAACACTACCTGGATCGATGGACACGGCTGAATACCGCGAGAACGGTTGCTTCGCTGTCTGCCGCCGCGATGTTCACCGTGGGTCTTGTGCAGAGCGTGACGGCGTAGCCGTTCCGCTCAGGCCGGATCCTGGTCCTGGAAGATCTCCTCGATCGACAAACCGAACAGGCGTGCCGCCTTGAAGGCGAGCGGCAGGCTCGGGTCGAACTTGCCTTTTTCGATGGCGTTGATCGTTTGTCGCGAGACCTCGAGTTCTTTGGCCAGCCGGGCCTGGGTCCAGTTCCGCTCGGCTCGAAGGACCTTGAGCCGGTTTTTCATCGCATCTTCCAGGTGAGGGTGACCAGCGTCGCCAGGTAGGTGAGTGCCATTATGACGACCAGGTGCGAGATCTCGGCATCGAAACTGATGACGTTCGATATGTCCAGGTTCGAGTAGGCGAGCCCGGCGACAAGCCCGACACCGAGCGTGATACCCATCGCCTGCAGGTGAATCTTTTGCTGCATCTCGTCGAGGCTTCTCAGGTAATCCTTGTTGGCCACGATAATGCCCATACCGATCAACAGGTTCAGGCCGATGGCGGCTATCGTGATCGGTACGCCGGATGCCCAGAGGAATTTCGGGCCGAAGGTCGCCAACGCCATCGTCAGCACCCAGGCCAGCGTCCAGTAGGCGAGTTTCAGGGTTTGTCGCCTGACATTGTCCTGCCAGCCTTGCGTGTGCGATCGTAAGTCACCCATGAGTAAAATCCCTTTGTCTAAAAGTAAATGACACTTTACATACGATAGTGAGACTGGCATCAGACCGGGAGTAACGATGGCTCGATCGAACAGGTTCTGGGACCGGATCGCGAAGCGATACGAGAAAAAGCCGGTCGGCGATGAAGCGGCTTATCAACGCAAACTGGCCACGACCCGCGATTTCCTTCGCTCCGACATGCAGGTGCTGGAGATTGGCTGCGGCACGGGATCGACCGCGATCGCCCACGCCCCCTATGTCGCGCACATTCGTGCGACTGATTTCTCGGAAAAGATGATCGAGATAGCAAAAAACAAGGCGACCGAGGCCGGCGTGCAGAACGTGAGCTTCGAGGTTCACGCGATCGAGGATTTCGGCGTTGCGAGCGAATCGGTAGATGCCGTGCTGGCGCTCAGCCTTTTGCATCTCCTCGAAGACAAGGAACCGGTAATCGCGAGAATCCACGAAATGCTCCGGCCCGGCGGCATATTCGTGAGCAACACGGTATGTCTCGGCGATACCATGAAATGGTTTCGTTTTGTTGCGCCGATCGGCCGGTGGCTCGGCGTGCTCCCGCTCCTGCGCACATTCACTCGGGACGAACTGGAGAACAGTCTCACGAGCAGCGGGTTCGATATCGAGCACGAATGGCAGCCCGGCAAGGGCGTCGTCTTTATCATTGCCCGGAAATCCGGTTGAATAGGCGCCGACTCACCCGACAAGGAGACCGCCAATGCGAGCGACGACCGATATCTACGACGATTTCGAAGCATCCTGTGAGACGTGCTCCTTGCAGTTTCGGGATTTCGGCGGCCGCAAGCGTTTTTTCGGCAAGATCCGAACCGTCAGGTGCTTCCACGACAACGTGCTGTTTCGGCAATTATTGAACGAGCGCGGCGACGGCGGCGTCATCGTCGTTGACGGCGGTGGTTCCACGGCGATAGCGCTGATGGGCGACATGCTTGCCGCGCGAGGGCGTGACAACGGCTGGTCCGGCGTCATCATCAACGGCGCCGTTCGTGACTCCGCCGAAATCGCCGGTATCGACATCGGCGTCAAGGCGCTTGGCGTGAATCCTGCGAAAAGCGAGAAGAAAGGCGAGGGCGAAACGGACATCGAGCTGGAGTTCGGCGGCGTTCGTTTCAGGCCGGGCGAGTGGGCCTACTGCGACGAGGACGGCATCCTGCTCTCTCCCAAAAAAGTCGAGTAGCGGGTGGTTTCCGTGTCAACCGGATGAGCGCTCCGTCGTTACTTAGACAGTAGCAACGAACGGAGCGATTCAATGAAAGGACCATTTCTCGCATTAGGCACCGCAGCGGCCATGGCGTTCTGCGTATCCCCCGCACTCGCTGATCACAACAGCAAGCAGGGCGAAAGTTGGGCGAACATGCCCAACGATATCCACAACACGCGTGTCGAGACCCTCGATACAAAGGACAATGAGGCATTCCGCGACTTCGTGAAATACGGCGAGGGCTCGGAATCCGTCAACCGTTTCGATTCCGACGACGCAACCGCCCAGCGTGCCAGGGAGCAGAAGGGCAAGGCCACGACCGAGCAGGCCCAGGCACAGAAACAGGCCGGTACCCGGAAAAACCAGCAGGTTAAAGAGCAGCGGCGTATTCGCCCTGAAGGGGCTCAGGGCGCCTCCGAACGGCAGCGGAGCATGCGCGAGCGAGACACCGGCTATCGGGCCGAGCGGCAGGGGATGGATCGCCAGCGCTCGCGCGGCGGTCGCGGCCGCAATTGAAAGAACGTGGGTCGTGGTCCAGGGAAGGACCGCGACCACGCATACGTGTCAGTCCCTAGGTTCCTGTGGGTTACCGAAATTTGGCTTAGGGGCTCGTGTCGGTAATATCGTGGCGACGGCCGCCGCATTACGGAGTCCAACGAAATTACCAGCCATATTGCCCGACCCCACACTCCAAACTCGCAACCTACCGCCGGCGCCAGAAGTCCTTCGGAGCAGGTTCGTGAGCTTGCGGCCATTGCGCCCGGCGCAACCACGGACGAGCTGCTTTTCAAGCTGCTGTCGGCACTAACCGCGATCCTGGGCGCAAGGCGCGCGTACGTTACCGAGAATATCGATGCGGGCATGTCACGAACTCTCGCGTCGTGGGAGGATGGTAAGCCGGGGCCGGTGCGTGAATATGCACTGAGCGGCACGCCGTGTGAAGCGGTCATGAGCCACGGCGTCCAGATTGTCGATTGCGAGCTGGGAAGGCGGTACAGCCTGGAACGCTCGAGCATCGGTTACGGTTGTGAGAGCTTTGTCGGCAGCCCGATTGTTAACCGCGAAGGCGAAAAAGTCGGCCAGGTCTGCGTCTTCGGTGCCGAGCCGTTGCAAGACCCGGAAATGGCCAGTGCGTTGGTGTCGCTGGCGGCGGTCAGGGTTTCCGCGGAGCTTGAACACCGTCAGCAGCAGGCAGCGCTGGCTCGATCCGAAGCTTACTCGAAGGCGATCGTTGCGACAGCGGCTGAAGGCATCATTACACTCGACGCCCGCGGGCGAATTGAATCGGTCAATCGCGCGGCTGAGAAAATGTTCGGCTACGAGGCCCGAGAGTTGATCGGCAGGGACATCAACGTGCTGATGCCCGTGCGGTATCGTGACGAGCACACAGGCTTCATCAGTAGCTACGTCGCAACCGGCGAGGGCACGATCTGTGGCACGGGCCGCGAGGTACCGGCACAGAGGAAAGACGGCACCGAATTCCCCATTTACCTTGCTGCCAGCGAAGTCGTCCTCGATGGTGAGCGATGCTTTGCCGGAATTATGCGGGACATCTCCGACCAGAAATTGGCAGAGGAATCACGCAAAGCGGTTGAGCGACGATTTCGCGCGGTGTTCGAGCAAAGACATCAGCTTTCGGGAATACTAAGTGTTGAAGGTAAGGTACTCGAGGCCAACCGAAAGTCGCGCGAATTCGGCGGGGTCGAAGGTGAGTCCGTTACCGGCCGTCGTTACTGGGAGCTCCCGTGGTGGAGCCATTCTTCCGAGATGCAGCGGCGTGTGCACGAGGCGATTCAGTCCGCGGCGAAGGGCGAGACAGTCAGGTTCGAGGCGACGCGCCCGCGCGCCGATGGACAGTTGGCCACGCTCGATTTTTCAGTTCGTCCGATCATGGACAGTGAAGGAAAGCCCGTTTTCCTTGTCACCGAGAGTCACGACATAACTGAACACAGATTCGCGGAAGAAGAAGCACGGCAACACCGCGCTCGCGTTGCGCATGTCGGGCGACTGAGTACCCTTGGCGAGATGGCCGCCGGCATTGCCCACGAGATCAACCAGCCGCTCACTGCCATCTCACTGTTCGCCCAGGCTGGTCGACGACTCGTCGATGCCGGCAACTTCGAGCGGATGGGCGAGGTTTGCGAAAAACTCAATGAGCACGCGCTGCGCGCCAGCGAAGTCGTGGAACGCATGCAGACAATGGCCCGGCAGGGCGAAAGCGTCAAACAGTTAGTCGACTGCAACGACCTGATCGAGACGGCCGTTAAACTCGCCGAGTCCGAGGCGCGGATCTATGACTTCCAGATCGACTTTCAAAAGGGCCGCGACCTTCCCCCGGTCTCCGTCGATGCAGTACAGATTCAGCAGGTGGCGCTCAACATGTTGCGGAACGGTATGGAGGCGATGGCTGCGACGAATGACGATGCGAGATCCGTAGCGATTCGAACCCGCGCGCGCGAGGATGGACAGATCGAAGTGTCCGTCATCGACAAAGGGTGCGGCGTACCGGCGCACTATGTCGACAAATTGTTTACACCGTTCTCGACGACGAAGTCGTCGGGCATGGGAATGGGCCTTTCGATAAGCCAGGCAATCGTGAGAGCACACGGCGGCGGCATTGGTTTTCGCAGCAATGACGGCGGCGGCACGACGTTCTGGTTCACGCTGCCTGCCACCAAACGAGAAACTCATCATGAATGATCATCAGACAGTCCATATCGTCGACGACGACGAGGGAGTGCGCGACGGGCTCAGTCTTTTGTTGGCGACGGTTGGCGTATCGTGCGAGCTGTACGAGTCCGCGCAGAAATTTCTCGATGCCTATGACGGGGATATGCGTGGCTGCCTGGTGCTCGACATTCGCATGCCGCGGATGACCGGTCTGGATCTGCAGAAGAAGCTCCTCGAAATGGGTTCCACCTTGCCGATCATCTTCATCACGGGCCATGGCGATATTCCGATGGCCGTCGAAGCGATGCGCCGTGGAGCGCTGGACTTCATCCGCAAGCCATTCAGGGAGCACGATCTGCTGGAGCGTATCAACGAAGCCCTCAACATCGATGAAAATGCTCACAGGAAGGCCATGGACCGCCAGCAACTTGCCGAGAAGCTGTCCGCGCTCTCGGAGAGGGAGAAGGAGGTCTTCGATCGTGTCGCGGAAGGACAGATGAACAAGGTGATCGCCGCTGATCTCGGCATAAGCGAACGGACGGTTGAGGTTCATCGCGGCCAGGTCATGAAGAAACTCGAGGTCAGGACGCTGGCACAGCTCGTGCGAGTCAAGATCGACATGGAACAAAACGCTGCCGCCTGACCCGTCACACGTAATAGCCGCAGGCCGCTAAGAGGTAGCCCCAATTTCGCTGCGCTACCGGTAGGTCTCACACTCTGTATTGAGGCTCATTAAGGTTCGAGTAACGGCTCGTGAAGCGCGAGAACTTCATGGTTCACGTGGTGGATTCCGACCAGGCGATCGCCGACGGCCTGGTGACGCTTCTTGGAACCTATGGGATTGAAGTCTTGTCCCATCCGGATGCCGAGTCTTTTCTGAGATCCTGGCTTCCGCGGCGCTGCCGAAATTGTTGCCTGATTACAGAGGCGGATCTGCCGGGACTCAGCGGGCCGGCTCTGCTCCGGAAACTGCGCGAGCTGCGAGTGGAAGTTCCGGTCCTCATGCTCCTGAGCACATCGTCGCCGGAACTGATAGAGGTGGCACTCAGCTCGGGGCAGGTCAGCGTGATCCAGAAACCCTGTCATGACCGTACTCTGATCGACCGGGTTTTGAGTATTCGCGATGCAAATACGACCGTGGGCGGTCAAAGTCGACGAACGGGGAAACACTAGCATGGCGACGCATGCGCACCGGTTCCGCGGTGACTATACTTCAGCTTCCGGTGTAATACTGTGGCGACGCTAGATGCCCAGACAGACACGACGAAAAAGGCCGACCATACGCGTCGGCATCGCCGACAAGAGCCCGCTCGTTCGCGCTGGTTTGCAGCACCTGTTCGAGAACGACGGGCGATTCGATCTGGTGACGGTCTGCAACGACGGCAAATCCCTGCTTGCGTCGCTCAGCGACCGGCCACTCGACGTGGCGATATCGGGCTGGGTGATCGAGCCGGGCCGGGGCAAATACATACTGGACCAGCTCCGCGGAAGACCGGACGCACCGCGTGTCATCATCTATACCGGCGCGGACGACGAGAATATTCCCGTTCTCGCCATGGCCCACGGGGCCGCGGCATTCGTGTCCAAACGGGAGGAGACCGATTACCTGCTGGACACGGTTGCCTCAGTCGCGGCTGGCCACATGGTTTTCCCGTTCGTGGATGTGCGGCGCATCCACCTCAATCCGCTGACCACGCTGACGCACCGCGAAATGGAAGTGCTCGCCGCCGCGGCTACCGGGCAAAGCACCAAGGAGATTGCAGCGGCCCAGGGCGTCTCGCCCAATACCGTGAAATTCCACCTGCGCAACATCTACGAGAAGCTCGGTGTCAGCAACCGCAGCCAGGCGATCGCCATCTACCTGAAATCCTGACGGGCAACGGGCCTACCCGAACGGGTGGTATATGTGCCACCTGTATTTCAGACCACTACCCACTCGTATGCATATGCCGCCGCCGCACGGCGCTGGCTAGCATCTTTAGTCACAGCACTCCAACCCGACATTGGACATTGGAGTGAAGCTGGGGGAGATCAACATGCCAAAATTCCAGACACTCGAGGATTTCCTGGAAAAGGAACGGCCTGAGGACGAAACAGGACAAGCGGTGCTGCAGCTTTGCCGGCAGTTGAGGACCGCGCTCAACAAGATTGCGACGATCGTTGCCTGTGGGCCGCTGGCTGGCGACCTTGCGGCCGCGCAGGGCAGCAACCCCGACGGCGACGTGCAGAAGAAACTCGATATCGTCGCCCACGACTACATTATCGAAACCCTCAGGGACTCCCCGGCGGCCTGGGTGCTGTCCGAGGAACACGATACGGCGATCGAACTCGACCGGACACGGCCGCTCGCCCTGGCGATCGACCCGCTCGACGGCTCGTCGAACATCGAGACCAACGCACCGATAGGCACGATCTTCAGCATCCTTCCCAATCCCGGGCCGGACGCGACGCCCGAGGAAGTATTCCTGCAGCCGGGCACCGCTCAGCTTGCTGCCGGCTACTGCATCTACGGACCGCACACCAAGCTGGTGCTGACCATTGGCAAAGGTACCGAGATGTTCACGCTGGACCCGATGACCAAGGAATTTCGGCACACGCGGACGGAGACCGCGATACCCGAAACCACGACCGAGTTCGCGGTGAATGCCTCCAATGCGCGTCACTGGGAAAGCGCCGTGCGCGCCTACTTCGATGACTGCATCGCCGGCGATCCGGGGATACCGCGCGGCAATTACAATATGCGCTGGATCGCCTCGCTGGTGGCGGAGTGCCACCGCATCCTGGTCCGGGGCGGCGTGTTCCTGTACCCGCGGGACAAGCGCGAGGGCTACGAGCAGGGCCGCCTGCGGCTGCTCTACGAAGCCAACCCGATCGCCATGCTCGTCGAGCAGGCGGACGGCTTCGCCACCACCGGAGAACAGCGCATTCTCGAGGTACAACCCCGTGAGTTTCACCAGCGCATCCCGCTGATTTTCGGCTCCCGCAAGGAGATCCGGCGCATCGAAGACTATTTCGCAGGCAGGAACATGACCGCGGCCCGGTCGGATCTCTTCCGCGAACACGGCCTTTTCAATCCCTGAGTTCCAGCGGCAGGCGGAGACAACAATGTCAATTGCACATCCCATTATTTCGGTTACAGGCTCTTCCGGTGCCGGCACCACATCGGTCAGGCATACCTTCGAGAAGATCTTCCGGCGCGAGAAGATCAACGCGGCGTTCATCGAAGGCGATGCGTTTCACGCTTATGACCGTGTTGACATGAAGCGTGTCATGCAGGAAGAAGCGGAGAAGGGCAACAACCACTTCAGCCATTTTGGCCCGGATGCCAACCTGCTCGAACGCCTTCAGGAGACGTTTCGCGAGTTCGGAGAGACAGGGAAAACGACGACCCGCCATTACATTCACGACGCCAGCGAGGCGCAGTGCTACGGCGCGGAGCCGGGCACGTTCACGGATTGGGAAGAGACCCCTGATGACGTTGACCTGCTGTTTTACGAAGGTCTCCACGGCGCGGTCGTAACGGACGACGTCAATATCGCGCAGTACGCCGACCTGAAGATAGGTGTTACCCCGGTCATCAACCTGGAGTGGATCCAGAAGATGCACCGCGACCGTTTCCAGCGCGGCTACGCGCAGGAGACGATAATGAACACGATCCTGAGGCGCATGCCGGACTACATCAGCTACATCTGCCCGCAATTCAGCGAGACGAACGTCAACTTCCAGCGGATTCCGACGGTCGATACGTCGAACCCGGCAATCGCGGAATGGATACCGACAGCTGACGAATCGATGGTCGTCATACGATTCGCCAATCCGCACGGCATCAATTTCTCCTACCTCCTGACCATGATCCCGGACAGCTTCATGTCGCGGGCCAACTCCATCGTGATTCCCGGAGGCAAACAGGATCTCGCCATGCAGCTCGTGCTGACGCCGCTCATCATGAAGATGATCGAACGCAAGCGGCGGGCAGCCTGAACAGAGAGGAACCTACATGACCGCAATCGCAGAACAACAGAATCGCACCCATAGCCCCGGCAGCAAGGACATGGCCAATGCGCTGCGCCTGCTCGCGGCCGATGCCGTGCAGCGCGCGAACTCCGGACATCCCGGCATGCCGATGGGCATGTCCGACGTTGCCACCGTGCTGTTCTCGCGCTTCCTGAAATTCAACCCGCAGGACCCCGAATGGCAGGACCGTGATCGCTTCGTGCTCTCGGCCGGCCATGGGTCGATGCTGATCTATTCGCTGTTGCACCTGACGGGCTACGAGGATATGAACCTCGACGAGCTCAGGAACTTTCGCCAGCTGGGCAGCAGGACGGCAGGCCACCCCGAGTACGGACATGCCCCCGGCATCGAGACGACGACCGGACCACTGGGGCAGGGCATTACCACGGCGGTCGGCATGGCGCTTGCGGAGCGCATGCTGAACGCTCGCTTCGGCGACGATCTCGTCGATCACTACACCTATGCCCTCGCCGGCGACGGCTGCCTGATGGAGGGCATCAGCCAGGAGGCCATTTCGCTGGCCGGCCACTTGCGTCTGTCGAAGCTCATCGTCCTGTGGGACGACAACTCGATCAGCATCGATGGTCCGACCGACCTCAGCGTTTCCGACGACCAGCTGTTGCGTTTCAAGGCATCGAACTGGCACGTGCAGAGTGTGGACGGCCACGACCAGGATGCGATTGCCGAAGCGATCGAGAATGCCCGCAAGATGGACCGCCCCTCCATGATCGCTTGCCGGAGCGTGATCGGCTTCGGGGCGCCGAACAAGGCGGGTACGGCGGATACGCACGGCGCGCCCCTGGGTGACGACGAGATTGCCGCCAGCCGCGAGCAGCTCGACTGGCCGCACGCACCTTTCGATATTCCGGAACCGATTCGCCAGCAGTGGGCGGCGGCCGGCCATCGCAGCCTCGCGGACTATGAGGCCTGGCAGAAGCGCCTGGCGTCCGCGGACGATCGCGACGAGTTTCTGCGCATGACTGCGGGCGAGTTGCCGGATGGCTGGCAGGAGCCGCTGGAAGCGCTGAAGCAGAAATTTGCGGAAGAGGCCCCGACGCTGGCGACCCGCAAGGCATCGGGCCAGGTGTTGTCGGTGCTGACCGCGGCCGTACCCGAGATGATCGGTGGTTCTGCGGACCTGACAGGCTCGGTGAACACGCGAACGGAGCAGACCACGCCGATCAGCGCCGACGACTTCACCGGGCGCTATGTGCATTACGGCGTGCGCGAGCACGCGATGGCGGCGGTGATGAACGGCATGGCGCTGCATAGGGGGTTCGTTCCCTACGGCGGCACGTTCCTCGTGTTCGCCGATTACATGCGCGCCGCGATGCGTCTTTCTTCACTGATGGGCCAGCGCGTCGTCTACGTGCTCACCCACGATTCGATCGGCCTCGGCGAAGACGGCCCGACGCACCAGCCGGTGGAAACGCTGGCGACCCTGCGGGCGCTGCCGAACTTCAAAGTCTATCGCCCCGCGGATGCCGTGGAGACGGCCGAATGCTGGGCTCTGGCGTTGCAGGATGACACGGGACCGTCGGGCGTCGTACTGAGCCGGCAGGGCCTCCCCACATTGCGGCGCGAGCATACACCCGACAACGTCTGTGCGCGGGGCGCGTACCTGCTCGCCGAGGCCGACGGTGACCGCCAGGTCACGCTGCTTGCGACCGGGTCGGAAGTCACGGTGGCGCTGGCGGCGCGCGACAAGCTGCAGGACGAAGGTATCGGCGCGGCGGTCGTGTCCATGCCCTGCTGGGAGCTGTTCGACGAGCAGGATAGCGACTACCAGGCATCGGTACTCGGCCCCGGGACGGTACGGGTCGCGGTCGAGGCCGCCGTCCGGCTCGGCTGGGATCGCTACCTCGGTGAACATGGCCGTTTCGTCGGCATGAACAGCTTTGGCGCCTCGGCACCCGCCGCGGATCTGTACGAGCACTTCGGTATCACCGCGGCGGCCGTGGCCGACGCGGCCAGGGCCGGCTTGCATGAGAAAAATTCCTGAACAGGGGAAATACCATGGCATTGATATCCCTACGACAACTGCTCGACCATGCTGCCGAACACGGCTACGGCGTGCCCGCATTCAACGTCAACAACATGGAACAGGTGTTGGCCATCATGGAGGCGGCCGACGCGGTTGACTCGCCGGTCATCCTGCAGGCGAGCCGCGGGGCGCGGTCGTATGCCGGCGACATCATGATTCGCCACCTGGTTGCGGCCGCCATGGAGATGTTCCCGAAGATACCCGTGGTCCTGCACCAGGATCATGGCAACAACTCGGCGACCTGCGTGTCGGCGATGCAGCAGGGATTCTCCAGCGTGATGATGGACGGCTCACTGGAGGCCGACGCGAAGACCCCGGCAAGCTACGATTACAATGTCGGGATCACGGCGCGTGTCACGGAGATCGCTCACGAGATCGGGGTGTCCGTTGAGGGCGAACTCGGTTGCCTCGGCTCGCTGGAGACCGGCACCGGGGACAAAGAGGACGGCCATGGCTTCGAAGGCAAGCTGGAGAGAGACAAGTTGCTGACCGACCCCGAGCAGGCGGTCGACTTTGTCACGCGTACGAAAGTCGACGCGCTGGCGGTGGCCATCGGCACCTCGCATGGCGCCTACAAGTTTACGAGAAAGCCGACCGGCGACATTCTCGCCATGGACGTCGTCAAGGCGATCAACGAGCGGCTGCCCGAAACGCATCTCGTCATGCACGGTTCTTCGTCCGTCCCGCAGGAACTCCAGGACATCATCAACGCCTACGGCGGGGAGATGCCGCAGACCTACGGCGTGCCCGTGGACGAGATCGTCGAAGGCATCCGCCACGGTGTGCGCAAGGTCAATATCGACACCGACTGCCGCATGGCGATTACGGGCCAGATGCGCAAGATCGCCGTCGAGAAGCCGGCGGAATTCGACCCCCGCAAGTTCCAGCTGCCCGGATGGGCGGCCATGCGCGAGCTATGCCGCGATCGCTTCGAGCGATTCGGTACCGCCGGCAATGCGTCGAAGATGGACATCATTCCACTGGCGGACATGGCCGAGCGATACCGGCGGGGCGATCTCGATCCGACATCCAAAAGCCGCCGGGATGCTGCGGCATGAACCGGCAGCGGGCGGAGGCCGCTGGTGACGGATAGCGTCAATCCCGGCGCTGCGGCGGTGGTTTGGGACCTCGATGGCACCCTTGTTGACTCGGCAGCCGATATTGCAGCGTCGCTGAACCGCCTGCTGGCCGAACAGGATCTGCCGGCGCTCGGCGACGATTGTATTCGGGACATGATCGGGGAAGGTGTAGCTGTGCTCATCCGTCGCGGTCTCGACGCGCACGGCGTTACTCCCGAAGGCAAGCGGCTCGAACAACTGGTCGAGCGATTCCTCACTATCTATTCCGAGGTTGCAACCGCATCGACACGCCTGTTTCCGGGCGCACGGGAGGCACTGCAGTCGCTCTGCGAGGCCGGGCTGCGACAGGCGATCTGCACCAACAAGCCGGAGACGATAACGCGGCAGGTGCTCGCCGGTCTCGGAATCGCGGACTGTTTCGACGTCGTCATTGGCGGCGACACATTGCCGCGGAACAAGCCGGACCCACTTCCATTGCGCACGGCGCTCGCGGGCCTGGGCGTTACGGCCGAACGCGCATTAATGGTCGGCGACTCGGCAATCGATGTGCAGACGGCGCATGCGGCCGGTGTCAGCGTCGCCTTCGTGACCTTCGGTTACGGCCCAGGGCCGAGTCATCCTTACGAGGCCGATTACCTGGTCGGCGATTTCGCGGACTTGCCAGCGATTGTTGCCGGGCATTCGACCGGGCAAGCAAAGACCTGATAACTGTCCGTCAGCCAGGCAGTTCGAGGTCGCAGACCAGCGGCAGATGGTCGGATGCGCGCCTTGCCTCCATCGACCGTATGACGCGCACGGTACGAGGCACGACATCCGGCGCAATGCAGATGCTGTCCAGTGGGAGCAGCGGACGGCCGGCAGGCCAGGTGCCGCGCCGGGGCACTTTGCCGAATCGTTGCTTCAATGCCCTGACGGTGTAGCTCACTGGGCGCCACTCGTTGAAATCGCCGAGGAGCACGTCGACATCCGGGTTGTCAGCATCAATGACCCGCAGCAGATTGCGCGCCTGCTCGCGCCGTTCCGCAACCTTGAGACCGAAATGCGTGACCAGCACGCGGACTCGCCGGCCGGACAGGTTATAGCCGGCTTCGATGATGCCGCGCGGTTCCCTGCCGGGGACCGAGATATCGTGCATGCGGATGGTCGCGGCCGGTTCCCTGGACAGCAGGAGGTTGCCGTAATGGGCGTCCTCGCGTTTGAGGGTCGCGCCGCGGTAGGCGTGCATGCCGAGCGTGCGGGCGAGATACTCGCTCACCGGCTCATCGCCGACGGTGCGATCCTCGAGTTCCTGTATCCCGATGACATCGGCGCGCAGTTCGTCGAGGACTGCGCAGATGCGTTGCGGCAGGAATTCGCCGTCGTTGCCGATGCAGGCGTGGACGTTGTAGGTCACGACGCGTAATCGCCGCTCTGCAGCAAAACGGCCGCCGTCCTCCGGGAGCATGCGATCAGCCGCGGGACTTGCGCGCTTTCTGCTGCCAGGCGCGCAGTCCGATGATGGCTACGCCGGCCACGGCGATTGCGACGACGATCCAGGGGTCGAACACGGCCTCACCCTGCAGGGCGGCGCGTGCGCGATCGACGCTGAGACAGATGAGCACTATGCCCGGCCCCATGCCGATGATGGAGCCGACGAGGAAATCCCTGAGATTCACGCCGGACGCGCCCGCGACGAGGTTGATGACCGTGAACGGTGCGACCGGGATCAATCGCAGGCCCGCGAGGGACCAGGCGTCGGAGGCTTCGGCAACCCGGTTGATGCGGCGCGTAACCGCAGCGGGTATGCGGGCGGATATGGCATCGCCGAAGTGAGCGCCGATCCAGTGGTTGACTGCTGTGGACGCCAGCATTCCCGCGGTTGCGGTCAGCACCGCGACCCAGGGGTCGAACAGCAGCCCGCACAGGGCGATCATGGCCATCACGGGCGTAACCACCAGGCTGCCGGCCACGAATGCCGGCACCGCGGCCCAGGGGGCAAGGGGATGCTCGGCAGCTTTGCGCAGATTGTCGAGCAACGCCCGCGGCTCGAAGTCCTCGCCCGCGCCCTGCACGCCGAGGTAAATCCACAAGCCCAGTATGGCGGCGACGAAACCGATGAAAAGCCAGCCGCTCGCCGGCGTATGCATCGTCCCACCTTCGGAATCCGAATCCTCGGCGCCGGCACTCCCGGAATTGCGCATCAGCGGCTGTTCGAGGTCGGCGATCTGCGCCATGGGGCGGAGGACCGTCTGCTCCAGATCGTCATTCCCGGACTCGAGTTTCTCCAGCCGCCGCGGGCCGCCATTGAATCGATCGATGGTGTCGAAAAGACCCTCGCTCGCAAGACACGCCGCGACGTCGTCGATATCGGCACCCAGGTGCTCCGCCAGCAGGTCCGCGGCGAGAAGTTCCCCGCAACCGGCGTGGTCAACGAGGATATCGCACTCGGTATCCAGGCCCATGGAGCGCTGGCTCAGATTGGCCGAGCCAATCCGGGTGAGACGTCCGTCGGCCACCATGATCTTGGCATGCACATTGATCGCGGTGTCGCCCAGCTCGTCAGAGATCGGGCTCACGATCCTGAGCGCGCCTTGACGGTCAGCGCGGTGCAGCCGGGCAAACGCCTCGTTCCGCAGGACATCCATGGTTGCCTGTTCGAGCCATCCCGATGTCTCGCCCGGCATGACGATGGCGATTTCCGGCGGTGACTCGCTCTGCAGCCGTTCTTCCAGCGCGGTCGTAATCTCGGGGGATGTGAAGTACTGGTTCTCGATGTAGATGTAGTTGCGTGCCGATTCGATGGTGTCGCGATAGAGCTGCAGGACTTCGTGAATATCGCGATCGCGGTCGGGATGAATCCAGGTGCGGGCGATGGCCGTGTCGACGTCCTCACCGCGCACACGGACGCCCTCGGGCCAGACCTCGCGTCCTTCCTTGTCCAGCTCGGGCAGCGACTCGCCCGTGGCATTGATCCAGCGCTCGTCGACGAGTTCGCGCAGGTCGGCTGCGGCCGGCCCGGACAGGATCGCCTGCACGTCGTGAAAGGGCCGGTAGCGCTGGCCATCGGGATCCTTGCGCCGCTCGTCGCCGGCTGCGTGGCGCCGGGTATCCCAGCGGGCTTTCGTCAGGTCGATGCCCCCAGAGAATGCCAGCACACCGTCGATTACGACGATCTTCTGGTGCTGGCTGGCACCCACCGGATGCCGCCCGTCGAGCTCGAAATGCAGGCGTTCGCTTTGCTGCCAGCCGAACGATCGAGCCGGCAACAGCTCCCGCTCCAGCAAGTAGATCACGGAGAAGTCCCACGACAGCACGTGGACGCGCAGGCCGGGTTTCTGGCGCACGAGTTCTTCGAGGGTCTCCGCCAGCGGGCTCGGGTAGTCCGGGTGGTCCGCGTCGCGTATGAGCCGGGTGCGGCTGTCGATGTCCCAGCCGAGGATCAGTATCTCCTGTTCCGCCTTGCCGATGCTCGTCCGTACTGCCTTGAAATACTCTTCGGCATCGATGAGCCAGCCGAAGCGCTCCGCTCGCGATACTCGCCAGCAGTTGCTTCCCTCGACCAGGACAGAGTTCGTCGTGCTACCCATAGGTAATTATCGGTCAGCCTGCGGCCAGTCGTGGCCGACCTCCAGGCATTCCTCGACGAGCCATTTGAATTCCGTAAAGTCGTCCACGATGGAGTCGGGCTGGTAGGGGTGCGCCGCCGTGCCGGGAAAGATCTTGTTTATCCATGCGTGATCCCAGCCGGTGCCGTTGAAGAAAACTGACGTGATACCGGCGCGCTTCGCCGCGATAACGTCGGTCGTGCTGTCGCCGACATACCAGCAGTTGGGGGCAGGCGACTCGCCGAGGTTCGCAAGCGCCTTGAGAACCGGCTCGGGGTTCGGTTTGCGGCGGCCGGTGTCGTCGCCGCAGACGGTGGTGTCGAACAAGTCCAGCCATGCTCCATCGTCGACGATCGCAAATTCGCGTTCGAAGAACTCGCGGTCCCGGTTCGTGAGGATTCCGAGCTTGACCTCGAAGGCGTGCATTTCGATGAGCAGGTCCAGTTCCCCGCCTTCCAGCGGCTGAACGTCGCCGTAATGATTGCGATAGGCCGCATTGAACGCGTCATGGGCAACGTGCTTGGCGTCTTCGTCGTCGCCGAAGAGTACCTCGAAGATATCGGTGCGCGAGATCCTGCGTTCCGCCTTGATCTTCGGGTGCAGTTGCCGGTGCTCTCGTACGTAATCGACCAGGCGCGCATCCTCCGCGGTCTTGGCTTCGTCATGCGGTATCAGCGCCCCCATGAGGCCGAGTTCGGGCAGCTGGGGCAGGACGTCGTCGACCGCGTGGTACATCGCGTCGAGCGTGTCGACCAGCGTGGCATGCCAGTCGAACAAAACCACGCGCGGCGCTACCAGCGCCCTGGCTGCTTCATCCAGTTCGCGCAACATTTACGGCCCTTTGCAATCGGCGTCACTGACCAGTCGGTAGTTTCTCATGTAGCCGTTCGGAAAGAACCCCGGCAACGAGAAAACTACAGGAAACTGACCGCGATTCCGACCACCATGATGACGGCGGCAGTCATTGCAATGATTCGTTTGGGCCCCACGCCGCCGCCCCCGTGATCATGGTCACCCGATTCTGCGGGTCGTGACTGCCTGTACAGCCAGACCATGATGGCCGCGACGAGCGCGAACAGTATATTCAGGTAGAACGTGTAATCCATTTCGAAGCGTGCGACTTCGCTGGCGTCGCGGCTGCTCTCCGGGACGATGTCGAGGAGGCCGAAAATCACGTGCATGGAGAGCGCCGTGATCACAATGCTCGCATACATTACCGCCGCGATATAAAGAGCAACCCGCCAGCCGTAATATTTTGCGTTGATCATCACGAGCGGCGGGACCATCAGGTCTGAATAAATAAATCCCATGATGCCGGCGAACAGGACGCCGTTGCCGTTGAGCACAGTCGCCAGCGGAATATTGCCCATCGAGCCGATGAACGTGGCCGCAGCGACAAAGGGCGCAATCAGGGCATTCTCCAGTGCGATGAGCCAGCCGGGAATCGTGCCGGCCATTCCGACGAGAAAAATGCGTTCCCAGAACCACGGCGGCACCAGCACCGCCACGAAACCGGCGATCGTGAAACCGATCAGAATTTCTTCCCATACCATTTTCCAGTCGGAAACGAAGCGATGTCCGACGATGCGCCAGCCCTCGGCGGAGCGAATGCGCTCCCGCCAGTCGAAATCGTCCTCTTCTGCGTCGTCCTGCTGCTCGAGCGTCTCGCGTGCGGACTGAACCCAGTCCCGAGGGTAAGTCAGGCGTATCAACGCGCTGCTGATGATGATCAGGAACAATCCGCCGACGATCTCGGCGGCCAGGAACTGCCAGCCGAGGAATATCAGTATCAGGATGCCGAGTTCGATGACGAGGTTCGTGGAGGCGAACATGAACGCAACCGCGGCGACGAAATGGGCGCCTTTTATCACCAGCGCACGGGCGGCCGCCAGGGCCGCGAAGGAGCAGGACGATGATGCGGCGCCGAATACGGTAGCGAGAGAGATGCTCCTGGCGTCCGGGTCACCGAGATAGGGGGTAAGCCGGCCCTTGGGCACGAAAGCCTGGATCATTGCGCTGATCGAATAGCCCAGGACGAATGCCCAGCCGGCTTTCCAGAAAAAGCCGGCGGCTGTTCTGGCTGCGTCGCCGTAAAGGCTGAGAAATTCCATTAGCCTGCGCGGTTGTCGTACTTCTTGAGTTTGTTGTACAGCGTCTTGAGGCTGATGCCGAGCGCATCGGCGGTCTGGTTCTTGTCTTCCTGGAAATGGGCGAGCGTTGACAGGATATGGCGGCGCTCTACCTCTTCGAGTGGTGTGCCCACGCTGATTCTCACGAACTGGCCGGTTCCGGGCATGCTCGACGGAATGCCGTTTGGCAAATCCTCGATTTCGATAGTCTCGCCCGCAAGCAAGTGACTGTGGATCACCGCGTTCTTGAGTTCCCTGACGTTGCCGGGCCAGTCGTGCAGCAACAAAGCCTCGAGGACCTTCTCGTCAAACGTCTTCTGCTTGCCTGACAATTCGTTTTGCTCGGCGAGAAAATGCTCCGCCAGGAGGAGGGTATCGTCCGCCCTGTCCCTGAGCGGCGGCACGTGCAGCGGAAACTGGGCCAGCCGGTAATACAGGTCTTCGCGGAGCGTTTCATCGTCGACGGCTTCGACCGGGTCCTGGTTGGTGGCGGCGACGATGCGCACATCGACGTCCAGGTCTTTCTCGCCCCCGATGGGACGGACTTTCTGTGTTTCCAGGACGCGCAGCAGCTTCGCCTGCAGCGACGCATCCATCTCGGTGATTTCGTCCAGGAACAAGGTGCCGCCCGATGCACGCTCGAAAAAGCCCCGATGGTCTTTTGCCGCGCCTGTGAAGCTGCCTTTGGTATGACCGAACAGCTCGCTCTCCATCAATTCGTGCGGTATTGCGCTGCAATTGACCGAAATCATTTCCTCGCTGCCGCGGTGGCTGAGCTCGTGGATGGTGCGTGCAACGAGCTCCTTGCCCACGCCGCTGTCGCCGGTGACCAGAATCGTCGCGTGGCTCGGTGCGCACTTGCGGATGAGTCGATACATACGCTGCATCGGCGGCGATTCGCCGATCAGGAGGCCTCGCCCGCTTTTCGTTGCTCGATCCTCGTCCCGGGTGTTCTGAAGTTCGCTCGCGAGATTCTCGAGATTCTCTGCGAGCTGTTTCGTGTCCACCGGGATATCGAAATAGTCCGAAACGCCCACGCGCATCGCCCGGGACGCGTTGCGGATGCTTCTCGCGGAGCTCATCAGGTAGATCTCCACGACCTCCGCTAGGTCCACGTGCTCCAGCAGGTCCAGCGAACTTTCACCGCCAACCTCTTCGTTGAACAGTGCGACCTCCGGCATGCGCCGGGTCAGGACTTCCCGGGCGCGGCGCAGATCCTCCGCGCTTTCGACGGTGTAGCCGTTTGCCCGGAATACCTCGGCGACCGACAGGAGGCGTTCGTTATCGTTATCGACGATCAGGGCGGTGGGCATGAGAATCTCGTACGGGTCGAGACTGTGGTCGCAGGGCAGCCGCGACATTTCAGAGTACCATTTTACTGGAAACGCAATGGCTTTGCGCCGCTCAAATGGCTCTCGAAACAGGCCGCGCACGTTACCCGCCTGCCAGCAGTGCGACAAGGGTAGGGCGGCCGACCCGCAACTCCAGGTTGGTCGGGGCATTCTTCGCGGATCGAAACGATGACCAGGGCACTGTGATTTTCCGAGTGGTGTCGCTGCTCGTGTGATCCAGCAGCAACTCGATGTAAGCGATGCGGCCGTTGATTTGGTCGACGAGAATATCGGTGACGTGACCAACGATGACGCCCTGGTTGTCGCGCACAGGAATACCGATCAGGCTGGAGAGCGTGGAAAAAGGCGGGGTGCTGATCATCCGACGCGACGGATTACATCCGCACCTTGCCGTGGCCGCTCAAGTCGCTGTCCGAGGCTTTGCCTGCACGGAGAAGCGCCTTGCCGGCTTCCCACAGGAATTCGAGTTGCCGCAAGCCGGTCCGGTCCCAGAATTCGGCATAGCGCGGTTCAACCAGGATGATCGTGAGCTGCTCGTCCGAGGAGCCTTCCGGGAACCAGATTCGCATCGACTCGGACCACAGCTCATCGGCCAGTTGCTGGTCCGTCAGGATCCGGGCCATGCCCGAAATCGAGAGGTATTGCCCGTCGCCCTGCAGCGTGACCGCGACATCGGGCGACTGGAGGATTTCCTCGAGTTTGCCGTCCTCGGCGCGTGTCGCGAAGTAAAGCTCTCCACCGTCACCGTGCCTGGCAATCGCCATCGGGCGGGCGCGCAGTTTCCCCTCGGTCGAGCGCGTTACGAGCATGGCAGTTTCGAACTCATCGATGAGATCGTCGAGTTTCTGTACTTCCGATCCGGCCATTTCGCCCCCGTCGTCAAGTCACTGTCGCCCAGTTAATAAAGCTTCTGCACATGTCATGCCAAGACGGCGACGCGCAGGAAATACGACAACTGCGCCGGACTGGTCGGGTTGCCCTGCTTTCGCATCCGGCTTTTCTGTGCAGTCTTTTCAATCCGGCTGAATTTTTTTCAATCGTCGAGCGTAGGGTCGGAGAGCAAGGCGGCGTGCGAGCGTGGATGACGTTGGCATGCGAGTTGCATCGAAGTAACAGAAAGCGAAACAGGAAGGAGGCGCAAGCGATGAATTCCGATGCACGTATCAAGAAGATCCTGGTGATTCTCAGCCCGGAGCTGATCGAGTCGGCGGATCCCATGGATTCGGCCCTGCTGAAGCGGGCGGCTGCCGTTTCGCGCGCAACGGGGTGCGAGCTCGAGCTGTTTCACGTTGCCTTCGATAGTGCTCTCGACTATCAGCTGTTCAAGTCCGGGGAGGAACTCGAAAAGCAGCGCCAGATGTTGCTGGACCGGGATGCCACCCGGCTTGCAGAGCTCGCCGCCTGGTTCGTGCAAAAAGGGGTCAGCGTTGAGCACGAAGTTCGCTGGGACTATCCCCGCGCGGACGCAATATTGAAGAAGATTACACAGTCGAAGCCCGATTTCGTCATGAAGCGGCAGGAGCAGCACGGGTTCCTGCTGGGCATAACGACAAACACGGAGTGGGAGCTCGCACGGCATGCGCCTTCGAATCTTTGGCTCGTGCATGACGACATCGATCGTATCGACACGCTGGTTGCTGCCGTCGGCAACAAGTCCGGCGAGTCGAGCGACGTGACGAGCGCGACCGATCGAGCGTTGCTGGCGACCGCGATCGAAGTCGGCAGTGCCTGCGACGCCCGGGTGGCGGCGGTCAATGCCTACGAGCTACCGGAAGTCGCCGACTTCGCGGCCAATGTCGGCGGCACGGTTATGCCGGTGCAATCCGCAAAAGCGCAGCAGGAGGCACGGTCCCGGATCGTCGAGCGGCATACGCAGCATGTTATGAAGTTGACCGGGCACTACGGCGTCGACGAGGACAGCGTTTTCCTGCGGGAAGGGCATCCCGGCGCGGTAATTCCCGAAATTGCGAAGGAAGTCGAGGCGAGCCTTATCGCCATGGGCGCCAAAAACGTCAGCCGCCTGGAGCGCGTCGTGCGTCCGGTGACGGTGGAGCCCGTGATGGCGAATGCCGATTGCGACATCCTGGTGGTCCGGGACGACGATTCGGAGGAGGTTGCCGGAGTCGATGAAAAACCGATAAGGGGCGTGCCGCGGTACGACCTGGAAAATGCGATTACGCATCCGGATGACACGTTCGAGTCGCCGCAGCAGGTAGCCAACCTGTCAGACATCAGCGTCGATCTGCGAAAACGGATCCTGCAGGCATGGGAGTACGACATCCGCGCGGAAATGGCGGAAGAAAACGAGGGCGGTCCGGTCAGGGAGATCGACGTCAATGCGCTCGATGACATCCTGTCGGCCAAAGCCCTGCTGAACATGAAGGCGGGGCAGGCATCGCGCAGCAGCGAGAGTCCGTCGCGTTGAGGCGCCCCTGGTACCCGGCGTCACGCACCAAAACACAACAGTGAAGGAGACCACAATGACCGACAAACGGAACGAATACATCGAAAAAACACAGGAAAACCTCGCTGTGCTCAATGCAAAGATAGCGGAACTCGAGGCCGTTGCGAAAAAGAAAACCGGAGACGCACGGCGCGATCTCGACAAACGCCTCGACGACATCCGGCAATCCCGCGAGCAGGCGGAGCAGCGTCTTGAAAAGATGCGGCAAGCCGCCGGGCCCGCCTGGGACGACGTCAGGCACGGATTCGAGGACGCGTGGCACTCACTGTCGAAAGCGGTCGACAGAGCGACGGACCGGTTTCAGTAAAGCAAGCATTCAATACATTGGCATAAGGGAATTCACCAAATGTTTACAATCGAAAAATACGGTTATGGACCGGCAGCAAGGCTGTTCCTGGCGACGCTGGCCGGCCTGGTCATCGCGTCCTGTGGAGGCGATGAAAAGGACGACGGTGCGATGGTAGTCACGAGCGAACCCGAGCCAACGTCGTATAAAGACGTCAAGCGGGAATCCCGGGAACTCGCGCATACGATCGCCGAGTACGGCGAGGACCAGCGCGATGCGGCGGTACGGGAAGTCGAGTCTGCGCTGACGGATATCGATCAGCGACTTGCCGCCTTCGAGACGCAAATCGAGGCTAACTGGGACGACCTGAGCGAGACCGCGCGCGAGGAAGCCCGGAAAGAAATCGAAACCCTGAAGGCGAAGCGAGCGGCGGTCGCCGAGTCCTACGAGGAGCTCCGGTCCGATTCCGGTGCGGCGTGGAACGACGTGAAAAAGGGCTTCTCGGACGCTTATGCCGACATCAGCGCGGCATTTGATGAAGCCGAGAAGGAGTTTGACGACAGTTAGC
The DNA here is from genome assembly GCA_965658465.1 of Woeseiaceae bacterium. Classification (GTDB taxonomy): domain Bacteria; phylum Pseudomonadota; class Gammaproteobacteria; order Steroidobacterales; family Woeseiaceae; genus UBA1847. The sequence continues at coordinate 141,694 of CBFHSG010000006.1, read as the reverse complement.
GAGCCGGCAAGCGCTGGCGCGACCTGATCCTCGTCGAGTACCATACCCCGTCCATATCTCGGGACGACGAGCATGCACCGCGCTGTAATCGTTGTCCTGCCTGACACTCCATTGCTGCGCCCGTCGGCCAGATCGTGCCGCGGGCGCGATCGTTTCCGGCGGCGAGCGGCTTTTCGAGGATTGAACGATGAAATTGCGTTACAAGATTGGCGGCGGGCTGCTCGCCCTCCTGGCTGTCGCAGCCGTGTCCCTGGCATTCGTACTGAGCTACAACGCGCCCTGTGAGCCGGCTTCCGTGTCCGCGGATGGTCAGGCGACGATGCAGGCGGTACGCTACCGGTGTTATGGCTCCAGCGACGTGCTCGAGTTCGGGCCGGTGGAAAAGCCCGAGCCCGCGGCGGACGAGCTGCTCGTCAAGGTGCATGCGGCTGCGGTAAACCCGCTTGACTGGCACTACATGCGCGGCTCCCCGTATGTGATGCGACTCATGTCCGGTATCGGCAAGCCTGCGGACGCGCGGCTGGGGGTCGATTTTGCGGGCACGGTCGAGGCAGTCGGCGAAGCCGTCACCCGGTTCGAGCCGGGCGACGAGGTGTTCGGCGGAGCGAACGGGGCCTATGCGGAGTATCTCACGGTTCGCGAATCCGGTGCAGTTGCCCTGAAACCGGCGAACGTCACCTTCGAAGAGGCGGCAACGGTATCCATTGCGGCGATCACGGCGCTGCAGGCGCTTCGTGACAAGGGTCGCCTCGAGCCGGGCCAGAAGGTTCTGATCAACGGCGCATCCGGCGGCGTCGGCACGTTTGCGGTGCAGATTGCGAGAGCGCTGGGCGCGGAGGTGAGCGGCGTGTGCAGCACGCGGAACGTCGACATGGTGCGGTCGATTGGTGCCGATCACGTGATCGACTACAAGAAGGAGGACTACACGCAAAGCGACCGCCGCTATGACCTTATCGTGGACATGGTCGGCAACCATTCGCTACGGAAAAATCTGGAAGTACTGGAACCGGACGGAACCCTCGTGCTGGTCGGTGGCGGCAAGGGTAACTGGATCGAACCGCTGAAGGGTCCGCTCCAGGCAATGGCACTGTCACCGTTCGTGGATCAGAAGATCGAGTCGTTCGTGGCCCGGCTGTACCAGGAGGACCTGGTCGCGCTCGCCGCACTCATGGAAAAACAAGCCGTTACACCCGTTATCGACCGGCGTTACCCATTGCGCGACGTCGTCTCGGCCATCGAGTACTCGGAAACAGGACGCGCACGCGGCAAAATCGTCGTCAACATCGAGTGAGGTAGTGCAACAGCCGCAAGTGATGGACGTTGCCCATCAAATGTATATACACTAGCGACTCCTGCGCGCAGTAACTCGCTGGTGTCCATGGCAAAGAAGAAAGAAAAACAAAAGAACACCAAGAAGAACGCTCAGCTGGTGCTTCGGCTGAACGAGGAATTACGTGACCGCTTTGTCGATGCCTGCCAGGACCTCGACACGTCCGCTGCACGCGAGGTTCGTCGTTTCATCAAGGGGTTCCTGCAGCAATATGACAGGGGCGAGTTCGACGACTAGCCGCCTGCAGTCCCGGGCGGGGTGTCGTCAGGCTGCGCGGCGGCTGAGCAATGCGTCCACGAACCGCGTGCGCCATGCCGTGATGTCGTTCTTCTTGAGTATTTTCAACATGGATGCATGCCGTTCCCGACGCTCTTCCAGCGACATCGTAATGGCGGTTGCGATGCCGTCGGCGACACTGTCGCGATCGTAAGGATTTACGATTACCGCGTCGGTGAGTTCGCAGGCGGCACCGGCGAGGCTCGACAGAACCAGCATCCCGGGATCGTCCGGATCCTGCGCCACCACGTACTCCTTGGCCACGAGGTTCATGCCGTCGCGAACGGGTGTTACCAGGCCGACGTCCGCGTTGCGGAAGAACCCCATAAGCGGTTTACGGCTGATGCCCTTGTTCAGGTAGCGGATCGGTACCCAGTCCGATGACGCAAAGCGACCGTTGATGCGGCCCGAGACCTGCTCGAGTTCCCAGCGAATCTCGTCATACGCGCGGACGCCCACGCGTGTGGGCGGAGCAATCTGCATCAGGGTTATGTTGTTTTGCGTATTCGGGTATTTCTCGAGCAGGCGCTCGTACGAAAGAAACCGTTGGTAAAGCCCTTTGCTGTAATCGAGCCGGTCGACGCCGATGATCAGTTGCCGCTTGTCCAGGCTCCTGACCATTTTTCGAACCGCCTTCGAGTCGTTCGCCTCGGCTGACAATGCCTGGATCTCCCCGACATCGACACCGATCGGGAACACGTCGGCGACCAGGGAACCGCCGGACACCTCGATAGTATTGCTTCCCGTGACTTTCGCATCGACGATGGGTTCCTGCATGCAGGTCTTGAATGCCGTGAGGTCTCGCGCCGTATGGAAACCCAGCACATCGTAGGCACACAGGGATCGCAGCAGGTACTCGTGACCGGGGGCAGCCCGTAAAGCTTCGAACGTGGGGAAAGGCACGTGCAGGAAGAACCCGATCGGGTTGTCTATCCCCGCATTACGCAATTCCGATGCGAGCGGAATCAGGTGGTAGTCGTGCACCCAGATGACGTCGTCCGGGCGCAGTAACGAGGCGAGTTTGCGAGCGAACAGCGAATTGACGCGGCGGTAGGCATCGAAGTCCTCGGTTTCATACTGCAGGAAATCGAGCAGATAATGACAGACCGGCCACAGGACGCGATTGCTGTAGCCATTGTAGTAGTGTTCGAAGTCGGACTCGTTCAGGGTAATCGTCGCAAACTCGATATTGTCTTTGCGAGCAATCTCGACCTGTGAATCCGACTTTTCGGTCAGCTTGCCGCTCCAGCCGAACCACATGCCGCCCTGGTCCTTTAGTGCCGCCAGGATCCCGACAGCCAGGCCGCCGGCTGCGGCACCCTTTTTCTTCGGCATCGCAACGCGGTTTGAAACGATGATAAGGCGTCTGTCCGATGGCTCAGTCATGATCGCGTGTCCGGTCTACAGGGACTCTTCCCAGCTGCGGCTCAGCCGCACCGCGGCGTTGATGATGCCCGCCATGCTGTAGGTTTGCGGGAAGTTTCCCCACAGCGCTCCGGTTTGCGGGTCGATATCTTCCGACAAGAGGCCCAACGGGTTGCGCAGTGCCAGCATGTTTTCGAACAGGTCACGCGCCTCGTCTTTCCGGCCAATGCTGGCAAGCGCATCGATATACCAGAAGGTGCAGATATTGAACGCGTTTTCCGGTTCACCGAAATCGTCGGCCGCAATGTAACGGAACATATGCTTGTCTCTAAGGAGGTGCCGGCCGATGCATTCGACCGTGGAGACGAAGCGCGGGTCGTCCCCGTCGATGAAGCCGAGGTCATGCATCGTCAGGAGGCTGGCGTCCATCTCGGGCCGCCCGAAGCTCTCGGTGAACGACTCCTGTTCCGGGTCCCATGCGCGTTCGAGGATATCGGTACGGATTTCGTCGGCCGTATTGCGCCAATAGTCAGCGCGCTCATTTTCTCCGAGCTTGAGTGCGATCTTTGCCAGTCGATCGCAGGCAGCCCAGCACATGATGCTGGAGAACGTGTGTACGCGCTGTCGGCCGCGGTATTCCCACAGGCCGGCATCCGGTTTGTCGTATTTCTCGCGTGCCCATTTCCCGAGTGCTTCGAGGCGCTTGAATTCCGCGAGGGTGCCGGACTTGATGAGCCGGCTATCGAAGAAAAATTGCGTCGCCGCGAGTACAACGGCGCCATAGACGTCGTGTTGTACCTGTTCGTACGCCTGGTTGCCGCGGCGAACCGGGGGCATGCCCTGGTAGCCGGACAATGACTCGATGATTTGCTCGTCGGTTACCGAGCGCCCGCTGATGCCGTACAGCGGCTTGAGCTCGTCGTCGCCTGCCTCGGCAGCGATGTTCATGATATAGGCGAGGTAGCGTTCCATCGTGACGGTCGTGCCCAGCCGGTTCAGCGCCTGCACGACGAAATAGCTGTCGCGCAGCCAGCAGAATCGATAGTCCCAGTTGCGCCCGCTGTTTGCAGCCTCCGGAATCGACGTGGTGAGCGCAGCTACGACGGCGCCGGTGTCCTCGAAGGTGCACAGCTTCAGGGTGATCGCTGCCCGAATGACGGCTTCCTGCCATTCGAACGGGACCGACAGGCCTCGCGACCAGGACTGCCAGTAATCGCGCGTCGCGCGGAAGTGGGTGTGAAAAGCATCCTCGCAGGACTCGGGGATCGTCTCGTCGGGACCGAGGATGAGGTGTAAAGGACCGTCGAGTACGAACGCGTTTTCCTCGAGAACGTGCGTGAGCGATGCGTCGGTCGTCAACCGCAGCGTCGTATCCGAGCAGATATAGCGGATGTGGTTGCTGCCATGCGTCGTCTTGCACGGCTTTGCGCCGTAGTCGCGGGCCGGCCGCAGGCGGATGCGAATCCTCGGCGCGCCGGTTTCCGGCCGGATACGCCGCGCCAGCATCATCGGGGTGAATACCCGCCCGGCGTACTGGTAGCGGGGCGCGAAATCCGTGATGCGCAGCGCACCCCCGTTCGTGTCGTAGAGGATCGTGTCCAGGATCGCGGTGTTTGTCTGGTATTCCTGTTCGCTGTGCGAGAAATTGACGAGTTCCACTTCGAAGAAGCCGGGCAGGTCGGTTTCGCCGTCGTCGCGCAGGAGACGGCAGAAGACCGGGTCGGAATCGAATTGCGGCATGCACGTCCAGACCATGGTGGCACGTTCATCGATGAACGATGCAATCTGGCAATTACCGACCAAACCGATGTTGAGACTGGACAAGAAACGTTCTCCCTGCTTTCCGTTACTGATGAATGCGTTGTTCGATCGACTCGAGCCAGCGATGCACTGCGGCGACGTCGGGTAAGGAATATTCAGCCTCGCTGCCGCGACTGCCGCCGACGCGAATCGTAATGCCACCGAGCCCATTGACGGCACAGAAGCCGTCTTCGTCTGTCACATCGTCGCCGACGAACACGGCACGCCGCCGGGTGAATGGGTTTCGTTGCATCATCTTGCAGATCGCTGCGCCTTTGTGGTGTTCTTTCGGCGCGAATTCGAACACCATTTTACCGGCAATCAGGCGAAAGTCCTGCTCGATTTCGGGCAGCAGGCTCTGCACGAATTTTGTGCATTGCTCTTCCAATTCCGGTGCGCGTCGGTAGTGCAGCGATATGCCGCCACGCTTTTCTTCCAGCAGCAGGCCCGGACTGTTCGCCGCGAACTCGCGCATGCGCTCGAGTATCGATGATGGCAGTGACCATTTGGCGCTGGAAACCGGGTCATCCGGGTGCAGGCGCAGCTCGGCGCCATGGCCGCCGGCGGCGGCAAACCTGGCCGGTGCAAATATACGATCGATGTCGGCTACAGAGCGGCCGCTGATCAATGACAGGGCGCCGTCGAGGCCTTTCGACAGGCGCTCCAGCAAAGCGATCAGGACCTGATCCGCGTATACGTCCGCGGGGTGATCTTCGATATCGAGCAGGGTTCCGTCGACGTCCAGGAATAGCGCCAGGTTCGAAGGCTCGAGGTTGTCGGGCGGGGCCGGCATTGCCCTACTTTACCGCGCGGTTAGCGGCATGTCGCATTGAACTGCCCGTGGCGGAAGTGCCGGCATACCTGGGAAATGATCCCTTCCATTCATGCGCCAGTCTGTTATAGTCCGCCCCGTCCTGGCGCACATCGGTCTGCGCCATTGCCTCCGCACCGCACTTTCGCGGTCCTCGGAGCTAACCCAGAATCCTGGCCTGGATCGAAACTTTCGCGGCATCGAGCCGCCATCGTGTCGGGCGGATTCGGAGCATTAAATTCAGTGTTATTCAATCAACTTGGCCTTACGGCCGAACTGCTGCGTGCGGTCGAACAGCAGGGCTATGTCCATGCAACCCCGATCCAGCAGCAAGCCATACCCCATATTCTCGCCGGCAAAGATGTGCTCGCGGGTGCCCAGACGGGCACCGGCAAGACCGCCGGTTTTACCCTGCCGCTGCTGCAGCGGCTACAGCAGGGCACTGTCAACCGACGTCGGATTCGAGCCCTGGTGCTGACACCCACTCGGGAGCTGGCGGCGCAGGTTGCCGAGAGCGTGCGCACTTACGGCAAGCATTTGCCATTCCGCACAGCCGTCATCTATGGCGGCGTGAGCATCAATACGCAAATAGCGAACCTGCGTAAAGGTGTGGATGTCGTCGTCGCGACGCCGGGCAGATTGCTCGATCATTTACAGCAGGGAACCATCAAGCTCGACGCGGTCGAGACCCTGGTACTCGACGAAGCGGACCGCATGCTCGACATGGGCTTTATCCGCGACATCCGCAGGATTATAAAAGTGCTGCCCGAGAAACGTCAGAACCTGTTGTTCTCTGCGACTTTTTCGACGGAGATCCGGCGGCTCGCAGCCGATCTGCTGAATTCGCCGATGGAGATCCAGGTTGCCGTAAATGGACGGCCGGCGGAGGGTGTCAGCCAGATCGTCTATCCGGTTGATCGCGCCCGCAAGCGGGAACTGCTGTCGCACAAGATTGGTGCGGAGAACTGGCAACAGGTACTGGTATTCACGCGCACCAAACACGGTGCGAACCGGCTCGCTGCGCAGCTCGAGGCTGATGGCCTGAACTCGGCGGCCATCCATGGCAACAAATCACAGGCAGCCCGAGTCAAGGCGCTAAACAACTTCAAAACGGGCAAGGTGCGGGTTCTGGTCGCCACGGACGTGGCTGCACGCGGACTCGATATCGAACGCCTGCCGCATGTCGTCAATTTCGAATTGCCACATGTGCCGGAAGACTATGTGCATCGAATCGGGCGCACTGCGCGCGCCGGTCATGAGGGTAGTGCGGTGTCGCTCGTGTGCGTCGACGAGCACAAGTTGCTTGCCGATATCGAGAAGCTGTTGCAGAGGAAGATCTCGCGCGAGACGGTGGCGGGTTATGCACCGGATCCCCGCATCGCGGCCGAGCCGATTTCTCGCGGACGCGCACAACGTCCGCCGGGCAAGCGTCGTTCCAAGAGGGGACGTGTCGCCGCAGGTTAAATAATGAGAGTATTGGGCCCGAAACCATTTCGGAGCCCGATGCTCGAAACAGACATGTTGCGTAGCTCGAACATCGTAGCAATGTGCCTGCTGTTGGTGGCGTGTACGCCGGCGAAGCCGGTCATCGACGAGCAGATGATGCGGATCGACGGAGAAATGCCGGCGGACTTCAGCGGCTCATGGGAACGCGACTATTCGCGTGGCGACGACGTCAACCAGGTGCTGCGGGACATTTATTACTACCTGAGCCGGACGTCGGCAGACCGGGCTTACACCACACGCCCCGGACCGGTACAGCCATCGTCCAGGGACTGGCAGTCGATAAGCGCGCTCGCGCGACTCGCCGAACTCATTACGCGGCCACAAGTGCTGACC
>CBFHSG010000006.1:75804-134175 GCA_965658465.1 Woeseiaceae bacterium | reverse complement strand
CGTCTCCCAGAACGACCAGGAGATCACGGTCGATCGTAAAGACGACTTTTCCCTGTTATGTGCGTTCTATGATGGAGTCGCCAAGGGCACGGAAAGTGACTACGGCACCGAGATCTGTGGTTGGGACGGCGACCAGCTCGTTTCCCACCTGGTTCTTCCGGATGGATTGCAGGTTACGCACCGGTTCACGGCTTCCGCCGACCAGAAGCAGCTGCGTGTCGTCACCACGGTGTCGTCGAACACCGCTCGCGTGCCCGTGACGCTCACACGCTTTTACAAGAAATTCGAGCGACTACCGCCAGATTTCAACTGTATCGAGACGCTGAGTATGAAGCGCGTCTGCAGCACTGGCGAGATCGAGTTTTGACTTTCGTTGCCCGGTTTGTGCTGATGGTCGTACTGAGCAGCGGCTTGCTGCAGTATCCGGCGATCGTCCATTCGCGCGAGGTTGCTGCGCTCAACGTCTCGATAGCCGTGTTCGATCCGGGCGTGCCGGATGATCGATCGCTGCATCGAGACCTGCAGATTTTTCCGCGAATTCGGGAAGTGGAGGCGAAGTTCCTGCCATTCGTTCTGCGTGAGACGCTCGTCGCGAGCGGAGAATGGGGCGCGGTCCGGGTTGTCACGGAGCCGGACGATGCCGCCGAAGTCGCTATAAACGGGTCGATTGTTCATTCCGACGGCGAGCGCCTCGAGCTCCGGGTTCGGGCGGCGGATGCCACGGGGCGGCTGTGGTTCGACCGCAATTTTTCGGCCCGCCTGGCCGACGGCTCGCAGACGGACCCGGAAGATACACGCTCGTCTTATCAACCGTTGTATGACGCGATCGCGGGAGCGCTGCATGAGGCTCGGCAACAGCTCGATGATCGCGAACTTGACCGCATTGCCGAAGTCTCACTGCTGCGCTATGCGGTCGAACTGGCGCCGTCCGCGTTCGGGCAATACCTCGCCGAAGACGGGCAGGGGACGTTTGCGCTACGGCGCCTGCCGGCACGAAGCGACCCCATGCTGGACAGGATAGAGCGGATCCGGCTGACGGAGTACGTGATTACCGATACCGTGGATGCAAAATTCCGCGAGTTGCACGAGGAGATTGCATCAACGTATGCGTTGTGGCGTGAATACCGGCGCAAGTCGGTCGAATACGACAGGCAGAACACGCAACGCGCACAGGAAACGGAAACCGATGCGGCGCGCGGCAGCTTCGAGGCAATCAAGAACCGCTACGACAACTACAAATGGGACCGTGTGACGGCCCAGGAGCGCGACCGGCTGGCCATCGCTTTCAACAACGAGGTCGGCCCGGTTGTCGAGGCGATGGAGGCGCGCATCGCCGAACTTGAAAGCTGGGTCGACGACAAGTACGCCGAATGGCACCGGCTCCTGGAAGAGCTTTTTGACGTGGAGACCGAGCTGAACCGAACCGCGTCGTAGAATTGCCGCCACAGCCCCGACAGATACGGTAGGAGCGCGCCTCGGCGCGCGACTCGGGAACCGCTCCTACGTGATGTCGACGAGCTCGATGTCGAAACTGAGTGCCTGGCCTGAAAGCGGGTGATTGGCGTCGACCGTAATGGTCTCGTCCGTTACGGCTGTAATCATGAATTGTGTAACCTGGCCATCGGGGCTGTTGCTCTGCAGGGCCATTCCGGTTTCCGGATTCAGGTCGTCAGGCAGTACGCTGCGGTCGACTTCCTGCACCAACTGTTCGTGCCGCGGCCCATACGCTTCGTCCGCTTCGATGCGAACGCTCTTGCTGTCGCCAACAGCCATGCCTTCGACGGCCTTGTCGAAACCGGGGATGACCTGGCCACTGCCAACCTCGAATTCGAGCGGGTCGCGGCCCTGAGACGAGTCGAACTGGGTGCCGTCGTCGAGGGTGCCGGTGTAGTGAATTTTTACGGTGTCTCCGGATTTTGCGTGGCTCATGAAGGTCGCTCCGAGTGCTGATGATTCTGGTGTTTTCAGTGTTGGCACGGATCTGCCGCACCAATAGAAAGGGCCCCATCGGGGCCCTTCCTGGTTCATACGGGTATGAAGGTCATACGGGGACGATGTTGGACGCCTGCGGACCCTTCTGGCCCTGGGTGATCTCGAACTGGACCTTCTGGCCTTCGACGAGTGTCTTGAAGCCGTCTCCCTGGATCGCGCTGAAGTGCGCGAAAACGTCCGGGCCGTTCTCCTGCTCGATAAAACCGAAGCCCTTGGCTTCATTGAACCATTTCACAGTACCTGTTGTGGTAGACATAGTGTATTCCTGATTTAAACAATTAATAACAGCCCTGTCCGAGGGCCGGTTTGGCTGGAAGTGTTGCTATTACGTATGAAAGACCGGACGAGGTACTACGGAAGAAACTTCTGAAGGGACTTCGAAATGGCGTGCATAGTGAAAAGCGCACTTACAGGCAGCACAAATTATAGGCATTTCAGATCGTCAGTCAAGGCCAGCCATCCCGGAACCCGATGTCCGGACAGGGCATAAACGCCTGTTTTTCAAAAGCTCACGTGAACTATGGGCCCCAGTCGAGCTGATCCTCCTCGACTTCGAGGCGGACCTTGCTCCAGTCCATGCTGATGTCGTCGGGCTCGCCGTTTACGTTCAGCTTGAAGTTGCCGAGATTCAGTTCGTCGGCCGGCTGCATCAGCAACTGTGTCATGCTTTTTGCTGCTTCGTGGGTTTCGAGCATGCGCGACTGCCAGCGGCCGAATACCTTCGGATTGTCGGCATAAGCCTCGGTCAGACCGGTGCGGATGAACGGGAATATGATGCAGCAGGCACTCACCATGTCCGATGCTTTGCCGAGATTGACGCGCAGGATCTCGGGCAGCCTCAATACCGCCCAGTTGGCGACGACATAGCCGGGTACCGCGATGCCGGGCTCGATGGCCTGCATCGACGACACGTAAATCAGCTGCAGAGGCGTCTTGTGATACACGGCTTCGCCGGCCCACAAATGCGTCCAGGACACGAAGCCATCGATTTTCGTATCCATCACAAGACGCGACTCGCGAAGATTATCCATGAAGGACTGCCGAACCCGGACGCGACGCTCGGCGCGGCTCTCGCCCTCGACCTCCGGCAATGCACGGCCAAACCGGTAACCCTTTTCAGAGAGCCCGGAATTGCAGACGATGACGTCGGGGCTCTTGCCGCCCATGTGCTCGATGATATAGCTGCGCGAAGCCCACAGATCCGAGAGGCTGGTCACATCGGCCTGCAGCGCAAACGCATCGACCCCCATATCGCGTATTGCATCGACGAGGTCGAAGCCGTCCCTGTAGCTGCTGTGGAAGTGAACGCCGACAACGGCAGCGCCATTGGCCGCTGCGGCCAGCGCCAGCGCCTGGCCGATGCCACCGTCCTTTCCGGAGCCCGTGATGAGCACGCGCTTGCCAGCAAAGGCGGATTGGTATGCTGCACCGAAGTCGAATTTTTTTGTGTCCGCCGTGAACGCCATTTTCTTATTTCTCCGTTGTCGCCCCCAAAGTCCAAGGGTACCTCAGAATCCGGGGCTCTTGGAGGCGTTTTAGCCGATGGTCTAACGCAAAAAGCCGCTGTCGAAGCCGTGCCCAGCGGTTTTTCCCGGCTCAGGCGAGCACCGACAGGTCAGCGAATACCACGTAAATCGTCAGCACGAGCAACACGAGAATCGCGCCCAGTTTTCGTGCGTGCGCCCACGGCGTCATATCGACCGCTTTCACGTCGACCTGCTGCCATTCCTCGTCAAGCGGTGAGAGTTCGCCGATGATCAGCATGAGCACGACGAGGTAGGCGAACACGATGCCGAGGAAGTGGAATTCGTTCAGCGAGGCCACAATCAGCGCAAGAGGCGGCACGAAATAGCCCGCGGCGATTACCACGAACCCCGAGATGAGCGCTAGCTTGGCCGCTATTGGGGGCACGCGCCGCGTCAACATGCCCACCAGGACGACCGAAAAAATCGGGATGAAGTAGATGCCGTTCATCTTCTGCAGGTACGAGAAAATGCTGTCCTGTCCCGCGAGCACGGGCGCGAGTGACATGGAGAAAATTGCAATCGTCCAACCGAATATCTTGCCGGAGCGAACCACTTGCTCGTTGCTCGCATTCTTGTTGATGACGTTACGGTACAAGCCGAGGCTGAAAAGGGTGCAGGTACTGTTCAGGGCCGAATTGAAGCTGGACAGGATCGCACCCATCATCACCGCTGCGAAGAACCCGGCATAGGCCGTCGGCAGTACCGTGTTCACCAGTAGACCGTAGGAATGATCGGCACGAACGTCCTGCCCGGCGAACATCGCGAAGGCAATCATCCCCGGGATCACCAGGTACAGCGGGCCGAGGAGTTTGAGGAAACCGGTGGCCAGCACGCCTTTCTGCCCCTCCGCGAGCGAACTGGCGCCGAAGGTACGCTGAATGATCTGCTGGTTCGTGGTCCAGTAAAACAGGTTGAGCAGCAACACGCCGCTGAATACGGTGCCGATAGGAACCGAGCTGTCCTTGCCGCCGATCGAGTTGAAGCGGTCCTGGTTGCCCTGCGCGAGGGCGACCATCCCCTCCAGAAAGCTGCCATCGCCGAGCGCTTTGAGCCCGAACCAGGCAATCATCAGGCCGCCGGTCAGCAGCCCGATGCCGTTCAACAGGTCGGATACGGCGACGGTCCGTAGCCCGCCGAACAGCGCATATAGCGAGCCGATGATTCCGACGAGCCAGACGATGACCCACAGCGTCTGCTGGTGCGACTGCAGCCCGAGCAAGCTCTGCACGTCGAGGATGCCGATCAGGCCCGTGGCACCTGTGTAGAGAATAATCGGCAGAAGGATCACCGCGTAGGCGACGAGGAAGATCAGGTCGGTGATCATGCGCGTCTGGTGGTCGAAACGTATCTCCAGGTACTGCGGCACCGTCGATACACCGCTCTTCAGGAATCGCGGCAGGAAGAATAAAGCCATGCAGACCAGCGCGAGGACGGCGACGACTTCCCACACCATGACTGAGAAGCCATAGGTGAAGGCGGCGCCGTTCAGACCGACCATTTGCTCCGTCGACAGGTTGGTGAGCAGCAGTGAACCGGCGATAAGTGGCCAGGTCAGGGTCCTCCCCGCGAGAAAATAACCCTCACTGGTTTCGTGGTCGTCTTTGCGCGTCAGCCACCAGGTGATCGCTGCGACGAGGCCCGTGAAAAACAGGAAAGAAACAAGGATCATGGCTAGCAGTTCTCGCAGCGACAGCGTCCGGATTATGCATTAGCATTGGGATGCACGCGAATCGCAGAGACCGTTCGATGAACGCTTCAACCTGGTCTTTGCCGCTATTGTCCGGAGCCTTTCTGTTGTGCGCCGTGACGATCGCGGTATTCGGCGTCAGGATGACCCGCGCAGCGCGCGACCTGGCGCATCGTACCGGTTTGGGCGAACTCCTGGTCGGCGCGGTCGTGGTCGGCGCGGCGACATCTCTCGCTGGCATCACAACGTCCGTAACTGCCGCCTGGTCGGGTCACGCCGGGCTCGCCGTCAGCAATGCATTCGGCGGTATTGCCGCACAGACGGCATTCCTTGCCATCGCGGATATCGTTTACCGGCGCGCCAATCTTGAACATGCGGCCGCATCCGTCGAGAACCTTGTCGTGTGTGCTTTTCTGTTGTGCCTCCTCGGCATACACGTCGGTGGCGCGGCAACCCCGTCGTTTTCGTTCATGGGCATCCACCCGGTGACGCCGCTCCTGGTCGTCGCTTACTTCTTCGGGCTCTACGTCCTGATGAAGACCCACCGGTCGCCCATGTGGATTCCCAGGCGGACGGACGACACGCGGCCGGAGAGCAAGGGCTACACAGGCGGGCCGGGAGGGAGCATGGCAGGGCTGTGGCTCGTTTTTGTAATAAGCGCAGTAGCGGTTGCGGCCTCGGGCTGGCTGCTTGCGCAGGTCGCGGTACCGTTTGCCGTGCAAACAGGACTTTCCGAGAGCTTCGTTGGTGGCACGTTCACGGCCATTGCGACGTCGCTGCCAGAGCTCATCATTGCCGTGACGGCGGTCCGGATGGGGGCATTGAATCTTGCAGTGGGCGACATCATCGGCGGCAATGCGTTCGACACGCTGTTCGTGGCAATTTCGGACGTGGCTTACCGGGAGGGACCGATCTATGGGGCGATTTCAAATGCCGAGTTCTTATGGCTGGCAATCACGATACTGATGACGGCCGTATTACTCATGGGGCTGCTGTACAGGGAGCGCCACGGTATCGGCAATATCGGTGTCGAGAGTGTACTCCTGTCTATGATTTACCTGGGCGGGGCGGGTCTAATGTTCTTTTTGGCGTGATGCTGCATCAGGAACAAATCACGCTTTGAAAAAAAACTCATAACGGTTGTTCGAGGAAGCTGGCGATGTTGTCACGGAAATTCACCAAGTTCATCAAGGACATAATTGACCGGACCCTGTTCCTGCAGTTAGCAGGCGCGCTCGGGTTGCTCTGGTTGGTTTTTTCCGCGGCTTTGTTCATGGCGGAACGCGGGGCCGACAATAGCCCGATTCAGTCACTCGGCGACGCGATGTACTGGGGGATAGCGGCATTATCGACAGCCGGCATCGCGGATTCGCCAATTTCAGGTTTGTCCAAATTGATTGGAGGAACCTGGATCATCGTCGGTTCGGTAATGTTTTTCGGCATCATCGTGAGCACGGTAACGGCCTACTTCATGCGGCCGGTGCAACGCCCCACGGATCAACTGGTTGAGTCCATCGAATACAGTCTCGAGGAACTCGACCAGCTGTCGGTCGAGGAGCTGGACCTGCTCAAGGAGAACGTGGACGCCCTCATCGAACACATGGAAGAGATAAAGAGCAGAAAGCAGTGAATCAGGCGGTGGCCTCGTCGAGCTCTCTCTCCAGGCGCGCGGCCTCGGCGACGCGGCCTTTCGAAAACGGCGCAAGCAGCACATAGAGCGCGGGAGTCAGATAGAGCGTGAAAATAGCGGCGATGCCGAGCCCGCCAAACACGACCCAGCCGATCGCGCTCCGTGCCTCCGCGCCGGCGCCTGAGCTGAGCACCAGGGGCAGGGCCCCGAGGACGGTTGAGACTACCGTCATCATGATCGGGCGCAGGCGCCTCTCCGCACCCCCGGCAATCGCAGATTTCACGTCCATGCCGCTATCCCGCAACTGGTCTGCGAATTCAACGAGCAGAACGCTGTTTTTTGCCATCAGGCCGATAAGCAACACCAGGCCTATCTGTGAATAGACATTGAGCGAGGTTCCGGTCAGGAACAGCGCAAATATGGCGGCGGCGATGCCGAAGGGGACGATCAGTGTAACCACGAGTGCGCTGGTGAAGCCCTCGAACTGCGCGCACAGGACGAGGAACACGACGAGGAGCGCAATCATATAGGTCAGGGCAACCTCGTTGGAGGTTTCCTCGAGCGTCGCAGCCTCGCCCAGAAAGATCATCGATACTCCTGCCGGCAATACGTCTTCGGCTATGGCGCGTAACTCGTCGACAGCCGACTGCAGCGGCAGGCTTTCCGCGAGTACGATGCCGACTTCGATGGCGCGGCGCTGCGCCTGGCGATTCAATTCGGTGGCGACGCCTTCCTCCCTGAGCGACACGATGCTGGACAGAGGCAACAGCCCGCCGTCCGCCGTGCCGACATACAGGTTGACGAGGTCGGAGGGATCGTTGATCTCGCCGTTAACCGACTCGAGAAGGATGGGCACGGCTTCGTCTTCGATATTGAGGTCAACGAGTTCGTCGCCATCGATCATCGCGCGCAGCGTGGCGGCGAGCGACGGCAGGTCGACGCCGAGGTCGGCAGCGCGGCGACGGTCGATGCTGACAGACAGCTGCGGCTGCGTGGGATCGAACGCGATGCGAGGCCTCACAAGGTTCGTCGATTGCTCTTCAATTGTGGCTGTAAACGTTTTCGCAGCAGCGAATATGTCGTCGTAATCGTTACCGAGCAGCGCGATCCGAATACCGTCGCCGCCGCCGCGCAGGTTAAGGCTGTTGCCGCCCCAGACGCTGACTCGCGCGCCGGGGATTTCAGACAGGGGGCCGCGCAACGCGTCGCTTATCTCCTGCTGGCTTCGGTTGCGCTCACTCCAGTCTGCGAGTGGCATCGAGAGGAAGCTTCGGTTGGGGTCCCACATGCCGACCAGTGAGTAGAGCGACTGCGCTTCACCGGATTCTACGATCGGGCGCAGAATATCCTCGATCTTCTGCGTCTGCCGATCCATGTAATTGACGCCGGTGCCGTCAGGTCCGCTGGCAAACACGCGGACGATGCCGCGATCCTCCGACGGGATCAATTCCCTGTCGAGTGCCTGGTACACGAGAGCGGCGCCCGCCGCGAACAGGAGTGCCGCAAATACGGTGGATAGCGGCCTTGCCAGGACGATGGACAGTGAACGCCGGTAGGCCACGGCAATTCGTTGCCCGAGGCGCGGCAGCCGCCCCGGCAGCTCGCCATGGTCGCTGTTGCGGACCAGCCGCGCGGCAGCGGCCGGCACCAGTGAGAGGGCGACGAAACTCGAGATGATAACGGCGCTGGCCAGCACGATACCGAACTCCCGGAATAGCCGGCCGGCCGTGCTGGGCAGGAATGAAATCGGCACGAATACCGAAACCAGCACGGCAGTCGTGGCAACGACGGCAAAAAATACCTGCCGCGTACCGATCACCGCCGCCGCGCGGCTGGGCAGCCCTTCCTGGCGCTGCCGCTGGATATTCTCGAGTACCACGATCGCGTCGTCCACGACGAGCCCCGTGGCCAGCACCAGTGCGAGCAACGTCAGCAGGTTGATCGAGAATCCGAACAGCCAGATTGCAGCGATCGTGCCCACGAGCGCGACGGGAATCGCGATGCTTGGTATCAGCGTGGCGCGCAGGCTTCCCATGAAGAGCCAGATAGTGGCGATGACGATGGCAATGGCCATCACGAGCGTTATCAATACCTGCGTAATCGAGCTGCGGATGAATGTGGCCTGATCGTCGGTGACAACGACCTCGAGATCGTCGAATCGTTCATTGATCTGTCCGACGACCGCATTAATGCCAGCGGAGATCTCGATCGTATTCGAGCGGGCCTGGCGGACGACGCCGAGACCCAGCACCGGCCGGCCATCGAGCCGTGTCAGCGTAGCCGCGTCCTCGGGGCCGAAATACACGTCCGCGACATCCCCGATGCGAATCTTGTCGCGGACGATAATGTCTGCAATCTCGGCCGCTTCGGTCACCGACGCATTGGCGCGCACCAGCAATTGCTGATCGTGTGAACGAAAACTTCCGGCCGGCACGTCGAATGGCGCCTGCATCAGGGCGGCGGAGACTTCATTCACCGATAGGCCGAAACTCGTCAACCGCAACGGGTCCAGGGCGACGCGCAGGACACGCTGGCGATTGCCCGAAAGCTGCACGTCGGCTACGCCGTCGATGGTTATCAGCATCGGGATGACGTCCTTTTCGACCAGCCGGGTCAGTTCCTCCTGCATCAGCGTCTCGCTGAATACGGCGAGGTTCATGACGGCTTGAGCGTCGTCGTCGGCTTTAACCACAACGACCTGTTCGACGCGTTCCGGCAGCCGGCGCGATACGCGGTTCACCGCTTCCCGCACGTCCGCGGCAGCGGCGTCGAGATTCGTGCCCGGGCGAAACTCGACATACATGCGTCCGGAGTTCTCCTCGGAAGCGGAACGTATGTTCTTGATTCCCGAGACACGCGCCACTGCACCCTCGAGCAGGCTGATGACTTCAGCATCCATGGTTTCCGGCGATGCGCCGGGATAGCTGGCGCGAACGGTCACAAACGGTCGATCGACATCCGGAAGTTCGCGTACTTCGACAGCCAGCATCGCGGCGATACCTGCCAGCACGATGAGCAGGTTCGCGACCAGTACGAGTACCGGTCGCCGCACGCTCATACCGGGAAGACTGTCAGGCAGGCTCACGGCTGATCAATCAGTTGAGTACCGCGGTCGACGTGCCGCCGTCGTCCATGGTGCTGCGTGCGGGCTGAGACAAACGCTCGTCGGCGAGGCGCGGTATGTCGAAGCTCACGTCGATCCCTTCGCGCATGCGCTGTACGCCCTCCACGACAATAATGTCGCCGCTGGCGAGATCCCCGTCCACGAGAACGTGTCCTTCGCGGCGCTCGATTATCCGCACGGCCCTGCGATCGGCCTTGCCGTCGCTCACCGACCAGACGTAGGCGCCATCAGTACCCCACTGCACGCCCGTTTCCGCGATTACCGCGTACATCTCTCCCACGAGATCAACCGCAACGCGGAAACTCATCCCGGGGCGAAGCCGGTCGCCGCTGTTGTCCACCTTTGCGCGCACGACGAACGTCCGGGTCTGAGGGTCGATACGGCTACCGATGTCGACAATGTTGCCTGCGACGCGCGGGGTGGCGGCACCCCACGTTTCGAGCGTGACCTCATCCCCCGGGGCAAGCTCGCCTACGAAGATTTCCGGGATATCGAAACTCACGAAGAGATAACTGCGGTCATCCAGTGTCGTGATCGGTGTATCCGGTGTGATCCGGTCGCCGCGGTCGATGTCGGTAGATCCGGCGTAGCCGTCGAACGGCGCTCTGACGGTGCGGTCCTCCAGCGCGATTCGAGCTCGCCTGAGTTCCACCTGTGCGAGTTCAGCGGCTGTTCTTGCTGCGTCGAGCGCGGTCGGCACAACCGCGCCGCTTCCTGCGGAGCGCCGGTAACGATCGTAAAGGCGCTCCGCGTCCTCCAGTTGCAGTGCCGCCTGCTCGACCGCAAGCGCTTCCTTGCGGCTGTCGAGCTCCACAAGTATGTCTCCTTCGCGGACAAACTGACCCGGTTCGAAACTGACGCCGGTTACCTCCCCCGATGCGGCCGGGTAAAGTTCCGCCGACAACACCGCACGCGACGTGCCCACGGCTTCGGCGCGGGTGCGCGCGGCTTCGAAACGCAACGGCTCGACAATCACCGGCACGCCAGCATCGGTAGCAGCGCGCGGCGTCTGAGATGAATCGGAGCACGCGGCTACGGCCAGTGCGCCCAGGCAGATCAGTGTTGTAGCCAATCGTTTCGTCATTCGGGGAAGCCTCGGTGCGAAAAAGCCGGCAGAAGCCGGCGTTCGATGACGAAAGAGTATACGGGTCGAGCCTGCCTGTCGGCCGTAAATTCCTGAAATGAGACAATTTGTTACAGATTGCCGGCGTGCGGCAGACGGTACGCGATTTTACGTAGCACTGTGGGGGAGCAGCGGAGCTGTTATCACGGTTTACAGGCCCTTTCCTCCTGCAGCGCGATATCCGGATGTGACTCGGACGCGGGCTCAGCTTGCCGTGAAAAGGTCGGAGCGTGCCGCGTTGGTGATCAACACGACCGAGGGATGTTTCAGGCGGCGTTCGGGTGAAATTGCGTAGAAGCGCTCTTCGATCTCGTTCGTCCGGCCGATAACGGCCATTCGGTACATCCTGCAAATCTCATCTTCGATTGCCGTCGATGCAGCGAACAGGCCGACGCCGGCTTCACCGAACGCTTTCAGCAGGGCGCTGTCGTCGAACTCGCCGGCGATACGCGGCGAAAGATCGTGGGTCTCGAACCAGTCGTCCAGGCGACGTCGCAATGCCGAATGCCGGGACGGCAGCAGCATCGGTGCGTCTTGCAAGCTGGCGGGAAACTTGTTGCGGTAGCGTCTTGCGCGTCTGCGCCGTGCAAAAAAAGACATGCCGCTCCTGCCCAGGCGGTGGTTGTAGGCCTTGAGGCTGAGGCCGTCGGGAACCGGCTGGTCCGACAACACGATGTCGATCCTGTGTATTGCGAGCCCGGACAGCAGGCTCTCCAGCGACGCTTCCTGGCAGCGGACCCGGACCGGATTTTCGGCCGTCAATGCGGGCGCGATGATGCGCTCGGCAATCAGTTTGGGCATGGAACTGACGACCCCGACATTCAGAGTCGTCGGCGCGTTCAGCTGGTTGCCCCGCACGACACTGGCCAGTTCGGCACCAACCGAGAAGATCTCGTCGGCATATTGGAATACGAGATGCCCGACGTCCGATAGCACCAGCCGGCGGCCGATGCGATTGAAGAGCGGCTGACCCACCGCTTCGTCGAGGAGCTTGAGCTGACCGCTGATCGTCTGCGGCGTGAGGTGCAGGATTTCGGAAGCCCGGGCGATACTGCCTTCCCGGGCGACGGTCCAGAAGTATTGCAGATGGCTGTAATTAAGGTGGCGCATCGGTGACAAGACCTCCTATGGATCTGGAATCCCGAGACATCGGCTTTACCGAAGTATTGTATCGAATAGATCGACTGTACCGAAATAAGTTTCAAGCTAGGCTAGACCTCGGCCAACAAGGAGTGAACATGGATATCAAAATCGGAACCCAGGGTCTCCGGCTGGGGGCGGCCACGGATGCATTCGTGCGTGAACAGGTTTATTCGGCGCTGCAGCGTTTCGAGGACCAGGTTGTGTCGGTTGATGCCTTCCTGAAAGACATCAACGGTCCCAAGGGCGGCCTCGACAAGCAGGTTTTGATTCGCATCCGGCTGCGAAACCGCCAGGTCATCGCCACCGAGATTACGCGGGCCAACCTTCGCGCGGCCGTCGTTGTCGTGACGCGGAAAGCCAAGCGTGCGGTGCGTCGCAGCCTGAAGAAATCGCAACAGCGGCATAAGTGGCGGATCAGCGCGGGCCTCACGGAGGCGGCCGAATCTTGACCGGGTCCGCCGGTGCCCTGGCGCCACCTGCACCGACGCAGCTCAGGAGTTTTGTCGAATCACGCGGTTTTACACTCGCTGTAACGATCGTCATCGCGATCAATGCGGTCACACTCGGTCTGGAGACATGGCCGCTTGCCATGCAGACTGCAGGCCCCCTGCTGCTGGCGCTGGATCGGCTGGCACTGTGGTTCTTCACTGTCGAGATCGGCCTGAAATTATGGCTATACCGTGGTCGTTTTTTTCGCGACTCTTGGAGCGTCTTCGACTTCGTGATCGTTACGATTGCCTGGCTACCTTCGGCCGGCCCGCTATCCGTCCTGCGCGCGCTGCGCATTATTCGAGCGCTGAGGCTGTTGGCGATCGTTCCGCAGATGCGGACGGTCATCGGCGCATTGTTTCGTGCGCTCCCCGGCATGGGGTCGGTGATCGCCGTGCTCGGGCTGGTGTTCTACGTGGCAGCCGTTATGGCGACGAAGCTGTTTGGCGCGGACTTCCCCGAGTGGTTCGGCAGCATCGGCGCATCGATGTACAGCCTGTTTCAGATCATGACCCTCGAGAGCTGGTCGATGGGAATTGTACGGCCCGTTATGGAGCAGTATCCTTACGCGTGGCTGTTCTTCGTACCATTTATCATCGTTACGTCATTCGCGGTGCTGAACCTGTTCATCGCGCTGATCGTCAATTCGATGCAGTCAATGCAGACGGAGACAAATGAGAACGTGCGGGCCGAGGCGCTGGCCGCGCATGACGAACGCGAGGCTTTGTCGCATCAATTGGAGGCGCTGACGGACGAAATTCGCCAGGTACGTGAAGCATTGCGCCGGGACTGAGCATGGATCCTGTCATCTGGTTTTTTGTTCTCGGGCTTGTCGCGGGACTGGCAAAGTCGGACCTGCGACTGCCGCCGGCGATCTACGACCTGCTCAGTACCCTGTTGCTGATCACGATCGGCCTGAAAGGCGGTGTCGAGCTGGCACGATCGGACGTCGCGGGTGTGCTGCCGCAGGCTGCGGGCGTATTGGCGATCGGCTTTGTGCTGCCGCTCATCGTGTTCCCGCTGCTGCGCGTCATCGGACCCTTCGGCCGCGCCGATGCCGCATCGCTCGCCGCCCACTACGGTTCCGTCAGCGTTGCCACGTTTGCCGTTGGTGTTTCGTTCCTCGCCGAGCGCGATGTTGCATACGATTCGCAGCTGCCATTGTTCCTGGTGCTGCTGGAAGTCCCCGCGATCGTCGTCGGTATCTTGCTGGCGCGCGGCCTGCGTAGTGGACAGCGATGGGGAAAGCTGTTGCACGAGATCTTTCTCGGCAAGAGCATCGTGCTGCTGGTCGGTGGACTGGGAATTGGCTGGGCTGCCGGATCGGAGGGTATCGCCCCGCTGGAGCCGTTGTTTTTCGACCTGTTCAAGGGCGTCCTCGCCCTGTTCCTGCTGGAAATGGGGCTCATCGCCGCGAGCCAGGCGCAGGTCCTTCGCGAAAAGGGCCTGGCTGTCGCCGCATTCGGCATCCTGGCGCCAGTCCCGCTTGCTGCGGTGGGCGCCGTTGCGGGGTGGCTGATGGGGCTGTCCGTCGGCGGCACCACGCTGCTAGCCGTGCTGACCGGCAGCGCTTCCTATATCGCGGCGCCGGCAGCCATGAGAATCGCGGTTCCCGAGGCGAATCCTTCACTGTCTCTCACCGCGTCACTCGGTGTAACGTTCCCGTTCAATATATTCGCGGGGATACCGATTTATTACTCGATAGCCACTGCGCTGCATCAGTGGGGAGGATAGGGCCGTGCCTGACGATAGCCGGCGACTGGTCACGATAGTCACCGAAGCCATACTCGAGGTGGAGCTTTGCGAGGTGCTGGAGCAGCTCGGCGCAACCGGGTACACAGTAACGAATGCCAGGGGCTCCGGTCACCGCGGTATCCGCGACGCGGGCTGGTCGTCGAGCAGTAATGTTCGTATCGAAGTCGTCTGCAACGAGGAAGTCGCACAGCGCATAGCCACGCAATTGCGCGACAACTACTACAACGACTACGCCATGATACTTTTCGAGAGCGATGTTCGCGTTCTGCGGCCGGAGAAGTTCTGATAGCGCCCGTATGCGTTCATCCGGGGTTGTTGCTAAACGACCCCCAACTTGCGAAGCGCTACGGACATCATCGCCACCGACAGCAGGACAAACAGCACACTGATCGCCCTGCGCATCGTATGCGGTGAGACCCGCCCCTGGAGGCGTGGCCCGATCTGTCCGCCGATCAGTACGCCGGGAATGTCGTAGCACAGCAGGTTCCAGGGCACGGCAGCCCATCCGCCGCTTTTGACCATCTGCACGACCAGCGTCGTCGAGGCAAAAACCACGGTCGTGATCACGACCAGAACCGAAGTTGCTGCGGCGACGGCAATGGGCATGCCTTTGCGCGTCAGTTGCGAGATTGTAACTTCGCCGATACCTACCGAAACCATGCCGGTCAGAAAGGCTCCCGTGGCGGTGAGCAGATTGCTGCCGGTACCAAGCCGCGGCGATTGGTAGGCGTAGGTATGGCCTTTAGAGTCGACGACCGTGCGCCATCCGGCGTCCTTCATCGCAACCGCAGCAGCAGTAGCAGGCGGCTGGTTACGCCACATCACGATCGACAGGACCGCAACGAGGAGCGCATAGCTGGCAAGAAGCACACTGTCATGCACGACTCCGGCAGCGAGTGCGCCGGCGATAGCAATCGGAACCGAGACAAGGATGATCCGCGAGGCCAGACGGTAATCGATCAGCTTGCGGCGGTAGTATCCGATGAAGCCCGAGAGGAAACCAAAGGTCTGCGTAATCAGTGCCGTGCCGATGGCGGCGATCGTCGAGCCGAGAACATACTCCGGCCCCAGCAGGGGGAAGACGAGTATAAAGATCGGTGTGAACAGTGCCGCTCCGCCGATCCCGCTCAGCATCGCACAGGTCGCGACCAGGATCGAGACCGGGAACATGAACCAGTAAAGAGTGAAATCCATTCCGTAATACGGGAGACTCTGTCTGAGCCCCTCCGATCCTCGCGGCAGCAGAGTATTGTACAAGCGCGGTCGAACGGCAATGTTTCGATTGCATCATCACTGCTAGCAGTTTGCCGCAATAGGCTGGACGACAGCACGGGCGCAACATTACTGAGTATTAACTACCACCGGGAAACATTTAAATCGTATGAACAAGAAGCTCGTATTCTCATTCGCCGAAGGCGACGGCAAGAACAAGAAGCTGCTGGGCGGCAAGGGCGCCAATCTTTGCGAGATGACGCAGATTGGCATCAACGTACCGCCGGGCTTCGTAATCACCACAGAGGCCTGTCTCGACTATCTGGAGGCAAACGAGTTTCCGCCCGATTTGCCTGAAGCGATCAGCGACGCAATCTCTGGCCTGGAAGCGGAGACAGGACGGAAATTTGGCGCTGCCGATAACCCACTGCTGGTCTCGGTCAGATCGGGTTCCGCGTTGTCGATGCCGGGCATGATGGACACGATACTCAACCTGGGGCTCAACGACGAGACGCTCGCCGGACTGATCGAACAAACGGGTGACGAGCGCTTTGCCTATGACGCCTATCGCCGTTTCATCCAGCTGTTTGGCAAAGTCGCGTTCGGCATTGACGACGAGAAATTCGACAAACATTTCAACGACGTCAAGGAACGCGCGGGTGTAAAAGCGGATGTCGGCCTCGAGGCCGGCCATCTCAGGGAGATTAGCGAGAAGTTCCTGCTCGTGGTCCGCCAGGAGACCGGGGAGGCGTTTCCGCAGGATGTGATGCGCCAGCTGCAGCTTGCTGTCGAGGCGGTATTCCGTTCCTGGATGGGAAAACGCGCCGTCGACTATCGACGCGAATTCAACATCACACCCGACATGGCCAACGGTACGGCCGTCAACGTCTGCACGATGGTGTTCGGCAACATGGGCAACGACTGTGCAACCGGCGTCGGGTTCACGCGAAACCCCGGGACGGGCGACAACGAGATGTTCGGCGAGTACCTGACCAATGCCCAGGGCGAAGACGTGGTTGCTGGTATCCGGACGCCAAAGCCGCTCATGGAGATGGAAAAGGAGATGTCGGAGCAGTATGCGCAGCTCGTGCAACTCCGCGACAAGCTCGAGACGCATTACAAGGAAGTTCAGGATTACGAATTCACCATAGAAAAGGGCACGCTCTACTGTCTGCAGACGCGCAACGGCAAGATGAACGCGGCGGCCCGGGTGAAGACGTCAGTCGACATGTTCAGGGAGGGGCTGATTAGCAAAGAGCAGGCACTCCTGCGCATCGAACCCGAGATCCTCGAGCAACTGCTGCACCCGACGCTCGATCCGGACAGCAGTGATGTGCCCATCGCATACGGACTGCCTGCATCTCCAGGTGCCGCATCCGGCAAGTGCGTATTCGACGCGGATCTTGCCGAAAAGCTGGGCGCTACCGGCGAGCAGGTGATACTGGTTCGGGAAGAGACGCGCCCGGAAGATATTCACGGCTTCTTCGCTGCCGAGGGAATCCTGACCAGCCGCGGCGGAAAGACGTCGCATGCAGCCGTCGTCGCGCGCGGCATGGGTAAGCCCTGCGTTGCCGGGGCGGAAGGCATCGACGTGGATGTCGCGTTGAGAATGGCTCATGTCGGTGGTCATGTTATCCACGAAGGCGACATCATCACGCTGGATGGCGGCACGGGCGAGGTTTACCTGGGCGCCATCCCGACGCTGGAGGCCGACTTCTCCGACGACCTGCGCACCCTGCTCGAGTGGGCGGACGAGACCGCCGATCTGAAGGTGATGGCCAACGCGGATACCCCGGACGCCGCCCGCAGGGCGCGTGAGTATGGTGCGATGGGTATCGGACTCTGCCGCACGGAGCGCATGTTCAATGCGAGCGACCGTTTGCCCATCGTCATCGACATGATCCTCGCCAATAATGCCGAGGACCGCAGATCGGCGTTGAACAAGTTGCTGCCTATCCAGCGCGCTGATTTCATCGACCTGTTTACCGTCATGGCGCCCGATCCGGTTACCGTGCGCCTGCTCGACCCGCCGATGCACGAATTCCTGCCGACCGAGCAACAGCTGGTCGAACAGATCAGAACGCTGAGTCTGTATCGTGATGTCGTGCGTGGCCGTGAAACCGCGTTGGCAACTATGGTTCATCCCTCACCATTGCCCGAGCCGTTCAATGAGCTTAATGAAGAGATCGTTATCGACGCGATAAGCACCAAGGAGCGCATGCTGAAGAAAGTTCGGGAGCTGCAGGAGACCAACCCGATGCTCGGGCATCGCGGTGTGCGGCTGGGAATTACCTATCCCGAAATCTACGAGATGCAGATCGAGGCGATCCTCGAAGCGGCAGCCGAATGTGCGAGGCAGGGTATCCGGGTACAGCCGGAAATCATGGTGCCCCAGGTCATAACGTCAGAGGAGCTGCTACACGTGCGGCGTACCGTGGACCGCAGAACGGCGCAGCTGAAAGCGGAATTCGGTGAGGCGGTCGATTTCAAGTTCGGTACGATGATCGAGACGGTACGCGCCTGCACCCGTGCACGAAAGCTTGCGGCAAGCGCCGAGTTCTTCTCCTTTGGAACAAACGATCTTACCCAGGCCACCTTTTCCTTTTCACGCGAGGATGCCGAAAACAAGTTCCTGCCGATGTACAACGAATCGGGGATTCTGCAGGACAACCCGTTCGAGGTACTGGATGTGCAAGGAGTCGGGCAGCTTATCAACATGGCCGTCTACAACGGCCGCCAGGTACGTAGCGATCTCAAGATCGGAATCTGCGGCGAGCAGGGCGGTCACCCCGAATCGATACGGTTCTGCCACCATGTGGGTCTGAATTACGTATCCTGCTCCGGGCCACGGGTTCCTGTCGCGAGGGTCGCTGCGGCAAATGCAAAACTGCGGGAGGATGACTACGTCGCCTTCCAGCGCTGAAGCATGAGCCGATCTCACACGGTCGAGCCATGGCATCGCCAGGATGCCAGAGCCATCCTGACCTCACTCGGCACAGACCTGGAACGTGGACTCAGCCGAAGCGAAGCTCGAGCAAAGCTGGAGGAGGTCGGGGTCAACGAGATCGAGCGGCAGCGCGGGCACCCTGTGCTCCGATTGCTCGTTCACCAGTTTGCGGACGTGATGATCGCGCTGCTCGTGGGAGCGGCGATCATCTCCGCATGGCTGGGCGACGTGATCGACACCGTGGCCATCCTCGTCATTGTCGCGCTGAACGCAACCGTCGGGGTGATTCAGGAGTATCGAGCGCAGCGGGCCATCGCGGCGCTGCGGCGCATGAGTGCTCCGTCGGCGCGAGTGCTGAGGGACGGCGCGGTGAGGCAGATCCCCGCCCGTGAGGTCGTTCCCGGCGACATCGTGCATATCGAAGCCGGGGACGTCGTGCCCGCAGATTTGCGGTTGATCGCGACCGCAGACCTCGGCGTGGACGAATCGACGCTCACCGGGGAGTCGGTGCCCGTCTCCAAGTGTGAAGCGGTCGTGGACATCGACGCGCCGGCTCTGGGCGAGCGCCTGAACATGGCCTACAAGAGCACGCTCGTGACACGCGGGCGCGGCAGCGGCATCGTCATCGCGACGGGAAGAGCCACCGAAATCGGCCGTATCGCGGACCTGCTGCGCGGGGCCCGGGGAACCAGGACACCGCTGCAACTTCGTCTCGCCCGTTTCAGCAGGCGGATCGCGCTCGTTGTGCTGGCAATCTGCGGCATCGTGTTCGCGACGGGGCTGCTGCAGGGCCATTCGCCACTGTTGATGTTCATGACGGCGCTGAGCCTGGCTGTCGCCGCCGTGCCGGAGGCATTGCCGGCCGTCATTACGCTTGCGCTCGGGCTCGGTGCCCGTCGCCTCGGAGACAAGAACGCCCTGGTGCGGCGACTGCCCGCGGTCGAGTCGCTCGGCTCGGTCACGTACATCTGCGCAGACAAGACCGGCACGCTCACCGAGAATCGTATGGCGCTGTCGATCCTGTACGCAGGAGGCGAGGAGTACGGCGACCTTCCGAGTGCCGTGCCGGAAGGGCTTGCGCGCCGCATCGGCGAGGTACTTGCGCTGTGTAACGATGTCGATGTCGAGGCCATGCGGGGGGAGCCTACGGAGCTTGCGCTGGTCGAGGGCGCGAAAACCATGGGCTTCGACAAGCAGGCGCTCGTGAAAAGCCTGCCCAGAACCGGTGAGTTGCCTTTCGAGGCCGAGCGGCGCTGCATGGTAACGCTGCACAAAGGGCCCGAAGGGTCCCTTGCGTTGCTCAAGGGAGCGCCCGAACGCGTCATCGAATGCTGCGTGGATCAATTGACGCCCGAGGGCAGGGTGCCGGTGTCAGGCTCGCTGCTCGAAGTCGCCGACGAAATGGCGAAGCGCGGCTACCGGGTCCTTGCGCTTGCATTCAGGGATGACGTCTCGGGCATGGAAGACATCAATGCGGCGGCGCTCGAGAAGCAGTGGACATTCGCCGGGCTCGCGGGCCTTATCGATCCGCCGCGTCCGGGTGCACTGGAGGCGATTCGAGAATGCCGGTCGGCGGGTATCGTGCCGGTGATGATCACGGGCGACCATCCCGCGACGGCTGACGCAATTGCCCGCGAGCTGGCGATCGCCGATGACACGACGGAATCATTGTCAGGCACCGAGCTTGCGGAACTGTCCGACGATGAACTTGCACAGCGTGTCGAAAAGATCCGCGTCTACGCACGAGCAAACCCCGAACAGAAGATTCGCATCGTGCGGGCACTGCAGGACAAGGGGCACTTCGTTGCGATGACCGGTGATGGTGTCAATGATGCCCCGGCACTCAAGGCGGCCACGATCGGGGTGGCCATGGGACAGCGCGGCACAGACGTTGCGCGCGAGGCGGCCGAGCTCGTTCTTCTCGACGACAGTTTTGCGACCATCGTTACGGCGGTACACGAAGGCCGCCGGATTTTCGACGACATACGCAAGTTTATTCGTTACACGATGACCAGTAATTCCGGTGAGATCTGGGTCCTTCTGCTCGCGCCACTACTGGGCATGCCGCTGCCTCTTCTGCCCCTGCACATCCTCTGGATCAACCTCGTGACGGACGGTCTGCCCGGCCTGGCGCTGTCGGCTGAACCGGCGGAAAAGGACGTCATGCAGCGCAGGCCGAGGCCGCCGGACGAAAATATCTTCGCCCATGGGATGGCTGCCCATATTCTATGGGTGGGACTCCTGATTGGCGGGCTTACGCTCGCAACGCAGGCGTGGACCTGGACCCGCGGCGTCGACGAGTGGCAAACGATGGTGTTCACGGTGCTGGTTGTCGCGCAGCTGTTCCACTCGCTGGCGATTCGCTCGGAGCGATACTCGCTGTTGAGCATCGGCTTGTTCAGCAATCCGGCGCTCGTTATCGCGATCGCTCTGACCGTGTTGGCGCAGCTGGCCGTTATCTATATGCCGTTCTTCAACTCCGTGTTCCGGACCGATCCGCTGTCAGTCATGCAACTCGCGGCCTGCTTTGCGACAGGGTCGATCGTCCTCGTCGCGGTCGAGATCGAGAAGTTTGCACGGCGGCGAGTCGGACGCTGAGATCGCTCAGTTGTTTTTCGCGCCCTGGTCGATCCAGGTACCGATGGTCTCGATATTCGTCCTGGACAGCGCGAATCCCCGGCCTTCGGCGAGTGACTCGTCGTGGTGCGGCGGCATGTGGATCTTCGGATCTACCTTCTCGGTGACGACCAGGTAAAGCGAGCTGGACATGCTGCTGCCGGGCACGACCACCTGTCCGAACTTCGTGCCCTGCATCAGCGAATCGTAATCGTCCACGGCAAATCCGCTCGCAGCTTCGCCTTCGCCCGAGCCGGAATGACAGCTGATGCAGTAATTGTCGAGAATAGGCTTTACATCCGCCGAGAAACTCACCTCGCGTTCGCAGCCGCCAAACGCGATACAAACCAGCGCGATACTGAATGATATGAGCGATTTCGAGGCCATCGTATGATCCTCTCAGAGTCTTTGTTTAACGCTAGGGCAACGTTGCGGCCGCCGCTATTGTGGCTTTCCACAGGGTTTCGAACAGCGGCGCTACGCGTCGGCAATCCTGTAATATCGCTTAATCGTTGTAACAGCTGAGCCGATCGACGTGCCGAAGCTCGACCTGGTATTTGGCGCCAGTGGTTATATTGGCAGCAACCTGACGCCGTTCCTGCTCGGGGAGGGCAGGCCCGTGCGCGCCTCGTCGCGCAATGTCGAGGTGCTCGAAGCACGTGGCTGGAAGGGTGTGGAGCTCTGCGAAGCGGACGCACTGAAACCGGAAACGCTCGACGAGGCGCTTTCAGGCATCGACACGGCCTATTACCTGGTCCATTCGATGGCTGCAGGCAAGAACTTTCCGGAGCTGGACGCCGAGGCGGCGCGCAATTTCGCGGCGGCGGCAGCGCGCCAGGGTGTGCGGCGCATCGTGTACCTCGGTGGACTCATACCGACGCAGGCTCGCTCGGAGCATCTGCGCTCGCGGGCGGAAACAGGGGACATACTGAGGGAAGGCTCCGTGCCGGTTACGGAGTTGCGTGCCGGTATGATCGTCGGCCCCGGATCAGCGGCCTGGGAGGTGATCCGGGATCTCGTCAACCACCTGCCTGCGATGTTGACCCCGCGCTGGGTATTCTCGCGCTCGACGCCGATTGCTCTCGACAACCTGCTGCGTTACCTCGCAGACGTCCCTAAATACGAGGAGACGGCCGGCGAAACCTATGACGTTGCCGGCCCCGATGTGCTGACCTATGCCGAGATCATGCGCCAGTATGGCGCGCTCGTCGGCAAAAGCCCTGTCATCATCCCCGTGCCCGTATTGACGCCGCGGCTGTCGTCGTACTGGCTGCGTCTCGTGACGTCGGTACCGACCAGCGTTGCGAGGGCGCTGATCGACGGCCTGTCGCAGGACGTGATCGCCGAGGACGATCGACTTGAAGCACTCATCCCGCAGGACCTGCTGAGCTTCGAGGCGGCGGCGCGCGAGGCGCTGGAGGCGGACCGCATACACGCTGTGCCGGCACACTGGGTCGAGGGCTCTTACGCCTGCGAAGATTTTCATCCTCAGTACAGCTTTTATTCGAAGCAGGCGGATGGCAGTGCGGAGACTCGGGCGTCGGCGGCCAGCCTGTGGGATGTCCTGTGCCGCATCGGCAACGGTGGCGATTATTTCTACGGCTATTACCTCTGGTGGCTGCGACGTGCCCTCGACTGGCTGGTTGGCGGCCCGAGCTTCCGCCGACGAAGGCGGCACCCCCA
Source organism: Woeseiaceae bacterium (assembly GCA_965658465.1). Classification (GTDB taxonomy): domain Bacteria; phylum Pseudomonadota; class Gammaproteobacteria; order Steroidobacterales; family Woeseiaceae; genus UBA1847. The sequence continues at coordinate 111,248 of CBFHSG010000006.1, read as the reverse complement.
GGAACTGCGCGTCGGTGATGTCGTGGATGCCTGGCGTGTCATCGCACTCGAGCCGGAAGAGCGCCTGACGCTATTGATGGAGATGAAGGGACCCGGTTTCGGTGTCCTCGAGTTCACTATCCGCGATGACGGGGATACGCGGCAGATTCACATGCGGGCACACTGGCACCCGGCTGGCGTCTGGGGCCTGCTTTACTGGTACGCGCTGCTGCCGGCACATCTTTTCCTGTTCAGCGGCACCACGAGCGCAATTGCGCGTCGCGCAGAGCGGATTTCGCACTGATTTCCCGCGTTGCCCGCCGGACTGGCCGTCATAACGGTCAGAAACTGTACCTTTGAGGGGCGCGGCGGCTGCCTGAATGACTAAACTGAACCTGGGTGGTAGTGCATGCAGATGCGGACTTCGTGGAAGTTGGCACGAAGACAGGGGTCAATGAATATCAGGGAACGCCACAACCTTGCTTACGGGGTAGCGGGGCTTCTTATCCTGGCGTTCTTCGTCTGGACCTTCAACCTGTTGTTCAGCATCCAGAACAACTGGGCCGAATCGAACGACGTGACCGCGATGGACAAGGACGTGCACGCGCTTTTCGATCCATGGCGCAATCTCAATCGTCCCGGCAACGACGTGCTTGAAAACTACGAAGTCGCCGTTCAGAAGAGGGAGCTCGGGCGGTACCTCGAGGAATATCGCCAGGCGCGCAGCCGCCTCGACATGCATAGCCGGACACAGGTGGATCTCGGCAGCTATTACCGCGATATGGACGCGGCGGCGATGGAAGTCGAAACGCTGGCGCGGCGTGTGCTGGAGCTGGCGGAAGAGCGTGAATCCCTGCGCCTTGCGAGCGCCGATGCGGCCGAGATCAGCGCAGCGGAAACCGAGGCGGCGACGACCATGGCGCGCATGGACCAGGCGTTCCAGTCGGGCCTCGAAACGATCGCCGGCATGGACCAGCTGCTGGACCAGAGACTGCTCGACCTGGACGGCGCGCGCCGGGCTGGAGTCGGCAGCCTTTACCTGATCATTATCGTGGCGCTCTTCAGCTCAGCGCTGAGTCTCGTTCTGTTACGCAGAACGTCGGCTCAGGGCGAGGCGTTGCGCGCCGGTTCCCGGCAGCTGAACGCAATCGTCAACAACGTCGTGGACGGCATCGTCACGGTTGACGATTGCGGCACTATCGAGTCATTGAACCGGACCGCAGAGCACATGTTCGGCTATTCGTCCGAGTCGTTGATAGGTCGGAATTTTCGCAGCCTGATTCAACCGGAGAGCCGCTCCCTTTACGATCCGGCCGATTTCGAGGCCGAGTCCGGGCCGAGCGGCAGGATATCCGAATTCACCGGCATGCGCTGCGACGGCTCGGAATTCTCCATGGAACTGGAAGGCACACGGATCAGTGTTGAAGGCCGCCCGATCGTCATTCATATCCTCCGGGACGTGAGCGAGCGCAAACGCTCCGCCAAGCGCCTGCAGCTGGCGGCGACGGTATTCGAGAATACCAGCGAAGGTATCATGATCACCGACCGCCACGGCCGCATCCTGTCGACCAACCCGGCATTCACCGCGATTACCGGTTTCGCCGCCGACGAAGTGATCGGCCAGAATCCCAGAATACTCCAGTCGGGAACGCAGACGCGGGACTTCTACGACGAAATGTGGCGGTCCATTGCCGATACGGGTCATTGGCAGGGCGAGATCGTCAATCGCAGGAGAAACGGCGAAGCCTACACGCAGTGGCTGAACATCAATGCGGTAGAGGATGGCAGCGGGCGAGTCACTCATTACGTGGGGGTTACGTTCGACATCAGTGAGCTCAAGGCCTCGGAACGGATGAAGGACGAGTTCATCGCCACCGTCAGCCATGAACTGAGAACGCCGTTGACGTCGATTCACGGTTCGCTCAGCCTGCTCGAAAGTGACACGGCAGCAAAGTCTCCGCAACAAACGGCCGAGTTGATTCGTATCGCCAAGGGCAACAGCCAGAGACTCGTGCGCCTGATCGACGATATTCTCAGCATCGCCAAGATCGAATCGGAAAAAATGAGGTTCCAGTTGCGGCACGTGAATCTCGCGGAAGTCGTTCCCAATGCCGTGGAGTCGAACCAGGAATATGCGAAGCAATTCGGTGTGGACATCCGGATGGAACCGGGCGACGACGATGCGCGCGTGCTCGGCGACAAGGACCGCCTCATACAGGTTCTTACCAATCTGCTGTCGAACGCAGTCAAACATTCCCCTGCAGACGGCGTGATCGGCGTAGCGTACGGCCGTAACGACGGCTACTGGCGTGTTAGCGTCACCGACAACGGGCCGGGAATTCCCGCGGCATTTCGCGGTGACGTGTTCAAGAAATTCGCGCAGGCCGACGGCAGCGACCGCCGCAAGCGGGGCGGCACCGGGCTGGGGTTGAGCATCTCGAAAGCTATCGTCGACAGGCTCGGCGGCCGTATCGGCTTCGATTCCCAGCCCGGGGTGCGCACCTGTTTCTACTTCGAGCTCCCGGTCATGCAACAACACTGGAGCGCGGAAGCGGGCGCCGAGCGTTTCGTGACGAGCGCCGAACTCCCGGCGCCGCCGGAGTGAAGCAGTCATGGGCGGCGACACCCTGCACAGGATACTGTACGTCGAGGACGACCCGGACATCCGCAGGATCGTCAGCATGTCGCTCGAAATGGTCGGTCATTACACCGTGGCTTCATGCGGATCGTGCGCCGAAGCGCTGCATGTCGTCGATGAATTCGACCCGGAGCTCTTGCTGCTCGACGTCATGATGCCGGACGTGGACGGTCCTGCGACGCTGCGCGAGTTGCGCAAGCGGAAGACCGCCGCGGATTCCCCGGCGGTCTTCATCACCGCAAAGGTGCAGGCCGGCGACATTGCACAGTACCGGCGGCTGGGTGTGTTCGACGTCATCGTGAAGCCGTTCGACCCTATGCTGCTGCCCGACAGGCTCGGGCAGATCTGGCAACAATTCCGGAGTGGCGCGCATGACCACGCCGGATGACATTGTCGCGGCCGAACTCGTGCGCCTGTCCGCCGATTTCGTGGCGCGGCTGCCGGAGCAACTGCAGGCCGTGGAGGATGAGGTAAGGGCATGGCTGGATGCGCCGGAGGATCCGCAGCGCTTCGAGATACTGAGTCACAGGGTGCACCAGCTCAAGGGTTCCGGAAGCACGTTCGGCTGTCCGGGTGTCAGCCGCGCGGCGCGCACGCTCGAACAGCGTCTCGGTGCATACCGGCGTGGAATCGACGCCGGTCAAGCGGGCGCCGCCGCGGATGTTGAATCGGCGGTGGAGCGGCTTCAGAATGAGGTCCTGCGCGCGCGGGAGCAGTCGCGGGGACCGGAGGCGAACGGATGAGAGTGCTGCTGATCGAAGACGATATTCCGATCCAGGAGCTGCTTCATGCCTATTTCCAGGCCAAGGGGCATGCGGTCAGTACCGCGGCGAATGGTGTCGAAGGGCTCAAGGCGTTCAACGCCGGATTGCCCGAGCTCGTGCTGCTGGACATCGGGCTTCCCGGTCTCGACGGCTGGGCTGTGCTCGAGGCGATTCGCGCCAGTTCGGCAGTCCCGGTCGTGCTCCTCACGGCGCTCGACGATACCGAGGACGTGGTCCGGGGACTGGCGATGGGAGCGGACGACTACCTCACCAAGCCCTTCGACATCCGGGAACTGGACGCGCGAGTGCAGGCCATTCTGCGCAGGCTCGACACGCCGGAAACGCGTGCAAAGCTCGACGTGGGCAATATTCATATCGACGACCGCAGTAAAACCGTGATCGTTGGCGACTCGAGCCTGTCCCTGTCGCCGAAAGAGTACAAGCTGCTCAAGCTGCTGGCTAGCGAACCGGGGCGCGTATTCTCCAGCGACGAGATCATCGCCCATCTGTGGCCGGACAGCGACCGCGCCGCGGCCAACGATGTGAAGCAGTACATTCACCTGCTGCGCAGCAAGCTCTACCGGTCGGCCGACATCGGCGACCCGATCGAGAATATCAAGGGATTCGGCTACCGCCTCAACGGCTGACGCTGCCTGCGGACGGCATTTTTACCCGTTTTTGACTTTGCGATGACGCGCCTTCTATGGCTGCGTGCGGGTTGCTGTCGGACAATGAATGCCAGACAAGACGTAGCCGATGCACAGAATAGCGGATCGAGAGCGCGCTTCCGATATGCGGGTGAATTGGCAATGATGACAGAACAGCTGCAACCGTCTCCCTCAAGCAATACCACAAGTATTGCTAACCCGATGCGGCGGGTACTTCGGTATCCGCCGCTTTTTATTGTCCGCAGCGGAATTGTGCGGACCGGGATTCACCGGCGGACTACCGCCCGTGCGGATCCGCGCACTCGTCCTTGCGGCCGCAGTTTCCGCACTTGAGGGAGCGTTTCTTCTGCTCGGGGTCGTGTTTGGCAAGCCAGAGCTGGAACACGCCCCAGGCCGCGCAAAGGGCGACTATCGCGAGCAGGGGGAGGAGATAGTTGGTCATGACGATTGCAGCCCCTCAGGATGTGCTGAATAGCCCGGCAAATCCCATGAACGCCATCGACAGTATCCCGGCGATGATCAGGTTCATCGCGGTTCCCTGGATCAGTTTCGGGATGTTCGAAAGTTCGGATTCCTCGCGCAGTCCGGCCAGCAGGACCATTGCCAGCGTGAAACCGATACCGGCACCGAGCGCATAGACGATCCCTTCCACGAAGCCGTAGCCGCGATTGGTCGCGAATATGGCGAGGCCCAGGATCGCGCAGTTCGTCGTAATCAGCGGCAAAAAGATACCCATGGCGCGGAACAGCGCGGGGCTGAGCTTCTTGATCAGCATTTCGATGAATTGCACCGTGCTGGCGATAACGACGATGAAAGAAATCAGGCGCAGATAGGGCGCGTGTATCAGCACGTAGGTATTGAGCACCCACGCGCACACGGCCGTGACCAGCATCACGAACGTGGTTGCGAGGCCGAGGCGGAACGACGTCTCGAGCGAATTCGAGACGCCGAGGAACGGGCACAGCCCGAGGAAGTAGGTGAGCACGAAGTTGTTCACCAGCAACGCGCTTATGAAGATCCAGGGCAGGTTGTCCATCAGCTACCGCTCCTCTCGGCTTCGGCGACGTCGGCCAGGAACTCGTCCTTCTTGTATTTGAACCAGTTGAAGAACAGCAGGATTACGCCGAGCGTGAGAAAGCCCCCCGGCGGCAGGATCATGACGATCCAGGGCTCGAAGTTCTCGCTGAACAGCCGGAAGCCGAATAATGCCCCGTCGCCGAGGATCTCCCGCACGGCGCCCAGCGAGAATAATGCCAGCATGAAACCGCCGGCCATGCCGAGTGCGTCCATGACGGCGAGCCGGGTCGGATAGCGCGACGCGAAGGCTTCCTGGCGGCCGAGGATGAGGCAGTTCGCGACGATCAGCGGGATGAAGGCGCCGAGTTCCTTGTGCACACCGGGCACCAGTGCCAGCAGCGTGTAGTCGGCGATGGTGACGAAGGTCGCGATAATGATGATGAAGCAGGAAATGCGTACCTGTTTCGGGATGATGTTGCGGAACAGCGAGACCAGGAAGCTCGACCCGACCAGCACGAACATCGATGCCATGCCCATCGCGATGGCGTTGATCGCCGAGTTGGTCACCGCGAGCATCGGGCACATTCCCAGCACCTGGACGAAGACGGGGTTGTCGCGCCAGATGCCCTTGACGAATTCTTCGTAGGATTCGTTTTTCTTCATTGCGCTGTTCCGTTGTCTGCCGGCTCGACCTCGAACGGCGGCTCTGTGCCCGGCGCCGGCAATTTTTCGGCCCACGCCACATGCGTTTCGTTGATGATTCTTACGACGGCCTTCGCCGAGATCGTCGCGCCGGTGATTGCGTCGACGTGATTGGGCTGCGTGGTCGTTCCTTTTTTGAGGGCGACGATTTCCGGCTCGACCGACAGGTCGCTGAACTCGGCGACGAAATCGGCGTCCTTGTAGATCTTGTCGCCGAGGCCCGGCGTCTCCCGGCTCTCGAGTATCTCCATGCCGACGACCTTCTTCTCACCGGGCAGGTAGCCGTAAAGGAGCGCGATCGTGTCCTGGAATCCGGGACCTGCGCCGGGCATCGCGTAGCCGACGAAGTCACCCTGTTCATCGTAGCCGCCGTAGACGACCGGCTCGTCCTTCTCCGGCTCCTCTACCGTCATGAACGTGCCGTCGCGATAGACCAGCGGCTGCATGGCGCTCACTTCGTCGGGCAGCACCTTGAACACGGCTTCACGAAGTTCACGTGCCTTGTTGGCCGTAATGGTCGGCAACGTCGACTCGTAAATGCCGATGATCGCGACGCCCGATACCAGCCCGGCGATCGCGAGCGTCATGACGAGCCGCAGGGAACTCGGCGCAGGAGATTGCTTGAGCGCTTCCGTGCTCATGGTTTCTTCTCAACCCTGTGTCCGAATACTCGCGGCTGCGTGTAGCGGTCGATCAGCGGGGTCGCCGCGTTCATGAGCAGGATGGCGTACATCACGCCCTCCGGAAGACCCCCGAAGACTCGAATCAGCATGACCAGTACGCCGGTGCCGATCCCGAAAATCCACGCACCGCGCGGTGTCACCGGTGAACTGACAGGATCGGTCGCCATGTAGATTGCACCGAGCAGCAGGCCACCGGAGAACACCGAGAACAAAGGCGTCGGGAAACGCTCGGCGTCGAAGAAACCGAGGCACAGCGAGAAGAGCATGACCGTGCCCAGGATGCTGACCGGGATGCGCCAGTCGAGGTCGCGCCGCAGCCACAGGTAGACGCCCCCCAGCAGCAGCAGGATGCCGTTGGTCTCGCCGAGTGATCCGCCAATCTTGCCGAACATCAGGTTCGTGAGCGGCGTAACCTCCTGTTCGAACTTCAGCAGGCCAAGTGGCGTCGCCGACGACACGCCGTCGACGGAGACCTGCATGAACGGCAGCGCGAGGTTACCGGCATAGACGCTGAAAAAGCCGCCTTCCGGATGCGCTGACACCCAGGTCGTCATTGCGATCGGAAAAGTGGCCAGCAGGAAGGCACGGCCGAGCAGCGCCGGGTTGAACAGGTTATGGCCCAGGCCGCCCCAGATGACCTTGCCCAGCGCGATGCCGATGAATCCGCCGAGAAACGCCATCCACATCGGCAGGCCGGGCGGCAGCGTCAGTCCGAGCAACAGCCCGGTAAGGACGCCGGTCCAGTCACGCAAGGACGCGCCACGCGCTGCGCGATCGGCGAACAGCCATTCCGCCAGGACCGCGCCCGCGATACTCGAGCCGATCACGAGGACGGCGCTCAGGCCGAAGAACCACATGGAGGCCCCGGTAGCCGGCAGCAGCGCGATTATGACGTCGCGCATCGCCTTCGGCGTCGTCATTCCCTGGCGCAGCAGCGGCGCATGGAACAGCAGCAGATCCGGGTCGCGGCCCTTCATTCCTCCGGCTCCTTGCGATGCCTGAGGTCGTCCTTGGCCGTACGGATGAGCTGCACGATCGGGATACTCGACGGGCACGCGAACGTGCAGCAGCCGCACTCCACGCAGTCGAACACGTTGTAGGCTTTCATCTCGTCGAACATGCGTGCTTTGGATAGCCGCGCCAGGCGGGAGGGATTCAGGAAATAGGGGCATGCCTCGAGGCAGCGTCCGCAGCGTATGCACGGATACTCCGTGCGCCGTGCGGTCTGCTCCTCTGTGAATACGAGTACGCCGGAACAGCCCTTGAGCACGGGGACGTCCAGGCTCGCAATGGGCCTGCCCATCATCGGACCGCCCATGATGATCTCCCGGCTGCCCGGCTTCAGGCCACCACAGAACTTCACGACGTCGCGAACCGATGTGCCGAGCGGGACGATCAGGTTTGCGGGATAGGTGACGCCCGGGCCGGCGACGGTCACGACCCGCTCGATCAACGGCATGCCGCGCAGGAAATAGTCCGCGATGGCAACGACGGTACCGACGTTATTGACGTTGACTTCCACGTCACGCGGCAGGCGTCCGGCGGGCACTTCCGTGCCGAAGACGCTCTTGATCATCATCTTCTCGGCGCCCTGCGGATACTTCACCTTGAGCTTGACGATGCGTACGGGCTGGTCGGGTGAGAGATGTCGGGAGATCGTCTCGATGGCTTCCGGCTTGTTCGCCTCGATGCCGATGACGGTTTCTTCGGCGCCGAGTTTCTGCCGCAGTATTTCCGCGCCCTCGAGCAACGCCTCGGGACGCTCGACCATGATTCGATGGTCGGTGGTCAGGTACGGCTCGCACTCGGCGCCGTTGATCAGCAGGTGCCGGATCTTTACGCCCTCGGGCACAGAGAGCTTGACGTGCGATGGAAAAGCGGCGCCGCCCATGCCGACGATACCGGCCATCTGCACAGCCTCGATGAAAGCCTCCAGCGACAGGGAGCGCCAGTCGGGTGCGGCATCGGGATCGACTTCCTGAGTCGCGAACGGATCGGCTTCGATCGCGATAGCGGGCGCGAAACGGCCGTCGACGCCGCGAAGGTCGCCGACTTCGCTGACCACGCCTTTCACCGGGCTGTGCAGCGCCGTCGATACGAAACCGCCGGGCTCCGCGATCAGCTGGCCGCGTTCGACCGGATCGCCGGTCGCGACCACGGCGCGGGACGGCACGCCGATGTGTTGCCCGAGCGGCATGATGAAGTGGCGGCCGAATGGAACGCGCTGGACAGGCAGGTTCTCGGTCTGTTCCTTGTGGTGGGCCGGGTGCACCCCGTGCTCGAAATTCCGGCGCAGACGGCGGAAGACTCTCATTGACCTCAGCTCCGCTTCTGCGATGCAAGTGCGAGCAGGCGGCTGCGTATCTGCGCCGCGATTTCGGCCTGGGTCTGCTCGCGAATTGCTTTGATTTCGGCCTCCGCAGCCTGCTTCTGGGCAGCGATTTCGGCCTGGTGTTCCGCGGCCACTTCGGAACGGATATCGGCTTCGACGCGCGCTGTAAACGGCGTTACAACGCCAGCGAGTTCCTGCAGGGTCTGCCAGTTCGCCACGCAGCCGGCGGCCACATTCGCAAGGGAAGCGTCAACGGCCATACGCTGTTCCTCGTCGCCCTCGACGACAGCGATAAACGGCGTCTTGTTCTTGCGTGGCGCATCTTCCAGCTGCAGCCAGTCATACAACGGCGTGGGGCCGGGTGCGTCAGCGCGCAGCAGTGCAAACTGGTTCCCGAACCGGGCCTGCGCGAACGCCCAGTCGGCGGTCGTGCAGGGGGTCCCGTCCTCCTCGCCCGGTACCAACAGGGACTCGGGCGCCGGGTTGCCGCTGAGTGCGATACGCGAGCCGAACACACCTTCGCCATGCGGATCGTAGCGGAACAGCGGCAGGGTGCGGCTGTGGACGGCAAGCCTTGCAAGCTCGAGGGTTTGCCGCGATTCGAAGCCATGACGCGAGGGACTCGGCGCGTAGACCTGCAACAACGCCGGTCCGTCGCTGGCGAGCGCCTGCAGCATACTCTCGCCGAGGTGCGCGGGGTCCGAGATCGAGGTCTGTGCAACAAAGGCCTTGCGTTGCGCCAGGGCGAGCAGCCCGAGGCCCGCACGCGGGTCGTTCGATTTCGACTGGCCCAGACCGAAGCCGAGATCACTGAGCACCAGGAACTTGACCGGCAGGCCGGAGTTCAGGAGCCAGATCAGCTGACCGAGGCCCTGTCCCGCCAGCATCTCGTCGCTGCCGATCACCACGAGAGGGGGGCACAACTCGAGTTCGTCTGCGGCGAGATCCTGCCAGCGCAAATCCGTCAGTGCCGCGCGTTTCCAGTCGATGCCGTCCGGATTGTCGAGTTCGATGCGCGCGAGACGCAGCAGACGAACGATGTCGGTCGTCTCGTGCAAATGGCCCTCGACCAGGCCGGCCGCAAGCTGCGCCGCGTCACCGGTCATATCGATGACGACCGGTGCCTGGAATGGATTGTGCGGAAACGCACCGGCCCAGGCGGCGGTGCTTCCGCCGGCGACGGCCAGTCCGTAGCGTGCGCGGCCGAGCCCATGGGCCCCCGAGACGAGATTCTCGTGCGCCGCGCTAACGCGCTTCGAGAGATCGATCAGGCGCAACAGGTAATCGGTGTCGACGGAGTGGTCGCCACCGGATTCGCGGACACTGTCCGCGAGTTCGCGCAGATCGACCCGCGGGCTGCTCGTCGTCCGGAGTTGTTCGCTCACCGCCTCCAGGTCCTCGACCGCGAGCGTATGCGACAGCGTCTCCTCGATCAGTTGCTTCAACCCGGCGTCCGCGTCAGCCAGTGTCTTCGCGAAGTTTTGTACGAGCGGCTGCTGATGGAATTCCGTCGCGGCAAGGGCGAGCTTGACGGCGATCTTCTCCCCCGAGCCGGCCTCGGCCGGATCGCCGCCCGTCATCGCGAACTGGCAGTAGCGGGACAGGAGAATCGACGACATCTTGCCGATTTCGGCATTCTCCGCGATGCGCTCGATCGTTTCCGACGCCGTGTCCGGCGCGGCCGAGAATACCGACCAGACGTTCCGCGCCGTCGCCAGCAATTCCGGGTCCTGCTCGACCGGCTTCAGGGCTTCGTCTTCACAGCCGCGAACACAGATCCCGCAGGACTTGCAGGCGTCCGGGTTGATGACGACCGACAGCAGCTCTGCACCATCTTTCTTTACCGCTTCCGCGTCGTGGAAGAACGGCTGCGTGATGGCGACCGGGAGAGCGCCCAGCTCGCGAACGATCGCTGACACACCTTCGTCGATCGCTTTCTTGCGCTCCTCATCGAGAGGCATCTTGTCTTTCAGCCAGCTGTAGGCATCTTCAACCAGGGGACCAAACGTCGGCGCGACGTCGTCCGCCTTCTTGTTGGCGGAAATGATCCGCCCCGCGAGTTTCGATGCAACGGGACGCACGGCGTCGGCGCCACCGAGGCGAATGCCGGCGTCGATGAGCGCGGCTGGCGTCGATGCAACGACGCCGATCGCACTGTCGGGACAGTTCGTCCAGCACCGGGCACAACCCGTGCACAATGCAGGGTCGAAGACCGGAAGGCGTGTCCGCTTGCCGCTGGTGGAGTTGAAGGTCGCGCTCAAGGGCGGCATCGTGCCCGTAGCGAGGAAGGGATCGGCCGTCAGCCGGCCTGCCTGACCGTCGCGATACAGAACGCCCGTCTGGTCCCAGAATCGGGGCAGACTCGCGAACACATCGTCATCGCGTCCGAGATGACGGACCGCGGCCGGTGCTTCACCGTCCCAGCTCCCGCTGTCTGAGGCGGAGGCCGGTAAGGCTTCTGTCGATTCCCCTGTCTGCCCGAGTCCGGACTCGAAGGCCTGCGTCATTGCGTCACGTCGTTGCGCGTCGATGTCGTCGAGCAGCGCGCGGCGCGCGGAGACAATGCGTCGTGACTTGTAATCGATCAGCTGGGCTTCGAGCAAAGCACCGAACAATGCGCCCAGCAACCACTCTGAAAGATTGCTGCCGGCCTCCGGACCGGGTACGCAGGTCCATTCCGTGCCGTTAATGTGAATTCGTCCACGTGTGGTGTCCAGCGTAACATCGGCAACGAGCCCGTCGCCGGGGTCGCCCAGCGTGTTGTCGCCAACCACCAGCCAGTCCGTGTGGCTGTCGCCCCAGCCATCCCAGGTAACTGCCGGGCGGCTGCGTACGTGCCCCTCTTCCAGGTGGTGCAGCATCGCGGCAGCCGCTTCAACCAGTGTTCGCCCGAGCCTGCTGTCGGCCCGCCGAATCGCAATCATGATCGACTGCGGCCGCACGTCCGCCGTGACTCCGCTCGATGCGCGCACGCCCCGCGCGGCAACATCCGGGTACGCGCGGCGCAGTGCGTCCAAAAGAACTTCCCGCTTGGGCTGCCCACCCGACGTATCGTCGAAGGAGACGCCGAGAAACAGCGGTGCGGGGGCGGGCAGGTCGGGTCGCGTGCAGAGATCGGCGAGGTCTGCGACGCGTAGCGGCAGTCCGCCGACGCCGTACACCACCGCCTGGCATCCCTGGTCCGGACCCTTCCGCGAACGTTCCAGGCTGGCCCGCACTTCGCGGGTGAGCGGTGGATCTCCACCCAGCGGCGCATTGACGCGCTCGAGAACGAACGCCCGCTGCCGCCCTTCGAGTGCCGCCACGATCGCCTCGCCGGGGAAGGGCCGCAATACGTGAATGCCCAGCACCCCCACTTTCACTTTGTGATGCTTGCGGATGTAGTCGGCTGCACAGCATGCCGTCTCGACCGCCGAGCCCTGTGCTATCAGGGCGATCGACGCGTTCTTCAGACGATAGCTGGATACAGCCTCGTTGTGTCGGCCAGTCTTGGCTTCGAACTCGCGGAAGGCGGTTTCCATTGATGCGGCGACAAAACTGTCGAAAAACGGTCCGCGTGCCAGGGCACCCAGGGCAAAGCTCTGCGTGTCGAACAGCGCGCCGCTCAGCACGGGTTCGTCGAGGTCGTGCCAGGCGGGCACCCGTCGCCGCGAATCGCCAAACAGCAGTCGCTGCGCTTCGGTCGGCGATTCGATCAAATCGGCGGGCGCGCCCAGCAGGGCGTTGACCTGGGCCGGCGAGACGAGCCGCACATCCTGTGCGGCGAGCGCGGTCTGCTCGCCATCCATGACAACCATTACCGGTACCAGCGTCTCTTCCGCGACACGCCGGCCAATGTAGGTGAAATCGACCGCCTGTTGCACGTTGGCGGCAAACAATACAGAGAAGCCCGCATCTGCACCGAGGTGCACGGTTTCGTGCCCGGTGCCGGGCGCGGAGCCGTGCGCCGCCGCGGCGCGGGCGCCGACGTGCAGCACCAGGGGCACGTATTTACCTGCCGCCGAGATCAGCAGGTCCTGGGAAGCCGCGATATCGGTACCCGACAGGAAGGCGGTTGCGCGGCGTCCCGACAGCGCGAGGCCCGTGGCCGCAGCAACGATGCCGCGGGGTCCCTCGGCCGCCTGTGCCGCGAGGGCCTGGCCAAACAGGTTGGTGCCGTGCGCGACTTCGCCCAGCCAGACGTCGTCAGACGCGCTGACCGGTTCGCCGCCGCCGAGCACCGCGTGCGTGGCGATGCCGGCCTCCGACAATGTGACGGCCGTGTTGCCGTCGAGCACGGTGTCGAGACCCTGTTCGCGGATGTCGGACCCGGCCGGCGCGCCGAAAACCTTGCGATACCAGCGGATCGCCGTATTGCGTAGCCCAGCCATCAGCCAGCCCCCACTTTCCTGGACTCCTGGTCCTGGAATTGTTCGCGCTCCAGCCAGACGATTGCGCGAGTCGGACAGCGAAACACGGCGTCGGGCCTCGGCTCGCCGCCGGACGCATAGTCGATGACGGGGAGGGTGTCCTTCATCGTGATCAGGCCCGGGTCGGCATCGGCTGCACACCGGCCACAGGCGTTGCAGGCCACGCTGCACAGTTGCGTCGCGGCGTCACCCTCGAGCGGGATGCTGCACTGTACATAGAGGTTCTGGCTCAGTGGCACCAGCTCGAACAGGTCGCGTGGGCACGCCGCGGTGCAGTCCGGGCAGGCAGTACATTTTTCGGTGTCGACCTGCGGCAGTCCGTTGGCATTCATGTGGATCGCGTCGAAGGTGCAGGCGCGCTCGCAGTCCGCGAGGCCCAGGCAGCCCCAGGCACAGCCCTTGCCGCCGCCGGAGACCAGCGCCGCGGCGCGGCAGCCCTCGAAGCCCTGGTACTCGGCGATCTGGTTCGCCTGCGAGCGGCCGCCGGCGCAGCGTAGCCTCGCGACGAGTTTTTCCTGGCTGCCGGCGTCCACCTGCAGGAAATCCGCAATCTCCTCGATCGCTTCCGCGGAACTCACCGTGCACTGGCTCGGTGTGACCTCTCCGGCCACGAGCTTTTCCGCGAACGGCAGGCAGCCGGGCTGCCCGCAGGCACCACAGTTGGTTCCGGGAAGGAGTTCGTTGGTCCCCTCGATCCTCGGGTCCTCGTCCACCTTGAGAAAGCGCTGCGCGATGGCGAGGATCGTGCCGAAGAACAGGCCGATGCCTACCATGATTGCCGGTGCTACCAGGATGCTGTTCATCAGTTAAACGGTGCCGCGCGGGCCATGAGCTCTTCGAGATTCGGTTCGTTTGGATTTAGCGGTTTGCCCGGGTGTATGCACTTGGCCGGGCAGATCTCTGCCGCCCTGACAAGGTCTTCGTAGGTGCCGGCCGTCGGGTCCTTCAGGTACGCTTGCTTGTCGTCGTTGTAGACAAACATCATCTTGTTGATGCCCATGCAGTCGTCACAGGTGGTGCATGCCGGCGTGTCTAGCCAGGGCTCGTCGAAGCTCAGCTCTTCCTCGGGCTCTTCGGCTTCCGCAGCTTCGGTCTCCGCCTTGCTTTCCGCTGCTTCCGCTTCAGGCAGGGCCTCTTCCTCTGCCGGGCGGGGGGCGGGCATCGTGGCGAGCTGGCCGCTGCCGGCGACCACGCCGGACAGGTCCGCTCCCATCAGGACTTCGACGAGCTGCCCCATGGCTTCGCCGGCCGCCTCCGATCGAACCGCCTCGAGTTCCTCGGCGTGTTCCTTGCGCAGCTGTTCGCGCTCGGCCTCGAGCGCAGCGTGCTGCTCCTCGATGATCCGTTCGATTGCTTCCTCGACGTAATAATTCTGGATACCGGCGAGTTCCTGCAGGCTGCGCCAGTAGTTGAGCCGATCCCGGCATGCGAACACGAGCGCACGGGATATCACGAGCCTGACGAGTACGCCGTTCTCGTCGATGCCCCAGACGAAGGGGACGCGGCGATCGAGGCCTTCTTCGTCCGCTTCGAGATAGTCGGCCACGGTCACGAGTTCCTGCGACTCGAAGCCTTCCGGTACCCGGCGGAAATGATCGTGCAGTGCCGGCATCAGCAATGCGTAGTCGGCAAACGTGAATGCCAGTTCCATGGTCGTTTCTTCGCCGTCGGCGCTGCGGTATTGCAGCGTCTCGATCGGCCAGTCGGCATCGGGCTGCGGATTTCCGTCGAACCTGAATCGACTGGCGGCGTGATCGCCGGCATCCGGGTCGACGAGCAGGAACGGATGCGCGCGGCTCTCGAGCGCTGCGCTCGCAACAAACCACGGTTCGAGAATCGGCTTGCTGGTCTTGGTCTGCGTGCCCCGGTTGACCAGGTGCACACTGGTGCGGTTGCTGCCGATCGCGCACAGGAATCCGGCAAGCAGGTCTTCGTGACGTGCTGCCGATGTCTGCGCGACGACGGCCTGCCGGTGACCGATACCGAAATTCGCCAGCTCGAAGCGATAGGCGTCGAACGGGCCTTCGCCAGGCTTCACCGCGGGGTTGTCGTAAGCACGTACCCAGGTAAGTACGTGCACAGGCACACGCGAACCGAGCAGGTGCGAGAAGGTCGGCAATCCATCGGTTGCGAGATAATCGGCTGATTCCAGGGCGACCGCGCGCGTGACCAGCTGCAGCTCCTGGTCGGAGAATGCCTGCCAGTCGAAACTGGCAAACCAGGAATCGTGCACCGGTGGGTCGTACCGGTCGTCGATCTCCAGGTCGGCGATCCGCATGGCCGCAAACAGGCGGCCGAAGCGCTCCGCGTCTTCGAGAAATATCTCGCTTGCAGTGGCACACGCTTCGTAACTTTCGACGACATCCACATCGGGCTGCTCGGCGAACCACGAATTGGAGACGCGGCCAGCTAAGCGGGCCAGGACAGCGTTATCGTCCCAGGACCGGAGTTGGTCGAGGGCGCTTTCGATCCTGGATCGACGTTCCGGGCTCATATCCTGCGAGCCGTGAGTTCGTTTCCCCAGCATTCCGGACAGCGCATCGCTGTCCAGGTGGCGTGCCGCCGGCCCGGCGCTGCTGCTCACGCTGTCGGGCTCGTTGCCTGCGGCGGACTTGGATTTTTCGACTCGAAGCAACGATTCCAGCGCGGCAGCACGTTTCTCGATCGCGCGGCGAAGTTCTTCGCGGCGCGGCGCAACGCGATGGCGGACCGCATGCACCAGCAGGTGCAGCGGCACGTCGGGACCGTAGCCGAGGTACTGGCTGCCTTCGGCGAACGCAGCTCCCAGTCTGGCGAGATCGGAATCGAGCGACTCCCGGTTGCTCTCCTTGAGGTCCAGGTGTTCCTGCATGGCGGCTGCCGCCTCGGCGAACAGCGATGGCGCGTCGACCGGGTCAGGTCCGGTCAGCTTCTGTCGCAGGTAGCGCTCCAGCCACGGCAGGTTGTCCTTGAGCATCTTGGATTGCTCTGCGCCCGGCGCAAAGGTCTCGATCGATGCCGACAGGTGCTCGCCGAGCGGCTTCGCCAGCACCGTTCCGTCACCCTCGCCGCGAGGCTCCAGGTACAGCGGGTACTGATAGCGGATCGCCGACGAATCGCGATACGGATTCAACAGCGCGGGCAGGATCGCCCCGGCCGGCGCTGATGTCGACGCGGCTGCCGACGGTTCACCGTAATGAAAGCGGCGCAGCAGATTGATCACGGCGGCGCCGTCGTCGTTGTCGGCCTTTGAGGTTTCGGCTACGGAATCCATTGTCGCTCCGGGTCAGATGGCGAAATGATCCAGCGCCTCGTTGAGACCGGCGAGTCGCTCCTCCGCCGTCATTTCGAGGCCCACCGCCGACATCAAGTCGTAACGCGGTGCATCGGGGTTGTGGTACAGAATACCGAGCGGCAACACGCTTTCGTTCTCGGCCAGCTCGCGAGCGGCATGAATATTCGAGGGATCGTGTTCCGCATGGTTCGGGAACTGGCGTTTGACCGCATCGTCGACCTGCACGCCGTTCTCATGCGTCAACAATTGCATTCTTGCCGGCTCGTCCTGCAGCGCCTTGCCGATGGCTTCGACGTACACGGGGCAGCGCTGGATGATCCTCACGAAACTCGTGCCCTTGTGTTCGTGGGCCATCCTGATCACTTCGTGCCGAAGCTGCGCATTCCAGTCGACGATCTGCGCGACGAAGGAGATGTTGGTGATCCCGAGCGTGACCGTCAGCGGGTTGAGCGGCGGCAGCAACGCGCCCGACGGGTGCGTGTTGGTCGGGACGTCCATCGGCGTCGTTGGCGACGTCTGTTTTTTTGTCAGCCCGTAGATGCCGTTGTCGAAGACCAGTAGCGTCAGGTCCATGTTGTAGCGCATCGCGTGGACCCAGTGCGCCGCACCGATCGAAAAGCAGTCGCCGTCGCCGGTCGCAACCCAGACGTCGAGGTCCGGGCGCCGCGATTTGACGCCGCAGGCAACCGGCAGCGCGCGCCCGTGCAGCCCGTGGAAACCGTAGGTCTTCATGTAGTGGGGAAGCCGGCTGGAGCAGCCGATGCCCGATACGGCAACGGTTTTTTCGGGCTTTAGCTGCGCGTCGCGGCACACTCGGTGCACCGCGGCCAGGATGCCGTGGTCACCGCAACCGGTGCACCAGCGGGGTTCGGCGCCGCAGTAATCCTCCAGCGTGAAATAGCGTTCTTTTACGTCGAGCGACCAGTCACCTTTCAAGCCGAACATCATTCTGCTCCTTCCATTTGTGCGAGGGTTTCATCGATGATCCGACCGATGGTGGCGGGTGCCACTGGATGGCCCGGGACCTTGGACCAGCAGTCAACATCCATGAGCGTGTGTGCCCGCAGTATGTAAGCGAGCTGTGCGTAGCGCCGGTACTCGGCGCCGGACAGCGGTGCATCGGGCTCGTCGCTGTAATTGAGCTCTATGGTCTTGATCCTCCTGAAGCCTGCGAAGATCTCTTTCAGGCCCGGTTCCAGTGGCGACAGGAAGCGGAGGTGCAGCGACGATACTTTCTTGCCCTGCGAGCGGGCGAGGTCCACGGCTTCCTCGATGGCGCCGACTGTCGAACCCCAGCCGACGATGAGCAGGTCGCCCTCCGGATCGCCGTGGACTTCGGGCGGCTTCAGGGTCGTGGCCAGCGCGGCCAGCTTGCGGCTGCGCATATCCATGCCTTCCTGGTTGGACTTGGTATCGTAGGCAATCTTGCTGTTACGGTTGTGCGCGAGGCCCGTGAGGATGTACTCGCCGCCGCGCATACCAGGGACCGGTCGCTCGGACAGGCCCGTCTTCTCGTCCCAGTCGTAAGGCGGCACTTTCTTGTCCCACGGCGACTGGTCGATCGGCGGGGCGAACCATTCGTCGGTCACTTCGGGCCGCTCGATCGCCTGTACGCCTGTCGCCAGGTTGGCGTCGGTCAGAATCAGCACCGGGACACGGAACGACTCGGCGAGCTTGCGCGCCAGGATCACGAAGTGGAAACATTCCGAGATCGTCGAGGCCGCGAGCACCACCTTGGGCGAATCGCCGGTTGCGCCGAACAGGCACGCGAGCAGGTCGCCCTGTTCCACCTTCGTCGGCAGGCCCGTCGATGGACCGCCACGCTGCACGTCGATGATAACCAGCGGTATCTCCGCCATGACGGCGAGGCCGATCATCTCCGTCTTCAATGCGATACCGGGGCCCGAGGTAATCGTGCAGGCGGTCTTGCCGGCGTAGGAAGCCCCGATCGCGAAGCCGATGGCGGCGATTTCATCCTCCGCCTGGTGGACGAAGCCGCCGGTCAGGTGGAAGTCGTCCGCGAGGTAGTGCGATGCCGAGGTTGCCGGCGTTATCGGGTACATCGAAACGAGCTCCATGCCCGCCGCCATGACGCCAAGCCCGGCCGCCGTGTTGCCGTTCATAACCAGGGCGGCCTTGAGCTGGTCTTCTTTTGCCGACACGATTTCGAATTCGTAGTCGACGTTGTCGCGCGCGAAGGCATAGCCGGCGTCGAACAGGTCATGGTTGATCTTGATGACCTTGTCGCTCTTCTTGCGGAAGATCTTGGCGATTTCTTCCTTGGCCTTGTCCGTGTCGCGTTTGTAGATGCGGCAAAGCATGCCCAGCACGAACATGTTCTTGCCCTTGCGCGGGTCGGGTACGAGCTTGAGGCATTCCTGCTGTATTGGCAGCTCGAGCACGACCAGGCCGCGCTCCTTGAAGTCGGCGAGGGCTTCGGCGTATTGCTCACGGACTGCCGGGTCCGGGTCTTCGGCCCACATGTTTTCGAGCAGCACGACGGTGCCCGGCTTGTAGGCGCCGTTCTGGATGCGGGAGTAGAGGACCTGCTCGTTGAAGGCCACGACCATGTCCGCCTCGTTGCCCATATTGGTCATGTACTTCGACCCCATGCGCACGCGGATGCCGCTGGCCCCCTGCTGCGAACGCGCCGGCGGCTGGATCTCGGCGGGGATGATCTCGACGGTCCACACGCCGTTGCCCATCTTGCCGCTGACGAGGCCCATGATCTGGCCGCATTTCTGCGCGCCTTCGCCGGAATCGCTGACGATCTCGACGATATGCTGATCCACCGAAAGCGGGCCAACCGGTGCCTGGCCGTTACCGCCTCCGGAAGTCTTCGTGGTTTCGTCGTCCTCGCCGTCCTTGCGCGACTTGACCTCGTCGATTTCCTTCCGGAACTCGTCGATCACCGCCCAGCGCGTCTTGCGCGCGGCGTCGAGGTCATGTGTCTGCAACGAACGACGCAGGTCGTAACCGAGTTCGTCCCGCAGCGTTCGTGGCACGGCGACCTTGACCCACCAGGTCTTATCTCGTTTGAACAAGTACCTGGTATCGCCTTCGACGTGTGAATCTGACATACCTTACTCCTCGCCGTAGCTCGTCTTTCAGAGCTGTACCTTTGTGTGCGCGTGATTCGATCGGGGGTAGGGACGCGGCAGTCCGAAAGAATCTCGGCTCCGGTCAATACTGTTCCCTGGCAGTGTGTTGTGCCTTCCCCCTCAGAACAGTCTGCAGTTCATATTAATCAACCACTTATAAATGTGCCTGACGGCGCATCGCCCCTTGATTACAGGTTGCCGGTTACCCCCTGTACCTTACGGAGACTGACGTATCGTGCCGCGTGCGGCTATACGCGGTATCCAAGCGTATCTACGTGGAAATCCCGATAGACGCGGTTGCAGGCATACTTAAAACTCCGCAAAGAGGCGGTATTCTCTCTCGGGTGCGACGACAGGAGGCGACCATGCGCAGAGAACTGATCGAGGCGCTCACCTACCCGAGGCTGCTGATTCTGAAAATCATCGACGCGCAGGACTGTGAGCATGACAGTCTTTTCGAGGCGACCAGCGCGCGCTGTCATCATTGTGCGCTGGGGCGCGAATGCCACTGGGTCAGCTGCCTGAACGATTTCGATGATCTGCGCAACAAGCCTGCACACACCCTGAATGCATCCCTGCGCTACAGCGTCCGGCTGGTCGAATCGTTGCACAACGAACTGCGCCACGACGCGACGTCGTGTAGCTGTGAAGCCTGCACCTGGATTCGCGACTCCCAGCGCCTGGTCGAGACCTTCGAGTCCAGCCTCTCGCCGAACCCGCACCGGCCCGCGCACTGATCCATCGGCGGCTGGACGCGGTGCGACGCATCGCGCATGATCCTGACCGCGTATGGTCTACCTGTTGCGGACAATTAGCCTTGCTCCCGTCATCGTGCCGCAGGGCATATGGACGAACCTGCGCGTGCCGACGCTGCCGGAGCCACCCGGTGCCAGGCAGGGTTGCGCGGGAGAGGGGCCGCCGCTGAAACTGCTGATCGTCGGCGACTCGGCCGCCGCGGGGGTGGGCGTTTCACGTCAGGAAGATGCCCTGCTGGGCCAGGTTGTGACCCGGCTCGCGAGCCATTACCGCGTCGAGTTCGAATTGCAGGCCAGGACCGGCTTCACGACCGCCGATATCCTGCGCCGTCTCGACGAGATGGCGCCGCAGGATTTTGACGTCGTCCTCACCTCGCTCGGCGTCAACGACGTGCTGGCATTGACGAGCCGCGCGACCTGGCTGGCCAGACAGGCGCAGCTTCGCCAGGTGCTCAGGGAGAAGTTCGGCGCGCGGCTGCTCATCTTCTCGGGTCTGCCGCCAGTGCACAGTTTTCCGGCCCTGCCACAGCCGCTGCGCTGGCACCTCGGCAGCCGGGCGACCGAGTTCAACGAGCATCTCACTGCAGCCGTCGGCTCTGAAGCCGATGCACGACTGGTGGATCTGCGCTTCGAGGCGGATGTCGGCATGATGGCGTCCGATGGATTTCACCCCGGGCCGCCCATCTACGCCGAGTGGGCGGAGCGGGCGGCGCAATGCATACTGGCTTGTGACGGGGCGTTGGGCGCGGTGAAATCCCCTATAGCCGCCCCGGCAGATGCGGGTTAGCATCATTTAATCACTGCATTAGACGTTGGCAGGCATCCGAGGGCAGCAACATGGAGAAGACGACGGACCTTGTGATTGGATCATCCCTGGGATCCGAGTTGTCGAACGAGGAGGCGGGCGTGCTCGCCGACCTGATGAACTATCACGACGTTGCCGACGGCGAGTTCCTGATCGAAGAGGGCGCGACGGACGACACGCTGCATGTGCTGCTATCGGGCAAGCTCGAAGTGGTCAAACACACTGGCGCCGGCGAGTCGGCGAGCCTCGCGATACTGCGGCCGGGAGCGCTCGCGGGCGAAATGAGCTTTGTGGACGGTGCCGTGCACACGGTGGGCCTGCGCGCATTGACCGACTGCCGGGTGCTTTCCCTGCGGCGCAAGGACTTCGAGGAGATCATTGAGCAGCAGCCGCACCTCGTCTACAAGGTAATGCGTGCCGTGACGCGGTCGGCGCACCGTATCGTGCACCAGATGAACCACGAGTTTATCGAACTCAGCAATTACATCTTCAAGCAGCACGGCCGCTACTGAGGCAGCCGCACTGCCACCGCGGTCAGTTCTGGGCCGCCACCTGGTCGAGCGCCTCGCGCGGCACTTCCGCGTAATGACTGAAGTCCATCGTGAAACTGCCGTCACCGCCGGTCAGCGATTTCAGGCGCGAGTGGTAACCCTGTATTTCCTTTAGCGGTGCCTGGCCATGTACCACCATGCGGCTGTCGGGCAGGATCTCCGTGCCCGTGACCATGCCACGCATCGATGACAGATCGCCGGTGACGCCGCCCGCGCAATCCGCGGGAATCGTGAACGTAACGTCGACGATAGGTTCCATTACGATGGGGCGCGCCTTCTCGACGGCATCCAGGAACGCCTTTTTGCCGGCCTGCACGAATGCGATTTCCTTGGAATCGACCGAATGGTGTTTGCCGTCGTAGACCGTGACCTCGATGTCCTGCATCGGATAGCCGTAGGAGGCGCCCGAATCCATCGCCTGTTTCACCCCGGATTCCACGGCGGGGATGTACTGTGACGGGATTGCACCGCCGACGACCGCGCTTTTGAACTCGAAGCCACTTCCGGCCGGCAGCGGGGCAACGCGCAAGTACACCTCGCCGAACTGGCCGGCGCCGCCGGTCTGTTTCTTGTGGCGGTGATGGCCTTCCGCCGGAGCCGTGATCGTTTCGCGATAGGCAATTGACGGCAGCGCCGTCTGTACTTCGAGGCCGTAGCGGTCGAGGATCTCCTCGAGAACGGTGCGCAGGTGCAGTTCGCCCATGCCGCGAAGCACGATTTCGTTCAGCGCGGCATTGTGCTCGAGGACGAGTGAAGGATCCTCGGCGACCATGGCATGCAGCGCATCCGATGTGCGCTGGGCATCTGCATCATTTGCAGGCTTGATGGCCAGGCCGTACATCGGATTCGGCAGGTCTATCGACTTGAGATGGAAATGATCCTCGTCGTGGGAGTCGTGCAGGACGGCATCGAAGTGAACCTCGTCGACGCGCGGAATGGCGCAGATGTCGCCGGGATGACCGATCTCGGCCTTGCTGTGCGTCTCGCCGTTTATTTTGAGTAGCTGATTCACCTTGATCGGCTTGCGCGCATCGCCCACGAACAGCTGGTTGCCGGGCCTGATCGTGCCCTGGTGAATGCGGAAAGTGCCCATGCGCCCCTTGAAAGGATCGATATTAATCATGAAGACGTGACCGATCGCATGCGCGTTCGGGTCCGGCTTCAGGATGATTTCTTCCGCGCCTTCTCCCTCGCCCTTGAGGAAGCGCGGCGGGTTGCCCTCCATCGGGTTGGGCATGAGCTGCTCGAAGATGTTCAGCAGCTGGCGAACTCCGGCACCCGTTTTTGTCGACGTGAAGCAGACAGGTATCAGGTGACCGGAGCGCAGCGCCTTTTCGAAGGGGTCGTGCAGCTGCTCGGGCGCAAGTTCTTCGCCCTGCTCCAGGTAGAGTTCCATCAGTTCGTCGTCGACCTCCACGACCTGGTCGACGATCTGGGTGTGTGCCGTAGCGACGTCACTGAATGCGGTTTCCGCGCCTTCAGGTTGAAAGAAGCAGTCGACGACGCCTTCGCCCTCGGCCGAGGGGAGGTTCAGCGGCAGGCACTCGGGCCCGAACGTGTCCCGGATGTCGGCCAACAGCTTTGCCAGGTCCGCGCCCTCCGCGTCGATCTTATTGATGATGATCATGCGGCAGAGCCGCTGCTTTTTCGCGGCCGTCATCATGCGCTGGGCGATCATCTCGACGCCGCCGTCGGCGCTGATTACCACGGCGGCCGTTTCGACCGCGGGCAGCACCGAAACCGCGCGGCCGTAAAAGTCGCGGTATCCCGGCGTGTCGATGAGGTTGACGTGGATGCCGCCGTGATCCAGGTGGCATACCGATACGTATTGGGAGTGGCCGAGTTCGCGCTCGCGCCGCGTGTAGTCGGAGACGGTGTTGCCTTTCTCGACCAGGCCCTGCTCCGCGATCTTGCCGCCTGCATGGAGCAGCGCCTCGGTAAGCTGCGTCTTGCCCGCGTTGCTCGGTCCCACCAGGCATACGTTACGGATATCAGTGGATTTATAGGCCATCTGCCAGATCCTCTCTTGTTCTGTTTTTCGTAATCTTAACGCAATGCGGCGGCGGCAGCAGGAAGCAGGTACGATAGCGCCTTGTTTCCATTCGCTTCGGCCGGCACGCGTGACGATACGACGCCGGGGCCGGGCGGCAAATGTCGGTATTCACCTATCAGGCGCAATGCGCGAGGAGGAAATCAAGGCAATGGCCAGAGTGATATTGGTCTATTCGACGACGGACGGCCACACGTTGAAGATCTGCGAACGGCTAAGTGAAGTGATCGAACAGCACGGGCACGAGGTAACGATCACGGAACTGACGCCGGGCGGGAGCATCGATCTCGCAGCTTACGATCGAATTGTCATCGGTGCCAGCATTCGCTATGGCAAGCACAAGCCGGAAGTTACCGAATTCATCGAAAAGAATCTCGAGCTCCTGCGCGCTAAGCCCAGCGCGTTCTTCTCGGTGAATGCGGTCGCGCGCAAGCCGGAGAAACGCGATGCGGACACCAATCCTTACGTCCGGAAGTTCCTGAAGTCGATCAGCTGGCAGCCGCCCGTGGTCGGCGTATTCGGCGGCAAAATCGACTACCCGAAGTACGGCTTCGTCGACAAGACCATGATTCGCTTCATCATGTGGATGATGAAGGGGCCGACGGACCCGAATTCGGTCACGGAGTTTACCGACTGGGATGCCGTCGAGGCTCTCGGGCACAGGATAGGCGCGGACACGCCGGAATAGGTATCAGCCACCATGCTCAAGGTGGTCCTCAAGTAGGATACTCGGGGTACCGAGGCTGAACAGGGATTTCGATGCGCCGGAACCTCCTGGTCATGGGGGCCGCAGGACGCGACTTCCATGTATTCAACTGCTGCTTTCGGGACAAGCCCGAATTCAATGTCCTCGCGTTCACCGCCGCCCAGATTCCTCACATCCAGGACCGGCGGTATCCCGCGGAACTCGCTGGTTACCTTTATCCTGAAGGAATACCGATCCACGCCGAGACGGAACTGGATTTGCTGCTCGACGCCGGCGACGTCGATGAAGTGGTGTTCGCCTATTCAGACATCAGCCTCGCGTACGTCGATACGCGCCGCAAGACGGTCGAGGCACACGGTGTGAATTTTTCTACGTTCGACATCGATGCGACGATGTTGCCGGCGTCGAAACCCGTCATTGCGGTGACGGCCGTCCGGACGGGTTGCGGCAAGAGCCAGACTTCGCGGCGCATCACGCACATACTCCGGGAACTCGGCGCCAGGACGGTCGCGGTACGTCACCCCATGCCGTACGGCGACCTTGCCAGGCAGGCCGTGCAGCGGTTTGCCAGCTACGAGAACCTTGATCGTCAGGACTGCACGATCGAAGAGCGCGAGGAATACGAGCCGCACCTGAAGAACGGCGTCGTCGTGTACGCAGGTATCGACTACGGGGCGATTCTCGAGCAGGCCGAGCGCGAAGCGGACGTGATTGTCTGGGACGGTGGCAATAACGACACGCCGTTCTACCGGCCTGATCTTTGGATAACAATCGCCGACCCGCATCGGCCCGGGCACGAACTCGAGTATTTCCCCGGTGTGGAGAATTTTGCGCGCGCCGACCTGATCATCATCAACAAGGTAGGCTCGGCCGAACCGCAGAACATAGCGGCGGTCGAAGCCAATGCCGCGCGCGTCAACCCGCATGCCCGGGTGATCCAACGGGATTCCAAACTGGACGTGCCGGAACCGGACCTGATTCGCGGCAAGCGCGTACTGGTCATCGAGGACGGGCCGACGACGACGCACGGCGGCATGGCGTTCGGGGCCGGCGTGCTGGCCGCGCGCGAAAACGGTGCTGCAGAACTCGTCGACCCGCGTCCCTGGGCCCTCGGCGAGATTGCGGAGACCTTTCGCCAGTACCCGGACACCGGTGCGTTGCTGCCGGCGATGGGATACGGCGACGCGCAGGTCCGGGACCTCGAAGCCACCGTGAACGCGGTCGATTGCGATCTCGTACTGGTCGCGACGCCGATCGACCTGACGCGCCTGATCGATATCCGGAAACCACATATGCGCATCGGCTATTTCATGCCGGACGGCGATGGCACGATAACCGAGGCGGTAAAGCGCACCCTGCACAGATGACGACGGCAGACATCTCCGAACTGATCTGGTCCTCGCGTTACCGGGGCACCGACCGGGACGGGGTGGCGGAGGAGGGCGTTGCCGATACCTGGTGCCGCGTTGCCCGCGCGATGGCCTCGGTCGAAAGTGACCCGGATCAGTGGGAACGGCATTTCAGGGCGGCCCTGGAGGGTTTTCGCTTCCTGCCGGGCGGCCGCATCCTGGCGGGCGCGGGGCTGGGCAAGGACGTCACGCTGTTCAATTGTTTTGTTGCGGGCGGGCTCGTCGATTCACTCGAGGGCATTCTTGAATCGCTGAAGGACACCGCGATTACGATGCAGCACGGCGGCGGCATCGGGCTCGACTTTTCGCCGTTGCGGCCGCGCGGCTCGCCTGCAGTCAGGACCGGTGCAACCGCCTCAGGCCCCGTATCCTTCATGCGGGTATGGGACTCGATGTGCGAGACGCTGCTGGCGACCGGCCGCCGCCGCGGCGCGATGATGGGGACGTTGCGCTGTGATCATCCCGATATCGAGGCCTTTATCGACGCGAAGAGGGACGCCGGGGCGCTGCACAACTTCAACCTGTCGGTGCTGATCACGGACGACTTCCTGGGCGCCGTCGACGACGATCGTGAGTGGCCGCTGGTATACCCGCCGGGCGGCAAGACATTCACCCGGACACGTGTCCCGGCGAGAAAACTTTGGCGGCATGTTGTCGATTCGGCCCTCGAAACGGCGGAACCCGGCCTGCTGTTCGTTGACACGATCAACCGTGAAAACAACCTCGGGTATTGCGAATCGATCAGCGCCACGAATCCCTGCGGCGAGGTGCCGCTGCCGGCCTATGGCGCATGCGACCTGGGCTCGATAAACCTGGCGGCGGCCGTGTCAGCGCCGTTTTCCGCCGCTGCGGCCGTCGACTACGAGCGCCTCGAGCAATTGTCCAGCGTCGCCGTGCGGTTTCTTGACAATGTCATCGACGCGTCGCGCTTTCCACTGGAAAAACAGGCTGCGCAGGCGCGCCGAACCCGCCGTATCGGGCTCGGCATTACGGGGCTCGGCGACGCGCTGGCCATGCTCGGCCTGCGCTACGACAGCGCAGAAGCACGCCGCGTGGCGGCCGATGTCATGCGCAGTATTCGTGATTCCGCGTATCGCGCTTCCATCGAACTCGCGGCCGAAAAGGGACCGTTCCCGGCCTTCGATGCCACCCGGTACTGCGCTGCGCCGTTTATCGGGCGTCTCCCGGGCGACCTGCGCGAGGCGCTGCAACGGCACGGTATCCGCAACAGCCACGTCCTCTCGATCGCGCCGGCGGGCACGATAAGCCTGCTCGCCGGGAATATATCCAGCGGCGTGGAGCCCATCTACGCGCTCGAAGCCGAGCGATCCATTCGCGACGCGAAGCAGCAGTCGCAGGATGTCGTTGTGAGTGATTTTGCGTTTCGGCGATGGCGCGAGCAGGGCGGGATTCGAACTGCGCCGCCGGACAGTTTTGTGACCGCGAACGCATTGAGCGGTGAAGCGCATCTCGCTATGCAGGCGAGTCTGCAGCCGTTTGTCGACAATGCGATCTCGAAGACCATCACGCTGTCTCCCGCGGCGACGGCGGACACGGTCGACGAGATCTTCCGGAGGGCGCATGCTGCAGGCGTCAAGGGATGCACGGTATTCCGGCCGGGCTCGATGCGCGGACAGGTGATCCGTACGCGCGACGAGTCGCACTGTTGCGGCGTCGAGCGTGAGTGTGATTGATGATTTGAGGCTAGGTAAATGTCCCGATACCGACGCGCATTCCGCGAACCCATTGTCAAAGTATCCGGGATCTTGTTAGCCGGGAACGATGAAGGAGACAAGCATGGAACTACCGTTACAGCTGCAATTCCGCAACCTGGAACCCTCTCCGGCCATTGAAGCAGCCGTCCGCAAGCACGTGGACAAGCTGCAGTATTTCAATGGTGACATCATCAGCTGTCGCGTGGCCATCGAGTCACCGCATAAACACCAGTACAAGGGCAAGCTCTACCACGTCGTCGTCGACGTACGAGTCCCCGGCAAGGAAATCGTGGTGAGCCGTGCCCCGGACGATCAGCAGGCTCACGAGGATGTCTACGTGGCCATACGGGACGCGTTCGATGCGGCGCGCCGCCAGATCCAGGACTACGTCAGGATTCGGCGCGGCAAGGTGAAGTCACACGAGCCGCCAGCGCAGGGAGACTGATCAACCCTTGATGCAGACAACAGGCGAAAGACGCGCCACCTTGCGGGCGAGCCCGGCCCGAGCGGCGTTGTCGACGACGCGGTCGACGTCCTTGTAGGCAAGCGGCGCTTCCTCGGCGACGCCGCGCAGCGACGGGCTCCGCACGACGATGCCGCGGCGGGCGAGTTCGTCGACGACCTGCCTGCCACCGTATTCCCTGCGCGCCTTGCGCCGGCTCATCGCGCGGCCGGCGCCGTGACACGCGGAACTCAGCGCGCGCTGCTCACTCTCGCCGCTGCCCGCGAGCACGTAGGAGCCCGTCCCCATCGAACCGCCGATCAACACCGGTTGCCCGGCTTCCCGCAGCGATTCGTCGAGATCTTCGTTACCCGGTCCGAACGCGCGCGTCGCCCCCTTCCGATGCACATGAAGCTCGCGCGCAACGCCGTCCAGTACGTGCGTTTCGACCTTGCAGATGTTGTGCGAGACGTCGTACAGCATCGACAGTTCCGCCTGCGGGAAAAACTCCAGGAAGACGCTCCGCGTGAGGTGAGTAAGGATCTGGCGGTTCGCGAGTGCGCAGTTCATGCCCGCGCGCATCGCGCCGATATAGCGTTGGCCGAGTTCCGAGTGAATCGGCGCGCAGGCAAGTTCCCGGTCGGGCAGCGTGATGCCGAATTCCCCGGCCGCGAGCAGCATTTCGCGAAGGTAGTCCGTGCCGATCTGGTGCCCGAGCCCGCGTGACCCGCAGTGGATGCTGATGACGAGTTCATCGATCGCCAGCCCGTAGGTGGCGGCGATCGCCGGGTCGAAGATCTCCGCGACCCGCTGCACCTCGAGGTAGTGGTTGCCTGAGCCGAGTGTTCCCATCTCGCGGCGCTGGCGTTTCCTGGCGCGTTCCGAGACCGCGCGCGGGTCGGCGCCGGCGATACAGCCGCGCTCTTCCGTTCGGTCCAGGTCCGCAGCGGTGCCGTAGCCCTGTTCCACGGCCCAGCACGCGCCACCCTCGAGCATCGCGGTCATGCTCGCGTGGTCGAGGGTGATCGAACCCTCGCTGCCTACGCCCACCGGTATGTTTGCGTACAGGGCATCGGCCAATGCGGTTTTTGCGTCCTCGACGTCGGCGGCGCGCATGCCCGTATGTAGCATGCGCACACCACAGGAGATGTCGAAGCCGACGCCGCCCGCCGAAACCACGCCGCCGGCATCTGCGTCGAATGCAGCGACACCGCCGATGGGAAAACCATAGCCCCAGTGTGCGTCCGGCATCGCGTAGACGGGGCCGGCGAGGCCCGGCAACATCGTGACGTTGCGCAGTTGCTCGTAAACCTTGTCGTCCATCTGCAGGATCTGTTCGTGGTCGCCGTACAGTATCCCCGGCACGTTCATCGGCGCCTTGGCCGGGATGCGCCAGCTGAACTCGCTATCCTGCTCGAGTCGATTCAGGTCCATCGCTCATACGTCCACGATACATTGCCCATGCCACGTGCCCGTGCTGTCCTCGCTCACGGACAGCGACGTGTACGTCGCACCTTTCACCTCGACCACGGGCCGGTGGCGGCCCCGATCCACGGGTTCTCCCTTTGCGACCGCATCGAGAGCATGGTTCTCAATGGATACGCGCCAGTCCCCGAAGAGCATCCTGCGGGTGGCCATTTCGTAGACAAGGGCATTCAGCCAGTCCGTGAGGAGAAGAGCGTCGTCCGGGGCTTCGCAGCGGATAGGCACCGACTCGACCGGGCGAACCGTGCAAGGATCGGTAATCAGTGCCGTCAGCGCTTCGGCCATCGCCTCGAACAGACCGTCTCGCGACGATGCGGTGGCGCGAAGCCCGATATCCGCATCGTGTTCGAAATGTTCCCATCTGCGAAGGTGCATGATGTCACCTAGCCGCCGCGTCCGGGCGACTCGATCTCCAGTTTCAGCGAGATGAGCTCGAGCAGGTCCTTCAGTGCAATGATGCCGACGAGGCGATCATCCTCGACGACCATGAATCGCGAGCGACCTGCGGGTTTAAGTATGGTCGTCAATAACGCCATCGTGTCCGTACCGGCATCGACAGTGTTCGATTCCGAACGATGCTCCATCACATCGGCTACCTGCGTCGTGGACCAGTCCTCGCGTCGCAGTCCCTGCAAGCTGTCGATGGTGATGCAGCCGAGCAACCGTGATCCGTCCACGACCGGGTACATCTTGTAATGGTGCCTGTAGACATAGCCTTCCACCCAATCCGCGATGCTGACCGAGGGCGCTACGGTGACCGGTTCGCTGCGCATGAAGCGACGCACGGGCTGTCCCTCCACCATGTCTTTAAGCACGAGCTGCTGGTAGGAGCTGCTTGCCGCACCGCGGACGAAAATGCCGATCAGGAACCACCACATGCCACCGATCAGGTTGCCCCCCACGACGGCGATAACGCCCAGAATCATCAGCGCGGTTCCGAAGCCCCGACCGATCCGGCTGGAGATGAACGTCGCCTCCTGGAGGTTGCGCCGCCAGTGCCAGAGCGCCGCCCTGAGTACCCGGCCGCCATCGAGCGGGAACGCCGGCGCCAGGTTGAATACCGCGACCGTGAAGTTGATGACGGCCAGCGTCGACAGTACGCCGGCGACAGGCTGCGGCCAGGCGGCCCCCTCTGCGAGCGACGTGGCGGCCCAGAGCAGGGCGGCCAGCAGAAAACTCGAGATCGGGCCGGCGATAGCCATCAGGAATTCGGCTTTCGGGTTCGGCGGCTCGCTCTCCATCTCGGCGACGCCGCCAAAGATGAAAAGTGTGATCCCGCGGATCGGCATGCCGTAATACCGCGCGACCACCGAGTGCGAGAACTCGTGGAACACGATCGAGAAAAAGACGCCAACCGCGACGGCTATGCCCATCCAGGCGTACGCGTGGTTCGATAGTTCCGGGTAGCGGGCGGGGAACCAGCCCGCGCCCAGCGACCAGCTGATGAGCAAGGCGAGCAGCAGCCAGCTCAGGTCCAGCTTTACTTCGAAACCGAACAGGGTGAAAAGGTGGAAGCCGCGTAACGCAATCGACCGCTTTGCCTCTCTATTCATCCGCGCGGTCCTCGGCCGTGGACGGCGGAGCGTCGAGCATCGCCCAGGCGTCGTGCAGGAGCTCGCGAACCTCGTCGTCCGAGGTTTGCCTGAAGTCGCTGTAGAACTGGCCGACCGCGTAGAAAGACGCCGGTGATTCCAGGCAGATCACGCGGTCGACGATGGCCGCCACCCCGGCCACGGCGGACTTCGAACCGACGGGCACCGCGACCACGACCGATGACGGCGACCTGGTTCTTACGGCTTCCGCCGCAGCGCGCATCGTGGCGCCTGTCGCGAGTCCATCGTCCACGAGTACGACGTCCTTGCCGGCAAGGTCGGGGTACGGGCGATCCAGCCGATAGGCCTGTTCACGCCGCCGCAGTTCCTTCATTTCCCTGCCGGCAATCTGTTCGATCGAGTCGTCGTCCAGGCCTCGAACGGATTGGAGGACGTCGTCATTGATCACCCGAACGCCGCCCGAAGCAATCGCGCCGAATGCGAGTTCGGGTTGTGAGGGGACGCCGAGCTTGCGGACGACGATCGTGTCCAGCGGGGCGCGCAACGCGAGCGCGATTTCGTAGGCGAGCGGAACGCCGCCGCGAGGCAGGCCGAGTATTATCGGATCATCGAGGTCAAACCGCTGCAATGCCGGCACGAGAGCCCGGCCGGCGGCACGCCTGTCTTCGAAGACCCTGTACATGACGCATCACACGATGTGTGCGAGTAACCAGTATCGTCCCTGTTGCGGCGGCGGGCACTACGGGGATTCACCTACCGTAGAGCTTCCGCAATTCAGATTTGGCCCGTTCCAGGACGTCTTTCTGGTCGTCGTCCAGGTTGCTGCCCGCGCGATTGATGTAGAAAACCAGCACCGACATGGCAGAACTGAACGGTGTGGTCTTTCGCCCGGTGCTGGCCTCTGCTGACTTCTGCAGGGAACGGGCAATGCTGGCCGGGTCCTTCCATGTGAAGACGCCGTCCTCGAGCTCGAGCGCATGGCTCTCGCGCGTGACCTTGCCGGACCAGCGTTTTTCGGCCGTGGTGGCTGATTTTCGCGCCATTCGTCGAACTCGCGCGCCGTAACCCGGCGCAGCTACTCGGGTTTCCAGCATAGCGCATGGAAGGCGAAATTTTCTGCTACTCTCGCAGTCAAAACTACAATAACAAACGACCGGAGGAAGCCATGGATACCGCATGGATACAGGTCTTCGTCTTGACCCTGAGCGAGTGTTTTGCGCCGGCCGGCAAGACCGTCTGCCAGGAACAGAGCCTGGAATTGCAATTTCTGACACAGGCGGACTGCGAGGTTGCACTGCAGCAACTCGTATCCCTCAAGCAGGAGTCAGAGTCGGTGATCATCGACCCGGGCAACGCCAGCTGTGCCCCGACGGCACGTCAGCAACGCGTGTTCGCCAGTCTCGACGCCATCGAGGAGGCGAATCAGGACAAGCAAAATTGGCGGGCCCCGGCGGTCGAGGACACCAGCCCCGGTGTTGCGCTGGCCTCTCACCAGGAGCGGCTCGCGCGCCTGCCCGAGTGTGGCGAGGAAGGTGTCGAGGCGCCCTGCAAGGTCGGTGAGATCATCATCGAGGCCGGAGATGTCGAACCCGTCGATGTCTGGCGTAGTGACTGAGTGCTGAACCGGCAGGTTCAGCCACGCCTGAAGTCCTTCATCTGAATCTTCGTCTCGTGACCGGCGAAGGTGTTGCCCGACGTGTCCTCACCTTTCAGATAGGATCGCTGCCAACCCTTCTTCGCAGCGTCTGAACCTTCGATCTTGAGTTCCTCGTTGAATCGCAGCCGCTCGTCGCGCCAATCGACGTATTGCCGGTACAGCTTCGGGTTTTCGTTGAGATTCCTGGTTGTGGCGTCGAACTTGCGGGCGTAGTGCCGGGGGTACGGCAAGATCGTACAAAACGGTTCTCCTTCCTCGAAGGTGACCTTGTGACGCTTGCGCGTGAACTGCCAGTTCATCGTGAACGAGTACGGTGCCCAGTCGGTTTCAATGAGGCCTTCGAGCGGGGCGATGCCGTCCTTCGGCCTGTTGGCCGGCCCCTTGACGTAGAGATTGTGCGACCGGGTCGTGCGAAACAGGTAGCCGGGCGTAAACGTCAGCACCCCGTGCCCGAAGTGGGAGCCGATCAGCGGTGACGGTTCACCCTGGAAGCGAATCTTTATCGCATCGAGACCGTCTTTGCCGTTCCAGCTCGCGGTAAACGAGACCGGGCTGAGAAGTTCCCAGCCTACCTGGTTGGCGATTGCGAGCGGCAGACACCGGTAGGCGAAGCGCTCTGGCAGATCTTCTATCCAGTTGCGTGCTCGTTGCGCTGTGCGCAGCGCGACGGGCTGCTCGATAGCCTCGTAGGCTGTTATCTGAAGTTTGTCTTTCAATTCACTTCTCCGCGCGGGTTCGATCACCGCGATTCGCCAGGTAGCGCGCCGGAAGGGCAGCCCGTCTGCATATGGCGACAGCAGGAGTGTGACGGTGATCGCGTTTTGCCGATTTCAAAACGATACCATCGGACGACGGCCGAAGGAGCACCTGGTTTGATGAGATACGTGATGGTGAGGACAGGAATACCGGCAATCGCGCGGTTGGTAACGACCGTTATCGCGGCGGCGTTTGCCCTTGCCGGTTGCGATGTGGAGACTTTTGACGATGCGGTTTCGCGCATACCGGAAGGAACGTCGCCGCCGCCCTCAGGCTCCCCGCCGCCGCCAACACCACCGCCACCGCCGCCGGCAGCAGGATTCGGCCCGAATTTTTCCGAGATCCAGGCCAACGTATTTACCCCGGACTGCGCGACGTCGGGTTGCCATGCCGGCGCCAATGCCGTTGCGGGACTAAACCTGGAGGAGACGAACAGCTACGCAATGCTCGTCGGTATCCAGAGCAGCCAGGACGCGGCCCTGCAGCGTGTCGAGGCAGGCGACCCGGATAACAGTTATCTCGTTCAGAAGCTCGAAGGCACGGCATCGTCAGGACAGCAGATGGCGCCGGGTGCGCCCCTGCCGCAGGCCGAGATCGACGTGATCCGGCAATGGATCACGGACGGCGCTACGGATGATCGCGTTGTCGTGCTGGATCCGATTACGGTGACCTCGTTGTCGCCGATGCCGGGCGCGGCGCTCGACACACCGCCGCCGAGCGTTGTTGCCGGCTTCAGCCGCGAACTCAACCAGGCAACCGTCGATGCAACAACGTTCCTGCTCACGGCGAGCGGCGGCGACGGCACATTTGCCGATGGCAATGAAATGCAGGTAACCGCAGCCTCGATCAGCGTGCCTGCCGCGAATTCGCAGAGTGCCGTGTTCGACCTCGCGGGCGTCTCGCTGGCCGATGACACCTACCAGATCGAGTTGCTGGGTGGCGCCACGAACGCCATACAGGACCTCGACGGTAACGCACTCGATGGGGAGTTTCCCGGCAACCTGCCATCCGGCAACGGCGTGGCCGGCGGCGACTTCGTCGTACAATTCACGCTCACGACGCCGGTCGTGATTCAGCCCACGCTCGACGAGATACAGGCTGCGGTGTTCACACCGACCTGCGCAACGTCTACCTGCCACACCGGCGCTGCCCCGGCAGCCGGACTGGACCTTAGCGACGCGGACACCAGTCATACGGCGCTGGTGGACGTGCCAAGCTCGCAGGGCACACTTCTGGTTGCACCGACACTGCCCAACGACAGCTACCTGGTCCATAAGATCGAGGGCACCCAGGCGGTGGGCGAGCGCATGCCGCTCGGTCGAGCGCCGTTGGGCCAGCCGGAGATCGACGCGATACGGCTGTGGATAACCAACGGAGCCGCTCGCTAGGCGACCGTCAGTCGTCGAGATGAATGTTGACGCGGCGGTTGCGGCGGCCCTTCTTCTCGACCTTGCCGATGCGTACCTTGCCGACCTCGGCCGTGGACTTCAGATGTGTGCCTCCGCAGGGCTGCAGGTCCACACCCTCGATCTCCAGCAGGCGGACCTCGCCTTTGCCCCGGGGCGGTTGCACTGACATCGTGCGCACGAGGTCCGGGTTGGCATCGAGCTCCGCATCGCTTATCCAGCGGCAACTGACCGGGTGATTTTCTTCCACGAGCTTTTGCATCGCCGCAGCCACGGACTCCTTGTCCACCGAATCCTCCATATCGAAGTCGAGACGGCTTTTCTCCGCCGAGATATTGCCACCGGTGACACCGTACCTGAGGACCGCGCCCAGCAGGTGCATCGCGGTGTGCATGCGCATATGGCGATAGCGCCGGTCCCAGTCGAGTTCCAGGTGCACGGTCTCGCCGACCGCCGGCAGTGGGCTACCGACTTCGACCTGGTGCAGGATTTGTCCGGAATCACCGTAGCGGGTGTCCGTGACTCTGGCGCTGCCGCCCGGCCAGCTCATCGACCCCGTATCGCCGGGCTGTCCGCCGCCGAGCGGG
>CBFHSG010000006.1:0-75706 GCA_965658465.1 Woeseiaceae bacterium | reverse complement strand
GTAGAACACCGTGCGGTCCACGGCAACCGCTTCGCCAGTGACCGCAAGAACCACGGCGTCACATTCGTTCAAATAGGAGTCTTTGCGAAAGAGTTCATCCGTCATGGCGTGGCCTCTCTGGTAGCGCCGGAATACCCGTTCAATGTGACATAAGGTCGGCAGCCCGGCAATGGCGGCCCGATTTTACGAAGTCACGACGCTGCGCACAGAACTTGCTTGACGAATCCGGTAAAAGCGATCGCATACATCCGGGGACCGCTGGCGTCGCCGGGTAGCCGGGACGCAGAGAGGAGGCGGATGCGAGGGATCGGCAGGACAATATCGGGCGCGCTGCGTCTTGCGACGTTGGTGGGACTGCTCCTGCTGCACGGCTGTGCGTTGCTGGGGCCGGAGCCGGAGCGTGTCGAGCCGGCGCCCGAAATCGTGGAAATTCCGGAGCCTGTCGTCGAGGTGCCGGCCCCTGCGCCCGAACCCGAACCCGAACCCGAAGCCGAGCAGCCCGCCGTCGCGCCTTTGCCGCCGCCGCGGCAAGTCGCCATCGTCCTGAGCAACCGCCAGCCGGCGTACGAAGACGTCGCCATTGAACTGAGCGCAAGGCTCGACGACGTTGTCATCTACGACCTTGATGATCGCAGCCAGCCGCCAGTGGCTGCATTCCGTCAGATCAACGATTCCAGGACCGATGCCGTGGTCGCGATCGGCCTGCGGGCAGCGCGTTCATCCGTGGCCATGTCGCAGGTGCCGGTGATATTCAGCCAGGTCTTCAATTACAGCGATCACGGGCTGGTGACCGGGAACAGCCGCGGAGTGTCGGCACTCCCGCCGCTCGATGCGCATCTGGCTGCGTGGAAGAAACTCGATCCGACGATTGCGCGTGTCGGCATCATCATTGGTCCGGGACACGACTCGCTGCGAGCCGAGGCGGAGATCGCTGCTCAGGATCACGGTGTGCAGTTACAGATCCAGGAGGCTGGTTCGGACCAGGAGACGCTCTATCACTTCAAGCGCATGATCCACGAGATCGACGGCTTCTGGCTGTTTCCCGACAACAGGATACTGAGTCCGCGCGTATTGACTGAAATCTTGCAGCAGGCCAACCGCAGGCAGGTCCCGGTGGCCGTATCCAACGAAGCACTGTTGCAGCTGGGCGCAGCAATCAGCGTGTCGAGTGTTGCGGCGGATATTGCGGCAACCATCCTGCAGGTGCTCGAACGCATCCAGGCGGGCGAGATCAATGCGTTACCGCCATTGACAGAGCTTTCCGAAGTTCGCGTCATGTCGAATGACGCCCTGATGCAGCCCGAGGTCGCGGCGGACGCTGCAGCGCAATGAAGCAGGCAATGGCAACGATCACCGCGCCCATAGCAAGGATGCTGCAGCGTTTCCGTATGCCCAGGAGCAAGCGTGTTCTCGTCCACGAAATACTGTGGATCCAGATTCTGAGTGCAGGCATCGTCGGCACGTTCGCGATCGGCGCGCTGTACTGGGGCGGGCAGTGGGTGTTGCAGGACAACTACAGCCGCTGGGCGCTGCAATGGACGGAGGAACTCAATGAACTCGGTTCTCCCTTGTATCTCAGTGACGATAGCGAGGCGCTGCTGCGGGTGGAGAGTTTCGTAAAGAAGTACCCGGAAATCGGCCGCGTTGCCTATTTTCGCCCGGACGGTGCGCCGCTGTTTTCGATCGATGGTGATACGTCGCTGGATCCCCCGTCGCGATTACCTGAATCGACGCTCGAGAACGCCAGGGAACTGATCGGCAGCGATCAGCCCTACTTGCTGCAAAGCAGCATCAGAAATCCGCGGGAGTTCGAGATTCTGGCTCCGGTCTGGACAGAGTCGCTTGCCGATGATGGCCTGTTTGCGTTCGATCCCGCTGTTGCGTTGACCGAGAGCAGAACCGAGTTGATCGGTTTCGTGGGCATGCACCTCGATTTCATCCTCTTTCACGACCGCCTGCTCGACAACATCAAGGTCGCGATCCTGATCCTGCTCGCGCTGCTGAGCGTGTTTGCGCTGTACGGCCGGCGGGCCCTGCGGCGTGCACTCGCGTCGATCTCGGATCTGCAGGATCCCATCCAGGAACTCGCCCGCGGTAACCTCAAGGTCAAGTTCGAGCCTGCAGAGCACCGCGAAATCTCAGATATCGTCGAGGCGCTGGAAACGACGGCGACGGCTCTGAGTGAACGCGACGCAAT
Source organism: Woeseiaceae bacterium (assembly GCA_965658465.1). Classification (GTDB taxonomy): domain Bacteria; phylum Pseudomonadota; class Gammaproteobacteria; order Steroidobacterales; family Woeseiaceae; genus UBA1847. The sequence goes on along the minus strand of CBFHSG010000006.1, from coordinate 73,509 downwards.
GCTCATGGAGCTTGCGAACCACGACAACCTGACGGGCCTCTACAACCGGCGCCGCTTCATGGAAGAACTGAACGTCGAGTTGGCGAACATCGCGGTGCACGAGCACAGAAGTTCGCTGTTCTTTATCGATCTCGACCAGTTCAAGTACGTCAACGACACCTGCGGCCACCATGCCGGAGACCGGCTGATCCGCAAAGTGGCCGACGAGCTGACGCGCAGCGTAAGCCCGGAAGACATCGTAGCGCGCTTCGGCGGCGACGAATTCGTCATCCTGCATTGCAATACGGACGAGGTGTCGTCACGCGAAATGGCCGAACAAATCCTGGCCAGCATGCGGCGGCTCGCACACGTCGAGGACGATCGCGTGTTCCACATTCACTGCAGTATCGGCGTCACGATGATCGACCGGGCGAAGGCGAACCCCGACGAAATCATTGCGGAGGCGGATATTGCGTGCCGCGAAGCGAAGTCGGCAGGACGCAACCGCATGCAGTTCTTCGAGAAGTCCTCGCGTATCGTCGAGCGTGCAACGTCTGATGTGGGGTGGATGAACCGCTTGCGCAATGCGGTCGATGCTGACAGCTTCGAGTTGCGTTTCCAGCCCATCAACCGCATCGACACCGGCGCTACGACGCACCACGAAGTGCTGTTGCGGCTGCGCGGTGACGACGGTAAATTGTTGAGCCCGGATGCCTTCCTGCCATCGGCCGTCCGTTTCGGTCTGATGTCCGAGATCGATTTATGGACGATCAGGCACTCGGCCGAATCGTATGCGGAGTACGTCGAGGAAAGTCCGCAACTGAGACTGTCGATCAACCTGTCGGCTAATGCATTCGAAAGCGATAACCTGTCGGAATATGTAGCCTCCATCTTCGCCAAATACGGCGTGCCGGCAAACCGCATAATTTTCGAAATCACCGAGAGCCTTGCCGTGAGGCGGCCAAGACACGTCGAGTTGCAGATCGATGCGCTGCGCGCGATGGGCTGCAAACTGGCGCTGGATGATTTCGGTACGGGTTACAGCTCCTTCAGTTACCTGCAAAAGCTGCATTTCGATTTCATCAAGATCGACGGCTCGTTCGTTCACGACATCTTGAACAACCCCGTCGACCAGAAGATGATACAGCTCATCGCCGAAGTGGGCCGGGAAGCGAATATGCGGACGGTTGCCGAGTACGTTCAGGATGCGGAGTCGCTGGAACTCCTGGGTGAACTCGGTGTGGACCTGGCACAAGGTTTCTTCGTCGGCCGGCCGGCGCGACGACCACTCTACAAGTCGACCCCGATTTCGCTCAGTTCACGGCGCAACCGGCGAACCTCGCAGCACTGAGCCGACGCATCGGCCTATCCGACGAGCGGTCCTGTTCGTCCGACGAATAACCTTAACAACGTTCCGTCGACACCCTACTATCATCTGCAGGGGAATGATGAAGGGACAGCACTATGTCAATCGAAAATCTTACAACGGAGTTTGCCCCAACGAATCGCGATCGGCGCTACGGTTCCGCGCCCGATACGCAGGGAAGGCTGCCTGAGCCGCAGACAGACCCGTTATCGCTCCAGGTCGAAGACGATGCCGGTGGCGACCCCTATAATCGCACGGGCCAGCACTGCCTGGCGGACCTGAAGAAGAGGCAACGGTAAGAGTCGCCGGGCGCGGTTCCTGAGGCTCCGGATTTAGCCTGGGATCGCCTCCATGAAATACTTGCGCTCGCCGCGGTCTACGGGGGTTCGAACGTAGCCCTTTCGGTGGCGACACGCTGTTCTGCTTGTTCGCGCCGGCTCCGGGCTAGCCGAGGTAACCAGGCCCTGATTACCCGGGCGGGCGCTCGTCGTCCTGGCCGTGGTGATGCAGCCTGGCATCGTGCGTGCGAAAATGCTCGGAGAACCAGTACTGCAGATCAGCGGACAGTCTTGCCTCCGCATACTCACCGCCGGAACGTATCGCGTCGAGAATCTCGCGCAGATCGTCGAGCAACACTTCGTGATCTTCCTTGTGTTCGGCGTAGGCCATGTAGCGGGATTCTCGCATGAAGGCCTCTTCCCGAGTGAAATGCTCGGATACGAGCGCGTAAATCCCGGTGATGCCCTCGATGATGTCGGCACGAGCGGCTCCGGCGGACATCGCATCGTGCAGCGCGTTGATCAGCGCAACAAGGGCACGGTGTTCGCTGTCGATCTCCTCGATGCCGAGATTGAACTCGCTATTCCATTCGATCAGGCTCATTGCTCGTGCAGGCCGTATATCACGTTTTTCGACGTGTTTGCGCAGATTAACAGGAGTATCGCCTTTGCACACTTGCGAAATTACTTTAACTTAATCTCTTAAGGACCCAGACTGAAAATGGCTTGCAAATATTGAAGATACGGTTTCAAAAGAAAGAGTTGCGGCGTTCGAGGGAAGGACTACATTGAATGCTGAGGCGAAAGCCTCTAGCCAGCAAGTTCGCTTGTTGACGACCGCCCTGCTTGAAGAGGTCCGAGCCTCGTCCAGTGTCGGGGGCGGTGGACGCAAAAAGGCGGAACCTGACGGGAAAGCGGTGAGTGAGAGCTCGCCGGCGGAACGAAAGGAATGCGACGGTGGAACTCGGAAACGAAGCCTTAGCGTTACGCCGGGTAGCCCGATATCAAGAACGTAGTCGGGTCTGCATTCGGAAAGCGGGTCGAGAGGCCGGCAGCCTGGATGAAGAGCCGGGTGCGCGACAAAGCAGATCTACCCATGCGTCCTCTTATACGGAAAGCGGCCCGACGGGCCGCTTTCTTTTTGGCTGTACTGTACTGCTTCTAGACAACCATCAGTCGAACTGCAAGACTCGGCCGCGGTCAGCCTGTTGAGGAGTATGTCGATGCTGCGTTTCTGGTCCGTCACTCTTGCCCTGTTCGCATTGTCGGGTGCTGCGCTTGCCGAGTCTCCCACGCTCGAGCGAATCGCCGATACCGGTACACTCCGCATCGGCTACGTACCGGATGCGCCGCCATTGTCGTTCAAGGATGAGGACGGCAATGTCGTGGGGTACTCTATCGACCTGTGCAGGCATATTGCGTCGGCGATACGATTCGATCTCGGCCTCGAGAAGATCGATATCGAGTTCACGCCGCTGGTCTCGATCGACGAGCGCATCCGCGCAATTGAAGACGGCGACGTCGATATCGAGTGTGGGACGTCGACGGTCACCCTTTCCCGGCGGGAGCGTGTGGACTTCACGTTGATGACGTTTATCACGGGCAGCGCCGTGCTGTCTCGCAAGGACAAACCGATTACGACAATCGACGACCTCGATAAAACGCGCATCGCCGTCGTAACCGGGACGACGACCGAAGACGTGGTCCGGCGCGTGGCGGAAGTCAACGACTTTCGCATCAAGCTGACGCCGATCAAGGTTCACAACGAGGGTATGGAGCTGCTCAACAAGGGGAAGGTTGACGGATATGCCTCGGACAGGGCCATGTTGATCGGGCAGGTTTTCCGCGATGCAAACGTGGCCAACGACTACACCATGACGCGCAGCGCCCTGTCATTCGAACCCTACGCATTCATGATCAGGCGCGGCGACACCGAGTTCAGGCTGGCTGCGGACCGCGCCCTGGCGTCGCTTTTTCGTACCGCACGGATTCGACGTATCTACCAGAACTGGTTCGGACGCTACGGTGAGCCGCTGTCACCGATTGTCGAGGCGATGTACCAGTTCCAGGCCGTTGGTGAATAAGTAATATTCTGATCGTTCCCTGGCGGAGCGGTTTTCCCCGATAATCAATGTCTTAGCATCCCGGGCGGACCTGCGTCACATTCAAACGCCGCCAACTGTGGCACAAATAGCGGCTGACCTGCTGACGGGGGAACGGCCGTGAAATCTACGTTTGGGCAACTACTGACAGTGGCGCTGATTATGGTGCTGCCATTACGGGCTGGAGCCGACGTCGTCGTTCCGGTCGATGACGTGAGCTCCTACGTCAAGATACGCAAGGCACCTGACGCCGACGCCGAGATCGTCGGGCGGCTGCACAAGAGCAAGCCACGGCCGCACCTCGAGACGGTGCCGGGCTGGCATGAGATTGAACTTGAAGACGGCTCGACCGGTTTTGTCAGTTCGGACTGGTCCGTTGTCGTCGCCGAAGCGAGCGATGAAGCTCCTCCACAGGAACCCGTCGATAACTCGACCGAAGCGGTTGCCGAAGCGGCGCGCGAGGCGGTCCCGGAGCCTGAACCCGAATCCGCGCCGGAGCCGGAGCCGGAGCCCGAGTTCGCACCTGAGCCTGAACCCGAACAAGTGGCGGCTGCGGCAGATGCGGAAGCAGCGCCGATACCTGCATCAGAACCGCTGGCTTCCCCGGCCCCTGCGGGCCCGCCAGGACCGCCAGGTCCGCCGGGGCCTCCAGGACCGCCGGGACCGCCGGGACCAGCACGGCAGGCCGGGGCAGGACAGGGCGAGGCTATCGCGGAGATCCGCGGTGACGAGAACTTCCTCGTGAAGTTCAGGAAACCCACCGTCGCCGGGACGTCTCAAATCTGGGATGACGGTAATTTCGTGGGCATCGGTACCACGGAGCCGAAACAAAGACTCGAGGTCAACGGCAGCATCCAGATTCATGAACAAAACAGCAGTGTCGCCGGATTGATGATCACCCAGTCATCGGGCGAGACTGGCTACATCCTGCACAATCGTGCCAGTACGCTGACCATCGGCGCCGGTTCGATCGACCGAATTACGATCGACAGGATGGGAAATGTCGGCTTCGGTGTCGAGCGACCAGAGCACCCTGTCGAAATGGCGAGTGGTGCCTATGTTTCCGCCGGCGGCGTTTGGACCAATAGTTCGTCACGGGCGCGCAAGGAAAACATCGAAACACTGGACATCGAAGACGCGCTTGCCGCCCTTGCGCAGCTGGAGCCCGTGCAGTTCAACTACAGGTCCGATGGTTCGGAGACGTATGTCGGTTTCATCGCCGAAGATGTACCGCCCCTTGTTGCAAACAATGACCGCGTGAGCCTCAGCCCTATGGATATCGTCGCGGTGCTTACGAGGGTCATCCAGGCGCAGCAGGCGAGGATCGACGATCTCGAGCGGCGCCTGGACGACTAGGGCGACGCGAGCGTTTCTTCGATGTAGCGATCGACCACGTCGTCGAGGAGCGCCAGTGGCACGGCGCCGTTTGACAAGACGGCGCGATGAAATGCCTTCAAGTCGAACTGCGGCCCGAGTTCATTCATCGCGCGCTGCCGCTGTTCCAGGATTTCGAGCATTCCGATCATGTAGGCCGTCGCCTGGCCGGGCCAAACGCTGTAGCGAGCTGCCGCACCCTGAGACGAACCGAGTGACGCGCCCACGTTCTCCCGGTTGAACTGCGCAGCGTCGTCGAACGACCATCCGAGGCTGTGGATGCCGGTATCCATAACCAGTCTTGCGGCCCGCAAGGCTTCGAACTGCAGGCGCCCGAGGTCGCCGTAAGGGTCGCCGTCGTACCAGCCCAGTTCGTGAGCCAGCCGTTCGGCGTAAAGCGCCCACCCTTCCACAAAACCGGTGAACCCGATGATTTTCCGAAACGCCGGCACGTCCTGTTCCATGGCGATTGCAATCTGCGTGTGATGTCCGGGGATCGATTCGTGGTAAGTCAGTGTCGGCATGGAAAAATAGGCCTGGTCAACGTCGGTGCCCGCATAGAACGCACCGGGCCTTTTTCCGTCGAACGACGGGCCGATGTAGAAACCGCCGGCCGGGTCGGGCAATACGATGACGTCTGCCGCCGGGTAAATGTCGAAGGCTTGCGCAAGGCGGGCTTCGGCTTCGGTAATGATGGCTTCGTACGTCGGCTTTACATCGGCCGCACGAATAATCCCGCCGTCCCGCGCGGCACGGCCATAGAGTTGCTCGAGGGACTCGTTTTGTGAATAGCCGAGCCGGTCGAAAATCAGGCGCATTTCGGCATGGATCCGCGCAAGCTCCTCGAGTCCCAGCTGGTGCACCTCGGCCGGCGTCAGGTCCGTTGTCGAGTGATGCCGCAGCGCGTAAGCATACCAGTCGTCGCCGCGTGGATACTGACTGACGCCGATGATCGGCGGGGCATTATTCAGCAGGTTCCGTAGCTGGTTTCGCAGGCCTTCGTAAGCGGGCGTCACACTGCTCGTGATTGCAGCACGGGCGCGCTCGAGCAATTCGGCCCGGTCGGCATCATCCAGTCCGGGAATCTGTCGAACCTTGTCAGCAAAATTGAAGTAATAGGGGTTGCTTTCGGTACGTCCGTTGGCGATCGCCGCCACCTGGTTCAGGGCGACATTAATCGTCAATGCCGGCTCGACGATGCCGGCATTGCGCTGCCGTTGCAGATGGTCGATGAGCTGGCTGAACTTTTCGTCGACCAGCTGCAGTCTCGTGATGTAGTCCTCCGCGTCCTGCCGCGTAGCCACGGGATGAATGTCCGCAAAGAAGCGCTCGGTCCTGCGCTGCACGCTGAAATTCATGAACGTCGCAGGGAAGTCGTGGTAGATGAAGTCGCGCCGATCGAGCGCGTCCCGCAGGAAATATTCGTAGATGTCGAGGTCGAGTTGTTCCTCGGCGGTCAGGGCGTCACGATCGTAGCCACGCAGCGCATCCAGCACGACCTGGTACATCGAATAGGTCTCGCGTTGGTAACTGTCATCCAGGTCGTCGAGCGCGACATCCTGCAATGGAAATTCCGATTCCAGCGCCTCCCAGACAACGGTTTCGGGACTGCGTGTAATCAGTGCTCTGAACGATTCCGCATAGAATTCATCCAGGGAGAGACCCTGCAGGTCCTCGGCGAGCTGCTCCGACGCGCCGGGTCCGTTGGGCGCTGGCGGCGGAGCCGTCGTGGCGCCGCCGCCATCTCCGCCGCAGGATGCAATGAACAGCATCAGAGAGCCTGCAAGCAGTATTGTTCTCATTGGTGGCCCCTGCTTTATTCTTGTGTTTGATTAGTCTGCCGGGAGCCTGCTTAGTTCGGGCGATCTTGCCGGCGGCAACTAGCGGCGAATCGCGAGCGCGATTTCCCCGACGGCCGCTACGCTGCCGGTGATCTGATCGCCTGGCTCCACGGGGCCAACACCATCAGGGGTGCCCGTATAGATCAGATCACCGGGTTGGAGGCGGTAGTAGCGAGACAGGTGGGCAATTATTTCAGGCACAGACCAGATGAGATTCCCGAGGTCGGAGTCCTGGCGCAATTCGCCATTGACGGATAGCCGGATGCGTCCGCTGGCAGGGTGACCGATTTCTTCCGCCCGCCTGATAGGGCCGATGACGGCCGAGTTCTCGAAGTCTTTGCCGATGTCCCAGGGCCCCTTGCTCTCGCGCGAGGCGATCTGCAGGTCGCGCCGCGTCATATCGAGCCCGCAGGCATAGCCATACACGACGGACAATGCCTCATCCACCGAAAGCTCGAACCCTGCATTGCCGACAGCGACGACCAGTTCGATTTCATGATGATAGTTTTGCGTGGCCGGCGGGTAAGGTATCTCACTGCCGGATGCTGCGATGCAGCAACTGGCCTTGGTGAAGTAGCAAGGTTCTTCGCGCTCCGGATCGAAGCCCATTTCCCGCACGTGCGCCGCATAGTTTCGGCCGACGCAGAAAATACGATTAACGGCAAAACGGGCGTCGGTGCCGGAGACCTCGACCGCGACGGGCGGTGCCGGATCGAAAAGGTACGCGCTCACCGGGGCAGGAATATCGTAGCCGGATGTTCGAGCATATCCTTGATGCTCTGGATCATTGCTGCGGCATCGTAGCCGTCCACGAAGCGGTGATCGAAGGACGATGACAGGTTCATCATGAGTCTCACCGCGACCTGGCCGTTCATCACGACCGGCCGTTCGACCGCTCGATTGACCCCGATGATCGCCACCTCGGGCTGGTTGATCACGGGTGTGGAGACGATACCGCCGAGCTTGCCGAGGCTGGTGATGGTGATCGTGGAACCGCTGAGTTCTTCCTTCTTCGCACTGTTGTCTTTTGCCGCCTGCGACACGCGCCGGATCTCCGCGGCGAGTGCATCGATCGACAAGCCATGGGCGTTGTGCACCACCGGGACCTTCAGGCCGTCCGGCGTCTGAGTCGCAATGCCGAGGTTCACGGCACCATGCCGTACCAGGACGTTGCGCGCCTTGTCGTGGGTCGTGTTGCATTGCGGGAAGTCGCGCAGCGCCCGAATCAGGGCAAGGCCGAGAAACGGCAACAAGGTCAGGCGCCCCGCAGGATCGGTTTGCTTGCCATTCAGATGTTTTCTCAGCGCCTCGAGTTCGGTGATATCGATCTCCTCGACGTACGCGAAGTGCGGAATCTCGCGTTTCGCTTCCGACATCCGCTCTGCAATGATGCGCCGCAGGCCGATGACCTTTACTTCGGTCGTAGCCGGCGCAGGCGTCACTGCGGCAGGGGCTGCCGCGCGACCGCCCGCAGCCGCCTGCCGCTTGATGTACTGGTCGAAGTCGGTCCGCGTTATGCGTCCGCCGGGGCCGGAACCGGGCACGAGCGAGAGGTCAACGCCCAGTTCCTTTGCGCGGCGGCGTATCGCCGGGGACGTCATCACGCGCTTGCGATCCAGCGTCGCTTCCTGCGCCTGCGGTTCGGGTTCAGGTTCGGGTTCGGGCTCGGCCAGCGGTTCTGTCGTCGTCTCCGCAGCCTGTTCCACTGCGCCCTCCGCGGGTTCTTCGGCGCGCCTTGCGTCGGTCTCGAAGACCACCAGTGGCGCGCCGACCGCGATGATGTCTCCCGGCTCGCCGGCAAGCTTGATGACTTTTCCGGAGACCGGCGACGACAGTTCGACCGCCGCCTTGTCGGTCATCATCGTTCCGACCACGTCCTCTTCGTTGACCTGGTCGCCGACGGATATGAACCACTCGGCAATCTCGGACTCGACCGTGCCTTCGCCGAGATCCGGTAGCTTGAAGATGTACTCGCTCATTCGATCTCCATCATGGTGCGAATGCCGGCCATCATGCGTTTCTTGCCCGGGAAATACTGCCACTCGAATGCGTGCGGGTAGGGTGTATCCCAGCCGGCGATGCGCCCGATCGGGGCTTCGAGATGCCAGAAGCATTCTTTCTGGATGCGTGCGGCGATTTCTCCGCCGTAGCCGCCGAAGCGTGTTGCCTCGTGCGCCACGATGCAGCGCCCCGTCTTTTTGACTGAATCGGCCAGCGTGTCGATGTCGAGGGGCGAGATAGAGCGTATGTCGACGACTTCGGCATCCACGCCCGTCGCTTCCGACGCGGCGACCGCGACATGCACCAGCGTCCCGTACGTGACGATGGTCAACTCGCTGCCCTCACGCACGACTTCCGCCTTACCGAGCGGCACCGTGTAGTGCTCTTCCGGAACCTCGCCCTTGGGGTGCGAACTCCATCCCACGGCGGGCTTGTCCGGGTCGCCGTCGAACGGGCCGTTGTAAATTCGCTTCGGTTCGAAGAACACGACCGGATCGTCCGACTCGATCGACGCGATCAGGAGGCCTTTCGCGTCATACGGATTCGAGGGCATGACGGTCTTTATGCCGCTGACGTGCGCGAAAATAGCCTCCGGGCTCTGCGAGTGTGTCTGGCCGCCGCGAATACCGCCGCCGCAGGGCGTGCGAATCGTGACCGGCGAGAAGAATTCTCCGCAGGAGCGATAGCGGATTCTCGCGAGTTCGCTCACGACCTGGTCGAAACCCGGGTAGATGTAGTCGGCAAACTGAATCTCGGCGACCGGCCGCAATCCGTTGATACCCATGCCGATCGCGGCGCCGATGATGCCGCCTTCTGCAATGGGCGCGTCGATGACGCGGTGATCGCCGTACTTGCGCTGCAGGCCGTCCGTGCAACGGAACACGCCGCCGAAATAGCCGACATCCTCACCAAGCACGACGACGTTCGGGTCCCTGTCCATGACGATGTCGAGCGCCGAGCGGATGGCCTCGATCATGTTCATCTGAGCCATTACGAGGTCCCTCCGTTGCCGGACTCGACCTCGCGCATGCGGCGGCGCTGCGACTCGAGATGGTGCGGGGTCTCGGCATATACGTCGTCGAACATCGTCGACGGATCCAGGAACGGACCTTCCGTCATCGTGCCGTACTTCTGAGCCTCCTTCCAGGCGGCATGAACCTCCGCCCTGAGCTCCTCCTCGAGCGCTTCGTGCTTCTTTTCCGACCAGTGGCCCTCGACGATGAGATGCTGCTTCAAGCGCTCGATGGGATCCCCGAGAGGGAACGCCGCCCATTCGTCCTTCGGCCGGTACTTGGACGGGTCATCGCTGGTCGAATGGGCGCCGCCCCGGTAGGTGACGTTTTCGATCAATGTCGGCCCGCCGCCGCGGCGTGCGCGATCAGCCGCCCACAAGGTCACGGCATAAACGGCCAGCAGATCGTTGCCATCGACGCGGATGCCGGGGATACCCACGCCGAGACCGCGCGCGGCAAACGGACGCCGCTCACCGCCGGCCGTTCCCTGGAACGTGGAGATGGCCCACTGGTTATTGACGACATTGAGGATGGCCGGCGCCTGGTAGACGGCCGCAAACGTCAGCGCATGATGGAAATCCGCTTCCGCGGTGCTGCCGTCTCCGAGCCATGAGGCCGCAATGTGGTCTTCACCCTTGATCGCGGAAGCCATGGCCCAGCCGACCGCCTGCGGGTACTGGGTGGCAAGGTTGCCCGATATCGAAAACACGTTGCCGCTCTTCGAGTGGTACATGACCGGCAGCTGGCGGCCCTTGCACATGTCCCGGGTGTTCGAGAGGCACTGGCACATCATGTCCACGAGCTTGACGCCGCGGTACATGTACAGCCCCTGGTTGCGGTAGGACGGAAAACACATGTCACCCGAGCGCAACGCCATCGCGGCGCCGATGGAGACTGCTTCCTCGCCGGCGGCCTCCATGTAGAAAGAAATGCGACCCTGTCGCTGGATCTGCCACATGCGCTTGTCGAAATGGCGGTTCAACAGCATCCAGCGCAGTGCGACCTGCAGCTTCGACGGGTCCAGGTCCGGATTCCAGGGGCCGACGGCATGGTGCTCGTCGTCGAGAATCCGCACGAGGCCGCTCGACAGGTACTCGATGTCGCGCGTGCGCGCATTGATAGACGGTTTGTCGACGCTTCCCGCGTCCGACAATTCGAGGTAACTGAAGTCGGGCGTCTCGCCGGGGCGTGCCGTTGGCCGTGGAATATGCAGTCGTGACTTCTTGGTTGCCATGCGTTGCAGGATCCTTGTTTGTTTGGCAAAAGGCAGCCGGCGTATTTTACGCGATACGGCGGCCCGCTGTGGAAAGGTTTGTGGTTTCGCTTTGCCGGCCTTTCGCGACGATTTGTTGCGCGAGCTCGTCGGCGACCACGTTTGTCGGCCGCGCGCTGCTCACAGCGTCGGCGAAGATTCGCCGCAGACGTTGGGGAATGCGGCAGACTTCGCTGCGCACCTTTGCTTCCGTGCTGTTGCCCAGATACTCGTAAGCGACGCTGATTACACCGCCGGCGTTGATGACGTAATCGGGCGCGTAAAGGACGCCGCGTTCGGCCAGCCGTGCGCCGTCCTCCACCGAAGCGAGCTGGTTGTTTGCCGCGCCCGCGACGATTTTTGCGCGGATGCGCGGGATCGTTTCGGAGTTCAATACGTTGCCGAGTGCGCAGGGCGCAAGCACGTCTGTGTCGCTAAACAGGATATCCCGCGGCGAGACCACCTCGGCCGGAACCTCCTCGCAGAGGCTTACGAGATTCTCGCGGTTGACGTCGGCGACGAGCAGTTTTGCCCCTGCCTCGTGAAGCAGCTTGCACAGGTAAGTGCCGACGTGACCGACGCCCTGGACGGCGACCGACACGCCCTCCAGGGACTCCGAACCGAGACGCGCAGCCGCCGCCGCCTCGATACCGTGGAAAACCCCGAGGGCCGTCCACGGCGACGGGTCGCCGCCCGCGGCCGCGCCACTTTGGGGGAGCCCGGACACGAAAGGCGTTTCGCCGCGAACGATCCGCATGTCCTCGACGGAGATGCCGACGTCCTCGGCCGTGATGTAGCGGCCCTGCAGCGAATCAATAGCGCGCCCGAACGCTTGAAAGAGCGCCTTGGACTTGGGTGCATGTTCCCTGGCAAGAATGACTGATTTGCCGCCACCGAAAGGCAGACCGGCCACGGCGTTCTTGTAGGTCATGCCGCGCGACAGGCGCAATACATCGGTTAGCGCCAGGTCGTCGCTCGCGTAAGTCCAGCGCCGGCAGCCGCCGGCGGCGGGACCCAGCGCGGTCGAGTGAATGGCGACGATTGCCCGGAGGCCGGAGGCCGGGTCTTCGAAGAAGTGGATCGAGTCGTGGTGATCGAACTCGGGATGCTTGAAAACGCCCATGGAAGGATCCCCCATGCATACAAACCTTCCGCTAATATATCCCCCTTAAAGCCGAAAAATGTCTCTAATTCTTGTCGTAAGCGCTTATAAAGCGCATAATTTATTCGATAAATTATATAAAAGGGCATTATTAATGCAGAGCGTGCAGATCGATTCCGTGGACCGCCGAATCCTCGACTTGCTGCAGTCGCAGCCGGGCATCAATGCGGCGGCTATCGGCGAAAAAATCGGGCTCTCGCAGTCCGCCGTGTGGCGCCGAATGCAGGGTTTGCGCGAGGAGGGCATTATTCGCGAGCAGCCCGTCAAGATCGATCGGGAAAAGATCGGTCTGAATACGATGGTGTTCGCCCAGGTCAAGCTGACTTCGCACGGCCGCAGCAACCTCGCGGCTTTCGCGGAAGCGGTCCGCAGCTATCCCCAGGTACTCGACTGCTACGTGTTGCTCGGTAACGTCGATTTCCTGCTGCGCATAGTCACTGAAGATATCAAGTCGTACGAACAGTTCTTCTTCGAGAAACTGTCACAGCTTCCGGGAATTCAGGAAATCAATTCGAGCATCGCGCTCTCCGAAATCAAGCACTCCACCGTGCTGCCGATCTAGGCACCCGGCCAGGTATCGGACAATCGGTAGCCCTGCGGCCAGGGATCGTCCGGATCGACGAATATGCGGCGATCGCCCGTGCGCCAGGCCCGCCCCTCGATGCTCGGGACAATCGCCATCCAGTCGCCCACCGTGGTCTCGCTCTCGATACGTCCCGTGAAGCAGGAATCGATGATGGATCGCGCGTGCAGGGATTCACCCGGCGCGATGGCCTGGCGGGCGTGCAACAGAGCCAGGCGCGCGGAAACGCCCGTGCCGGTCGCGGACCGGTCGATCTTGCCGGGCCGGATCGCGACGGCGTGCCGTGTCTCGAGCACGTCGCTGCGCCTCTTTATCGGAGAGGCGAAGAGACAGAAGGAGATGTGGGTCCAGTCGGCGTTTTCCGGGTGTGTGAATCCGAGCTGTTCGGTTGCGGCAGCGGAGATGCGCACGCCGAGTTCTGCAAGTTCCCTGGCCTCCCTCGCGACGAGTTCGAAACCGAGACCATTGGCATCGACCATGACGAAACTGTCGCCGCCGAAAGCGGTGTCGACCTTCAGCCGGCCGAGGCCGGGTACGTCGAGGGGAAGGTCGAGGGCGCAGGCAAACGACGGTACGTTGCGTATGCGCACCGTGCAGACTTTGCCGCCGTCGCAGCGGGCCGTGGCCCGGACCAGTCCCCCGGGAGCTTCCAGTACCAGGTGCGTCTCCGGCTCGACCATCGGTACCATGCCGGTCTCGAGAATGACGGTCGCCACGCAGATGGCGTTCGAGCCGGACATCGGCGGCGTGTCCTCGGGCTCCATCACGATGAACGCGGCATCGGCGTCCGGGTGCCTGGGCGGCACGAGGAGGTTGACGTGGCGGAATACCCCGCCGCGGGGCTCGTTGAGCACCAGTTGCCGCAAGCGGTCGTCACGTGCAATCCAGCGCGACTGTTCCCAGACGGTGTCGCCGGGCGGCGGGGCAACACCACTGACGATGACGTCGCCGACTTCGCCTTCGGCATGGCAGCCGACGATGTGTATCATGTTCTCGCTCTGCATGGGCGCTTCCACGACGGAAGCGCGAGTGTAGGTCAAACCGCTACTGGAAATCGAACGTGTTTCCAATTCGAGACGATAACCCGCAGATCCTCGTTCCCTACGCGACGGTCGGTATCATGGCCGTCAACGTGCTCGTCTGGGTGTTTGTGCAGGGGCTGGGTTCGAATCCGGCGCTGGTCGGGTCGATCTGCCAGCTCGGGCTGATACCCGGTGAACTGCTGGGAACCGTCCCCGCGGGCACGCAGGTTCAACTCGGTGCCAATGCCTGGTGCGAACTCGGCGGCGGCTCGGCCTGGCCGACGGTGGTCACCTCGATGTTCATGCACGGTGGCTGGTTCCACATTATCGGCAACATGTGGTTCCTCTGGATCTTCGGCAATAATGTCGAGGACGCGATGGGACCGGTGCGATTCGTGCTCTTCTACCTGCTGTGCGGCGTCGCCGCCGCGGCGCTGCAGGTCGGCGCCAACCCGGCGTCCACGGTGCCCATGGTCGGCGCGTCGGGCGCGATCGGCGGAGTCATGGGAGCCTATGTCCTTCTGTATCCGCGCGTGCACGTGCACCTGCTGATATTTCTCGGCTTCTTCGTAACGACGATCGCCGTACCGGCGGTGTTCATGCTGGGTTACTGGTTCCTGCTGCAGGTAATCGGTGGCTTTGGTTCGATCGGCGGGAAGGGCGGTGTTGCGTTCTGGGCGCATGTGGGCGGTTTTGCGGCAGGGGCGTTGCTGGTCATGTTGTTTCGCAAGCCGGAATTGCTGCACCGGCATCCTTACTATGGCTGGAAAAAACGCTCGCCAACGAGCAACTGGCGCCGCATCGACCGGGGGTAGCCGGAATGAGAGCTGCGTTCTTGTATCGCAATTGACCCCGTGTAGACTGCCTCTTCATTGCCGCCCGGGTCGCCGATGTCAACACGGACCAAAACACTGTTCGCTGCTGCGTACGTTCTGCACGTGCTGTGGATTATCTTGCTGGCCAGCGTCCCGCCGGTCAGTCGCGATGCATTGACGCATCATCTCGCGGTGCCGAAGCTTTGGGTCGAGTCCGGCGGTATTCACGAGCGGCCGGACATCCTGTTCTCGTACTATCCGCAGCTGCTCGATATTCTCTACATGCTGCCGGTTGCGCTCGGCCACGACATTGCGGCCAAGTACCTGCATTTCATCTTTGCGTTGCTCACGGCCCTGCTGATCTTTCTTTTCGTGCGGCGGAGGACAGGGCCATCCTGGGCAGCGCTCAGCGGACTGTTTTTCCTGACGCTGCCGTTGATCGTGAAGCTGTCCGTAACGGTTTACGTCGACCTCGGGCTTGTCTTTTTCACGACCGCCGCTTTGTTCAGCGCGGCGATCTGGCTGGAGGACACGGGCAGGACCCGCTGGCTCGTGCTTGCCGCCGTGTGCAGCGGCCTGGCCCTGGGAACGAAATACAACGCCCTGGTTTCATTTCTCGTGCTGAGCCTTTTGTTGCCGTTTTTCTACCTGTACCGGCGTGAAAATCAGCATGCCGAGCAACTGAATGCCGTGAAGTTCGGGGCGCTGTTTGTCGTGCTGTCGATGCTGGTGTTCTCGCCATGGCTGGTTCGAAACTACAGTCTGACGGGCAATCCGCTGTATCCGCTGGCGCAAGGCGTGTTTGCAGGAGATACGGCCGAGTTGACGTCGGTGGACGAGGCCACGGATGCCGAAGCGCATGTGCGCGCCGTCCTCCGCGCGCCGAAGCCGAACAAGGGCAAACCGTTGGGACCGTTGCTGACACGGCGCCTTGTGTACGAAGAGAGCCTGCCGTACACGGCCATGATCCCGCTGCGGATTTTCTTCGAAGGCGAGGACGACAACCCGAAGTACTTCGATGGCCGGTTGAACCCGTTCCTGCTTCTGCTGCCGCTGGCGTTTCTCGTGCTGGCGAAGAGGACGGGTTTCCGGCACCGGGATCCGCTGCTTTTCGCCGCATACGCGATATTGATGATCGTTCTGGTGTTCCTGCTGGTCGACATGCGGCTGCGCTGGGTCGTGACCATCGTGCCGCCGCTCGTCGTGCTTACGACCTACGGCCTCCGGGCCATTCACGAGCAGCTTGGCAGACGCTTCGGCTCTGCGCCGTGGGTCAATGCCGTGACGGGCTTGATGATTGCTGCCTATTTCGTGCCGAACCTGCTCTACGGGCAAGCGCTCTTCGAGAAAATCGACCCCGTACCCTACCTGACGGGCAAGCAGGACTATGCAAGCTATGTCCGGCAGTACCGGCCGGAATATGCAGCCATCTCGCTCGCCAACCATGTCGTCCCGCCCGGCAAGAAGGTTCTCGGCCTGTACCTCGGGAATCGCCGCTATTACTTCTCGGTGGATGCCATCGTGGTGAACGAGGTCTTTACGAGAGTCGCCGAACGCTCGGTATCGGCCGATGCAATTGCGGACCGGCTCCTGGACCTCGGCTACAGCCACCTGGTGGTGCACACCGGACTGTTCCGCCAGTGGCTGGGGTCGACCGACGCGGGCACTGCCGGGCGCGTCAATGCCCTGACCGGCACGCGCCTCAGGGAGTTGCTGTTCGAAGGTGGCTACGGACTTTACGAAATCATGCCTTCGACGGCGCCCTGACGTCGCGGCTGCCAGCGCGAATTTGTGACGCCAGTCACCTGTTTCCTGGGCGCCAAACCCCATACTTGGCTCTGCCAGGAGTCATGATGATGAAATTACTCGCACTATTCGCGCTGACGATCGGCCTGTCCCTGCCGGCAGCTGCCGACGTCTGGAAGTGGGTAGACGCAAGCGGCAAGACCCATTTCGTCGATACGATGAAGGCGATCTATACCTGGGTCGACGAGAACGGCAAGCGCCATTATGCCGACACGCCGGGCCATGAAGACGCCGTTAGCGTGCAGCTCGTCTGGCACTCCAGCGGTACGCTCGAGGACCTCGCGGAACCGGAGACGGACGACGGTTATGCCTATCCCGGAGAAACCGCCGAGGAACGCGCCGAGCGCGAGGCGGCGGACGCCTACTACTGCAAGCGCGCCACCGAGATTTTCGAGTCGTATGTGAACGCGCCCAGGCTATACCGCACCAACGATGCCGGTGAACGCGAGTACCTCAGCGAAAAGGACGCGGCCGCGACCATCGCCGAAACCAGGGCGAAGATGGACGAACTCTGCCGCTAGGGCCTTTCGACGGCCGCGCCGGTATCAGGTCGTCGCTGACCTGACGAAAATTGCCTTGTCGATCAACTCGAACGTCGCCTGGTAGAACGCGGCGTCCTGGACCGGCTGCGACTGCTGAATGGCGCCCGGGAAACCCACGCTGTTATCGACGAAATTGAGCCGGACCCGCACGAACCCCGACGGCATTCTTTCGACGAAGGCCGTGGCCCGGCGATACGTCGCGCCGCGCGTATCCGTGCCCGCGAAGACCTGGGCCAGCAGGTCGCTCATATCCAGTTCGTCGCGGCTTGTCGGGCCGGTAGCCGTGATCAGGCCCGTGTCGAAATCGCCGTCGTCGATGATGAACCCCAGGTCCTGGAAGACCGACATCGTGGCAGAGAACGCCGCTCGCTTGTTCGTTTCGAATTCCTTCGCCTGGTAAGCCTGCAGCTCGATGCCGCTTTGCGCGGCCGGCGGCGCCGATGCGCAACCCCCCGCAAGCGACGCGAAGAACACGGCGAACAAAATGCTGTTAAGGACTTTCATCGCTGTCTCCTTGCCCTGCCCGTCAAAAGCTCGACGTGCGGTACGAGAAGTCGCGCACGCGGCCGGCTTCGTCGAATTTCACGATGACCGTCAGCGTGCGCTGCGACGAGCGGCTTGCGCCGGCACTTTTGCTGCCGCCCCCGGCGCCGCCCCCGGAACTGCCGACGACGAGGCCTGCAATGGCCCCGCTGCTCCGCGAGTAGGAAATCTCGCTGGATACCTTGTCCCAGATCCAGACCTCGCGCCGATCGGTGTCGGTGGAGACGATATTCGGGGCGCCGAGAATCGAGGCCACTTCGGCGGAGGCCATACCGACCCGGATTTCCCGCTGGACCGTGCCCACGGTGACCCGGTCGATGGTGTCGTCCCGGACCTCGGCCCGGTGCCCGGTTGCGCTGCAGGCGGGCAATACCAGTGCGGCGGCTAGCAGCAGCGACAGACTGCCAATATTGCGTTTCATGACGTTCTCCTCTTCGCGGTCGTTGCTTGACGGGAACATCATCGGACACGGCGCCGGCAAAGGCCTGATGGCGAAATGATCGATTGCTGAGGATTTCGTGAGCGGCGCTAGAAGCTGCGTTTCGCTTCCAGCAGGATCTGCACGCTGTCGATCGACGGATCGCCGTCCAGCGGGAACGCAAAGTCGAGGTGGGCGACCTTGTTGGTGCTGAAACGGGTAGGGGCGAAGCGCAGACCGAATCCGACGTCTTTTAGCCAGCCGTAATTCCGCTCGTCTACAGGATTGTCTCCCCACGTGCGGCCGACGTCCGCGAATACTGCGCCGCCGACGCGGAACAGGCGCCAGGGATACCAGTCCGTGAAATAGCGCTGCTCGACCGAGAACAGCGCCCTGGAATCGCCGGTCTGGTAGCGCAGGGGATAACCGCGCAGTCCCGATTTGCCACCGAGCTGCACCGGGTTGTCCAGGTCGAGGTCGTGTCCCGCCGTACCGGAAAGCTCCATGAAGAACAGCCGTTTCTCGGACTGTCGGTGGTAGAAACGGGCTCTGATCGACGTTTCCGCGTTCTTGCTGTCGCCGCCCTCGCGGCGTCCCTGGGTGGCGCCGGTCAGCAGCAGCGCCGTCTTGTCCAGTGAACCGAAGCCCATGTTGAAGGTCGCGGATACGATGAGTGCATCACGGTCGGCGCCGAAGCTCTCGTCCGCCCAGCCCAGCGAGGCCGTGACACGCGTGCCCATGTAGAAGTCTTCGGTACGCCCGATCTGATTGGTGTTGCTCGTCGTGCTGAAGGCGTCCTGCAGCACTTCGACCCCCAGGAAGGGGTAAACCAGCTTGCGATCCTCCGGAATGACGGCGGGCAGCGTGGGGTCGACGGCTTCCGAGAACCGGTTGTCATCGAACACGTAGCCGGCGGACCAGCGGCGCACCCAGCCATTCCGGAGGCCCGAAGACCAGCCACCGAACCCCGTGACGTAGTCGCGCTCGTGGCGGTACTCAGCCGCTTCGTCTCCGAGCCGGTAGAGCGCCGTGCGCCGGTCGTCGATAGAAACCCAGCCGCCGCCGGACCAGCGCGCGTCGAGCTCGTGAAACGGGCGGACGATCGACAGGAACTGTGTTTCTCCGTCGGAGTTGTCGGCGACACGGAGGAACATCGATACCCAGCTGCTGCCGAGGTTCCTGTCCTCGAAGTCGAACTGGGTCGAGGTCCGGTCGACAGTGTCGATCCACTTCAGGCGGAGCAACTGACCGCGACCGAGCAGGTTGGTTTCCTCGATGCCGAGCGCGGTACGATTCTCGCCACCGCTGCGGGAAAACGATACGTCCGGCGTCAACGACCAGACGTCCTGCGTCGTGACTTTCACATCGACGACGCCGTCTTCGTAGCGGATGGGCTCGACACTTGCGTCGTAGATAAAGCGATTCGACCGCACGATGCGCTCGGTTTCCTCGAGCAGCCGGCCGGAGTAGGCATCGCCGTCCTCGAACAGAATCTGGTTGCGGATGACGTGGTCGCGGGTAACGAAGTGCAACCGATTCGCCCACCGATAGAGCCACTTGTTCTCTTTCGGGTCCGACAGATCGAAGATGTTGCGCTTCTCGAGCACGATGTTGCCGATAACGGCACCGCCGGCTTCCAGATCCTCGTCGTCCGGGACCGGCGCAGCGACGATGACCTCCGTCCCGGTGGAAATCGCCGTCTCCCGGGCGGCAGCGTGCCCGCCCGACACGATAACCGGCAGCAACAGGAGTGCGAAATACCTGCGTCTGGCTGCAGCGCTGTCTGTTCCGTATCGCATGATGGGATTCGCGGCTTTGTGAATAGGCTCGATCCAGTATAATTGTCCGCTCTTGCTTTGTAGACCTCGGACGTCATGGAAGAGAACCTGCTCGAACTGGGCACGATGCTCATGATTGCCGGCATGGGTACGGTTTTCGTCTTTCTGACCCTGCTCGTCGGCGCAATGTCGCTCATGGCGGCCGCCGTAAGGCGATTCCAGCCCGCGATGCCCGACAACGAAGTGACGCATGAGGAAGTTGCTGCTATCGCCGCAGCAATACGCCGGCACCGCCGATCCTGACTGACAAAGATTGACTATGAGCGAAAAGAAACCCCTCGGTATTACCGAACTCGTGCTGCGTGACGCACATCAGAGCCTGCTCGCGACGCGTATGCGAATCGACGACATGCTGCCGATTGCCGGCAAGCTGGACAAAATCGGCTTCTGGTCGATCGAGTCCTGGGGTGGGGCAACGTTCGATGCCTGCATCCGCTACCTCGGAGAAGACCCGTGGGAGCGTATACGCCGATTGAAAGCGGCCATGCCGAATACGCCGCAGCAGATGCTGTTCCGCGGCCAGAATATTCTCGGCTATCGGCATTACGCTGACGACCTGGTCGAAAAGTTCGTAGAGCGCTGTGCGGTCAACGGCGTCGATGTCTTCCGTATTTTCGACGCACTGAACGACCTCAGGAACCTCGAAACGGCAATCAAGGCAACGATCAAGGTCGACAAGCACGCCCAGGGAACCATCTCGTACACGGTAAGTCCTGTGCACACGGTCGACCTGTGGGTCGATCTCGGCAAGCGCATCGAGGACATGGGCGCGCATTCGATCTGCATCAAGGACATGGCGGGACTGTTGCGCCCGTATGTTGCGTTCGAACTCGTCAGCCGGCTCAAGGAGACTGTCGACATCCCGATCCACATGCAGTGCCATGCCACGACCGGGCTCTCGACGGCGACCTGCGTGAAAGCCGCCGAGGCGGGCATCGACAACATCGACACGGCGATCTCCTCGATGAGCATGACCTACGGGCATTCGCCGACCGAGTCGCTGGTCGCGATTCTCGAAGGCACGGAGCGCGATACGGGCCTCGACCTCGAGGCACTCGAAGAGGTTGCCACCTATTTCCGCGGCGTTCGCAAGAAGTACGCGAAGTTCGAAGGTGGACTCAAGGGCGTGGATTCCCGCATCCTCGTTGCCCAGGTCCCCGGCGGCATGCTGACGAACCTCGAAAGCCAGCTGCGTGAGCAAAATGCCGGCGACAAGCTCGACGCGGTGCTGGAGGAAATTCCACAGGTACGCGAGGACCTCGGCATGCTGCCGCTGGTCACGCCTACGTCCCAGATCGTCGGTACGCAGGCGGTCATCAACGTCCTCTCGGGAAAGCGTTACGCGTCGATCACAAAAGAGACCTCCGGTATCCTCAAAGGCGAGTACGGCGCGACGCCCGCCGAGGTGAACAAGGAGCTGCAGGCGCGCGTACTGGACGGGGCCGAACCCGTAACCTGCCGCCCCGCGGATTTGCTGGAGCCGGAACTCGATCTGCAGACTGAAAAGCTGAAGCAAATCGCAGCAGAGAAGAAGATCAACCTTGCCTCGGACGTCATCGACGACGTCCTGACCTACGCGTTGTTTCCACAGATCGGCACCCGCTTCCTGGAGAACCGCAACAACCCGGACGCCTTCGAGCCGGCCCCCGAATTAGAGGCGCCGCAGGCTGCGGCTGCCCCTGCCCCTGCGGCGCAGGGACCGGCGGTGTACTCGGTGCGCGTTAACGGCAGGGAATTTACGGTCGAAGTGGCCGAGGACGGTCAGCTTGAAGGCGTCAGCCCGGCAGCCGCAGCGCAGAAACCGGCGCCGCGGTCCTCGGGCGAGGCGGTCAAAGCCGTACTCGCCGGGAATATTTTCAAGGTTCATGTAGCGCCCGGCGACCGCGTGGAGGAGGGGCAGCCCCTGCTCGTGGTCGAGGCAATGAAGATGGAGACCGCAGTAAGCGCGCCGAAGGGGGGTACGGTAAGCGAGGTATTCGTGCGCGAAGGCGACGCCGTCGCCGTGGGTGACGCGTTGGTCACCATCGACGGCTGATGGACCTGATTCTCGAAATCTGGCGCGGCTCGGGTCTCTACCAGATCACGGGCGGCCAGGCCGCGATGCTCGTTATCTGCCTGGTGCTGCTGTACCTCGGCATCGTCAAAAAATTCGAGCCGCTGCTGCTGGTCACGATCGGTTTCGGCGGACTTCTCAGCAACATCCCGGGTGCCGGTATTGCCGAGCCCGGTGGGCTGCTCTACCTGTCCTACGAGGTAGGCATCAAGACCGGCGCGTTTCCGCTGATCATTTTCATGGGCGTCGGTGCGCTGACGGATTTCGGGCCGCTGCTCGCGAATCCGCGCACGCTGTTCCTCGGCGCCGCGGCTCAGTTCGGTATTTTCGCGACGCTGCTCGGCGCGCTCGGCATGACCGAGCTCGGTGTGATGGACTTCACCCTGAAGGAGGCGGCCGCGATCGGCATCATTGGCGGTGCGGACGGCCCGACGGCGATTTACGTCTCGGGAATGCTCGCGCCGCAGCTGCTCGGCGCGATCGCCGTCGCTGCGTACTCGTACATGGCGCTGGTTCCGATTATCCAGCCGCCCATCATGCGGCTGCTCACCACGGAAGACGAACGAAAAATTCACATGGTGCAGTTGCGCGACGTATCGAAGACCGAGCGCATCCTGTTTCCCATCATATTGCTGCTGCTCGTTGCCCTGTTGTTGCCGACCGCGGCGCCGCTCCTCGGCATGCTGGCCTTTGGCAACCTGATGCGCGAATGTGGGGTCGTCGACCGCCTGTCCGACACGACGCAGAATGCCCTCATCAATATCGTGACGATATTTCTCGGGCTCTCGGTGGGTTCGAAGCTCAGCGCCGGTGAGTTCCTGTCGGTTGAGACACTGGGGATCCTGTTGCTCGGGATCGTTGCGTTTGCAATCGGCACCGCCAGCGGCGTACTCATGGCCAAGCTGATGAACAAGCTGTCACACAACCCGATCAACCCGCTGATCGGCGCCGCGGGTGTCTCGGCCGTACCCATGGCTGCACGCGTGGCCAACAAGGTCGGTCTCGAAGCAAACCCGCACAACATCCTGTTGATGCATGCCATGGGGCCGAACGTCGCCGGCGTCATCGGCTCGGCCGTAGCCGCCGGCATCATGATCATGTTCACGACGTGAGATCGGCCGGCAGCCGGGTCATTTGTCTCCCTCATCGCTCACCGCGCTGCGCGCGGCTCCGCTTTGCTTCGCTCGACAAACGCCCCGCCCGCCGGTCGCGACCATGCTGTAGGAGCGCGCCCCGGCGCGCGATCGATGATTGGCGGGTCGCGGCTCGAGAGCCGCTCCTACAAGGTGCTTGCAGACGCTATGCGGCGGCTTTGACGCCGGTCCTGTGTTCGTAGTGATCGGCGAGAACCTGCGCGACGCAGCTCGTTACGCGTTTGCCCGTATCGATGTGCAGGAACTCGTTGGGACCGTGCGCGTTCGAGTTCGGCCCGAGCAGACCCGTGATGAGGAACTGCGCCTCCGGAAACTTCTCGCCGAGCATGCCCATGAACGGGATCGTGCCGCCGGTGCCCATGTACATCGACGGTTTGCCGAAGAAAGCCTCCGACGCTTTTTGCATCGATGCTTCGAGCCATTCGGCCACGGGCGGCGCATTCCACCCGGCCATCGTCGATTCGACGCGGAACGACACCTTCGACAACGGCGGCGTGTCCGCTTCGAGGATGTTCTTCACGGTGTTGGCTGCATCGTCGGCATCGCAGGTGGGCGGCAGCCGGAATGACAGCTTCAGTGTATTGAACGGCAGCTGCACGTTGCCCGCGTCGACCAGCGCCGGCAGTCCGGCGGCGCCCGTTACGCTCATCGTCGGCCGCCAGGTGTTGTTCAGCAACAGCTCGTACGGAGATTCGCCGGGTGTCGCATCCTCGACCGCCCACGGGTACTTGCTGTAGACGCCCTTGCCCAGCGTCTCGGCGGCGAGCTTGGCCTGCTCGATGCGCTGCTCCGGGATGTCCATGTGCAGGGCTTCGGGCTTGAGCTGGCCGCTGTCTTCGTCCTCGATACGGCTCAGCAGCTTGCGCAGGATGCGGAAACTCGAGGGCACGACACCGCTGGCGGTGCCGGAGTGGACGCCTTCGGTCAGCACGTCGGCGCGCAAGGTGCCGGTCAGGTTGCCGCGCAGCGAGGTCGTGCACCAGAGCTGCTCGTAGTTGCCGCATTCGGCGTCCAGGCAGACGACCAGGTCCGGCGAGCCGATGCGGTCCTCGAGCTTCTCGATGTAGTAGGGCAGGTCGAAGCTGCCGGACTCTTCGCAGCCCTCGATCAGAACCACGCAACGCGCATGCGGGATGCCCTGTTCCTGCAGCGCCCTGATGGCGGTCAGTGAGCCGAACACGGCATAACCGTCGTCGGCGCCGCCGCGGCCGTAAAGCTTGCCGTCCCTGATCGTCGGCTCCCATGGATCGAGGTCCTCGGCCCAGCCGCTGAATTCCGGCTGCTTGTCGTAATGGCCGTAAAGGAGCACGACGTCGTCCGAGTCCCCGGGAATCTCGGCGAACAGCACGGGCGTGCGCCCGTCTATGCGGACGATCTCGACCGTCATGTCCTTGACGGGCTGCGTCTTGCACCAGGCTTCCAGTTGCTGCACCGCCTTTTCCATGTGGCCGTGCTGTTCCCAGTCGGGATCGAAATGCGGGGACTTGTTGGGCAACTTTATGTAATCGCAGAGCTCCGGGATGATCGAGCTGTCCCACAGGTCGTTGACGAAATTTTCTGTTTTCCTGGTATCCATACTGTTATTCCGATGTCAGGTCGCGGTAATGCGTTTTTGTCATCCGCTCCGTGGTAATGAAGCTCCAGTTGTAATCGTCGTGGTAGTCGGCGAGGGGATTTGCAGCCAGAACTTCCTCCTCGGTCATGCCCTGGTCGACGAGCGCCTTTACACGTTTACGGCCGTCCACCAGAACCGCCAGGTTGCGTTCGACGTCGGCCTTGCTGGCCAGTTCACCGTGCCCGGCGATGAGTACTGTGTCGTCATCCGACATCGCGACGAGCTTTTCTTGTGCCTTGATAAAGCCCTCTACGCTGCCGCCGCTGTCGAGGTCGACATACGGGAACAGGTTGTTGAACAGCGTGTCGCCGGCATGGATGACGTTCTGATCGCGGAAATGAATGACGCCGTCGCCGTCGGTATGCGCGTGATGCACGTGAAACACGAACAGCTCGTGTCCGTTGACGTGAAAGGTCACGGAGTCCGAAAACGTGATGATCGGCAGGCCGCCGTCGCCGCCTGCGTCCTTGCTGTCGGCGGAGAGTCGTTTGCGGATGTTGTCATGGGCAACGACGTAAGCGCCGTTCTCCTGCATCAGCGCATTGCCGCCGACGTGGTCGCCGTGAATGTGGGTATTGATGACGAAGTCGGGAGCACGTCCTGCGAGCTCGTTGACCGCATCGAGTACCGGCTGGGCCGTCGGCACCATTGCGTCGTCGATCAGCACGACCTGGTCGTCGCCGATGAGGACGCTCATGTTGCCGCCGCCGAATTTCCCGTCCGCGCCCGTCAGCATGTAGATGCCGGGCGCGACCTCGGTGGCGTCGAACGAGGTAGCGAAGTCCTGAGCCTGCAGAGGCATTGCCAGGACGAGGCAGGCAATCGTGAGAATACGCTTCGTCATTAATTTTTCTCCCGGGGTGATTCGCGAACGGCATAGTGTTCCCGAATCGGGAGAGATTCTCCACCCCCGGGGAGGATTACTGGTTGCTCGGGAAGGTGTACTGGGCTTTTTCGCGGACGCCACCGGATGGCCAGCGTTGCGTGATGGTCTTGCGGCGCGTGTAAAAGCGCACGCTGTCCGGCCCGTAGGCGTACAGATCGCCGAACAGGGACCGCTTCCAGCCACCGAAGCTGTGATACGCCACCGGCACCGGCAGCGGTACGTTGATGCCGACCATGCCGACCTTGATCCGGTCCGCAAAATAGCGCGCAGCCTCGCCATCGCGCGTGAAGATGCAGGTGCCGTTGCCGTATTCGTGCTCGTCGATGAGCTGCATGGCTTCTTCTTCCGATTCGGCGCGAACCACGCACAGGACCGGGCCGAAGATTTCTTCGTTGTAGATGCGCATGTCCCGCGTGACACGATCGAACAGGCAGGGCCCGAGGAAGAAACCGTCTTCGTGGCCGTCGACGACGAGTTTGCGGCCGTCGATAACCAGGTCGGCGCCTTCCTCGACACCGAGGTCGACGTAGGAGCGCACTTTTTCGTAGTGCGCACGGGTCACCAGCGGGCCCATATCGTTGCCGGTATCCGTGCCGCTGCCCACCTTGAGTTCCGCGATGCGCTCGCGGAACTTGCCGACGACGGTGTCCGCCGTGTCGTCTCCGACGCACACCGCAACGGAAATCGCCATGCAGCGTTCCCCGCAGGAGCCGTACGCCGCGCCCATCAGCGCGCTCACCGCGTTGTCGATGTCCGCGTCGGGCATGACAACAGCGTGGTTCTTCGCGCCGCCAAGGGCCTGGACCCGTTTGCCGTTGCCCGCACCGGTGGAATAGATGTACTCGGCGACCCCCGTCGAACCCACGAAACTGACCGCCTGCACGCGTTCGTCGGTCAGCAGGGTGTCGACGGCCTCTTTGTCACCGTTGACGAGATTGAACACGCCGTCCGGCAGCCCGGCCTCTGACAACAGTCGGGCGCACAGCAACGGCGCCGTCGGGTCCTTCTCCGAGGGTTTCAGCACGAAGGTGTTGCCGCAGGCGATCGCCATCGGATACATCCACATCGGCACCATCGCCGGGAAGTTGAACGGCGTGATGCCCGCAACTACGCCGAGCGGCTGGTGTTCCGCCCAGCTGTCGATGCCCGGGCCGACGCCCTTGGAAAACTCGCCTTTCAGCAGTTCCGGAATGCCGCAGGCATACTCGACCACCTCCACGCCACGAAGGAATTCACCCATCGCGTCGTCGAGTACCTTGCCGTGCTCGTCCGTGATAGCCGCGACGATCTCGTCGGCATGCTCCTCGAGCAATTGCTTGAAACGGAACATGACGCGTGCGCGCTTGATCGGCGGCGTGTCCCGCCATGCGGGAAATGCAGTTTCCGCGGCGGCAATGGCTTCTTCCACAGTCTGCCGCGACGCCATGGCAACGTGCCGGCTTACTTCACCGGTGGCGGGGTTTGTTACCGGCTCGGGCCGGTTCGTATCTGCAACGTCCTGGCCGTTGATGAAATGACCGACGACATTCGCCGTGTCGACATCCTGTGCGGGGCGGGCGCTCATGAGCTCTCCTTTTCGGTTCGGCTAATCGATGCTGTCGATGACGCGGCGCACGCTGTCAAAAGCCTTGTTCCAGTCATCGAGCTTCGAATTCAGGAAGGGCGAGAAGCTGAGGATGTCCATGCCGTTGCGCACCATCAGCTTTTCCTCCCAGAAACAGCGCTTGTGCGTCTCCAGGCCTCTCGCACCCGGCGCCCCCTTCCGCGGTGCCATTTCGATCGCGCCCATGAGGCCGAAGTTGCGCACGTCGATGACCTTGTCGTGATCTGCGAAGGAGTGCAGCAGTTCCTCGAACGGTTTCTCCAGGGCCAGCGATTGCTCGAAAATGCCTTCTTCATCGTAGACGTCCATTGCGGCGAGCCCCGCGGCTGCTGCGACCGGGTGTCCCGAGTACGTGTAGCCGTGGAACAACTCGATCATGTAGTCGGGCCCCTGCATGAAGGCGTCGTAGACATGGTCACGCACCAGTACTCCGCCCATCGGGATCACGCCGTTCGTCAGGCCTTTCGCCGTTGTGATGATGTCCGGCATCACGTCGAAACGTTCCGCGGCGAATGCATTGCCGACGCGGCCGAAAGCCGTGATGACCTCGTCGAAAATCAGCAGGATGCCGTGCTTGTCGCAGATCTCCCGCAGCCGCTCCAGGTAGCCGACCGGCGGCGGCAGGACGCCCGCCGAGCCCGCAACCGGTTCGACGATGACGGCTGCGATATTGCTGCCGTCGTGCAGCCCCGCCAGCCGTTCCAGGTCATCCGCGAGATGCGCCCCCCATTCGGGCTGGCCGCGTGAAAATGCCGTGTGTTCGATGTCCATGGTTGCGCGCATATGGTCGACACCCGGTATCAGGTTGGGGCTGAACACCTTGCGGTTCGGCACCATGCCGCCCACCGACATACCACCGAAGTTGACGCCGTGGTAGCCGCGCTCGCGGCCGATCAGCCGCGTGCGGTTGCCTTCGCCCCGGGCGCGATGATAGCCGAGCGCAATCTTGAGAGCCGTGTCCACCGACTCCGATCCGGAGTTGGTAAAAAACACGTGATTGAAACCGTCGGGGGCCATGCCGGTGACCCTGTCGGCCAATGCGAACGACTTGTCGTTGCCGGACTGGAAGGTCATCGAGTAGTCGAGTTGCGCAACCTGCTTCTGCACGGCCTCGACGATCTTAGGATGGCAATGACCGAGCCCCGTCGTCCACAGGCCCGCGAAAAGGTCGTAGATCCTGTCACCGTCGAGGGTGGTGTAGTGGTGGCCGCTGCCCGAGGTGATGATGCGGGGCTGTTTCTTAAAATCCCGGTTGGCCGTGAACGGCATCCAGAAGGCGTCAAGTTTTTCTGCGGGTGCGCTCATACTGCTAAAGCTCCAGGCTGACGAGGCGAAGAAATCGAGTTTACGCCGGCGCAACGGAGCACGCCATTACCGCGGAGCGTAGAAATACGGGCTGGCCAACGATGGGCGTTTAATGGCAAAGTTACCGCCTCGGTTTTTAATCCAGATTAGAATTCCCATGGCTCAATTCGGCACCGTTTTCTGCGATCAAATGGCGATCGCGCGGTTTGCGAACGGCAGCTGGGGCGAGGCGGCGATGGAACCGCTCGCGCCGCTGCCCCTGCACCCCGCATCTCACGTCTTTCATTATGCGAGTACCTGCTTCGAAGGTTTCAAGGCCTATCGCTGGCAGGACGGCAAAGCTCACATTTTCCGCCTGCACGACCACGTCGCGCGCATGCAGCGCAGTGCAAGGTCGCTGCACCTGCCGGTCCCGGATGCGGGCCTGCTGGCCGGCATGGTCGAGGAACTGGTGAGAAAACAAATCGACGCCATTCCCGAACCGCCCAGTTCGCTCTACCTGCGACCGACCCTGATCGGCACGCTGCCCAACATCGGTGCAGCCGCTGCGCCGTCGACCGAGGCGACCCTGTTCGTGCTGGCGTCGCCGGTCGGTGACTATTTCGCCGGTGGTGCCAGGCCGCTGAAGTTGCTTGTCGCCGACACGTTTGCCCGTTCGACCGAGCAGCTCGGCAGCACAAAGACCGGCGGCAATTACGCGGCTGCGCTCGGACCGACGCTGGACGCCAAGGAAAAATACGGCGTCGACCAGGTACTGTTCTGTCCGGGCGGCGACGTGCAGGAGACCGGTGCCGCGAATTTCCTGCTGATCAGCGACGAGGAGATCATCACAAAGCCGCTGAATACGTCATTCCTGCACGGCATGACGCGTGCCTCGATCCTCGCGCTTGCGAAGGATCTCGGTTATCGGGTCAACGAGCGGGACTTCACGGTAGCGGAACTGTTCGACTGGGTTTCCGGCTACGAGGCCGCGCTTTCCGGCACGGCGGCGACACTGACGCCGGTCGGCACGCTGGTCTATAACGGCGAAGAAATCCCGGTTCGGGACGGCAGCGCAGGGCCGAACACGGAGAAGCTGCGCAAGGCGCTGCAGGCTATCCAGTACGGCGATGCGCCGGATACGCACGGCTGGCTCACCGAGGTCAGCCCGTAGGAGCGGTTCCCGAACCGCGGCCCCTGCTCAAATCGCCCGCGAGAAGCGCTTGTCCGTGTCGATCTCGGCCAGGTGACGGTCGAACACCATGGCGATGCAGCGCAGCAGTAACCGGCCTTTCGCGGTGATGCTGATGCCGTCCGAGTCGAGCTCGATCAGCTCGTCGCTCGCCAGCGGCTGCAGGCGCTCGAGTTCGGACTTGAAGTAGTCGCGGAAGTCGACGCCGTGGCTGGCATCGAAGGCGTCGAAGTCGAGCCGGTCGTAGCACATGAGCGCCTGGATGACTTCGGCGCGCAGCAGGTCATCGTCATCCACGGCGATGCCTTTCCTGATGGGCAGGTGGTCGTTCTCGATGAGCGTCTCGTATTCCATGGTGGTCACGGCATTCTGCGCGTAGACATTGCCGATGCTCGAGATCGAGCTAACGCCAAGACCGATCAGGTCGCACCCACCGTGGGTGGAGTAGCCCTGGAAATTACGTTGCAGCGTGCCGTCGCCGCGAGCCTGCACGAGATCGTCATCGGGCAGCGCGAAGTGGTCCATGCCGATGTAGACATAGCCACACTCGGCGAGCCGGTCGATCGTGCGGTGCAGGATATCGAGCTTGGTCGTCGGCGCCGGAATGTCGTCGGCGTTGATCATGCGCTGGCCCTTGAATCGCTCGGGCAGGTGCGCGTAATTGTAAACCGCGAGGCGATCGGGACGGAGCCCGATAACCCGGTCAAGCGTCGCATCGAAACTCGCGACGTTCTGGTGGGGCAGGCCGTAGATAAGATCGAAGGAAATCGATTTGAAGTTCGCTGCCCTCGCTGCGTTGACGAGGCCCGATACTTCTTCGTAAGACTGCATGCGGTTTACCGCTTCCTGCACGGTGGGGTCGAAGTCCTGGATGCCGAGACTGAGCCGGTTGAA
Source organism: Woeseiaceae bacterium (assembly GCA_965658465.1). Classification (GTDB taxonomy): domain Bacteria; phylum Pseudomonadota; class Gammaproteobacteria; order Steroidobacterales; family Woeseiaceae; genus UBA1847. Next base: position 42,893 of record CBFHSG010000006.1, on the reverse strand, counting down.
ACCCAGGTCGGTGAGGTACCGGATGCCGTCGGCGTCCACGGTCCGCGGGTCAACTTCGATGGAAAATTCGCGCGCGTCGCTCTCGTCGAAGTTGAAGGCGCCGCGCAGTGCCTCCATCAGCTCGCCCATCTGCTCGTTGTCGAGGTAGGTGGGCGTGCCACCGCCGAAGTGCAGCTGCTGCGTCTGCCGTGCGCGGTCGAAAAGTTCCGACTGCATCAGGATTTCCTTGTGCAGCATCTCCATGTAACGCTCGACGCGCGCCTCGTTGCGGGTGACGATCTTGTTGCAGCCACAGTAGTAGCAGAGCGAGTGACAGAAGGGGATGTGCACGTACAGCGACAGGGGCGCCCCGCCCGCATTGCTGGCGAGCGCATTGGCACGATACCCCGACTCGCCGAGGCGCTCGCTGAACTGCAGGGCAGTGGGGTAGGACGTGTAGCGTGGGCCCCGCCCGTCGTAGCGTTCGATCAGTTCCTGGTCGAAGCAGATGGCGGGGGGGGCCGGATTGAGTGCAGGTACGTTTTTCATGGCGCCGATACTGGCCGAAGCGATAATCCGATTATATGGGTATTTGCACCTATGGCACAGCGGTCAGCCGCGCCTCAGGAAGTGCAAAAGGTACAGTGCGGCCGTAAGCAGCAGCAGGGCGTTGGCCTGGTGGCTCACCGCCAGCGTTGTCGGCACCGCGTGTATGACGGTGAGAATGCCGAGAACCACCTGCAGGACCGCAACCACGAGCAGGGCATTCGCGCCGCCGCGCGCGCGTCGTGGCAGATCGGCGCTTCTCGCGCGCAACCAGTAAACAGCGATCAGCGTGAATGTGATGATCGCGAGCAGCCGGTGATCGAACTGCACCGTCGTGATGTTATCGAAAACATTCCGCCAGGCGGGCTCGAGCGCCAGCAGGCCGGGCGGAATCCAGTAATCGCCCATTTTCGGAAACGTGTTGTAAATGAGCCCGGCATCGAGTCCAGCGACGAAGCCGCCGGAGACGATCGTGACCGCAATCAGCGCGGTGAGCGCCAGCGTTCGCGAATACCAGCGGTGTGGTGTGCCGACCGGCGGCCCGTGCAGCAGTGACTGTGCACGCCAGAACATCAGCGCGAATACGAGGAACGCGGCGGAAAGGTGTGCCGTCAGCCGGTAATGACTCACCTGCGGGGCGTCAACCTGGCCGCTCGCGACCATGATCTTGCCGATCACCGCCTGCAGGCCGCCGAGTGCGAACATGAGCAGGTACCAGGGTAGCTGCCGCGGCGATATGTACTTGCGAGCCGCGAAGTACACGAGCGGCAGGAGGAATACGAGGCCGAGCAGCCGGCCGAGCAGTCGATGCAGGTACTCCAGCCAGAAGATCCCCTTGAAGGCGTGCACGTCCATGTGCGAATTGACTTTCTGAAACTCGGGCGTCTGCTTGTAGATTTCGAAAACGCGCTGCCACTCGGCGTCGGAGAGCGGCGGCAGCGTTCCCATGATCGGCCGCCATTCGGCCATGGACAAACCGGATCCCGTTAACCGCGTAACACCTCCGAGGACGACCATCGCGAATACCAGTCCACAGCAGATCAGCAACCAGGTTGCGACCACCCTGTCCTGCGATCGCTTGTCGGGAAGTTCGTTCATGACGTGCGCACGTATCCGTCTTCGGCTGGCGCGCAATCATAGCAGCAGCAGAGCGGACTGTGTCCAACGGCATGCTATTCTGATTTCGTGAAGATCAGCCGGTGTAACAACCTCGTGGATTTCCGCCGCATGGCGAGGCGCAGGCTGCCGGCGCCCGTGTTCCATTACATGGATGGCGGCGCCGACGACGAGCTCTCGCTGGCACGAAATACGGAGGCATTCGCGGATTACGAACTGTTGCCATCGCAGCTCTCCGACGTGAGCAACATCGATCTGCGCTCGACACTATTCGGACAGGCGGTGGACTGGCCTGTGATGATCGCACCGACAGGCGCTTCGAAACTGTTTCATGCGGGGGGCGAGCCCGCGGTGGCGCGCGCTGCGGAGAAGTTCGGCATGTTTTACAGCCTGTCGACCCTTAGCACGGCGACGATCGAGGACGTCGCGGCTGAGACCGCGGGACCCAAAGCGTTTCAGCTCTATGTCTTCAAGGATCGCGGCCTGACCGAGGACTGGCTCGATCGTTGCCATGACACCGGCTACACGGCCCTGCAGCTGACCGTTGATACACCGGTCGCGGGGAACCGGGAACGTGACTTCGTCTACGGCTTCGGCGCGCCGCCGCAATCGCGGCTGCGCCAGCTTGCGAGTTTCGCGCGTCACCCGGGATGGCTTTACCGGGCACTGATCCGGCGGGACCTCGAGATGGTGAACATCACCAGCGGCAGCGAGGCCGCACGGAACTGGAGAGGCGGCATCCGCAAATACATCGACGAGCAGCTCGAACGTTCGATGACGTGGAAGGACGTGGAGTGGCTTGCAGGCCGCTGGCCCGGCGCGCTCGTGATCAAGGGCGTGCAGACTGTGGAAGATTGCCGCAAGGCGGCAGAGTCGGGAGCAAGTGCTGTCATGTTGTCGAATCACGGCGGACGCCAGCTCGAATCATCGCCGGCACCCGTCGACTGCATCGCGGCAGTCGCCGACGCTCTGCGCGATCGCCTCGAGATCATTTGCGACGGCGGCATCCGGCGCGGTAACCACGTCGTCAAGGCGCTGGCACTGGGGGCCAATGCCTGCAGTATCGGGCGCGGCTACCTGTTTGCGCTGGCGGCCGGAGGGCAGGTCGGTGTAGAACGAGCGCTGACGTTGCTGCGTGCGGAAGTGGAGCGCACGATGGCGCTCGCGGGTTGCGATTCCGTGCGCAAACTCGGTCGGAGTCATGTACGGCATCGCCGCTGACGCGGTGCAATCCGCGCAAAGCTGCGCATTTACCGCGCGTTGCGATTGCGCCCGGCAATCCTGCTGCGGTGCGGAAAGGCGAAAAAAATCCACTAAAAAAGAGGTTTTACTATTTCTGTAACATTTCGACCGGATACTGCGTTTGCGCAAATTTTCGTACCCGCCGGGATTTGCGGTTACGATGGAGTTTCTGCACCGTTACGGCGATGTCATGCCGAGCGGACAGGCGGGTTTTATTGAGGTAACTATGTCAGACGAAAGAGTTTCGGGAACCGTAAAGTGGTTCAACGACGATAAGGGATTCGGATTCATCGAGCGCGAAGACGGCAAGGACGTTTTTGTTCATCACAGCGCGATCGTTTCAGAAGGATTCAGATCACTGAAAGAAGGCCAGAAGGTTACGATGGAAGTAACCCAGGGTCAGAAAGGACCGCAGGCGGAGAACGTCATCCCGGAATAAGGGATGCCATGCCGGTCCGCTGCGCGAGTTACCGGCGAACCCGTTAAGCGAAGTCTCAATCCGGCAGGTCGCGACAGGGACCTGCTGCATGATTGTTGTTGTGGGCCGGTTCCGGCCTCAGTGGCTGCCCGTTACGCCGTCGTAAAGCAGTTTGCAGCCGACGGCGAACAGCAATACGTACATGAGTCGGAAGAAGAAGCGGTCCGAGACACGCCGGTGCAGCCATACGCCCGTGTAGACACCGATCGGCGCCAGCGGCGCAAGCACCAGCGACGTGACGAGATTGCCGCCCGTAAGCTGTCCCAGCCAGCCGTAGGGCAGCAGCTTCACGTAATTGATGGCTGCGAACAGCAGCACTGTCGTCGCGACGAAGTCCGTACGGTCGAGAGGCCGCCGCAGCAGGTACATGCTGATCGGCGGTCCGCCGGAATGCGCGATGAAACTCGTAAAACCGCCAGCCGCTCCGGCAGCAATGCCTGCTGCCGGCGGAAAATGTGGCAATTCCGAGTCGTGTCTGTGTCGCGTTGAGTAGACGTAGTGCAGGGTGAAGACGATGGCGACCATGCCGACGATGATTCTGACCACTGCCGCGCTCATGAAGCCGAACAGCAACGTGCCGGCAAGGATGCCGATCATCGACGCAGGCACGAGGATCCGCAGTTCAGGCCATATCCACCTGCCGCGGTAGGCCCACAGGCCCACAAGGTCCATGAGACACAGTATTGGCAGCAGGATGGCGGCTGCCTGCAGCGGCGAAATGACCAGCGCCATCAGCGGCACGGCGAGCACGCCGAGCCCTCCGCCGAAGCCGCCTTTCGCGATGCCGAAGAGCAGCACGGCCGGCACGGCAGCCGCGTAAAACCAGGGGTCAGTTATCAAGGGCTGCTCCTGCCGGGGCGGACTTACCGGTCCCGTTGAATCTTGCTTTAATCGGGACCGGAGGACTATCGTAAACAATAGTGAAACTCAAAATCCTTGACAATTCCGTGGGTCTGCTGCTCACACGCGACGAGATCGAGACCCTGCAGACGCAAGGCGTCGTCTCCGCGCGAACCGGGTTTCCGGGCGGGCGGGAGTTTCGCTACGAACTGGAGAGCAGCCCTGCCAGCGTGGCGCCCGCCGCGTTCTTCTCCGACAACGCGCTCACCGTTCGCCTTCCCGAGACGACCGTGCTGGCCTGGGCGACGACCGACCAGGTGGCAATCGAAGGCGAGCAGGTGCTGGTGGACGGCGAGAAGCTCGCAATTGTCGTCGAAAAGGACGCCGGCTAGTGGGCTTGCCGCGCTACGTCGGTTTCGAGAAGGCGACGGTCGATTTTCTCGAACAGCTGGCGGCAAATAACAATCGTGACTGGTTCAACGAAAACAAGGCGCGCTACGAGGAGCATGTGCTCGATGTCGCGCTGAGATTCATCCAGTCGATGCAGGATCCGCTGGCGCAGTTCGCGCCGTATTTCACGGCGATCCCGCAGCGCGTGGGCGGATCGCTGATGCGGGTCTATCGCGATACCCGGTTCTCGCATAACAAGCTCCCGTACAAGACCAATGTCGGTATCCAGTTTCGTCACCAGCAGGCGAAAGACGTTCACTCTCCGGGCTACTATGTGCATGTCGACCCTCTCCGCGTCTTCCTCGGCGTCGGGATGTGGCGGCCGGATCCGGATTCCCTGCGCGCGATCAGGGAGCGTATAGTCGAGAAACCTGCCGAGTGGAAGCGCGCGCTGCGTGACGCGAAATTCCGCCGCCATTTCGAACTTGGCGGCGAGTCGCTCAGCCGCGCTCCGCGAGGTTTCGACAAAGACCATGAGCTGATAGAGGACATCAGGCGCAAGAGTTTTATTGCGGTCAGGGATCTCGATGTCGAGGACTGCCTTGATCCGCAATTCCAGCGCAAGGTGGAGGCGTCCTTCTCCGCGGCGACGCCATTCATCAAATTTCTCTGCAAAGCGGTTGACGTGCCGTTCTAGCCGGACACGAAAGGAACGAAGCGATGACAGTCTTCAATGACCCGGCGTTCGACAATCATGAGCGTGTGCTGTTTTGCCGCGATGAACCATCCGGTCTTTGCGCGATCATCGCGATTCATTCGACAGCTCTCGGTCCGGCCGCGGGCGGTACCCGCCTGTGGTCCTATGCCAGTGATGACGATGCGCTTCATGACGTGCTGCGATTGTCGCAGGGCATGAGCTACAAGAATGCGATGGCGGGATTGAAGTTCGGTGGCGGTAAGGCCGTGATCATGAGGATGCCCGGTTTCGATGGCAGCGACGCGCTGTTCGAACGCTTTGGTGAATTCGTGGATACGCTCCACGGCGACTACATCACGGCGGAAGACGTCGGCATGAGCGAGGAAATCATGGCGACCATCGCGCGCAAGACACGCCACGTGTCGGGTCTGCCGCTGCAGTCGGGCAAGGCCGGCGGCGATCCGTCGCCGAAGACGGCGTACGGCATCTGCTGCGGTATCCAGTCCGCGGTGAAGGCCGGCCTGGGCCGCGAAGACCTGGACGGTGTCCGAGTTGCGGTGCAGGGCGTCGGGAATGTCGGTTACGAGCTGTGCAAACTGTTGCATGCTGGCGGCGCGACCCTGCAGGTATCCGACCTCGACGAGATCCGGGTCGATAGGGCCTGCGGCGAATTCGGTGCCGAGCGCGTATCGAGCGCCGACATTCTCTACGCAGACGTCGACGTGCTCGCGCCCTGCGCGCTGGGCGCCATCCTGCACGAGGAATCGATACCGCGGATCAGGGCGCGGATTATCGCCGGCGGCGCCAACAACCAGTTGCGCGCCCCGGAAGACGGCCAGCGGCTGGCGGACGCGGGCATCCTCTATGCGCCCGACTACGTGATTAACGCGGGCGGCGTCATCAGCATCACCTGCGAGTATCTCGGAGACGTGGACAATAAAGGCGTCATGGATCTCGTTGCGCAGATTGGTCCGCGACTGGCCGCCATTTTCGAAGAGGCGGCGCGCACGGGCGAACCGACGGCCGCTATCGCGGACCGGCAGGCGCGCAAGATCATCGCGGAGGCTGGCTGAAGAAATTCAGGTGTCGATGGTTTTGTGCAGTTCGCGCAGCAGTGTTTTCGGGTTGGGCCGGTCGATGATGTGCTTCGACAGTTCCACGTAGCGGATGATGCCGTCCGCATCGATGACAAGCGACGTCGGCCAGATCGTGTCACTACCGTATTCGGGGTAATAATCTTTGGGTACGGCGGACTCCAGCAATAATCCGAGTTTGCGGGTCGCCGCCAGAGATTCGTCGAGCCAGAATTCGAATTCGACGTTAAAAAACTCGGCAACGCGGCGTGTCGTTTCCTGCGGCCTGGGCGTGACGAATATCAGCTTTGCGCCGAGGTCGACGATGTCCTTGTAATACGCCGTCAGGTTCTTCACCTGCCGGCTGCAGAACGGACACCAGTTGCCGCGCACGAAAATCATGACGACCGGCGTGCCACGGAGGTCCCGTGAGTTCAGGCGCTCGCCCGCTTCGTCGAGGGCTTCGAATTCCGGCAGCGGTTGCCCCCGGCGCAATTGCTCGGGCACAGGTCGTGCGCCGCGCACCCGGTAGTAGAGGTAACCGGCACCGGCGATCAGCAACACAACGATCAGGCCGGCCCACAGACTAGCCATGTGCTGCGACCTTCCGCGTTGCGTGAACGGTCGTGAGTACGATCTTGCCCATGTGGCGGCTGCTCTCCATCAGTTCGTGCGCCGCCGGGGCAGCGTCAAGAGAAAACGTTTCGTCAATAATAGGCCTGACACGGCCGGATTCAAGAAGCGGCAGCACATTGGCTTCGACCTCGCTGGCAATGCGCGCCTTCTCCGCAGCGGTCTGTGGTCTCAACGTCGATCCGGTAATGGTCAGGCGGTTCGTCAGCACGACGCGCAGATCGAGTTCAGCCCTGGGCCCCTCAAGGAAGGCGATGATGGAGCAGCGGCCGTCCCGCGCCAGCGACTCGAGATTCTTCTGCGTGTAGGGGCCGGCCACCATGTCGAGCAGGACATCGACGCCACGACCGCCGGTCGCTTCGCGAACACCGGCCTGCCAGTCTTCGCTGCGGTAATTGAATGCCCGGTCCGCACCCAGCCGTTCGCAGAAGCCGCATTTTTCGTCGCTGCCGGCCGTGGTGAGCACGCGGCAGCCGTGCGCCCGGGCGAGCTGGATAGCCGTTGTGCCTATACCGCTCGAGCCGCCATGAACCATGAAGGTCTCGCCGTCCCTGAGCCGGCCGCGCATGAACACGTTGTACCAGACCGTGAAGAACGTCTCCGGGACCGCGGCCGCCTCGATGAACGAAAAGCCGGCCGGAATCGGCAGGCAGTGGCCGCCGTAGACAACGCAATATTCGGCGTAGCCGCCGCCGTGAGTGAGGGCCATGACCTGATCGCCTGCCTTCCAGCGAGTGACCGCGCTGCCGACAGCAACGATATCGCCGGCAACCTCCAGCCCGGGCAAAGGGCTTGCGTCCGGCGGTACGGGATACCGGCCGAGGCGCTGCAGCACGTCCGGACGATTGACGCCAGCGGCGGCGACACGGATCAGCACTTCGGACGGGCCGGGCCGGGGCACCGGGAAATCGATCTCCGCGAGCACGGCGGGACCGCCGGCTTCCGTGATCGAGATCGCCTTCATCATCCGTGGAATGGATTCGGCCACTGTGAGCCTCAATGGACGTGGACAGCGTTGATGTTATGTGCATACTGACACGCCCGGCAAATCGAAAGACGACGGTGATGGGCGACAACCCGATCTTGTGGGAACCGAGCGACGAGAAACGCAAGTCTTCGGCAATGTACCGATTCATGCGGCGACAGGGCTACGATGACTACGACTCCCTGCATCGGTGGTCGATCGACGATTCGGCGGCATTTTGGCAAGCGCTGTGCGAATTCTGCGACATTCGTTTCGCGACGCCGCCTGAAACAATCCTCAGGCGCCCCGATAACATCATGGACGCCGGCTGGTTCGCAGGTAGCGAACTGAATTACGCCGAGCATCTCCTGCGCCACCAGGGCGCGCGGGAAGCGCTCGTATTTTCGGCGGAGAACGGGGAACGGCGCGCGCTCACCTTCGATGAACTGCGCACTGCCGTGGCGGCTGTCGCGGCCGGCCTGAAGCGCGCCGGTGTCGCCCGCGGTGATCGCGTCGGTGGCTACCTGCCGAACTGCCCGGAGGCCGTTATCGCGATGCTGGCCACGACCAGTATCGGCGCGATCTGGTCGTCCTGTTCGCCGGACTTCGGTGTCAACGGGGTCGTCGATCGGTTCGGACAGATCGAGCCGAAGGTCCTGTTCACGGCCGACGCCTATTTCTATAACGGCAAACGTTTCGACTGCCTCGATACGGTGTCACAGATCGTCAGGGCCATTCCCAGCGTCGAGCAGACCGTCGTGGTGCCGTTTGCCGGCGGCACCGCCGATACGTCGGTAATCGGCAATGCGGTGATGCTCGACACATTCGCCGAGCCCGGCGCCGATTTCGTGTTCGAGCCCGTCCCGTTCGACCACCCGTTGTTCATCATGTATTCGTCGGGCACCACGGGCGTGCCGAAGTGCATCGTCCACGGTCATGGCGGCACCTTGCTGCAGATCGTCAAGGAGCACGTACTGCATTGCGACATCGGTACGGCCGATTGCCTTTTCTACTTCACCACCTGTGGCTGGATGATGTGGAACTGGCTCGCAACCGGCCTCGCGACGGGCGCAACACTCGTGCTGTTCGACGGCTCGCCGTTTTTCAACGACGGCCGCGTGCTCTGGCAGATGGCGCAGCGGGAAAAGGTTACCGTGTTCGGGACCAGCGCCAAGTACATCTCCGCGTTGCAGAAAGCGGGCGTGAGGCCGCGCGATGAGTTCGATCTGCCGCGGCTGCGGGCCGTGCTGTCGACCGGGTCGCCGCTCGCGCCCGAGAGTTTCGACTATGTTTACGATGCCATCGGTGACGACCTGCAGCTGTCGTCGATTGCCGGCGGAACCGACATCATCAGCTGTTTCGTGCTCGGTAACCCGGCGCTGCCCGTGCGGCGGGGAGAGATTCAATGCAGAGGCCTCGGCATGGCGGTCGAGTTCTTCGACGATGACGGCAATGCACTGATCGAGCAACGTGGCGAACTGGTATGTACGCGGCCGTTTCCATCGGCACCCGTCGGCTTCTGGAACGATCCGGACAATGCAAGATACAGGGCCGCGTACTTCGAGAAATATCCCGGTATCTGGGCGCACGGCGATTTTGCCGAGCTCAGGCGGACCGGTGGCATTGTCATTCACGGGCGATCCGACGCGGTTCTCAATCCCGGCGGCGTTCGCATCGGCACGGCGGAGATCTACCGGCAGGTCGAAAAGCTCGACGAAGTCATCGAGAGCATTGCGGTCGGCCAGGACTGGGAAGACGACGTGAGAGTCGTGCTGTTTGTCGTGCTGCGCGACGGCATCGAACTGGACGATCCGCTACGTGATCGAATTCGTCGCGTGATCAGGGAGAATACGACGCCGAGGCACGTGCCCGCGAAGATCGTCGCCGTTCCCGAAATTCCGCGCACCAAGAGTGGCAAGATCGTCGAGATCGCGGTTCGGTCCGTCGTCCATGGCGCGGAAGTAAAGAACACCGAAGCGCTGGCAAACCCCGAAGCGCTGCGGCATTTTCGCGATATCCCCGAGCTGCGTACGGCCCAGGAATGAGCGTCGTGCCGGAACACGTGATCGAAGGTTTCGAAATCGTTCGCGGACACGTTGCGCAAGAGTGGATCGACGTGAATGGCCATATGAATGTCGCCAACTACCTCGAGGCATTCGATTCTGCGGTCGTCACCCTGAGGGAGCGGTTGGGTGTAGATGAAGACTACATCAGCAGGGGGCAGTCGACCTTTGCCGTCGAATGTCACATGACGTATCAACGCGAACTGACGCTCGACGACCCTTATCTCATCACGACCCAGATACTCGGTTACAGCCGTACCGGGCTGCATCAGTTCAACCGTATGTACCACGCAGAAGCGCTGTACCTGGCATCCACAGCGGAGTCGATGACGTTACACGTCGACCTCGGTGAGCGTAAGGTCGTGCCCTGGCCGGACGAAGTCGTCGCGCGTCTCGACAGCATCGCTCGCGAGCAAGGCCGCATGCCCCGCCCGCGCCAGGCGGGCCGGCAGATCCGCTTGAAAAATCCGCTGTTCCTTACGGAGGTGACCCGAACGTGACGACGCAGTACCTGTTGGCGATCGACCAGGGTACGAGCAGCAGCCGTACCGTCATTTACGACGAGCGCGCGAACGCCGTTGCCAGTGCGCAGCAGGAGTTCCGGCAGATCTATCCGAAGTCGGGCTGGGTCGAGCACGATCCCGAGGAGATCTGGGCGTCCGTCAGGAACACCATGCAGGAGGCGCTTGGCACAGCCGGCATCACGATGCGTGACGTCGCCGGAATCGGCATCACCAATCAGCGCGAGACGACGCTCGTGTGGGACCGGCGCAGTGGCGAGTGCATCTACAACGCGATCGTCTGGCAGGACAGGCGCACGGCGGCTGATTGCCGGGAGCTCGGCGAGCGCTACGGCGACGAACTGGTTGCCGGCAAGACCGGACTGCGGCTCGACCCGTATTTTTCGGCGACCAAGGCGGCATGGATACTGGATAACGTGGAGGGCGCGCGGCGACTGGCCGATAACGGGCACCTCGCGTTCGGCACCGTGGACAGTTTCCTGTTGTGGCGTCTTACCGACGGAGCGGTGCACGCCACCGACGCGACCAATGCGTCGCGCACGATGCTGTTCAATATCCACACGCAGCGCTGGGATAATGATTTGCTGGAACTGCTGCGGATACCGCGGTCCATGTTGCCCGAGGTGCTCGACTGTGCGGCGGAGTTCGGCGCTACGACCGAAGGCGGTTTCGGCAGCGCGGTTCCGGTGTGCGGCATCGCGGGCGATCAGCAGGCCGCGCTGATCGGGCAGGCCGGTTTCGAGTACGGCATGACCAAGAGCACCTACGGCACGGGTTGCTTCGTGATTGCCAACACCGGTGACACGGCGCTGGCGTCACAGAACCAGCTTCTCACGACTGTCGCCAGCCGTATCCACGGTAACGTAACCTACGGGCTGGAGGGCAGCGTGTTCGTCGCGGGCTCGGCATTGCAGTGGCTGCGCGACGAACTGGGGATCATCGATGCCGCACCGGATTCGGAACGCGTTGCCGAGCGCACCGGCATCGTCGACGATGTCTACGTAGTGCCCGCGTTCGCAGGTCTCGGCGCGCCTTACTGGGACCCGGACGCGAGGGGCGCGATCGTCGGCCTCAGTCGGGGCAGCGGGCGCGACCAGGTCGTGACCGCGACCCTGCAGGCGGTCGCCTACCAGACGCGCGATCTCTTCGATGCGATGGCTGACGACGGTATGGCGCCGAGCGTCCTCCGCGTCGACGGCGGCATGGTGGGCAACGACTGGTTCCTGCAGTTTCTCGCCGACATCCTGGATGTCCGGGTGGAGCGTCCCGCCAACGTCGAATCGACGGTGCTCGGCGCCGCTTACCTCGCGGCATTGCAGTGCGGCCTGATCGACAATCTGCAGGAGGCGTCGCGCTTGTGGCGCTGCGACGCCGTGTTCGAGCCGCGGATGCCGGGCGATCAGCGCGAGGCGCTGCTTTCGGGCTGGGCGGCGGCTGTCGCGCGGGTGCGCGGCGACAGGTGACTCTCGAACTGCAGCGTCGATCGGCGCCAGCTGCGCTTCTCGGCGTAAGCCCTGCACCGGTTTCTGTCCAGTTCCAGGGCGCGCAGGCACGCCGCGCGCAGGTCTTCGTCGAGCACGCCGACCTCGCTCGAGGTAATCACGTCGACCGGACCCTCTACCGGCAGGGCCGCTACCGGTAATCCGCAGGCCATGGCCTCCAGTAGCACTATGCCGAAGGTATCGGTCCGGCTGGGAAACACAAACACGTCGCCTCCGGCAAGGTGTGAGGCGAGGTCCTCGCCGAAACGATAGCCGAGGAAGCGGCTGTCCGGGTAACGCGACGCGAGCCGCTTCCTGTCGGGACCGTCGCCGATGATTACCTTGCTTCCGGGCAGCTCGAGATCGAGAAAAGCCTCCAGGTTCTTTTCGACCGAAACACGGCCCATGTAGATCCATATCGGTCGCGGCAGATCGAAGTCGAAGCGCGGCGCGGGTGAGAAGAGCTTTGCATCGACCCCGCGTGACCAGATCACGACGTTGTCGAAGCCTCGCCGCTCGAGTTTTTCGAGTACCCGCCGCGTCGGCACCATGGTGTGCGTGGCGGGGCGATGGAACCAGCGAAGTAGTCTCGCGGTCCAGCTGACGGGAATCGGTACGCGCGCCCTGACGTATTCGGGAAACTGCGTGTGGTACGCCGTTGTAAAAGGCAGCTTACGGCGCAGGCAATATCTGCGTGCCGCAAGGCCGAGCGTGCCCTCGGTGGCGATGTGGACGCAATCAGGATCGAAGGCATCCAGTTCGCGGCGTACCCCGCGGCCCGGAAATACCGCCAGGCGTATCTCCTTGTACGTCGGCAACGCGATAGTCCGACGGCCTTCCGGCGTGACCATGCGAACCTCGTGTCCGAGCGCCTCCAGTTCCTCGCGGGTCCGGGTGAGGGTCTGCACAACCCCGTTGACCTGTGGATTCCACGCGTCGGTGATTATTGCAATGCGCATGGCGCGCATGGTGGCCGCGCGATTTTAAGAGGCGGTTACAGTTTGATTACCGACCGTTTACCGTCGCAACGCAGATATAACCAATGTGTCACGAAAGAATCACACCATTGTCGCAATCGGCTCTCAAAATTCGTCGCAAGGTCACAAGTAACGGAGTTGAATCGTGGTCGACTACCTTGACCAGTTCGAGCTTAATGTGTGCCTGCGCGTAAATGCCCTGAGCCGCCGCGAACTCGTGAGGCGCTTCTTCAGCGTCGTGTCGTGGCTCGGAGACTATCCTGCCTGGCTCTTGCTCGGTGTGGCTGTGGCCGTTCGACAGGATGTCGGCGCCCTCGATTTTGTCGCCGTCGCCGTCGCAACCGGGCTCGCCGGTGTCCTTATCTACAAGGCGCTGAAAGAGCGGCTGGTGCGCGAGCGACCGTTCGTCACACATGGTGAGATCGTCTGTGGCACAGCGCCGCTGGATCGCTATAGTTTTCCGTCCGGCCATACGCTGCACGCCGTCAGCCTGACCATCCTCTACGGCGCTTTCGAACCGGCGATGCTCCTGTTCATGGCGCCTTTTGCACTGATGGTTGCCGCCTCACGAATTGTCCTCGGGCTGCACTACCCGAGTGACGTGATTGCCGGCGCCGTGATCGGCGCGATGCTGGGAACGTCGGCTGTTGCGCTGACAGGCTAGCCTGAGAAGCGCTTCCAGGCGACCACCGCCCAGACGAGCAGCGTAAGGGCGAGGCTGACGAACACCGCAGCGGAGCCGAGATCCTTGGCGCGTCCCGAAAGTTCGTGATGTTCGTCGCCGACCCGATCTATCGCCGCTTCCACCGCCGAGTTCAGCAGTTCGACAATCAGCACGAGCAGCAGGCAAGCGACGAGCAGCAGTCGTTCGTAGACGGTCGTTCCCAGCCACAGCGCAATGGGCGTCAAGACCAGGCTGCCGGCCAGTTCCTGGCGAAAGGCGGCCTCGTGTTGCCACGCATGGGCAAAACCCTGCGCAGAAAATCGCGTGGCGCGAATCACACGCTTGATGCCGGTGTTGCCTGGTTTGCCCATGCGCGTTATTCAGAACGGTTGGCCCGGGGCGCTGCCCCGGAAGAGGACGTCAAGCCGCAGCGCGTTCCTGCACCGCGCCGTCCTGCAGGATGATAGTGCCGGATGCGTTGTACGACAAGAGCAGGAGCCCGCCTGCCTGGTCTTCGGCAATGGCGGTTCTGTGCTCTACCCAATCACCGTCGTTCGCGTAGCGCACTCCGTTGATGTGGCGGATTGCGGGGCGGTGGATGTGCCCGCATACGATGCCGTCGAATCCGCGCGACGCGGCGTAGGCTGCAGCGGTCTCTTCGAATCGCTCGATATACTGAACCGCTCGCGACAGGCGCGTCTTGATGCGCGTGGACAAGGGGGAAAAATCGCCGCCGAAACTGCTGCGCAGCCGTTGCAGCCGAACGTCGGCTTCGAGCAGGGCCGTGTAGACTGCTGCGGCAAAGTGCTCGAGATTCGTGCCCTCGCGAATCGACGCATCGAGGATATCGCCGTGCATGGTCAGGAGCCGTTCGCCGCTCGCGGTCACGTGCACGACTTCGCGCCTGACTTTCACGCCGCAGATCTGCAGGCCTGCGACCCGCCGAAACTCCTCGTCGTGATTACCCGGCACGAATACGATCCTGCTGCCATGGTTGGCGAGTTTGATCAGGCGCCCGATGACGATTCGATGTTCAGCTGGAAAAAACGGCCGGGACTTCATTCGTTTCAGGTCAACGATATCCCCGACCAGGTAGATCGTATCGGCGCTGACATGCTCGAGGAACCGGTACAGATCCGCTGCGCGGCAGGCGTTGGTCCCCAGATGGACGTCGGACAGCCACAGCGTCCGAAAGTGCCGGCTCATTAAAGTGGTCGTGTCGGGCTCGTGACTCTGCACGCGATCCAGGATAGGCGAGTTTCTTGACGGCGGGCTTAAGGTTTCGTGACAGTTGTGTTGCGCTTGACTGTGCATTGCAATGGCCCAATGATTGCGGACTTGCTTCACACGGCCGCTGGACGTCTACGACAGCGCAGACAGAATTGTTGAGAGCCCGCCAGAAAATCGGAAAATACCGGATCCTCGGCCGTATTGCGTCCGGCCCTCTCGCTGATGTTTACCGTGCCTACGACACGATCCAGAAGCAGCGTGTCGCGCTGAAGATACCGAAGGCCGACGCTTACTCCGGGCACGAGGAATTCCTCCACGAAGTCCAGGTCGCTACGAAGCTGCAGCATCCGAACATACTGACGGTGCTCAATGCGAGCTATATCGACGACCACTTCGTAATCGCGATGGAACTCGGCGAGGAGTCGCTGGCCGATCGGATCGAGCGCCGCATCTCGACAGCGCGCGCACTGGATCTTGCCGGCCAGGCTATCGCCGCCCTGGCCCACGCCCATGAGCACAAGATCATCCATTGCGACATCAAGCCGGAGAACTACATCCTGTTTCCCGGCAACCAGCTGAAGCTATGCGACTTCGGGTTCGCAAAGATCAGCCTGCGCACGCTCAAGGCGTCCGGCTCCGGCACCATCGATTACATTGCGCCGGAGCAGGCCATGGGCCGGCCGAAGTTCCAGTCCGACGTGTTTTCGCTCGGGCTGGTGCTGTACCGGCTGTTGTCGGGGAAACTGCCGGAGTGGCCGTTCGCCTGGCCGATGGTCGGACACGAGCGCCTGACCGCGAAAGTGCGGCCGGAACTCGTGGAAATGCTGCGCAAAGCGATTCAGCTCGATCCGGCCAATCGCTATCGCGACGCGGTGCAGATGATGTCCGCGTTCGAACAGCTGCAGGCCCATGCGCGCCGGCAAAAGCGCTCCCGTGCGCGGGGTGATCGCAAGGCAGGAACGACATGGCGGCGCATGCAATGGCGCGAGTTTCAGCGGCAGTACAAAAAGGTCCTCGACACGCGGCACCAGTGCCGGCACTGTGAGGGCCCGGTTTCGGAGAGTATGCAGGCGTGTCCGTGGTGCGGATTCGACAACCCGGCGAGGAGTTCGGAATCGTCCATGCCATCGAGCTGTCCGCGATGCGAGCGCGGCGTCAAGAACGACTGGGATTATTGTCCGTGGTGCTACGGTCCCGGTTTCGTCGAGGAGACCACACGCAGGTACCCCGACAAGCGTTATTCCGCGCGCTGCAGCAACAAGCGCTGCCGCGGACAATTGATGCCGTTCATGCGCTATTGCCCCTGGTGCCGGATAAAAGTGCGTAAGCCCTGGAAGCTGCCCGGCAGCCGGCACCGCTGCAATGCCTGCGACTGGGGCATCGCACGGGAGTTCTGGAATTACTGCGCCTGGTGCAGGGAGCCCGTGAAGCGCGCCTGACAGCGCGCGCGGGTCACATCGTGTCGAATCTCATCGATGGCCTGCTGTTGCTGGACGGCGCGTTCAAGCCGGATAGCCAGGCCGCGGCTGTGGGCGGCGGCTCGGTGGTCGCATTTACCGAGCGCGCGCCCGACAAGGACACGGAGAACGAGGACACCATTGCCGTCATTCCCTGGGGCCCGGAGTCCGTCGTGCTGGTCGTCGCAGATGGCGCCGGGGGGCTGCCTGCCGGAAAACGTGCCTCCCTGACGGCGGTATCGTCGCTCGTCGAAGCCCTGTCGATCGCGATGTCAGAAACAGTGGTCCTGCGTACCGCGATCCTCGACGGCATCGACGCCGCAAACGAGGCCGTAATGCGGCTCGCGAACGGATCGGCGACGACGATGACGGTCGTCACCATAGAAGGGAAGCTTGCGCGCTCCTACCAGATCGGTGATTCCGAAGCGCTGGTCGTCGGTCAGCGGGGCCGCATCAGGCTGCAGACGACGGCACATTCGCCGACGGGTTTCGCGGTCGAGGCGGGTTTTCTCGACGAGCGCGAAGCGCTGCACCACGCTGAACGGCATCTCGTGTCGAATTTCCTTGGCACGAGCGACATGAAGATCGACATCGGTGCACCGGTGGAACTGCAGCCGCTGGACACCGTCTTGCTGGCGACTGACGGACTGATGGATAACGTGCATGTGGAGGAAATTATCGAGCACATCCGCAAGGGACCGGCGGATGCTGCCGTGGGTGCCGTCGTGGAGCTCGCACGAAGGCGTATGCAGGCGACCAACAACAAAGAGCCGTCCAAGCCGGACGATCTGTCACTCATCGTGTACAGAAAGCGCCCGCCGGCGCGCCGGAATTCGCGTCGCAAGTCGTGAATATCAATCGTTTGCTGATATAAAATCCCGTAAAATCCGGTATTTGTCTTTACTTTGTGGAAACTTTCACACGCGTTGCAAGGCTATTGATTGACCACTGGCAGCGTATTATCGTCACGGTAGGTCGCAAACGCGTTTGCCGGCCCGGCGGATGCCGGAATTCCGATGGAACTCCGACGTACGTTTCGCGTTCAGAATAAGGAATACGGGTCGTTCCGGGTCGTCATTACGTAACAGGCCGGGCCTCCACACTCGCCATCGAGAGGCACGAGTAAATGAACCGCAAACAGTCAGCCAGTTCTTCAGTCAGCTGGGCCGGAACCGGCCTGGTTGTAGTTGCCGCGATGCTCTTCGTTGCCGGCTGCAAGTCCTCGGTCATCCAGCCTCCCAGTAGCGGTATTCCATCTCCGCCATCGGGCGGCATGCCGTCACCGCCATCGGGCGGTTCATCCGGCGGCAGTTCGGGTTCCCAGGGCGAGCAACAGAGCAGCGGCGGCGAACAGGGCGGCGGCGAACAAGGCGGCGGTTCGCAGGGCGGCGGTCAGCAGGGCGGTGGTTCGTCCGGCGGCGGTTCGCAGGGCGGCGGTCAGCAAGGCGGTGGATCGTCGGGCGGCGGTTCGTCCGGCGGTGGCGCGTCACCCAGTGGTGGTTCCTCGGGCGGCGGCGCCGGACAATCCGGCGGCGTCGGCAGCGTTCCGCAGATCGAATTCCCCACGCCGGCTGGTGGACCGGGGATGAGCGGTGGCGAAGGTGGTGACGGCGCCGAAGGCGCGGCCGGTGAAGGTGCCGATGGCGGCGATGGCGATGGCGAGAGTGCCGGCGATTGCGGTGACACCGGACCACTCCCGGGCGGCGTCGGCGGTATGGGCCAGGCCGGAGAGTGTCTGGGCGGCGGTGCATCGGCGAGCGAATCCGCCGAGGCTGCCGGCGGCGGCGCCGGTGCCGGCGAAGGTACCGAGGGTGGCGCGGCCGGAGAGGGTGGCGCTGCGGGCGGAACCGGAACGGGCGGTGCGGGCAGCGCTGGCCAGTTTCCTGCCGAGACGGACGCCGAGCGTGCCGAACGGCTCGGGCGCGAACTCGACGAGTCGATCGGTGGTTTTGACGAGGTGCTGAGCGAGGAACAGGAGGAAGTCGCATCGGTTGGTCGTAACATGGAAGGATTCGGCGGCAACGGTGGCTCCGGTGGTGGAGCCGGTGGCATCAGCCTCGGCGAACAGGCGGCGGGCGGTTCGGGTGCCGGCTCGGTAGCCGTGGCTAACCAGCCCCAGGCGCAGCGCGAGTCGCCGGTGGCCGGCCTTAGCGAAGAGGAAGTTCGCGAGCGTACGCCGGACGACATACCGGTAATGGTCGACGACGATATCATCGCGCGGCAGCTGCGCGAGGCGGCCCTCGCGGAAGAAGACCCGGAACTGCGCGAGCGCCTGTGGGAAGAGTATCGTAAGTACAACGGGATCTAAGGAGACGGTTTGCCAACTATGAGGAGAGCAGCACCGCTTGTCGCCCTGGTCGTTTTTGCCGTCCAGGGCTGCACCGTCAACGAAGTCATTACCGCCGAAGAAACCGAACTCGTCGTCGCGGATGATCCCGTCGACGAGGCCATGTTGCTCGATATCGGCGTCGTGGAATTCGACGACGGAGTGCCGGAGGACAACGATCCTCTGGATAGCCGGATTTACGAGGAAATCCGCGGCGCCGAAGCGCGCTACCTGCCGTACCACCTCAAAACGACGTTGCAGGGCACCGGCCACTGGGGCGCGGTGCGCGTTATACCATCGCGCGAGGCGTTCACGGACGTCATCATCAGCGGCCGGATCGAGAAATCGGACGGTGAGTACGTGAAGCTCGAGATATCGGTGGACGACGCGACTGGCCGGCACTGGTATTCCGAGAAATACACGGCGCAAACGGGTGTCTCGTCGTATTCGGAGCGGCGTGACAGGCGCCTCGATCCTTACCAGAAGGTCTTCAATGACATTGCAAACGATCTGCAGGCATTCGTGGCGGAGATGCCGCCGGCGGAGATAAGGCGTATCCGCCAGGTTTCCGAGCTGCAGTTCTTCGGTGACATGTCACCCGCGCAGTTCGGCGAGCACCTGGCGACCGATAAAGACGGCATCGTGCAGGTCGTGCGACTGCCGGCTGAAAACGACCCCTCCGTGGCGCGCCTGCGGCAGATCCGGGAGCGCGACCGGCTGGTCGTCGATACGCTGAACGAGCATTACGCGAATTTCTATTACGGCATTGCGATTCCGTACAGCGCGTGGCGCAAGACGTCGCGCGAAGAAGCCATCAACTACCGGCAGGTCAAGCGTTCGGCCACGCTGCAGACACTGATGGGCGTCGTTGTACTCGCCGGATCGCTGGCGGTGGACACGGACAGCTCGAGTTCGTCGACGCGGCGCATGCAGCGCAGCCTGCAGAGCATCGGCATCTCACAGGGCATCGACCAGATATTCGCCGGCTTCTCGCGTCGTTCCGAGGCAACGCTGCACGTCGAAGCGATCAAGGAGTTGTCGGAATCCTTCGGCTCGGAGGCCGCGCCGATGGTCATCGACGTGGAAGGCCAGACGCGCCGCCTGACAGGGACGGCCGCGGCGCAGTATGAAAGCTGGCGCCGCTTGCTTCGTGAGATCTACGAGGCGGAAACCGGATTCCCGACACCGATCGAGGTTGGGTCACCTGCTCGCGAGGCTGAACCGACTGGATGAGCGATCGAAAACCGGCGCGAGATCTCAGTGATGGTACCCGGCTCGCTAATCGGTATACCTTAGCCCGCCGCTTAGGCAGAGGAGGCGCGGCCGAGACCTGGCTTGCGACCGACCGAATCACCGGCGCCTCCGTCGCACTCAAGATTCTTGTCGATGACCGCGTCGGTGCCGATGCATTGCGGCGCGAGTGGCAGCTCGCCATTCGTCTGATGCACGCACACATCGTGCGCGCGTTCGAATTTCACGATGACGACGGCGCGTTTTACAGCCTGCAGTTCATCGACGGCCCGGATATCAGTGTGCTTGCCGGTGTACCCGTGGCGGATTCGCTGCCGCCGGTGGCCCTCATTGCAGACGCCTTGCGATATGCACACGCCAAAGGGGTCGTTCATCGGGACGTCAAAGCCGCGAACATTCTTCTCGACCACAACGGCGCACCGTACCTGATCGATTTCGGCGTTGCCGCGACTGGCGGCGACGACCCTGGCGGCGGTTCGCTCATTGCGGCCAGTCCGCAACAGCTGTCAGGAGTTGCGCCGGACCCCGCGGACGACATCTTCGCACTCGGCGGCCTGGTTTATGAGCTGGTGAGCGGGCGCTCGCCGTGGAGTTCGGAAGACACGGCGCGCGACATTGTCGAGAAGGTGCCGCTGCCGCTCACGGCGGCCGACGGTTCTGACCTGCCGGCCGGCCTGCGAGATCTCGTCGCCCGGATGCTCGACAAGGATGCGTCGCAAAGGCCGGATGCGGAAACCGTCGCAAGCCGCCTGGCGGAACTCGGCTACGCGCCGGGACCGGCCGCGAAGCGCTACGTTGCCTCGGCTGGCGGAGCGCAGGATGAGCTCATCGAGACACGGGAAGCCGTGCGCCCGCAGCGGCAGGCGCCGCGGGCGCCGGGTAGCGCAAGCACAACCGCGACGAGCGGCATGAGCCCCCGGACACTGGGAATCAGTCTCGCCGCCTTGCTGTTGCTTCTGCTTGCTGTCGTTTTCCTGTTGCCGAAGACCGTCGAGAAGCCCGCGGTCGAGCCGGCCGCCGATTCGGCTGCGCCGGAAGAAGCCAGTCCGGCGGCCGCAGACGAAGAGCAGGAGCCGGAGGTCGACTTCAACGAGAATATCGATGACCTTAGCGGCCGCGACCGGCGTGTCCAGGACCGCGCGGCGACCGAGGAGGTGCTCGGCGAGCTGCTGGCCAAGATGGATACGCTGGAGAGCCGCGCCGTGCAGCGCTGGGGTGGTTTGCGATTTGCGCGTGCGCAGGCCGTTTATGCCGAAGGCGATGCAGCGTACCTGGCCCGCGACTATGCCACGGCGTCGCGGAAATACCGCGAAGCGATTGACGTCGTTGAACCGCTGCTGGATGAAGTCGACAAGGTTTTCGAATCGACCTACGCTGAAGCGCAAGCGGCCCTCGCGGCAGCCGATCCCGTCGAGGCCGTGCGCCTGTTCGATCTTGCCGCCGCTATCAGCCCGGGGCATCGCGGCGCGCAGGAGGGGCTGCGGCGAGCACGCAATCTCGAGACCGTGTTGTCGTTGATGGACCAGGGGCTGCTGCATGAAAAGGAACTCGAGCTGCAGGCGGCCAGGCAGAGCTTCGAGCGGGCCGTCGAACTGGACCCGGCCTGGGAGCCTGCGCAGAAGGCGCTGGAGCGCGTGCGCGGCACGATTACCCAGATGGAGTTCGACCAGCGCATGACGGAGGGGCTGACCGCGCTCGCCGAAGGCGATTTTCTTGCCGCGCGTGCGGCGTTTCGCATGGCGGAGCAGCTCAGGCCGGGATCGCCCGAGCCGGCCGATGGACTGTTGCAGGTCGACCAGGGCATCCGGCTGCAGGAGATCGCGTCGCTGGAGCGCAAGGCGCAGCAGCAAGAGCAAGCTGAGGAGTGGACTGACGCGACCAATACCTACGAGCGCATTCTGGAACTGGATTCCAACCTGGCTTTTGCACAGGACGGTCTTGGCCGGGCACGGCAGATGGAGGCGCTGCATGAAAAGCTGGAAGGCTATATTACTGAGCCTGACAGCCTGAGCCGGCCGTCCACGATGCAGGCTGCGACCGGGCTGCTGCTCGACATCACGCGCATGGAAAACATCGGGCCGCGGCTGGCGGATCGGCGTGACGAGCTGTCGAGGCTGCTGAAGCGGGCGGCGACACCCCTGACGATCACACTCGTTTCGGACAACCAGACCGACGTTTCAATCTACAAAGTTGGTAAACTCGGCAGCTTTGACGAACACGAGCTCCGCCTTCGGCCGGGCACCTACGTTGCGGTTGGCGTGCGTCCCGGATACCGTGACGTGCGGCTCGAGTTCCGCGTGGCACCGGAAATTGACATGGAGCCCGTTGTCGTTCGCTGCGAGGAACCCATTTGAGTCTGAACCTATTCATCAGGGATGTTGAGGGCGAACGACGCATAGACGCTGAGCGCCTGCCGATTCGCGTCGGCACAGGGAACGATTGCGAACTGCGCCTGCCCGGTCCCGGTGCCGCTCCGGTCATGATGCTCGACGTGCTCGACGATGCGCCCTTCGTGCAGCCCGTCGGCCGCGACGAATCGATGGCGATCAACGGCGAGCCGCTCAGCGCGAGCCGGCGGCTGCAGGATGGGGACGAGCTGCGTTATTTCGGCACCCGCATCGTCGTCCACATGGATTCGGCCCGCCTGATTCTCGAGGTCCGGCTCGAAGACAGTGCCTACGTCACAAAGCCGCCCGAGCTCGGCGATCAGAGTGAACAGCCGGTCGAGGAAACCATTGCGCCCACGGCATTCCGGCGCGCGGCGGAGGCGCCCACGGCGAGTGGGGAGAAGGCCGGCCACGGTACCCTGCGCTGGATTATCGGCACGGCGCTGATCGTGCTGGTTGTGGTCTCGTATCTCCTGTTTAGCGCCAAATCGGTGAAATTCGAGGTGACACCCGGCGAGCCGGATTCGTTCTCCGTCAGTGGCGGCTGGTTTCGCATGCCGCTCGGCGATCGCGTGCTGCTGCGCAAGGGCAGCTATACCGTACAGGTATCCCAGCAGGGGTATTACGACGTCACGCAGAACTTCGAGGTCGGGGACGAGCAGAACGTCATCATCGACATCGAGATGCGCAAGCTGCCCGGTCACGTAACCGTCGTTACGAATCCGGCCACCGAGGCGGTCGTGGCGATCAACGAGAGCGAGACAGGGACGGCTCCGTTTGGTCCGATCGAGTTGTTGCCCGGCGAGCACAGCATCAGCGTACGTGCGGATCGGTTCTTGCCCTACAGCGGTGTGATCAACGTGCCCGGTCTCGGCAGGCACGAACAGCTCAGTGTGCAGCTCGTGCCGCGCTGGGCCGAGGTTGCGATCGACTCGGAACCGCCGGGGGCAATCATTTATGCGGGAGAGGAACAGGTCGGGGAAACGCCGGCGACCATCGAACTCATGGAAGGTTCGCACCCGATCAGCGTGGTGCGGGACGGCTACAGTGCCTGGGACGGCACGGTGGTTGCGGAGCCCAATACCGACACGGCACTGCCGCTGATACGGCTGCAGCCGGCTAATGCCAGGCTGCTCGTTAACTCGATTCCGCGCGGCGCAAACGTGACCGTGAATGGCCGCTATCGTGGCCAGTCGCCAATAACGCTCGATCTTGCGCCGGACATCAACTACGAAATCGGGCTTTCGAAGGCCGGCTACGGGATTACGAGTCGCAAGGTGCGCCTCGAAGCGGCTGCCAGCGACTCGATTACGGTCGATCTGACCGCGAGGACCGGCACGCTGACGGTCAACGTACAGCCGGCCGACGCTACCGTCTACGTCGACGGGCAGGCACGCGGTAAGGGCAGTGCGACCTTACGCCTGAGCTCGGCGCCGCATCGCATCGAAGTGCGCAAGACGGGTTACGAATCATGGTCGCGTACCGTGACGCCGCGGCCAGGCTATCCACAGACGCTGTCAGCGAGTCTTCGCTCGCTCGAAGAGATCGAACGACAGTCGGTTTCGCTCGAGCGCAAGACGGCGGCGGGGCAGGTACTGCGCCTGGTCGAGCCCGGCACGTTCACGCTCGGCTCGTCGCGCAGCGAGCAGGGCAGGCGCGCGAACGAGGTGATCGTTCCCGTCCAGCTGACCCGATCGTTCCTGATCGGTGTCAAGGAAATCACCAACCGCGAATTCGCGCAGTTCCGAGAAAACCACGATTCGGGTGCGGATATCCATCCATCGATGGCGGGAGACAACAACCCGGTGGCCAACGTCACCTGGGCGGATGCCGTGCAGTATTGCAACTGGCTCAGTGCCCGTGAAGGTCTTACGCCGGTGTACAAGGAGGAATTCGGCGAGTGGGTAGCCATCCGGCCGTTCCCGGACGGTTACCGGCTGCCGACGGAGGCCGAGTGGGCGTGGGCCATGCGTTACCAGGGTGGCAACGGCGCGCTCAAGTACTCCTGGGGCAAGGAATGGCCGCCGCGGCGTGCTGCGGGCAACTACGCCGACAAGTCGGCCGCCGATCTCGTGCCCACGATCATACCCGGCTACGACGACGGCTTTGCGTCGACGGCGGAGGGCGGTAAGTTTCCTGCCAACGCGCTGGGCATTTTCGACGGTGCCGGCAACGTCGCGGAATGGGTCAACGATTTCTACACCGTGCCGGCGCCCGGCGTTAGCGCGCCGCTGGTGGATCCGCTCGGCCCCGAGCGCGGGCAGTCGTACGTGATTCGGGGGTCGAGCTGGCGCCACGCAACGCCGACCGAGTTGCGTTTCTCCTTCCGGGACTACGGTAACGAGGCCAGGCCGGACGTCGGTTTTCGCGTCGCCCGTAATGCCGACTGAATTTCGTGCGACAATTGCGCGCCGCGGCGGTCAAATAAACAGGTGAGTTCAGAGGACCGACGATGCATCGTTACTTGTTGACCCTATTGCTGCTGATTGCCGGTACGGGCATCTGGGCGCAGGACAGTGCGCCCGAAGATGAGGCCGAGACCCGGGAGTCCGAGGAGACGGCGGAGGAAGCGTCCGCCGCCGAGGAAGACGACCTCGACCTCGATGAGGAAAGCTACATGGATACGGAGGAGGAGGATTTCGTGCCGACCGAGGATATTCCGGCCGACCAGGCGATCCCTTTTCCGACGGACATCTAGGACCGATTTTCAAACCTGGCATTGTTGATCTATGAACAAGAAAAACATTCCTGTTGAGTTCGTGTACCAGATGTTCGCGCTGATCATTGCGATCATCGTGGTGCATGCGTTCTACGTGTCGGTAATACGACCGAACGCGGCGCAAATCATCGAGGAGCAGAATGCCGCGGCTGCCGCCGATCCCGACTATGTTCGGGAGCGCCGCATTCCCGTGCTGATCAAGGACCTCGAACAGGAAGCCTGTTTCATCCTCATGTTCTGGGCGCTGGCGATCATGGGGTACAAGGCGGTCAAGGTCACGCGAGAGCGGCGCCTGCTCGACGTCGATCTCGTCCCGGTTGCCGAGGGCATGCGAATATTGCCCGAGGACACCCGCGAATTTGCACGCCAGGTGCAGCAGCTGCCTGATGATCAGCAACGGATGTTGCTGCCGCGAGCCCTGCTGAACGCGCTGCGGCGGTTCAATTCGACGCACAGTATCCAGGACGTCTCGAGCAGCACGAATACGATCTGCGAGTCCGAGGCTGAGCTGCTCGAATCGGAGCTGTCGATGATCCGCTATATCTCCTGGGCGATTCCTTCGATCGGCTTCATCGGCACCGTGCGCGGTATCGGTGAGGCACTGGCCCAGGCGGACAAAGCGGTACAGGGCGATATTGCGGGCGTTACCCAGAGCCTGGGCGTCGCTTTCAACTCGACCTTCGTAGCACTCCTGATCAGTATCTTTCTTATGTTCCTGGTGTATCAGCTGCAGCTACTGCAGGAGCGTCTCGTGTTCGATACGCAGGCGTACTGCGACGACAAGCTGATCCGCCACATGAGATCGGACTGATCACCGGGCGGAGCGACTCGTGTCCCTGCTGGCAGCACATATCAACGACGCCGGGATCTCGGTACTCAGCGCCGAGCGGCTGCTCTACCGCGAGCCTGGTTTCGCGCTCCTCGACGACGACGAGCTGACCACGGGCTCGAAAGCATTCGAAAACGCGCGCATAAAGCCGCGCCGGATCCATAATCGATTCTGGTCGGAGTTGACGACCGACGCACTGCCTGACCGTCTTTTCCAGCACCTGAGTGCCGCGGACCTCGTAAGCCGGCAGCTCGAACAGATCTGGAACACCGTCGCTGCATCGGGCGACCGCCTGGTCGTGGCAGTACCGGCGTATATGACGGGCGACAACCTCGGCCTGTTCCTCGGCATTGCCAATGAACTGGACGTCCCTGTGGCCGGCCTGGTCGATGCCGCCGTCGCTGCAACACGCCGGGAATACCAGGGCGCAGTGCCCGTACACGTGGATCTCAGCCTTCATGTTGCGACGCTGTCACGCCTGAGACAGAACGGCCAGGCGCAGCTCGATCGCAGCGTCGTGATCGAGACCAGCGGCATGCTCTCGCTGTATGACGCCTGGATACGCGTGATCTCGGATGCCTTCGTCAAGCAGTCGCGATTCGACCCACTGCATACTGCGGAGACCGAGCAATTGTTGCTGGATCGCCTCGGCGAATGGCTCGCAGCCGCATCGGCCAACGACAGGTTGGCGCTCGAGATCGAGTTCCGGGGCATCGCTCACAGCGCCGAACTCGAATCGCTCGACCTGATCTCGGCGGCGGCGCCCGTTTACCAGCGCATAGCGAGCCAGCTCCGGGCCATTTTCCGGGCCGAGGAGACTCCGGCAATTCAGCTGAGCGATCGCGCCGCGCGCATGCCGGGACTTGCGGATATGCTGGCCGCGCGCGTTGGCGGTGAGGTATTCCTGCTCGAACCGGGGGCTACGGCGCGAGGCTTGCTCACCCGTTGCCGCGACATGCAACGTGGCGATGGCGGCGTGACTCTCATCAGGCAGCTGCCGTGGGACCAGTCAGCCGTGAGTATCGACAAGGACGAAGCGCCCGTGACCGCCGGGCAGCCCACGCACCTGTTATTCGACAATACGGCGTATCCGATCGACGGCCGGGCCCTGGTAATGGGGTCGCAGCCCGTGCCCGGCGAGCGCTGGATCGACCTGCGCGGCGACATGCCCGGCGTGTCACGACGGCACTGCTCGATAGAGCGCAGCAATGGCCAGTGCGTCGTGCAGGACTTCAGCCGCTACGGCACATTCCTCAACGGACACAAGATCGACGGGTCCGCTGTCCTCCAGGTCGGCGACGTCGTTCGCCTGGGCACCCCGGGCTACGAGTTTCGAGTCATCATGACGGAGCCTGACGATGGCTCGTAAGCGTCGGCCGTTCGAGGTCTTCAGCATGTCGTTCCTCGACTGCATGAGCTGCGGTTTCGGCGCCGTCATCCTGTTATTCATGATCATCAATGCGCAGGTACAGGAGTCCACGGAAGAGGACCCGACCGACTTGATGGCCGAGACGAAGCGCCTCGAGGTCGAGATACTCGAGGGCCGCAAGAACATGGTGCTCGCGAAGAACACGATGGAGACGCTGGAGGACGAGAAGCAGACGGCGGAAGGCAAGATCGCGGAGATCATCGCGCTGATCAAGGAACTGCGCGAAGAGCTCGCCGAGTACGACGACGAAACGCTTGCCAAGATCGAGCGCATCGAGAAGCTGCAGAGCGACATCAAGTCGCTGGAAGAGGAAGTCAAGCGCCTGCTCGCGCTAAAGGCCGAGGAAGACAACCAGGGCGCCAGGATCCGGGAGTTCAAGGGCGAAGGCGACCGCCAGTACCTGACGGGACTCAAGCTCGGCGGCGACCGTACGCTGATACTCGTCGACCGTTCGGCGAGTATGCTCGACGACACGATCGTGAATATCATCCGCCGCCGCAACATGTCGGACGCGGACAAGCTGCGAGCCGTCAAGTGGCGCCAGGTAGTGGCCAGCGTCGACTGGCTCACGTCGCAGTTCAAGCCGGGCAGCAAGTTCCAGATCTACATGTTCAACAACGAGGTCGAGCCGGTGATCAAGGGCAGCGACGGCACCTGGCTCGAGGCAGACGACGGCTCCAAGCTGGACGAGGCGCTACGGGTGCTGAGGCGCACGACGCCCGAAAACGGCACCAACCTGCGCGCGGCTTACGAGGTTGCCGCCACGCTGACACCGCGCCCGGACAACATCATCCTGCTGGTCGACGGTCTGCCGACGATGATGGAGTCTTCGACGAATCGCCGGATGGTGACCGGCCGCGATCGGATGAGCATGCACGGCCGCTCGATCCGCGAACTGCCCAGCGGAATCCCGGTCAATATTCTTTTGTTCCCGATGGAAGGCGATTACGACGCCGCCATCGCATACTGGACGCTGGCCTACGGCACCGGCGGTTCCTTCATGGCCGTCAGCCGCGACTGGCCGTAGGATGACGGAGCGACTATGAGAAAACGACGTCGCAACGTTGAGGCCTTCAGCCTTTCCTTCCTGGACTGCATTTGCTGCGGATTCGGCGCGATCATATTGTTGCTCGTGTTGTCCAAGATCTACGAGCCGATGATCATCGAAAAGACCCAGGACGACCTGGAGTCCCTGATCGCATTGCTGCAGCAGGAGCTCTTCGACATCCGTGGCGAGACCGCGATACTGAATCGTGAACTCACCGACGTGCGCGAGCAGACCTCCGATACCAGGATCCAGCTCGCCCGGCTGCAGCAGGAACTCAGTACGGTGAAGGGCCAGTATGAAGCGTCGCAGGAGGATTCCGATTCGACCATCGACGAAGGTGCTCTGGCCTCTGCGAAGCAGCGCCTCACCGAGGAGATGCGACGCCTGCAACCCTATTACAAGCGCGCTGATGACGATGCCGTCGCTGGCATTCCCGTGGACAGCGAGTACATCATTTTCATTATCGACACATCGGGCAGTATGCAGCAGTACAACTGGGACCGCGTGCAAAGGAAGCTGACCGAAACGCTGGATGTCTATCCGCAGGTGAAGGGCCTGCAGATAATGAACGACAACGGCAGCTACATGTTCTCGCAGTACGCGGGCAAGTGGATTCCCGATACCCCCGGTCGCCGCGAAGCCATCAAGAACACGATGCGCCTGTGGCGCCCGTTCAGCGACAGTAACCCGGTCGATGGCATTATCTACGCAATCAGCACGTACTGGTCTCCGGATAAGAAGATCAGCATCTATGTCTTCGGGGACGAGTTCAGCGGCCGCTCCGTCGAAAACGTGGTGCGCCAGGTCGACACTGTGAATCGCGAGGATGCCGAGGGCAACCGAATGGTGCGTATACACGCGGTCGGCTTCCCGTTCCTGTTCCGCGGCGGCGGCAATATCCCGCCGACCGCTCACAAGTTCTCACAGCTGATGCGCGTGCTCTGCGAGCGCAACGGCGGCACGTTCGTTGCGTTGACGCACTGGGACCGCTGACAGCGGCAAGCGCACTTTTTGCCATATTTGATCGCCGGATTTCCATCGCGCAGCCCCGCGCGCACCGCTTTTTCGCCTTGTAATCATCCTGTCGACGGCCACCGGAGTGGCCGCATTACACCAAGGAGATTTCAATGCGTAAGACGATTTTTGCGATCACGGCTCTCAGCCTCGTTACGATAGCGCCGGTTGCCGCACAGGCGGCCACGTCCAAGCAGGAAAAGATCGGCGTCGGTGCCGGCGCGGTTGTCGGTGCAGCCGCGGGCGGACCGGTGGGTCTGATCATCGGCGCCGCTATCGGCGCCGGTATAGGCGATAACCTGCACCGCAAGAGCAACGAGATCGAGTCGCTTTCATCAGAGCTTGCCGCGTCCAGGTCCACGGTAGTGCGCCTGGAGCGCGATATCGACAGGATGGACCGCAATCTGGATACGCTTGGCGCCGAGCTGCAGCAGCTGCAGCGGTACTCGAGCCCGGAAATGGCCAGCCTCCTGGAGGCAGGTATCGCGATGGACCTGCTGTTTCGCACCGACGAAGCAGCGCTTGCCGACACCACCGGCAGCCGTCTGTACGAGCTCGCGACGACACTGGCCGTCATGCCGGGGATCCAGGTACAGCTCGACGGCTTTGCGGATGAGCGTGGCGACGAGCAATACAACCAGAAACTCTCCGAGCAGCGCGTGGCTTTCATTCGCGATCAACTCGTAGCGGCTGGCGTGGATGCTTCCCGGATTACAGCCACGGCACACGGTGAGTCCCCTGCGCAGGACGACACGGTCGATAGCTACGCCCTCGAACGCCGCGTGAGCCTGAAGCTGTATACGGACGAGGTGACGTCGGTCGCTGCTAACCCTGAATAGGGCGCTCGCTTTAATCCCCGACTCCACGCGAGTCCCTGCCTTGCCGGTCCTTCGGGGCCGGCTTTTTTATTCGCGCGCCCGGGCGCGCTCCTACAGCCCCCTGCAGGAGCGGTTCCCGAACCGCGACCCCCGCGCAAAAGCCCGGATTGGTTTATAGTTGCCCCATGACTACCGACCTCGCTGACAAACACTGCAAACCCTGCGAAGGCGGCGTGGAGCCGCTGCAACCCGAGCAGGTGGCGCAACTGATGAAGGGTCTGCACGCTGACTGGTCGCTGAGTGGCGACGGCCTGCAGATTTCACGGCGTTTTTGCTTTCCGGCATATAGCCGGACGCTCGCGTTCGCCAATGCCGTCGCCTGGATTGCCATCGTCGAGGGTCACCATCCGGTCCTGACCGTCAGTTACGGCGACTGCGTCGTCAGCTACACGACGCACGCGATCGACGGGCTTTCCGATAACGACTTCATCTGTGCGGCAAAGATCGACCGCCTCGCTGCCGGCGCTGAATGATCGACATCGCGGCTATCGAAGCGGCGGCGGCGCGGCTCGAGGGTGTCGCGGTCCGCACGCCACTCATACGAAACGACGAGCTCGACCGTGTCGCGGGAGGGCCTGTGCTGGTAAAGACCGAGAACCTGCAGGCCATCGGCTCGTTCAAGATCCGTGGCGCCTATAACCTGATGAGCCAGCTGACGCCCGCAGAGGCCGGGCGAGGCGTGGTCGCGTTTTCATCGGGCAACCACGCACAGGGCGTTGCAATGGCGGGCCGCATGCTGGGCATTCACGCGGCCATCGTGATGCCGGCCGACGCGCCACGGGCAAAAATGGACAACACCCGGCTCCTGGGCGGCGAGGTGATCACCTACGACCGCTATACCGGCGACCGCGAGGCGATCGCCCGCGGTATCGCCGCGGAACGCGGCGCCGCACTGGTTCCCTCATATGATCACGAACACATTATCGCGGGGCAGGGGACCGTGGGCCTGGAAATCGCCGAGCAGGCCCTCGAAATGCAGCTGCCGCCCGACCAGGTGCTGATCAACTGCGGCGGTGGCGGCCTGTCGGCCGGAAGCGCCGTGGCGCTGAAAGCGCGATTGAAGACCGTGTCGGTGCGCACGGTCGAGCCCGAGGACTTCGACGACACGGCCCGTTCGATCGCCGCCGGCAAACGCACGGCGGTAGCAGCGGGGTCCCGGTCGATCTGCGATTCCCTGCTCGC
This sequence comes from Woeseiaceae bacterium, assembly GCA_965658465.1. GTDB lineage: Bacteria > Pseudomonadota > Gammaproteobacteria > Steroidobacterales > Woeseiaceae > UBA1847. The sequence goes on along the minus strand of CBFHSG010000006.1, from coordinate 11,479 downwards.
CGACTCCCCGGGCAAGCTGCCGTTCGCGATCCACCGGAAACATTTCGACGCCGGATTGACGGTAAGCGATCGCGAAGTCCGCGACGCCATGCGCTTCGCGTTCCGGAATTTCAAGATGGTTGTCGAGCCCGGCGGCGCCGTGTCACTCGCGGCCGTGCTCAGCGGCAGGATTGAAACCGACGGCAAGACGACGGCCATCGTCATCAGCGGCGGCAATGTCGACCTGCATCAGTTCGCCGAGATACAGGCGTCCGCGGACTGAAACTAGCGCACCGTGGCCGCGGCCGACATGGCGTTTCTGTGTATTCCCGTTATTTCCAGCCCACGCTGCCGGCGTACCTGCCAGCCTTCAAGCCACGTAACGATACGTTCGATCTGCTCCACGTCCTTGCGGACCCGCGAAGGCTGCATCTCGTGAACGCCGATTCCCCGTTCGGCGGTGTGCACGAAATTCTGAGTATCCCTGAGCACGGCAATGATCGGGATTCCCAGTGAGTCGAGAAAGCGCATGAGTTTCGCAAGGCTCTTGGTGTTTTTGCGTGTGCGATTGGCGACCACGGCGAGCTTCTGCTCATTTCGATTGACCTTCGCGACCAGCAGCAGGTCCGCGATGATCCTCGACGCCGCGTGCGTGTCCATCATCGACGGTAGCACCGGCACCAGAATGGATGATGAATCCCGCGTCAGTTCCCGTAACTCGTCGTGATTGATGCCGGCGGCGGAGTCGACAAGGAGCGTCTCCGTTTCCTCGGGCACTCGCAGCTGCCAGCTCCGTGTGGCTTGCATTGAACGTTTGTACGCAGCGATGCCGTGAATAGCCCGGCTGTCGTCGGGTCGGCGCGTCAGCCAGGCCATGGCCGAGCCCTGCGGATCGAAATCCATGATCGTCGGGGAGGCGCCGCGGGCCGCGTAGCAGGCGGCAAGGTTCGTGACGAGCGTCGACTTGCCGCAACCGCCCTTGGGGTTGAGCACCACTATCCGGTTCAGATTGTCTCGTCGAGGCGTTGTCAGCATAGTCCGGTCATCCGGTTCTTATAATTAGTGTGAATGTCGCTCAGCCGTAGTCGACTGTGCTTGCGCCTGTTCACATAATACCCGAGCTCAACCGGAACAGGAATGCCGCAACGGCCGGCCGTCAGGATCTTTCCGGGTAAGTGTCATGGCACGGGAGCGCGTCGCCGCTGCAGGACCATGCCGCGCGCGAGCCGGCGAATATCCTCGCCTGCGGATCGATACCGGGCTCCTGGTCGAGCGAGCCGGCCGGCACCACGGCAATTTCGTTGTCGTAGACCCGCGGCAGCGGGCTGCCGCAGACGGAGCAGAAGACCGCGGTGAAGCGTTCGGCCTCGGGCAGTTTGTAGCTGCGGATCAGGTCCTCGCCCGCGGTCCACGTTATCGAGTTCAATCGCAGGATGATATTGCTGGCGTGCCCGCTACCGCTGGCCTTGCGGCAGCGCTCGCAGTGGCAGTGGTAGAAGCGCCGTGCGTCGCCTTGCAGCTCGTAGGCTACGGAACCACACAAGCAGCTGCCCGATAATGTAATGTCTCCCATTGTCCCCCTCCCGCCGGGTGTTTCAGGAACAACAGGATAGCAGCCTCGCGCCGCGACATGGCAGCCGGTGCGCCATTACCTCAAATGCGAGCGCCTGAAGTGCCGGGCTTCACGCAACCAGCGGCAGGTCTTGCAGTAGCAGGTCTTCTTGTGCCGATGCGTGGCTCGGAGGTACTGCACGGCCGCTTCCAGCGCTTCCGTGAGTTGTTCCACCGTCGCGTCTTCGAGGGGGCGCGAGCGATTCTGGTCGAGCCAGCGACACGCGGTGCCGAATTCGCATTCCCTGCATTCCTCGATGAAATTGTTGTGATGGCTGCCGTAACGGCAATTGGAGAAATCGACTTCGCGTTCGATTACCCAGCGCGGATATTCGAGAAGCTCCGTAATGTAGCCCGTTAACGTACGGGTCTTGTTGGTCTGCGTGGTCATGGACGGATCCCAAGCCTGACCGCTGAGGCTAGCAAGGGAGTCCGGGCGGGTTTATGGGGGAATCTACGTATCGATTTCGCGGCTTCAGAACATCTCGCTGGGACCCGGATGGTCGCCTTCGGGCTTGCTGCGGCTCCTGATGAAATCGCCCGTGATCATCTTGTCGTAGGACATTCCAGGGCCCACCATCGGGTATACACCGGCTTCCGGATCGATAATGACCTCCAGGAAGGCCGGACCCGAAAACGCCATGAATTCGGCGACGACCGCCTCGATATCCCCTTTCCTGTCGAGCTTTTTCGCGTACTTGAAGCCATCCGCTTCGGCAGCCCTGACGAAATCCTTGCTGTGCAGCGACTTGTCGCTGGCAGCCAGGCGGCTGTCGTAATAGAGCTTTTGCCACTGGCGCACCATGCCGTCGCCGTAATTGTTGAGGACGACGACCTTGATCGGCAGTTTGTACGTCGTGGCCGTCTCGAGTTCGCCGAGATTCATGCGCATGCTGCCGTCGCCGTCGATATCGATGACGACACGATCCGGCTGCGCAAACTGGGCGCCGATGGCGGCGGGCAGGCCGAAGCCCATTGTGCCCATGCTGCCCGAAGTCAGCCAGAGACGGGGCTCGCGATAATCGAAGTACTGCGCGGCCCACATCTGGTGCTGGCCGACGCCCGTCGAAATGATGGCTTCGCCCCTGGCGTGCTTGTTGATTTCCTCGATCACCGCGTAGGGCTGTATCAACTCGCTGTCGCGATCGTAGTTCAGGCAATGCTCGTTCTTGAGGTGTGCGATCTCCGCATGCCATTCGTCGAAGTTCTTGCTGAAGCCGATACGGCGGCCGTAAGCGAGCAACTCGGTCAGGTCGCGGTCGAGCAGGCCGACCTGGTGCCAGTCGACCCGTTTGACCTTGCCGATCTCCGCACTGTCCACGTCGAAATGGGCAATGTGTTTGGCATTCGGTGCGAACCGGACCGGATCGCCCGCCACCCGGTCGTCGAAGCGCGCGCCGACGGCAATCAGGAAATCGCAGTCCTCGACCGCGTAGTTGGCCGAGGCGAGACCGTGCATGCCGAGCATATGCAGCGCCAGCGGATGTCGGGTATCGCTGGCGCCGAGCGCCATTAGCGTCGTCGTGACCGGGATGCCGTACTCCGACGCGAGCCGCCGCATGGACTTGGCGGCATTGGCGTTGATCACGCCGCCGCCGGCATAGATCAGCGGCCGTTCCGATTCGGCCAGCATGGAAAAGAAGCGTTCGCAGGCCCCGTCGCTCAGACGGTTATCGGTTACTTTCTGCAGACGTCGGCGATACCCGGGCAGCGGCAGGGCTCCGCTGCCCATGAAGGCTCCCTGCCAGTTCTGGACGTCTTTTGGTATGTCGACCACGACAGGCCCCGGGCGGCCGGTGCGTGCGAGTTCGAACGCGCTGCGCACGGTGGCCTCCAGACGTTCCGGATCGGTCACCAGGAATACGTGTTTCGCTACGGCGCCCATGATTGCCGAGACCGGCGCTTCCTGGAACGCATCGGTGCCGACCGCGCTCCTCGGCACCTGGCCGCAAATGACGACGACCGGGACGGAGTCCGCCATGCAGTCGCGCACCGGGGTTACCGTGTTGGTCGCGCCGGGACCAGACGTCACCATCACGACACCGACCTTGCCGCTCGCGCGGGCGTAACCGGATGCCATGAATCCCGCACCCTGTTCATTGGCCGGAACGATCAGCGGCATCGGCGATCGGCCATCGTCGCCCCCGTGCAGCTTGTTGTAGCGAAACACCGCATCGTACGTCGGCAGGATGGCTCCGCCACTGTAGCCGAAGATCGTGTCGACGCCTTCATCCGCCAGCACCTGCACGACGATATCGGCGCCGCTCATGATTTTTCCTGCCAGGGGATGACTGCTCGTGCGCTCTGCGCTGGCCTTTTCGCTCACCGTTTTGCCGTCGCTCTTTGATTCACAGGTTCCCATCGAGTGTTTACTAATTTTTATTGCATTGCAATACTCGCTCTATTGCGCTGCCGATCGTTTGTCCGGCGGGCAAATGTAGTTTCAAACGATTCTATTGTTACGGGGAATACGAGGCGATGCGACACGCGATATCCGTACTGTTGGAGAACGAGGTCGGTGCCCTTACGCGCATGACTGGCATGTTCTCGAGCAGGGGCTACAACATCGAGTCCCTGAACGTTGCGCCCACCAATGACGCCACCGTGTCCCGTGTGACACTCGTGGTGTCCGGCTCTGACGCGGCCATAGCGCAATTGAACGGCCAGCTCGCAAAGCTCGTCGACGTCGTCAATATTCACGACATGACGCTCGGCGATCATTTCGAGCGCGAGCTTGCCATCATCAAGATGAAACTCGCGCCCGACGGGCTCGAGCGTGCTGCCGGGCTTGCAGCGAAGCACGGTGCCGAGGTGCTCGACGACGACCCGTCGAGCTACACCCTGCAACTCACCGGACGTATCCCGGAAGTCGACGAGTTCGTCAGCGATGCTGCAGAAATCGGGCAGCTGTCGGCGGTCGCCCGCAGCGGCAGCGTCGCGGTATCCAGGGGCGAAGTAACCCTGTCTTCCTACGACCGGAACCATCGACTGTCCGGTTGACACGATGAACCAGCTCGCCGTCGATGATTTCCACCGTGTCGTCGTCAAGGTCGGTTCATCGCTGTTGATCGGCGACGACGGCCGGGTCGACCGGCGCTGGCTTGGCGGACTCGCCGACGACATCGCGGACTGGCATGCTCGCGGTCACGAAGTGCTCGTCGTATCGTCGGGCGCCATTGCCATCGGCAGCACGGTACTCGGGATCAACAAGCGGCGTGCGCGGCTCGAGGACCTGCAGGCGGCGGCTGCGGCAGGCCAGGTGCAACTGGCGCATGCCTACCAGGAAGCGCTCGACGAATACGGGATTACGACAGCGCAGGTGCTCCTGACGCCCGAAGACACGGAGAACCGCCGCCGCTTCCTCAACGCGCGCGGGACGCTGGGGCGGCTGATCGAGCGGCGCGTCGTTCCCGTTATCAACGAGAACGATACGGTCGCCACCGAAGAGATCCGCTACGGGGACAACGACCGGCTGGCCGCTCGCGTCGCGCAGCTGGTCATGGCCGACGCGCTGATCCTGTTGTCGGATGTGGATGGTTTTTACACGGCCGACCCGGCCGGCAATGCGCAGGCCGAACACATTCCGCTGGTAACGGCGATCACCGACGATATGCAGCGCATGGCCGGCGAAACTCGCTCGGACTTCGGCAGCGGCGGGATGGCGACGAAGGTCCAGGCAGCACGCATCGCGACCCATGCCGGGTGCGCGACCATTATCACGAGCGGTGTCGTGCAGCGCCCCCTCAGCGAGCTTGCGGCCGGTGGCCGCTGCACCTTGTTCCGTGCGCCGGGAACGCCGGCGGCGGCACGCAAGCAGTGGCTTGCCGGTGTTCTCGAGGTTCGCGGCGAGATAAGGCTGGACGAAGGTGCCTCGCAGGCGCTGCGTAACGGCAAGAGCCTGTTGCCGGTCGGCGTGCTCGAAGTCATCGGGAACTTTCGCCGCGGCGACGTCGTGACGCTGGTCGACTCGCAGGGCCGGGAACTGGGAAGGGGGCTCGCGGAGTATTCCTTCGAGGAGGCATCGCAACTTGCCGGCTGCCAATCGGAGAGTATCGAATCCGTACTGGGTTATCGTGGTCGCGCGGTGATGGTGCACCGTGATGAACTGGTGATATTTGATCGTGATGACGGAAAGCTCAATGCCTGACTCGCTGTCGACGATGATGGACAATCTCGGCCGCCAGGCGCGCCGCGCCGCACGAACGCTGGCAATGTCGAGCGGGGATGTGCGCAACGCCGCGCTGCACGCCGCCGCGGCCGAGCTCCGGACGCGCCGCGCCGAGATACTCGACGCGAATGCAACCGACATGCGCGCAGCACGCGAGCGGGAGCTAAGCGCCGCAATGCTGGATCGGCTGATGCTCGACGACAGTCGTATCGAGGCGATGGCCGCGGGGCTCGAGGCAATCGCAGGGCTGCCCGATCCGCTGGGTCGCGTCATGGCGGAATGGCAGCGTCCTAACGGCCTCGCGATTCAGCGCGTTGCCGTGCCCCTCGGCGTCATCGGGATCATCTACGAAAGCCGGCCCAACGTCACGGCCGATGCCGCCGGGCTGTGCGTGAAGTCGGGCAACGCCGTGATACTGCGCGGCGGATCGGAGAGCTTTCACTCGAGTCACGCCATTCACGCCTGTCTCGTGTCGGGATTGGAACAGGCCGGTCTGCCGGCTGACAGCGTGCAGATGGTGCCGACCACGGACCGCGCAGCGGTCGGCTACCTGTTGTCGTCGATGTCGCAATGGGTCGACGTCGTCGTGCCGCGCGGCGGCAAGAACCTGATCCGCCGCGTGCAGGAGGAGGCGCGTGTGCCGGTAATCGGCCACCTTGAGGGCATCTGCCACGTGTACCTGCATGCAGCGGCCGACGCCGCGATGGCCGCCGAGATTGCCGTCAACGCAAAGATGCGGCGCACGGGGATCTGCGGCGCCGCCGAGACGCTGCTCGTCGACCGCGAGGCCGCGGAACGGCTGCTGCCGGGCGTTCTCGGCGCCCTCGGGGATGCAGGCTGCGAAATCCGCGGCGATAGTGAGGTTGTCGGCATTTTTGCGGACGCGCGGGAGGCCAGCGAAGACGACTGGGGCACCGAATACCTCGACGCGATCATCTCCGTGCGCGTGGTCGACGATATCGATGCGGCGATCCGACATATCGGGGAATACGGATCCGGACACACTGAGTGCATCGTTACCGAAGACGATGCTGCGGCCATGAAGTTTTTCCGCGACGTGGACAGCGCCATCCTGCTGCAGAATGCCTCGACCCAGTTCGCCGATGGCGGGGAGTTCGGGATGGGCGCCGAGATCGGTATTGCCACCGGCCGCATCCATGCGCGCGGGCCTGTCGGTGCGGAACAGCTGACGAGCTACAAGTACGTCGTCCGCGGCAGCGGGCAAACCCGGCCCTGATGACCGCCGAACCGCGGAGCTGCGATGTCGCGGTGATCGGCGCCGGGATCAACGGCGCCGGTATCGCGCGTGATGCGGCCCTGCGTGGCCTGTCCGTTGTACTGTTCGACAAGGGCGACGTCTGCAACGGCACGTCCTGGGCATCGAGCCGCCTGATTCATGGCGGCCTGCGCTACCTCGAGTACGGCGAGATCCCGCTCGTTTACGAGTCCCTGCACGAGCGGCGCCACCTGCGCCGCATTGCGAGCCATCTCATCAAACCGTTGCGAATCTGCATCCCGATATACCGGGGTGCGAAACGCGGACCGTTACTGATAAAGCTCGGCTTATTGGGCTACGACCTGCTTTCATGGCGCAAGCCGCTGCCGCATCACAAGATGCTGGGTGAGGACGAGATTCGCGCGCGCGAGCCGGGGCTACTGCAGGAGGGCCTGCGCGCGGCTGCATGCTACTACGATGCCCAGGTGACGTTCGCGGAGCGCCTGGTGCTCGAGAACGTGCTGGCGGCTCGCGCTGCAGGCGCGGAGATAATGACGTATTGCGAAGTCACGGATATCGGCGTACGCGGTGGCAGGGTTGCGTCGCTGACCTGCGAGGATAAGGTCACCGGCCGTCAGACGCAGTTCGCGCCGAAGACGGTGGTCAACGCGGCCGGTCCGTGGGTCGATTCGGTTCTGGACAACACCGGGGAGCGCATGCCGGACCTCATCGGTGGCACAAAGGGCAGCCATATCGTCGTGAGCGCTTTCGAAGGGGCGCCGCGGGATGCCTTCTACGTCGAAGCGGAGAGCGACGGCCGACCGTTTTTTATTCTGCCCTGGAACGGCATGTTCCTGATCGGCACGACCGACATCCGCTACGAGGGTGACCTGTCGAATGTCCGCGCCAGTCGTGAGGAAGTGGATTACCTGCTGGCAGAAACCAACCGGGTTTTTCCGGCAGCCCGGCTGGCCGCTGACGACGTGCACTATGCTTATGCCGGCGTCCGGCCGTTGCCGCAGCGAACCCACGGGCCCGAATCGGCGATAACGCGCAGGCATATCATCAAGTCTCATCGGCGCGTGGCACAGGGGCTGTTCTCGATCGTCGGCGGCAAGCTGACCACGTACCGCAATCTCGCCGAGCAGACGGTCGACAAGATCGGCAAGGCGCTCGGTCGCCGCCTGCCCGAATGCCGCACGCGCGACACCCTGTTGCCGGGGGCCGGCGGACTGGATGAGGCACGCGAGGCGCTGGGGACGTTTCCCGGGCTCTCCGACGCCGGCATGGAGCGCTTGTTGCAGGTTTATGGCGCGCGGGCGTCGGGTATCGCCGCGCTGGCGCGAGAGCACGGCGGTCTGGCGGGGTTCATCGACGATGCGGCAACGCTGCCCGGAGCGGAGGTGGCTTACGTAATCGGCAATGAGTTGCCGAGGACGCTCATTGATCTCGTATTCCGCCGCATGATGATCGGCCTCGATGCGGACCAGGGCCGGCCGCACTACGTCAAGATTGCCGAACTTGCAGCCGCCGAGTTCGATTGGGATGACGCTCGCCGTGCTGATGAACTGGGAGCGCTCGTGGCCTACGCTGATTCGCTACGAGTGGGCCCTCGCGTACTCAATCTGGCAGGAGCCGGTAATCGCGAGTAGCCGACTCCTGCAGAGCTTGTCGTGCGCGGTTCTTACTGATCAACACGAACGATATCGAATTCCACGTCGGGACATGGCCCAGGGAAGCAAACGTCGAAACGCGCATTCACTGCATACAGCCACGGGCCAAATGAATCAGCCGTGGAAGGAACACGCAAATCACTGTCGGTGAGGTATCCCGTCAACGTTGCCGTTGAAAAGTCCGGACTCATCGTGAAGACAGCGATCGCATTGAGGAAGTTCTGCACGACATAAAGCGTCTTGCCCCTGAGAACCAGGCCGTCACCGGTCGGCACGATGTCGCCCCCGACGTCGATCTCGGTCGCAAACCCGGTATCGGGGTCCACGGTGTAGAGAAGGCCTGAATAATAGTTCACCACGATTAGCGTGCGATTATCCGGTGTGGCCACGATCCCGTTCGCATTTATCCACATATCCGCCAGACCTGTAGCCTCCGTATTCGTAAATTGCTGCCAATCGCCGCCCAGCATGAGCGGTTGCGCGACGCCTGACGGCTCGCCCTTTGAATTCAACGGGACTTTGTAGATGAATGGAGCGAACGAGTTGGTGAAATAGGCCGCATCTCGCGTCACCAGGACATCGTTGATCCACGGTAACCCCGGTACGGGCAAGGAGAGTTGGTGGGTCATTTCGCCTGTATCCGTGTCGTACACACGCCCGTCACCGGTAAGACCACCCGCAACAAACAGGTAGCCGCTGCGCACGTCAAAATCGAGGCCTACTGCGAACAAAGAGCCAGGATATCCGGGTACCAGTATGCTGCCTGCGCCAGTCCTCAGGTCGACTGCGTAGATGGCGCCGCCGGCCAGGGATCCGACATACGCGGTATGACCCGTGCCCAGGGTTATGCCCTCGGGCTGGAAGCCGTCTGGTAGCGGGACGATCTCCGGGAACGTCTGCGCTATTACCGGGTTCCAAACCGCAAAGGACATTATCAGGCTGAGGACCAGGCAAACGCGGTTGGCGATGAAACACTTGTTCACACGATTCAGAGTGTTCATTTCGTCCTCCTTTGAGTGAGCGAATACCGGGGCTGCAACCCACCGGGACTGCTGCCCCGCACAGATATCGTATAAGGGGATTCGCGTCGAAGCATGACGGTTTGGTGACGGGCAGGTGACGGTATCGGAACAGCGCCCTTCAAGGTAAGTCGACCTTTCGGTTAACCGCATGGTATTCGGCTGGCAGAGCCGTAAAATGGAGTGCAAAAGGACAACAGCCTGTGTACCGCTTCGATGATTTCCTGGTTGACCCGAAGACGTGGAAACTTTCACGGGATGGCCACGAGATTCATCTCGAGCCGGTCGTACTGAAGCTCCTTATCTACCTGATCGAGAACCGTGAGCGGCTCGTGACGCGGCATGAGCTGATGGACACCGTCTGGGGCGACACGGTGATCAGCGAATCGGCGCTCACCAAGGCCGTGGCCCGGCTGCGCAAGGCGCTGGGCGATGACTCAGCCACCCACCGGTACCTGGAAACGGTGCGTTCACGCGGCTATCGCTTCGTCGCCGATGTCGAGGAGATCGAGAGTCCGAATCAGCACAACCTTGCGCCCGGGAAGGGCCACGCGACAATCGTGCGCCGCGCGCTGCTGGCGAGTGCCGCCGCAATACTCGCGCTGGTTATCGTGGCCGTCTTCTGGCCCGGTACGCTTCAACATGAGACACCGGAAAAGGAGATCATCCGATCGCTCGCCGTGCTTCCGCTGAACAACCTGACTGGCGACCCTGAACAAGACTATTACGTGGACGGTCTCCACGACATCCTGGTCACGGAACTCTCGCAAACGCGAAGCTTGCGGGTGACGTCCCGGCAGTCCACGAGCCGCTACCGGAACAGCGATTTGCCCACAACCGAGATCGCGCGCGAATTGGGGGTGGACGCGATCGTCGAAGGTAGCCTGTTGAGAGAAGGCAACAGGATCGAGGTGACTGTCCAGTTGATAGACGGCCGGAGCGACGAGCATCTCTGGGCGCAGCGTTATACGCGCGAGGCTCCCTATGTGTTCGACCTGATTTCGGAGGTAGCAGATGCCATCGACGCCGAGATTACTGCCAAGTTGCCGCAGGAGGGCGACCGACTGACACACGAGCGGATGGGCCCGCTCGACCCTCGTGCCATTGACGCCTATGCGCTCGGCGTTGCGCATCTCGACCGGTTCAACAGGGATGGAATACGCACCGCCATCCACCAGTTCCAGACGGCAGTCGCGATCGAGCCGAAGTTCGCGCTGTCCTGGGGGCAACTGGCGTTGGCGCATGCGATGGACGCGTTGTTTGGTTTTACCCCGCCACGTGAATCCATTGAAAAATGGCAGGCCGCTGCGTTGAAGGCGATCGAAGCGGACGACCAGGTCGCCATCGGTCACTCTGCGCTCGGCTGGGCAAGGATGTGGACAGGGGACTTTGACGTTGCCTGTGAATCGTTCGCGCAAGCATTACGCCTGGACCCGTCGGCCCCCTATGCGATGCATGGCGACGCCGACTGCCTGATGCTGGACGGGCGCATGGACGAAAGTATTGCCCGCATACGCGAAATATCGAGGGTCAGCCCGTTCAGCGCCATGCACAACTTGCCGTTGTGCTCCCATTTGTTCATGGCGCGCCGCTATGACGAGGCCATCACCGCGACAAAGGACGTGCAAGCGCGGAACCGCCAGTTATCGTTGCACTGGTTTCTCGCGATGGTTTACTGGCAGCAGGGCCGCTTCGACGAGGCGCTGGAGGAGGAGCGACTGGAATTCGAGCGGCTCGGCGACGCCATCCTGCTGGCGGCCCTCGAGGAAGGCTATGACGCCGCCGGGCCGACCGGTGCCATGCGTGCCATGGC
>CBFHSG010000005.1:235420-238634 GCA_965658465.1 Woeseiaceae bacterium | reverse complement strand
TCTCGAGCCGCGATCGGTCTCAACCTCGCACCATTCGCGGGCCGGGGCCCGCTCCTACGGGCTGAATAGCACCTGTAGGAGCGGCTCTCGAGCCGCGATCGGTCTCAACCTCGCACCATTCGCGGGCCGGGGCCCGCTCCTACGGGTCGCGGTACGGGGCGTAGCTGTAATACTTCGGCCGGCTGTCGAGGCGGATATGCAGCCAGGCGACGCCGCCGCCCGCCGTGCTAAGCCAGATGGGCCGCTCGCCGATGCTGCGCAGCATTTCACGGGCCGTCGTGCGCCACAACGCCCTCACCTGCTCGTTATCCGCTCCCCGCAGAAATGCCGCGAGGTGCGGATAATTCTCGTCAGGCCCCCGCGGACACGGCACCACGAGGACCGCGTCGCCCCCGAGGTTCGGGAACACGATCACGTCCTCGTCCGGGGCTTCCCCGAAATACCGCGCGAACGGCGCCCGCTCGACCGGCATGCCCGCGAGCACGGGTGCCTCGATCAGCACGAACTCGGCGTCGTCATTCAGCGTCGCCGACGTGAGCGCCGGCAGCTCCCAGTAGAATGCCGCGGCCTCGAAAGCGCCGAGTTCGCCGGAGAACCAGTCCGCGAAGGCGATGTCCGACGCCAGCAGCTCGAAACATCGCCGAAACGCAGCCGGGGAACCGTCTTCCAGGATCCGGTAGCGCCGCCCGGACGGGATATCGTTTGTAGCGGCTGCGTACATCCGGTTGATGATTACACGTATTAGTGTGTCTGCGGAAATACGGTAGACTTTCGCCATACGCTGCCACCAGAAGCAGATGACCGAAGTCCGCACATACCCGTTATTGTTCGCGGTCCTGGCGCTCGCCGTCGGGCTGGCCGGCTGCGGCGGCAAAGCCTACGTCTACGAGCCCGTCGATAGCGGCCGCTTCCTGTCCACGACCGAGCAGCAGGCCGAGGGTCCGATCCGTGTTTCCACCGCGGTTCCCGGGCGCGAGGAGACAGAGCGCATCTTCGGCATCGACCTCTACGACCAGGGCATCCAGCCGGTGTGGCTGCAAATCGAAAACAGCGGTAACTCTCTTGCCCGCTACGCGCTGGTCAGCACCGACCCGGACTACTTCGCGCCGCTCGAGGTGTCCTACATAAACCGCCGCGGCTATTCGAAAGAGGCGCGTGCGTCGATGGACGAGCGCTTCCACAATCTCGCCATGCCCCGTTTCATCGGCGCGGACGAAACGCGCTCGGGATTCGTCTTCACCAACGCCGACCAGGGCGCCAAGGGCTTCAACGTGGACGTGTTCAGCGGCGGCGAGTCGTACAACTTCACGTTCCTGCTGCGGGTGCCGGGGTTCGAACCGGACTATGCGAGGATCGATCTGGAGTCCGTGTATGCGGACGGCGAGATCGTCGATTACAAAGGGGACGCGCTGCAGGAGGCCATCAGGAACCTGCCGTGCTGCAGTGGCGACAAGCTCGGCGAGGAGTCCGGTGAACCGATCAACCTGGTGCTGGTCGGCGAAGGCGAAGAACTGCTGCGCGCGCTGCTGCGCAGCGGCTGGCGCGAAACATCCGTCGAGGAGGCCGCAGCCCTGGCGCCACAGTACCTGTATGGAAGGGAACAGGACGCCATATTCCGCTACGAGACTGTCGGTGGCGATGGCTTTTACGAGCTGCGTCTCTGGAAAGCGCCGTTCCGGTCCGACACGGATGAGGTCTATACCGGCCAGGCCAGGCATTTCTTTCGCTGGATCGGCAGCGTCACCCGCCTCGATGCAGACGTCGACAACGCCCGTAACTTCGCCATACAGAAGTTCCTCTACGGACAGGCAATCGCCGCGACCGCCTGGATAGTGGATAAAGAAGTCGTTCCGGTCATCTCTTTCTGGGACACGCTTACCAGGGCTCCGTACTTCACGGACGGCTACCGCATGGTGATGTGGCTGTCCGTCGATCCGGTTTCGATGTTCGAGATAGACGTCAAGTCCTGGGACACGCCGCCGAGGTGGCTGCAATGATGAGCGCGGCACTGAGCATACGGCCGACGATGTATCTCGTTGCTGCACTGATCCTCGCCGGCCTGGCCGGCTGTGCGTCGGGTTTCGATTTCAAGCCCGTCGAGTCCGTACCGTTCAGAGACCGCGCTGTCACACAGATCGAGGAGGGCATCCGGGTCACCGCGGCGGTGCCGGACAAGAAAGAGACACGCGAGCTCTTCGGCCTTTCGCTCTACAAGAAGCGCGTTCAGCCGGTATGGATCGAGATCGAAAACAATACGGATCAACCGGTAGGTTTCCTGCCAATCAGTGTCGACGCGGACTACCACACGCCGCTGGAGATTGCCTCGCTGACCCGTGGCGAAAAAAAACGCCAGGAGGCCGAGCAAGCGCTTTTCCGCAATAGCGTGAATATGTGGATTACACCGGGCGCGACCCGCTCCGGGTTCATTTTCACGAACGCCGACGAAGGCACCAAGGCGTTCAATGTCGACCTTTTCAGCGACGAGCAGACGTGGGCGTTCACATTTTTCGTCCCGGTCCCGGGGCTTGCCGTCGACCACTACGACGTCGATTTCCACGCGATCTATTCGGAAGAGGAAATTACGCACTTTACCGACGCCGAGGCGTTCGTCGCGGCGCTCGAGGAATTGCCCTGCTGCGTCGTCGACGCGAAAGGCGAGAACACGGGCGACCCCCTGAACATCGTCATTATCGGCAAACCGCAGGACATCTATTACGCCGTCATCCGCGCGGACTGGGACGAAACGGAGACGGTGACGGCAGCCTCCGGCTGGAAGACAGCGGCGTCGTTTTTTACGGGCGGCGCCTATCGCTATTCCCCGATCAGCAGCCTGTACCTTTTCGGTCGCAGGCAGGACGTCGCGCTGCAGCGCATCCGCGAGAACATCCACGAGCGTAATCACTTCCGCCTGTGGCTCGCGCCGATGACGTTCAAGGGACAGACCGTCTGGGTCGGGCAGATCAGCCGCGACATCGGCGTGCGCTTTACGCGGAAGACGATCACGACGCACAAGATCGATCCCGACGTCGACGAGACCCGCGAGTTCCTCGTCGAAAACTTCGCCTACAACCAGGTGCTCGAAAAGTTTGCCTACGTCGGCGGCGTCGGGGAAGCGCCGATGGACCAGCCGAGGGCCAACCTGACGGGCGACCCGTGGTTCACCGACGGCCTGCGCGTCGTCTTGTGGATATCGTCGGACCTCACCGCGCTCGAT
>CBFHSG010000005.1:210370-235322 GCA_965658465.1 Woeseiaceae bacterium | reverse complement strand
CGACATCGAGTACGTCAGGTGGATCACGCCCCGGTAGGAATGGTTCGCGGGCTCGATGGATAACAGCCCGGATTAAGGCTATCCTTTTGCTCCACCTGTAGGAGTGCGCCTCAGCGCGCGACCGCTTGATGATAAACAACAGACTACTGCCAGGCCTGTTTCTTGCCACCCTGCTCATCGCTGCGCAGGGTGTGCTTGCGCTGCATGCGTTCGAGCACGACCCCGGGGCACCACAAGGCAAAGTCTGCACAACCTGCGTAACCGCCAGCCAGCTGGCCGCCGGCAGCGTTGACAGCCACGTCAGCGACGCGCTCGAGCCTGCCCGGCACATCTTTGTCCCGACTGCGCGTCGCAGCTTCGTATCCGTGCACACCGCCACCGTGCGGCAGCGCGGGCCTCCCTCTTCCAGCTGACGCTGTCCCGACCGAGCCAATGAATCACAGGGAGTGTGTACTCCCGTGATTTCGGTCGCGTATGCCGCGTGTCGCGGCGCCCCCCGAACAGAACAGACGGAGTAACAACAGTGAGAATTTCGACCACGGCAATCGTGCTGTTGGCCATCGGCCTGCCCGCCGCGGCGGCCAACGCACAGGTATCCGGCGACGAAGTCGCCGAACTGAAGCAAATGATTATCGAGATGCGCGACGATTACGAGCGCCGCATCAGTGAACTGGAGGCGCGCCTGGACACGGCGGAACGAGAAACGCGCGTTGCGAAGCGTGACGCCGGCGAGGCGTTCGAACTCGCGGAAGAGGCTGCTATCCAGCAGTCGTCGGGTTCCTCGGCGCCGAACACCTTCAACCCGTCCGTCGGCGCGGTGCTCGACGGCGGCTTCGCCGACGTGGGCGGCGGCTGGGAGGAGATCCCGGGATTCCAGCCAGCCGGCGAGATCGGCACGGGCGAGTCCGGGTTCTCGCCCGGCGAGGTGGAAATCAACCTGAAGGCCAGCGTCGACGCCCGTTACTTCGGCAACGTCACCTTCGCCCTTGCGAGCGAGGACGGCGAAGTCGAGGTCGAGTTCGAGGAAGCCTGGGTGCAGACCACGGCGCTGCCCGCGGGCTTCACCGTCATGGGCGGCCGCTTCTTCTCCGAGGCCGGCTATCTCAACGACTTCCACTTCCACGCGGACGACTTCGTCGACCGGCCGCTGCCCTACCAGGCGTTTTACGGCGGCCGCTATACGGTAGACGGCATCCAGGCGCGCTGGGTGGCGCCGACGTCGCTGCTGTTCGAGGTCGGCACCGAGCTCAACTGGGGCGGCAACTTTCCGTCGACGGCCAGCGAAGATTCCTCGCCGGATTCGCACACGCTGTTCGCGAAGCTCGGCGGCGATGTCGGCGCGAGCAACAGCTGGCAGCTCGGCCTGTCGCACGTCAGGGCCGATGCCGTGGACCGCGAGAGCGGCGGACACCATGGCGAGGAAGAAGCGGAAGGCGGCGCTTTTACCGGCGACAGCGACCTGACGGTGCTCGACTTCGTCTGGAAGTGGGCGCCGCTCGGCAACCCGGCCGTCAACAATTTCAAGCTCCAGGGCGAGTACTTCATGCGCGACGAGAAGGGCACCTTCGCGGACATTCCCTACGACGGCGACCAGGAAGGCTGGTACCTGCAGGGCGTGTGGCAGTTCGCGCCGATGTGGCGCGTGGGCCTCAGGCACGACATGGTCGATGCGGACAACGGCCTGAGCCTCGCCGGCACCGAGCTCGAAGACCCGGGCCGCAGTTCGCGCCGCTCGAGCGTGATGCTCGACTGGTCGCCGAGCGAGTTCAGCCGCCTGCGGCTGCAGTACACCGACGACCAGGTTCTCGAGGAATCGGACAGCGTCTGGTACCTGCAGTACATCATGAGCATCGGCGCGCACGGCGCCCACCGGTTCTAGGAGGCGGGTCATGACACGATTCATCGCTGTTCTTGTCGCGCTGTGGCTGCCGTTATCGGCAAACGCGCTTAATGTTTTCAGCTGCGAGCCCGAGTGGGCCGCACTCGTCGAGGAACTGGCCGGCGACAACGTCGAGATCACGCAGGCCACGACCGCGTTCCAGGACCCGCACATGCTGCAGGCCCGGCCGAGCCTGATCGCGGGTGCCCGTAGCGCGGATATTCTCATCTGCACCGGTGCCGATCTCGAGATCGGCTGGCTGCCGCTCCTGCTCAGGCGCTCGGGCAATCCGGAGATACAGCCCGGCAGTCCCGGCTACTTCATGGCCGCGGATTACGTGCGCCGCATCGAGATACCTGCAAACATCGATCGGTCACAGGGCGACGTGCACCCGCAGGGGAATCCGCACATTCACCTGCACCCGCGCAATATAGAGCGCGTCGCCGAGGCGCTCGCCACCAGGCTGGCAGAACTCGACCCGGTGAATGCAGCGGCCTATCGGGCGAACGCGGACGATTTCCTGCGGCGCTGGAAAGCGGCCCGCGACAGCTGGGAAGAACGCGCAGGGGCCCTCGCCGGTATGCGGCTCGTCTCGCACCACCGCAGCTTCAGCTACCTCGCGGACTGGCTCGACCTGGACATCGTCGCAACGCTCGAGCCCAAGCCGGGCATCCCGCCTAGCGGCGCGCAATTGTCCAGGCTGCTCGAGCAGCTCACACCTGCCCCGCCGGCCGGCATCATCCGGGCGCAGTTCGAGAACGAAAGGCCCGCGCACTGGCTCTCGGATCGGCTTAGTATTCCGGTGATCGAGATGGCGTTTACGGTCGGTGGCAACGACCAGGCGACGGACCTGTTCGGCCTGTACGAGAACACGATCGCAACGCTGGAGGAATACCGCGAATGAGCGAATTCGAGCTGAGTATCGTCTTTCCCGCGCTGATTGCGTGCCTGCTGGTACTCAGCACCCATGTGCCGCTCGGACTCGAGGTATTACGACGTGGCATCATCTTCATCGATCTCGCCATCGCCCAGGTCGCGGCTCTCGGAGTGATTGCCGCGGACACCATGGGCTGGGAAGCGCGCGGCTGGATGGTGCAGTTCGCAGCGGTTTCGGCCGCGCTGATCGCGGCCGGCATCCTGCACTGGACTGACCGGCGCTGGCCGGAAATACAGGAAGCCATCATCGGCGTGGCGTTCGTGCTTGCGGCCACTGCGGGCATCCTGATCCTGGCCGGTAACCCGCACGGCGGCGAACATCTCAAGGAGCTACTCGTCGGCCAGGTTCTGTGGGTGAATGTCGATCAGCTGTTCCCCGTCTTCGTCATCAGCGTGCTGGTCCTCGCCGCATGGTTCTGGAAACGCGAGCATCTGCACGGACTCGGTTTCTACGCACTGTTCGCGTTTGCCGTGACGGCGTCCGTGCAGCTCGTCGGAATCTACCTCGTCTTCGCCTCGCTCATCATCCCGGCCCTGGCCACGCGCCAAATCGAGCACCGCTGGCTGCGCGTGATCTGCGGCTATGCCGTGGGCATCGTCGGCTGCCTCGCCGGGCTCGTGCTGTCCATCGGCGCCGACCTGCCGGCCGGCGCGATCGTGGTGTGGAGCCTCGGGATAACCGCGCTGATTTTCGCGTGGCTGGTGTGGCCGCTGCTGCGCAACAGGAGTAACTCCTGAAGCCGACCTCATTCGCGGGCCAGGGCCCGCTCCTACAATGCCGGCCATTCGCGGGCCAGGGCCCGCTCCTACAATGCCGGCCATTCGCGGGCCAGGGCCCGCTCCTACGGATTCTATCGAACCTCCCTGTAGGAGCGGGCCCTGGCCCGCGACCCGCCCATGCGTTATTCAAGACGGCGCCGGATCATCCACCCATACCGAATCCCATAACGAATAATCCCCGATTTGCTCCACGATCCCGGCTCGCAGCGGATTTGCGACGATATACCTCGCGACCCTCACAAGATCTTCTTCACGCCGAATCGCCCTGTCCATGTAACCTTTTTGCCAGACCGGGCCCCGTCGCAATCTTTTACCGTTGATTCCTCGTGCCG
Organism: Woeseiaceae bacterium; assembly: GCA_965658465.1. Taxonomy (GTDB): domain Bacteria; phylum Pseudomonadota; class Gammaproteobacteria; order Steroidobacterales; family Woeseiaceae; genus UBA1847. The sequence goes on along the minus strand of CBFHSG010000005.1, from coordinate 231,395 downwards.
CATCGGACTTCATGCTGCCGACGCATACGGACAGGGTCCTTTTTTCCTGCAATTGCATCAGCCAGTGCAGGTGATCAGGCATGACGACGAACGCCAGCGAGCTCGCAATCCGCGCGGCCTGGAGGTGTTTCAGCGAGCGTACGACCTCTCGTCCGCAGCGCAGGTCGGTGAAGATGGTTCGCCGCTCGGCCGTACAGGTAATGATGTGGTAGTACTGGCCAGGGATCGAACGACGTCCGTGGCGTAACGCGCGACTGCCTTTGTCCATTTAACGAGGCTGACGTAGCAGGCGCTCGGCAGGAACCGAATTAATTGGGGAAGCGCCGCTAATTTGCGGAATGCATCTTTCGCGGGCCAGAGGCCCGTTCCTACAGATTCTATTGGTATCCCCGATAATCTGCGGCTATGCCATCGGCATCGTCAGTTGCCTCGCCGGGCTGGTGCTGTCCCCGAAACTGGGCTAGCCGAAGCGTTGCTTCTGAATCTCGCCAACCAGGCCGGCCGGAGAGAGCTCACCGACTTCAATGACCGAATCGGCCGGCACATTGCTGCGTGCGGCCGCTTCCCGAATCGCGTCGGCGCTGGTCGCTTCGTAGAGGCAATAGGATTTCTTCTTGTCGGCACTCAGGAACGAGATGAGCCACTGCACACCGACCTCATCATTGATTCGGTTGATACCTGACGCCACGTCCGGCGTTACCTCAAGCTCTTCGGCGAAATTTCGTTCTACGAGAAACACCGGCATTTGCTACTCCATTAACAGGGTCATCGATGATGGGGCCGCATTATAGCGTGTCCCGAACCGCACCGAGCTTCCCGAGCAGGTAAGCCATACCAAGTTCGCGGGCCGCGTGTTCGGCATCAGCAAGCAGGTCGACAGCCCTGTCGCTATCACCGCTATCGCCGCGCCGTATGAGCATCCTCGCGAACTCGTAGTTGCTGTGCGCGAGCCAGGGCGCCGCGGCCGTTCTGCGATTCAGGTCGTCGGCAAACCTGAAGTGGCGCTCGGCATCGCCGTAGCGCTGCATGACCGTGGCGAGCTGTCCCAGGTAGCGCGCGGTAGCCCCCAGGCACGCGGTGGCGTTGCCCACCACCAGCACGAGCTCGGCGTAGGGCAGCAGCATGTCGTAGAGCTCGCCGGCGCGTTCCACGTCACCGAGGGCATCGCATACCTCGGCGAGATAGCACAGGCAGGTCTGCCTGAGCGAGTCCTGGGCGATGGCCGAGAAGTTATCGTCGGCGAGTATGTCGAATTGTTTGCGCGCTTCCTGCAGGTCGCCGACATCAGCGCACGCCAGCGCAAGACCGGGACGCCAGGCCGAGTCCGCGCCTTCCCGCTCGAGAAACGCGCGGATGACCGGGGCAAACTGCGCCAGCCGTCCCTGCTCGCGCCGCACCGTGAACATCTGTACCCCCATCACGCCATCGACCTGGGTAACGCCGAGTTCCTTGCCCGTCTGCATTGCTTCGACCGCACACCGCTCTGCTTCGTCGAACGCGCCCCGCAGGATCAGCAATGCGACCCGCATAGTTGTCTCGTGATAGACGTAAAACGGATCGGCCGCCTCGGCTGCGATCGCGCGCATCTCTTCCAGGCTCGTTTCGCTGGAAGCAATGTCACCCGTGGCAAGCCTGTCGTACAGCGAGAATGCCAGTGACTCCATCAGGAGGGCCTTGTCGTCGAGATTCCGGGTCAGGTCCAGGATTTCGTCGGCCAGTTCGAGGCGTTCGTGAATATTCTCGGGTTCACGATCGATGTTGAATCGAATGCGCAGACAGTCGACGAGTGCCCGGGGGTTATCCAGCCGTCTGGCCATGGCCGTCGCCTCCGCGACCATCGCCAGGGAATCATCGTCGGACTGTGTCTCCTGGGTGGCCCGGGCAAAGTTAGCCAGCAGGCGTGCGCGCAGATCGCTGTCCGATTCGTCGAGCAGCGCGAGAGAACGTCGCAACAGGTCGACGGTCGTATCGTCAATGGCGTTGTAGCGCCAGCCCGGCTCCGTGTAGCCGATTGCAGCCTCGGCCGCGGCTTCCTGCGAATCAGATTTCAGTGCCAGCTCCGCGGTGTCACGATAGGCCACCATCGAGTCGACAGCATTTCCAGCGCGCAGACTCGCATCGCCCAACAGCAGCCCGAGTTCGAGGCGCAGCTCGAGCGCGTCATTCGTATCGCCCGCCAGGATCTCGATGCCGGTACGCGCATGCGCGACCGCCTCCCGGTAAGCATAAACCGCTATCGCACGGCGGCCGGCCTTGAGATAGTAGTACGCCGCACGGTCCGGGAGATTTGCCCGGTCGAAGTGGAAAGCAAGCACAACCGGCAATGACTCGCGCTGCTCGCCGTACAGGTCTTCAATCGACTTCGCGACATCCTCATGCAAGAGTTCGCGCTCGCCCATGCCGAGACGATCGTACAGATACTTCTGGAACAGCTGATGCCGGAAACGGAACTGCGAAATCCGCTTGCCGCCGAGACGCTCGCTGGCTTCCTCCCGAACGAGCCGGTGCACACGCCCGAGTTCGCGGGTGAGAACCTGCAACAGATGACGCTCGTCAAGGTCCAGGACCGCAGCAATAACCTGTGCCGTGAAGACCTCACCCTGGATGCTCGCTACGGTCAGGATGTCCTGTAGTTCATCCGAAAGGCGGGAAATACGCTCTTCGATGACACCTTCCGTGCGTGCCGGCAGCGTCGTCCAGTCGAGTTCCGTGCCCGCGGCCCATGTGCCGTCCTCACGTTCGACCAGCGCGCCGCGTTCGCGCAGGTCATTGAGCAACTCGATTGCAAACAGCGGGTGCCCGCGAGTCTGCGCAACAAATCGTTCCCGAAACGTCGCGTCCACAGCGATCGATTCCCGCTCCAGCAGTTGCTCGACAAAGGTGAGCGCCGACGATTCGTCCTCGAGCCCGAGTTCGATCACGACGTCGCCGTAATGCCGCTTCACTTCGGAGACTATCGGCGACATCGGATGACGCGACCCACCGCGGCCGATATCAATTTCCTCGGGGCGAAGGGTTCCCACGACCAGCATCCGACTCCCCTCGATACGCCGGGCAATGTGAAACAGCAGGCTCGCCGAGGAATCGTCAATCCAGTGCAGGTCGTCCAGTATTACCATCAGCGGACGTTCAGCGGCGAGCGTAACGAGCACGCGCGTAACCTGCTCGAAAATTCGGCCCTGGTCGCGATCCTTCGCAGCATCCCGGAGCGTCGCTCGATCGGCAGCCGGCTCGGCCCGGCCCTTACCCTTCGAGCCGGCGACCATCGACCCTGCCTTGGTCATAGCGGCGACCCCGGGGACGAATATGTCGATCAGGTCCGGGCCCACCTCCTTGATGATGCGCTTGGACACGTCGAGGAAGCCACGAAGGCGGCTGGCATTCTCCTCGCTCGTCATTCCCTGCGCGACGCGATCATCGATGTCGCCGGCAAGCATGCTGAGCACTTCCCTGAAAGGCAGGTAAGGATCGCCGATGCCTGTTTGCGAGTTGCAGTCGCCGATCGCGATCAAGAGGTCCGAATATCGCTCTTCGGCCCGGCGCGCAAATTCCGCTGTCAGGCTCGTCTTGCCGACCCCGGCCTCACCGGTGACGAAACAGACCTGCCCGTTGCCGCGTATTGCCAGCGAGAGCAAGGTATCCAGTCGGGAAAGTTCTTTTTCGCGTGAAACGAAAACCTGTTGCATTCTGCCGGTCCGGTGATTTAAGCGGAAGCGTAGCAGCTGCCTGTAACGCGGTCACCGTAACACGGCGGCGCTCCAGTCAGGGGGCCAGGGACTCCAACAAAAAAAGGCCGGGCATGAAGCCCGGCCTCGGATGCGCCTGATCCTGAGGGGGAATCGGGGTCAGGCAGCTTTGAGGGCGTCGTCAGCGGAGAGATACTCGTAACCGAGATCGTGGGCAACCGCTTCATGATTGACGTGCCCTGCATGAACGTTGAGTCCGTTCGCCAGGTGCGGATCCCTGCGCAGCGCGTCGCGCCAGCCCAGGCTCGCCAGGCTTTTCACGAACGGCAATGTCGCATGCGTCAGCGCAAACGTGCTGGTGCGCGGTACCGCGCCCGGCATGTTGGTGACGCAGTAGTGTACGCAGTCGTGCACGAGATAGGTCGGCTCGGCATGCGTGGTCGGCCGGCTCGTTTCGAAGCAGCCGCCCTGGTCGATCGAAATGTCGACCAGTACCGCTCCGCCGTGCATGTCCCTGACGTTCTGCTCGGACACCAGCTTCGGCGCTGCTGCGCCGGCGATCAGCACCGCGCCGACGACGAGGTCCGCTTGCGGAACCAGCTCGTCGATGGCGTGCTTTGTGGAATAGACCGTGTGAATACGGCCGCCCCAGATATCGTCGATCTCGCGCAGACGCGGCAGTGAACGATCGAGAACGGTTACCTCGGCACCCAGGCCTATGGCCATGTCCGCCGCGTTCGTCCCCGATACGCCGCCGCCGATAATCACGACTTTGCCCGGCTTCACGCCCGGCACACCGCCGAGCAACACGCCGCGTCCGCCGTTGGCTTTCTGCAACGCGAACGCGCCTGCCTGGATCGACAGGCGCCCCGCAACTTCCGACATCGGCGTCAGCAACGGCAGGGATCCGTCCGTTGCCGTAACAGTCTCGTACGCGATAGCGGTCGTGCCCGACTTCACCAGCGCTTCCGTCTGCTTCGGGTCGGCCGCGAGGTGCAGATAGGTGAACAGCACCTGGTCTTCACGCAGCATCGCACATTCGTTGAGCTGCGGTTCCTTGACCTTGACGATCATCTCCGCGGCGGCAAACACCTCCTCCGCAGTGCCGACGACCGTCGCCCCGGCCGCTTCGTAGTCTGCGTCCGTCATGCCGATACCGATGCCGGCGTTGGTTTCCACGACGACCTCGTGGCCGTCGTGTACAAGCTCGCGCACCCCCGCCGGCGTCATGCCGACGCGGAACTCGAGCGTCTTGATCTCTTTGGGTACCCCTACCTTCATTGGTCTCTCCCGTGCCCACGGTCTCTTTTGTGCATGACACGATACCGCGAAAATCGCGCCATTTGCTTGCAATGTGCATGACAAACCGCAGCATTTATGGCAGTTTCTTTCTTTAGAATTCGTTTTTACGCAATTATCTGTGATACATCTGGACAAATACGACAGGGCGATCCTCGAGGCCCTGCAGAAAGACGGCCGCATCAGTAACGTGCAGCTTGCGGCCGCCGTGAACCTGTCGGAGTCCGCGTGCCTGCGGCGCGTACGCGCGCTCGAAGAGGATGGCTACATCGACCGCTACGTCGGGCTCGTCAACCAGTCACGTGTCGGGCTCGGCGGCAACGTCCTCGTCCATATCGGCCTGCACCGCGAGGAACAAAGCGAACTCGCCGCGTTCGAGGCCGCGGTTCGCGACATCCCCGAAGTCATGGAGTGCTACCTGATGACCGGTGAGTTCGATTACCTGTTGCGGGTCGTCGTTGCCGACATGGCCGACTTCGAGCGCCTGCACAAGGAAGCGCTGACGCGCCTGCCCGGCGTGGCGCGCGTCAATTCAAGCGTCGCGATCCGCACCGTGCAGAAGAAGACCGAGCTGCCACTACGCTAAGGCGGGTCGCGGTTCGGGAACCGCTCCTACAGGTATTGCCGGCCTGCCCGTAGGAGCGCGCCCCGGCGCGCGAACCGGTCGCGGTTCGGGAACCGCTCCTACAGGCAGGCGGTGGCAGGGCTTTTTCAGATGCGGTACCGTGTTCGTTCCCCCGAATTGCCAGGTATCCGTGATGGCCGCTTCTGCAGATTCTGTCAGTTGCGACTCCGTCGACTCGCTGTCGGCGCGGTATTCGCGTGTCCGTGCGCTCAGCGTCTCGCTGGCCGGGACGCTCGCACCCGAGGACACGGTGGTGCAGTCGATGCCCGACGTCAGTCCGACCAAGTGGCATCTCGCTCACGTGACCTGGTTCTTCGAGCGCTTCGTGCTCGAGCCGTTCATGCCCGGCTACCCGCGCTTCCATGACGACTACGATTTCCTGTTCAACTCCTATTACTACACGGCCGGGCAGATGCACGCACGACCGAAACGGGGGCTGCTGTCGCGGCCGACGCTTGCGCAGGTATTCGACTACCGCGACCACGTCGACGAGCACATGCCGCCCCTTCTCAACGAACGCGCTGACGATGCGGAACTCGCCGCAGTCGTTACGCTCGGCCTTAACCATGAACAACAGCACCAGGAACTGTTGCTGACCGATATCAAGCACGTGCTGGCGCAAAACCCGCTGCAGCCGGCTTTCGATCCCGGCCTGCCCGTGGCGCCGTCCCGGGCCGTCGACACGTACGCCTACGAAAAAGGCGCCAGCGGCATTCACGCGGTCGGCGCCACTGGCGAACGCTTTTTCTTCGACAACGAGACGCCGCGTCACGATGTGCTCCTTCACGAACACCGTATCGGCACGCGGCTCGTCACCAACGGCGAATTTCGCGAGTTCGTAACAGACGGCAGCTATTCTGATTCGACGCTGTGGCTTTCCGACGGCTGGGCCGTGGTCAACCAGGAGCAATGGAAAAGACCGCTTTACTGGAGCGAGGATCTCGGCAGCGAATTTACGCTCGGCGGTGTTCGCGATATCGACGACAACGCACCGGTTACGCATGTCAGTTTCTACGAGGCGGATGCGTATGCGCGCTGGGCCGGTGCGCGGTTGCCGACGGAATTCGAATGGGAGACGGCGGCGGCCGGCAAAGCCGTGGACGGCAACCTGCTGCAGTCGGGCTTCCTGCACCCGGTATGCGGCGGACGCGCGACACAGCTGTTTGGCGACGTATGGGAATGGACATCGTCACCGTATGCGCCCTACCCCGGCTTCGTGCCGCTGGCGGGGTCGCTCGGTGAGTACAACGGCAAGTTCATGTGCAACCAGATGACGGCACGCGGCGGTTCCTGCGTGACGTCGAGCGATCACGTGAGGGCCAGCTACCGCAACTTCTTCTACCCACACCAACGCTGGCAGTTCTTCGGCATCAGGCTGGCAAAAGACGGACATGACTAAGAATACTGCGCAACAAATCGTCCCGGATGTCGAACTCGAGCAACTGATCGACGGGCTCAGGCAACCGGAGAAAATGATCTCGCCGAAGTACTTTTACGACGAGCGCGGCTCGCAGCTGTTCGACGAGATCACGCGGCTGCCGGAGTACTACCCGACCGACACCGAGCTCGGCATCATGCGCGACAACATCGGCGAGATCGCAAGCCTCGTCGGCAAGCAGGCGAGCCTCATCGAGTTCGGCAGCGGCTCCAGCCTGAAGACCCGCGTGCTGCTCGAACACCTTGACGAACTCGCCGCTTACGTGCCCGTCGACATCTCGGAAGATCACCTGCTCGAATCGGCGCGGCAGATTCGCGAAGACTTTCCCGACCTCGACGTGCTGCCGGTGGTGGCCGACTTCACGCATCCGTTCCAGCTGCCTTCGCCGAAGGTCATGCCGGTGCGCAACATCGTGTATTTCCCCGGGTCGACGATCGGCAATTTCACCAACCAGGCGGCCCGTGAGCTTCTGCAGGTCATGTACGGCGAAGCGGGCGCCGGCGGCGCGCTGCTGATCGGCGTCGACCTCCAGAAGGACCCGGCGATCATCGAACGCGCCTACAACGACAGCGCCGGCGTCACGGCGAAGTTCAACCGCAACATGCTGCGGCACCTGAATCGCGAGTTCGGCGCGAACTTCGACCTCGATGCATTCGCACACAGCGCGAAGTACAACGAGAGCGAAGGCCGCGTCGAGATACGCCTCGTCAGCGGGAAGGACCAGAAGTTCACGCTGGGCGGCGAGTCATTCTCGATCGCCAGGGACGAGGCGATCCTCACCGAGTATTCGCACAAGTACACGCTGGAGGGTTTTGCCGCGATGGCGGAAACCGCGGGGTTCGGCGTGGAACGGGTGTGGATGGACGCCGAGCGATTGTTCAGCGTGCAGTACCTGGTTCGGGACTGACCGGGTCGCGCTTCGAGAAGCGCTCCTACAGGTACCTTCCGAACCGTGGGCCGGGTCGCGGGCCAGGGCCCGCTCCTACAGAACTGACCGGGTCGCGGTCCTACGACTCCGGCGGTACGTACTCCTCCGGCGCAGCGGAACCGCCGCCGAAGAAGAATTTCTCCATCTCTGTTTCGAGGAACTTGCGCGCATCCGGTTCGATCGGCGTGAGGCGATACTCGTTGATAAGCATCGTCTGGTGCGACAGCCAGCGCTGCCAGGCTTCCTTGGACACGTTGTCGTAGATCCGCTGACCCAGTTCTCCCGGGTACGGCGCCCAGTCAAGTCCTTCGGCCTCTTTGCCGAGAACGACGCAATGAACAGTTCTAGCCATTATTCCTCAATTCGTCCGTGTTGCTGAGTGTTTCGATAAGCCTCATGACCGGTGCGGCGATGCCGCCGGGCGGTGCGTCGCCGGGCCGGTACCAGGTCGAATCGTCGTAGTCGGCTACTTTACTCGACACGGCCTCAATTCGCACAACGACCGGCGCAATGTCCAGGTCGTAATGACTGAAGCTGTGCCGCAGCGTGTCCCAGTTCTCCACCGCCACCGCCTCGGCATTGAGCTGTTCGGCACACCAGCCGCCGACGTCGCTGACTTCCGGAAAACTCCAGAGCCCGCCCCAGATGCCGGACGCGGGCCGGCGCTCGAGGTACACGGCGCCGTCCGCGACCGCGAGAACCATCGTTGTTTCGCGTAACGGCTTCTCCTTCTTTGGCTTGCGCCCCGGGTACCGCTCGACCTCACCGCATAACAGGGCCGCGCAATCGCTGTGCACCGGGCACGCGCCGCAGGCGGGGTTCGAGCGCGTGCAAAGCGTCGCGCCGAGATCCATCATCGCCTGCGTGTAGTCGCCGACACGAGCGGACGGCGTGCGGGCCTCCGCCAGCTCCCAGAGCTGTCTTGCCACGGCCACCTTCCCCGGCCAGCCCGCCACGGCGGCGTGCCGCGCCAGCACGCGCTTCACGTTGCCGTCGAGAATTGCGTGCCGTTGCCCGAACGCGAGCGCGAGAATTGCGCCCGCCGTGGAGCGGCCGATACCCGGCAGTTCCGCGACCGCCTCGATGGTCGATGGAAAGCAGCCGCCGTGCTCGTCACGGATGATCTCCGCCGCGTGATGCAGGTTGCGGGCGCGCGCGTAGTACCCGAGCCCGGACCAGTACTGCAGCACCTCGTCCAGGTCTGCGTCGGCGAGACTGGCGACGTCCGTAAAGCGATGCATGAAGCGTTCGTAATACGGGATCACCGTCCGCACCTGCGTCTGCTGCAGCATGATCTCCGAGATCCAGATCCGATAGGCGTCGCCGGTGTTTTGCCAGGGCAGGTCCTTGCGGCCGTGATCGTCGTACCAGCGCAGCACGCGGTCCGCGAAGTCAGTCTTCATAGGGCGCGTAATCCCGGGCCAGGACCTCGATGCGCTCGATCGCGTTGATGCCGCCGTTTCTGAGTTTATTCTTCAATATGGCGGGACCGATCAGCGGAGGGATGAAAAACTTCGGCTTCATTTTGAATGCATAGATCACGACCGTGCCGTCGGCTTCTTCCCGAAACTCCCAGCTCTCATCGCTGACCTCGAAGTCGCTTTTCTCAGGGTCCACGGTCGCCTTGATGAATTTGAAGGGCTCGTGCTCGACGTAACCGTAGCGTTCAAAGGACTTGCAGAAGAACCACAGACAGCCGCGAGTGTGGCTGTAGTAACGCGCGCGCCCGTCCGGCCCGGGCGCGACATTGCGCGACTCGACGATGACGCTCGAGAACTTCGCCGACTGGTCCCAGTCGAGCAGGAGACCGTAAATTCTCTCGATGTTTACGTCGAACCACGCTTCCGAATGCATGATGTAGGCACCGTCGACATGGTCGACGCTCACCTCGCGTAGCGTCGCGGCGCCGGCAAAGCCCGGCAATACCGCGATGATGAGAATCAGTACCCGCATGATCAGTCGCCGCCGAGGAGATCCCTCAGGCGCTTCTTCGCTTCGTCCTTGAGTTGATCCTCGATGTCCTTTTCTTCCTGCGGCTCTTCGCCCTCCGGCGACTCTTTTTCGTCGTCGCCGAACAGCTTGTCCATGATAACTTTCTTCGCTTCTTCTTCGGCGCGGTCCTTGGCCATCTCCTCGATGTCCGGCTTGATGTCCGGGTCCGCGAGTGGCCCGGTGATGCGGAACGGGATTACCGCCCTGGTGAAGTCATCGAGTTCTTCTTTGCTGACCTCGGTCATGAACTCCGGCTTCTCGAGGAAACGGCCGGTCGCGGTGTAGTCGACGGTGGCCTCCACGAAATCGACCGAGCCCTTGCCGGTCACCTGCATGAACGGCAGTTGCGCGAAAAAGTCGTTGTTCTGCATCACGCCGTCGGTGACCTTGCCGCTGGCTTTCATCGAGCTGAACTGCGTGCGCGGCGTCGTGGGCGCTTGCGGCGCCGCTTCGCCCTTGATCAGCGCGCGTGCCCTGCGCAGCTCGTACCACACGTCCGTGCCTTCCCAGGCACCATCCTGAAGCTCTATCGACAGGGTGCCGTCGAGGTCGCGGCGGATCGCGTCCATGTCGGCGCCGCTGCCACCCAGCCTGAAATTGCCGTTGACCGTCCCGGTTATGTCGTCAACGTCGTACATCGCTTTCATCATCGGCCGCAGGCTGACGCCGGCGATATTCTCATCGACCGCGATCGATGGCACCTTGCCGGATGCGTCGATGTTCACGTCGCCACGATAGCCGCCGTCGAAGAAGTCGGCCGCGATCGGGTGGAAGCGCAGCTTGCCGTTTGCGGAATTCACGCCGAGCGTCACTTTTTCGAACAGTATCTTGCCGAGGCTCGCGCTCGCGATGCTCAGGTTACCGCGGGCATTCAGCGCGCGTATCAGCTCCACGGGGATCTCGACGGTTTCATCTGCGGAGTCGGCGGCGGCAGTCGCCTCGCTTGCGGGCGCCATGTAACGCGCGATATCGATCCTGTCGCCCGCAAGGTCGAGTTCGAACCTTCCGTCAGCACTCTTCGGCACGCTCAGCCGGCCGGTGAATGTCGTGTCATCGAGCACGAGCCTGAGGTCCGACAGTGTGATCGCGTTCGCGCCCACTTTCGCTTTCGCGTCCACGATGAGCTTGTCGAGAACATCCGGATCCGCCGTCGGCGGCACCTCGACGGCGAGTTCCTGCATCAGCGTGCGCGGTGAAAACGCGGCGATGCTGATCGTCGCGGCCGGCTGCGGATCGCCCGCGTAGGAAAACGGTTCCACGTCGGCCTTGAGGTCCACACTCATGAGCTGCAGCCGAATCTCACCCAGGTCGGCGTTCTGTGCCTCGGTCTGCAGACGAAGCACCGGGGCCCTGAACCGGATCGTGGCCGGCACTTCGGCCACGCCATCGACACGCCCGTCGATGTCCAGGTCAGTTAGCGAGACCGTCGCTGCATCCGCATCGAAAGCGACTACGACGCCCATGTCCATCCGGCCCGACAGGCCGGCGGGTTCGAGCTTGAACGCGAAACCGCCATCGAGCGGCACGGCCTCGCCGGCGGCGATACGGCCGGACGTCAGGTCGAGATCGCTCAGCTCGAAACGGTCGCCGGTACTCGCGTCGCTGTAGGTCAGCGCCGCGTCGGTGACGGCGACACTGGCTATATCGATTGTCGCGGACGGGCCGCCCGTCTGCGCTTCGGCCGGCTCGGTTTGGGCCTCGCCCGCCTCGCCGAAGTCCTCCCAGTTGCCGGTGCCGTCCTTGCGAACCTGCAGGTTGACGTGCAGGCTGTCGAGCGCGGCCGTGCCGACCACGACCTGGCGCTGCAGCAACAGCGGCATCACGCGCACGCTGAGCCGCGCGGAATCGAAACTCGCGAACGGCGTGTCGTCGAAGCCCGGCGCGTTTCCGAGCTCGGTTTTACCCATCTCGATCGCCAGCCAGGGAAACAGGCTCAGGTGCAGGTCGCCCTCGATCACGAGCTCGCGGCCGGTAGCCTCTTTTACGCCCTCCGAGATCTTGTCCTTGTAGTCGTTGGGGTCGAATACCAGCACAAAGACGATCGCGGCGAAAATGGCCACCGCGACCACCGTGGCGACGAGGATGCCGATAATTTTGAGTGCGCGGCTCATTAAGCGGGTCCTTTAAACGGGAGCCGCTTAGGGTAACAAATTGCCGCGTACGCGGGCGTGCCGGATTACTCCTTACACAGGGTGACGGGACCGTTGAGCGAATCGATGGTGACGCTACCCTCGCCTTTGCCCTCGGTGAAGCGGAGTTCCCAGCCCGGGGCGTACTTGCTGGTCTTTTCCGGTTTCGGCCCGAAACAGTTCTTGATGCGACCGTTAAAGGTATTGACGTCGATCTCGGCCGATACATCGCCAATCAACGTGACACTGATGCGCCCGTTGACCGTTTCGACCTCCAGGTCGCCGTTCTTGCGCAGGTTCGACCTGAATTCGACGCGCCCATTGACCGTCTGCATTCCTGCCTCCGAAAACGAGCCGCCGGCAACGCTGAGGCGGCCAGTGACCGTCTCCATAGCGATCGTGCCTGACAGATCCCGTACGGATATGCTCCCCGAGACCGACACGAGCTCCACCTCGATGTCGTCGGTGTTGCCGACGACGTCGATATCGCCGCTGACGGTTTCCGCCTCGATCTCGGCCACGAAAGCTTCCGTATCGATTTGCCCGCTCACCGACTGCAGTTCCTGTTCACCCTGCAGGTCGTCGACATTGATATCGGCTGAGATGGTTGCAACGTCGATGTCGCTTTGTTGCGGTACCCGTACCGTAATGTGGCTCGATGTCGAGCGGCCGCCGCTGCTCTTTCCCTCGATCGGTTTCACCTTCACCACGACGGTGTCGTCATCACGTTCGAAGATAAACTCCTCGACCTCTTCGCCGAGCGTTCCGGTCACCTCGACTGCATCCCGGGACCAGCCCTCGACCGTAACCGTCCCGGACGTATTGTAGATCTCGACGGTACCGTCCGCTGCCGCGTCCAGGGTCTCGTTAATCTCTTCGGCGCTGACCAGGGCGGCAAGCAGCAGCCCGGCACTTATTACTGCGAATCTCTTCATGTCTCTTCTCACTTGCGTTATGCGTCGCACACGGCGGCGCATCAGATATCACGGCGTGACATGACGCTTTGCGTCACACCACCCACCTTGCGCATCACCTTCAGTTCCTCGTGATACGTCTTCATCAGCAGGTCCTGCAGCAGAGTGTTGTCGGGGTCCTGCTGCAGCGCTGCGTTGATATCGTCGATCGCTCCGCGGATGACCTCGAGACTGTTCTCGACATCCTCGCGTTCCGCCGGCGACAGGCGCTCGACTTGCTGTTCGAACCGCGCAACCACGTCGGCACGCGTCTCGAGGTAATCGTTACCGAGCGAGTAGTTGCTACCGAACGAAGCACGGGCGAAGGTGTATTCAGGCGTCGGCTGCGCAATCACCACGGGCTTGTCGTCCTTCACGGCCAGGTAGGTCAAACCCGAGGACGCGCCGACCAGCAGGACGACCGCTGCAGCCTGGGCAAACATCGGCGTCCAGCGCGAACGCCTGGGTACAGGCTCGATGATCGCGCGTTCGATATCGGGCCACAGGTCGCGCTGCGGCTGTATCCCGGTCGCGAGCTGCTGCGCGGCCGTTGTCAGTTTGTCGTCACGTTGTTCGTTCATGCTTCGAACCCCTGTTCCTTCAGCTGCTGGGCCAGCAAGCGCCGGGCCCGATGCAGCTGTGCCTTGGTCGTGCCTACCGCGATGCCGAGCATGTCGCTCGACTCCTGGTGGCTGTATCCGTAGACGGCGTTCAACACGAAGACATGCCTCGCGCCCTCCGGGAGCCGGTCTATGGCGTCTGACAGGTCGCGCAAGTCGCCGCTGTCGCCGATCGATGCCGGCGACGAGCCCGTCTCGGCCACGACCTGGATACGGTCCTGCTCGCGTTTCGACTTGCGTATCCGGCCCAGCACCGCATTAACCGCGATGCGATGCATCCAGGTGCCGAAAGCGCTGTCACCGCGGAACTTCTCGAGCTTGTTCCAGGCCTGGATGAAAGCTTCCTGCGCGCAGTCCTCGGCCTCACCCACGTTGCCCGTCATGCGCAGGCACAGACCATAGACCCGATCGATGTGCTCCCTGTAGAGCACCTCGAAAGCCCGGGTGTCGCCGCCCCTCGCGCGGGCAACCGTTGCTGCCTCGTCCCGCATCGGTGTTGCTGTCCTGGAAACCATTCCTGCCATATTGTCGCCGGTTTCCACTGTCAAAAGCGCGGCCATCCACCCAATCTCCCGAATTCCTGTAGCTTTGATGCCCGTGCCGCACCGGTGGTTTAAACAGGGCCGCTTGCGAATGGCCAAATATGGCTTAAGCGACTGTGTTTGTTCGCGATTCTGTTATCATGCGACTGGCCCGTTTCGATGCTGGCCATCCTCTGGGAAACATAAAGAAACAGAATAATTTATGACGGGGTATTCGATTCTCTACCTGGGGCGCGGCGATTTTGCGTCAGAGTACCTGGCAGAGCTCGAGACGTTGCCGTGCTGCACGATGCTGGCACGTTCTGCAGAGCTCGAGGTCCCCGCGGACAAGCGGGAGGTGCTCGACATTGTATTGCTGCAGGCCAACGTACTCATCGCGCAGTCCGGCCAGTCGCTGTCCGCTCTCATTCAATCGCTGCACGATTTCCCGGTCTTGGCCATCACGCACAAAGAGCACGAGCATCGCGGCATCGCGGCGCTCCGCGCCGGTGCGCAGGGCTATATCTGCGTCGATGACGTCACGGTCGAGGCGCAGGAGGCCGTATTTGATCACGCGGTGAGGCGGCACCGGCTGCAGCAGCGACTCTCCGCTACAGACGTTTCGGTGCTGTCGGTGCTTACCAGCATCAACGACGGCGTCATCGTGGTCGATCGCGACGGCAGCATACTGGATATCAATCCGGCGGCACGAACGATCCTGGGGCTCGGGCCGAGGCGGCAGCCCGATACATGCTGGGAACAGACGTTCTGCTGCATCGACGAATACGGCAACAACTACGGGAACTCGGCGGACCTGCCACTGGTGCGCGCCCGCAGCGGCGCGAAGTTCTCGGGGCAGGTGGCGATCTATCGCGCGCCGGAGCAGCCGGACACGTACCTGAGCATCAGCGGCCAGGGGCTCTATGACGGCAACCGCGAACTCGTGGGCGGCGTCATTACGTTTCGAGACATTACCGACGTGACCATTCGCACGAGTGAACTCGAAAAACGTGCACAGGTGGACGAATTGACGGGGTTACCGAACTGCAGCGTGTTCACCGAGCACCTCGGACGGGCCATCGGCCGTGCCGAACGCAAGAACTCGCCGCTCGCGGTGCTGTTCGTCGATCTCGATCGCTTCAAGTCGCTGAACGACACTCTCGGCCACGACGTAGGCGACAGCCTGCTGCGGCAGGTGGCCGGACGCCTGCGGGACAATCTGAGAATCGGGGACTTCTCGGGGCGCTGGGGCGGCGACGAGTTCGTGGTATGCCTCGAAGACTTCGGGGAAATGAGTGATGCGGGCGCCGTGGCGCAGAAGCTGTTACTCGTGTTGTCCGAGAAATACCAGGTCGGCCACAGCGAGGTCTATGCGACACCGTCGATCGGCATCGCGATATACCCGGAGTCAGGTAACAATGCTGAGCACATGATCAAGGCCGCCAACATAGCGATGCGCGAAGCGAAGAAACACGGTGGCGGGCGCTTTCATTATTTCTCGACGGCCCTCAACACCCAGCTCGAGCAGCGCGAGGAACTCGAGATCGGGTTGCGGCACGCGCTGGTACGCGACGAGTTCTTGCTGCATTACCAGCCGCGCATCGACCTGACCACAGGCCGCCTCATCGGCCTGGAGGCCTTGCTGCGGTGGCAGCATCCGCGTTTCGGCCTGCTGCCGCCGGGGCGCTTTCTGCCGATCCTCGAGTCCAGCGGATTGATCCACTCCGCAGGCGAGTGGGTTATCGCGACCGCGTGCCGGCAACTCGCCGGCTGGCAACGGCGATTCGAGTTGCCGGACCTGTCCATTGCGGTGAACCTGTCGCGCCAGCAACTCATGCATCCGCGCCTGGTCGACGCGGTCGCCAAATCGCTGCAAGACACCACGCTGGATCCGGGCTGTATAGAACTCGAGATCTGCGACGGCGATTTTCCGAACCGGCGTAAGGCCGAGATCGAAACTCTGCGAGGTTTGAGCAAGCTGGGCGTGCGCCTGTCGCTCGACCACTTCGGCACCCGCGACGTTTCATTCGAATTGCTGGACAACGGGTTCGTAGACAGCTTTGTGCTCGACAAGTCGCTGATCGTCGATATCGAACGCAACAACAGTCACCAGCGCATCGTCCGTGCGGCCATTGCCATGGCACAAGGTCTCGACATCGAGGTCGCGGCCGAGGGCGTCGAAACCATCACGCAGCTCGACTTCCTGAGAAGCTGCAACTGCAACCTGGCGCAGGGTTTCCTGATCAGCAAGCCGATGCAGCCGGAGAAGGTCTCGGCCCTCCTGCGTAGCGAGATTGCGGGCACGAGGCTCCTCGCGCAAGGCGCACCGTAGCCGGATCGAGTCGGGCGTTCGGCGGGAATACGGACAGTCCACGAGTCAATGAGAGTCGTCCAGGTATCTGCCACGCTGCTACTTCTTTCCGGTCTCATGACCGCCTGCGGTGAAGCACCGCCCGCGGTCGACCCCGGTGTTTCATGGGCCCTGGCCCAGCACCGCGCTGCGACGACTTCCGATATCAACTACACGATTTCGTTGGCGATCCCCGAGAGCCAGGACGAGGATATCGACGGGCGGGTTGTCATTACGTTCGAGCTCGCTGATTCATCTGAGCCACTGCAGCTCGATTTCCGCGAAAGCGCGGACAAGATAAGAAGCGTAACGGCCAACGGCAACGAATCCGACTACCGGTTCGTCAGCGAGCACGTTGTCGTGCCGGCGAAAGAACTGGTCGCCGGGCGCAATGAGATCCGCATCGACTTTAGCGCGGGACCGTCATCGCTCAATCGCAACCCGGAGTTCCTTTACACCCTGTTTGTGCCGGACCGGGCCAGGACCGCGTTCCCCTTGTTCGACCAGCCGGACCTCAAAGCAACTTTCGAGCTCGACCTGACGATACCGGCGGGCTGGACCGCCATGGCGAGCGCGCCCCTGGTCGACGTTCGAGAAACCGAAAACGGCATGTTGCATCGCTTCGCCCGGTCCGACCTGATCAGCTCCTACCTTTTCAGTTTCGTGGCGGGAATTTTCGAAACGGTCAGCCGTAACATCGACGGCAGACAGATGACGATGCTGCACCGGGAAACCGACAAGGAGAAACTCGCGCGCAACGTCGACGAGATATTCAGCCTGCACGCGACCGCGCTCGAATGGCTCGAGGAGTACACGGGCATCGACTACCCGTTTGAAAAATTCGGCTTCGTGCTTATTCCCGATTTCCAGTACGGGGGCATGGAGCATGTCGGGGCCATCCAGTACCGTGCATCGCGCCTGTTGCTCGATGAAGCGCCGTCCGACACCCGGTTGCTCGGCCGCGCATCGCTGATCGCGCATGAAACGGCGCATATGTGGTTCGGCGACCTGGTGACCATGGAATGGTTCAACGACGTCTGGACGAAAGAAGTCTTCGCGAATTTCATGGCGGCGAAGATCGTCAACCCGCAGTTCCCGGACATCAATCACGACCTGAACTTCCTCGTGCGCCACTATCCGAGCGCGTACTCCGTGGATCGCACGGCGGGTGCCAACGCCATCCGCCAGGAGCTGCAGAACCTGAACGAGGCCGGGCAGATGTACGGCGCAATCATCTACAACAAGGCGCCAATCATGATGCGCAAGCTCGAGAAGCTGACCGGCGAGGACCGCTTCCGGGAGGGCGTGCAGGAATACCTGGCGGCGTTCTCGTTCGGCAACGCCACCTGGCCAGAGCTCGTCGAGATCCTGGACGGGAAGTCGACCGAGGACCTGCGCGCCTGGAGCGATACCTGGGTGCACACCCCAGGCCGCGACGCCGTCGAGTCGCAATGGGACACGAGCGCGGAAGGCGAAGGTGGGCCGTTCCGGTACGGGCTCGTGCCCGCCGATATCGCCGACCTGGAGTCGCCGGACGAAGTGCTTCGTGCCGCCACGCTGATCAACCTCTACGAAGCCCTGCTCGAGGAAACCGGTCCCGGGGCGGCTGAGTATCTACAGGAACTTGCAGGCGTCGTCCGGCGCGAGGACAACGAGCTCGTGCTCGAACTGGCCCTGGCTCAGCTACGGACGGTTTACTGGACGCTGCTCCGGCCGGATATTCGCGACGAATTCGCTCCGCTGCTCGAGCAGGCGCTGTGGGCAACGATGCTGCGCCACGGCGAGCCGAGCAGGCGCAAGGTGCTTTTCGAAGCGTTCGCGGACATTGCCCTGACGGCGGATGGCCTGGCGCGGGCCCGCGACGTGTGGTCGGGGGCAATGTCGGTGGACGAGCTTTCACTTGGCGAAAATGACCTGATCGGAATCGCGCAGTCGCTGGCGGTCAGGCTACCGGACGAGGCGAGAACGATCGTCGAACTGCAGGAGGCGAGGACGAAGAACCCGGACAACCTGAGAAAGCTCGAGTTCATTGCGCCGTCGCTGTCGGCGGACCCGGCGGTGCGTGATGAATTCTTCGCATCCCTCGCGGACGAGGCAAACCGGACTACCGAGTCCTGGGTACTCGAGGCACTGACAAACCTGCACCACCCGGTGCGTACCGCGGCTTCCGAACGCTACATCCTGCCGAGCCTCGAGTTGCTGCAGGAGATTCAGGTTACGGGCGACATTTTCTTCCCGAAACGCTGGCTCGATGCAACATTGGGTAATTACAACAGCACCTCCGCGGCGGCGACGGTTCGGATGTTTCTCGACGAGCGGCCGGATTACAACACGCAGCTACGCATGAAGATCCTGCAGGCCGCGGACCCCTTGTTCCGCGCCCAGTCGATCGTTCAGATCCAGCGGCGAACCGATTCCCGGTAGGCGCGGAACTCGTCGCCGAAACGTGCCTCCATTGCCGCTTCCTCCGGCTTGATTTGCAACCGGTTTATAGCCAGCACGAACAGGGCCAGGCCGCCAAAAGCGAGCAGGTTCGAAAGATAGAACGCCCATGCGCCAAGCAAGCTCAAGAGGCCCAGGTACATCGGGTTCCTGCTGAAGCGGTAAACGCCGCGTACGACCAGCCGGGACGCCTCGTCCGGCCGGCGCGGATCGACAGTCGTGCGGGCCGAACGAAACGCGGCGATCGCCGGGACCGCGACGATGCCGCCGAGGCAGAACAGCAACATCACGAAAAACCTGCGACCGGGGATTTCCACCGCCAGCACCGGCACAAATTTCGCGGCCAGCCACATGCCGGCCATCGCGACGAGAAACTGCGCGGCGGGCGGTATCCTGAGTTCAAGCGCGTTCATGGATTACTGGCGGCGTGCTCATCGGACATTGCGGACTTGTGATTCTAGTGCGCGCAGTGGCTTCTTGATACGCTCGGGACAGACAAACCGGAGACGAAAAATGAGAATCACCGCCAGCTTTGCGGCCGCGGCGCTCGCGACGCTCCTCCCGGTCCTGGCCGGCACGGCCGCAGCGGCGGAGGGGACGCTCGAGAAAATCGCGAGAACCGGCGAGTTCGTGATCGGTTACCGAACCGACTCCCTGCCATTGTCGTTCCAGGACCGCCAGGGCCGGCCGGCCGGTTATTCGGTCGATCTTTGCCGGCGTATCGGAGAACGGGTCCGCCAGCACTTTGCCGATGAAGACATCGAGGTGAAGTTCGTGCGGGTATCGTCGGAGGAACGGATCGCGGCCGTCGTGGACGGAACGATCGACATCGAATGCGGTTCCACGACCGTCACCCTGTCACGCCACGAGCGCGTTGACTTTTCGCTGCCGACCTTCGTGACGGGCGCCAGTATCGTGTCGCTGAAAGGGTCCGGCATCGAGGACGCGGCGGACCTCACGGGCAAGCGCATTGCCGTCGCGAAGGGCACGACAACCGAGCAGAAGTTGCGCGCCTACCTCGCAGAAACCGCCATCGACGCCGAGATCGTCATTGTCGGCGACCGTACCGAAGGTTGGGCACGGCTGAACCAGGACAACGTCGATGCGATGGCGTCGGACCAGATCGTCCTGATCGGCCTGATCATGAGTTCCCAGGACCCGACACGTTACTGGCTGGACAGCGAAATCTTCTCGTACGAACCCTATGCGTTCGTCGTCCGCCGCAACGATGCGGATTTTCGGCTCGTGGTTAACCGCGCACTCGCGGAGGTCTACCGCAGCGGCGACTATGCCGACATTTACTACGAATGGATCGGTAAAGCCGGCATCGAAGTGCCGCCGGTGGTCGCCGTCATGTACCAGTTGGGGGCATTGCCCGAGTAGCGCTACTCGCTTTCTGCGCCGCAGTTCCAGCAGGCCGCGAACTGGCCTTCGTTCTCCTCGCCGCATTTCGCGCAGCGCCAGGGTGAGTGGGGGCTTTCGTCGGTGATGGCGGAGCCGATGAGCTGCTTCGCGCGATCGTAGTCGATGTCTCTCAGGACCCAGAGCTCCGGCCACACCTCGGTGAACGGCATCTCACCGTAGATCTGGTTGAGGTGCTCGTTGCGTATCTGGCAGCGAATGCCCTCTGACTCCAGTATGTTCTTGTAGTGATTGATCATCACGACGGTGTCGGCGGAGGTAACCTTCTTCATCGCAGAGCGTTGAGGAACCCGGTGGGATCCTCGCCACGCTCCAGTACCTCGACCAGCGCCGAGCCAACGATGGCGCCAGCGGCATGCGCACCGACGGCGGCGACGTCGCTCGCCTGCCGAATACCGAAACCGGCGCATACCGGGATATCCGCGACCGCGGACACCTTGTCGAGGTAGCCGGCAAGATCATCGGGCAGTCCCGCATCCCCGCCGGTGATCCCGGTGATGGTGACGGCATAA
The DNA here is from genome assembly GCA_965658465.1 of Woeseiaceae bacterium. GTDB lineage: Bacteria > Pseudomonadota > Gammaproteobacteria > Steroidobacterales > Woeseiaceae > UBA1847. The sequence continues at coordinate 210,478 of CBFHSG010000005.1, read as the reverse complement.
ACGAAGCCGCGCGATGCGTCACAGAGAGTCTTCAGCCTCTTGTCGGGCGTCGCCGGTGTAACGAGCTGGATCAGCCCGAGCCCCCTGTCCTCCAGTACCGAGCGGATC
>CBFHSG010000005.1:204743-210274 GCA_965658465.1 Woeseiaceae bacterium | reverse complement strand
ATATCCCCGCTTTCCTCGAAGGGCAGGTCCGGGACGATGAAGCCGCACACCCCTGTCTCCAGCGCACGGTCCGCCAGTTTCTCGTAACCGAACGCAAGCAGCGGGTTCAGGTAGGACATCATGACGAGCGGCGCCTCGAACCCGCCGGCCTTCTCGAGTTCATCGAATATCCAGGCGAGCGTCACGCCCTTCTGCAAGGCCTCGAAGCTCGAGCGCTGTATCGTCATGCCATCCGCCATCGGGTCGGAGAACGGGATGCCGACCTCCACCACGTCACCAACCGCCGCGACGGACTTCAGCGTATTGATAAAGTCCTTCGGTTCCGGATAGCCCGCCGTCACGAACGGCACGAGCCCCGTGCGGCCCGCATCATTTGCGGCCCGAATCGCCGCCGTTACACGTTCATGCGCTTTCATGGCTGCGTGTCCTTACCGGGTATTTGGTCAATGTCGGCATGTCCTTGTCGCCGCGGCCGGAGTTGCCGATCAACAGGCGCTTGCCCGGATTCTCCTTCGCCCACTCGCGTGCCGCAACATAGGCATGCGCGGTTTCCAGCGCCGTGAGGATGCCTTCCGTTTCGCACAATTCCTCCAGCGCCGCGAGCGCCTCGTCGTCGCCAGCCGCCACGTACGTAACGCGCCCGGTCGCCTGCAGCAGGGCATGTTCCGGGCCCACACCCGAGTAGTCGAGACCCGCGGAGACCGAGTGCGTCTCCTGCACCTGGCCGTCGTCGTCCTGCAGGATCATCGTGTAGCTGCCCTGCAGCACGCCCGGGGTGCCGGTGGCGAGCGTCGCGGCGTTCTGGCCGAGCCCGCTGCCCGTGCCGCCGGCCTCGACCCCGATGAGTTCCGTGTCGTCACCGAGCATCGGGTAGAACAGGCCGATGGCATTGGAGCCGCCGCCCACGCAGGCGAACGCGGCGTCCGGCAGTCCGCCGGCCTGCTTTATCATCTGCTCGCGCGACTCGCGGCCGATCACCGACTGCAGTTCGCGGACGAGATAGGGATACGGATGCGCACCCACCGCCGAGCCGAGCAGGTAGTAAATGCCGGCCGGGTCAGTGACCCATTTCCTGAGTGCCTCATCGATCGCTGCACGCAGCGTCTTGTCGCCCGACTCGACCGCGACGACCTCGGCACCGAGCCGCCGCATGCGATCGACGTTCGGTGCCTGCCGCTCGATGTCGACGGCGCCCATGTACACCGCGCAGGGCAGACCGACACGAGCGCAGGCCGCGGCCGACGCTACACCGTGCTGGCCGGCGCCCGTCTCCGCGATGACACGCTCGACGCCCAGCCGTTTCGCGAGCAGTGCCTGGCCGATCGCGTTGTTGATCTTGTGCGCGCCCGTATGCGCGAGGTCTTCGCGCTTGAGCCAGACGTCGGCGCCCCAGCGTTCGCTGAGCCGCGGTGCATGCGTCAGCGCCGTCGGTCTGCCGACCCATTCGCGCAGCTCGCGCTGAAATTCGGCCTGGAAGCCGGGTTCGTGCAGGTGCTCTTTGACGCCCGCCTCCAGGCGCTCGAATGCAGGCACCAGCGTCTCGGGAATGTAGCGCCCGCCGAAAGGACCGAAGCGCCCGCGCTCGTCGGGCAACTCGCCGTTGATCGCGGCCTGCAGCAGTGCTTCCGCTTCGCCCGCCTGGAATAAAGATGTCATGCCTGTTTCTCCGCGGCGCGTGCCGCCTTGATGAATAACTGGATGAGGCCCGGGTCCTTGCGTCCCGGGCGGGATTCGACGCCGCTCGATACATCGACACCGTGCGGCCTGACCGTGCGGATCGCCGTCGCGATGTTGTCGACGCCGAGGCCGCCGGCGAGGATCATGCGGCCCCGCTTCGCTATCTCCGCCGCACGCTGCCAGTCGACGGTCTGCCCGGCCCCGCTGCGTACTCCCTCGTACAGGAATACGGCAGGCAATCCGCCGTCGATGCCCGCCCAGCCCTCGCGGATCACCGGCCAGCGCTCCACCGAGTCCGGCACGTCGAGCGACTCGAAATCATCGATGTCCGTCTGCAGCACGTCCGGGGAAAACGTGTCCAGCACGTCCTGCCACTCGCTTTGCGATGGGTGGCGCATCACGGCGACGCGCCGCACGCGCTTCGGCAGATACTGCGTCAGCTTGCGGGCGTTCTCCGGCGACACCCGCCGCACCGACTCCGCGAATACGAAGCCGACCGCATCGGCGCCCGCGCTCACGGCCGCCTTTACGTCCTCCGCCTTGCGCAACCCGCAGATCTTCACCACGAGGCTCATGCCGCCACCCTCGCGCTGCCGGCTGCACGCATATCCCTGACCAGCGCCGCCGGATCATCACTGCGCATCAACGCGCTGCCGACCAGCGCCAGGCTGTAGCCCCACCCTGCGACAGCGGCCGCATCGGCCGCCGTTTTCAGCCCGCTTTCCGCAACACAGCGGGCGTCGGGCAGCAGCGGCCCAAGCCGCTCGAGCCGCGTGCCATCGACTTCGAGTGTGCGCAGGTTACGCGTGTTTACGCCGACGAGCAGTTTGCCGGCGGCCGCCCGATCGCGATCGGCCGGGTTCTCCAGCAACACGATGCTGCGGGCCAGGTCGTTCTCGTCGAAAGCCTCCAGCAGCACGAACATGCCGAATTCGAATGCCGTGTCGAGCATCGCCCGCAGCTTGTCGTCCGAAAGCATCGCGGTGATCAACAATACGCCGCTGGCGCCCGCCTTGCGTGCCTCGAGCACCTGGACCGGCTCGACCAGGAAATCCTTGCGCATGACGGGCGTGTCCGCCACGGCGGCTGCCACCTCCTCGAGGTGTGACAGCGCACCGTCGAAACGACTCGGCTCGGTCAGCACGGAGATTGCAGCCGCGCCGCCCTGCGCGTATTGCCGTGCCTGCTGTATGCGATTCAAATCAGCACCGGCCAGCGCCCCTTCCGCCGGTGAGCGGCCCTTGATCTCCGCGATGACGTCGAAGCCGCCGAGCTGCAGCGGAACCAGCGGCTTGTCGAGGTCGCCGGCACGGATTTGACCTGCAGCAGCGGCGCGCTCGGCCGAGAGTGTTGCCATTTGCTGCAGGAAGTCGCTCATCGGCTTTCGAAGTGTGTTCGCAACCGGTCGAGCAGTTCCGCGGCATCGCCGTTGTCGAGCGCCGCCGTTGCAAGTTCGACGCCGTGCATCGCATCACCCGCGGTTCCCTGCACCTCGAGCACCAGCGACGTGCTCATCACGAGCGCATCCCGGTGCGGCCCCTTGTCCTCGCCGGTGAACACCCGCACCAGCTCACTGGCATTGTGCGCAGCATCGCCGCCGGCCAGGTCTTGCGGCGCACACCGGGAAACGCCGTAGTCCTCGGGCGCACGCGTCGTGCGCGCAACCTCGCCATCGCGCACGTCGAAAAGCACGAACTCACCTGCCGGCGTCGCCTCGTCCCAGCCGGGCTCGCCGTGCACGACGAACGCGCGTTCGATATCCATGCCCGCCAGTGCATCGGCCATGAGCTCGGCCGCGTCCACGCTCCAGGCGCCGATCAGCTGGGTCGGTGGCGTCCCAGGGTTCGTCAGCGGTCCGAGCATGTTGAATACGGTGCGCACGCCCATCGCGCCGCGCACCGGCACGACGGCCTTCATCGCCGGGTGGTAGGCCGGCGCAAACAGGAAGGTGAAGTTGGTTGCTTCGAGGCAGGCGACCGCCTCCGGCCCGTGCAGCGGCAACGGCATGCCGAGTTGCTCGAGCATGTCGGCGCTGCCCGACTTCGACGATACCGAGCGGTTACCGTGCTTTACGACGCGCACGCCGCAGGCTGCGGCCAGCAAGCCCGCGCCCGTCGACAGGTTCAGGCTCCCGGAACCATCGCCGCCGGTGCCGACCGTGTCGACCGTCGGCGTCCCGTCCGGGATCTCGGGATGTACAGCGAGCTCGCGCATTGCCCGCGCAAAGCCGCGCACCTCGTCCGCGGTTTCGCCTTTCGCGCGCAGGCCCGCAAGAAACGCGCCCGCGAGCGCGGGGTCGAGTTCGCCGGCCGCGAACCGGTGCATGAGTTCGTAGGCATCGTCCTCGGCAAGCGCCTCGCCGCTCAGCAGCTGCTCCAGCATCGGACTCAGGCTCGCTTTCATGTTCATGATGACCTCATCCGCATGAAGTTGGCCATGAGCCGGTCACCCTCCGGCGTCAATACGCTCTCGGGATGGAACTGCACACCCTCGAGCGGCAAGGTCTTGTGGCGCACGCCCATGATCTCGCCGCGCTCGGTCTGTGCCGTGAGTTCCAGCACGTCGGGCAGGGTTTCCGGTTGCGCGCACAGCGAGTGGTAGCGGCCGACCTCGAACGGTTGTGAGAGCCCCTCGTAGATCGTCCTTCCGTCGTGCTTCGCCATCGAGGTCTTGCCATGCATGAGCCGCTCCGCGCGCACGATCGCGCCACCGAAATGGTGCACGAGGCTCTGGTGCCCGAGGCAGACACCGAGGACCGGGATGGCTTCGGCGAATGCCGCGATCATGTCGAGGGACACGCCGGCGTCTTCGGGGCGGCCCGGCCCGGGAGAGATAACGAGGTGCGTCGGCTCGAGCGCTTTCGCCTCGTCGACGGTGATCGCGTCATTGCGGTACACCATGACCTCGGCGCCCTGCGCCGCGAATGCCTGCACGAGGTTGTAGGTAAAGGAATCGTAGTTGTCGATCAGCAGCATGCGCACGTGTTCGAAGCCCCCGGCCATCACAAGCCCTCCCCGGCCATTTCGAGCGCGCGGCGCAGGATTGCGCTCTTCGCCAGCACTTCCTGGTATTCACGTACCGGCACCGAGTCGGCAACGATACCCGCCCCGGCCTGGAAACTGTACTCGTCACCGGAAAACACGAGCGTGCGAATCGTGATGGCCTGGTCCATGTCGCCGCTGGCGCCGAAGTAGCCCGCCGTGCCGGCATAGAGCCCGCGGCCGACAGCCTCCATCTCCTCGATGATTTCCATGGCGCGCACCTTGGGCGCGCCGACCAGGGTGCCAGCGGGAAAGCTCGCCGCGAACAGGTCGAACTGGTCGAAACGGTCGTCGAGCTCGCCCTGCACGCCGCTCACGATATGCATGACGTGGCTGTAGCGCTCGATCGCCCGGTACGGATCGACGTGCACGGTGCCGGCGCGCGCAACCCGACCGAGGTCGTTGCGCGCCAGGTCGACGAGCATCACGTGTTCGGCGGCCTCCTTCGGATCGGCCAGCAGGGCCTCTTCGTTCGCCAGGTCTTCCGCCGTCGTCGCGCCCCGCGGCAGGGTGCCCGCGATCGGCCGCAGCGATGCGCGGCTGCCGTGCAGGCGCACGAGCGCCTCGGGCGACGAGCCGACCACCGCGAGGTCGTCGAACTGGAAAAAGAACATATACGGCGACGGGTTCAGGAGCCGCATCGCGCGGTAGACCTCGAAGGGCTGCACGTTCGTGCGGCCGCGGAACAGGATGGAAAGCACGATCTGGTAGATGTCGCCCGCGGCGATGTATTCCTTGCAGGCGTTTACGCGGTCGGTGAATTCCGCCTCGCTGAGGCTCGCCGTTACCGGCGATATCTGCACGTCCGTCCTC
>CBFHSG010000005.1:193532-204646 GCA_965658465.1 Woeseiaceae bacterium | reverse complement strand
GCGGTCGATGACCTCGCGGCGCAGCGCCTGGCGCTCAGCGTCCGGGCCGTCGTGCAGCAGCGCGACACGGCGCGTCAGGTGGTCGAAGACGAGAAACGAGGTCGGCGCCGAGAAAGCGGCATCGGGCACGTTTGTCTGTGCCTCGGTATCCCGCGGCAGGCGCTCGAACAGGCGCACGACGTCATAACCGGACACGCCGACCAGTCCGCCTGAGAACGGCAGGCCTTCGACATCCGGCCCGGGCCGCGGTGCCTTCGCGAGCGCATCACGCAATGCGCCGAGGTATTCGTCCCGTGTAGCGGGCCGGGACCGGCGCTCGCCGTCGATGCTGAGTGCATCGGCGTCCATGCGCACTTCAAGCGCGTCGCCGAAACCCAGGAACGAGTAGCGGGCCAGGCGTTCGCCGCCCTCGACGCTCTCCAGCAGGAACCGGGGCCGCAGCGGCGCGAGCTTCAGAAATGCCGATACCGGGGTATCGAGATCGGCTGCTATGTCGAAGGGTTCCTGCATGTTTTCTCGTTGTCGTTTGTGCTGGTCGCTGGTCGCGGGCCGGGGCCCGCTCCTACAGGGTGCGGTTCAATCTGTAGGAGCGGGCCGCGGCCCGCGATCGAGCTCAACAAAAAAAGCCCGTCTCCACGGTGGCGGAGACGGGCTTCTGGTTTCCTTTTGCTCAGCTAACGGCCGGCCAGCACCCCTCTCCTAGGAGAGCTGCCACCACCATACGTTTGCGAGCCGGGTGTTCATAGCCCGGAGTATTACCGGCCGATCCCCCTGCGTCAAGAACGAGGAAACCGGCCGCGATTTCACAGGGAGTAAAGCGCCGGCAGGATCAGGGAGAAGCCGATCCACATGATGATCGTCAGCGGGATGCCGACCCGCAGGAAGTCCGTGAACTTGTAGCCACCGGCGCTCAGTATCAACAGGTTTGTCTGGTAACCGTATGGCGTTGCGAAACTCATGTTGGCGCCGAACAGCGTCGCGAGGATGAAGGGGTCCGCCGGCACGCCGAGCTGCTGCGCGATGCCGATAGCGATAGGCGTTCCTATCGCAGCGGCCGCGTTGTTGGAGACGATATTGGTCAGCACGGCCATCAGCAGCATGAATCCGCTCAGGATGTACGGGATTGGCATTGCAGATGTCATTCCGACGAAACCCATGGCGAGGTAGTCGGCCATGCCGGTGCCGAGCAGCGCTTTGCCCAGCGCGAGACTGGCCACGATGATCATGATCACCGGAATCGACAGGGCGCCGACCGCATCGCGCCAGGTCAGGCAGCCGGTCGCGAACATCAGGCCAAGTCCGACGACGGCGCTGACGGCGATCGGCAGGATACCGAGTGCGGCGGCGGCGACAACGAAGGCCATGACGGCCAGCGCACGCTTCGCGCGATGCGTGTGCGGCAGGCTGGTCGTGCCGTCCAGGACCAGCATCGAACCGCTGTCCTTGAGATGGTTGATTGCATCCCCCGAGCCCTGCACGAGGAGTACGTCGCCCGCACGCAGTCGGATCGTGTTCAGGTCACCCGTGACCTGCGAACTGGGTGCACGCGCACGGTGCAGCGCCAGCGGCATGAGCTGGTAGCTTCCGGTAAAGCGTGCCGCGGCGAGCGTGCGCAAGTGCAGCGGCGAACCGCGCGTCACGACGACTTCGGCCAGTTGCTGCCCCCCCGCCTCGAGCGGAAATTCGTCATCGACCGGGTGCTCCTCGTCCTCGGCGTTGTACAACGTCGCACCGAGTATCTGTTCGTAATGCTTGAGGTTCTCCGGCGAATCCTTGACGAACAGGCGATCGCCCGGCTGCAGCTTCACCTGCGGCAGCTTGGCGAGGAACAAGGATTCGCTGCGCTGGATCTTGTCGACCCGCATCTGGCCATCGGCCTTGCCAAGCACCTCCGACAGCGTACTGCCATCGGCGAAGCCGCCTTTCTTGATGTGCAGTTGCGCGCTGAAAATGCGCGGCGTCGTATCCGGCATCAGCGGTGTACGGTCCGGCAGCATGCGCGGCGCAACGAGCCACAGGAACAGAATCGCGACGCCGCCGACGATCGTGACGGGCAATACCCACTCGAACAGCGTGAAGGTGTGCTGGCCCATGTCCTGGGCGATCCCGACCACGAGCAGGTTTGTCGACGTACCAATGGTCGTCGACATGCCGCCGATGATCGTCGCGAGTCCCATCGGCATCATTACGCCCGAGACCGGGAACTTGCTGCGGATCGATGCCCCCACGAGTATCGGCATCAGCAACACGACAATCGGCGTGTTGTTCATGAATGCGCTCAGAATCGCGCCGGCCATCAGCGTGGCGAGCAGCGCAAGTATCGGGTTCTTCGACCAGGCCCTCCCCACGACCGTCGCCAGTGGCTGCAGTGCGCCGGTCGTTTCCAGCGCCTTGCCGACCATCATCAGCGCGGATATTGCGACCAGCGCCTCGCTGCCGAAACCCGCGAAGAAATCGATGGAGCGGATGACCACCTCGCCGTCCCGCGTATAGGGAAACAGCTCGAATCCGGCGACGAGTAGGATCAGGATCGTCAGTGACGATGTTTCGAGCGGAATGTTGTCGCGCGTAAACAGGAACAGCGCGACGACGGTCAGGACCAGTACCGCCACTCCGTGAGCGTCAAGTGATATCGGCTGCAATCCGCCCCCCCGGTTCCACAATCGCAAAGCGCGCTTCGACGAGCGCGGCAGGAAACCGTATCGTAGTTCATACGCGCTCCGCAATCTGTGAAGTTGCAACTCTTTGCTTCAGCACGGCACGCGCACGCTGATGGAAGCGTTTGAATTGATTGAAATTCCAGTGATCGATGGACACATTCCGCTGGAATGCGCAGGCGTCCGAGTGACGCAGGAGCGGCAGCAGCTCCGCATACTCGTAGTCGGCGCGCACATCGCTCGGGAACAGGCTCCACGGTGAAATAACCAGCAGATTACGGTGCCTCACCAGGGTCGCGCGCACGGCCTCGCGCCAGCGGCGGCGCCAGTCTTCGCGAATGCTGCCGCGCGGCAGTGTGTGGCTCGGGTCGCTGAGGCTGATCGCGGGAAGCGGTTCCGCACGCATCGCTATTGCCCTCGAGCGCGACTGTGCGTTCATGCGCAACCACAGCAGCAGCTGATTCAGGTAGCGCAGGCTGGCATGATCCGCGGGCGCCATCCCCCTGATGCGCAGCAGGTCGCCGAACCCGGACAGCACGATCGCGAGGCGCCGGTTCAGCCAGGCATCGTGCTGCATGTCCGCGGTCGGCCAGGTGAGCGCATCGTGCAGGAGCTCGCCGACGTCGACGCAGGTCTCGAGGCAGCGCTTCAGTCCCGGCTCGTCGATCGCACCGTCCTGACGAACAAAGCACACGAGATCGATACCCATACAGACCCACGCGGAATCAGCGGGAGCCTGCAGCCCGATCGGCGACACGATGGCACGGCCGCGCTCGACGGACAGCAGCGGGCATTGCGGCATTACGCGCTCTGCGAAGGCCGTATTCACACCGGGCTCCGAGCGCAGCTCCCACAAGGCGCCCCACATTCGATCACCGTGATCGATGTCACCGAGAAGCAGGTAGTTGTCCGCCGCCGCCACACCGGCATCCGGCGGCGTGGCCCCGGCCAGCCGCAGGCGCCGGCACAGACCCGCCGCCCGCGATGCATCGGCAGAATGCGTCTCGCAACGGACAAACGACAGTTCCGCTGCACTGGCAATGGCTTCGATCACGATCCGTCCCTGGTCGCTGCGCTCCTTGTCTGCCGATTCTGCGCGGCCTCGACAGGGATATCAGCGCACGTTACTGGGCAGCCCGGCGAGATTTTGATATTGTCGCGACGCCGGACGCAGCCGCGATCGAGATCACCACGATGAGCTTCAAATTACTGCTGGACGCCTGGGCGGCGGAACAGGAACCCGCCAGGACCTCCGAGACCTATGCCATCCACCTTGCGACCCAGGACGCCGCGAAGGTCCATGCGCTTGCGGACCTGTTCCCCGGCGTAACGCACGAGCGCGTGATTACGGACCTGCTCTCCGCCGCGCTGAAGCAGGTGGAGGCAGCGATACCTTATGTGCCGGGCGACACGGTGATTCGTGAAGACGAGTTCGGCGATCCGGTCTACGATGACAAAGGGCTCACGCCCCGGTTTCTCGACCTCGTAAAGAAGTACCGCAAGCAGCTCGAGAGCTGAACCCGTGCCATCCTTTGACGTTGTCAGTGATTTCGACGCGCACGAGGCGGCCAATGCCGTTGACCAGGCGAACCGCGAGGTCAATACACGCTTCGACTTCAAGGGTACCGGCTCGAAGTACGAGCTCGAGCAGCAGGTGATAACACTCACATCGCAGAGCGAATTCCAGCTGCAACAGATGATGGACATCCTGCGGCAGAAGCTCGCCAAACGCGGCATCGATCTCGGCTGCCTTGACGAGCAGGAGCCGGAAATCACGGGCAGCGCGGCACGACAGGACGTGATTCTGCGCCGCGGGATCGAATCGGACCTCGCGCGCAAGCTCGTCAAGACGGTCAAAAACAGCAAAATCAAGGTGCAGGCGGCGATCCAGGGCGATAAGCTCAGGATCAGCGGCAAAAAACGCGACGACCTGCAGGCGACGATCCGCCTCCTCAAGGAAACCGATGTCGACCTGCCCCTCCAGTATGAGAACTTCCGCGACTGACAGCGCTCCGCTTCGGGCTCATGGATAACGGTGACCAAAAGACGCTCCGTCGCCAGGACATAACGTTCGAGGACAAGGACCAGGCGCTGCGGGACGATGTGCGCATGCTCGGCACGCTCGTCGGCGAACTGATCCGGGAACAGGGCGACGACGAGCTGTACGAGTTCGTCGAAAACGCACGGCTTCGCTCAATTCGCCGCCGCGAAAACAATGAGCTCGAAGGCGAAGAGCTCGCCTGTCTCGTCGAGAACCTCGCACCCGAGATGGCCATGCAGGTCATTCGCGCCTTCTCGACTTACTTCCAGATGGTCAACACGGCGGAGAAGGTACATCGCATCCGGCGCCGCCGGGAATACCTGCGCGACGTCGAGGGCTATCAGCCGGGCGGGCCCGAAGATACGCTTATCAGGCTCAAGGCAAACGGGATGACCGCTGACGAGCTGCAGGACCTGATCAACTCGATGCGCATCGAGCCGGTGTTCACGGCGCATCCGACCGAACCAACACGCCGGACGATACTGCGCAAGGAGCAGGCGATCGTCCGGCACCTCGTCGCCATGATCAACCCGACGATGACGCCGCAGGAAAAGAACGCCGCGCAGCAGAACATCCGTCTGCTCGTCACGACCGGCTGGCAGACCGACGAGCACCCGTCAGAGCAGATGACCGTCGCGGATGAACTCGAGCACGTGTTGTTCTTCATGACCGACGTCCTGTACCGCACGATGCCGCCGTTCTACGAGGACATCGAGGCGGCTGTGCGGCGCATCTACGGCAAAGACGGCGAGAAGATCACCATACCGACCATCGTGAACTTTGCATCGTGGGTCGGCGGTGACATGGACGGCAACCCGAACGTCAACGCAAAGACCATCCGGTCGACGCTTGCGCGGCAGCGCGCACTCATTCTCGATCTCTACTACAACGAATGCGCGCAGCTGTCGGCCAAACTGAGCCAGGCGGAGGATCGCGTCGATTTCAGCGACGAGATGATGAAACAGCTCGACACCTATCGCGGTGTCTTCCAGAACGCGTATCACGACGTGCCTGCGCGCCATCGCGATATGCCGTACCGCGTATTCCTGCGGCTGATTCAGCAACGCCTGCAGTCTACGTTCGACGACGACCTGTTCCCTTACGAGAAAGTGTCCCAGTTTCGTAATGACATACAACTCATCCACGACAGCCTGGTGCAGAACAGGGGTGAACATGCGGGCCTTTTCCCGGTGCAGCGGCTGTTGCGGCGAATCGACACGTTCGGCTTCCGCCTGGTCACACTCGACGTAAGGCAGGACGCTCTCGTGCACCGTGAAGTCGTCGGCGAATGCCTCGGCGAGGACGACTGGATGGACATGTCTTCTGCCGAACGATCGAAGCGGATCATCGAGGCAATCGAGTCGCGTGAAAGCGTGCCTGAACAGCTCAGTACCCAGGCGCGCAAGACCATCGGGGTATTCCAGGCAATCGGCTTCTGCCGGCGCAAGTACGGCAGGCGGGCCATCGGGCCGTTCATCGTCAGCATGACGCAGGGTGCGGACGACATACTCTCCGTGCTGCTGCTGGCGCAGTGGAGCGAACTGCACAACCGCCGTAACGAGGTGCCGCTGGATGTGGCGCCCCTGCTCGAGACGGTCGACGACCTGGAGCGGGGCCCCGAGATTCTCAACGACCTCCTGTCGTCGGAGCTTTACCGGGCACACCTGGCCACGCGCGGTGACCGCCAGACCGTCATGATCGGTTACTCGGACAGCAACAAGGATGGCGGGCTCGCGTCCGCGCGCTGGGCCCTGCAAAGCGCGCAGCAGACCCTGGTCAATGCCGTCGAGTCTCACGACATCGAGCTGACCCTGTTCCACGGGCGCGGCGGCACCATCAGCCGCGGCGGCAGCAAGACGCATGTCGCCGTACTGGGCGCGCCGCCCGGCACGGTCAATGGCCGCCTGCGCGTAACCGAGCAGGGTGAGATCATCAACGAGAAGTACGGGCTGCGCGGCATCGCGCTGCGTACGCTCGAACAGGTGCTCGGTTCGCTGGCACTTGCCACCGCCATGCCGAGACACCGCGGCAATGACGATCCCGAGTGGCACGCGATGATGGACGTGGTCGCCGAGGAAAGCCGCAGGGCCTACCGCGAACTCATCTACGAGACGCCGGATTTCTACGACTATTTCCGGCTTGCCACACCGATAGACGTCATCGAGCGGATGCGCATCGGCTCACGGCCGTCGTCACGCCGCTCGCAAGGCGGTGTGAACGCCCTGCGCGCGATTCCCTGGGTCTTTGCCTGGACCCAGTCACGTTTCGTGCTGCCCGGCTGGTATGGCATCGGCACCGGCCTCGCGCGGGCGGCGGAAGAATTCGAGGATGCCGCATTCCGCAAGATGTTCTCCGAATGGTATTTCATGCGCGCGCTGATGGCCGATGCGGAAATGGTGCTCGCGAAGACCGACCTCGGTATCGCGAAACTCTATTCGGAACTTTCCGGCGACCTGCACGACGCGTTCTTCCCGATCATCAAGAAAGAATTCGAGCTGACCCGCAACCTGATACTCGAGTATTCGGACCACGAGGTACTGCTCGAAGGTGACATTACGCTGCAGCGTGCGATCATGCTGCGCAATCCCTACGTCGACCCGATGAGCCTGATGCAGGTGGATCTGCTGAAGCGCTGGCGCGCCTCGAATTGCAAGGACGAGGAACTGTTCGACGCGCTGCTCGCCAGCGTCAACGGCATCGCCCAGGGTATGCAAAACACGGGTTGACGGCGATCGCGCGCCGAGGCGCGCTCCTACAAGTTCTTTCCTGCTGTAGGAGCGGGCCCTGGCCCGCGAACGGGTATTCGGTCAATATCGATCGCGGGCCGGGGCCCGCTCCTACGGGGGGTCTTCGATGAACGTTGCAAAATCCTCCAGGTTCTTGCGTTCAATGTCCGGCACACGCGCGTCGTCCGCGGGGTAACCCACCACCAGCAGCAGGAACGGCCGCTCGCTCACTGGTCGCCCCAGTATCTCGTTGAGGAATTTCATCGGGCTCGGTGTGTGCGTCAGCGTGGCGAGTCCTGCCCGGTGCAGCGCCGTGATCAGTATCCCGGTGGCGAGACCGGTGGATTCGGTCGGGTAGTAATGCTTGACCTTGCGGCCGTCTTCGAGGTGGCCGTACTTCTGCAGGAAAACGGCAATCAGGTAGGGCGCCGTCTGCAGGAAAGGCTTCGACGAGTCCGTGCCGAGGGGTTCCAGTGCCGCGAGCCATTCGGGCGACGCGCGGTGCTCGTAAAATTCCCGCTCTTCCGCCTCGGCTGCTTCACGAATCCTCTTTTTCGTCTCCGCCGCAGCAACGACGACGAAGTGCCACGGCTGCAGGTTGGCCCCGCTCGGCGCGGTGCCCGCGGCCTTGAGCGCCGTTTCGATGATGTCCCGCGGCACTGGCCTGTCCGAGAACTCGCGCACGGTGCGGCGCCTTGCCATATCTGCATAAAAGCGCTCGACGCGTTCCCGCATTTCTTCCACGGGATACTCCCGGTAATCCGCCAGCGCTACCGTCCTGTGGTCAGTCACCGCAAACGCTCCTCAGCACCGTCCACTCGTCGGCATCGTTTTCCGAGATCGCCTTGCCCTGCATCGAGATACCGGCCTCGTGCACGGATTCCGGCCGGCCCGTCACGAGCGGATGCCAGCCGGGCAGATCCTGGCCATTGGCGAGACGCCGATACGCGCAGCTGTCCGGCAACCATTCATAGGCGTCTTTTTCTTCGGGGGTCAGCACCAGGCAGTCCGCGACTCTTTTGACTCGATTGGAATAATCCGTGCAGCGGCAGGTATCGATGTCGAGCAGGCGGCAGGCGACGTCGGTATAGAAAACATCGCCGCTGTCCTCGTCCTGGACCTTGAGCATGCAGCACAGCCCGCAGCCGTCGCATAACGACTCCCACTCGTCGGCCGTCATCTCCGACAGCGATTTGCGTTTCCAGAATTGATCGTTCATCGTCTCGAATCCGTCAGAGGGTACCTCAATTTTCCATGAAAGCCGTATTCCTGGACTTCGGAACGATGGGCGCGGGCCTCGACCTCGAGGAACTGGAAGGACTTGTTGCGGAGCTTGTCATTTATAACGAGTCGCCGGACGAGACGATCGCGGAACGCATCGCCGACGCGGAGATTGTCTTCACCAACAAGATCCGCCTGACGCGCGAGCTGCTCGAACAGGCACCGAAGTTGAGATTCATCGCGCTGACGGCGACCGGCACCGACAACATCGACACGGCCTGCGCGAAAGAGCACGGCATCGCCGTTGCCAATATCCGCCACTACTGCACGCAATCGGTCGTCGAGCACGTCTTCGGCGTGTTGCTGTCGCTGACGCACAGTCTCGAGCGCTACCACGAAGCGGTCCGTGCCGGTGACTGGCAGCAGTCCCCAGACTTCTGCATGCTGCAATTCCCGGTCAGGGAATTGTCCGCGATGACGCTGGGAATCGTGGGCTACGGCGCACTGGGACAGGGGGTTGCACGCATCGCGCGCGAGTTCGGCATGACGGTGCTGGTTTCGGCCCGCCCCGGCACGGACAGCGTGCCGGATGACCGGGTCGCATTCGACGAACTGCTGGCCGAGGCCGACGTCATCAGCCTGCACTGCCCGCTCAACGACGCTACCCGCGACCTGTTCGGCACCGCTGAGTTCGCGGCCATGAAAGACACGGCGATTCTCATCAATACGGCCCGCGGCGGACTGGTCGATTCACAGGCCCTCGCGGACGCCCTGGCAAGCGGGCGGATTGCCGCGGCGGCGATCGACGTGCTGCCGCAGGAGCCGCCGGTCGACGGCGACCCGCTGCTCGATTACCGGGGCGACAACCTGGTCGTCACGCCGCACATTGCCTGGGCGACCGACGAGGCGCGGCAGAACGCGATCGACGAGCTCGCCGCAAATACAAAGGCATTTCTCGGTGGCACCGAACGCAATCGCGTCGTTTAACCGTATCACGCGCCGGGATGTGAATTGGTTGGCTGAATTTTTTCTCGCCGGTGCTACTATTCGGAGCTTCGAAAGCGATTTGTGAATCCCGAATGGCACCATGGCGAGAGTAACGAAACCAACCGTTATAGCGCTGTCCCTGGTCGCACTTGGAATCACGGCTTCCGTGACACCACCGAAGCCCGTGCGCGCCGCCGACGCACGGCAGCTGTCTTTCTACCATACCCATACCCGCCTGAGTCTCGACGTCGTCTATTACGCCAACGGCGAATACATCGATTCCGCACTGGACGAGATCAACCGCTTTCTCAAGGATTTTCGCACGGGCGAAATCACCGCGATGAACCCGCAGTTACTCGACCTGCTGCACGACGTCCGTAACGAACTCGGCAGCGAAGAAGCCTACGAGGTGATCTCTGCCTATCGCTCACCGGAAACCAACGAAATGCTGCGCGAGACGACGACGGGCGTGGCGAAGAAAAGCCAGCACCTGAAAGGCAACGCCATCGACGTGCGGTTGCGCGGCGTCCGCATTACGAAACTCCGCGACACCGCGCTCCGCATGGAGCGCGGCGGCGTGGGCTTCTACCCCAGGTCCGATTTCGTGCACATGGACATGGGCCCGGTCAGGCAGTGGTAGTGTAAGTACAACTGCCCCGTGTCAGGGTGCCTCGACGACCTTTATTGCCACGGCCTCGGTCAGCCGCATACGAACCTCGTCCCCAATGTTGACCTCACTCAGATCGACGTCGTCGGCCACCTTGATCGAGGTCTGGAATCCATCCTCACCGCGCAATGTCACCACCCTCGACTCCGTGTCGATCGCATCGATTTTCGACGCGACCATGAACGTGTCGGCCATCGCTATCCCGGGTTTATCGCCCAGCGGAGCAACCTCGACGAGGCCCATGTCCCCCAGCTCCGGCGTTCCCGCAGGTGCAACGAATACAGCGACGGACTCGAGATACTCGGTGACGATGCGGTCGCGTGGCTCGATCTGGTCGAAGTTGGCGACCATGTCGCCGGCCACGAACGTGTGAATCTTGCCGTTGGCGTCAACGACCCTGATCTCACGGGTCTCCCTGTTCACGGACTCGACAATCGCCTCACGGCGCGCCGTGCTCGTAACTACCCGGCCCGGAATCGATACGGAAGAGAATTCGTCGACGGGTACGTCAACGAGAAACTCCGATTCGGTGACGAACGCGATCTCCTCGACATCGGGTTTCGAAAACTCGCTCGCCGATAGGTAGATTCGGATTTCCTGTCGGGTAGCCAGGTCGCGTGGACGAACCTTCTTGCCATCCACCATGACACGCGTCGCAGGATCCGGCCTCACCGTAAACGTGTGGTCGGTTGCCGGCAGGTGCAGTGTTACGTTGTTGCCGCGCACCCGGCGTACCTCGGCGCGGAAGAGCCCATAAAGCTCGCCGTTCCTCTCGACGACGCCCTCACAGGCGCCAGCGAGATCCGGGAATCGGT
>CBFHSG010000005.1:155085-193435 GCA_965658465.1 Woeseiaceae bacterium | reverse complement strand
GTCCCTGGCCTCCTGGGTGGGGATAAAATCCTTGCAGCTCAGCTGGGTCATCTCCTGGCCGGAAGCGCTTGCTGACAGGAAAGCCGTCGCGAGGATGGCGACGGAAACAGGAATTCTCATTGTTTTGCTCCTTTGGTCGACCATTGCTTTAGTTGGGCAACAATGTCGTTTGACAAGGTTACGAATATACGAAAACTCTCGTCGGCCGCCAGTTTCTCCCTCATCAGTAGCTCGAATGCCTCGTTCTGGAGCTTCCTGACCCGGTCGACGGCAGCGGCCCTGTCCGCAGCCGAGCTGCGCTCGTTGATCGAGTCCCGGATCGCCATGACGTCCCTGTAGAAGCCGTCGATGCGATTCTTGCGCCGGCGATTGTAGATCTGGATGACGGCGTAGCCGCCGCTGATGAGGCCGATGACAAGGGTGACCAGCACCTCCGCCACGCCGGAATAGCGCTCCAGGAACGTCGGCTCGTCGCGATGGGTAAACGCCTGGGCGCCCGGATGCAATACGAACGTCGAGCCCGATGCATCGAATTCCCGGCCCAGATCGCGGAATGACAGCGGGTGCGTGGCCGCAAGTGCCGGCTGCAGCCGGCGGATCTCACCGATCAGGTCGTAGACGACCGCCGCAGCCATCCCGGGCGCCGATACCAGCAGTTTGTCCGCGGCCAGCGTGAGCACCGGCTCTCGCGGGATTTCCCCGTAGGTCCCCACGGGAATGACGAACGGGGACAGGCGCGGGTTCAGGAGCACGGCCCGGTCGACGAGTGAGCCGGTGCCAATGTCGCCTACCTCGCCGAGACTCAGGAACCGGTATTCGTCCGCGATCCCGGCCTCCTCCAGCGCGCCCTCTATACTTTCCGGCGAGATGGGCAGGTACAGCACGCTGACGTCGGGTAGTTCGGCAGTGCTCTCGGCGAATGTGACGTCGTCTTCGCGCAACTCCAGGCCTTCCAGGATGTCTGTCAGGAGCCGTCGCGAGGCCGAACCGGCGGGACCGGCATTGACGGTCGCACCGCGCAACAGGACTTTTGCGCTGTCTGCCGGCCGATCCTTGCGGTACACGAGGTGCAGGACGGTGGGGTACAGCGGCATGACGGTCGTCACGCCCTCCCGGTAGGGCTGCACGTTCGATGCAAACGCGAGATCGGCATAGCCGGCCTCGAGGGCGTCCAGCGGCGTTTCGTAGTCCGCCGGCAACGGCACGATTTCGATACGGTGGCGCGAGTTTTGCTCGAACACGGCAGCGAGTTTCGTGGCTATCTCGTGGTCGAACGGTTGTGCGGGATCCAGCAGCCGAAATGTGTTTCGCTGCTCCCCGCAGCCGCCCAGCAAAGCCAGGGCAAGCAGGACCAGGACCGAATACGTTTTTCCGAACGTCATCCCCAGCCCCATCAGAATTTGAAACTCGCGAACACGATGGGCCCGTGGTTGCGTAGTTCCAGCGAACCGCGCAGGTCCTCATCGGGTGAGTCGAGGTTCATGAGGTAGAGGGTATAACCAATCCCGACGCCGATCGAATCGGCGAAGTAATGCGTCAATCCCAGGTAAAAGTTGTTCAGGGAACCCGAGTAATGATCGAACTCCATGCGGAACAGCTGCAGGTTGGCCTGCAGGTCGGTCCTGGTGCCCAGCGCGACGCTGCCAAAAGCGCCGATCACGGGCAGCGGCGTGTTGATCGAGGTTTCGACTCGCTGGCCGGTGTCCGCGCCGACGACGACGGCCTGGTAGTTCGTAACGTGGACACCGGCGAGCACGCCCAGCTCCTTCTGCGCATCGTTCATGAGGGAAAAACCGTAGGCGGCTTTGGTGACGCGCAGTTCCGCGTCGACGTCGATCGCCGTACCTGCAGTAAAGATCTCGTCGCCGAAGCGCACATCGGTCAGCAGCGTCGCTTCGGAATCTCGCCCCAGCTCGAAATGACCGATCTCGATACGATGAAAATGCGCGAAACGAAACACGCCCTCGAAGTGAATGATGCTTTTTCGCCGGTTGACGCCGAGCACGTCCTCTACGTCGATTTCTTCCTGCGGGTTCTCGTCCGTCGGCCGCTGAATGATCGTGCTGTCGGCGGTATTCCAGTAGGTGCCTATGCGGAACTCGAATCCGTCCGCCCTGAACGATTCTCCGACGTAGTCGCGGCCCCGGAATACATCGTTGTTGTACGCGATACCGATGCCGCCCGACCAGACCGAGTTCTTGTCGACGATGGGACTGTCGCTTATCTCCGACCCGAGCCATTCGTGGTTCAGTGACACCGACAGGAGCCAGTGGTCATTGATGGCGTAGCCGGTGCTCAGCCGTAGTCTTGTGTTCAGGGACGAGCCCGGTGTATACGGGTCGAGTGCCGGGTTCACGCCCGCTTCGGCCTCGGACACGCCATAGTAATAACGATTGTGATCCGCACTGTTCCGGATCAGCGTCACGGAAGGCACGAACCAGCCCCAGTCGTGTTCTCTCGGCAGCGACGCCTGGAATTCGGTTGCCGGGCCGCCGTAATCGCTGAATATCTCGTGATACTGCTTGAGCTGGAAGTGCACGGGCCAGCGTCGCCAGCCGATGAGGGGCGCTGCCTCGACGCTCCACTTGCGTATGTCGATATCGGCGAGCTCGTCGAGCAGCGTCGTATCCGTGCCCTCGGTATGTATGCGGGTAACCATGCCCAGCACCCACCCGGTGTCGTTGACCCAGCGAACACCGATGTCGCCATCCGTGACAACCAGCCAGTCGTTCGTGAACGCATTGTGGCTAAAGCTGGTGAGGTAAGGATACGCGAAGCCGCTGCTATCCTCGCCGAGGTACGTGCTTTCGCTGGCGCTGTAAGCAAGACCGAGTGCATAGTCGTTGAGGTCGTAGTTCCGAATGTAGTCGAGGATGCTGCCCGCATATGCCGAGGGTGTGGCCAGCAGCAGAAGCAGAAGGCGGCCCCGCATCGTTTAAAGGCCTTCAGCCGCGCAACCCGAGAGCCGCCTGCCGTCAACATCGACCGTCGCCGCCCAGGCGAAACGCGCACCCGACATCGTGTCGATGCAGCGGCGCTGTTCGAGGGTTATCTGTATGGCTGCACCGGGACCATCACTGTTGAACGTTATGAGCGGCGACTGGCCTTGTCGTCCCGGTGCAGGGAAGACAACTTCGTCCGGTGACTCCATCGAACGCATGAGAATACCGTCATCCCGGATCTGCAATCGCCAGAACGGCTCGTTGCCGCTCGCGATAAACGACACGCCGTCCAGCTCAAGGCGGCAACCGAAACCCTCGTTCTCGGCTCGCAGCAGCTCCATGATTCGCAGCGCCTCAGCGTACTCCGCCCCGAAGCCCTCCCGTGGTGCCGCCTCCCAGGTGCCACGGACCTCGACGAACATGGGTTGATACGGGGTTGATGTCAGTTCCTCGTAGACCTCGACGAGTTCGTCCCCGGCATCGCTTATTACCCAGCCTTCGCGTCCACTGCCGCACTCGGCAAACGAGCGGCTTTCGTGGCCCCACACGAGATGGCCCCTGAAGCGGCTGCCGCGCGGCTCGGCTATCGGCCCTGTCTCCATCAGGTCACCATCCTGCAGCGTCCACTCTCGGTGAACCTCGCTCGTCGGGCAGCACATCGGGTCATTCGGACCGTGCTCCACGAGTTCCGCGAGGATCTTGCCGTCATCGATTGAGAGCGCGGCTACCCGGACACGGTCGCCCAGGCTGAGTGTCGCTATATTCTCGGGCTTGCCGCGGCTTTCCCTCACCACGGCGAGGTACACGAATACCCCGCTGCCGCCCGAATCGCGTGCGAGGGCCACGACAGCTTCGTCGGCCTGGTCACCATCCAGGTCGCCTTTGGCCACCGCTCCGGGAATGAGCGTGACAACGGGCCGTGTTGCGGCGCCGGGCACAAACGGCTCGCCCTCGAATCGACCGTCCACCAGGGTAACCGGCTCTTCGAGGACATTGTCGTACGTCGCATCGCGTAACTGCTCGATCGTCAGTTCGGCCGGCCCGCTCGTGCCGGCGGAACATGCCCCCAGCGCAACGCCGAGCGATACAACCAGAACTTGGGATCTCACTGTCTTCTTCTTCCGCTTCCCCGGGACGACGTTCATTTTGCCTGATCGCCTCGCCGAATGACGGGTTAACCTCGGCCAGTGACGCTCGCAGCCTCGCGACATCGTCCTCCGGGAAATCCCGGACAGGGAAGTCCACTTACCTGACCAGGCCACGCTCCTCGGGCGAGAGACCGCATATCAGCGGCATGAGTATGCCACTGCAGTCGCGTTTCTCATTTTGGCCAGGTCTTGCCATGGTTTTCTGTGGCTGACGATAAGTATATAGTGGCCTGCCACGAAGATTGCGTCAGGCAGATCCCTGACAGAAGGGATTGGAGAATTTCAATGCTAATCAACAGGTTTTACAGAATTGTAACGATCGCGAGCGTACTGGTACTCGCTGCGGGCGCGAGCGGTTGCGCCTCCGATAACATTCGCTCTGATTACGATCCGTCGGCCGATTTCAGCCAGTATTCGACCTTCAACTTTTTCGACGATGCGGGCCCGGAGAGCACGAATTACCAGAGCTTCTTTTCCAAATACATGGTGGCTGCTATCACGCGCGAAATGCAGTCACGCGGCTATACGCTGTCGAACGACCCCGACCTGCTCGTTAACTTCAATGCGATACTGAGAGAAAAGACCGACGTCCGCACGACACCGGCCCCGAGTTACGGAGGCTACTATGGCTACCGCGGTGGTTTTTACGATCCGTGGATGGGCTACGGCTATGCCCAGGAAACGCATGTATCCCAGTACACCGAGGGCACCTTCAATATCGATCTCGTCGATGCGCGCAAGAAGAAGCTGGTATGGGAAGCCGTCGGTACCGGCCGTGTCAGCGAGAGCGCGCTCGAAGAACTCGAGGAGCGTGTTAACGAAGGCGTCGCCAAGTACTTCGCCAAGTACCCGTTCACGGCCGGGAGTGGTGTGCCGGTAACGCCCGGCAAGTAGTATTACAGCTGACTCTTCGGGATTATTCTCGCGAACCAGGCTGAGAATCGCTGGCCCCAGGTCGTCTCCGGCTCCTTGTCGTAGATGATCTCTTCGCCGTCCTCGTAACCGCGCCAGCGTAGCTTGCCGTCTTCGTTCAGGAACACCTCGAAGGTCTGCTTCGGCAGTGCGTCGTCGACGAGCACCGTGTAGATCAGCGCCAGTTCCGGGTCGCGGATGATTACGCCGAGTTCGGTGTTGAGATTCCCCGAACGGGGATCGAAATTGAATGAGCCGATGAACACTTCCTTGTCGTCGACAATAAATGCCTTGGTGTGCAGCGTTGATTTCGCGCCGCTGGCGTCGATGAACTCCGTCCCGGCGACATCGGCATCGGGCCGCACTTCATAGATCTCGACGCCGGCCTCCAGCAGCGGTTTGCGTGACGGGGCATAGCCGCCGTGAACCGTGAACTGGTTGTTCGCGGCCAGCGAGTTGGTTATGACAGTGACCTCGACGCCGCGCTCCTCCAGACTTGCGAGGCCCTCGACGCCGCTCTTCAGCGGTACGAAATACGGTGAGATGATAATCACCTCCCGCTCCGCCGAACGTATGGACTCTATGAGTGGCGTCGTTATCGAGGCGGCTTCCTCGGCTTTCGACTTGACGCCTTTGTCCGGCGAATCGACGACGAGCTCGTAAGGCGCCCATTCGAAGGGCCTCTTTCCGGGCTGGAGGTATTCCAGGTATTTTACCTCTACGGCTTTCGCGTATTTCGAGTCGCGAATGTCGTCCATTGAGTTCGCAAGGCGCTCGCGCAACTCGTTCAGCGCCGCCTCCGGATCATCCAGCTCCTGCACGAATGCCGGGGCCGGGAGCGCGGTTTCATGATTCCAGTAAGTGTCGAACATGTTCGATACATCCTGCACCACCGGACCGATGCCCATCACGTCCAGGTCGGCGAACTTGGCGTCTTCCCTCACCCCGAAATACTCGTCCGCGATGTTACGCCCACCGATGATCGTGACCTGGTTATCGACGGTGAACGACTTGTTGTGCATGCGGCGATTGATGCGCCCGAACCCGGTAAGGGCGCTCCGGGCCCTCCCGGCCGCACCGCGGTGGAACGGGTTGAATATGCGAATCTCGAAATTCGGATGAGAATCCAGCGCTGCCAACCCGATGTCATAACCGGACGTGAACATGTCGTCGACCAGCAGGCGAACCCGGACGCCGCGGTCAGCCGCCTGCAGGAGTGAATAGATGAAGACTCGCCCGATGATGTCGTTCTTGATCAGGTAGTACTGTACGTCGATGCTCGTCTCGGCCTTCTGGGCAAGCAGCAACCGTGCGGTCAGCGCATCGACACCGTCGTTCATCGGGTAGAAACCGGACTGGTCCGGTGGTTGCTGCGCAACGGCGGGTTCGACCAGTTTCCCGAAATAGGTATTCGAGGTATCGGGCAGGAAGTAAGCCTCCTGCCTCGGGTAGTCGTAGTCGATCGTCGCACACCCGGCTGCAGTAAGCAGAACAAGGGCGATCAGACTGGCACGAGCTGTATTCTTCACTTCAGGACTACTCCGGTTGAAGCGGGCTCACCAGCACGATGTCCGGCAGACGACCCTCGAGTTCTCTCAGCGCCTGCTTCGACATCTGCCCGCATGCGTCACCCGACTTCGACAGCCGGTCCCATAATCCGCGCGCGAGTAATGATAACCCACCGGTCGCCACCGCAGCACCGCCGGTTATCAGTACCCCGGCCTCGTCGACCGCGAGGCGCGGCGATGCCAGGGTACCCACTATCTGGATGTACGGGTTGATAAGTTCAGCAGCACTGAAACTCACGATACGCCGCGGCGTCGTCCGCGCGCTGAGCCGGATCTGCTCGTTCTTGAGGTTCACTTCCCCTTGCGCTACGAGGCGAATCCTGGACGTACTCGCGAAAATGCTGGGCGCCCCGGAGATCTTGCCGTCCGTCACAGTCAGCGGCACGATCAGGCATTCGAAGTCGGTGTAGGGGTCGGTCTTCCGGAAAGGGTTGATCGTATTCAGGATCTCTTCCAGCGTGTCGCCGTAAAGTGCCTGGATGAACTGGTTGCCCTTGGCAATTCGGCCGCCGCGCATATCGACATAGGCGACACCGTTCATGTTGCCCGCCAGCGCCCGAATCGTCGTGCCGGACGAACGCAGATTGACGTCCACGTTGGTCGTCATCTCCAGGTCCAGGTTGGTTTCGAAGAGCCCGAGCGCTACGTCCCTGCCGACGACCTGCAGGTAAGCCTTCCCCGTATCACCGTCCGGCTCGATCGATCCCCTGGCTGCGACCTGGCCCGCACGCGCGTTGAAACGTAAGTCGCGAATGTCTACTGCGCCGTCGCGCAGCATGGCGTCGAGCACCACGCTCGACATGTAGAGATTGTCTCGTTGAATTTCCGCGATATCGGCTACAATGGAGGCGTTGACCTTTTTCATAGCCTCGAAGGGGATGGCGGCATCCGGGATCAGCCGGCCGTCGTCGAATTCCGGCTGCTCCTCCATCGGCTCCTCGACATCCTCGAGCAAGGGCTGGAATACGAGCCTGTCCGAGTGGAGTCCGATTTCAAGCTCCGGTATCTCTCCCGCGCGGATCAGCATCGAACCATCCATATCACTGTCGCCGATTCGGATATTGACGCTCTCGGCCAACAGCCTGCCTTCACCGCTCTGCACATTCGCGGTCACGGAAAATCCCTGGTCACGAAACTCACGACCATCGACCGTACCGAGCGACCCAAGCGACGGAATGTCCAGCGCGAAGTTGAAGGCGGTGGCCGCCCTGGCATCGACGAACGTCAGATCGCCACCAGCCTTTATTGTGGCTTCACCGATGAGTACCTCGAGCTTGTCAAAGGTCCAGTGCGAGCCGCGCAGCATTCCGTCGACGTCGACGGAGAACGGCTGCTCGAACGCTTCGAATCGCTCAATCCCCCGGATTACGCTGCGAATATCGGGTCCGTTGGCCACCAGGTTGAAGTCAAGGTAGTTCTGCTCCCTGCCGATGCCGATGATCAGGTCGAGTTCTGCGTCTCCTGTATCCCGATCGAGCCTGACGTTGCTCAATTCGATCGCATCGGCCCTGAATCCGATTCTGCCCTTTAGTTCGAAACGGCCCGGCCGCACGGTCACATCGCTTATAGACTCGATCAGCTCCTCGTACTGGGGTCCGCGTGCGACAATATCGAACCGGGTACCGGCGATCATTTTCGCGGGAACCAGCAAACCCTCGCCGGACACCGATGTTGTGCCGAGGGACCCGGCAATATCGGTAAAGCGGAAGCCGTCATCCCGAACGCGAAGCCTGCTCCCGAAGTCGTAAGGCAGGGACGGCACCCCAGTCGGGTCAGCGAATAACGCAGCCAGTCGCGCAAGATCGTCACCGAAGGCTTTTACCCTTAAGTCCGTACCCCTGATGCCACCCTGCAGCGTAATCAAGCCGTCAACCTGCACCGACGTGCCGTCAATGACCATGGAAACGGGCCCGTTGGTACGAATACCGTCTGCCGTGTATTTCGCCGCGCCGGAAACCTTGGCCGGCGTATCGGGCATGTCGTCGATGCCATAGGCGGCCGCCAGCCTCGAGAGGCTGGTGGTACTGACGTTGACGTTGAATTCGGTGCCCAGGAATGTGTCCGGATCACCGATGCTGCCGCTGCCGCGAAGCTCGCCGAGCGTGGTCTTTGCTTCGAGCTCGAGCACTTCGACGCCGTCCTCACGCACGTCAACGGTAAAGCCGAGTGAAAACGGGCCGCTCGCCTCGCCGGGCATCCCGGTGATGTAGCGGAAGCGCTCGATATCGGGCCCCTCAATGTCCAGCTTTATGGTGGCGTCGTCGATACTCGGGAACTTCGGTACGCGAGCCGCACCCTCGATGCGGGCATCGGCGAACAGCATGATCGCTTCCCTGACATCGAAGCGGCCGTCCTCCATTACGGCATCGAACTTCAGCATGAAGGGTGCCTCGCGAACCTGGTGCATACCGGCCAGGCGCAGGACCCGGCCGAGATCGGGGCCCGAGGCCGTTGCCTTCAACTGCAGTTTCTCCAGGCTCTTGAGGTCGGCAACCTCGCCGACGGCATCGATCTCGGTCTGCCCGAGGTTGCCCTTGATGCTCAGTGACAGAGGACCGTCCGCGATGGGTTTCAGGGCACCGGCGAGCTTGATGTCACCATCGCCCTCCTCGCCGAGCCCGAGCAAGCGCGTCAGGTCGTCGATATCCGGCCCGGCGGCAGTGAATTCGAACTCCGGCCTGCGCAGATCGGCGGTGTCGTCTATGCGGCCATGCGCCGACAACGAAAACGTATCGAGGATGGCGTCCAGGTCAACTTCAAAGTCCTTTCCGGCCAGCAATTCGTTCCAGGTCCCGATCTCACCGTCGATCTCGACCCTGCGGCCATCGAGCGAGCCGCGCACTTCCAGGTCCAGGTAATCATCATCCCGAAGCGCCTGGTCGAGGCGCTGCAGGTCGAGATTCAGGGGCCGCTCCCGTTCCGCACTGTCCAGATGCAGATGCAGCCGGTCAACGTCGATAATTCTGACGAGGACCTCCAGGTCCACGCCATCCTCTTCCAGGAACCACCGGGCCGGCAGGTCCCAGTTGGGCGCCGTGTCGCCGGGATTCAATAGCAGGATCTTCGTGTCGTCGAGGTCGACCATCTCGAGGAGAAGGAGGCCACGGAACAGCGACCACAGGTCGATGCGCACCTCGGCCCTGCCAACCGTGACCATGTCATCCGCGTCCGCCCATGCCGCGTTCGCGAAGTGCAGGTCCTCGGCGACCAGGGTCGTCTGCCCGGCGAGGTCGACATGGAATTCACCGCGAATCTCGAATTCGTGACCCAGCTCTTGCGTCACGAACCGCTCGAGCTGCGGTTTGAATACGCCGAGGTCTGCCGTCCACAGCCAGCCTAGAGCGAGCACGATCAGCGCCAGCGCGCTGAACGTGACCCAGAATGCGATGCGTCGCCAGCGCATGATTCTTATTATCCGCGCCGCAAAAACCCCATGCTATCAGAAGGGATACGTATTCACGTGCCGATGATCTGCCGCGCCCAGCGCACAACCTCGCGGACGCGCGGCGACGCCAGATCGTAAGCCTCGTCGAAACTGACCCAGCGCCATTCGTGATGCTCGGGCTCCCCGGTATCGGGCGACGGCCCCAGCACGACTTTTTCCTCGTCGGTGCGTGCAAGGTAATAACGGGCAGTCTTGCCGCGGCTGTAAGGACCGGTTTCCATGCAGCGCTCGCCCCACTCGAATTCCACCGTTGCAATGCCGGTTTCTTCGCGAAGCTCACGCAAGGCCGCCTGCAGTGGTTCCTCGCCCTCCTCCATGAGGCCTTTCGGAAAATCCCAGTGATGGTAGGCGCGCAATAACAGCGTGACATAGCCGTCATCCGCCGCCCTGGCAAGCACGATCCCGCAGGAGAGTTTGGCGTCGTTCAACCTGCCGCTCCCCGAAGGACGTCCACGGGCGCCGAATTAATCGCGCTGCGCGCGGCAAAGTAGCCGCTGGCGCAGACGACGAGCAGCCCTGCCGCGACGCCGGCTACCCACAGCAGCGGGTTGAAGGTGTACGGCAGGTCGAACAGCTGCGTGGCCAGCACCGCCGCAAGAATCGACGCGCCCGCCGAGGCGAGAATTCCGGCTGCCGCGCCGAGCGCGGCGAACTCGGCCATCACGCCCGCGAACACGACGCGTTTGCGCGCGCCGAGCGCCCTCAGCATCGCGCTCTCGAAGCGGCGCTCGTCGATCGTCGACTGCACCGCCGCGAACAGCACGGCGATCCCTGCCGCGAGCGTGAAAAAGAACACGGCCTGCACGGCCAGCGAGGCTTTCTCGATGATGCTGCGCACCTGCTGCAGGATCGAATCGAGATCGATCACCGAGATCGTCGGATGTTCGCGCACGAGGTCGACCAGCGCCGTTTTCTGGTCCTCCTCGACGCGCATACTGGCGATGAACGTCGCCGGGTAGTCGTCCAGCGCGCCCGGGGACAGCACCAGGAAGAAATTGGGCATGAACGAGTCCCAGTTGATGCGGCGCACGCTCGCGATTGTTGCCTCCAGCTGCTGGCCGGCGATCTCGAACTGCAGCACGTCGCCGATCCCGAGGCCGGTCTCCATGGCGACCTCCTCCTCGATCGACACCAGCGGCGGACCGTCGTAGTCGGGCGGCCACCACTCGCCTTCGAGTAGTTCGTTGCTGCTGCTGAGCTCCCCGGCCCAGGAGAGATTCTGTTCGCGATTCACGAACCACTGCGCGTCTTCCGCCGGGTACTCGCGCTCCTTCACCGACTCGCCGTTGATCAGCGTCATGCGCGCGCGCACGAGCGGCGCGTAGTCGGGCGGATTCACGCCGCGCGATTCGAAAATCTCCGTGACGGACTCCGTCTCGCTGCGCTGGATATTGATCAGGAAATGGTTTGGCGCATCCTGGTCCAGCGTCTGCCGCCAGCCGTCCAGCAGGTCCGTTCGCACCAGCGTCAGCAACAGCAGCACCGTGAGCCCCAGCCCGAACGCCACGACCTGCACCGCGCTGGCCCGGCCGCGGCGAGCGACGTTCGCCAGCCCGTAACGCCATGCGACGCCGACGCCCGACCGGAATCGTCCGAGGGCCGCGACGAGCCCCCGGCCAACGAGATACAGCGCGGCGGCGATGACGATGATGCCGCCGAGCACGATGACGAGCATCGCCGGATCACCGACCGACCGGTACAGCAGCGTAGCAACCGCGGCGAGCGATAAGCCTCCGACCAGGATGCGCGACGGCGCCGGCGGCATCACGTCATGCCGCAGCACCCTGAGTGGCGGAGTATTGCGCAGCTGGATCAGCGACGGCAGGGCGAAGCCCACGAGCAACACCATCGCGCTCCCGGAGGCGAGGACGACGGGCATCGGCCCGGGATCGGGCAGGTCGCCACTGATGATGTCGGCGAGTATCCACGACAGGACTTCCTCCGCAGCGTAGCCGA
Source organism: Woeseiaceae bacterium (assembly GCA_965658465.1). Lineage (GTDB taxonomy): Bacteria > Pseudomonadota > Gammaproteobacteria > Steroidobacterales > Woeseiaceae > UBA1847. The sequence continues at coordinate 181,464 of CBFHSG010000005.1, read as the reverse complement.
CGACGCTCCCGGCCGCGACGCCGATGACGCCCAGCACAACGAGCTGCATGGTCGCTACCGAGATCACGAATCCCTGCGTGGCGCCCAGGCTCTTCATCAATGCGACCGTATCCATGCGGCGTTGCGCGAAGCGCCGTGCCGACATCGAGATGGCGACAGCGCTCAGCAACAGGCTGATGACCGCGGTCAGCGACAGGAAGCGCTTGGCCCGGTCCGCCGCTGCGTAGGCGCGCTCGCTGCTCTCTTCGGCGCTGCGCAGCCGCAGCGACTCCGGCAGCTGGTCCTCGATGGCGTCGTTGAAGCCGCTCACGGCGTCTTCGTCGCCGGCCAGCAGCAGTGCGTAGCGCACCCGGCTGCCGACGCCGATGAGCGCCGTGGCTTCGAGGTCGGCGGCGTTCATCAGCACGGTAGGCGCAAGCGACGCGAAGCCGATTGACTGGTCGGGGCGGTAAGTGAGCACCGCGGCGATACGCAGGTCGCTTTCGCCGACCGACAGGGTGTCGCCGACGTCGGCGCCGACCCGCGCCAGCAGCGCGCTGTCCGCCCACACCTCGCCGGGCGCGGGAATGCCGCCGGCCTCGCGCTGCTCGCTGAACAACGCATCGGAGATCCGTACCGTGCCGCGCAGCGGGTAACCGGGGGTAACGGCGAGCAGCGAGGTCAGCGCGCTCTCGTCACCCGCGAACACAACGGTGGGAAACGACGCCATGTCGGCAGTGCGGAGCGCGTAATCGGCCGCCAGTTCGCGCCAGGCGTCCGGAATCGGCTCCGGCGAGCGCAGGCGCAGGTCCGCCGCGAGCACCTCGTTCGCCTGCCGCTCAACGGCCTTGCCGATCCGGTCGGTCAGGAAGCCGACCGCCGTCAACGCCGCAACGGCGAGGATAACGGCCGACAGCAGCACCACCACCTCGCCCGAGCGCAGCTCGCGGCCCATGCTGCGTATGGCAAAGCGGAGTGCCTTCATGCGGCCGCCGGGGTATCGCTGACCAGTTTGCCCGCATCCAGGCTGAGAACCCGGTCGCAGCGCCCGGCGAGCGAGTTGTCGTGCGTGACGAGTACGAGCGTCGTCGACGACTTCCGGTTGAGTTCGAACATGAGCTCCATGATGGTCTCACCGGTGCGGGTGTCGAGGTTGCCGGTCGGCTCGTCTGCGAACAGCACCGCGGGCTCGGTGGCGAACGCGCGCGCGATCGCGACGCGCTGCTTTTCGCCGCCCGAGAGCTGCGCCGGGTAGTGGCTCCAGCGTTCCCTCAGGCCGACCCGTTCGATGATGGCTCGCGAGGCCCCGCGAGCGTCGTCGTGGCCCGCGAGCTCCAGCGGCAGCATCACGTTCTCCAGCGCATTCAACGAGGGCACGAGATGAAACGACTGGAACACGAAGCCGACGCTCTCCGCGCGTACCCGCGCACGGCCGTCCTCATCCAGGTCGCCGAGATTCACACCGTTCAGCATGACATAACCCTGCGTCGGGAGATCCAGCCCGGCGAGCAGCGCCAGGAGCGTCGATTTGCCCGCCCCCGACGGACCGACGACCGCCACCGATTCTCCCGGGGCGATCGAGAAACTAACGTCGGACAGGATGGTCAGACTGCCTTCGGGGCTGCTAACCTTTTTACTGATATTGTGTGCCGCAAGAACGGCGGCATCGTCTGAGTCACTCGACATGCGTAGATTTCTGGTCCTTTTTGCTTTGCTGACGGCCACCGGCGGCCATGCCGCCGAGGTGCCGACCGTGCTGGTATTGGGCGACAGCCTGAGCGCAGGTTACGGTATTGACGTTGACCAATCGTGGACCGCTTTGTTGCAGTCACGACTCCGGGAGCAAGGGTACGAACATCGGGTCGTCAACGCCAGTATAAGCGGCGAGACGACCGAAGGCGGCGCCGAACGCATCGGGCCTGCCCTCGACAACTTCTCCCCCGAACTGGTCGTCCTCGAACTCGGCGGCAACGACGGCCTCCGGGGCTTCCCGCCGCAACGCACGCGCGAAAATCTCGAGAAAATCATCGCGGCAAGCAAGGCCGCGGGCGCGGATGTCGTGCTGCTCGGAATCCGAATCCCGAGCAATTACGGGCCGCGCTACACGCAGGCGTTCGAGAACGTGTTCCGCGAGACGGCCGAGACGCACGACGTCCTGTGGATCGAGTTCTTCATGGACGGCATCGCGCTCGACGAGGAGCTGATGCTGGCCGACGGCATTCACCCCAATGCCAAGGCGCAGCCGATATTGCTCGACAATGCGTGGCCGATCATAGCGGAGGCGCTGGGGCCGGCAAACTGAGCACCAGTGCGGTCGATACTGCTATTCTGGATGCCCGGCCGAGCATAACGAAATCAACGACCTCACGAGGAAAATCCAGGCGTGGAAAAAATCTGGCTGAAGTCCTATCCGCCCGGCGTGCCTGAGCAGGTGCCGGCGCCGCAATTTCGCTCCATTCGCGAAATGATCGAACACAGTTTCCAGGAGTACCCGGACAATCCGGCGTACACCAACATGGGGACGACGATCACGTACCGGGATCTCGATGAGCTGTCGATGCGGTTCGCCTGTTACCTGCAGAAGGACCTGGAGCTGACGCGCGGCGAGCGTGTCGCGATCATGCTGCCGAACATACTTCAGTACCCGGTCGCGATGTGCGGTGCGTTCCGTGCGGGACTCGTCGTGGTCAATGTGAACCCGCTGTATACGGCCCGTGAACTGAAGCACCAGCTTGCGGATTCGGGCGCCCGCTGCATCGTCATTCTCGAGAACTTCGCACATATCCTCGAGGAAATCATCGACGACACCGATGTCGAGCACGTCATTACGACCGGCGTGGGCGACCTCCTCAGGTTCCCGAAGAACCTGCTCGTGAATTTCGTGCTGCGCCACGTCAGGCGCGAGGTGCCCAGCTACAAGCTCCCGAACAGTGTCACCTTCAGACACGCACTGAATGCGGGCACCAACGAACAGCTCAGCCACGTCGAGATAGGCCTGGCCGACATTGCCTACCTGCAGTACACCGGCGGCACTACGGGTGTGTCCAAGGGCGCGATGCTGAGCCACCGCAACATGGTCTACAACGTGGCGCAATCCATGCACTGGCAGGGCGACGCTTACGACGGCGTGGAGCCGCTGGTGGCCATCACGGCGCTGCCGCTCTATCACATCTTCTCACTGCAGGGTAACTGCCTGCTGGTCATGGCGCAGGGCGGCCTCAACGTTCTCATCACCAACCCCCGGGACATGCCTGGCTTCGTGAAGGAAATCGCGAAATTCAAATTCAACCTGCTCACCGGCGTGAACACGATGTTTGCGGGCTTATTGAATACACCGGGCTTCAGCGACATCGACTTCGCCCCGCTGCGCGTCGTCGTGGGCGGCGGCATGGCGGTCCAGCCCGCCGTCGCGCGGCACTGGCACGAAGTCACCGGAAAACCGGTCGTGCAGGGCTACGGCCTGACGGAAACGTCCCCGGCCGCCGTGTGCAACACGATCGACGGTGAGTTCACCGGCTCCATCGGCCTGCCGATTCCGTCCACGGAAGCGATGATCGCAGGCGACGACGGCAACGAACTGCCCGTCGGCGAAGTCGGCGAGATCTGCCTCAAGGGGCCGCAGGTCATGGAAGGTTACTGGCAGCGGCCGGCCGAGACGGCCGAGGTCATGCTGCCCGGCGGCTGGCTGCGGACCGGCGACATCGGGCGCATGGACGAAGCCGGCTTCATTTATATAGAGGACCGCAAGAAAGACATGATCCTCGTGTCGGGGTTCAACGTGTACCCGAACGAGGTCGAAAACGTGGTGGTCGAAATGGACGGCATACTCGAGGCTGCCGCGATCGGTGTTGCCGACGAAAAGTCCGGCGAGATCGTAAAGGTCTTCGCCGTCCGCAAACACGAGAACATCTCCGAGCAGGACGTTATCGATTACTGCCGCGAGAAGCTGACCGGCTACAAGCGGCCGAAGCTCGTCGAGTTCCGCGACGAACTGCCGAAGACCAACGTCGGCAAGATCCTGCGCCGTGCGCTGCGAGACGAATAGGCGGGTTCGCGGGCCGGGGCCCGCTCCTACGGCCAGGCCGGATATTGCCCTGTAGGAGCGGGCCCCGGCCCGCGATCACGGATTCGGACTGGTTCGCGCGCCGAGGCGCGCTCCTACGGACATAAGAAACATGAACACGAAAAAACTCCTGCCCTTCCTGCCGCTGCTGCTGGCCGCGGTCCCGGCCGCGCTCGACCCGGTGCGCGTCGCCCCGCATATTTACGACGTGGCATTCGAGAACGAGCGTGTGCGCGTGCTGAAGAAGATCATTCGCAACGGCGAGACGCCGCCCCTGCACGCCCATCCCGACAGCGTGGTCGTCTACCTCAACCCCTGCGCCTGGATGGAAGAGGACGAGAAGGGCGAAAAACGCATGCAGTCGTTCAAATTCGGCGAACCCACCTGGGCGCCTGCCGGGACTCACGGCGGCAAGACAGCCAACGTCGTGCAGGAGTGCCACGTCATCGTAGTCGAGCTCTTGGAGTAGCCCGCTCTACGCCGGGGTCAGTCTTCGCCGCGCAGCGACCGAACCCGGATGACCTCTTCCTGTTCGTTCAGGTCCAGGTGTTCCTCCATTGCCGCGAGGTCCTGGCGGATTTCGGGCAGCACGACATTCTCCAGAGCGCGAACGCGCCGCTCCGTGCGCCGGTACTCGCGCATCAGCCGCTCGAGATTGGCCGTGATCGCGGCAAGCGGCGCGGCGGCCGCCAGCACGGCACGAAATGCGTCCGCACAGCGGCGCACTTCCGGCGACGGCCTTACGGGCTCGTACTCGAGGCTGGTGTCTCCCGTGTCCAGGCTCGCGTCCAGCATGACCTGACCGACATAGGGGCGCGACTCGATATCCAGGCGCGCCGCGTCGAGCGTGTACCGGGGGTGCACCTGCAGCCCCTCGAGCCCCTGGTCGGCCGCGGCCGCGGGCAGCGCCTTCGCCGCTTCCTGCCAGCGCTCCATGAACGTGACGCGGGCTTCGCGCCACGCTTCGCGCTGCCGCAGCAGTTCCGCCGCCAGCAGGATGCGCTTCTCGTCGAGAAACTCGTAGCCGTCATTGACGAGCCGCTGCTCGTCCTGCAGGTCGAGGAAGGCACTCCGCGAGGCGGTCTGTGTCCGCGTCAGTTCAGGCATCGGACTTTTGCCGCCTGACGTAGCCCATGATCTGGTCGTTGCTGAGACGCGTCAGCTCGCCTTCGCCGAGCAGGCCCAGTATTTTCCAGCCGATCGACATGCTCTCCTCCAGCGTGCGCGCCGACGCCTGGTTGATCAGCTCGTCCTCGAATGCGTCGCCGAACGCCAGGTAGTCGCGATCGTTGTCGGACAATCCTTCCTGGCCCATCACGCTGGCCAGCACCCGCACACGGCGCGCGTTTGCATACGCCGCGAATAACTGGCTCGCGAGCGCCGGGTGATCCGCGTCGGTAAACCCCTCGCCGGTACCGTAGTCCATGAGCCGCGACAGGCTCGGCAATACGTTGATGGGTGGATACACGGCGCGGCGGTCCAGCTCGCGGTCGAGAACGATCTGACCTTCCGTGATGTAGCCGGTGAGATCGGGAATCGGGTGCCCGATGTCGTCGCCCGGCAGCGTGAGTATGGGCAGTTGCGTCAGCGTGCCGTCGTAGCCGTGCAGGCACCCTGCCCGCTCGAACAGGCTCGCGAGATCGGAGTACATGTAGCCCGGGAACCCCTTGCGCCCCGGGATCTCGCCGTGGCTCGCGGAAACCTCCCGCAGCGCCTCGCAGTAGTTGGTCATGTCGGTCATGATGACGAGCACGTGGCGGCCTTCGACGAACGCGAGGTACTCGGCGGCCGTCAGCGCAAATCGCGGCGCAAGCAGGCGCTGCGCGCTGGATTCGTCCGCGCGGTTCAGGAACATCATCGTATGGCCGAGTGCGCCGCTGGACTCCATCGCCGCACGGAAACTCTCTGCGACATCGTGCGAAACGCCGATCCCGACGAAGACCACGGCGAATTCGCCACTGCCGCTGTCGCGCAGGCGGGCACGCTGCGCGATGGACGTGGCCAGGCGGTCATGGGGCAAACCACCGCCAGAGAAGAGCGGCAGCTTCTGCCCGCGAACGAGGCTGTTCATGAGGTCGATCGCGGTGACACCCGTCTCGATGAAGTCCCTCGGCAGGGCCCGGCGGGCCGGGTTTATGGTCATGCCGTCGATGCGCATACGCTGCATTGCCGGTATCGGCGTGTCACCATCGATCGGCCGGCCGACGCTGTCGAACACGCGGCCCAGCATGTTCGGGCCGACGTTGAAACAAACCGGCTCGCCCAGCATCGATACGACAGTATCCCTGACGCCGAGGCCGGCGGTCTTCTCGAGAACCTCGACGATAACCGAGCCTTCGTCGAGCGTGGCAACGCGACCCAGCCGCTCGACACCGTCACGGCCGATCACGTACAGGGCCTCGTTCAGGCCGACATTCACCGTCCGCTGCAGGAACAGCAGCGGACCCTCCACACGCTCCACGGCATTTGCGATTCTTAAATCAGCGCGCATGAGCCTGTTTCTTCTCCAGCTGATCGAACTCTTCGTCAAGCCGCGCCATCAGCAGGCGGAACTGTGCGACCTTTTCCTCCGGTATCTCCTCGCTGGCTCTCTGCAGCCTGCGCAGGACCGGCATTTCCGCGACGCGCTCGAGATCCACGTCATGTTCCAGCGCCTGCTCGGCGCGATCGACGAAGTGCAGGATCACGTGCACGAGTGCCGCCTGGCGCTCGGGCGAGCAATAGCGATCAACGGGGGAGAACGCGGACTGCCGCAGCAGCGCCTCGTTGACGAGGTCCGCGCAAAGCAGTGTGAGTTGTTGACGCGGCGGCAGCGCGTCCTTGCCGACGATCCGCGCCATGCGTTCGAGTCGCGCGCGCTGTTCGAGCAAGGTCAGGATGCGCCGCCTGTGCTCGGTCCAGTCGGGATTGCCCCGTGCGCGCCACCAGCGCGCAAGCGCATCGACGTCCTCCGAGTACGACGTCAGCGGATGAATTGCCGGAAAAAAGCGCGCCTGCGCACGATCCCGGTCCAGTGCCCAGAAGCAGCGTACGTATCGTTTGGTCTGGCTCGTTACCGGCTCGGAGAAATCGCCTGCCGGCGGGCTGACGGCGCCGATGATCGTCACCGAACCTTCCTCACCCTGCAGCGTTTCCACATGTGCCGCCCGCTCATAGAATTCCGCGAGACGGGAACTGAGGTAGGCCGGGAAACCCTGCTCGCCGGGTAGTTCGCCGAGCCGGCCCGATATTTCCCGCAGCGCCTCGGCCCAGCGGGTCGTCGAGTCGGCCATGAGCGCTACGTGCAGCCCCTGGTCCCGAAAATATTCGGCAACGGTGATGCCGGTATAGATGCTCGCCTCACGTGCCGCGACGGGCATGTTGGATGTGTTGGCGATAATGACTGTCCGATCGAGGAGCGGTTTGCCACTTCGCGGATCTTCGAGCGTCGGGAACTCGTTCAGCACTTCGGCCATCTCGTTGCCGCGCTCGCCACAACCGACGTAGACGATGACGTCGGCATCGCACCACTTGGCCAGGCTTTCCTGCAGGATGGTCTTACCCGTACCGAAACCGCCCGGCAATGCAGCGCGGCCGCCACGCGCGACAGGAAACAGGGTATCCATGATGCGCTGTCCCGTGACCAGGGGCTCGCGCGGCGGGAGTCGTTTTTTGGCCGGTCGCGGCCGGCGGATCGGCCAGTAGTGCCCGGCGGTCAGCTTCGTCTCGGTGCCTGTGTCGTCGCGCAACACGCACAGCACTTCGTGATCGTCGTAATCGCCTTCCTTCGCAATCGAGACGACCTCGCCGCTGACTCCGGGTGGCACAAGGTGCTTCTCGGCGACACCCTCGGAGCGGAATTCGCCGATCACCTGGCCAGTACGAATAATATCGCCCTGCTTCGCTAACGGCCGGTAACCGAGCTGAGCCGCAGCCTCCTCGCGCATCCCGGGTTGCACCGTATCGCCGGGCATCGCAGCAAGCGACCGCAACAGTCCATCGTAGATGTTCCCGAGCAAGCCGGGCCGCAGGCGGATCGACAACGGCTCGCTGCTGCTCGTGACCTGGTCCCCCGGCCGCAGCCCCGTCGTGTCTTCGTAGACCTGGGCGACGATGCCTTCGGAATCGACGCGTATGACTTCCCCGAGTAACCTCCCCTCACCGACGAGGATGGCGTCGCTGACATGAAAGCGTCCGGTGGTGCGTGCACGGAGCACCGGACCGCTTAACCAGCTGACGGATGCTTCAGACATTCGCGTCGTCCCCGCGCTCCGCGGCCTGCCGCTCCCATACCGCGAGCAATCGCCCCTCCACGGCATGTATATCGGAGATCAGTCCGTCGACTGTCGCATCCAGACAGGCTGAACCGAGCCGAACCCTGAGTCCGGCGGTAATACCGGCATCCTCGATCAGGACGGGTTTCTGTAGCCCGCGTGCCGTGAATGCCTGCTCGAGCCACTCGGTGTCTTCACCCGACCAGTCGCCGGGATGTTCAACCGTCCAGGGATCACTGGCAAGCCAGCCGGCAGCCTCGCCGATCACCGTTTCGCACCAGGTCCGGCGTGATTCCTCATGACGCCATCGTTCCCCGAGTTCGGCGGTTAGAAGAGGTACCGCCTCATGCAGGTATGTCCGGTATTGCTGCTGAACCTTGCGACGCCCGGTGGTCTCGATCCGGTGGCGTGCATCCAGCAGCGCCGTCTCGCGATGTCGCCGCTCTTCGACGACCGCCTTGTGGACCCGTTGGCGCATCCTGCTGCGACTGTCGGACAGCAGCTGCTCCGCCCGCCGGCCGGTCGCACTCTCGATCTCGCGGCAACGCATATCCTGCTGGGCTTTCAAGGCGCTCAACACTGACTCGACCTGCAGATCGAGGATGCCCCGAAACTCGTTCATTGTTCGATACCCAGTACGCGATCGACCTGCTTATCCAGGTCGGGCGGCGCAATCCGGTTCGCCGCGTCGGGGACGACGAGGACCAGTGGATTCGCATCACGCACGGCCGCATCGAGCCGCTCGCTGTCCAGCTCCCCGGCGCAGGCGGCGGTCACCAGGAGCAGCCCGGTATCTCCGACCGCTGCGTCGAAAGCTTCCGCGACACTGCCCGTGTCGACGGCCGTCGCGCGAACGCCGATAAGGCGCCACGCCGCTGCCGTGACTTCGTCACCGATGAAGGCCGCAACCGCCACGCTACCCGATCCTGTTCAGGATAAGGATCGCCACGATCAGTCCGTAAATCGCGATGCCTTCTGCAAGTCCCACGAAGATGAGCACACGACCCAGCAGCTCGGGTTTCTCCGCGAGTGCGCCGACCGCCGCGCTGCCGACATGGGCAACCGCGTACGCGGCGCCGACGGCGGACAACCCCGCGGCGATCGCAGCCGCCATCAGGCCCCAGCCGACGACCTCGGGATCGACGGCGGCGGTCGCCTCTGCAGCAAGGGAGGTGCCGCTCAGGATCAGCGCCGCGGTCGCGAGGACGGCGGTGAAGAGGGTGAGGAACGCAGCGATCGAAGCCGCTGCCTTTTTCTTGGTCATTGTTGCCTCCTGTGTTTCGGGGGCGGGGTTGTTAGCAGTGGTGCAAGAGGACGGAACGGCCTTCCTTCGCCGTGCAGAAACCGGATGAAAAACTCGAACAGGACCAGTCGCGTCGTCTGGATGGAAACGACGAGACCTTCGAGCCCGATTATCAGCACGTTGCCGAGCACCAGCACGATTGCGGTGATAACCGCCGACTCTGTGGCATCCGACAATCCCACGACTGCCATGGATAACCCGGCATGGGCGAGCGCGAATGCGCCGATGCGCACGAACGACACCGTGTTGACGATGAGCTGCAGCGCCGACTCGACGAATTCCGCTGCCGCAGCAGCGCCCGCGCGTAACCGGTGCCCGGGAGATACGAGCGCATGGCCGGCGACGAACCATATTGCGCCGACGAGTGCCAGCCACAGCAGGCGCGGTTCGAGTATCGAACCCAGCAGGGCGATGTAACAAAGCATCAGGCCGGCGCCCGTTTCCCACCAGTAGCGGCCCTTGTGTTGCCAGTACGACTGCAGTGCATCGAGACACATACCGATCAACAGAAGGACTGCCCCGCCGGCCATGGGGACCAGCAGCATCAGTATCGGCTCCTCGATGGGGTGAACCCAGATCGGGGTAATAATCGATTCGAGCGCAAACACGCTGCCGAATGCGAAACCGAACAGGATGCTCATTGCGCCGCCGTAAACCAATAGCCGCAGCACCGGGTATCGCCGTTGCAGAATGAGTCCCGCAATGAGCAACACGGCACCGTGACCGACGTCGCCGAACATGTAGCCGAACATGAGCGGGGTCGCTATGGCGATCACACGAGTCGGATCCGCTTCGCCGGCGGCGGGTATACCGAGCATCTCGGTGAATATCTCGAACGGACGCATCCACCGCGGATTCTTCAGCAACAGCGGCGCCTCGTACCCGGCCGGTGCCTGGGTCAGCTGCAGAAGCCCCTTGATGCCACCGTCAGCGAGCATCGCTTGCAGTTCGTCCTCGTCTTCGACGCTGGTCCAGCCGCTGATCCAGGCAAAGTTTTCCGTGGCCGAAATCTCGGGCACGCTGTTAACGTACCAGCGCACGAACAGCGCATCGACAAGCGCGTCGGCAACGTCATGGCGCTCGTGCAGGTCGCGCAGCGCCTGTTGTGCATCCTCGATTTGCCTGCGCGTCTCGAACAAGCGGTCTCGCATCGCCACTTCCGCGTCGGCCGCCTGCGGCGGCAGGTCTTTCGGCAAGTTTAGCCTGCGCGCTCTCTGCGCGTGCAGCTGGTGCTCGAGTTCCGACATCTCGTCCGGCAACCCGACCGCCGCCAGGAAGCGATGTGCCGGAATCACGACGCGCTGTGTTATCACCGTGCCTGGTGTGCTACCGGGCCATTCCCCGGAGCCGAGCAGGAACAGGCCGCTGTCCAGTAACGGGCCCGCTCGCGAAAACTGCGACAGGTCCGGCAAGGATTCCGCATCACGCAACATCTCGAGCAGCAGTTCCTGGTCGTTACTGCGCGCGGTGAGGAGTTCCAGGCGTTCGACGACATCTCTCGCCTCCGCCGCCCACCGGCGCAGGCGATCGAGGGCGCGCTGCAGCATGTTGTAAGGCTCCGCACGTTCGTCGTGCTCGTGCGGCGCCGGCGGCGGCCAATGATGTCGGTAGAGCCGCTCCAGTTCGTCGAATTCGTCCAGCAGCTCGCGGCATTCCGGCATCAGCATCGGCGCTCTTCCCTCGCCGTGGCTTTGCAGCTCGACGCGCCTCGAAGCCGCGAGTACTCGCATCGCCGCGGCGAGGTCATCACGCATGACCAGCAGCTCGAACCAGTTGGCGCTTGCCGGTCTGAGGCTCATGCGGCAGCCTCCGGTTCGAGGTCGTTGAAGACCGCCCTCTGCAACAGGCCCTGCCGCAATCGATGCAGTTCCAGTGCGCTCAGCAGCAAATGACAGAAGACGGTAACCGGCTGTTCGCGGTGCCCGCGGAGGATACGAAGAACACGGAGCTCCAGACTACTGCGCCAGTCGTCGGCGCCCTCTCCATCGCCAGCGATGGCATACCGCTCGACCAGCGACACCAGGCTCGCAAGCGCCCGATCGCCGGCAGCCTCGTCGGCCCAGAGTCGCCGCCAGTGTCCCAGCCAGGCTGCACGTACATCATCACCACTTCGGTCATCTGCGGCGAGGCCCGGGAGCGCTTTTCCGATGGCCGCCCTGACGGTATCGGCGTCCTCGGCGGCGAAGGTCGACAGGACCGGGTCTTCGTTCATCCAGTGCAGGGCCGCGCCACCCTGCAAGAAATGGCTGATGGCCGGTAATTCCGCGAGCCAGGCGGTCCAGGCGACCGCGGCGCGCCAGCGCAAGGGCACCCATCTCGTTGCCGAGTCGACCTCGCTGTGCCAGTCACGCCGCAGGGACCTCTCGATTACGTGCGGCGACGTCACCGCGGAGAAGTGTTCGACGCTGGGCGCCAGCGTCGTGCCGCGAAGCAGGTGCAGGAACTGCGCCAGGCCGACGCTCGACTCGAGCAGTCCCCAGGTATCCGCGCTTAGCCGGTCCCCCTGTCGCGCCTGCGCGCGTGCCTGGGCATAGGCGAACTCAACGGGCATCGGGGGAGCCTGGTGTCGTCAGCTCCTCAGCAACGGCACGTACGGCCTCCAGTAAACTTTCTCGTCCGTATTTGCCGGGCGTAGACTCGCTATCCGAGGCAACGTCCTTTTCCATGCGCGATACGAGCTGGTGCGTGCGTTCTTCACAGGCGGCATGCAGCCGCACGATGCGCTGCTGCGTTCTTCGCAGCATCGCCCGAATCTTCTTGCGGGTGGATTGCAGTGTCTCGTCTGCCCGGCTTTGGCACGCAGCGATCTGCGCCAGCGCTTCGCTTTCGGCGCTGAGAACGCGTGACATGGCCTTCTCGACGGACAACCTCTCATCCGTCTTGGCACTCATGAGATCATTCTCAGAGGCGCCGTCGGCGCCCACCATACGTACTACTACTGAGAGGCCTTCGCCCTGATCGCGGTTCGAGAACCGCTCCTACGGCATCGATGAGCACCGTAGCAGCGGGCCTGGGCCCGCGATCCACCGCGGTTCGAGAACCGTTCCTACGGCATCGATGAGCACCGTAGGAGCGGGCCTGGGCCCGCGATCCACCGCGGTTCGAGAACCGCTCCTACCGGTGGTATTGGGGGCTCAGTTCGTGAACCGCGTCTACCAGAACACCGAGGTGGTCGGGATCGATGTCGGGCGTTATGCCGTGGCCGAGGTTGAACACGTGCCCCGGCCCTTTGCCGTAGCTGGCCAGGGCATCCGCCACTGCCTGCCGAATGACCTCCGGCGATTCGCGCAGGGTAGCGGGGTCCACGTTACCCTGCAGTGCAACCTGGTCCTCGACGTAGGCACGGGCTGTCTTCAGGTCGGTCGTCCAGTCGACGCCGAGGGCGTCGCAGCCCGTGCCGACCATGTCGGCCAGCATTTCCCCGGCACCTTTCGTGAACAGGATGACCGGGATGCGCTGGCCATCTTTCTCGCGCGTCAGCCCGTCGATGATCTGCTGCATGCTTGCCAGTGAGAAGCGCCGGTAGTCATCGCGCTCCAGCGCGGCGCCCCAGGTATCGAAAATCTGGATAACCTGGGCCCCGGCCTCGATCTGCGCATTGAGATAGTCGATTGTCATCGCTGCGACCTTACCGAGCAGCTCTTCCAGTGCGGCCGGGTCTTCTTTTGCGAGCCCCTTGATGATTGCAAGCTCACGGCTCGATCCACCCTCGACCATGTAGGTGCCGACCGTCCACGGACTGCCGGAGAAACCGATCAGCGGGACAGCGCCGTCGAGCTCCCGGCGAATCGTGCGCACGGCATCGAATACGTAGCCGAGGGTCTCGCTGACATCCGGAACCGGCAGCTTGTGAATTTCGGCGGCGGTGCGTACCGGGCGCTCGAACTTCGGTCCCTCGCCCGTGGCGAAGTGCAGCCCGAGGCCCATCGCGTCGGGCACGGTGAGAATGTCCGAAAACAGGATCGCGGCGTCCAGCTTGTAGCGCCTGAGCGGCTGCATCGTCACTTCGCAGGCAAGCTCGGGATTGCGGCACAGGCTCATGAAGTCGCCCGCCTCGGCCCGCGTTGCCCGGTACTCGGGCAGGTAACGCCCGGCCTGGCGCATGATCCATACCGGCGTGCGCGGTACGGGCTGGCGCAGCAGTGCGCGAATCAACAGATCGTTCTTGAGCTCGGTCATGAAAACTGTGCCTCGATGGATGCCTGAATGGACTCCGCGGCCTTGCGCGGACTGGACGCATCGCGGATGGGGCGGCCGACGACGATGTAGTCGGCGCCATTGGAAAATGCGGTCTCGACGGTAACCACCCGCTTCTGGTCGCCGGCCGGCTTGTTGTCGACCGGGCGGATCCCCGGCGTCACGACGACCAGCTTCTCGTCGACAAACTCCCGCAGCCGCGGTACTTCGAGTCCGGAGGAGATGACGCCGTCGCAGCCGGCCTCGAGCGCGCGCCGCGCGCGAGACAGGACGAGTTCGCCGATGTCGCAATCGAAACCGAGGTCGTCCAGATCGCCACGATCGAGACTGGTCAGCACGGTCACGCCGAGCACCTTGAGCGTGTCACCCTTGTTTGCGGCGGCCGCCTCCATGATCGACTGGTTGCCGTGCACGGTCACGAAACTCGCGCCCCGGTCTTTCAGCTGCCGCACCGCGGAGCCGACCGTTGCCGGGATGTCGAAGAACTTCAAATCGCAGAACACCTTGCGGTCGCGCTCGAGCAACCAGTCGAGCAGCTCGAAATAGCCGCCGCTCATCATCAGCTCGAGACCGATCTTGTAGAACGTGACGGCGTCGCCGAGATCTTCCGCCAGCGCCATCGCCGCATCGCAGTCGGGGACGTCCATCGCGAATATCAGCCGGTCTCTGGCGGGAATGTTTTTCGGGGCCACGTGAGAATCCAGGTTTGTTTGCCGGCCGCGAATTCTAACCCGAGATGCGCTTGTGTTCAGCGAATGCGTAACGATCCGTCATACCGGCAATATAATCGGCGACGATGCGGGCGCGCATCGCTTCGTCGCCTTGCGCGGCGCTGGCGGCGAACTCCGGGGGCATCTTTTCGGTGTCCTTCATGAAAGTCTCGAAGAGTTCCCGCAGCACGGTCTGCACCTTGCGCGTCATCTCGAGCTTCTGTTCGTGGCTGTACAGGTGCTGGTGCAGGAACTGCTTGAGCAGGCGATGCTGTTCCCCGATTTCTGTGGAGAACCCGACCAGCGGCCTGCCGGCGGCGCGAACATCGTCGATGGATTCGGGTGCCGCGTCATCGAGATTGCGTTGCGTCGTTTCGATGAGATCGGTGACGACCGTATTGATCATGCGGCGAATGATTTCGTAAATAAGCCGCCGGTCCTCGAGGCCGGGATAGCGTCGCGTGACCTCGCGATATTGTGATTCGAACAGCGGCTGCTGCCTGAGCTGCCCGAGGTCGATGAGCCCGGCGCGATAACCGTCGTCGACGTCATGATTGTTGTAGGCCACCGCGTCGCTGATGTCCGCGAGCTGCGCCTCCAGCCCCGGCTGGGTGCGATTGAGAAAACGTTCGCCAAGCTCGCCGAGCCGCCGCGCATTGCTTTTCGAACAATGCTTGAGGATGCCCTCGCGAGTTTCGAACATGAGGTTGAGGCCGGGAAAATCGGCATACTTCGCTTCGAGCTCGTCGACCACGCGCAACGACTGGAGATTGTGCTCGAAACCGCCGTAGTCACGCATGCAGGCGTTCAGCGTATCCTGGCCTGCGTGGCCAAACGGCGTATGGCCGAGATCGTGCGCGAGACAGATGGCCTCGGTGAGGGGTTCGTTGAGCTGCAGCGCCACGGCCACCGAGCGGCCAATCTGCGCGACTTCGAGTGAATGGGTCAGGCGCGTGCGATACAGGTCGCCCTCGTGATTCACGAACACCTGGGTCTTGTAGACAAGCCGCCGGAACGCAGTTGAATGGATGATGCGGTCGCGGTCGCGCTGGTATTGCCCGCGGTACCTGGCGTCCGGCTCACTGTAGCGCCGGCCTCTCGACCGCGATTCGATTGCGGCATAAGGCGCGAGGGGCGCCGGCTGCATCAGCTCGTGGCCTCCACGATGGCATCCAGCCGCGCCGTGTCGTAGTCGCCCGTGACGAAGGCATCGCCGAGGCTCCGCAGCAGCACGAAACGCAACTGCTTTTGCTGCACTTTCTTGTCCATGCCCATGGCCGCCATGAACTTCGCCGCCGCGATGGCGGGTGGCCGCGTCGGCAGCCCTGCACGCCCAAGCAAGCGCTCGATGCGACCCGCCAGCGCCGCGTCGTCCATGCTCAGTCGCGCGGCCATAACCATGCCGGCCGCGACCGCCTCGCCGTGAAGCCACTCCCCGTAGCCCTGGCAATGCTCGATGGCGTGACCGAAAGTATGGCCGAAATTCAGGATGGCGCGGCGGCCGCTCTCGCGCTCGTCCTCGGCAACGATCGCTGCCTTGAGTTCACAGGCACGTCGAATCGCGGCCGCGAGAGCTTCTGCATCGCGCGCGATCAGCGCTTCCAGGTTGTCTTCGATCCAGGCGAAAAAGTCCGCATCGACGATGGCGCCGTATTTGATGACCTCGGCGAGTCCCGCCTTGAGCTCGCGGTCGGGAAGCGTCCTCAGCGTATCCGTGTCGATCAGCACTGCGCGCGGCTGGTGGAATGCGCCGATCAGGTTTTTGCCCGACGCGTGATTGACGCCAGTCTTGCCGCCGACAGAGCTGTCGACCTGGGCGAGCAGCGTAGTAGGCACCTGTACGAAGTCGACGCCACGCATGTAACAGGCAGCGGCGAAACCGGCGATATCCCCCACCACGCCACCGCCCAGCGCGACGACGGTCGTGTCCCGGTTGGCGCCATTCTCGACGAGCGTATCGAGAATGTCCTCGACGGTTTCGAGGGTCTTGTACGCTTCACCGTCAGGCAGGCTGATAGCCCGGACCTGCTTGCCGGTGAGGTCCGTCATGAGCGCGTCGAGATACAGCGGTTCGACGGTTTCGTTCGTGACCACGAGACAGTCGGGACCGCGAACGTGCGCCGAGAGATCGAAGCCGCCGCCGAGCAGGCCGTTGCCAATAAAAATCGGGTAGCTGCGCTCGCCGAGCTCGACCGTTATGGATCGCGTATCAGGCATGGTGGCCGTAGGTTACAACATCCGGGGCAAGCTGACTCTCGGGAATGAAGACCTGGCGAAGTGGCTTGGGTGGCAATAGAAACATGGGTCTGGCGCCCGCAGCATTTCTCTCCCTCATGGCTCACCGCGCTTACGCGCGGCTCCGCTTTACTTCGGTCGAAAAACGCTGCGGGCGCCAGACCCTCGCGGTGGGTCGTAACGGAGCCCGGCCCGGGCCTCGTGGATAGGCTGACGGAGTTCTGGCGTCCCGGGCGTTCTTCGACTGTAGGAGCGCTTCTTGAAGCGCGATTCAGACGTGTCGTAATTCGCGGTTCGAGAACCACTCCTACGGGCAAGCGCGGGGGGGTGGGTGGGGTGGCTCAGAGGCGTTCGAGGATTTCGTTGGCGACGGCGCGCACCTTGCGGCCGTCCGTTTCGACGGTCAGGTCCGCGATCTCCCGGTAGAGTGGTTCGCGCGTCGCCATCAACGCTTCCAGGACGGCGCGCGGATCGTCATTCTCGAGTAACGGCCGGTCGCGTCCCTTGCGGGTGCGGGACAGTTGCTGGTCGACACTGGTGTGCAGGTAGACGACAAAACCCCGCGCACCGAGATGATTGCGGTTCTGCGGATCCATGACGGCGCCGCCGCCGGTAGCGAGCACGATGCCGTCTTTTTGCGAGAGGTCTTCGATGACCTTCGCTTCGCGCTTGCGGAAGCCGGCTTCGCCCTCTTTTTCAAAGATAAACGGGATGTCGACGCCGGTGCGCGATTCAATCTCCTCGTCGCTGTCCATGAACTCGAGGTGCAGCAGCCGGGCCAGCTGCCGGCCGACAGCTGACTTTCCGGCGCCCATCGGGCCTACAAGAAACAGGTTTTGCGGATGCTTCACGGGTGTCTCGCAGCGAATCTTCCAAAGAGAAAGCCAACCCGAAGGTTGGCTTTCACCGGTTTACTCCAATAGGTTTGCTCAGTATATCGTCGAGCCTTCCTCGAGAATGCGCGGTGTCACGAATATGAGCAGTTCGGACTTGTCGTTCTGCTGGGTCTTGCTGCGGAACAGCGCACCGACAGCCGGAATGTCGCCGAGGAACGGTACCTTCGTAATCGTCTCCCGGCGCTCCGTCTCGTAGATGCCGCCGAGGACGACGGTCTGCCCGTCTTCGACCAGAACCTGCGTCTCTACCGCGCGCGTGTCGATACTCGGCACGGTGCCGCCGAGGCCGCCCGTCGAAATGATGTCGCCAACATTATCCTTGTGGACGCGAAGGTCCATGATGATGTTGTTGTCCGGTGTAATCTGCGGCGTAACCTCGAGGCTCAGCACCGCTTTCTTGAACTGTACCGTAGTTGCACCGGAAGACGCGGACTGCTGATACGGGATCTCGACACCCTGTTCGATGCGGGCTTCCTTCTGGTTGGCGGTAATTACGCGCGGCGTGGAAACAATCTCTCCGCGTCCTTCCGCTTCCAGCGCGGTCAACTCGAGGTCGACCAGGTAATCCCTCTCGAGAACCGCGAGCGAGAACCGGCCGGCCGCTTCCGCAATCGGCACGTTCACGTTGTAGCGGTCACCGAGTACCGGCAGCTGCACCGGCGTGATCTGGCCGGTATTGCCCAGGTTATCGATAATCGAGTTGACCATCGTGTCCGTGCCGGTACCTGTGCCGGAGATCACGGCGGCACCGTCGGTGCCGTTCTCGCGGTACGCCGTCACGCCCAGGCGCACGCCGAGGTCGCGGCTGAAGTCGTCATTGACGACCACGATGCGCGATTCGATCAGGACCTGCTTGATGGGCACGTCGAGCGCGCGAACCATGCGCCGGACATCCTCCAGCCGGTCCGCCGTATCCTGCACGAGCAGGGTATTGGTGCGGTCGTCTACAGCGATGCTGCCACGTTCGGACAGCAGGCTGTTGGTGCCCTCCGCCCCGATCAGCGCAGCAAGATCGGCTGCCTTGGCGTAATTGACCTGCAGGAACTCGGAGTACATCGGTTCGAGTTCGCTGATGGCATTCCTGGCTTCGAGGTCGGCGGTCTCGCGCGCCGCAATTTCTTCAGCCGGCGCGACGATGATGACATTGCCGTTCTGGCGCATGTCGAGACCCTTCGTGGTCATCACGATATCGAGGGCCTGGTCCCAGGGGACGTTGCGCAGGCGCAGGGTCACATTGCCCTGGACCGTGTCGGAAACGACGATGTTCCTGCCGGAGGTCTCCGCCAGCAGCTGCAGGACCGCGCGCGTCTCAATGTCCTGGAAGTTGAGCGTCAGGCGCTGGCCTTCGTATTCCTTGGACTCCGAGTACAGGCTCGAGGCTTCCTCGATCTGGTCAGGAACCGGGTTGATTTCGATCGAGAACTCGTTGTCCGACTGATACGCAAGCTGGTCGTACTTGCCATCGGCAGAGATCACGATGCGGGTGTCCAGGTTGGTCTTCAGAGTATCGACCGTCGATACAGGCGTGGCGAAGTCCATCACGTCGAGGCGGCGCATCAGCTCCGCGGGCAGCGCGGTGTCCTTGAAGATGGCAACGACGCGCGCGCCCTCCTGCCGAATATCCACCGGCGTGCCGGGGTCGGTCAGGGTGACGACGACGCGGCCACCGCCATCGCGGGTACGGCGGAAGTCGACGTTAGTAATGGAGCGGGCGCCAGCGGCGGCATAAGACGGTGTGCTGGGCGTGGACGACGGACTGCTGGCGAACTGGGTGGTACCAGCATCATAATCGTCACCATCGCCAAGCGTTACGATTACCGTGTTGCCGCTCCGCTTCGCCTCGTACGGCACCATCATATCGAGGTTCAGGACGACGCGGGTGC
The DNA here is from genome assembly GCA_965658465.1 of Woeseiaceae bacterium. GTDB lineage: Bacteria > Pseudomonadota > Gammaproteobacteria > Steroidobacterales > Woeseiaceae > UBA1847. Next base: position 161,945 of record CBFHSG010000005.1, on the reverse strand, counting down.
GGCCGTTGGCCTCCGCCGTCAGGATCGTGTCGAGCGGACCCTGGTTGACGTCGCGACGGCGCTGACTCAGGCCGAGCGTGGTACCCGGCAAATCCAGCGCGATCCGCGCGGGATTCTCGATCGTGAACGCCAGCGGCTCCGGTGCCGTGTCGGTCATGATGAGCTTGAGTTCAATACGCTGTCCGGTAAGACTTTGTACCTGAATGTCCTGCAGACGGTTGCCCTCCTGCGCGCTTGCAGTAGTGCCTGCAAACATCACGAGCAACGCCTGTACCAGCACGGCCGCCTGCAAAGTCAAACGTCGGTAGCCGATCGTCGGTTTCAGTTTGAGCATCATTCCAATTACTCCCAGTTCCACTCAGGCATCAGTCTGAAAGACCGATAGCGGCGTCTCGTTCTATGTAGCCACCGATTCCGTCAGAAATAATTTCAACCAGAACGATTTCCGATTCCGTGATATCGGTAATTCGGCCGTCGTTCTGCCCCATGTAATTGCCGGGTACAACTCGGTGGATCAGGCCATCAGAAGTCTGCACCAGGCCGTAGACTGTTGCGTTGATATCGAGCGTTCCCACCATCCGTAATGTATCGAGCGGGAAGCTCTCGAGAAATTCAGCGGGCCGGTCGGGGTCGGGACTCGTGCCACCAGCGGCCGGACCTGCGGCCTGGGGCGTATCGGGCACGAACGGCGAACGCAGGCCTTCGGCATCGGCGATATAAGTGAACACTTCATACGGTGTGATCTCGGGCAACGGCTCGATTCGACCGCCCGGGCGCGCCTTCACCTCGTTGATGTAGCTGTCGAGGTCATCCATGTCTGCACCGCATGCGGTGAGGCTCGCGGCAGCGATCGCAAGCAGCAATCCCTTGCGTACTGTGAGAGAAGGAATCATTTCGAGTCTGCCTCCTCAATGTATCGATAAGTCTTGGCGGTCACTTCCAGGCTCAGGCTGTCGAACGAACCTTGCTGCTCGGGCGTGATGTTGATGTCGTGCAGGGTCACGATTCGAGGCAACGCAGCGATACCGCTGACGAAGTTCGCCATCTCGTGATAGCCGCCGGAGAGCTGAATCTTGATCGGCTTCTCGGCGTAGAAGTCCTTGGGTATCTCGGCCTGGGGCTGGAACAGTTTTTCCTGCAGGCCCGCTGCGAGTCCCGTCTGCGAAATATCGACGATCAGGCTGGGTATCTCGGTTTCACCGGGGAGCTGCCTGAGCATCGTGCCGAAAGACTGTTCGATCTGCGCGAGCTGCGTTTTATAAGCGTCGTAGTTGGCTGCCTTGCGCTGCTTGTTCTCGAACGTGACGCGCAGCTCCTGTTCTTCCGCTTCGGCGCGCTGCAATACCGGCGCCTTGTCCTTCACAATGGTGAACCAGATGCCGGCGAAAGTGACGGCGACGAAGACCAGGGCGATGACCGCCGCGCGAAATACGAGCGGCCAGCGGCCAATATCGTTGACGTCGAGGCTCTGGAGTTCTTCGATGAGGTTCATACGTCTTCCTCCGCATCTTCACCGCTGCGGCGTTGCTTGAGATAGACGACGAACTCGGCCTGCCGTGAAGCGCCCGCGGTCGTCGTTTCAACTCTCTCGACCTCCGGGTCGGCCAGCCATCCTGACGCATCGATCTGCCGCATCAGTGCGGACACGCGTGTACTCGATTGCGCGACGCCGCGAACCTCGATCCGGGACCCGGACTGCTTGATGCCCGTCAGGTAAACACCCTCGGGAAGCTGGCGGGTCAGTTCGTCGAACAGGTGCACGACTTCCGGACGGCTCTTCTGCAGCTGGTCGATGATTTCCATGCGCGCGAGCAGGCGTTCCTTCTGCCGCTCGAGCCCGTCGATTTCCTCGATGCTGCGTTGCAGTTCGGTGATTTCTTCCGTAAGGCGGGCATTGCGCCGCTCCTGCGCCGAAATCATCTGCGAGTAAGCCAGCATGGTCAGCATGATGACGGCGATAGCCGCCAGCACCGCGCCACCCATGGCCAGGCCGAAATCGCGTTGCCGTCGTTTGCGCTCTTCCTCGCGCCAGGGGAGTAGATTAATCCGTGGCATCAGTCAAAGCTCCTCAGTGCAAGCCCGCACGCGGTAAGCAGCGCAGTCGCGTCCTTGTGAACACCCTGCGACTTCGCTTTCGACGAGATCTTCATCTGGCCCAGGGGATCGCCGACTTCCGTCGGTATGCCGACTCGGCTCGAAATCACATCGGCGATGCCCGGAATATTCGCGCAACCACCGCACACGACGATCATGTCGGGCTGTTCGCGGCCGCCACCCGAGGCAAGATAGAACTGCAGGGATCGACTGACCTGTTGCGTCATGTCGTCGATAAACGGTTCGAGCACTTCTGGCTGATAGTTGCTCGGCAAACCGCCCTGCTTCTTGGCGCGGCCCGCGTCTTCCATCGAGAGACCATAGGTACGCATGATTTCCTCGGTCAGCTGCTGGCCGCCGAAGTTGAAGTCACGCGTGTAAATGACCTTGAGATCCTCGAGCACCGAGAAGGTCGTGCTGCTCGCACCGATATCGACGACGGCGACCGAATGTCCCATGCCCCCGTCGGGAAGCTGGTGACTCAGCAACTGGCACGCATTCTCGAGCGCAAACGCCTCGACGTCTACGATCTGCGCCGCGAGCCCCGCCGCATTGACGGCTGCCTGCCGCTGTTCGACGTTCTCCGTGCGCGTTGCAACGAGCAACACGTCCATCAGCTCAGGGTCCTTCTCGTTGGGGCCGACGATCTCGAAGTCGAAGCTGACCTCTTCCATAGGGAAGGGTATGTACTGGTCCGCCTGTATTTCGACCTGGCCCTCGAGATCTCGGGCGGAGAGCCCTGATGACATCTGGATGACTTTGGTAATCGCCGCGTCGCCGCTGATCGCCACGGCAACGTCCGTGGCTTTGGCGCCTGCGCGTTTTACGGCGCGGCGGATGGCTTCGCCCACAGCTTTTGCATCAACGATTGCTTTCTCGCTGACGGAACTGGGCGGTGTGGGCTCGGCCGAATACGACTCGACACGATAGCGCTTGCCGCTCTGCGACAGCTCTATCAGCTTGACCGACGACGTCGTGATATCGAGGCCCAACAGGGGTTGAGTTTTCTTGCCGAAAAGCACGTTTTTTCCCTTCTAAGTCGGTAAGTTGCGAGTCAAAAGTAGTAAGGACCTGAGCAAATCGATTTAACTATATATCAACAAAATGTTAAATAAAACGTGACTTTGTTCACGATCCCGGGAACGTATGTTACTGATAGCAGGGCACCTATTCCGTGAACTGGTCGTGATGTGGGCCCCAAGACGCCCGAAATTGCCCAGGCATTGCAGCTTATGCCCGTCGCTCGCTATCATCGGCCGCGGCAAAATTGCCCCGCTTGGGCGCTTGCCCGCAAAATGCCCTATAAACAGCACCGATCGGACACCACACTACCTGTATGCTCGTGCAGGCAGCGGCACAGTTTTCCGCGCGGTAATGCCAGATACGCGTGAGTCGATCACCTATGCGAAAGCCGAGGAAGCAAGCCGTTAAACGGTCTCATCGAGGACTCTGGCGAACGCTGGTCGTGATCGCCGGGCTGGCAGCTATCGCGGCCATTGCCGGCATCGCCGGTGTCATCGGCGCGTATTATTTTGTCGCGCCCGGCCTGCCGGCCGCGCAAACCATCCGCGATATCCCGCTGCAGATACCGCTCCGCATATACAGCCGCGACGGCTACCTTATCGAAGAGATCGGACAACGGCGGCGCATACTTATTAATTATGAGGACGTACCGCCGCATGTCGTCGATGCGTTCATCGCCGCCGAGGACCAGCGCTTCTTCCTGCATCCCGGTATCGATTACCGCGGCATTCTCAGGGCGCTTTACAGACTTGTCGCCACCGGCTCCACTGCGGGTGGGGGCGGCAGCACGCTGACGCAGCAACTCGCGCGCAGTTACTTTCTCTCGCTCGAGCAGACGGCCGAGCGCAAGTTCAAGGAAGCGTCACTCGCCGTCCGGATCGAACAGGAATTCACGAAGGAACAGATCATGGAGCTGTTCCTCAACAAGATGTTCTTCGGCCAGCGTGCCTACGGTGTCGCGGCCGCCGCGCAGGTCTATTTCAACAAGCCGCTCGCCAACATCAATATCGCGGAAGCTGCAACGCTTGCCGGGGTTCTGCCAGCACCGTCGCGCTACAACCCGGTGCGCAGCCCGGTCAACGCCAAAGTGCGCCGCGGGTACGTCCTCGGGCGCATGCTCAATCTCGGCTTCATCACCCAGCAGCAGTACGACGATGCGATGACGGTACCGATCGAGGCTCGCATGTACGGTGCCGCCGTCGAACTCAATGCGCCCTATGTCGCCGAGATGGTGCGGCGGGAAATGCTGTCGCGGTACGGCGAGGAAACGTATACGGCTGGTTTCCAGGTCGTCACATCACTCGATTCACGACTGCAGAAAGCGGCCAACTACGCATTGCGCAACGGGCTGCTCGAATTCACGCGTCGCCGCGGCTACCGCGGCCCGATCACGACCATCGAGTTGCCGCCGGAGCTGCCGGGGCTGGAAATCGCGGATTGGCCCGCCGAAACGCTCGAGGTGCTGGATCAGTACGCGCCCGGCGGCCTGTCGGTGGCGCTGGTCACGCAGGTCAATGAAAACAACTCCGCCGAAATCGTGTTTCGCGACGGTACCCCGGCGACGATACCGTGGCGCGGTATCAGCTGGGCGAAGCCGTTCATCGATCGCGAAACCACCGGTCCGGCGCCGGAGACGGCCGCGGAGGTTCTGACCGCGGGCGACGTGATTTACGTCATGCCGACCAGCGCCGGTTTCTGGGCGCTGGCGCAGGTGCCCGAGGCGCAGGGTGCCCTGGTCTCGGTCGATCCGGAGGATGCTGCTATCACCAGCCTGGTCGGCGGCTTCGATTTCGCGGCCTCCAAGTTCAATCGCGCCACGCAGGCCTTCCGGCAACCCGGCTCGTCCTTCAAGCCGTTCATTTATTCGGCCGCACTCGAGCAGGGCAACACGCCAGCCACGGTCGTGCTCGACGCCCCCGTCGTGATCAACTCGTCCGAGCTGGAGGCGGTCTGGCGGCCGATTAACTACGGCGGGCGGTTCTACGGGCCGACGCGCATGCGCGAAGCCCTCGTGCGCTCGATGAACCTGGTGTCGGTGCGCCTGCTCCTGTTCGAGACCGGTATCGGCAACGCCGTACGCCATATTGCGAAATTCGGCTTCAACGATGCCGCATTGCCACGCAACGGTTCACTGGCGCTGGGCGGCGGCAACGCGACGCCTCTCGACATGGTGCAGGGCTACGCGACGATCGCGAACGGCGGTTATGCCGTCAAACCCTACGTCATCGATGCCATCTACGGCCCCGACGACTCGACCCTGTATCGTGCAAATCCCGCCGTGGTCTGCGAGCCGTGCCTCGCGGAGCCGGAGGACGATTACGTCCCGGACCCGGAGGAAGCGCTGACGCTCGAGGAAATGATGGATATCGCGCCTTTCCAGCGGCCGGACGCCAGCACGGCGCCGGAGCTGTTCGCCGATATCAATGCCGCACCGCAGGCGGTGGCGAAACAGAATGCGTTCCTGATCCAGGACATGATGCGCGACGTCATTCGTCGCGGCACCGGCCGGCGCGCACTCGTGCTGGGCCGACGAGACCTCTCCGGCAAGACCGGCACCTCCAACGACCGCCGCGATGCCTGGTTCGGCGGCTTCAACGGCGATCTCGCGGCCATCGTCTGGATCGGCTACGACGACGACCTGCCGCTCGGACCCGGCGAGGAAGGCTCGCGTACGGCATTGCCCGTATGGATCGAATTCATACGCGAGGCGCTGCGCGGCGTGCCGGAAAACCAGATGCCGATGCCGCCCGGTATCGTCTCCGTACTCATCGACAAGGAGACGGGCTGCCCCGCTCGTGCGGGACAGAGCAACGTCACGTTCGAGGTATTCCGGCAGGAGTACGTGCCCGAGTGCGAGTCCGTGGAAGAGTTACCGGATATCTTCAACGACACCGACGGCATCGATGACGGCACGGACGAGGGAGCCGAAGAGACGGAAGAGTCGCTGTTCTGAACCTGATGCCCAGGAAAAAGACCAACAACGGCGAACGCGCGCGCCTCATGGTTGCGCAGGAAGCCGCACGAATCATCGTAAACCAGGGCATTCGCGACTACGGCCTCGCCAAGATTAAGGCGGCCGAGCGACTCGGTCTCGGGGGTCGCGGCTCGCTGCCCGGCAATGCCGAGATCGAGCAGGCGGTGAGCGAGCATTTGCAGTTGTTTGCCGGCGATTCGCACGCGGACCTGCTGCAGAGCATGAGGCAGGCAGCCTTATCGGCGATGGAATTATTGTCCCCGTTCACGCCGCGCCTGGTCGGCCCGGTACTCAACGGGACCGCAGACGCTAACTCGGCGGTCAACCTGCACGTGTTCGCCGACAGCGCGGAGTCGGTGGCTCATGCCCTCGATCAGAACGGCCTGAACTACAAGCCCTACGAACGCCGTCTAAAGAGCCGGCGCGATCGCGCGGAAACCTACGCCGGTTTCGAATTCCATCACCGCGAGGCATCGGTGCAGGCGACGGTATTCCCCGTTGACGGCATCCGCCAGGCACCGATCAGCCCGATAGACGGCAAGCCCATGAAGCGCGCGGACGAGAAGGCCGTGCGGGAATTATTGCGCCAGCTGTAGGAGCGGTTCTCGAACCGCGACCGGGATCGCGCGCCGGGGCGCGCTCCTACACCAGGACCTCAGCGTTTCTCGACCGGAATGTAGTCGCGTTCGGCGGCGCCGACGTAAAGCTGCCGCGGTCGCGCGATCTTCTGGTTCGGATCCGAGATCATCTCGCGCCAGTGCGCGACCCA
>CBFHSG010000005.1:85120-154987 GCA_965658465.1 Woeseiaceae bacterium | reverse complement strand
AGCCGACCGAGCGGCCCAGCGCGAACATGACCGTGAACATCGACGTCGGTATGCCGAGCGCCTTGTAGATGATGCCCGAGTAGAAGTCCACGTTCGGATAGAGATTTTTCTCTTTGAAGTAGTCGTCGCTCAGAGCGACTTCCTCGAGTTTCCGAGCCAGTTCGAAGAGCGGCGTCTCGTTGTTGTTGGGCAACGCGTCGAGCACCTTGTGCGCCATCTCGCGAATGATGGTCGCGCGCGGATCGAAGTTCTTGTAAACGCGATGGCCAAAGCCCATGAGGCGGAACGGATCGTCCTTGTCCTTGGCTTTCGCAATGTACTTGTTGATCTGGCTTGCGTCGCCGATTTCGTCGAGCATCTTGAGCACGGCTTCGTTGGCGCCGCCATGCGCGGGCCCCCACAAGGCCGAAATACCGGCCGCGATCGCCGAGTACGGGTTTGCGCCGGAGCTGCCGGCCATGCGTACCGTCGATGTCGAACAGTTCTGTTCGTGATCTGCGTGGAGAATGAACAACAGGTCGAGCGCCTCGGCCTGGATCGGGTCGATCTCGTAAGGCTCGGCCGGCACGGAGAACATCATCTGCAGGAAGTTTTCCGTGTAATTGAGGTTGTTCTTCGGATACATGAACGGCTGGCCGGTACTCAACTTGTAGGCGGCGGCCGCGATAGTCGGCAGCTTGGCGACGATCCGGTGCGCGAAGATATCGCGGTGTTCCGGGTTATGTACGTCCGTCGTGTCGTGATAGTACGCGGACATGGAACCGACAACGGCCGACAGCATCGCCATTGGATGAGCGTTGTAGCGAAAACCCTTGAAGAAGTTCAGCATGCCCTCGTTAAGCATGGTGTGCGTGCGAATCGTCGTATCGAATTCGTCGAGTTCGCTCGCCGTCGGCAGCTCGCCGTTGAGCAGCAGGTAGCAAACCTCGATGAAGCTCGAATGCTCGGCAAGCTGTCCGACCGGGTAGCCCCGGTACATCAGGATGCCTTTTTCGCCGTCGATGAAGGTTATGTCAGATTTACAGCTGCCTGTTGCAACAAAGCCGGGGTCGTAGGTAAACACACCCTGGTTCCGGTACAAGCCACCGATATCGACCACGTCGGGTCCGGTAGTACCCTTGTGGACAGGCAGTTCCAGTTCGCGACCGTCAGGATTGATCAGTCGAAAGGTTTCCTCGGTCATGGTTATCCCTTTTTTCGTTGTCGGCCGTAGCAAAATCGGCCCACAAGGATACCAAAGCCCAAGGCTCTGCGACCTAGGGGTTAACCGTATGTCTAATGTGGATGAACGGGGGCAGGTCCCGCCCCCGGGGACTGGCCGCCCGGCCTAGCTCATGCCGTACTTGCGGCGGAACTTGTCGACGCGACCGCCCGTGTCAACGATCTTCTGCTTGCCCGTGTAGAAAGGATGACAGGAAGAGCAGACCTCGATCACGAGATCTTCGCCGAGCGTCGAACGCGTCGTGAATTCGTTGCCGCAACTGCAGGTGACCTTGATGTCCGCGTAGTTGGGATGGATATCGGCTTTCATGGCTGAACGTCTCTTCGCTGCCGTCAAAATGGGCCGCGTAGGATATAGCTAAGTGAAGACCGCCGCAAGTGGTCCTGCTGCGCCCCGTTCGGCGCGCCTTTTTATCCACAGAAGCTGTGGATAAACCTGTGGAACAATTTTGAACGAGTGCCCTAAGGTGCGGATTTTCATAGCGGCTTGCCAATATGACTATTTTGTGTCCAATTTAATAATACGTTTTAAATCAGTGGCTTATTGTCGTTTCTCGACGCTTAGAGTGAATTCGCATGCCTCTGGCACTGAAAATATAGGGGTGCGCGCCGCAATGTGCATAAATTGACCGGCCCGGACAGTGGCCGGTGCCCTCCGCCGGCCCCTCTGCGGGACGCCGGGCTTGCCATCGAAGCCGGCTCAATCGGGCAGAAAATGCGCCTGCAGGTCGTTGAGAAACTGCCGCCCTTTCGCGGTCGGGCGCCAGTGGCCCCCTGCGCCGGCCGCGATCAGACCCCGCGTCGCGAGCGGCAATAATCGCTCCCGCAGCGCCGGTAATGGCAGGCGGGTTCTCTCCACGAAAAGCCGCTCATCGAAGCCATCGGCGAGCCGCAAGGCATTGAGCATGAATTCGAACAGCAGGTCACCGTCGCCGACCCTCTGCGCCGCGTCCGGTTCCCCGCCCCTTTCCATCTGCTGCATGTACTGCAACGGATGCGCGGGTTTCCTGTAGCGCACGATGCCCGCGGACGTCGACAGCTTGCCGTGCGCCCCGGCGCCTGCCGCGAGATAGTCGCCGAACAACCAGTAATTGAGATTGTGCCTGCAGCGGCGGCCGCTGCGGGCCCAGGCGGAGACCTCGTAGCGCTCGAAGCCGTGTTCGGCGAGCCTGGCCTCGCCTGCGGCCTGGATCGCGAACGACAGATCCTCGTCCGGCAGGTCCCGCGGCGGCCGGGCATGGAACACGGTGTTGGGTTCCAGCGTCAACTGGTACCAGGACAGGTGCGTGGGCTCGAGCGACGCCGCCGCATCGATGTCCGACAGCGCAGCCGCGACGTCCTGGCCGGGCAGTGCATACATGATGTCGATGTTCACGTCATCGAATCCCGCATCCACCGCTTCCGCCGCGGCAATGCGGATATCCTCGACGCCGTGAATGCGCCCGAGCGCGGCAAGCTTGCCGGGATCGAACGACTGGGCGCCGATCGACAGGCGATTCACGCCCGCGCTGCGATAACCCCGCAGGTCGCCGCGCTCCACGGCACCCGGGTTCGTCTCCATCGTGATCTCGATATCGTCGCGCAAGGCAAGATGCGCCCGCGTCACCTCCAGCAGGCGACCGATCTCGTCGGCACGGAACAGGCTGGGCGTGCCGCCCCCCAGGAAGATGCTGACCAGCGGCCGGCCGCCGGCCCTGACCGCTTCCGCCTCCAGGTCCCTGCAAAGCGCATCGAGGTAACGGCGGCGAGATGCATCGTCACCGCCGGACCAGGAATTGAAGTCGCAATACGGGCATTTCTGCACGCACCAGGGCAGGTGCACGTAAAGCGACAGCGGCGGCGCAAAATCGCTAGGCATAGCGCTCGCGCAGCATATCGACCAGCGCCGTGAGCGCCTTGCCGCGATGACTGCGGGCGTTCTTGAGCTCCGGCCCGAGTTCCGCCGCGGTTCGGCCGCATTCCGGATCGAAGAATACGGGGTCATAGCCGAAGCCACCCGTGCCGCGCCGTTGCGCGAGTATTCGTCCGTCCCAGCGCCCTTCTGCGACGAGCGACGTCGAACCGTCGGTGGATACGTAGACCGCGCAGCAATGGAAGGCTGCCGTACGTTTGTCGTCGGGCACACCCCGCAGTTCCTGTAGCAGCTTGTCGATATTGCGGTCATCGGTTGCGTCGGCGCCCGAATAACGCGCCGAGTATACGCCGGGTCGCCCGCCGAGCGCGTCCACGACCAGGCCCGAGTCATCCGCGATCGCGGACAGTCCGGTCATCAGCGACGCATGCCTCGCCTTGATCAACGCGTTTTCCGCGAAGCTGGTGCCGGTTTCGTCCGCGTCGCCGATACCGAGATCGGTTTGCGGCACCACCGTTACGCCGAACTCGCCGAGGATGCGCTGGATCTCACGGACCTTGCCCGGGTTGCCCGTGGCAAGCACGATCTTCTCCGGCAACGGCATGGCTTCAGCTGCCGATACCGGCGAGCGCTTCGTCCTGTGCGGCGATGATGTGCTCGATGCCGAGCTTGGCAAGACCGATCATCTCTGCAAATTCGTCATCGCTGAACGCGTGCCCTTCGGCGGTACCCTGGATTTCGATGAAGCGGCCCGCTTCGTTCATGACGATGTTCATGTCGGTCTCGGCCTGGGAGTCCTCGTCGTAGTCCAGGTCGAGTACCGGCGTGCCCCGATAGATGCCGACGGACACGGCGGCGACCCGGCCGTGCAGCGGGTTCTTCCTGACGGCTTTGCCGCTGGCCAGGCGCTGCATCGCCAGCGCGAGCGCGACGTAGCCGCCGCTGATAGCCGCGGTTCGCGTCCCGCCATCCGCCTGGATGACGTCGCAGTCCACAGTCACCATGCGTTCACCGAGCGCTTCGAGATCGGTCACGGCACGAAGCGAGCGGCCGATCAGGCGGGATATCTCCTGGGTCCTGCCGCTCTGTTTACCGCGGGCCGCCTCGCGCGCCGAACGCGTGTGCGTCGAACGCGGCAGCATGCCGTATTCGCCGGTAACCCAGCCCCTGTTCTTGCCGCGCATCCATATCGGAACGCGATCCTCGACGCTCGCCGTGCATAAAACGCGCGTTTCACCGAATTCCACCAGCACGCTGCCTTCCGCATGACGGGTGAAATCGGGTGTAAAACAAACTCGGCGAATCTCGTTCGCCTGCCGGCCGCTGGGGCGCATCATCGCTCTCCGCTCTTCGGGTTCTCGGTATCAGTCGCTCAGCCACCGCAGCGCGGCGCCCGTCGTATTGTCGCTGTAGGGTGAGTTTACGTTCAACGCCTTGATACTGAGCGCCTTCAGATTGTCACCGATATTGTTCTCACCGGGTTCGGCGATCCCGCCCACGTCCTCATCGCTGAGGCCCGACCAGAGTCCGTCGGTGCAGGCCAGCAGCACATCGCCCGGCAGCAGCATCTGCTTGTGTGTGATCGACATGTCCGGCACCGGGGCGTCGCCGCCGATACAGCATTCCACGAAGTTGCGCATCGGGTGATCCTGCGCCTCCTCCTCCGTGATGGCACCTTCCTGGATCAGTACTTCCACGTGACTATGGTCCCGGGAGCGAACGAGTACCTGTCCATCGCGAACCTGGTAGATGCGGCTGTCGCCGATATGTGCCCAGTACGCTCCGCCTTCCTGCACGAGACAGATGGCGCAGGTCGCCCGCGGCCGAAAGTCGACCGACACCTCGCTGCCCAGCGCCACGACCTCATCGTGTGCGCGGGCAAGCGCCGCGTAGAGAAAGCCCTGCGGATCGAAGATCGGCAGCGTGGAAGACATGAACATGTCCTGCACGACCCTGAGGCCGGTCTCGGCGGCGCGAGCGCCATCGGAGTGTCCGCCCATGCCGTCGAACACGAGCAGGATCGCCGCCTCGTCGGCCACGACTACGGCCGCACGGTCCTGGTTGTCCTGCCTGTCGCCGAGTGCGGAAACTTTTGCGTATTCGACCTGCATAGTAGGGTGCGCTTAGAATGATTGGCTGCCGAGACGAATCACGGTCCCGCATTACCGGGCGCAAGTATGCCCGCTCCTCTTTCGAAAAAATGTGATCAGTACGTCACAACCGGAGACAGCTGCCAATGTTACACAGTATGACAGGCTTTGCGCGCGAAACCGCCGACGCGGAGATCGGCACACTGACCTGGGAAATACGCACGGTCAACCATCGCTACCTCGACGTGCAGTTCAGGCTCCCGGAGGAAATGCGCCCGCACGAGCAGGCATTCCGGCAGGCGGTCGCCGCAAAACTCAACCGCGGCAAGATCGAATGTTCGCTGAACTTCCGCCGCGCTTTCGATCGCCAGGCAGAACTGCAGATCAATACGAAATTCGTCGAACTGATCGGCAAGCGCATCAAGGAAATGTCCGCGGAGCTGCCGGCAACCGGCGCCGTCAACCCCTTCGACGTGCTGCGCTGGCCGGGCGTCGTCGAACAGGCCGATATCGAGGCCGAACCGCTGTTCGACGCCGCGCTGCCGCTGCTGCAGAAGGCGCTCGAGGCAATCAACGCGATGCGCGCTTCCGAGGGCGCCCGTATCGCCGGAATGATCGAGTCCCGCTGTGCCGACATCGCGTCGCTATCGAAGTCGGTGCGGGCGCGCATGCCCGACGTACTCGACGCGGCGCGGGCGAAACAGCGTGAACGCATCGACAAGCTCGATGTGGAAGCCGACCCGGCACGGCTGGAAACGGAGCTTGCGCTCATCACCCAGAAACTCGACGTCGATGAAGAACTCGACCGTCTCGACAGTCACCTGGTGGAGATACGCGATATCGTGCAGCGCGACGAGCCGGTAGGCCGGCGGCTCGACTTCCTGATGCAGGAACTCAACCGCGAAGCCAATACACTGGGATCGAAATCGAATGATACGGAGACGACGCGCGCCTCCGTGGAGCTCAAGGTTCTGATCGAGCAGATACGCGAACAGATCCAGAATATCGAGTAGTCCCTGCCATGCCCAGCACCGCCGCCCGTTTATTCGTCATCGCCGCACCGTCCGGCGCCGGCAAGACCACGCTTGTCAAAGCGCTGACCACGCGCAATCCGGAACTCCGGTTTTCGATTTCCTACACGACGCGACCGAAGCGCCGCAACGAAGCGCACGCGGTCGATTACCTGTTTGTCGACAAGAGTGAATTCGAGCGTCTGCGCTCCGAAGGGGCGTTGCTCGAATCGGCTGAAGTCTTCGACAACTTCTACGGCACCAGTCGCGAGCAGGTCGAGAAACACCTCGCCGCCGGACACAACGTGATTCTCGAAATCGACTGGCAGGGTGCGCGCCAGGTCCGCGAGGCAATGCCGGACTGCATCACCGTGTTCATCCTGCCGCCGTCGCGAGAGGAACTGGAACGGCGGCTGCGCAGCCGCGGCACCGACACCGAGGCGGTCATCGAGCGGCGCCTGCGCGATGCGCTGTCGGACATGTCGCACTGGGACGAGTTCGACTACGTGATCTTCAACGACGACCTCGACCAGGCGGTGGCCGACCTCGAGGCCGTGCTCGCGGGACGCGGCGAAGGCAGCGCGACCGACAATCCCGGCGTTCGCGCCGCTGCGAACGCACTGCTCCGCTGAACCGCGATCGCGCGCCGGAGCGCGCTCCTACGGCAGTGTTTACCCTTGTAGGAGCGGGCCTGGGCCCGCGACCCATCGCGGTTCGAGAACCGCTCCTACAGGGCGACCTGCCGATGTCATAACTTCTGGTTATAAGGGCTAGATTCCGCGCCATGCCTTACGCTACGCTGCGCGGCCTGGTTTGAATTCAATAGGTCCGGTGACCAGGGTTGCCGGATATGAAAAAGGAATACCATAAATGGCCAGAATTACCGTCGAAGACTGCCTCGAGAACATCGACAACATTTTCGAGATGGTGCTCGTTGCCGCGAAGCGCGCCCGGCGTGTCGCCCATGGCGCGGACCCCATGGTCGATCTCGAGAACGACAAGCCCACCGTCATCGCGCTGCGCGAGATTGCGGAAGGCCATGTCACGCCCGCCATCCTCGATGAGATCGACCAGCCTCCCGCGGACGACCTGATGCAGTCCGCCGATTCGGGCGAGGACCTGCTCCCGACACGCGGTATTTCGATCGGCGACTGACCCGCTACCCGCGGCTTTTCGCGGGTATGATTGGCGTATGGACTACGCCGCCACCATATTGTCCAAGCTGCCCGGCGCCTCGAAGCGCGATCACGGCATGCGGCGTCTCGTGGACACGTTGCAGACGTATCTGCCGCAGGAGCAGATCGATACCATCGTGCGCGCCTACGAGTTCGGCGCGACCGCGCACGAAGGCCAGACGCGCAAGACTGGCGAACCCTACATTTCACACCCGGTCGCGGTAGCGCAGTCCCTGGCCGAGATGTACCTCGATTCCAAGGCGATCATGGCGGCGATCCTGCACGACACGGTCGAGGACACGGAAGCCACCCTCGAGCAGATCGAGGAAAATTTCGGCCAGGAAGTCGCGCTGCTGGTCGACGGCGTCAGCAAACTCGATCAGATCCAGTTTCGCTCACGCGCCGAGGCCCAGGCCGAAAGTTTCCGCAAGATGATGCTGGCGATGATCGAGGACATCCGTGTCATCCTCGTGAAGCTCGCCGATCGCCTTCACAACATGAAGACGCTCGAGGCGATGCCCGCCAGCAAGCGCAAGCGCATCGCGCGCGAGACGCTCGATATCTATGCGCCCATCGCCAACCGTCTCGGCATCAATCGTTTCAAGGTCGAGCTGGAAGATCTCGGCTTCCTCTACCTGCACCCGCTGCGTTACCGGGTGCTCGACCGCACGCTGAAGAAGAGCAAGGGCAGCCAGCGGCAGATCGTAAAGCGCATTTCCGACGAGCTCATCAAGACCCTGAAAGCGGAGGGAATCGACGGCCAGGTCATTGGCCGCGAGAAGCACCTGTACAGCATCTACAAGAAAATGGCCGAGAAGAAACGCATGCTCTCGGACATCGTCGACGTCTACGGTTTCCGGATCATCGTCGACGACGTTAGCACCTGTTACACGGTCCTCGGCCTCGTGCACGGTCTCTACAAACCGGTGCCGGGACGCTTCAAGGATTACATCGCCATCCCGCGCATCAACGGCTACCAGTCGCTGCACACGACCTTGTTCGGCCCAAAAGGATTGCCACTGGAAGTGCAGATTCGTACCCGGCAGATGGACCGGGTCGCCGAGGCCGGCGTTGCATCTCACTGGCAGTACAAGGCAGAGGACAAGGAAGACGCAACGCCGCAGCGACGCGCTCGCCAGTGGCTCGCGAACCTCGCGGAACTGCAGAAGACGGGAACCTCGGAAGAGTTTCTCGAGAGCGTCAAGGTCGACCTGTTTCCCGACAAGATCTACGTATTCACGCCCAAGGGCGACATCATGCCGTTACCGAAGGGATCGACGACGGTGGATTTCGCCTACGCAGTGCACACGGACGTCGGCAACCGCTGCGTGGCGGCGAAGGTCGACAGGGCGCTCGTGCCGCTGCGCACCGAGCTGCACAACGGCGAAACGGTAGAGGTCGTCACCAGCCGCGGCGCGAGGCCGAACCCGAACTGGCTTACGTTCGTGCGCACCGCGAAGGCCAGGACCGCAATCCGCAACCACATGAAAAAGATGCGCTCGGCCGAGTCGATCGACCTGGGCAAGCGCCTGCTCGACCGCGCATTGAAGGACCTCGGTTCCTCGCTGCGCAAGGTCGGCAAGGTGCGCATGAAAGCCGCACTGGAGGAACTGGGGCTCAACAATACGTCCGAGCTGTTCGAACAACTCGGGCTCGGCGAACGGCTGGCGCCTCTGACGGCACGCCTGCTGCTCGGCATTGACGAGGAAGGCAAGGCACAGCCGAGTCACGCAAGCCTGACGATCGCCGGCACCGAGGGCATGGTGGTGAGCTACGCGAAATGCTGCTACCCGATCCCGGGCGACGACATCATGGGTTACCTGAGTTCCGGGCGCGGGATCGTGATTCACCGCAATACCTGCGGCAACCTCTCGAATTTCCGCAAGCACTCGGAGAAGTGGATCACCTGCAGCTGGGAGAAGGACATCGATCGCGAATTCGCGAGCCAGATAAAGGTCGAGACGATCAACAAGCCCGGCGTGCTCGCCGAAGTCGCGGCCACGATCGGCGATTCCGGATCCAACATCGAACAGGTCGAAGTAGTGGGCCGGCATGATGACTGTTCGGTACTGTCGTTCCTCATCAAGGTAAAAGACCGCAAACATCTCGCACGCATCCTGCGTGACGTGCGCAACATGCAGAATGTCGTGCGCGTTGCCCGAGACTGCGCCTGAAAAAACCAGACCGGGTGAATTCATGAGCAAAGCAGCGATCCACACTGACAATGCGCCCGCCGCCATTGGCACCTATTCGCAGGCAATCGGGATCGGGGACCTCGTGTTCCTGTCCGGGCAGATCCCCCTCGACCCGGCGACGATGGAAGTCGTGGCTGGCGATTTCGAAGCTCGCGCGAGGCAGGTTTTCGACAACCTTGCGGCCGTTGCCCGCGCTGCGGGTGGAACCCTGGACGATGTCGTGAAGCTGACGGTGTTCCTGACCGATCTCGGCAATTTTGCGACCGTCAATGCCGTGATGGAGGATTACTTCCACAAGCCGTTCCCGGCCCGCGCGGCCGTCGGCGTCGCGTCGCTGCCGAAAGGCGCGGACGTCGAGGCGGATGCGATCCTTGTTCTGAACCGTCCGTTGTAGGGCTTATGAGGCCGGGCGGAACACCGCTCCTGCGATGACGGTGCAGCTCGACTCGCCGCTGACCGCGCTCGCCGGCGTCGGCCCGGCGCTCGCGAAAAAGCTCGAACGGCTGAACCTCCAGCGTGTCGAGGACCTGCTGTTCCTGCTACCGCTGCGCTATGAAGACCGTACGCAGCTGGTGAAGCTCGGCGCGCTCGTTCCCGGCGAACGCTGCCTCGTGTCCGGCGAGGTCCTGCTGGCAGAGACTGCGTATCGGGGCCGCCGCAACCTGCTGGTGCGCATCAGCGACGGCAGCGGACAACTCACGCTGCGCTTTTTTCATTTCTCGCGCAGCCAGCAGGCGCAGTTCCAGCACGGCGTCCGCGTGACCTGTTTCGGCGAGGCGCGCAAGGGCCGCGCCGGTTTCGAGATGATCCACCCCGAATACCGCCTGCTGCGCGACGGCCAGGATCCCGCCATCAACGAATCACTGACGCCGATCTATCCTGCAACCGAGGGTGTCCAGCAGGGGCGGCTGCGCAATCTGACCGAACAGGCGCTGAATGCGATGCGGCGCTCACCGCCCGACGAACTGCTGCCCGATTCGATCCGGCAGGAACTGGCCATGCCGTCGCTGGCCGAGGCTGTTTTCTACCTGCACCGACCGCCGCCCGATGCGGACGTCGCGCTCATGACGGCAGGCCGTCATCCGTGCCAGCAGCGCCTGGCCTTCGAGGAATTGCTGGCCCATTACCTCAGCCTCAAGAACCTGCGCGCCCTGGCGGACACGGAATCCGCACCGGCGCTCAACGGCGGCCAGGAACAGGTCAACGCGTTCATCGACACACTGCCTTTCACACTGACGGGAGCACAGCAGCGCGTAACCGAAGAAATCCTCCACGACATGCGGGCAGCGCACCCGATGATGCGCCTCATCCAGGGCGACGTCGGCTCGGGCAAGACCGTGGTCGCCGCCATCGCCTGCCTCAAGGCGATGGCCTGCGGCGTGCAGGCCGCGATCATGGCGCCCACCGAACTGCTTGCCGAACAGCACTGGCGCAGCTTCTCGGACTGGTTCCGGCCGATCGGACTCGAGCCCGCGTGGCTCGCCGGAAGTCAGAAGGCGGCCGCGCGCCGCGAGGCACTCGCGTCGATCGCCGATGGCAGCGCAGCGCTGGTCGTCGGCACGCACGCGCTGTTCCAGGAAGGCGTCCGCTTTGACGATCTCGGGCTCGTGGTTATCGATGAACAGCATCGCTTCGGCGTGCACCAGCGCATGGCGCTGCGCGACAAAGGCATCGGCGAAAACGGTCACCCGCACCAGCTGGTCATGACGGCCACGCCGATTCCCCGCACGCTCGCGATGGCCGCCTATGCCGATCTCGACGTCTCTATCATCGACGAGCTTCCGCCGGGGCGCCAGCCAGTCACGACGGTCGCCATCCCCGAAACGCGCCGCGACGAGATCATCGAGCGTGTGCGCGCCGCGTGCGCAACCGGGCAACAGGCCTACTGGGTCTGCCCGCTCATCGAAGAATCGGAAGCGCTCGACTACGAGGCGGCACAGGCCAGTTACGAAATGCTCACGGCCGCGCTGCCGGAACTGCGCGTCGGCCTTGTCCACGGCAGGATGCGTCCCGCCGAAAAGGAACGTGGTATGCGCGCGTTCAAGGAAGGGCTGATTCAGCTGCTTGTCGCAACGACGGTCATCGAGGTTGGCGTCGACGTTCCCAACGCAAGCCTCATGATCATCGAGAATGCCGAGCGCATGGGGTTGTCGCAGCTGCACCAGTTGCGCGGCCGGGTAGGGCGCGGTGCAGCACAGAGCCACTGCGTGCTGGTGTATAAACCACCGCTCAGCACGGCGGCCAAAACGCGCCTTGCGGTGCTGCGTGATACCAACGACGGTTTCGTCGTGGCGCAGCGCGACCTCGAGCTGCGCGGTCCCGGCGAGCTGTTGGGTACGCGCCAGACAGGTCTGCCCGACTATCGCATAGCCAACCTCATTCGCGACGCCGAACTGATGCCCAGGGTCCAGCTCGTCGCGGAACGAATCACGCGTGATGCGCCGGCAAGAAGCGCGGCGATCGTACGCCGCTGGCTGGGCGACGCCGGTCGCTACGGGAAAGTCTAGCGTCCTGCCAGGCGACTAGGTGCAATGAGCACGCTTCTGGTACTTTAGCGGCGATGAAATTCCTGGTCGGCCATTTCGCTCCGGATATCCTTTCCCAGCTCCGCAATTACGCCAAGCTGATGCGCCTGGACAGGCCCATCGGCATCTGGCTGTTGCTGTGGCCGACGCTGTGGGCGCTGTGGCTCGCCGGAGAAGGTCACCCGGATCCCGGCCTGTTCGTCGTATTCATGCTCGGCGTCATCGTGATGCGTTCCGCCGGCTGCGTGCTCAACGATTACGTCGATCGCAACATCGACCCTTACGTCGAACGCACACGTACCCGGCCGATCGCATCGGGCGCTGTGCTGCCGATGGAGGCGCTGACGCTGTTCGCGGCGCTCGGCTTCATCGCGGTCGGCCTCGCGACGATGCTGAACCGGCCCGCGCAGCTGCTTGCCGTAGTAGCCGCCGCACTGACGATCGCGTATCCGTTTTTCAAGCGCTTCGTATCGATACCGCAGTTCATCCTCGGAGCGGCATTCGGCTGGGCGGCGCCCATGGCGTTTGCCGCGCACACAGGCAATACGCCGCAACTCGCGTGGCTGGTCTTCGGCGCCACGCTCGTCTGGGCCGTCATCTACGACACTTTTTACGCGATGGTCGATCGCGAAGACGACCGCAAGGTCGGCGTCAAGTCGACCGCGCTGTTGTTCGGCGATATGGACCTGTTCGTGATCGCGGGCCTGCAGCTCGTGATGGTCATCGCGCTGGTGCTCATCGGCCTGCGCGCCGAACTGGGGCTTTGGTATTACGGCTCGATCGTCATCGCTGCGGGGCTGATGGCGTACCACCTGTGGCTCGCCCGCGACCGCCAGCCCGCCGGTTGTTTCAAAGCATTCCTGCACAACCGCTACATCGGCATGGTGATATTCGTCGGCATCCTGCTGCACTACACATTCAACCCGTAACAGGCCGATTCAACCGCCGATGTAGTACATCTCCGGTTTCTGGATCGCGCGTCCGCGGCGGTGCAGCTCGGCGCGTTGTTCGCTGTAACGATCGGCGCGCCTCGTCCAGACGCGATGGATGATGCTGAAGAGCTCCTCGTCGCTTGCGCCTTCCCGCATCGGCTGCCGCAGGTCGGTGCCTTTGGTCGCGAACAGGCATGTGAACAGCTGGCCGTCGGACGACAGCCGCGCGCGGTGACAGGTACCGCAAAACGGTTCACTCACCGACGATATGAAGCCGACCTCGCCGGCGCCGTCTTCGTAGAGATAACGGGTGGCGACCTCTCCGTTGTAATTGCTGCGCTCCGCACGCAGCGGCCAGCGTTCGCCAATGCGCGCTCGCAGTTCCGAGGAGGGCACGGTGTCCGACTCCTGCCAGTGATTGATGTTGCCCACGTCCATGTACTCGATCATGCGTACGATGACGTCGGTACCGCGGAAGCGCTCGAGCAACTGCATTACGGTGTGGTCGTTGACGCCCCGTTGCACGACCGCATTGATCTTCAACGGCGTGAGTCCGGCGTCGACGGCGGCGTCGATGCCGTCGAGGATGCGGTCGAGACCGCCCCGGCCGCCGCTCATCTGGCGGAATACCTCGTCGTCCAGCGAATCGAGGCTGATCGTCACGCGGTCCAGGCCGGCCGCCTTGAGTCCTGCCGCATGTTGCCCGAGCAGGATGCCGTTGGTCGTCAGCGCGATTTCCTCGATATTCGGCAGCGCCCGCAGATCGCCGATCAGATCGCCAAGCGCCGGCCGCAGCAGGGGTTCACCCCCCGTGATGCGCAGCTTGCGCACGCCCGCAGCTGTAAACAGGCTGGCCAGGCGCACGATCTCGGCAAAATTCAGGCGCTCGTTGGTCTTCAGGAACTGGAAATTGCGGTGATACTTCTCTTCCGGCATGCAGTACGTGCAGCGGAAATTGCAGCGGTCCGTCACCGAGATGCGGAGATCCCGCAGACCGCGATTCATCCTGTCGAGCACATGATTTTCCGCTACGCGCATTACTGCTTGCCCTCGTTGTTTAAACGCTGATTGACTTGCGGCGTTGTCGGTCAACCGCCGGCGACGGCGGGAATGATACTGACGACATCGCCATCGCTGACCGGTGTATCGAGACCGGACGCCGACTTCACGTTTTCCGATCCGACGAAAACATTAACATACGGCCGGAGTTCGCCTTCCCCCTGCATGACGCGCTGCAGGAACCCCGGGTGGCGCTCGCCGATCTGCGCCAGCGCCGCCCCGACGGTCTTGGCATGGGCATCGACCACCGACGCGTCTTCGACGAAGGGTCGAAGCGGCGCAGGTATGCGTACGGTTATATTGCTCATCCGGTCACCACGGCAACGACGGGCCTCTCGGGTCGTCGCAGACAACACAACACCACGCGGTCGAAGCGCGATGTCATCGCGATTGCCGCACGTGCGGCGGCCCGCGCCAGTTCTTCTTTGTTTTTATTGTCGACCATGTTTATTACGGGCGCAACACGCGCCCCGCCCGCATGCTGCAGTGCACCGTGCTCGCTGGCGAGCAGCCGCCCGACCGCCTCGGGTGTCAACAGCTCGCCCGGCGAAATGCCCGTGACCTCGGCAACCCGGTCGACGCGGTGCGCCACGCGCTCGCTGAGCGGTTCGCCGATCGCGCGAGCCGAAACGACGGCAATCAG
Source organism: Woeseiaceae bacterium (assembly GCA_965658465.1). Classification (GTDB taxonomy): domain Bacteria; phylum Pseudomonadota; class Gammaproteobacteria; order Steroidobacterales; family Woeseiaceae; genus UBA1847. Next base: position 140,285 of record CBFHSG010000005.1, on the reverse strand, counting down.
CGTATCGGCCCCGGGCACGAGCACCGGTTCATCGGTCTCGGGCGCCTTGATCCACCGCATCCTTGCCCCGTCTGCCTTGACGAAGGTCGCGGCAAATACGCCCGCGTCGTGGATGGCCCGGATAGTTGCCGGCGCGGCACCCGCGTGCCGGCCGGGCTTGCTCGAGGGGCAGGCGTAAGCCACGGAACGGGACGGGTCGGCGGCCAGCACCAGCGCCTGCAGATTCGGGTCCTCGTCGATGACCTGTTCAATGCCCGGATCGTCGGGGAACTCGGTGGTATGCACGGTGGCGGTCAGCGCCACCCTTCCGGGGTGCTCGCGTGCCAGCTGGTAGAGCACCGATTTCTTGCCGCCGGCGCCCACCGCACAGACGATGCCTTCGTGCACCCCCAGGGCGTCGACCAGGGCGGTCATCACGGTGCGCCTCGAACAGCCTTGACGTTCAGTACGCGTGGCAGGTAGCTCGCAAGTTCCTCCCAGCTGCCACCGGCATCGAGGCTCGCAAACAGCTGCCCGCCGGACGTGCCGAAATAGACGCCGCAGGGATCGCCGGCATCGATGTCCATGGCTTCCCGCAGAACCGTGACGTAGACGTGCTCCGCGGGCAGGCCCGAACTCGCAGATTGCCACGTCGTGCCGCCGTCGCGGCTCCGGTAAACACGCAGTTTGCCGTCCACGGGGGCACGCATGTGCGAACTCGATTCGGGTATCTGGAACACGGTGTCCGGGTCGTTCGGGTCGACGACGATCCCGTAGCCGAAATCACTCGGCAGTCCCGCGGTGATTTCCGTCCAGCTGCGGCCGCCGTCGTCGCTGCGGTACGTGCCGTTGTAGCACTGCCGGTAAAGCCGGCTCGGGAGTCGGGGATGCATGATGACGCGGTGGACGTTATGGCCGGTCTCCGGATACCGCTCGGGCAGGTTTTCGGCACGCACGCCCGCGTTGGCCGGCTGCCAGGTCGCGCCGCCGTCTTCGCTGCGGTAAACGCCGCCGGCCGACACGGCTGCGACGATGTTGCCGGGCTGCTCCGCATCGACATAGATCGAGTGCACCGCGAAGCAGCCTTTCGACGGCTCCCACGTCGAGCGCGTCGGGTGCTCGTTGAGACCGGCGACCGGCTGCCAGCTCCGCCCCTGGTCGTCGCTGCGAAACAGCCCCGCGGGGTCAATGCCTGCAAACAGCGTGTCCCCGGCAAGCGCCAGGTACCAGATCGCTTTGGTCGCACCGCGGCCGCTCTGCGCCGGATGCTCCGGTACGGCCTCGAGTGAAACCCACGTTGCGCCACGATCGTCGCTGACATAGATATGCGCGCCCCAGATCTTGTGCGACGTCGCCGCAAAAAGCCGGCCATCGGGCGCTTCCATCGTATGCAGAACCGAGTAGCCGGCGAGCTGCGGCTTATCGATATGCCACCGCTCGCCCGCGACATCCCGGGTGACGCGGAACAGTCCTTTCGCCGTACCGACCAGCAGCATCATGGCATCAGCGCCGCTACGCCGGCCGGTCACGTCTCGAGCAGTCGCGGCATCAGTTCAGCGAGATTGCAGGGCCGTGTGCGTATGTCCAGCTGGGCACTGATCAGCTCGTCCCAGGCCGTGGCGCAGGCGCCCGTGGATCCCGGGACACAGAAGACATAGCTGCCGTTGGCAACACCCGCAAGCGCGCGCGACTGTATCGTCGAGGTCTTGATCTGACCGTATGAAATTGCGCGGAAGGTCTCGCCGAAGCCGTCGATCGTCTTGTCCAGCAGCGGGCTCACGGCCTCGGGCGTGCCGTCACGGCCCGTGACCCCGGTACCGCCCGTGGTGATAACGACGTCGACGTCGGTGTCGGCGATCCAGCCGGCCACGACGGCGCGAATCGTGTAAACCTCGTCGGGCACGATTCGCTTCTCGGACAGGGTGTGACCGGCGTCGACAAGCCTGCCCGCCAGGAGCTTGCCGGACTTGTCGGTTTCTTCCGTGCGGCTGTCGGACACGGTCAGGACTGCAATATTCAGCGCGATGAATTCGCGCGGTTTCGGGGTCTTGCTCATAGTGTTCTCGCTGTCTCCATCCCGTTCACACGAATGCGGCGAACGGCTGCACCATTACCTCGTCACCCTCGGACACGGGACCGGAGTCTTCGGGCAATACGATAAAGCAATTGGCGGCGGCCATGGAGCTCAGTACGCCCGACCCCTGGTGGCCGGTCTTGTGCACGATGAGTCGCCCGTCCCCGGCACGCGAGAGTACGCCGCGCTGGAACTCGCGACGCCCCGGCTTCTTGCGCAGCGCCGATGCGGATACCGCCGACATCGTGAGCGGCGGCGCCGGATCGGGCCTCCCTGCGAGGGCCTGCAGCGCCGGTTGCACAAGCTGATAGAACGTCGCCATCACCGAGTTGGGGTTGCCCGGCAGGCCGAAGAACAGCGCGTCGCCGATTCGCCCGAATGCAATCGGCCGCCCCGGTTTCATGGCCACTTTCCAGAACCCCACCGTGCCGGCGCGCTCGAGCGTTTCCGCCACGTAGTCGGCGTCGCCCACGGACACGCCGCCCGAGGTCACGATGGCATCCGCCGCGCCCGCGGCTTGCGCGAACGCCTGCTCGACCGCTTCGCGGTCGTCGCGGATGACGCCCATGTCCAGCGCCTCGACACCAAGGCGTGTCAGCATGCCGAAAATCGTGTAGCGGTTGCTGTCGTAGATCTGGCCCTCACCAAGCGGTTCGCCGACACTTTTCAGCTCGTCGCCCGTGGAAAAAAACGCGATGCGCGGTCGGCGCCGCACGCTGACCTCGCTCACACCGAGCGAGCCGAGGATGCCGATTTCTGCCGGCATCAACAGCGTGCCGGCGCGCAGTGCGACACTGCCCGCAGCGATGTCTTCGCCGGCCTGGCGCACGTGCTGGCCGGGTTTCTGCCCGGCGCCGATCGTTACGGTATCGTCGTCGCGCGTAACGTTCTCCTGCATCACGACGGTATCCGCGCCCGGCGGCATCGGCGCACCCGTCATGATGCGCACGCACTGTCCCGTATCAACCTCTCCGGCAAACGGCCGCCCCGCCGCGGACGTTCCGATCACGTCGAGCCGGATTTCATCCGTGCGTGTCAGGTCGGCGCCCACCAGCGCGTAACCGTCCATTGCCGAGTTCGTGTGCGAGGGCACATCGATTCTCGATACGACGTCGGTGGAAAGCACCCTGCCCAGTGCGCTGCGCACGGGCAACATCTCGTTGCCGTGAACCGGCTGAACCTCGGCCAGAATGCGGGCGAGGGCGTCGGCGAGTTGCAGCGCCGGGCCCTCGTGGCCGTCGGCACAACAGTCCGTGTTCGTCTTGCTGCTCATATCTCTCGGTTGGTTTCTATTACTCAGGGCCGTGCACGCTGCGTGAGCGCCGCTTCGAGCGCCCGCTTGTCGTCCGGCGCATTGATGTTGGCGAACGACTCCGCCACGTCGCTGAAGTCCACGCTCACATACCGGTGCCGGTCGTACCAACGGTCGATCTTACGCTCTCCGTCATCGAGATAACCAGCCAGGTCATCCAGCAAGTCGCAGGACAGCAACGCGAACACCGGTTGCAGGCGCTCGCCGTCGTGCGCGGCCGCTATCGGCGCGCCCGACGATGCCGCGGCCGCATACAGCCGCTCAACGACTCCGCCGCCGATCAGCGGCGAGTCGCAGGGTACGACGGCGATATAGGGTGTTCGTGCAGCCCGCATGGCGCTGACCATGCCCGCCAGCGGGCCCCGGAAGTCGCTGTCGCCATCGTCGATCACGGGGCAGGCGAATTCGCCGTAGCGCTCATGATTGCGATTGGCGTTGATCAGTACGTCCGCTACCTGCGGACGCAGCGCGTCGATGACCCAGGCGATCATGGGCTTGCCGGCGATCGGGACGAGCCCCTTGTCCGTGCCGCCCATGCGCGTTGCCTTGCCGCCGGCGAGAATGACACCGGTGACCCGGTCGCGGACCGCAACGTTTGCGTCGCTCAAGCTAGTCTTCCTCCGCAGCGGCGTCGGGGAAAAACAGCTGCTGACCGTGCACGCGGTAGGCCGCAATCGCTGCCTGTCCGCGCACCGACGTCAGCCAGTCAACGAACGTCTGCGCCTCGCTGGCCCGCACGTGCGGGTGCCGCTCGGGATTGACGACGATGGCCGCGTACGGGTTGTGCAGCCGCGTGTCGCCTTCGACGAGAATCTCGAGCTCGCCCTTGTTGCCGAAGCTCACCCAGCTCGCCCGGTCGGTCAGCGTATGTCCCGCCATCGCGCTCGCTGCGTTCAGTGTCGCGCCCATGCCCGACCCGGACTCACGGTACCAGGCGCCGCTGGCAGGGTGCGGGTCGAAGGCCGCCGCTCCCCAGAGTTCCAGTTCCTTCTTGTGCGTACCACTGTCATCGCCCCGGGAAACGAACACCTGTTCGGCTTCGCCGATGCGGCGCAGCGCCGCCGCAATATTGCGCTTGCCGCGAACGCCCGCAGGATCGTCTGCAGGTCCGACCAGCACGAAGTCATTGTGCATGACGGGGTGTCGGGCCAGGCCGAAACCATCGGCCACGAACCTGCGTTCCGACGCCGGATGGTGTACCAGCAACACGTCGGCGTCTCCGTTGGTCGCAATCCGGATCGCCTGCCCGGTGCCCACGGCAACCACGCGAACCTCGATGCCGGTGTCAGCAGTGAATTGCGGCAGCAAATACTCGAACAAGCCCGAGTTCTGCGTGGATGTGGTCGACGCAACGGTGATCGTCTGCGTCTCGCCGATTGCGGCGCCCGCGGCGAGTGCGACGCCGGCGACGAACAGGGCGAGCTGCCTTGGGGCGCGCCGCAGCAGAGACCTTTTTGTACTGGCAGCGGACAATGCGTCGATCATTGTGTTCTGTTCTCCTGTTTGCCGATCACGCTAGTCGGGCAGTTCCCCGGCGAGGAAGCGGGCCGCCGTCGGGTCTTTCGGCGAGGTAAAAAACTCCACGGCCGGCGCATGCTCGAGCAGGCGCCCGTCATTCAGAAACATGACATCGGCGGCGAGGCGCCGCGCCTGTGCAATGTCATGCGTGGTCATCAATATCTTGGTGCCGGCTGCACCGATCGCACCGATCAGTTCCTCGACGCCCCGGACGGCAGCCGGGTCGAGGTTTGCGGTAGGTTCATCCAGCAGCAATACGGCCGGCTTCAGCACGAACGCCCGCGCTATCGCGAGCCTCTGCTGCTGGCCGCCCGACAGTGTGCGCGCCGCGCGCGAGCCCAGGTCGGCGAGACCCGCCTGCTGCAGGGCGGCTTCCACGAGCGGCTGCCGCTCGGCCTTCGGGACGCCCTTGACCCGCAGCACGTGAAGGAGATTGCCGTTCACTGTACGCCGCAGCAATACCGGGTGCTGCGACGCCATCGCCTGCTGCTCGCGCGCCCGTGCAACGGACAGCTCTCCCCAGCGAATCTCCCCGCTGGTCGGCTGCAGAAGGCCGTGGCACAGGCGCAGCATCACGCTCTTGCCCGAGCCGTTGGGTCCGAGTATGACCGTCCGGCCCGAGGATCCGATCCAGAACGACACGTCCCTGATGATCTTGCGGCCGTTGATGCCGAACTGCAGCCCGCGCGCGATCAGCGGCAGCAACGGATGATCGTCGTTGCCGCCCATCCGGACCTCGCTGCCGTCCTTCGTCCTGTGTGCTTCGTCAACCATAGCGCCGCCTTGCCGCATCGGAAATCACCAGCGCGGTCGCGTTCACGCCCAGCGCCAGTGTTACGAGTATCAAACCGAGACCGAGCGCCAGGGCGAGATTGCCCTTGCTCGTTTCCAGCGCGATCGTGGTCGTCATCACGCGCGTGGCGTGCTGGATATTACCGCCAACGATAATGACCGCGCCAACCTCGGCGATGGCGCGACCGAAGCCTGCCATGATCGCCGTCAACAACCGGAAACGCCCGTCCCACAGCAACGTCGCCACGCTTTGCATCGGGCTACAGCCGAGGGAGCGAAGATGTTCATCGTATTCCTCGTGCAGGTCGGCAATCGTTTGCCGCGATAGTGCCGCGATGATCGGCAATACGATGATGCTCTGGGCGATGATCATCGCGGTAGGGGTGAACAGGAGACCCATGGGCCCCAGCGGGCCGGCGCGGGACAAGAGCAGGTAGACGAGGAGCCCGACGACGACGGGCGGCAGACCCATCAGCGCATTCAGCAGGATCACCACGCCGCGGCGGCCGGGGAAGCTCTGCAACGCGATGAGAGCGCCGAGCGGCAGCGCGATGACCGACGCGATCGCGACAGCACTCAGGCTGACCTGCAGGGAGAGCAGCACGATCTCCACCAGGTCTGCCTCGAGCGTCACGATCATCGACAACGCTGCGCCAATGGCGGACGAAAACTCGTTCATCCTCTGAAACCGGGCACGTTTTTGCGACTATCCTCTCAAACCGTTCATCCGCAGCTGCACCAATCCGGCTGGAGTGCGAGCCGAGCGCTAACGCGCATTCTTTCAAATGCCCCGGCGTTGCGCCAGCAACAAATAGTCGCATGGTCACCGTACCCTTGCGTCATTTTGTCCCACATCTTACGCTGCCCTTTCGATACCGCCGTCCACGCGGCAAGGAGCGTCTGTGACCGAACCCACCTCGATTCTGCTTGTCGGCGCCGGAACCGCGCTGTCCCGCCTGCGCCGGGCATTGTCGACGCACTTCCTGACTGTCGATAGCGCGCGCAACGTTGACGAGACGCGCGAACTCACGCTGCGCTGCCGTTTCCACGTGCTGGTTCTGGTCGACCCTGCCGAGCCCTGGCACGCGCTTCGACAGTCGCTCGAGGCGTGTGACGGCCTGCCGGCCGCCATCCTTCTCATCGCCGACAAATCCCGCGCCGAAACCGCTGTCGAGGCGTTGCGGGATGGCGTCTCGGACGTGCTGTTGCGCCCGTTCAGGACCGAAGACCTCGTCGCAACGGTGAACGCAATTTGCCGCGAGAGCGCACCCGGCGATCGCAACCGGCTCGGCCGAGGCGGGCTGTCGCTGATCGGAAACTCCGGCGCCATTGCGGACATCAGGACATTAGTCGAGCGAATCGCGCCAACGGCCGCCACGGTGCTCATCGAGGGCGAAGCGGGCGCCGGGAAGACACTGCTTGCCCGGCTGCTGCACGAACAAAGCGGCCGGCGAGGGCCCTTCATCCCTGTCGACTGCAAGGCGATCGCCGGCGGTGTCCCCGACACCGCGAAGCAGGCAGGCGCCACGCTGTTTCTCGCGAATGTCGAGGCGTTACCCATGGACCTGCAGGGCAAAATGCTGCGCAACATGGAAGAGGACGCAATCGCCGATAACCGCATCGTCGCATCGACAAAAGCAAGCCTGGCGGAACTGGTCGCGCGGCAGCGTTTCCGCGACGACCTTTATCATCGGCTGAACGTCATGCGCATTGCGCTGCCGCCGTTACGCGAACGCCGGACAGACATCCCGCAGCTCGCGGCACACTTCATCGACAGCCTGTCCGCCGGGATGGAGTTGCCGACGGTTCGATTCGAGGCCGACGAACTTGAAGCGCTCCGCAACTACGACTGGCCCGGCAACGTACGGGAACTGCGCGGCGTGGTGGAACAGACGCTGTTGCGCGGCCGCATGCCGGCGGACGCACTCGCGGGGTCCGTCAGGCGCGGCCGCGGCACACCGGATTATCCGTTAGACTGGACACTCGAACAGGTAAAACGCCATCACATGGCCTGCGTTCTTGACGCCTGTGACGGTAACAAGTCCGCCGCGGCGCGACGCCTGGACATCTCTCGCAAGACACTGGATCGCAAACTCGGCGCCTCCGGGCGCGGGTAAAGGAGACTGTTTCAATATGAACATCGATGAAGATCGCCTCAACGTCTCGATACGCAAGTTCCTCAAGGCGGTAGGCATCACGTCACAACGTGAAATCGAGAAAGCCGTGCGTGACGCGGCCGAGTCGGGCACCCTGCCGGATTCAAAAAAGCTGCAGGCAAAGATGACGCTCTCCGTGCCGGCGCTGGGGATCGAGCACGTCATCGACCACGAGATCGATACCGGCACGTAGGAGCGGGCCCTGGCCCGCAATCGCGGTTCGAGAACCGCTCCTACAGCTAACCGTTCACCCGCAGGAGCGGGCCCTGGCCCGCAATCGCGGTTCGGGAACCGCTCCTGCAGCTAACCGTTCACCCGCAGGAGCGGGCCGTCGCCCGTAATCGCGGTTCGGGAACCGCTCCTACAGCTAACCGTTCACCCGCAGGAGCGGGCCGTCGCCCGTAATCGCGGTTCGGGAACCGCTCCTACAGCTAAACGTTCACCCGCAGGAGCGGGCCCTGGCCCGCAATCGCGGTTCGGGAACCGCTCCTGCAGCTAACCGTTCACCCGTAGGAGCGGGCCCTGGCCCGCGAAATTCCTCAGTCGGTACCGGTCCAGACCAGGTTGCCCAGCTCGGCGAGATCGTAACCACCGAGCATGTTCGCCTGCCGCTGGCACTCGCTGCCGCGCAGGTAGTCCAGCAGCTGCTGAAACAGCCGCCGGAAGAAGATGCCGCGATGCAGTGCCAGGTCGAACGCCTCCCAGCCAATTGGGACGAAGTCGAGGCCGAATTCGTTGGCCACGGCGCGCACGCCCGGGCCCACGTCCGCCTGCCCCATCGCGATCAGCGAGGCCGCCTCTCGCTCCGTGCTGGCACGGCCCGTGATGCGGCGGTCGGCCGGATCCAGGTCATGGCGCGAAATCAGCTCGCGCAGGAAGCGCTGCGAGCCCGCACCTTCCTGGCGTTCGACCCAGCGAACCCCGCGCTGGAACAACCCCTCGACACCGATCTCCGCCGACCACAGTTCCGGCGACACCAGCATTCCCTGCTCGCGGCGAAACAGGCGCACCAGCGCCCAGTCGCCCGCCTGCACGTATTGCCGGATCAGCGCGGGATGCCGCTGGTAGCTCTCCTCGGCGGGACCCCAGTGAATGCCGCAGACGTCGGCGCGGCGCCGCGCGAGCAGCGTGAGCCCCAGCTGGCTGCCGGTCGCAGCGTAGCTGATCAGCGCCTTCGACTGCAGTGACGCCGCCACCTGCGTAATGGCGCGAAACAGCAGCGGATCGTCGCTACCCGCCACGACGATGCGGTCGGTCAGCAGCCCGCCGTGACTCGATTCGAGCAGCCACTGGTCGACGAGGTCGCGCGGAAAAAGCCATTTGCCGGTGAGCTTGGACGCGGGAATCTTGCCTTCGCGCACCAGCGAATAAATCTTTTTTTCGTTCACCTGCAGGTAGGCGGCTGCCTGCTTCACGGTCATGAAGCGTGGCGGATCGCCGCCGCCGGGGGATGCCCCGGCGGTCTCCGGGGCGTCTTTGCCGGTGTCGGGGGATGAGGACTTCATACTCGCTCGTGTCATTGCGCTAATATTGGCAGAAATGAGGCAACCCGAGCGACATACTGTAGCCGTAATCATGGAGCGCGCCCAGATCAGGCGTGGGGCGTGGTCCGTGCCGAGCTGGCGCGCGGTGTCGGTGGTGGCCGGAGATCATGTCGTCGGCAAAGGCAACGGCCGCACGCCGATTTTCGAAAGCGACGACGAGGCGCAGTATCTCTGGTCCGGGCTGTCGCTCGCGCTGCATCGCGACCTGGCCGAGGAATACTGGTACAACCTGACGGGCGACAACCCCTCCCTGTACGTGATCTGCCACGAGACCCCGGACGGCGAGGTGACGCCGTTCCAGGTGACCGCCGATCATGATTCGGCCACGGTATGCCTCGAAAGCGACGACCAGGCTTTCGCGGTGCCGATACCGCCCGAGATCTACCAGCAGCTCGAGAAATTCATCGTCGCGCACTTCGTGCCGCAGGAGCGCAAGAAGCGCAAGCGCAAGAACTGGTCGGAGACCCCTGGCTGATGAGCAACAACGAATACGACGAGCAGCAGGATTTCCTCGCGCGCTGGTCGCGCCGCAAGGCGCTGTCGCGGCAAGGCGAGGAATTGCCGGAGCCAACCGAGGACGCAGAGCTGCAGGAGCCCGCCGCCGAGGGAACCGAGGCGCCCCCGGTTGCGGCGGACGCCGTGCCGGAAGGCACCGAGCGCGAGGCCGGCCTGCCGGCCGATGAAATGCCCGAGTTGCCGCCACTGGAGTCGCTCGACGAAAACTCCGATTACAGCGCGTTCCTGGGCAAGGGCGTAGCGCCCGACCTGAAACAGAAGGCCCTGCAGAAGCTGTTCCACAGCCCAAAATTCAATATCCGTGACGGCCTCGACGACTACGACTGGGACTTCACGAATCCCGAACCCCTCGGCGACATCATTACCGCGGAGATGCGACACCGGGTGCGGATGGAACTGGAAAGACTGGCAGGTCTCGACGAGGACGAGGAAAACCCGGAAGATTCGCCGGCCGTGGCCGCCGTTGAAAACGGGGAGCACGACGAGGCAGACGACCCCCTTGACCCCGAGGCCGACGATGAACGATCTGAACCTTCCTGACAGCACCCCGAACGGCCACGCGCGAAACGAGGCGCTGGACCTCCGGCATCGGCCGGAAGTGGCGCCGACCTCCGTCGTCAGCTTCCTCTCCCATGGCCGTGTACTGATCATCGGCGACGAGGCGCAGGCGCTGGCCGCTGCCGACCGCCTGGACGAAGGCCTCGTGGCCACGCTCTTCTGTCCCGCGCAATCGCGGCCGGCCACCGCGACCGTCGACGGCCTGACCGTCGTCCGCGGCGGCAATCCTTGCCTCACGGGCAGTCTCGGTGCTTACACGCTCAGCCTCGCGGAAGCCGACGACGAACAGGAATCGCCGGCGGTCGCCCTGCTCACGCAGGCGCGCTTCGACCTCGTGCTCGACCTCGGCGACGCACCGTTGCTGCAGCAGGAAGTGACGCCGCCTGGCTACTACGCGCCGCGCGGTGACGCCGATGCGCTCGACAGCGCCATCGCCGAATTGCCCGACATGCGTGGCGAGTTCGAGAAGCCCAAGTTTTTCAACCTGGACCCCGAGATCTGCGCGCACGGGCGCAGGGGCATCCGCGGCTGCACGCGCTGCCTCGACGTGTGCCCGGCCTGGGCGATCACCTCCGCCGGCGAGCACGTGACCGTAGACCCGAATCTTTGCCAGGGCTTCGGCACCTGCGCGTCCGTGTGCCCGACCGGAGCAATCACCTACGCCTATCCCAGCACCGGCGACCTGCTCGGCTACCTGCGCACGGTCCTGGTGACGTATCGCGACGCCGGCGGCACCGATCCCCTGCTGGTGTTCTTCGACAGCACATCGGCGAGCGAGATGGCCGGTGAATTCGGTGCCGCGCTGCCCGAGAATGTTTTGCCTGTCGAGCTCGAGGAGGTCGGCTCGATCGGCATGGATGCCTGGCTGACCTGCCTTGCATACGGGTCGCGCCGCGTATTGATTCTCACCGCAAACGCTACGCCCGCGAGTATCCGCGAGACCCTCAATCAACAGATCGGCTACACGGCGCCGATTCTCGAGGGCATGGGTTATTCGGGCGCCGCCATCGAAGTGCTCGATTCCGCTGACGTCGCTGCAGTGACTGCGGCGGTGAATTCCGACGAGGCAATCAGCCTCGAAAGCCCGGCCCGGTTCGCGCCGCCGCCGGAGAAGCGGCTGTTGCTGCGCGCAGCGATCAACCACCTGCTCGAGCACGCCCCGAGCCGCAGAAAAGTCGCAGACCTGCCCACGGGGGCACCGTTCGGGCAGGTAAAAGTCGACGCGTCGGCCTGTACGCTGTGCATGAGCTGTGTCGCCGTCTGCCCGACCTCGGCGCTACGGGAAGGCCAGGGGTTGCCGCAACTGAATTTCGTCGAGCGGTCCTGCATTCAGTGCGGCTCCTGCGAAAAAGCCTGTCCCGAGGACGCCGTGTCACTGGAAACGCGCTTCCTGTATGACGACAAGGCGCGCGGCGCCCAGCGGCTGCTGCACGAGGAACAGCCGGCGTGCTGCATTTCCTGCGGCAAACCGTTCGCCACGCGCTCGATGCTCAAGGTGATGGCGAAAAAGCTCGAGGATCACTGGATGTTCCAGAACGAGGCCGAGCGGCGGCGCCTGGAAATGTGCGAAGACTGCCGGGTCAAGGACCTGATGCGTGCCCAGCAGGGCGGCGGACCGGGTTAGATCTGAACCCGGCGGCAGGCCGGGGGGACAAAATGTCGCACCGCTGGCACGGCTTCCGCATTTTATCGTCGTTATAGCACCCTTGACAGTGATTCTTTGACATTGGCGGCACCGGCCGGTTTTGTCTAGAATGACTGGACAATAACTGGGGGATAAGCGGGTTCGGAATTGATGACCGAAACACCTGCAACACAGGACGCGATCGCCACTCCCGGCGTCGCCTCCCCGGAGCCGGAAGAGCGGCTCCGCGCTGACACATACAGGGTTCTCGGCCGGCTGCTTGCGGCGCCGCCCGACGCGGAGACGCTCGCCCTGTTTGCCGAAGCCCCCGTCAGCAACGAAGACAGCCTGCTCGCCGTCGCCTGGCGGATGCTGGCGATGTCCGCCGAACGCGCGACACCGGGCGACGTCGCCGACGAATACCAGACACTTTTTATTGGCCTCGGCCGCGGCGAGCTCGTGCCGTTCGGCTCCTGGTACCTCACCGGATTCCTGATGGAGCAGCCGCTCGCCCGGCTGCGTATCGACATGCAGAAGCTCGGCTTCGAGCGCCAGGAAAACGTGTCCGAGCCCGAGGACCATGCCGGCGCGCTGTGCGAGATCATGGCGCTGCTCGCGGAGGAAGGCGGTCCCGGCAGCCTGGAGTCGCAGGCGGCGTTTTTCGAATCTCACATCGGACCCTGGATGCCGCGCTTTTTCCGCGACATGCAGGAGACGCCCTCGGCACGTTTTTATCGCGCCGTGGGCCAGCTCGGAGAGCAATTTATCAACACGGACCAGCGTTACCTGGACATGGTGGAACGAACCGGCGACAGCTCGCCCGGTTCGTCCCGCCCGGGTATTTCATAAGCGCCGGCGATACGGCGCACAATGGGAGATAGGAGATGAGTCGTAAAATGAGTTCGTACACCGCGGATCGGCGTACATTTCTCAAGAAGCTGGCTGCGGCGGGGGGCGCAACGGCAGCGGTCGCGATATCCGGCCGAGCGGCCGTCGCCTCACCGGGGCAGGGCACCACGTCCGAGCCGGCCAGGCAAAGGGGCTACCACGAGACCCCCCACATTCACAGCTATTACCGTTCTGCCCGCCTGTAGCCGGCCGCTGAACCGGATTACAGCGCAACAGCAATCAACCCTGGGAGATTAGCGATGAAGCTGATCAAGAAGCGAGACCTCACCGCCACCGAAACGGCCAGTGTATCGAGCGGCGTGCTCGGTTCCACCGTGGACCGCCGCGCCTTCCTGCGCCGCGCCGGCCTGGGCCTCGGCGGCACCGCCGTGGCAGCAACCCTGCCGACGACGATGATCCGGCGCGCGGAAGCCGCGCGGGACATCGACCCGAACGCCAAGACCGACATCCGCAAGTCCGTCTGCACCCACTGCTCCGTGGGCTGCGGCGTCTTAGCGGAAGTCCAGAAAGGCGTCTGGACCGGACAGGAACCGGACTTCGATTCGCCGTTCAACATGGGCGGCCACTGCGCCAAGGGCGCATCGGTGCGCGAGCACGGCCACGGCGAACGCCGGCTGAAATACCCGATGAAGCTCACCGGCGGCAAGTGGACCAAGGTCTCCTGGGACCAGGCCATCGACGAGATCGGCGACAAGGTGCTCGACATTCGCAAGCGCTCCGGCCCGGATTCGGTGTACTGGCTGGGCTCGGCCAAGTTCAACAACGAACAGGCCTACCTGTTCCGCAAGTTCGCGGCCCTGTGGGGCACGAACAACGTCGACCACCAGGCGCGTATCTGCCATTCGACGACGGTCGCCGGCGTAGCCAACACCTGGGGCTACGGCGCGATGACCAATTCGTACAACGACATGCACAACTGCAAGGCGATGTTCTTCATCGGCAGTAATGCCGCGGAAGCGCACCCGGTCGCGATGCAGCACGTGCTGCGCGGCAAGGAGAACGGCGCGAAGATGATCGTGGTCGATCCGCGCTTCACGCGCACCGCCGCGCACGCCGACCAGTTCCTGCGCATCCGCCCCGGCAGCGACGTGCCGATCATCTGGGGCATCCTCTGGCACGTCTTCGAGAACGGCTGGGAGGACAAGGAATACATACGGCAGCGCGTCTACGGCATGGACGAGATCCGTGCCGAAGTCGCCAAATGGACACCCGACGTCGTCGAGAACGTCACCGGCGTTCCCGAAGCCGAAGTGAAGCTCGCCGCCCAGACAATGGCCGAGAACCGGCCGGGCACGATCGTCTGGTGCATGGGCGGCACGCAGCACACGATCGGCAACAACAACACGCGCGCCTACTGCGCGATGCAGCTGGCGCTCGGCAACATCGGCATTTCCGGCGGCGGCGCCAACATCTTCCGCGGCCACGACAACGTGCAGGGCGCGACGGACCTCGGCATCCTCTCGCACACGCTGCCGGGCTACTACGGCCTGTCGGACGGTGCCTGGAAGCACTGGTCGGGCGTCTGGGGCCTCGATTACGACTGGGTCCGGGGCCGCTTCGATACTGACTATGCCGGCACGGGCAGTGCTGAAGACGGGCCGGTGCCGTTCGCGAACCCGATGAACTCGCCCGGCATGCCGGTCTCCCGCTGGATCGACGGCGTGCTCGAAGACAGCGAGCTGATCGACCAGCGCGACCAGCTCAAAGCGATGTTCTTCTGGGGCCACGCACCGAACAGCCAGACCCGCGGTCCGGAGATGAAGAAGGCGCTCGAGACGCTCGAGCTCGTCGTCGTCGTCGATCCCTACCCGACGCACACGGCGGTGCTGCCCGACCGGAAGGAGGGCATGTACCTGCTGCCCGCCGCGACGCAGTTCGAGACCTACGGCTCCGTCACCGCGTCGAATCGCTCACTGCAGTGGCGCGAAAAGATCATCGACCCGCTGTTCGAGGCGCTTCCCGACCACACGATCATGTACAAGATGGCGAAGAAGCTCGAGTTCTCGGACCAGCTGTTCAAGAACGTCAAGGTCGAAAACGACGAACCGCTGATCGAAGACATTCTCCGCGAGATCAATCGCGGCATGTGGACAATCGGCTACACGGGCCAGAGTCCCGAGCGGCTCAAGCTCCACCTGGAGAACAAGCACACCTTCAACACCACGACCCTGAAAGCCGAGGGCGGGCCGTGCGACGGCGACTACTACGGTCTGCCGTGGCCTTCGTGGGGAACGCCGGACATGAAACATCCCGGCACGCCGGTGCTGTATGACACCAGCAAGCACGTGGCCGAGGGCGGCCTGAACTTCCGTGCCCGCTTCGGTGTCGAGCGCAACGGTGTCAACCTTCTCGCCGAGGACTCCTGGAGCAAGGGCGCCGAGATCGAGGATGGTTATCCGGAATTCACGGCGGACATGCTGAAGCAGCTCGGCTGGTGGGACGAGCTCACGGCCGAAGAGAAGGCGGCCGCTGAAGGCAAGAACTGGAAGACCGACCTTTCCGGCGGCATCCAGCGCGTCGCGATCAAGCACGGCTGCGCGCCCTTCGGCAACGCCAAGGCCCGCTGCGTCGTCTGGACGTTCCCGGACCCGGTACCGATTCATCGCGAACCGCTGTACACGTCGCGGCGCGACCTCGTCGAGAAGTATCCGACCTACGAGGACCGCAAGAGCCATTACCGGCTGCCGACGCGTTACGCATCGATACAGGCCAAGGACTACTCGAAAGACTTCCCGCTCATTCACACCAGCGGCCGTCTGGTCGAGTACGAGGGCGGCGGCGAGGAGACCCGCTCCAACCCGTGGCTTGCCGAACTGCAGCAGGAGATGTTCGCGGAGATCAACCCGGCCGATGCCAACAACGCGGGAGTGCGTGACGGCCAGTGGATGTGGCTGGAAAGCCCCGAGGGCGCGAAGATAAAGATCAAGGCCATGGTGACCCCGAGGGTCGATCGTGGCGTTGTGTTCACGCCTTTCCACTTCGGTGGCTGGTACCAGGGCAAGGACCTGCTGGACAAGTATCCGGAGGGCTCCGCACCGTATGTGCGAGGCGAAGCCTGTAACACGGCTTTTACCTACGGATATGATTCCGTCACTCAGATGCAGGAAACGAAAGCATCTCTCTGCAAGATCAGCGCAGCTTAGGAGGCTCGATCATGGCACGTATGAAATTTCTTTGTGACGCCGACCGCTGCATCGAGTGCAATGGCTGCGTAACGGCCTGCAAGAACGAGCACGAGGTTCCCTGGGGCGTCAACCGGCGCCGCGTCGTGACCCTCGATGACGGCGTACCCGGCGAGAAATCGGTTTCGGTAGCCTGCATGCACTGCACGGATGCGCCCTGCGCGGCCGTCTGCCCGGTCGACTGTTTTTACACGACCGACGACGGCATCGTCCTGCACGACAAGGACCTCTGCATCGGTTGCGGTTACTGCTTCTACGCCTGCCCGTTCGGCGCACCGCAGTTCCCGCAGCAGGAGGCATTCGGCGTGCGCGGCAAGATGGACAAGTGCACGTTCTGCGCCGGCGGCCCGGAAGACGACAACTCGGCGGCCGAGCTCGAGCAATACGGCCGCAACCGTATTGCCGAAGGCAAGCTGCCGTTGTGCGCCGAAATGTGCAGCACGAAGGCGCTGCTTGCCGGCGATGGCGACATGGTTGCAGACATCTACCGCGAACGAATCACGAAACGAGGCGGCCGCCCCGAGACCTGGGGTTGGGAAACCGCATACAAGGGCGACGCCTGATCGATCAGGCGCCGCAGGGATAAGCGAATGGTGACGAAGCACTCGAAGAATCGGCCGCGTCCGCTGGCGATGGCGGCGGCCTTGGCATTTCTATCAGTCGGCATGACCGCCTGTGCCGAGCGGGCAGACGTCACCTTGCACGAACCCGGTGTCTACAAGGGTGGTGCGGATCCACTGCTGGCAAAACAGCAGGATCCGCAAAACACGCAGACATTGCAGGAACGTTTCGCCGAGGGACAGTCGGACCGGTAGCCAGGCCGGTCCGGTTTACGAACGGTCGCAGTGACCCGGTCGGGTCACTGCGCAAACAGGAGCCTGGTCAATGCGAGAACAAACTATCACTAGCAAACCACGGGGCCGCCGGCGTGCCGTCCTGGTGACCGTCGCAGTGTCGCTGCTGGTCGCCATGGCATTGCCGCTTACAGGGTATGTTGCCCACGAAGCCGGCCTGATGCGAACGGCTCAGGCCCAGGAGTCGGACGAGGAGGCCGTCAATCCGCGCGCCGAATACTGGCGCGCCGTACGGGGTGGCGTCGAAGGTTACTCGGCCGTCACGGGCCAGGAGGCCGGCGTGCTGATCCAGAACGGCGGTCAAAACTGGCGCGCTGTTCGCAACGGCCCGATTTCTTTCTACGGTGGCTCGTTCATCATCATCGTGTTACTGGCGCTGGCCGCCAAGCACATCGTCAAGGGCCGGGACAAGCTCGAGTCGCGCACGGGTCGCACGGTCACCCGCTGGTCGACGTTCGAGCGCATCATGCACTGGTATGTCGCCATTTCATTCATCATCCTGGCGATCACGGGCCTGAGCCTTATCTTTGGACGGGCCCTGTTGATACCGCTCATGGGCAAGGAGGGTTTCGCCGCCTGGGCGCAGCTCGCGAAACCGATTCACGATTACCTCTCGCTGCCGTTCGCAGCCGGACTTGTCGTGCTGTTACTCATGTGGCTCGGCAAGAACGTACCGAAGGCTTATGACTTCGACTGGCTCAAGTCCCTGGGCGGGGCCATCGGCGACGGTCATCCGCCGGCCGGATTCTTCAATGCCGGCGAGAAAGTCTTCTACTGGCTGGTGTTTTTCGGCGGCGTGGCCCTCACCGTATCGGGCTTCTACCTGCTGTTCCCCAACCTCGAAACAGTCCGCGAGTCCATGCAGTTCTGGCATATCGTGCACTCTGCCAGCGGCCTGTTCCTGATCGCCGTCTCGCTCGGCCATATGTACCTTGGCAGCATCGGCACCGAAGGCGTACTCGAGGGGATGGTAAGCGGCGACGTCGACGAAGGCTTCGCGAAGCAACATCACAGCCTGTGGTACGAAGAAGTCAAAGGCGGGAGCGCACCCGCGAAGAGCGAGGCTGCGCCGGGCGCGTCGAGTGCCGCTACGACCTGACCCGCAACGGGCCAGAAGACCGTTAACAAACCGGCCGGCATTTGCCGGCCGGTTTTTGATTGCGCTGCTGTTTCTCGGCCTGCCCTTTGCCGCCATCGGCAACCCCTTGCTGCAGGGCGAGCCATCGAATGGCAAGACACCGCTGATGTCGGCAGCAAGGCAGGGCGATGCGGCGGCCGTCACCCGTCTTATTTCGGCCGGCGCCGACGTCAATGCCAGCAATGCCGGTGGCGCAACCGCGCTGATGTTCGCGGCCCTCAGCGGCGACCCGCTGGTTACGAGCCTGCTGGTCAGGGCGGGCGCACGTACCGACGACACAGCGAAGCTGGGCTGGACGGCACTCGCGCTGGCGGCGGTGAAGGGCTACACCGAAGTAGCTGAAGTGCTGCTCGATGCCGGGGCGGACCAGGGCGTGCGCGACGCGTACGGATGGACGCCTTTGATGCGCGCCGTGGACAGGCGGCGCACCGATTTCGTGCGCCTCCTGCTCGACAGCCCCGGCGCCGATCTGGCCGTCCGCCAGGAAGACGGCGCAACCGCGCTGCATATTGCGGCCGCGACCGGAGACCTCGAGATCGTCAGTCTGCTCATCGCAAATGGCGCGGATCGGACTGTCGCGAATCACAATGGCGATACGGCGGCAGAGATTGCGAGATCCGAAGGTTTTGCGGAAGTGGCGGCGTACCTCGGGGGAGCCGACAGTAACTAGCAGGCGCCGGTACGCGAATACTCGCTCATGGGCCAGACGGTGGTCACCTTGCTGGCGGGCTGCCGGATGTCGTCACTCTCGTGCGCCAATGCCACCTGGAAACCGAATTCCTTGAGAAACCGCTCGAGCATGTCGCCACCGTAGACGCCGGTCGCGTACAACGCCCCCTCGGCAGCGGCGTACTCCAGGCGCACGGCCGCAAGCGGCTGCGATGCAGGGCCCGCCAGCACGCGCGCACCGTCACTCGGATCGTAGACACTGCCCTCCGAGCAACAGTAGATGACCTGCCCGCGCGACCACCAGTCGTCGCCGGTCGACTCCGTGTTCATCGGTTTGTGGCGGTAGTCGATGAAGCTGACGTTGCGCGTCGGGTAGCTCATCCGGTGGGCGCAGATCGCCGAGAACGCGACGATGGAGCGGCCGGGCCCGACCCCGCCGGTCCAGCGATACGGGCGGCCGTCCGATGTCTCGAGCTCGGCACCGGGTTCCGTGGGCGAACCCAGGTCGATCAGAAAACACGGTGTCGTGACATAGGGATAATGAAACACATAGCTCTGGCCTACCGTCAGCGCATCGGCGCGCAGCGTCTCGCCGCTGACGTCGACCAGCCTGGCCCGCTCTGCCGGCACCAGCTCGCCGGCCGGCTGCGCCATCAGCGACGGGTCCGCCGCCACCGCCGCACTAGCACCGACACATGCCTTGATGAACTTGCGCCTGTCGAAAGAATCGGAATCCGCCATTGGAAAAATAGTATCAGAAACGCTGCGCGCGTCTGCTGCTATGATCGAAATTGATGGACGGTTTCGAAAGCGACGGGATTGGTGCCGGGTAACTTCGATAGATTCACGGACCGCGAGCTGGCGCACTACAGCCGCCACCTGAGCCTGCGAGAGGTCGGTCCGGAGGGTCAGGCCCGGCTCAAAGGCGCGTCGGTGCTGCTCGTGGGACTGGGCGGGCTCGGCTCGCCGCTGGCGATGTACCTTGCCGCGGCCGGCGTCGGACGTATCGGCATCGTCGAGTTCGACACCGTGGACGCGTCGAACCTGCATCGCCAGGTCCTCTTTGGAAGCAGCCAGGTGGGCCAGGCCAAGCTTGCCTGCGGCGCCGAGCGACTGCGCGACATGAACCCGCATATTGTTATTGATGAGCATGCCTGCGCGCTGACTCGCGATAACGCGCGGCAGATCGTCGCCAGCTATGACATTGTCGCTGACGGCGCCGACAACTTCGCTACACGCTATCTCGTCAACGATGCCTGTGTGCTCGAGGGCAAACCGCTGGTATCCGCATCCATACTCGCCTTCGAAGGCCAGCTGTCGGTTTACAACCATGACAACGGCCCCTGCTACCGCTGCCTCTTTCCGGTACCGCCACCACCCGGCGTCGTGCCGTCGTGTGCCGAGGGTGGTGTGCTCGGCATCCTGCCTGGCGTAATGGGTACGTTGCAGGCAACCGAGGTCATCAAGCTCGTACTGGGCCTCGGGGACATCGCGAGCGGCCGACTCGTTTACTACGATGCGCTGGCTCTCGCGTTCTCGAGCTTCAAGGTATCCAGGGACCCCCAATGCGTCCTCTGTGGGGACCATCCCGCCATCACCGAGCTCGTGGATTACGACGCGTTCTGTGGTGCGGGTGCCCCGGCGGATTCACTGGTGCCGCAACTGTCGCCGGCCGAAGCTGCCAGGCTGCTCGACGCAACAGACACCGTCTTCATCGACGTGCGCGATACCCACGAGCGCCTTGTCGACAGCCTGCCGCAGTCGGAACACATCCCGCTGAACGAACTGATCCAGAGCGGCGTGCCGTTTCCGTCTTCGATGCGCCTGGTCATTTATTGCGCGTCGGGCAGCAGGAGCCTCGTCGCCGCCGAATCGTTGATAAGGCGTGGCCACACACTCGTGCACAACCTCGAGGGCGGCCTGTCCGGCTGGCGCCGGGAATTGCGCGACTGATCAGAACGCAAGATTGGCCGAGAAGTACCAGTACAGGATGTTATCGTCAGGCGGCGCGAACGGCACGTCCGTGAGAAACTCGCCCTTCCAGAGATAGGCCGCCGTGATGTCGACGGACAGGTTCGAGGCCGCCGGCACCCAGCGTAAACGCGCATCGAGCTGCTGGCCGATGAAAGAGCCGGAATTGCCGTCGCGGTCCCGGAGCAGCGCCGTCGGCAGGAAGTCGCGGTCGCTCGCCAGCCACGCCGGGCGGTAGTCGAACCTCAGGTCGAACGAAGGGCGCGGCTTCATCCGCAGCCCGAGCCCGGGCGACAGGATGTTGCTGCGGGCGAACACGCCGTGGATGCCGGTAACGCCGAACTCCCAGCGCCGGGCGCCGAACAGCGTATCGAAGCGATTGAACTCGTCGTCGTCAGGATCCTTGTCGCCGGACGCATAGTCGAGCCGCAGGACCACGCTCGGCTTCCAGCTCCCGGCCAGGTCACGACTCAATTCGGCGTGCGCAAACCAGGCGCGGTGATCGAGGTCCGTTACGTCGGATGGCAACAGCGTGGCCCGCGTCTCTCCGGACTGGAGCGCGGTCTCGAATTCGAAGGCCCATGAATCGGTGGTTTTGCGCACCCTCACGCCCGCGGTCAGAAAATCGCGGTTCCGGGTCGGCAGGCTCGGGCGGTCCTTTTCCTGAATGCCGAACAGGTACCAGTCGGTCTGGAAACCGTTCGCCAGGCCGACGTCCGACAGGTGAAGGCCCCAGAAGGCGCGCTCCTTGTGTTCCTGGTCGAGCACGAACTCGTTGTTGCGCAGCTTCCCGCGCTCGAGGTTGTTCGGCAAACGCGCGGCCGGCATCGTCAGGAACGCCTGCAGGCCGCGTCCACCGGGCAGGGTCCAGCGGGCGTTGATCCCGGTAAATCCGTTGAGTGTGTTGCGCGTTCGATTGCGCGCCACGAAGCGCCGGCTGCCGACGTCCATCGTCATGCGGCCCAGCTGAACGTCCAGTTTGTCGGTCCGGTATCCGGCGTAGAGTTGCAGCGGCTCCAGCGCATTGACGTCGTCGGTGCCGACCGGCGTCAGGTCCTGGTGCAGCCAGGCACGGGAATCCTGGAGTTCGACGCCACCGTAGAATCGCTCACCAGTAGCACGCGCGTGTACAAGCAGCCGCGACACCAGCAGTTCATCCTGCGCCGGGCCCACGATGCGAAACGTGTTGTCCATGTGCTCGTAGCGCAAGCGGAAACTGCCGGTGATGGACAGCCACCCCGGGACGCCGCGCGCCGATTCGAGGCCCGGCGCCTGGTCCTGCGCATGGCCGCTCACAGAAACCAGCAGGGCCAGGAGGAAGGCGCAGCTCGTTGTTGTTCTTACCCCCCGTTTCACCGGCGGAACTAAACCACAGGCAGCCTGATCGTTGCAAGGTGCTTACGCCCTCGCCACTGCCAGAACGCTGACTTTTTGCGCACCGTGTGCGAGCAGCTCTCGTGCCAGTTGCGCGCACGTTTCGCCGGTCGTGATCACGTCGTCGACCAGCAGTATGTGCATTGCCTGAATACCGCCTCGTACCATGAACGCGCCAGCAAGGTTGCGGCGCCGTTCCCGCGCGCCGAGACCGGACTGGTACGGCGTGCGACGCCGTCTCGATACATTTCGAAGCAGCGGCAGGCCGCTCGTCTTTTGCAACGGCCGACAGATTTCGGCGGCCTGGTTGAAGCCGCGGACGCCATGCCGCAGCCAGTGCAGGGGAACCGGCAACAGGGCGTCGATGTCGCCGGGCAATTCTGTCAGCGACCTGCACAGGATATCGCCGAACGCGTCAGCGTAGTGCAGCCTGCGATGAAACTTGAACAGCCGGATCGCCGCGTCGACAGGGAACTCGAAGGCCAGCGGCGCGGCGGCTGCCTCGAACGGCATTGGACGATCCTGGCACTCCGCGCACACGACGCCGGCACCGGGCTTTGCTGCAAGGGGCCGGGCGCAGCCGGGGCACTGCTCGCGAATCCACGGCAGATCGTTTTCGCATCCCGGACAGGTCACTGACTCGTCGTGGCGCCGCCTCATTCCGCAGAAAACACAGCGACGGGGCATCACCGCAAACTCCAGCGCGCGGGCCGAGCGGCAGGCGAACTGCCAGGACGGCAGCACGAATCGACGTATTCCCATGACCCCATCATCGGTCAAGGCGCGTCGTCCGACAGCTCTCGAATTCGGGCGATTTCGCGGCAAAGCGTGCTACCGTGTCGCGTCCTGCAGTTGCCCGCATGCGATGAACGCCACAGACCACAGTCCGGAATTGCGTCCCCGCGACGTTCGGCGGCGCTTCGACCGTGCCGCGGATCGCTTTGACGAAGCCGACTTCGTCCACAGCGTGGCCCGCGAAGGCCTGCTGCAGCGCATGCAGCCGATGACTATCGATGCCGACACCGTGGTCGACCTGGGTTCGGCCACCGGCTCGGCCATCCCGCCGCTGCAAAAGCGGTTTCGCGGCGCCCGGGTGATCGCAGTCGACTTTTCCGCCGCGATGTTGCGGATCGTACGCCGCGGGCGGACCCTCTTCTCCAGGCGCTATGCCGTGCAGGCCGATGCCCGGTCGCTGCCATTTGCGGATGCGAGTATCGACGTGATTTTTTCGAACCTGATGCTGCCGTGGATCGATAACCCCGATGCCGCTTTCGCGGAGGTCGCTCGGGTGTTGCGGAAAGACGGCCTGCTTGTCTTCTCATCTCTCGGCCCCGACAGCCTGCTGGAAATCCGCCAGGCATGGCAGGCAATCGACGACGGCGAGCACGTGAACCGCTTCAGGGACATGCACGATGTCGGCGACGCGCTGGTCCGCGCGGGGTTGCGGGATCCCGTGCTGGATGTCGACCGCCTGTCGGTTCGCTATCGCGATGCGCGTGCGCTGCTGCGCGACCTGACCGCCGCGGGCGCGCGCAACAGCCTCCATGACCGGCAGCGCGGACTCATGGGGCGGGGCCGGTTCAGGGGCTTCACCGACACATTATTTTCGCCCGATGCCGATCGTTCGCTGACGCTCGAGCTCGTCTACGGCCACTGCTGGGGCAGCGGAATCCGCCGCAGCGGCGCCGAGATCACGGTGGACGCAGGCAAAATTCCCTTGCGCCGGCAATGACTTGTAAGCTCCCAAATGGCAATCTCGACGGCCTGTCGGCGCTTTGCGATAAGCCGTTGTAATCTAATCGGTTTCAAAATACCGTCATGCAGGTACAGGATTGCCTGCGCCAGCACGTTTCAGTAAACTTCCGAGGCTCTTGAGCGGGGCGTCCGGCTGTCCCGAACCTCATTTCTGCCACCTGTTGTTTATTATTAAGAGCGCGGGCCCGTATCGGTCTGTGGAGTGGATACACAATGATTCGAAAATTGCTACTCAGCTTACTCGGAACTTTGTGGGCCGGCGCAGCGAGCGCCGACTGGGCCCTCAATATGCCCAAAGGCGTTACCGAGTTGAGCGCCGAGACCTACAACCTGCATATGATGGTGTTCTGGTGGTGCGTGGGGATCGGTGTTGTCGTCTTCGGCGTCATGATCATCTCGCTGTTCAAGCATCGCAAATCGAAGGGCGTCAAGCCCGCGACCTTTTCGCACAGTACCGCAGCCGAGGTCATCTGGACGATTATCCCGGTCCTGATTCTCCTCGTGATGGCGGTGCCGGCGGCCGAGACGATGATCAAGCTCGAGGATTCCCGCAATCCCGATGTCTCCATCGTCGTTACCGCTTACCAGTGGAAATGGCACTACAAGTACCAGGACGAAGACATCGCGTTTTATTCCAGCCTGGATCGCCCCAGCGTCGAGGCACGACCGAAGAACTCCGGCATCGACCCCTTCGCGGTCGAGAACTTCCTGCTCGAAGTGGATCGTCCGCTGGTCGTTCCGAAGGGCGCCAAGGTACGCCTGCTGATAACGTCCAACGACGTCGTGCATTCCTGGTGGGTGCCCGAGTTTGCCATCAAGAAGGACGCGGTTCCCGGAATCATCAACGAAACCTGGTTCCGCGCCGAGCAGACCGGGACGTTTCGTGGGCAGTGCACCGAACTGTGCGGCAAGGACCACGGCTACATGCCGGTTGTCGTCGAGGTCGTCGAACCGGACGCCTACGTAGCCTGGGTCGAGACCAACCAGAAGGGCGGCGAACGCGTCGCCACGAGCCAGTAAACGAATCAACAAGAGTGCCGCAAGACGGCACGTGATCGGAGAGAAACGGTATGACAACAGCAGTCGCAGACGCGCAGGACGCACACGACGAGCATCACGGCCCGGAGAAAGGTCTCCGGCGCTGGCTGTTTACGACCAACCACAAGGATATCGGTACGCTGTACCTGATATTCAGCCTCATCATGTTCTTCATCGGCGGCGCGATGGCGCTCGTCATCCGCAGCGAGCTGATGCAGCCGGGGCTGCAGTTCGTGCACCCCGAGTTCTTCAACCAGATGACGACGATGCACGCGCTGATCATGGTCTTCGGCGCCGTCATGCCGGCGTTCGTCGGGCTCGCCAACTGGATGATCCCGATGATGATCGGCGCGCCGGACATGGCGCTGCCGCGCATGAACAACTGGTCGTTCTGGATCCTCCCCGTCGCGTTCGGCATCCTGCTGTCGACGCTGTTCATGGAAGGCGGCGCCCCTGCCGGCGGCTGGACGATGTACCCGCCGCTGATCCTGCAGACCGGCGACGCGTTCCCGTTCCTGATCTTCGCGGTCCACCTGATGGGTATCTCGTCGATCATGGGCGCGATCAATATCATCGTGACGATCCTCAATATGCGCGCGCCGGACATGTGGCTGCTGAAGATGCCGATCTTCGTGTGGTGCTGGCTGATTACCGCCTACCTGCTGATCGCCGTCATGCCCGTGCTGGCCGGTGCGGTCACGATGTTGCTCACGGACCAGTTCTTCGGCACCAGCTTTTTCCTTGCCGCCGGCGGTGGCGACCCGGTCATGTTCCAGCACATCTTCTGGTTCTTCGGGCATCCCGAGGTCTACATCATGATCCTGCCGGCGTTCGGTGTCGTCTCGGAGATCATCCCGACGTTCTCGCGCAAGCCGCTCTTCGGTCACGACTCGATGGTTTACGCTGCCTCGAGCATCGCGTTCCTGTCGTTCATCGTCTGGGCGCACCACATGTTCACGGTGGGCATGCCGCTGTCGGGCCAGATGTTCTTCATGTTCGCGACCATGCTGATCGCGGTGCCCACGGGCGTAAAGGTATTCAACTGGGTGGCGACCATGTGGCGCGGCTCGATGACCTTCGAGACGCCGATGCTGTTTGCGCTGGCGTTCGTATTCCTGTTCACGATCGGCGGTTTCTCCGGGCTGATGCTCGCTATCGCGCCGGCTGACATCCAGTATCACGATACCTATTTCGTGGTGGCCCACTTCCATTACGTGCTCGTGCCGGGCTCGATATTTGCCCTGATGGCGGGCGCGTATTACTGGCTTCCGAAGTGGACGGGGCACATGTACAACGAGTCGCTCGGCAAACTGCATTTCTGGCTGTCGACGATTTTCGTCAACGTGACGTTCTTCCCGATGCACTTCCTCGGGCTCGCCGGCATGCCGCGGCGCATTCCCGACTACTCGACCCAGTTTGCCGACTTCAACATGATTGCGAGCATCGGCGCGATCGGCTTCGGGTTTTCGCAGCTGATCTTCGTGTGGGTGCTGGTCACGGCGAAGAAGGGCGCGAAGGCGACCGATCGTGTCTGGGAGGCCCCGAAGGGACTCGAGTGGACAGTGCCTTCGCCGGCGCCCTACCACACCTTCGATACGCCGCCCAAGGCCCGCGTCGCGCAGGAAGCCTTCGAGTGACCGATGCGCGGAAGGAGCAGCGCAAAGGAGTACGGCGAACGGCTATTGTCCTTATCGCCGTCGCGCTGGCCTTCTACCTCGGCTTTATCATGATTGGCGTATTGCGCAGCTGAACCGTATGAACCAAAGCACACAAAACAAACCTGGAAACGATAACCGCTCGCTGACCGGCAAACTGCTGCTGCTCGCCGCTGCCATGTTCGGTTTCGGCTACATGCTCGTGCCGCTGTACGATGTCTTCTGCGAGATCACGGGCTTCGGTGGCCGCACCAATAACGTGGCGGTGAGCAGCCAGGAGAACCCGGATTTCTCCCGCTCGATCCGCGTGGAATTCGTGACGACCGTCAACGAATACGCACCGTGGGAGTTCGTCGCGGACCGCGACAGCATGGAAGTGACGCCGGGCAAGATGTATTACGCGACATTCACGGCGAAGAACCTCGCCGGCGACAGGAAGATCGCGCAAGCCGTCCCGAGCGTCGCACCGGTGAGCGCCTCCGGGCACTTCAAGAAGATCGAGTGTTTCTGTTTCACGAACCAGGAATTCCAGGCGAACGAGGAGCGCGCAATGCCGCTGCAGTTCATCGTCGACCCGGACCTGCCCGAGTACGTGGACACGATCACGCTGCAGTACACTTTTTATGACACCGTTCGCGTCTCGGCGAACGACGGGTCCTGAACGACAACGCATCGAGAATAGACATGTCCCACGCTGAAGACCGCTATTACGTACCCCATGGCAGCCACTGGCCGATCGTCGGTTCGATCGGGCTGCTGTTTCTCATGGTGGGTGTCTCCAACTGGCTGAACGGCGCCGACGCCGGCTTCTGGATCATGCTGGCCGGGGTCGCAGTGATGGTGTTCATGCTCGTCGGCTGGTTCGGCGCGGTAATCAACGAAAGCCAGGGCGGGCTCTACAACGACCAGGTCGACCACTCGTTCCGGATGGGCATGTTCTGGTTCATCTTCTCCGAGGTCATGTTCTTCGCGGCATTCTTCGGTGCGCTGTTCTACACCCGCACTATGTCGGTGCCGTGGCTCGGTGGCGACAGCAACAACTTCTTTACCAACCTCCTTCTGTGGGAGGGTTACGAAGCCACCTGGCCGACGAACGGGCCCGGTGAGGTCGGCGGTGACTTCGAGGTGATGGGACCGTTTGGCCTGCCGCTGATCAATACGGCGATTCTTCTCACCAGTTCGGTCACGGTTACGATTGCGCATCATGCCCTGATCGCTGGCCAGCGCGGCATTCTCAAGACATTCCTCGCGCTGACGTTCATCCTGGGCTTCATCTTCGTCTACCTGCAGGGCTACGAGTACATCCATGCTTACGAGGACCTGAACCTGAAGCTGACGAGCGGAATTTACGGCTCGACCTTCTTCATGCTGACGGGCTTCCACGGTATGCACGTGACCATCGGCGCGATCATGCTGTTGATCATCTGGCTGCGTGTGATGAAAGGACACTTCACGGCGCAGAATCATTTCGCGTTCGAGGCCGTAGCCTGGTACTGGCACTTCGTGGACGTGGTCTGGATCGGCCTCTACGTTTTTGTCTATTGGATGTAGGAGCGCTTCCTGAAGCGCGACCACCTGGTTCGCGGGCCGAGGCCCGCTCCTGCAGGCCTCTGGAAGCGCCCCTGCGTTTAGGTCTGCGAACGGGGCGTTTGTCGACCGAAGTAAAGCGCAGCGCAGCGAGCCATGAGGGAGATAAATGACCCGTTCGCAGACCGGGGTCGAGGTCGCGCGACCCCGCGGCTACTGGCTGATCCAGCCGAGCGCATACGCGGCAACGAGGAAGATGACCAGGGTGATGGATAACCCGACGCGGATTTTCAACGACGTCAGCATGCGGGTTGAAC
The DNA here is from genome assembly GCA_965658465.1 of Woeseiaceae bacterium. Classification (GTDB taxonomy): domain Bacteria; phylum Pseudomonadota; class Gammaproteobacteria; order Steroidobacterales; family Woeseiaceae; genus UBA1847. Next base: position 111,823 of record CBFHSG010000005.1, on the reverse strand, counting down.
CGGGCGAGTCCTTGTCCTTGACGAGGAAGAACAGCCCGGAGAACAGGCTGACCACGACAGCGGCCAGCAATATCAAGACTATGGCTTTCATTGAGTACCCAATGGCGCGGGATCGAGCAGTATAACGTGGAGACAGCGCTGCAGAAATCAACAAAGAGTTGGCTGCCCTATGCGCTCGGTGCGGTGCTGGTCGCCCAGTTCGCGGGCCTGGGCGTATGGCAGATCAGCCGCGCGCAGGAAAAGCGCGCCGCACAGGATGCTTTCGACCGGCAATCGGGCTTTACCCGTTTCGTCGACGGCATGGACGTGCAACCGTTCCAGCAGCTGGCCACTGAAGGGGTTTTCGATGCAGACCACCAGTTTCTCCTGGACAACATTATCGTCGACAGCCGCAACGGTCACTACGTGCTGACGCCCCTCGAGTATTCCCCCGACGAGCCGCTGCTGATTGTGAATCGAGGCTGGGCCGCACGGTCCGGGGAGTCGGTCGAACCGTCTGCGCTCGAGGTGCCGGACGGGCGCCTGACGGTGCGCGGCCGTGTCGGTGCGCTGCCGAGGGCTGGCTATCGTATGGGGGCCGCCATCGAGTCGCCGTCCACCTGGCCACAGCACGCGGTTTTTCCGACGCTGGGCGAGCTCTCGGCATCCCTGGGACGTGAGGTCCAGCCGTTCGTGCTGCTGCTGGCGCCCACGGAGGACCATGGCCTGTTGCGGCGCTGGGAACCCAGGGAAATCGGTCCGCGACGCCATTATGCCTATGCCTTTCAATGGTTTGCGATGGCGGTCGTGCTGGCCGCCCTGCTGGCCTGGAATTTTCGCAAGCGAGGACATCGCCGGTGAGCGACCCAAAACGCACCAGAGGGCGTCTGCAGTTCCTGCTGATTGCCACGATATTTTTCGGCCCGCTGCTGTTTGCGGCGTGGCTGTATTACGGCGGCGATGCCCTGCAGCCGGAGTCGCGGGCCAATCACGGCGCGCTGCTCGAGCCCATCGTTAATCTGCTCGATGCAGTGCCGGAGTCGCGGATTCATGATGACCGCGCCTGGCGGCTGCTGTATGCCGAAGACGGTGACTGCGGCGAAAGCTGCCGCAAAGCCCTGTACACGCAGCGGCAGTCGCGCCTCATGCTGGGCAAGGAAATGGACCGGGTGGAGCGCGTATTCTTGCATGGAGAACACGCTCCCGATACCCTCCTCGGTGCCGAAGAGCACCGGGGGCTGGTGTCGCTGCACGATCCGGCACTGCGTGCGGTGCTCGACGACAAGCGGCCCGGCTCGCTGCCGGCTGGCGGCTTCTACCTTGTTGATCCGCATGGCAACCTGGTGATGTATTTCAATCCGGACATCGAGCCGCGCGACATGGTTGACGACATCAAGCGTTTGCTGAAGCTGTCGCGTATCGGCTGAACGAGGAACGACCTTGAGTGCGAATATAGAAAGACTGACAGACTGGCGCGACTACTACGAGCTGACGAAGCCTCGTGTGGTCATGCTTATCGTGTTCACCGCCGTGGTCGGCATGTTCCTGGCCGTGCCCGGTTGGCCCGGCGCACCGGCGATGCTGTTCGGCACCATCGGCATCGGCATGGCTGCCTCGGCTGCGGCGGTATTCAATCATGTGCTGGATGCCCGTATCGACATCCACATGCTGCGCACGCGCGGCCGGCCGTTACCCGAGGGCAGGGTCAGCGAGAGCAATGCGCTGGCCTTTGCATCAGCAACCGGCGTGTTGTCGATGATCGTGTTGTGGTTCCTCGTCAATCCGCTCACCGCGGTGCTGACTTTCGGCTCGCTGATCGGCTACGCGGTGATCTACACCGTTTTCCTGAAGCGCGCGACGCCGCAGAATATCGTGATCGGGGGCGCCGCCGGGGCGGCCCCGCCGGTGCTCGGCTGGACCGCGGTCACGGGCGAAATTACCAGCAGTGCGCTGCTGCTGTTCCTGATCATCTTCGTCTGGACACCGCCGCATTTCTGGGCGCTCGCGATCGCAAGAAAGGATGAGTACGCGAAAGTCGGCATTCCCATGCTGCCGGTGACGCACGGTGAGGAATACACGCGGCTGCATATCCTGCTGTACACGATATTGCTCGTCGTGATTACGGTCATACCGTATCTGACGGGGATGAGCGGCCTCATCTATCTGCTCGCGGCCATCTCGCTCGGAGCAATTTTCCTGAATTATGCGCTACGCATGCTGCGCGACAGGGATGACGTCGAGCTGCCCATGCGCACGTTCAAGTTCTCGATTACGTATCTCGCGATCCTGTTCGCGGCGCTGCTCGTCGATCACTACTTCCTGCTGCAGCTCAGCCTCTAGCAGCCTGTCCAACAGGCTGCTACCGCGGCCGGTTTCTTTGCATAAGGACCAGTGCCACGCCGCCAAGCGTCGCGGCGGACGCGACGACGAGCCGCAGCGTCACGGCTTCCGACAGCAGCAGTACGCCACCGATGGCCGCGATGACCGGCACCGACAACTGCACGGTCGCGGCGCCTGTACCGGTCAGCCCCTTGAGGGCCGTATACCAGATCGCATAGCCGATCGCCGAGGCCACGGCGCCTGACGCCACGGCGTAACCCGCGCCTGCGGCTGTTACCTCGAAGCCGCCGGCGAAGACCAGGCTGGTCACAATCACCAGCGGCACCGCGTAGATGAAATTGTGTGCCGTCGCCTCGGTCGGATCGGCCGCCGACCGCCCCACGAGCGAATAAGCGCCCCAGGCGATACCGGCGACTGTCATCAGTGCGGCGCCGAACGGGTCCGGTGCCGCCAGGCCCGGCGATACCAGGTAAACGAGCCCCGCGATGGCGAGGACCAGGCCGGCCCACGAAACGGCGGAGAAATGCTCGCCCGATCGTAGCGCAACCGTGAACATCGTCAGCTGCACCGCGCCGAACAGGATCAGGGCCCCGGTACCGGCACTCAACGACAGGTAGGCAAATGCGAAAAACACCATGTAGACATACAGCGCGAGCACCGACCGCCAGTCCGGTTTTGCCGTCACCGCCCTGCGTCTCACGAGCAAGATGCCGGCAAGCACGAGCGCACCGGAGATCGTACGGACCGTCGCGAAACTCGCCGCGTCGATGAGCCCGGCGCCCAGCGCCAGTCGGCACAGGACCGAGTTGGCGGCGAAGGCGATCATGGCGGCCGCTGTCAGAACGAGGGTGTTTGCCTTCATGGAACTCGCTGCTTTTCTTCAAGAATAGCAGGACACGTCCTTGCCGAAGGGGGTGGCTGCAGCTATACACTCTGCGGTGCAATGAGCGATCCTCACCAAAACGAAGTATTCGAGCGCGTGGTACGGCCGCATTTCGACCGCCTTTACCGGCTGGCGTGGCGACTCACGGGCGCGAAGGCCGAAGCGGAGGACCTGTTCCAGGAACTCCTGGTCAAGGCTTTCGGCATGCTCGACAAACTCGTCCATATCGAGGATCCGGGATCGTGGTTGTCCCGCGTGATGTATAACCTGTTCGTCGACCAGCACCGGCGCTTCGTGCGCCAGCGCATGCACCTCGTCGACGAAGGGCACCTGCCGGGGCAGGGGCTCGCCGACCTCGCGGGCGATCTCGACCCGGTCGAGGACCACGAAAGGCTGGAAAAATTCCGGCGCCTGGATGCTGCGTTGCGGCAACTGAGCGAGGAACACCGCCATGTCGTGCTGCTGCACGATACCGAAGGCTACAAGCTGGAGGAAATCGAGGACCTGACGGGAACGCCGGTCGGCACTATCAAGTCCCGGCTGCATCGGGCGCGCGCCCGGTTACGTCAAATACTTCAAGAAGATGGAACCAATTCCTGACGTTCAACGTGTTATAGACACAGGCAGGATACATGTCATGAATGAAGAACGCGTGATGAAAGAGCAGGAGCTGCTCGAATTGCTGAAGGATTACCCGGCGCCGGAAGCCGAAGCCGGGTTCTATGATCGGGCGCTGATCCGCGCGGTGCATAAAGGCTCGCGGCGGCAGCGCAACCGCTGGATACTGGCCGGCTTTGGATCGGCGATTGCGGCGGGACTCGCGATCTGGGCAGTCACCGCAATGCTCATGACGACGCCGCAGCTGCCGGACGCGGAGCCGACCATACCCGGTGTGACTATCGCGATGGAGCAGGAACACACCGTGCGGCTCGTGTTCGCTTCGGCAGAAGCGCTGGAGTCGGCGACACTGACAGTCTCCCTGCCCGACGGCATCGAGCTGGCAGGTTTCCCGGGACAGCGGGAAATAACCTGGGAGACTAGCCTGCAGGAGGGCAAGAATCTGCTGCCGCTGACGCTTATTGCACTGACGCCGGCTGGCGGTGAATTGCTGGCCCGTCTCGAACACAAAGACCGCAACCGGACGTTCCGGTTACAGGTCGACGTTTCCTGACTCACGGCTGGACGGGATGTCCGCTTTATATTGACGGAGTATTGCCATGAAACCCTTTAACCTGTTTATCGCGGTGCTGATCCTGACCTGCTTTGCGTTCCTGCCGGCTGCCGTAAGGGCTGACGATGACCTCGACGATCTCGACGTCATGATGGAGGTTCTCGATGACGACACGGGCCTTGATGACGACATCGCTGAAATGGCCGAAATGCGTGGTCCCGAGGAGGACGACGAAGACGACTGGGACGACGACGAGTCCGAGGAAAGTGATGACACCGACGACGCGTACGAAGAGAACGACGACTCTGACGAGCGCGAAGACTTCGGCGACGAAGACGGCGAAGACGGCGGTGAGGACTTCGACGACGAAGACAGCATGGACGACGATTTTGAAAGTGACGATGAAATCGACGATGTCGACGAGATCGATGACGACGAACACGACCACGAGGAAGGCGAAGACATCGAGGACGACGAGTTCGACGACGAGGACGACATGGACGACGAACTCGATGACGACGACGACTCCACGGACGACTAAAGTCAGCCTCCCGCCCGGCGCAGACCGGGCGCAATCTGCAGCAATCCCCCTGGGTGGAGACCATCCAGGGGGATTTTCTTGCGCTACGTCATAGTTTTCACAGTCAATATCGGGCATTTTGGCGACCTGACATAACGCCACACGGGAACTCCGCGAATTACCGCCGAACGCAGAAAACCGGAAATCCGCAGACCGGCGCGAGCAATAGCCGTCGCCCTCGCGCTCGTATGCCTGTTTGCCGGCGGCAATGCCGCGGCGATGAGCGCGGAGGATCTCTTCGCGGACGGCAACCGGCTGTTTCGCGACGATCTCTATTGGGCCGCGCTGCTGCGTTACGGCCAGGCCGCCGAAGCCGGCATGAATACGCCCCTGTTGCACTACAACACGGGCGTCGCGCATTACAAGGCGGGGCAACACATCCGGGCGCGGGAGTCGCTGGAAAAAGCAACGCGTTCATCATCACTGCGGCAGCTCGCGCACTACAACCTCGGCCTGAACGCCTACGCGGCGGGCGACAGCGACGAGGCACTGCAGTGGTTTCGCTTTGCGCGCGACGACGGTGGTAACGAGGAAATATCGGGCCTTGCCCGCACCGCGATCGCTCGCATACGGCGCGGCGAGCTCGAAGAGGACCCCGTCTACCAGCACACGGTGGCGGAGCAGGAAAAACGCGATATTTTCGACTTCAGCTACTTTGCGAGTGTCGGCTACGGAAATGACACCAACGTGTTCCGCTCGCCGTCCGAGCCTTACATCGACTTTGCAAATTCGAACCTGCCGCTGATCGTGCCCGAGGTGAAGACCGGCAGTTACCTGCCATACGACCTCGGCGCCAAGTACATCATCAACACCTATCGGTTCGAAGGTTTCTATGCGGCCTATCGCGCCACCGGCAGCTATTACGAAGACCGCGAACTAAGCGACGCGGACGAGTTCAGGCATGAGTTGCGCGTCGGTAACGAGTACGTTCGCGAGAAGGAGGATCGCAAGCGCGAGGTCTACGGCTCCTTCCGCGTGGCACAGCGCGACGGGGTTTACTACGACCCGGACGACGGCACGCCGCGCGCCGTAAACGGCGTGGATATCGGCGAACGCATGAACTACACGCGCTACGGCCCGGACATACGCTTCCGGCAGCGCTGGGAGAAGCTCGCCGTGGGCATGGTCGCCAAGGGCTACCTGTACGATTACGAAGACGTCGAGATCGTACCGTCTTACGATCACGAATATTTCCTGTTCAGCCTGCATACACAGTACACCTTCACGCGCACGTCGCTGCTGCGGATCACGGCCGAGACGTTCAGTCGGCGTTACAGCGACCGGCCCTCGTTCGACCTCGACGGCACGCAACCGATCGGCAACCCCGGCGTTCGTTACGACTACCTGGCACTGTCCCTGCTCGCCAGGCAGCGTCTAACGAAAAGCATGTGGATTGGTTTCGAGTACGAACGCGTCGATCGCGAGGACCGCTACGCCGGCTACAACAATTACGTCCGCGATCACTACGAATTCGAATTTCACTGGTCACCGGGGGTCCGCTTCGACTTCGAGCTCTCAGGGTACTACCGCAACTACATTTACGAGAATGCGTTTGCGTTCAATAATCCGGCGCTGCCGACGAAGACCCTCGAGACCGCCAGGGCCGACGCCAGGATCAGTTACCGGATTACGCCCCGGTTCAGCGTATTGCTCGAAGGACGCTTCGACGACTTCGTGTCCAATGACGCCCGCATCCATTACGAGCGTGGCCGCTACTCGCTCGGCTTCCTCTGGCGCCAGGACTAGCCCCGCCCGAATCCACGCGCAATCCTGCTAAACTTGCGCGCTTCATGGACGTCACTCCGATACTGGAATCCCTGAACGATGCGCAGCGGCAGGCCGTCACGGCGCCTGCCGAGCCTACGCTCGTTATCGCCGGAGCCGGCAGCGGCAAGACCCGCGTACTCGTGCATCGTGCAGCCTGGTTGATCGATGTCGAGGGCGTCTCGCCGCAAAGCCTGCTCGCCGTGACGTTTACCAACAAGGCGGCGGGGGAGATGCGCGGCCGTATCGAGGCCCTGCTCGGCATACCGGTCAGTCACCTGTGGATAGGCACGTTCCACGGCCTCGCCCATCGCCTGCTGCGGCGGCACTGGCAGGAAGCAAAGCTGCCGCAGAATTTCCAGATCATCGATTCGGACGACCAGCTGCGCCTGATCAAGCGCCTGCTGAAAAATCTCGAGATCGACGACAGTCGCTGGGTGCCGAAGGAAATCCAGTGGTTCATCAACGCACAAAAGGACGAGGGCCTGCGGCCGCAGCATCTCGATGACGAGCGCGACCCGAACCGGAGGCAGATGATCGCCCTTTACGCCGCCTACGAGGAAGTCTGCGAGCGCGGCGGTCTCGTCGATTTTGCGGAGCTCCTGCTGCGGGCACACGAGCTCTGGCGAGACAACCCCGAATTGCTGGGGCACTACCAGCGGCGCTTCCAGCACCTGCTCGTTGACGAGTTCCAGGACACCAACGCGATCCAGTACGCCTGGCTGCGGCTGCTGGCGGGCAACAACGCCGCCATCCCGTTCGTCGTCGGCGACGACGATCAATCGATCTATCGCTGGCGCGGCGCACGGGTCGAACATATCCACCGCTTCCAGCGGGACTTCCCGAACGCCACGGTCGTGAAGCTGGAGCAGAACTACCGCTCTACGGCCACGATCCTGAATGCCGCCAACGCCGTCATCGCGAACAATGCCGACCGCATGGGCAAGAACCTGTGGACGGAAGGAGCCGAGGGCGAGCCGATCAGGCTGTACGCGGCCTATAACGAACGCGACGAGGCCGATTTCGTCATCGGTCGCCTGCGCGACTGGATCGACCAGGGCAATGCGCGCGCCGACGCCGCCGTACTGTATCGCTCGAACGCCCAGTCACGCGTGCTCGAGGAAGGCCTCATCAACGCCGGCATCCCCTACCGCGTCTACGGCGGCCTGCGCTTTTTCGAACGCGCCGAGATCAAGGATGCGCTCGCTTACCTGCGGCTGATATCGCACCGCGAGGACGACGCTTCGTTCGAACGCATCGTCAACCGGCCGACGCGCGGCATCGGTGCTCGCACGGCGGACATAATGCGCAGCTACGCACGCGCCAACAGCTGCACAATGTGGCGCGCCGCCGGGGCAGTCGCAAGCGACGAACTCGCCGGCCGTGCCGCGAACGCGGTACTGGCTTTCATGAATCTCATCGAACGCATGGCGCGCGAGACGGCCGGGCTCGACCTGCAGGATAAAGTCGACCACGTCATTCATGCCAGTGGTCTCGTCGAGATGTTCAAAAACGACAAGGGCGAGCGCGGCGAGACGAAGCTCGAGAACCTCATGGAGCTGGTCAGCGCGGCGAAGAGTTTCGAGCCCGACCCGGCGGGCGAAATGTCGCCGCTGGATGAGTTCCTGTCTCATGCTGCGCTCGAAGCCGGCGAAGGCCAGGCCGAAGCCTGGCAGGACTGCGTGCAACTCATGACCATGCACTCGGCGAAAGGCCTGGAATTCCCCCTGGTGTTTCTGTGCGGCATGGAGGATGGGCTGTTTCCGCACCAGCGCTCGATCGCGGACCCCAACGGCCTCGAGGAAGAGCGGCGCCTTTGCTACGTGGGCATCACGCGCGCGAAGCAGACCCTTTACGTCACCTATGCCGAGCAGCGGCGCCTGCATGGCATGGACAGTTTTTCCCAGCCGTCGCGCTTCATTTCCGAAATACCGGACGAGTACGTTGAGGAGATTCGCCCGCGCGTCCAGGTGTCACGACCGGTTCGGGCGTCACGTCCCGGTGCGGCGGGATCGCTCAGGAAGTCCTCGGACGCCGAGATGGGCGTGCGCCTGGGCCAGCGGGTCCGCCACGGGAAGTTCGGCGATGGCGTGATTCTCAATTATGAAGGGCAGGGCGCGCATGCCCGCGTCGAGGTCAATTTTGAGACGGCCGGCACAAAATGGCTGGTTCTCTCCTATGCCAATCTCGATCTGATGTAGACTAACGCCCCTGCAGCGACACTTACGTGTTGCGCCGAAAAGCCTGTCGACAACAATGAAGATTCTAATACTCGGTGCAGGTCAGGTTGGTTCGTCCGCCGCTTACCATCTGTCACGCGAAGAGGCCAACGAGGTCACCGTCGTCGACGTACGTCCCGAGGTGCTGCGCGAACTGCAGGACCGGCTGGACATCCGTACCGTCGTCGGACACGCCGCCTACCCGGAGGTGCTGGACCGCGCCGGGGCCAACGATGCGGACATCGTCGTCGCCCTGACCGACATGGACGAAACCAACATGGTCGCCTGCCAGATCGCGTATACGCTTTTTCACACGCCAACCAAGATAGCTCGTATTCGCTCGGCCGAATACATGAACACTGAGCAACTTTTCTCGCAGGATGCCATCCCCATCGATGTCGGCATCAGCCCGGAACAGCTGGTGTGCGAATACATTGAGCAACTGATTCTCTATCCCGGCGCCTCCCAGGTGCTCGATTTTGCGGGCGGCCGCGTAAGGCTCGTCGGCGTCATCGCCGATCGTGACGGCCTGCTCGTCGGCCAGCGAATTGCGACACTCAAGGATCACGTCCCGAACACCGAGGGCCGCATCGCCGCGATCTACCGGCACGGCAAAGCCATGCTGCCGGACGGCGAGACCGTCATCCAGGAAGGTGACGAGGTTTTCTTCATCGCCGACCGCAAGGATATCCGCGTTTTCATGAGCGAGATGCGGCGCCTGGAAGAGCCGGTGCGCCGGGTCGTAATAGCGGGCGGCGGCAACATCGGCGTCCGTCTCGCGCTTGCGCTCGAACAGACCAACCAGGTCAAGATCATCGAGCGCGACCCCAGACGCGCCCGGACCATCTCGGAGCAGCTGAATCGTGCCATCGTGCTCGTCGGCGACGCGGCCGACGAAGAACTGCTGCTCGAGGAGAACGTCGACAACGTTGACGTGTTCTGTGCGCTCACCAACAGTGAAGAAGCGAATATCCTCTCTTCGATGCTTGCGAAGCGGCTCGGCGCCCACAAGGTGATGGCGCTGATCAACCGGGCCTCCTATGTCGACCTCGTCGAGGCGGGCAGTATTGATATCGCGATCTCCCCGCAGCAGGTCACGATCGGCTCGTTGCTTGCGCACGTGCGGCGCGGTGACGTCGTCAAGGTGCACTCGCTGCGCCGCGGCGCCGCCGAGGCCATCGAGGCTATCGCGCACGGTACGGAAGAGGAGTCGCGCGTCGTGGGCCGCAAGATCGAGGATATCGATCTGCCGAAAGGCACCGCCATCGTCACGATCGTACGCAACGACCAGGTCATCATCGCGCACCACGACACCGTTATCGAAACCGACGACCACGTCATTCTTTTCATGACCGATCGCCGCAAGATCGAGCGCCTCGAGCAGCTGTTCCAGGTCGGCGTGTCGTTTGTCTAGGGACTCTGCCGCGGCATGAACTGGACCGTCGTACAACGCATTCTCGGGCTGCTCCTGATGGTGTTCAGCCTTACCATGCTTCCGCCGATCTTTTTCAGCCTGCTGTATGCCGACCACGCATGGCTGTCGTTTCTCGAGGGTTTCGGCCTGACGCTCGTTGCGGGCGTCGTCTTCTGGTTGCCGGTGCGCAAGGAACGCAGGGAGTTGCGGCTGCGTGACGGCTTCCTCGTGGTCGCCTCCTTCTGGACTGTACTCGGTACGTTCGGTGCGGCACCGCTGTATTTCGATGACAGCCTGTCGCTCTCAATGACCGACGCGATATTCGAGTCCATATCGGGATTGACCACCACCGGAGCGACGGTACTAACGGGGCTGGACGAACTGCCGCGATCGATACTCTATTACCGACAGCAACTGCAGTGGCTCGGCGGCATGGGCATCATCGTGCTCGCCGTCGCCGTCCTGCCCATGCTCGGCGTCGGTGGCATGCAGCTGTATCGCGCGGAGACGCCCGGCCCGGTCAAGGACACCAAGCTGACACCGCGTATTACCGAGACGGCGAAAGCGCTCTGGTACGTGTATCTTGCGTTCACGATCAGCTGCTTCGTCTTCTACATGCTGGCTGGCATGGGCTGGTTCGATGCCCTGTGTCATGCCTTTTCGACGGTCGCCATTGGTGGTTTCTCGACCCACGACATGAGCATCGGCTACTTCGACAGCGCGGCCGTGGATCTCGTCGCAATCGTGTTCATGTTTTTTGCGGGCATCAATTTCTCGCTGCATTTCTACGCGTGGCGCTATGTGTCCGTCAAACATTACTCCCAGGACCCCGAGTTTCGGGCCTACACCTTCGTGCTGTTCGTAATCTCGGTGCTGGTTATTTCGGCGCTGCTGTATTTCAGCACCTTCGGCACGCCGGGCGATGCCATCATCAACGGCCTGTTCCAGGCCGTGTCCATCGCGACGACGACGGGCTTCACCACGGCCGATTTTTCCGCGTGGCCGACGGCCATTCCCGTACTGCTCATTTTCGCGAGCTTCGTTGGTGGCTCCGCCGGCTCGACCGCTGGCGGCATCAAGGTCATCCGCTGGCTGCTGGTCTACAAGCAGGGCGTTCGCGAGATCGTACGCCTGGTGCACCCTTCGGCGGAGATCCCCGTCAAGCTCGGCAACAAGGCCGTGCCTTACCGCGTCGTCGATGCGGTCTGGGGTTTCTTCTCGATCTACGTCATCGTCTTTGCGGGAATGATGCTCGCGATGATGGCGACCGGCCTGGACCAGGTAACCGCTTTTTCGGCCGTCGCGGCAACGCTCAACAATCTCGGCCCCGGGCTCGGGGACGTGTCGAAAGGCTTCATGTCGCTGACCGACGTCGCGAAATGGATTTCGATCGCCGGCATGTTGCTCGGGCGACTCGAAATCTTCACGCTGCTCGTACTGGTTACGCCGACGTTCTGGCGGCGCTGAGCCTTGCAGGAACGGCCGGCCCACAGTCGCGTCCCGGACGCCTTCGACAAAATCAGTATCGTGACCGGACGTATTACGTCCTGGCTCACGCTCATCATGGTGATCGTGACCGTGATCGTCGTCATCATGCGTTACGTCTTCGACGCCGGCGCTGTCTGGATGCAGGAATCCGTCGTCTGGATGCATGCCATGGTATTCATGGTCGGGGCCGCGTATACGCTGCAACAGGACGAACACGTACGCGTTGATATTTTCTACCGCGACATGGGTGAACGTCGGCGCGCCTGGGTGGACCTGCTCGGCACCCTGCTGTTCCTGCTGCCGCTGTGTCTTTTCCTCGGCTATAAGTCGTGGGATTTCGTTGTCGTGTCCTGGCAGCTCGCCGAGTCGTCTCGCGAGCCCGGCGGCATGCCGTATCCGTTCGTGCCGTTGCTGAAGTCGGTGACGCTGGTCATGCCCCTGCTGCTGGTGCTGCAGGGCGTTGCGATGCTCATCCGCGCACTGCAGGTTCTGCGGAGGCGGCAGTAATGGAGTGGATGGCGCTGGTCCTTTTCGGCACGGTGATCGCTGCGCTGCTCGCGGGTTTCCCGGTAGCGTTCACGCTCGGCGGTACGGCCCTTGTCTTCGCAGCGATCGGCGCGGCCACGGGCACGTTCAATGATGCTTTGCTGTCCAGCCTGCCCAACCGGGTCTTCGGCATTATGAGTAACGAGACCCTCGTTGCGGTGCCGTTGTTCGTATTCATGGGCGTCACTCTCGAGCGGGCCCGCATTGCCGAGGAGCTGCTCGACACGCTGAGCCGGCTGTTCGGAGGCCTGCGCGGCGGACTCGGTATCTCGGTGACCGTGGTAGGCATGTTACTCGCAGCGAGCACCGGCATCGTCGGCGCTACCGTGGTCACCATGGGCCTGCTGTCGCTGCCGACGATGCTGCGACGCGGCTATTCGCCCGAAGTCGCGACCGGCACGATCTGTGCCTCGGGGACGCTGGGACAGATCATCCCGCCGTCGATCATCCTCGTGATGCTCGGTGACGTGATGTCGAGCGCCTACCAACAGGCTCAGCTCGAATCGGGCGTCTTTTCGCCAAAGACCGTGTCGGTCGGCGACCTGTTTGCGGGGGCGCTGATCCCCGGGCTGTTACTCGTCGTCCTCTACGTCCTGTACCTGCTCGGCGCCGCGTTCTTCAGGCCGGCCCTGATGCCGGCTTACGAGCGCAGCGACGAGGACACCGTGTCCTTGTTGCAGGTCCTGCGCGCGTTGCTGCCGCCCCTGCTGCTGATTTTCGCGGTTCTCGGCTCGATTCTCGCCGGGCTGGCAACACCGACGGAGGCAGCCGGCGTCGGCGGCATGGGCGCGCTGTTGCTGGCTCTCGCGCGTCGCGAGATCGGCCTGTCTCGCCTGTCGGACATCATGGAGGCGACACTGAAGATCAGCAGCATGGTGTTCCTGATACTCATCGGGGCCTCGGTCTTCTCGCTCGTCTTCCGCGGCTTCGGCGGCGACGACGGCGTGCACGCGATTCTCGAATCGCTGCCCGGCGGAGTGGTGGGCGCGGTCATTCTCGTGATGCTGGTCATGTTCCTGCTCGGATTCGTGCTCGACTTCATCGAAATTACGTTTGTCGTCGTGCCCATCGTCGGCCCGGTGCTGCTTGCGATGGGGCTCGATCCCGTCTGGCTCGGCGTGATGATTGCAATCAACCTGCAGACATCGTTCCTGACCCCGCCGTTCGGGTTTGCGTTGTTCTACCTGCGCGGCGTGGCGCCGCCGTCGGTTACGACACAACAGATCTATCGCGGCGTAATACCGTTTGTCCTGATACAGCTCGGCGCCCTGACGTTGCTCGCGCTGTTTCCCGGGCTCGTCACCTGGCTGCCCGGCCAGATCTACGGCCATTGATTCCATTCGCGGGCCAGGGCCCGCCCCTAAAGCGGCTGCAGGAGCACGCCTCGGCGTGCGATCGGGGTATCGGGTCGCGGTTCGAGAACCGCCCCTACAGCACCTGTAGGAGCGATCTCCGGCCCGCGATCAGCGCCGCGTTGCGAGAAAGGCCTGTTCCGTGATGCGCGAATTGGGTATCGATTGCGCGAGGAACGACGACCACGACTTGTAGATCTTCGCTGCCATCGGATCGTCGGCTACCATTTCTTCGACGATTTCCTGCGCGATCGACTTCAGGTACTGCAGGACGTCGTCGGGAAACTGCCGCAGTTCGACGTCCGGGTCCGCCATCAGCTGCTCCAGCGCCACCGCATTGCCGTGCGCGTATTCGGCCTGCATATCCGTGGTGACAGCCTGGCAGGAAATCTCGATGATGGCCTGCAGGTCCGGCGGCAGCGAATCCCACGCCTCCCGATTGACGTAGGCCTGCAACGCGGGCGCGGGCTCCTGCCAGCCGGGGTAGTAGTAGTACCGGGCGACGGTGTGGAAGCCGTTCGTAATGTCGTTGTAAGGGCCTACCCACTCCGTCGCATCGATCGCGCCGGTCTGCAGGGAGGTGAAGATCTCCGACACCGGCAGCGTCACCGGGGTGCCGCCGGCGCGGCGGAACACCTCGCCGCCGAGCCCCGGGATACGCATCTTGAGCCCCTTCAAATCCGCAACCGAGTTGATCTCCTTGTTGAACCAGCCACCCATCTGCACGCCGGTATTGCCGCAGGGAAACGGCACGAGGTTGAAGGGCTCGTAGAGCTCGCGCCAGAGTGAGAGCCCCTCGCCGTAATACAACCAGGCATTCATCTCCATGAAGGTCATGCCGAACGGGATGGCGGTCATGAATTGCGCCGCGGGTACTTTACCCTTGTGGTAGTAAGCCGCGTCGTGGCCCATCTCCACGGTACCGCGGCTCGCCGCATCGAACGCCTCGAATGCCGGCACCAGCTCCCCGGCCGCGTAAACCTTGAGCTTCAGCCGGCCGCCGGACGCGGTCTCGATGCGCTGCGCCAGGTTGTTGACGGCGATCCCGAGACCCGGGTATTTCGGCGGCCACGAGGTTGCGATGGACCATTCGAAGGTCTCGTCGGTGCGCGATGCCTGCGCCTCGCCGCCAGCGTCCGGCTTCGCGCAGGCCGCCAGGCCGGCCGCTGCCAGGCCGCCCACAAATTGTCGTCTCTTCATCATTCGCACCGCGCGGGAGGTGAAATCAGCCGCTAGTGTATGCGGCGATCTTCGAGCACGCCAATATCCGGTCGTGATCGCGGAGCCCCACGAAAGCCATTATTCCCACTAAATAAAAAATAGGGGCTAAAAAAGGGACTAAACATACCACTTATTAGAAATAGTTATTTTAGTGGGAAAATGAGTTAACTATGACGGCTTGAGGCGGCGAAAAGTGGGCCCCAGTTTTTCGACCGGGGCCCGTCCTTCCCTGGGCCGGCCGACGGGGGGTGCCGAAGCGCCGTCCGTGGCCGCCCGACACGCAGGGCGCCACGGGGCGCCAGGGCCTGCGTACCCGCCGGCCGGTATCGACAATGTCACACGGCGCCTGCGAGGCTATGGCCTTTGTTACTGGTTGATGCATTAATAAAGGGTCCGGGCCGCGGAAAACTATCGGGATAGCGCACAAATGATCGGTTTGCTACAGCGTGTCAGCAGCGCCAGGGTGGATGTCGGCGGCGAGACGATCGGGGAGATCGGCCGCGGCCTGCTCGTGCTGGTCGCGGTTCATCGCAACGACGGCGAGCCGGACATCGCCCGCCTGGCGGAACGAATCCTGTCCTACCGGGTGTTTCCGGATACGGATGGCCGCATGAATCGCAGCCTCCTCGACGAGGACGGCGATTTGTTGCTCGTGCCACAGTTCACGCTGGCGGCAGACACGAAGAAAGGTACGCGGGCCAGTTTCACCCGGGCCGCGGCGCCCGACAAGGGCGAGGCGTACTTTCGGCAGTTGGTCGCCACCTGCCGGGAGCGCCTCGGGACGGTCGAGACGGGGCGCTTCGGCGCGGACATGCAGGTCACGCTCGTTAACGAGGGTCCGGTCACCTTCTGGCTCGAAACCTGAGTCTTCGCAATACGTGATATTGGTACAGTTTTATTGCCAATTCATCGGTATCATGAACATAATGCGCGCCCGGTTCTGGCCGGGCCTTTGAGAGGAATTAGGGGCTTTGCCCCGGGAGTATCGGATGTTTGCCAACATTAGCTGGCCACAGCTATTGATCATCCTGGTTATCGTGCTTGCCATTTTCGGTACGAAGCGTCTGCGCACCCTGGGTTCCGACCTGGGAAGCGCAGTGAAGGGTTTTCGCGGCGCGATGAAAGAGGCGGAAGAAGAAAAAGATCAGCTCCAGGACGAGTCAAAAGAAGACGCCAACTTCGAAAACACGCCAGTCGACGAGCCCCACAAAAACAGCTGACTGACACTGCCCCATGTCCGGCGTCGGCTTTTTCGAACTCGTGATTCTGTTCATGATCGGGCTGGTCGTGCTCGGTCCCCAGCGTTTGCCGAAAGTCGCCAATCAACTGGGCACCTGGATAGGACAGGCGCGGCGCATGACCCGCGTCATGAAGCGTCAGCTCGAGGATGAACTCGATCTCGACGGCAATTTCAAGAACCTGAAGACCCTCGGCGATGAATTGAAAGACGATCTCACGATCGGGCCGGCGGCGGCGCATGTTCCGCGCGACGACGACACGTATTCGCCGCTGCACGAAAAGGATTCCGGGCCCTCGATCGCGGCCATGAACGTCGACGAAGACGCTGAACCGGTCGAAAGCGAAGACGCTGTACCCGTCGAAAACGAAGCACAGCCGGACGACGAGGGGGACGCTGAAGAACAGGCGAAAGAGAAGCCGGCGTGAGCGACGAACCCAGTAACAAGGACGAGAAAGAGCAGGAGGAGGCACTCGCGGAGGGAACGCTGCTTTCCCATCTCATCGAGCTGCGCACTCGCCTCATCAGGATATCCATTGCCGTCATTGGCTTGTTCGTTATCCTGTTGCCGTTTTCCCAGAAGATCTTCGTCGTCGTATCGCAGCCGCTCGTCGATGTCCTGCCGGGGCAGAAGATGATCGCGACGGCGGTCGCGTCCCCGCTGCTGACGCCGTTCAAGCTCACCTTCTTCGTTGCCCTGTTCGCTGCCATGCCCGTTGTCCTTTACCAGGTGTGGGCGTTTGTGGCGCCGGGTCTCTACAAGAAAGAGAAGCGCTTCGCGTTCCCGCTGCTGGGCTCCAGCATCATCCTGTTCTATGCCGGTATCGCGTTCGCGTATTTCGTCGTGTTCGAACTCGTGTTCGGCTTTTTCGCATCGGTCACGCCACAGAGCGTGGAGATGATGACCGACATTGCTGCCTACCTCGACTTCATCACGAAAATCTTCCTCGCCTTCGGCCTCGCGTTCGAGGTGCCGGTTGCCACGGTGCTGATCGTGTGGACCGGGCTGACGACGCCCGAAAAACTGGGCAAGGCGCGACCCTACGTCTTTCTCTCGGCCTTCATCGTCGGCATGTTCCTGACGCCGCCGGACGTAATCAGCCAGACGCTGCTCGCCGTGCCGGTGTACCTGCTCTACGAACTCGGCATCATTATGTCCAAAATCTTCGCTCGCGACCGCCGCCGGGACGCCGCCGAGACCGCCACGGAAGAGGCTAATTAGCTGAAACCAATAGCGATTTCCCATGTCGACTGTAATGATGTTTAATGCATAGCCTTTCGGCCCGCACTCAGCGCACCGGGCAGCAACTGGGGGATACCTGATGAGTGACTCCGTCACGACCACGGCAGAGGATTATTCACGGGACGACGAACTCTGGGGCCATCCGAAGGGCCTGTACGTCTGTTTCACGACCGAGCTGTGGGAGCGGTTTTCATTCTACGGAATGAAGTACCTGCTGGTCCTTTACCTGACCAAGTATCACCTGTTTACGGACCAGATGGGGCTCGATGTCCTCGGCGCCTATGCGGGCCTGGTCTATGCCCTGCCGCTGATCGGCGGCCTGATTGCCGACCGCTATCTCGGCATGCGCAAGTCGGTGTTGTTCGGCGGTATCCTGCTGTCGCTCGGCCATATCCTCATGGCCGTCGAGGGCTACCAGGCCGTGTTCTATGCGGCCGGAACCCGGCTCCTCGAGGACCTGACCCTTGCGTCGGGGCAGGTGCTTGCGGCCGGCACCGTCCTGACCCAGGACATCACCATCCGCGACACCGCCGCGCTTAATGTCTTCTACTTTGCGCTGGCACTCATCGTCATGGGCGTCGGCTACCTGAAGCCGAACATCTCGACCATCGTGGGCAAACTATACGACCGCGACGACCCGCGCCGTGATTCCGGGTTCACCATTTTCTACATGGGCATCAACATCGGCTCGTTCACGGCGACGCTTCTGTGCGGCTGGCTCGGCGAAACCTACGGCTGGAAGTACGGCTTCGGGGCCGCCGGCATCGGCATGATTTTCGGCCTGTTTACGTTCATGTACGGCCAGAAATACCTGCGCGGTCACGCGGAGCCGTCGGATCCGGAGAAGCTCAAGAAGCCGTTCTTCGGGCCGCTGAACGTCGAGCAGGCGATCTATGTATTCAGCCTGCCCGTGCTCGGCCTACTCTGGTGGCTCGTGCAACACGAACACGTCGTGCTTGCGTCGCAGAACGTGTTCCTGATCATCGCGATCGTCGGCCTCATCCTCTACTCGATGATCCACGACAAGACCCACTCCAACAATCGTGCTGCGTTCGCCATCGCCGGCATCGCGATTGCGGCCGGCTGCTACGCCGTGCTCGTGAACCTGCATTTCCTGCCCGGCAGCGAGGCGCTGGCCGAGAACGTGCTGTACGGGGCGATCATCCTGATCGTGGGATTCGTGATTTACGGCTTCATGACCCATTACTCCGAGGAATTCGGCAGGACGGTCGTGCTGATGATCCTCATTCTGTCGACGGTAGTCTTCTGGGCGCTGTTCGAGCAGTCGGCCGGTTCCATGACCTTCTACGCCGATCGCGTCGTCGATCGCGAGGCGCTCGGCATCACATTCACAGCGGCCCAGTTCGGTTCGCTCAATGCCGGCTTCATCATGCTGCTCGCGATACCGTTCGCGACGCTCTGGGTGTGGCTGGCCAAGCGCAACCTCGAGCCCTCGACACCCGTCAAGTTCGGCCTCGGCATCGTGCAGGCCGGACTGGGTTTCGGCGCGCTGGTGCTGGGCGCGCAGTTTCCGGACGAGACCGGCCACATCGCGATGATCTGGCTGGTGCTCGCCTATCTGCTCCATACGACGGGCGAACTTTGCCTCTCGCCGGTCGGCCTGTCGGCCGTCACGAAGCTGTCGATTCCGAATGTCGTCGGCGTCAGCATGGGCACGTGGTTTCTCGCCACGGCGCTGTCCGAAACCGTTGCGACGCGCCTCGGCCGCCTGGCGGCGATCGACACCCCGCGCGGCGAGGTGGTCGACCTCACGGCCGCCGTGGCGAAGTACACGGAGCTCTACGAGTTCCTGATGTGGGTCGGTGTCGGCGTCGGTGTGTTCATGATCGTAATTTCGCCGCTTCTCCGGCGCTGGATGCACGGAATTCACTAACCACGGATCAACCAGGAAACAGAAAGGTGTTACCCATGAAGTATCTCGCACGCACGTTTGCGAGCTTGCTCATCTTGTCTCTCGCAACGGCCTGTTCGCAGCAGACCGCCGAACCACCGGCCGCTCCGGAGCCGGCCGCCGAACCACCCGCTGAAACAGCCGAGGCTTTCGTCGCGCGCATCAATGACGAACTCGCCGAGCTGGGCCGCGAGCTCGGCGCTGCAGGCTGGGTCCGCGCCACCTATATCACCGAAGACACAGCGCTCCTGCAGTCGAGAGCACGCGAACGTTATGCTGCCTGGCACAGCAATGCCGTCAAACAGGCGCTGCGGTATGACGACCAGGCGCTCGCAGCGGAGACCCGTCGCGCCCTCGATCTGCTGAAACTGGGTACATCGCTGCCGTCCCCGTCCGGCGCGGAGAAGCGCCGTGAACTCACGCAGATCGCGACCGAAATGAAGGGACTGTATGGAGCGGGCAAGTATTGCCGCAACGGTAATGACTGTCTCAGTGGCCCTGACCTCGAAGCGCTGATGCAGACGAGCCGCGATTACGACGAGCTGCTCGACGCGTGGCAGGGCTGGCGAAGGATATCGCCACCGATGCGCGACATGTACGAGCGCTACGTCGAGCTCGCGAACGAAGGCGCGCGGGAACTCGGCTATGGCGACCTCGGCGAAATGTGGCGCGCCAATTACGACATGAGCCCGGACGCATTCCAGGCCGAGACCACGCGCCTCTGGGAACAGGTGAAGCCGCTTTACGACGAACTGCACTGCCATGTCCGCGCCAAACTGGGTGATTTCTACGGCCAGGACAAGGTGCCTCAGGACCAGCCGATTCCCGCACACCTGCTCGGCAACATGTGGGCCCAGACCTGGGATTTTCTCTACGACATGATGGAGCCTTATCCCGGCGCCGCGGATTTCGACGTCGATTCGACGTTGCGGAAGAAGGACTACTCGCCCCAGGAGATGACGCGGTCAGCCGAGAATTTCTACGTATCGCTCGGCATGCACCGACTCCCGGACACGTTCTGGGAGCGCTCCATGTTCACCAAGCCGGCGGATCGCGACGTGGTCTGTCACGCCAGCGCCTGGGGTCTCGACGGCGGTAACGACCTGCGCATCAAGATGTGCATCAAGCAGACCTACGACGAACTCAAGGTGATCTATCACGAGCTCGGCCACAACTATTACCAGAGCGCGTACAAGGATCAGACGCCGTTGTTCCGCGGCTCCGCGCACCCCGGCTTTCACGAGGCGATCGGGGACACCGTAACGCTCTCCATGACGCCCGACTATCTCGCCGAGGTCGGCCTCATCAGGGCCGCGGAGAACAGCCGCGAAGCCGACATCAACCGCCAGATGCAGATGGCACTGCGGAGCATCGCGGGGCTGCCCTGGGCAAAGCTCGTCGACGAATGGCGATGGAAGGTGTTCTCCGGCGAAGTAACGCCCGAGAACTACAACCAGGCCTGGTGGGAACTGCGGGAAAAATACCAGGGCATAACGCCGCCGGTCGAACGCACGGAAGCAGACTTCGACCCGGGCGCGAAGTACCACATTCCTGCGAACGTCTCCTACACCCGTTACTTCCTTGCCCGCATCCTGCAGTTCCAGCTGCAGCGCTCGCTGTGCGAGATCGCGGGGCACGAAGGCGAACTCCAGGCCTGTTCGCTGTACGGCAGCAAGGAAGCCGGCGCGCGGCTCTGGGGCTTGCTGGAGAAAGGCGAAAGCCAGCCGTGGCAGGACACGCTCGAGGAATTCGCCGGCACCCGCGAGATGGACGCGACCGCAATCATCGACTACTTCGCGCCGCTGATGGAATACCTGAAGGAACAGAACAAAGATCGCAGTTGCGGCTGGTAGGAGCGGTTCCCGAACCGCGACCCGGCATCGATCGCGCGCCAAGGCACGCTCCTACAGGTCTCATCGAATGCTTGTCGGCGCACTGTAGGGGCGGTTCGAACCGCGGCCCGGCTTCATTCGCGCGTCGGGGCGCGCTCCTGCGGGATTCATGTAAACTCGCGTTTGCGATTTGACGGGAAACGATAATGGCAGAAGAACAACAAGAAGCGACCAAACCCGGCCTCACCACACGCATGCTCGCGACCGTCGAGCGCGTGGGCAACAAGCTGCCCGACCCGGCAGTGCTGTTCATCGCGCTGCTCTTCATCGTGTGGGTGCTGTCGTGGCTGCTTTCCTATGTCACGTTCGGCGTGATCGATCCGCGCTCGAACGAACCGCTCGTCATCAACAACCTGCTCGCACCGAGGGCACTTACCGAGTTCCTGTCGGTGATGGTGACGAACTTCTCGCACTTCCACCCGGTCGGCGTGGTGCTGGTCGCGATGCTGGGCATTGGCGTCGCGGAACACACCGGTTTCATCAATTCGGCGATCCGTTCGCTGTTGAACGTTACACCGGCGAAGCTGCTCACGCCGATGGTCATTCTCGTCGGCATCGTTTCGCACTCCGCGGTCGACGCGGGCTACGTGCTCGTCATCCCGCTGGGCGGCGTCATTTTCTACGCGGCCGGCCGTCATCCGCTGGCCGGTATCGCGGCCGCGTTCGCCGGCGTGTCGGGCGGCTTCTCCGCGAACTTCGTGCCGTCTTCGCTCGACCCATTGCTTCAGGGTCTCACCCAGGCGGGCGCGCAAATCCTCGATCCGGACATCATCGTCAACCCGCTCAACAACTATTTCTTCACGACTGCCTCGTCGCTCCTGATTGTCGGACTCGGCTGGTACATCACCGACAAGATCGTCGAACCGCGCATATCGAGCACCGAGATCGACGGCGATGCGGAAGACCTCCCCGAGATGCACGAGCTGCAGCCGAACGAGCGCAGGGGATTGCGCTGGTCCCTGGTTGCGATGGTCGTCGGCCTCATCCTGCTGCTCGTGACGGCCCTGCCGGAAGGGTCGGCATGGCGCACGCCCGAGGGTGAGCTGAGTTCGTTCAGCGCGCCGATGATGCGCGCGATCGTGTCGCTGATCTTCCTGCTGTTCCTGGTGCCCGGCATCGTCTACGGCATCGTCGCCGGCACGATGAAGAGCTCGAAAGACATGATCGAAGGCATGACCCACGCGATGCACGGCATGGCGTACTACCTCGTCATCATGTTCTTCATCGCCCAGTTCGTGTACGCGTTCGGCGTATCGAATCTGGGCGTACTGCTGGCGCTCGAAGGCGCGAACTTCCTGAAGGCAATGAACGCGGCGGCACCGGTCACGATCGTCGGCATCGTCTTCCTGACCGCGTTCGTGAACATCTTCGTCGGTTCGGCCAGCGGCAAGTGGGGACTGCTCGCGCCGATCTTCGTGCCCATGTTGATGTCACTCGGCATCTCGCCCGACCTGACGCAGGCGGCTTACCGCGTCGGCGACTCCAGCACCAACATCATCACCCCGCTGATGCCGTACTTCCCGCTGGTCGTCGTGTATTGCCAGCGCTACGTGAAGAACACGGGCATCGGTACCCTGACCGCGATGATGCTGCCGTACTCGGTGACGTTCCTGGTCCTCTGGACGATCTTCCTGCTGCTGTACTACGCGATCGGCCTGCCGCTGGGCATACAGGCGAGCTACACCTATCCCTGAGGACATGCCATGAACCTGCCGGACTTCGAGAAACTGGGCAGCTTCTATCTCGGCAAGCGTCGTGACGCGGACACGGACGCGCTCACCGACGAACTGGTGCTGTACGACTCGAAGGATCTCACGACCCACGCCGTGATCATCGGCATGACGGGTTCCGGCAAGACCGGGCTCGGCATCGGCGTGCTGGAGGAGGCGGCGCTCGATCATATCCCGGTCATCGCCATCGACCCGAAAGGCGACATGGGCAACCTGTTGCTGAGCTTCCCGAACCTCGCCGCCGAGGATTTCCGGCCGTGGGTGAACCCGCGCAGCGCCAGTGACAATGGCCAGAGTGTCGATGAATTCGCCGCCGCTCAGGCCGCGCTGTGGAAGAAAGGCCTCGGTGAATGGGGCCAGACGGGCGACCGTATCAGGAAGTTGCGTGACAGTGTCGACATGGCCATCTACACCCCCGGTAGCAACGCGGGACTCCCGGTCTCGGTGCTGAAATCGTTCGCCGCTCCGGAAGCGGCGCTGATGGACGACGTCGACCTGTACCGCGAACGTGTGCAGGCCACCGCGACCGGCATCCTGACGCTACTGGGCATCGACGCCGACCCGGTGGCAAGCCGGGAGCACATACTCATCTCGCGCCTGCTCGATCACGCCTGGCAGGAAGGCAGGGAACTCGACATAGCGGCCCTGATCGCGGCGATCCAGAACCCGCCGTTTACGAGGATCGGCGTCATGAGCCTCGACGCGTTCTTCCCCGAAAAGGACCGCTTCGCACTCGCGATGCGACTCAATAACCTGCTGGCGGCACCCGGCTTCGAGGCCTGGATGCAGGGCGAGCCGCTCAGTGCGAAAAACCTGCTGTACACAGCCGAGGGCAAACCGCGTATCTCGGTAATGTCGATCGCGCACCTCGACGATGCGTCGCGGATGTTCTTCGTGTCCATGCTGCTGAACGAGATCATCGCCTGGATGCGCGCCCAGCCGGGTACTTCCAGCCTGCGCGCCATTCTCTACATGGACGAGATCTTCGGCTTCATGCCGCCCGTGGCGAATCCGCCGAGCAAGTCGCTGTTCCTGACGCTTCTGAAGCAGGCCCGCGCCTACGGCCTCGGCCTCGTGCTCGCCACGCAGAACCCCGTCGACCTCGACTACAAGGGCCTGTCGAACACGGGCACCTGGTTCATCGGCCGCCTGCAAACGGAACGCGACAAGGCCAGGGTGATGGAGGGTCTCGAGGGTGCGAGCCAGGGCGACTTCGACAGGCAGCAAATGGAGCGCACGCTCGCCGGCCTCGGCAAGCGCCGTTTCCTGCTGCACAATGTGCACGAAGACGAGCCGGTGGTGTTCGGCACCCGCTGGGTGATGTCCTACCTCGCCGGCCCGCTGACCCGCAACCACATCCGCACGCTGATGGCCGATGCCCGGCCGGCGTCGGCCGCGAGCAGGGCTGGCGCCGCAAAACCGAAGCACAAGCAGCGCTCCGACGCGCCCGCGTTGCCGCCGGCCATCGACCAGTACTTCGTGCCGGGCGGGGACGGCGACGTGACCTATTTTCCGCGCCTGATCGGCAGCGCCAGCCTCGTCTTTTCGAACGCGCGCTACCAGGTCGAGGACGAGCGCAGCGCGCTGTACACCGTGGAGATCGAAGACGGCCCCGTTGCGGTCGACTGGGACAGCGCCGAACGCCTGGATATGGCGATAGAAGCACTCGGCGATTCCGCGGCGCCCGGCGCCGCCTTCTCGGAACTGCCGGGACCGGCGGCGAACGCGAAACAGTACGCGGCGTGGCAGCGCGACTTCAAGCGCTGGGTGCGCCAGAACGAGACCGTCACGCTGTACCGGAACAAGCGCTTCCGGCTGACCTCCGAGCCGGGCGAGACCGAGGGCGATTTCCGCGTACGCCTGCAGGCAGTCGCCAGCGAAAAGCGCGACCTCGCCGTCGCGAAGCTGCGCAAGCGTTACGCCAGCAAGGCGACGACGCTCGAGAATCGCCTGCTGCGCGCGCAGCAGGCCATCGCGCGCGAGCAGGAGCAGGCGAGCAAGAAGACGCTGGACACGGCGGTTTCCATCGGCACGGCAATCCTCGGCGCCGTGCTCGGCAGGAAACGGCTGTCGACGACTTCCGCGAACCGCGTGGGAACGGCGATCAAGACGGCGGGCAGCGCACGCAAGGAAGCCGCGGACGTGGCGCGCGCAAAGCAGACGGCAGAAAAAGTTCGCGCCGACCTGGAGGCGCTCAACGAGCAACTGGAAAAGGAAGTCGCTGCGCTCGATACGGCGTTCGATGCGCAGGCCGAGGAACTGGACGAGATCGTCGTTCGAGCGAAGACGACGGACATCCATATCCCCGTAATGGCGCTCGCCTGGATGCCCTACTCGCCCGATTCAAAAGGCCGACTCCGACCGGCCTGGGGCTAATCTCCGATGCAGGCGCCTGCGTAGGCTTTCAGGACACCGGCGTTTTCCAGCTGGCACTCGTTGTCGTAAGTGACGCCGTCGAGCCCGCACACGGGCAGGTAGACGCGCGGACAGTTGCGGCCCTGTTCCTCGCACATGCCCGCGTAGTCGATGCGCGTGCCGCGGCGCTCCGCGTAACACGCGTTGCCGTACGTCAGGTTGTCCGCACCGCAGACGGGAACGAACAGGTTCGGGCACGGCCGCTGGTTACATATACCGACTGTGTAGGTCGTGATGCCGGCCTTGTCGGCCAGGCAGGCGTTATCGTAGGTCATGCCGTCGGTGCCGCACACGGGTGCGAAGACCTGCGGGCAGTTTTCAGTGTCGCAGGCGCTCGCGCGCTGCACCGGCACGCGATCCACGTTCGCCTCGCAGCGGTTCAGGTAGGTACGGCCGTTCATGCCGCAGACAGGATCCGGTACACCCGGACAGCCGCTGGGCGCACACGCACCGAGTCCCGCGATCTCGACGCGCGATTTCGCGGCGAAGCATTCGTTGATGTAGGTGTTTCCGTCGACGCCGCAGACCGGGTCGTACTCCTCGCCGCACTCGCGGGGGGTCGCTAGGGATTCGGTGTCATCCCTGTTGCCGCTGTCGTCCGCGCCCGTATCGTCCTGTTCGGGCTCCTCGCCATTGACCTCGGCGGGACATTCTCCCTCGGCCACGATTTCGACGCCCGCCACATTCGCCACGCACTCGTTGCTGTAGGTCTTGCCGTCGGCGCCACAGACCGGCGTGTAGTCCATGGTGCAGGCCACTTCATCGGCCTGCGCCAGCAGCAGGGGGGCTTCGGCGGCAGTCACCGTGGACACGAGCAGGCACGCGGCCAGGCAGGCAATAAGCTTTTTCATAATCAGGGAAATTGTATCAGTTCACGCAACGGAACCAGTTCTATGCCTTCTTCGACAAGGGCCGGGATCGCGCGTTCCAGGAACGCCAGCGTCCCGGGATAGGGATGCCCGATCGCCACGGCGAGGCCGCGCTCCCGGGCCATTGCCTTGAGGCGCTCGAACTCTCTCTCGACCATCTCGGGCGCCGGGTCCGAGTCCAGGAACACGTCCCGCTTGATGGCCGGCACGCCTTGCTCCGACGCGATCCGCAGTGCGACGCTGTGGTGTGTCGTGTAGCTGTCGACGAAGTAGAGTCCGCCGGCACGCAGCATTTCCTCCATGAGCCAGCCCATGTGTCCCGGGTGCCGCGTCAGCAAGCTGCCGCGATGGCTGTTCACGCCCACCGCGAAGGGGACCGTCGCCAGCGCGTTCGCAAAGGTATCCGCGAGGCCCTGCCGTGTCGTGTCGAGGGTAATCGAGCCCGGTT
>CBFHSG010000005.1:48175-85023 GCA_965658465.1 Woeseiaceae bacterium | reverse complement strand
CTCCACGGCCCCCTGACCGTGCATGGACTGCATCGGCAGGTGCAGCAGCACCTCCTTGCCGCTTTGCCACGCGGCCTGCGCCAGCTGCACCGAACCCGGCGTGCCGGGCAGGATCGCACAGGCCACCGGTCCCGGCAGCGCCACGGCACGGTGTCCCGCCGAGAGATGGTAACCGAGGTCGTCGATGATGATTGCGATGCGCGGCGTGGACTGCGCGAAGCTCTGCGACGCGAGCAACAACAGGATCGCGGCCGCGCGGAACTGTCCGAGCGTCATTGAGCCTTGCTGTGCATCACGTCGCCGCGCTGCAGACGATTCAGCGCTTCGAGCAGCTGCGAGTCCTGCTCACGATCGACGAAACCGCTCAGGCTCATATCCGGGTAGCCCGGTGTGCCTTCGACATACACGTCCGGCGTGATGCCGGTTTCGTGGATGGAATCGCCGGACGGCGTGTAATAACGCGACGTCGTCAGCTTGAGCGCGCGGCCCTGGGACAGTGGCATGACCGTCTGCACCAGTCCTTTGCCGAAGGTGCCGGTCCCGACCACGGTTGCGCGTCCATGGTCCTGCAGCGCGCCGGCAACGATCTCCGAGGCCGACGCGGATCCCTGGTTCACGAGCACGACGAGCTCGGCGCCGTCGAGCACGTCGCCACGATGCGCCGATCGTGTGAAGCGCGCCTCGTTCGTACGGCCGTCCGCCGATACGATGACGCCGGAGTCGAGAAACAGATCGGAGACGTCGACCGCGGAATCCAGTACACCGCCGGGATTATTGCGCAGGTCCAGTATCAGCCCCGACAGCATCCCGCCGCCGGCTTCCTGCATCGCGTCGATCGCACGACTCAGCTCACGGGCCGTGGTTTCGCTGAACTGGCTCACGCGAACGTACCCGTAGGACGGGCCCAGCACTTCATGGTGAACGCTGGCGACGCGGATGATCTCCCGCCGCATCCGGTGTTCGATGGCGTCGCCATCGCGCAGCACCGTGATGCTGATTCGCGACCCGGCACGACCACGCATACGGCCGATGGTTTCGTGCAGGTGGTCGGGTTCGACCGAGACCCCGTCCACGGCGATGATCTGGTCGCCGCTTCTTAGCCCGGAGCGTGCCGCCGGCGAACCGGTAATCGGCGTCACGACCTTGATGATGCCGTCGATGTCGGCAACCTCGACGCCGACGCCCGTATAGTTGCCGGTAGTGCTGATGCGAATGTCGCGATACTCGTCAGCATCGAGGTACTGGGAGTGGGCGTCGAGATCCCTGACCATGCCGCGGATGGCACTCTCGAGCAGCTGGCTGTCGTCCAGCGGCTCGACATAATCCTGCTTGACGCGCTCCATGACCTCGGCGAACAGTCTCGCATTTTCCCAGGCGAGTTCCGGCTCGGCCGGCGCGCGCCCGGCGGGCAGCAGGCCACCACCGACAGAGAGGCTCAGCCCCATTACGGTTCCGATCACGACGACCAGGATAGCCCTGACTTTCAACGACATACACGACTCCGAGCGCCGGCCCACATCTTTGCCCGGCCGGTTCAAATGACGATACCACAGTCGGCCGGCGCTGTACTGTCAGGGCCGACAACTTCGGCAACGCCAGCTAGTCCCCTGGCCTGCGGGTTACCCAGCGCCTCGGGTTGAGGGGCTGGGTACCGCGGCGGATCTCGAAATACAGCCCTGCCTCGGTCTGGCCACCGCTGTCGCCGACCGTGGCGATGACATCGCCGGGAGCCACCCAGTCGCCCGCATTCTTGAGGATTGTCTCGTTATAACCGTAGAGGGTCATGTAGCCCTCACCGTGATCGACGATAACCAGCAGGCCCATGCCGGCGAGCCAGTCCGCGAAAGCGACCCGCCCGTGATAAACGGAACGCACCTCCCGGCCCCGGGGCGCGGCCAGCACGACCCCGTTCCACTTCAGCTCGCCGCCGACCCGCGGCTGGCCGTAATCACGCAACAGGGTGCCTGCAACCGGCCACGTCAGGCGGCCGCGAAAATCGCTGAATGGCTCCTCGGACGTAATCGGGTAGTCGGACAGGATGCTGGTCAGCTCCGCGATCAGGCGCGCCAGGTCCTTTTCCTGCGCCGCCAGGCGCTCGATTTCGCGGCCTTCGGCAGCCATGCGCTCCTTGAGTGCCCCGAGCAGGGTCTGCCGCTCTGCCTGCACCTCCGCCAGCTTCTCGAGTTCGGCGGAACGGGTCCTCGCGAGGTCCGCGAGCCGCGCCTCTTCCGCGGCGACCTCGCTGTGCATATCTGCGAGTTCACGAATCTTCTCGGTCACCGCGCCGATATTGTCTGCCCGGTAGTCGTTGAAATAGCGGTAGTACGCCATCATGCGGCCGAGCATCGCCGGGTCGCGCTGGTTCAGCAGCAGCTTGATCTTCTCCTGGTTGCCGCTCATGTAGGCGGCACGCACCTGGGCCGACAGGTGACCGGATTCGCGCGCGAGTTCGGCCTCGCGTGCGGCGATGGCGGCATCGAGTTCAGCCAGGCGCTTCGCGCTCCAGGCCCGCTCGCGTTCCAGGTCCTGCAGGCGCAGGCGCTTCTCGGCGATCGCGACCTCGGCGCTCTGCAGGTCCTCGGTGAGCCGATCGCGGTCCCGCGCGCTCTTGTCCATGCTCTTCTTGAGGTCGCTGATCTTGTCACGCACCTCTTCGAGCTCCTGCTCCTTGATCTTGGCAAGACCATCCCCGTCGTCCTGGGCGACCGCAGCCGGTGGCAGGGCGAGTATCGCCATAATCGGCAGAATCAGGATCGGCAGGCAGCGCATGGGCGCACAGTGTAGATCGTTTGCGGGGTATTTCCATCGCCGCGCGCTGTTATAATGCCGCCTTTCGACAAACCCTGCGCAGCCCGCGCACACGATGCCTCATGGAAAGATTAATGGAGTTCGCCGGCAACCATACCTTGCTGGTGTTCGCGCTGGTGACCAGTTTCCTGCTGGTCGTATTCACGGAGCTCAGACGCAAGGCGACCGGCATGATGGCCGTCGCACCCACCGATGCCGTGAAGCTCATCAACAACGACGCCGTGGTTCTCGACACACGCAGCGCCGAATCGTTCTCGCGCGGCCATATTGTCGGTGCCCGCAACGTCCCGATGGATGAACTCGACGGGCACCTGGAAAAACTCGCCCGGTTCAAAAACAAGCCCGTCGTTGCAGTCTGCGACGCCGGCATCACATCGTCGAAAGCTGTAAACAAGCTGCGCAATTCCGGGTTCGAGAGTGTGTATAACCTCAAGGGCGGCATGAACGCGTGGGGGCAGGCGGGCCTGCCAGTCGTATCCGGCAAAAAGACCAAGAGCAAGAAATAGGGGCCGGCACGGCTATGAGCGACAAGAGTCCGGTAGTGATTTATGGCGACGAGTTCTGCGCGTACTGCGCAGCTGCCCGGATGTTGTTTACGAAGAAGGGCGTCCGTTTCGAAGACGTTCTCGTATCGCGCGACCCGGATCGCTTTGATGAAATGCAGGCGCGCAGCGGCGGCCGTCGCACGGTTCCGCAGGTCTTTGTCGGGGATGTGCACGTCGGCGGATTCGATGATTTGTGTTCGCTCGACAAAAGCGGCGAACTCGACAAATTGCTCGCCGGCGAGGCCGCCGGCCAGCACTCTCATTAACTCAGGAAAGAAACATGGCTGAACAGGAATCACAGACCCCCGAGAAGCGCCTCTCCGTGGTGAAAATCTACGTCAAGGATTTCTCCTTCGAATCGCCGCAATCACCGAACATCTTCAATACAAAGGAATGGTCACCGAATACGAACCTCAACCTTCGTAGTTCGCATTCGCCGGTCAGCGATGAACTCCACGAGGTGGTCCTGACGCTCACCGTCGACGCGAAGGAAAAGGAGAGCGACAAGACGATTTTCCTGGTCGAGTTGCAGCAGGCCGGCCTGTTCGATATCAGCGGCTACGATAAAGAGGAAATGGGCGTGCTCATCGGCAGTTTCTGCCCCGGCGTCCTGTACCCGTATGCCCGTGAGGCAATCGCCGGGATCATCCAGAAGGGCGGCTTTCCCGAGTTCGTCCTGCAGCCCATCAACTTCGATTCGCTGTATCAGCAGTCGCTGCAGCAACAACAGGCCGAAGCGGCCGCGGCGGCGGAGACACACTGATAAGCGGCGCCCGCGCACAGCCGATCGCAGTCGTCGGGGCGGGTTCCTGGGGCACCGCGCTGGCGCTGCAATTCGCCCGCAGCGGGCGGCCGATACGGCTGTGGGGGCGCGACCAGGCTCAGCTCGCGCAAATGCGCGAAGAGCGTGTGAACGCCCGCTACCTCCCGGGCGCCGCGTTCCCCGACAATCTCGACGCCGTCGTCGGGCTCGACGAATGCCTCGACGGTGTCCGCGACATTCTAGTCGCGGTACCGAGCCACGGGTTTCGCGAAACGCTGGAGGGCATCAAGCCGCTGCTCACGAACGGCGCGAGAGTCTGCTGGGCAACCAAGGGGTTCGAACTGCATACCGGCAAGCTGCCGCACGTGGTCGCGGCCGAGGTGCTCGGCGCAGAACGGCCTGTTGCTGTGCTGTCCGGCCCGACATTCGCCCGGGAGGTGGGTGACGGGCTGCCGACCGCGCTGACGATCGCAGCCAACGATGCGGCGTTCGCGCAGGACCTGGCCGTGTCGTTGTCCGGGGACAATTTCCGCGCCTACACCTCGGCCGACATGATCGGCGTCGAAGTAGGCGGCGCCGTCAAGAACGTCCTCGCCATCGGCGCCGGCATGTCCGACGGCCTGGGCTTCGGCGCCAATACCCGTGTAGCACTCATTACCCGAGGGCTTGTCGAAATGACCCGGCTGGGCGTCGCGCTGGGCGCGAAACGTGAAACGTTCATGGGCCTGGCCGGCATGGGTGATCTCATGCTCACCTGCACCGATAACCTGTCGCGCAACCGGCGCATGGGGCTCGCGCTCGCGGCAGGCAAGTCGGTCGAAGCGGCCCAGGAAGAAATCCAGCAGGTCGTGGAGGGGGTGCTGGCCGCGCAGGCGGTGCACGAAGTGGCGGAGAGACTCGGGATCGAGATGCCGATCTGCCACCAGGTCTACCGAATCCTGTACGAGGATGCATCGCCCAGGGAGGCGGTCGGCGCGCTGATGCGCCGCGACCTCAAGTCGGAGCACTGAGCCGGCTTCGCCGCTGGCTATTCGCCGGGTTTGGTCTAAACTTTTCCTCTATACGGCGCTAGTTACTGTATGCGCTCAAAAAATATAGGGGAATAATCATGGACAGACGTCAATTCTGCCGGTCTGCAGTCGCGGCCGGTGTAGCTGCTGCATTTCTGCCCGCCTGCGGCAAGGAAACTCCCGTCGCTACCCAGGCCGATACCGGAATCGCCGCCGTATCCCTGGACGGCGCGGAAATCGACTTGAGCAAAGCGGCGGTCAGGGAGCTCGGCGACGCGCTGTCGGGGCCCGTGATGCTCTCCGGGCACCCGCAATACGATACGGCGCGCATGATCTGGAACGGTATGCACGACAAGCGCCCGGCGCTGATCGCTCGCTGCCTGACGGCTGAAGACGTCAGCAATGCCGTCAGTTTCGCGCGTGATAACAACGTGCTCGTGGCGGTGCGCGGCGGCGGCCACAGCTGGCCCGGGAAGTCCGTCTGCAACGGTGGGCTGATGATCGACCTGTCGCAGATGAATGCCGCAGAAGCCGATGCAGACACGCGACGGGCGCGCGTCCAGGGCGGCGCATTATTGAATGCGCTCGACTCGGCGGCGCTGGAGAAAGGCCTGGTGACGACCGCCGGCGTCGTCTCGCACACCGGCTGCGGCGGCTACACGCTGGGCGGCGGCTTCGGGCGCCTCAACCGCAAGTACGGACTGACAATCGACAACGTTACGGGTGCGCGGATCGTCACCGCCGACGGCCGGATTCGCTGGATCAGTGCGGACGAGGAGCCGGACCTGTTCTGGGCGATCCGCGGCGGTGGCGGCAACTTCGGCGTCGTCACGGAATTCGAGTACCAGCTGCATCCGTTCGATCGCAACGTGTTGTCCGGCAATATCGTGTGGCCGATCGAGCAGGCGCGCGAGGTGCTCGAGTTCTACGCCGAATGGTCGGCCGGACTCTCCGACGAGCTGTACGTCGGTCCCTCGATGGGCCGGATGCCCGAGGTCGGCGACTCGGTCATCATGGAGATCGTCTACAACGGCGATCCGGCTGCGGGCGAGAAAGAGCTGGCGCCGCTCAGAGCGATCGGCAAGCCGCTCGTGGACGGCGTCCAGGTCCAGGACTACATGATCATGCAGACGAGTGCCGACGCCATGATGGCGCACGGTGTCAGGTCCTATGCCAAGAACGGCATGATTAAGGCATGGTCGCAGGGCCTCGTGGATACCATGATCGACGCCTACGATCCCCGCGTATTCCTCACGAATCACGTCGCCGGCGGCGCCGTCAAGCGTGTCAGTGAGACCGACACCGCGTTCCCGCATCGCAACGCCGAACTCATGCTCGTGTTCGTCACGGGCTGGGGCGACCCGGCCATGGACCAGGAGATGATCGCGGCTACCCGGGCGCAGTACGCGGCCCTCGAGCCTTACATGGGCGGCTACTACGACAACATCGAGTACGACCGCGACGCCAAAACGAGGAACTTCGGCCCGGCTTATACGCGGCTGGCGAAGATCAAGGCACAGTACGACCCGGGCAACCTGCTCCGGCTCAACAGCAACATCGAACCGGCGGCCTGATCAGCTGCCCTGTTCGAAGCCGAGCTGCCGCCAGGCCTCGTAGACCACGACGGCGGCGGCGTTCGACAGGTTGAGGCTGCGGTTGCCGGGCCGCATCGGCAGCCGCAGTCGTTGTTCTTCGGGGAGCCTGTCGAGCAGTGGCTGCGGGAGGCCACGCGTTTCCGGGCCCAGCAGGAGCGCATCGCCGGCCCGGTAGCGCGGCGCATCGTAACGCGTACAGCCGCGCGTGCTCAGCGCAAACACGCGCGGATTGCCGATGGCCGCCAATGCATCCTCGAGCGACGCGTGGGTCTGCACGGTTGCAAATTCGCGGTAATCGAGGCCCGCGCGCCTGAGCCGTGGCTCATCCAGCTCGAAGCCGAGCGGCTCCACGAGATGCAGGTTCGCGCCCGTGTTCGCACACAGGCGAATGATGTTGCCGGTGTTGGGCGGTATTTCCGGCTCGTACAGGATCAGGCTGAACATATCGTTTAGAATGCCGCATCCGATGAACCACCGAAACAACCCTCTGCATACCGACCTCTGCGGCCTGTCGATGGCGTCGCCCATCGTGCTGCTGTCCGGCTGCGTCGGCTTCGGCGAAGAATACACCCGGGTCGAGGGTTTCTCGAACCGCGACGTCGGCGGCGTCGTGCTCAAGGGCACGACCGGCGACGCACGCCTCGGCAACCCGCCGCACCGCGTCTACGAGACGCCGATGGGCATGCTCAACGCGATAGGCCTGCAGAACCCGGGCGTCGAAGCGGTGGTAAACGAGATCCTCCCCGGGCTCGACTTCAGTGAGACACGCTTTTTCGCCAACGTCTCGGGATCGACGCTCGAGGAGTACGAGCGCGTGACACGTCGCTTCGACGATTCGCCGATCGACGGCATCGAGATCAACATCTCCTGTCCCAACGTCAAGGAGGGCGGCGTCCAGTTCGGCAACGACCCGGAGATGTCCGCCCGTGTCGTCGCGGCCTGCCGCGCGCAAACGACCAAACCGATCTTCACCAAGCTGTCGCCGAACCAGACCGACATTCGCAACAACGCGCGCCTGTGCATCGAAGCGGGCACCGACGGCTTCTCGGTGATCAACACCGTGACCGGGATGGCCATTGACGCAGAAACCCGCAAGCCCATCATCGGCAACGTGCGCGGCGGCCTTTCCGGACCCGCTATCAAGCCGATCGCGCTGCTCAAGGTGCACGAAGTCCACGAAGTCGCCGTCCCTCATCGCATTCCCATCATCGGCCAGGGCGGCATACGCACCGCCACGGACGCGCTGGAATTCATCATCGCCGGTGCCACGGCCGTCGGTGTCGGCACCGCGCTGTTTTACGATCCGCATGCCTGTAAGAAGATCAACGCCGGCATCCTCGACTACCTCGAACGACACAGCATCGACTCCGTCAGCGACCTTGTCGGCACGTTGCAGGCCTGAAACCAGACTTCGCGAACCCTTTGTGTTTCGCGCACGCTCCAATGGGCGTGTTGGTGCGGAACTTCAGGTAGGCGTGTTTCTGAAGAGGACGAGCAACGCGAAGATCCTAACTCAGCAGGGGATGTTCGGCCGGCAATTTATGAGACACCCATTTGGCGAGCCGATGCTTCATATTGGGTAACGTCACCTGATCGGGTGGCAGTGGAATAATTTCCTTGTCGTGTACCAACAGGCGGTATGCGTATTCTATTTTGAGCTTGTGAGGATCGGTCGGCTCGAACTCGACGATGCCGCGCTTGACCGCGTCGTCTATGACGATGCGCAGCGCTTCTTTCAGCAGCCCGGTTTCGTTCTTGAGATTCTTCGCCATGTCGCGCTCTGAGGATGATGGCCGCTTTGGATAATTTGCAGCGGTCACGAGTCTAACAGGCGAAGAGCTGCTTTTATCGGATGTAACTGTTCTTTATCCGCTCGTACACGAATCGCGTCGATTCGGCAAAGTACCTTAACTGGACCTGATCTGAATTCAGACCTGTTGCGTGGGTTGAATCCGCATCCAAATGTGCCGTTCAGACGGTCAGTGGACGATCGGTTCAAAGGCCCAGGTTGCCGAGGACTTCAGTGACCCGCTGTGCATGAGCATCGGAGATACCGACCTTTTGCAGCAGCGCCTCCCACCTTGGATCATCTTGTAGATTTTCGATAGCCAGATTGCTACGCAGCCATCTCAAGGAAGCGTCGTGGTCTTCATAGGCCCGCTGCAACCACGCGAATGCGTTGTTCTTGTCGTTGAAACAGCCATACACTATTGCGATGTTTGTAGCACCGGGCGAATTGGCGCTCCGTAGTTCTTCCAGCACGTCACGGGCTTCCTCTGATCGCCCCATCTTGTGGAGGGCGCAGGCGAACAACACTCTGTTCAGCTTCTCGGAATGCCGGACAGCGGATTCATAATCCCCCTCGAGGTTTGCGAACAGAGCTTCGAATACCTGAATTCGGATGGCATCCGGTGCAATGTGCCGCGCCCGGTCGAGCTGCTCTCGGGCTGCGTCAAACTCCCCCTGGTCCCACAGGGAGACTGCCAGATTAATGGCATACTGACTGTTGAGTGGATCTCGATCGCGCGCGGCAAGCATGTATTGGTGCGCGATGCCCCGTCGCCCGAGTCGCCCGTACAAGACCGCGATGGCGTTAAGCGTGTTCGCATCGCCAGGTGCCGCCGTCAGCGCGCGTTTGTACCAATTCGCGGCCGACTCGGCGTCCCAGTGCCAACCGTCGGACACCGAGCCAAGGATCGAAAGCGCCGTAACCTGATCCGGATCAAGGTCCAGGGCCCGATGTGCCGAGGCCTCGGCGCGTGCAAACGCCTCTGCCTGGTCGCTTTTTTCCCATTGGGCCTGACTAAACTGGATGCCGGCCAGCTGACCCCACGCCGGTGCATACTCGGGATCTATAGCCAGCGCATGCGTCGTGAGCGCTAGCGCACGTATGAGGCGGTCGTTTTCCAGTTCTCCAACGTCGGGTTCATTGTCTTCAGCAAATGCTTTCTTACCTTGCAGGTAATAAGCGTATGCCTCAGGATCAGCGCGCTTCGCTAAAGGAATGACCTGCAACAACTGAATCTGCAAAGTATCGATAACGGCCGCGGTGATCTCGTCCTGAATGTCGAAGATATCTGTGAGGTCACGCTCCCATCTGTTCGACCAGACGTGATAGCCATCCCGTCCATCGACGAGTTGCGCGGTTATCCGCAGGCGATCACCCGACTGCTGGACACTCCCTGAAAGTATGTGCTGGACACGCAGTTGGCGGGCAATGTCGGTGACATCGATATCGCGGCCTTTGAAAGCGAACGCAGAGGTCCGTGCTGCAACCTTGAAGTCCGGAATTGTCGTCAGGAGCCCCGTCAGTTCAGTGGCGAGTCCGTCGGACAAATACTCGCCCCCTGTTTCCGCGCCCAGGTTCGCAAAGGGCAGTACAGCAATCGAGTGCGTCGGCGGAAGTTCGGTGTCGCCCATCATGAACCAGACGATCCCGGCGATTAGTGCCGCAATAGCGGCCGCGGCCAGCAAGGTACGAGGTTTTCGGTTCGCGGCTGTACGTCGAATCTGTGTAGGCGTTGGTATCAGCCGGTAACCGTGGCCGCGGACCAGGGCCACGTACCGCGAATTTCGGCCGTCCCCACCAAGCGCTTGCCGCAACAGCTCTGCCCGCTTGGACACAGTAGCGGGACTGACGACAGCCCCTTCCCATACCTGGTCGATCAGCTCGTCGATCGAAATGGCATTTGGTGCTGCCTTGATCAGGGCCACCAGCATGGAAAACGACAGTTTCGGAAGCTGGATCTCCTGGTCGCCACGAAACACGCAACGTTGACCCAGGTCGACATCGAGATCGTCGATCCGATAGCGATCGGAATTTTGCTTGGCGTCAGCCTGCACAGGCTCTCCCCGGGCGATTGTCGCATATCTTCGCCAAATCTTCGTTAAACCTTCAAGCCCGTGAGGCCTTTACTTCGTACGCTAAAAGCCCTGCCAGATAACGTCTCGCATGATAAAGGAAGGTTTCATTATGTTAAGTATTCAAGAAACACGAACCAGGGTTTTCCGGATTGCACGTGGCCGAGTACGGCGCGCGACAGGCCTGTTTTCGCTGCTCTCTACGTTGCTGATCGCATCACTTTCGCCAGCAATTGCGGACGACGCACCGTTTTCCGAACTCGTCGTGTTCGGCGACAGCCTGTCGGATACGGGCAACGTGTATTTGGCAACGCAGTCTCAGCTGCCGCCTTCACCGTTGTATTTCGACGGTCGTTTTAGCAACGGGCCCGTTTGGCATGAAGTTCTGGCGGAGTGGCTGGGCGTCGCGCCAGCAGCACCGAGCTTGAGTGGCGGAACCAACTACGCCTGGGGAGGTGCCGAGACCGGCTCAGGAATGAGTCTCTTCGGGACACCCAACCTGGGTGACCAGATCGGCTTGTACCTTTCAATGTCGGCGCCGCGGCCTGGGCAATTGTTTGTTGTCGCCGGCGGAGGAAACGACATTCTGCCGCCGGGTCCGATCCGGGCACCGGAGGAGATCGTTGCCAACATCGTATCGCATGTCGAAACACTCGTTAGTGCCGGTGCCCAGTCCATACTGGTTATCAACATTCCGGCCCTGGAGAAGACACCTGAAATCACTGCGCTTGGCAAAGATGCGGCGAAAGCGGCGCGCAAAGCCACGAGAAAAGCCAACGTGTTGCTCAAGAATGCCATCAGAGACCTGGAGCGCGACCTGAAACGGGGCGGGTTCCAGGGAGATATCTTCTTTGTCGACGTCTACAGGCCGTGGCGAGCCTTACTTGCACACCCTACCTTCATCGGTGTGGAGGACACCACCAGTACGGCCATCGACCCGCCGCAATGTCCACCATGTCTGGGCGAAGTCGTGGACGACCCAAACTCGTATTTCTGGTACGACACGGTTCATCCTACCGCGCCCGTGCACGAGGCCACCGGAAAGCTCGTTCTCTGGAGCGTCAGACTGCAGATGAATGCAGGTCGTCGATGATCAGCTGGCATGCATGCCTCCGGCAATATTTGCCGGGGGCGCTCAGGTTGGGCCATCAGCCGAAATTATACGGCGAAACACCTGGGCAGCGGCTTCCGGCAGCTTCGCGAGAAAAGGGGTCGAACCGAATATTTCCGATAAGGGCCAAAATTCGGTCCGACCCCTAATATTACGAGTTGCTGCCCGGCCGGCCTAATGGCACGACCGGGCCGAGTACCTCAGCCTGTTCTTTTATTCCTCGAATCCGGCGAGCTTTACCTTGGCGCTCGGGGCTGCCGCATCGGAGATCACGGAGATGAATTCACGGCTGAAGATAGCCGCCAGAACTTCCTGCTCCCACCAGGCTCGTCCCAGCGGTAGCTCGAGAACGCCTCTCGCCCAGTCACGGCGCTGTGCCCAGATCTGTGGCTCCAGGTAGCCGTGCTTGAACTGGTAGTACTGGCCTTCCAGTTTCTGGAACAGTGCCCGATGCATCATTGACACCAAAATCGTATCGGTTTTTGAAAGATCCCCCGGCCGGGCATCAGGGTCATAGAACGTGGCGGCGACTTCGACAAGCCTGCACTCTTCCCCGGCCTGAAAGGCCGGGTCGCCAATCATGGCGCTGACCAGCATCTCGTTGAATGTAGCCCACGAATGCGCTGTCTCGAAGCTTGCACTCGCTTTCAGGGCGCGCGTATTGGATTTGACCTGAACGGCGACGTAGATGAGAGAAACCACGACTCCGATCGCCCCGACGACTTCCGCAATAACTCCTACAACTTCCCAGTTCATACCGCTGTTCTCCATTGCGCGGACCGGAGTCACGCGATGCCCGGATCTTAGCCCGCGCCGGCCTAACAGGCTGCCATTTTGAGAAAGGGGTTGAACCGAATATTTCGATAAGGGCCAAAATTCGGTCCGACCCCTAATATTCAGACCCCGTAGGGGCGTCTCCAGGCTCGATCGCGGGCCGGGGCCCGCTCCTACAGTCAGTAAGCGCTCACCTGTAGGAGCGCGCCCAGGCGCGCGATCGCGGTTCGAGAACCGCTCCTGCGACAGATCAGTCGAGATGCAGCGCCTTCATCTTGCGGGTCAAGGTGTTGCGGCCCCAACCGAGGAGTTTTGCGGCTTCCTGCCGGTGGCCGTTGGTCTGGCTCATGGCGATGCGGATCAGCGTTTTTTCGAATTCCGGCAGCGCACGATCGAGCAGCGGTGCCTCGCCGGAGCTGAGCTGACGTTCCGCCCAGCTTGCAAGGCTGCGGGTCCAGTCCTGGGTGGCGCGTTCCTGCGACGCGCTTCCACCCATCTCCGCGGGCAGGTCCTGCATGCCGATGACGCTGCCCGGCGCCGTTACGGTCAGCCGCCGCGTGGCGTTGACGAGCTGCCGTACGTTGCCCGGCCAGTCGTAGCTCTGCAGCACGTCCATGGCTTCAGGGTCGATCGACTTGGCCGATGCGGCGAGTTCGTGCGCGGCCTCGGTGAGGTAGTGATTCAGCAGCAGCGGAATGTCTTCACGGCGCTGGCGAAGTGGCGGCGTATTGATGCGTATCACGTTAAGCCGGTGAAACAGGTCTTCGCGGAAGCGCGATTCCTTCACTGCACGCGCAAGGTCCTGGTTGGTGGCCGCGATGACTCGCACGTCGACCTTGATCGACTGCTGCCCGCCGACGCGGTAGAACTCGCTTTCCGCGAGCACGCGCAGCAGGCGCGTTTGCAGGGCCGGCGACATGTCGCCGATCTCGTCGAGAAACAGCGTACCGCCGTCAGCCTGTTCGAAGCGCCCGATGCGCCGTGCGTCAGCACCGGTGAACGCACCTTTCTCGTGCCCGAACAGCTCGGACTCGAGCAGCTCGGCGGCGATGGCCGAGGTATTGAGCGCGACGAATGGCTTGTTCGCACGCGGACTGTGCTCATGCAGCGCACGAGCGACCAGCTCCTTCCCGGTACCGGACTCGCCCGTGATCAACACGGTCATGCTCGAGCCGGCGAGCCGCCCGATCGATCGGAACACCTCCTGCATCGCGGGCGCCTGGCCGATCAGCGACGGTATGTCCTGCCCGTCTGCGCGTGCTTCCTGCGGCTCATGGCCGTTGCGGCGCGCCGCGCGGCGCACGAGTTCCACGGCCTCGTCGATATCGAAGGGTTTAGGCAGGTACTCGAAAGCGCCGCCCTTGTAGGCCGCCACTGCGTTTTCGAGATCCGAGTGCGCCGTGATGACGATGACCGGCAGCTCCGGCCAGCGCCGGTTCACTTCTTCGAGCAGGGCAATGCCACTCATTCCCGGCATGCGCACGTCCGTGACCAGAACGTCCGGGGACTCGTATTCCATTGCTTCGAGCAGGTGCTCGGCACGCTCGAAACTGCGGGTATCCATTTGTTCCTGGCGCAGCGCCTTCTCGAGGACCCAGCGGACCGACTGGTCGTCGTCCACGACCCAGACATTCAATACATCGCTCGTCATGTGGCGGATCCCGATTGATCCAGCGGTATGCGCACGAAGAACACGGTGCGGCCGGGCCGGCTTTCGAACTCGATAAGGCCACCGTGGCGGCTGATCAGTTCCTGCGCAGCGGGAAGCCCCAGCCCGGTGCCGTGAGGG
Source organism: Woeseiaceae bacterium (assembly GCA_965658465.1). Classification (GTDB taxonomy): domain Bacteria; phylum Pseudomonadota; class Gammaproteobacteria; order Steroidobacterales; family Woeseiaceae; genus UBA1847. The sequence continues at coordinate 70,767 of CBFHSG010000005.1, read as the reverse complement.
TTGCTCGTGACGAGAGGATAGAAAACGGTGTCCTGCAGATCCGCAGGAATGCCCGGACCATCGTCCTGTATCTCGATGCTGGCAATGACGCGGTGGCGGATGTCGCCGATCGTGAAGTTGGTCACCGCCCGGCTCCGCAGTGTAATCGTTCCCTGGCCGTCGAGCGCCGCCGCCGCATTTCGCATGAGATTGAGCAATGCCTGCACCATCTGGTCACGATCGAGTTCGATGAGCGGCAGACCCGGATCGTAATCGCGGACGATGTGCAACGAACGGCGGTCTTCTGCCTCGATGATACGAACGACGTATTCGATAAGCTCGTGCACGTTGAGCGGCTGCTTGTTTGGCGCGCCTCCCGGGCCGAGCAGGGTATCGACGAGACTGGCGAGACGATCCGTCTCGCTGATGATGACGTCCGTGTATTCGCTCAGTTCCTTGGCGCCGAGTTGGCGCGCGAGTAATTGCGCGGACCCGCGTATACCGCCGAGCGGATTCTTGATCTCGTGTGCGAGCTGGCGAATCATCTGCCGGCCGGCGCCATGCTGGATAAGAAGGGCGTTTTCACGGCTGATTTTCGCGCGCCGGGTGACGTCGGTAAGCTCGACGAGCAGCGTTGCCGTTCCGCTGCTGATCGGCGACACGCGGCAATCCACGATCCGCTCGTCAGCCTGCACCTCGTTCGGACCGAGGTGCAGCTCGTTCGCATAATGGTCGCCGGTTACGCTCACCCGGCTCAGTATGTCGCGAAGCTCGGGATCGTCATCGAGGAGCTGCAGCAGGGATTCGCCGCGCGCACGCCGCTGGCTGACGCCGAGGATATTCTCGGCGGCAGGATTGATACGGAGGATGAGCAGGTTCCTGTCCAGCAGGATCACGCCGGAACTCAGGCTGTCGAGGATATTTCCTGCCTGGTCGCGAATGACGCCGTCGTCTAGAACGCCACCGTGTTCTGTTGCACGTAAAAGCGGTTCGGCTGGGTGCGGATCATCACGTTGCCCGATGCATCCACCACCTCCACCTGGATGTTGTGGACCCCCCGCCAGACTTCCTGCAGCTGGAAGCTCGTCCCGCTCACCGGCTGCATCTTGCCGTCGAAATACGCGCGAACCTGATGCCCCTGTTGCAGGGCCGGCTGCAGCGCCACCGAGACGTTCAGGACGCCCTCGATGTTCCATAGCGTTTCTTCGGACTTGGGCGAGACGATCTCGATACTGCTATAGCCGCTCTCCTGCTTGGGGGCCGGCTCATCGTCCGGCTGCGATTCGCTGGCAGGGCGTGGAACACGCCGGGTAGTCGCGACGTTGGATTCCGGCAGCACGATGGCTTCCGCGCCTTCCCGGGGACGATCGGAGTAATGCACGACGCCGTTTTCGTCGACCCAGCGATACGCCTCCTGTGCAGCGGCGGTAGCCACCGCAAGCAGGCAGAGGAGCGAAAAAACAAAACGCGGTTCCATCTGATTAGCATAGCAATTAAATCGTCGTTTGGGGCAGTGACCGGGCGGCCAAAATGCCGCCCGGTTCACAGTTTTGACACCTTTAGAGGCTGTAGTACATGTCGAATTCGACCGGATGTGTGGTCATGCGCAGGCGCGTGACGTTCTCCATCTTCAGGTCGATATATGCGTCGATCAGGTCATCCGAGAAGACGTCGCCCGCCTTGAGGAAGTCGCGATCCTCGTCGAGGGCCCGGAGCGCCTCGTCGAGCGAGAACGCGACGAGCTGCAGCTCTTTCTCTTCCTCGGGCGGCAGGTCGTAGAGATCCTTGTCCATGGCGTCGCCCGGGTGGATCTTGTTCTGGATACCGTCGATCCCAGCCATCATCATGGCCGAGAACGCGAGGTAGGGGTTCGCCATCGAGTCCGGGAATCGCACCTCGATGCGCCGCGCCTTGGGGTTCGAGACATACGGTATACGGATCGACGCCGAACGGTTGCGTGCCGAATACGCGAGGATCGTCGGCGCCTCGAATCCCGGAACCAGGCGCTTGTAGCTGTTGGTCGCCGGGTTGCTGAACGCATTGATCGCCTTGGCGTGCTTGATTATGCCGCCAATGTAATACAGCGCGGTATCCGACAGCCCGCCGTAACCGTCACCCGAGAACAGGTTCTCGCCGCCCTTCGTCAGTGACTGGTGGACGTGCATGCCGTTGCCGTTGTCGTTGACGAGCGGTTTCGGCATGAAGGTCGCGGTCTTGCCGAATGCATGCGCGACGTTGTGTACCACGTACTTGAGGACCTGTACCTCGTCCGCCTTGCGCACCAGCGTGTTGAACTTTACGCCGATTTCGCACTGGCCGGCCGTGGCGACCTCGTGGTGGTGCACTTCCGTTTCGAGCCCAAGCTCTTCGAGCGCGAGACACATGGAGGAACGGATATCGTGCAGCGAATCGACCGGCGGCACGGGAAAGTAGCCACCCTTCACGGTCGGCCGGTGGCCGATATTGCCTTCTTCCGAGCTGCGGTCGCTGTTCCACGCGCCTTCGTCGGAGTCGACCTTGTAGAAGCCACCCTGCATGGTGTCACCCCAGGACGCGTGATCGAAGACGAAAAACTCGTTCTCGGGTCCGAAGTACGCGTTATCCGCGATACCGGTTGACTTGAGGTACGCCTCGGCCCGCTCCGCCAGCGAGCGCGGACATCGATCGTAGCCCTGCATGGTGGACGGCTCGATGACGTTGCACCGCAGGTTCATGGTGACCTCGTCCGTGAAGATATCCACCACGGCCGACGCGGCGTCCGGCAGCAGGATCATGTCGGACTCGTTGATGCCCTTCCAACCGGAGATCGACGAGCCGTCGAACATCTTTCCCTCTTCGAACAGGTCCTCGTCGACCGTATGGGCGGGCACAGTGACGTGTTGTTCTTTTCCTTTCGTATCCGTGAACCGAAAGTCGACAAATTTGACCTCTTTCTCTTTGATGAGGTCGAGTACCTCTGCGGGCGTCATGGTTTCCTCCAAAAGTCGCTATGCATAGAAACGGCCGGCAACGGCCGGCCCGGTTGCTTCTGTACTGCAGTAAACGTGCCAAAATGGTGCTTTGTCCAAGTGGCTGTTTTAAATCGTTTTTAGCTGAGGCACCGCCAAAAACACGCACCAGTATAGTGCAGTTGGCCGGTATAGCGCACTACTTTGGTGCGGGCCTGATGGCGCGCACCGTGCGGGAGCATGGCCGGCCGTTCGATCCCGATGGCGAACCGCGCTTCGAGAAGCGCTCCTGCAGGGTCGCCCTGACGTAGGAGCGGGCCTCGGCCCGCGAACTGTAAGAAGCAGCCCGAGTACCCTATACTGCGCGGGTTTGCCGCCAGTGACCCCGTTCAATGAGTGCCAAGGACGCACAGCCTTTGCTTTCTTTTCAGGACCTTATTCTCCGCCTGCAGCAATACTGGGCCGAGCGCGGCTGCGTCATCATGCAGCCTTACGACAAGGAAATGGGCGCCGGTACGTTTCATCCGGCCACGTTCCTGCGCGCCGTCGGCCCGGAGCCCTGGAGCGCGGCTTACGTGCAGCCCAGCCGGCGTCCGACGGACGGCCGCTACGGGGACAATCCTTTTCGCCTGCAGCACTACTACCAGTACCAGGTGGCGATCAAGCCGTCCCCGGACGATATCCAGGACCTGTACCTCGAGTCGCTCGAGGCCATCGGTATCGACCCGCTCGTGCACGACATCCGCTTCGTCGAAGACAACTGGGAGTCTCCGACGCTGGGCGCCTGGGGCCTGGGCTGGGAAGTGTGGCTGAACGGCATGGAAGTCACCCAGTTCACCTATTTCCAGCAGGTCGGCGGCCTCGAGTGCCGCCCGGTTACGGGCGAGATTACCTACGGTCTCGAGCGCCTCGCCATGTATTTGCAGAATGTCGAGAGCATCTTCGACATCGTCTGGACCGACGGTCCGCTGGGCCGCATCACCTATGGTGATGTCTACCACCAGAACGAGGTCGAGCAGTCCCGTTACAACTTCGACGAAGCCGACGTCGACAACCTGTTTCACGACTTCGATCACGCCGAGCACGATTGCGAGCGCCTCATCGAAAAGAACCTCGCGCTCCCGGCGTACGAGAAGATGCTCGCGGCATCGCATCTCTTCAACCTCCTCGACGCGCGACAGGCCATCTCGGTGAGTGAGCGCCAGCGCTATATCCTGCGGGTCCGGACCATGGCGCGCGCGGTCGCCGAGGCGTATTACAAGAGTCGCGAGGAACTCGGATTCCCGATGATCGAGTCCGTGCGCGCGCGGAGCGAAAACGCATGAAGCCTGCCGACCTGCTCGTGGAAATCGGCACCGAGGAGCTGCCGCCGAAGGCGCTGCGCGGACTCATGGATGCCTTTGCCGCAAACCTCGGCAACGAAATCGACGGGGCACGGCTCGGGCACGGAGAACTGCATGCGTACGCAAGCCCGCGTCGTCTCGCCGTGATCGTCGAAGCGCTCGCCGCCGCGCAGGAAGATCGCCGCCTCTCCCAGAAAGGGCCACCGGTCTCGGTCGCCTACGACGACGACGGCAAGCCGCTGCCGCCCGCCACCGCCTTCGCTAAAAAATGCGGTGTCGACGTTGCCGACCTGGGCCGTGTCGAGACCGAAAAGGGCGCCTGGCTGGCTGCCGAAACCGTCGAAAAGGGCAAGACGACGGCAGAACTGATGCCGGCGTTGATCGAGAAAGCGCTCGCCGATCTGCCGATTCCCCGCCGCATGCGCTGGGGTGATGGCGAAGCGGAGTTCGTGCGCCCGGTTCACTGGATCGTGCTGCTGCACGGCTCCACTGTCATCGAAGGCGCCATCATGGGCATCCCCTGCGGCAACACGACCATGGGTCACCGCTTTCACTCCAAAGGCCCGATCACCATTTCGAAGCCGTCTGCCTACCGGCAGACGCTCGAAGAAAAAGGACATGTCATTGCCGACTTCGACGTTCGCCGCAAGCTCGTCCAGGATGGCGTCGAGCGCCTGGCCGAAGAAGCGAGCGGTCACATCGTGGATGGCGAGGCACTTTACGACGAGGTCGCGGCGCTCGTGGAGTGGCCGGTGCCGGTGCTCGGGAATTTTGATGCGGCCTTTCTCGAGCTGCCACGTGAAGTGGTTATCTCCACGCTGACCGGCCACCAGCGCTATTTCCCGGTGGCCGACGACGACGATGCACTGTTGCCCTGTTTCGTGACGGTCGCGAATCTCGAGAGCAAAGAGCCCGACAAGGTTCGGGATGGCAACGAACGGGTGATTCGCCCGCGACTCGCGGACGCCACTTTCTTCTGGGACAGCGACAGGCGCAAGGCCCTTTCCACACGCCGCGAGGCGCTGCGAGACGTCATTTACCAGCGCGGCCTGGGTAGTCTTTACGACAAGAGCACCCGCACTGCCGAGATCGCAGCCTCGATCGCGGCAAGCCTCGGGATGGATAGCTCCGCCGTGGAGCGTGCGGCGGGCCTCTGCAAATGCGATCTGCTGACCGGTATGGTCGGGGAGTTTCCCGACCTGCAGGGCACGATGGGCCGCTATTACGCGATCTCCGATGGCGAGTCGGATACCGTCGCCACCGCGATCGGCGAACATTACCAGCCGCGATTTGCCGGCGATGCACTGCCGGGGACGGACGAAGGCCGCGTACTCGCGATCGCAGACAGGCTCGACACGCTCGCGGGCATATTCACGCTCGGCAAGAAACCCTCGGGCAACCGCGACCCGTTCGGGCTGCGGCGCGCCGCGCTCGGCGTCATCAGGCTCTCGATCGAGTGCGGGCTGGATCTCGACGTGAAAACACTCATTGCGAAGTCGCTCGAGCTGCAGCCTGCTGGCAAGGAGGACCCGCAGGAGCTCGCCGAATCGCTGTACACGTTCATAACCGATCGCCTGCGTCGCTACTTCCTCGACCGCGACGCCGACCTGGACACGGACACCTTCGACGCCGTCATGGCGCGGCAACCTGCGTCTCTGGTTGATTTCGAACTCCGTCTGCAGGCCGTGCAGGCCTTCCTGGAGCTGGACGATGCACAAAGCCTGGCCTCTGCCAACAAACGCATCGCCAACATATTGCGCCAGGCCGGCACCACCGAGACGACCGATATCAGCAAGAAACTCCTGGACGAGGATGCCGAGCGCGCGCTTTACGATGCGCTTGTCTCGGCCGAGGTGAAGGTTCGTCCGCTGCTCGAAGAGCGCGACTACACGCGGGCCCTGCAGGAGCTGGCTACGCTTCGCGGGCCCGTGGACCGTTTCTTCGACAACGTCATGGTCATGGCCGACGACGACGACGTGAGGAGAAATCGCCTCGCGCTGCTCGGCGGGCTGAGGGCCCTGTTTCTCGATGTGGCCGATATCTCGCGGTTGTCCATCGCCTGACGATGAGCGCGGAGAGCCTCGGCAAGGGCCTGGTCATCCTGGATCGCGACGGCGTGATCAATCACGACTCCGCGGCTTTCATCAAGAACGAGGACGAGTGGCGGCCGCTTCCAGGCAGCCTCGAAGCGATTGCGGCCCTGACCAGCGCCGGCTTTACGCTGGCTGTGGCCAGCAATCAGTCCGGCATCGCCCGCGGCCTGTTCGGCCAGGACGCGCTCGACGCAATGCACGCGAAAATGCTCTCCCTGGTACACGAAGCGGGCGGCCACATCAGCCGCATCGTCATCTGTCCGCACGGCCCGGACGACGACTGCGATTGCCGCAAGCCGAAACCCGGCATGCTCGAGCAGCTGGCGCGCCATTTCGATACCTCGCTTGCCGGCGTTCCGGTCATCGGTGACGCATTGCGGGACCTCGAGGCAGCCGCAGCTGTCGGCGCCCGGCCCATGCTCGTTCGCAGCGGCAAGGGCCGCAAGACCGAGGCGGAGCTGCCAGCGCGGCTGGCCAACGTGCCCGTTTACGACGACCTGGCCGCCGCCGCGCGGGCGCTGATCGACGAGGCGACGTGACATGCGGCTGATCCGCTCGCTGTTGTTCATCGCGTTCGGCGGCATTTCCGTCGCGATCGGAGCGCTGCTGGTACTGCTCACCTTCTGGGCGCCGTCGAGCGTGCACTGGGCGATCACCGTCGGTTATTGTCGGCTGGCCGTGTGGGCAGGACGGTTCTTCTGCGGCATGGACCCGGTAGTGGAAGGCCTGGAAAACCTGCCCGACGAGCCGAGCGTCATCATGATCAAGCATACGTCGACGCTGGAAACCTACTGGCACGTAACGGTATTCCCCAAGACGGCGTGGGTCATCAAGCGCGAGGTCATGTACGTACCGCTGCTGGGCTGGGCGATGAAGCTGATGCTCGACCCGATATTCATCAACCGCCGCGCCGGCCGCTCCGCGGTCAAACAGGTGATCGAGCAGGGCAAGGACAAGCTCGACGCAGGCATCTGGGTAACGATCTTCCCGGAAGGGACGCGGATGCCGCCGGGTGAGACGCGGCGCTATGGCGTCAGCGGCGCCGCGCTTGCGCGCGACGCCGGCTGCAAGATCGTGCCGGTAGCCCACAACGCCGGCGATTTCTGGGGCCGTCGCAGCATCATCAAGCGGCCCGGCAAGGTGCGCTTCTGCATCGGACCACCGGTTGACGCCGCCGGCCGCGATCCCAAGGAGACCAACCTGATCGTGCAGGACTGGGTCGAGACCAAGATGAACGAGATCAGCGAGGTCTACAAACAAAAGGCGCGCGAACAGGATTCGTAGCGGCGCTACCAGATTTTCACGCGCTCCTCGGGTGGCAGGTACAACGCGTCACCTTCGGCGACATCGAAAGCCTCGTAAAACTCGGGCACGTTCCTGACCGCGCCGTTCGCGCGGTACTTCGACGGCGAATGAGGATCGGTCATGATCTGCTGGCGCAACGCTTCGTCGCGGTACTTGTTGCGCCATACCTGGCCGTAGCCGAGAAATACCCGCTGGATCCCGGTAAAGCCGTCGATGACCGGCGGTTCTTCACCGTTGAGCGACATCTTGTAGGCGAGCAGCCCGATGCTGATACCGCCCAGATCGCCAATGTTCTCGCCAAGCGTGAATTCGCCGTTCACATTCAGGTCTTCGAACGGCGCGAACTCGTCATACTGGTCGACAAGCTTTGCCGTGCGGGCCTCGAACTCGGTACGATCGGTTTCCGTCCACCAGTCGCGCATGACGCCGTCACCATCGAAGGTGCTGCCCTTGTCATCGAAGCCGTGACCGATTTCATGGCCGATAACGGCCCCGATTGCACCGTAATTGACGGCGTCGTCGGCCTCCATGTTGAAAAACGGCGGCTGCAGAATGGCGGCAGGGAAGACGATTTCGTTCAGCGGCGGCATGTAATACGCATTGACGGTCTGCGGGTTCATGGCCCATTCGTCTCGATCGACAGGGCCGCCCTGGCGCGCGAGCTCGCGCTCGTACTCTGCCACCGTGGCGCGTTCGATGTTTCCGAACAGGTCGTCCGCCTTGATGTCGACCGCCGAGTAGTCGCGCCAGACATCCGGATAGCCGATCTTCGGACGAAACTTGTGCAGCTTGTCGAGCGCTTGCGCCTTGGTCTCGTCGGACATCCAGTCGAGCTCCCTGATGCTCTTCTCGTAAGCGTTGATCAGGTTGCCAACCAGTTCCAGCATGCGTTCCTTCGCCTCGGGCGGAAAATGCTCCTTGACGTAGACCTTGCCGACAACCTCGCCCAGCAGCCTGTTAACCGTGCCAACAGCACGCCGCCATGGCGCGCGCTGCTCCTCGCGGCCGGTAAGCGTCCTCCCGTAGAACTCGAAGTTCTGGTCGTCCAGCGCCTTGCTGAGCGCGTCGGCCCGCGTGTTTAGCGCAACCCACTTCAGGTAGGTCTTCCAGGTGTCGATCGGGGTCTCTGCAATAATCGTGTCGAGCGCCTCGAAATACGAGGTCATCATGAGGACCAGCCCCTCGATATCCGCAATTCCGGCCGCGTCGATGTAGCCCTGCCAGTTGAAGCTCGGCATGACGTCGTTGAGCTTGTCGAGAGCAACCTTGTTGTAGTTGTTCGGCCAGTCTCGTGCAGCCTCCTTCGTGATGTGCGCGGCAGCGATCCGCGTCTCGAGATCCATGATCTCGGTGGCCGCGGCAGTCGCATCCTCGAAGCCCGCCAGGCCGAACATCGCTTCAATGTGCTCGACGTACTTATCCCGGATCGCGACGGATGCGTCGTCGTCCTTGAAGTAGTACTCCCGATCCGGCAGGCCCAGACCGTTCTGCCACGCGTAGATCATGTAGAAATTCGGGTTTTTGAAGTCGGCGACCTGGCCGATATTGACCGGAACCGGATAGCCCCGGCGGCCCGCGCCAGCAAAATACAGGGCGAGTTCGTCGTGGTTTGCGATCGCAGCGATGCGCTCGAGCTCGGGCTCGAGCGGCGTCACGCCTTTGGCATTGCGTGTTTCCATGTCCAGGTAGGACTTATAGAGATCGCCGACCTTTTGCTCGTCGGAGCCCGCCGCAAATTTCCCGGATGCGGACTGCTCGATGATCGCCTTGACGTCCTCCTGCGCCTCGTCGGCCAGGATGCCGAAGCCGCCGTAGCTGGCTTTGTCGGCAGGAATCTCGGTCTCCGCGATCCACGTGCCGTTGACATAACTGAAGAAGTCGTCGCCCGGACGGACGCTTGCGTCCATGTGCTCCGCCGAAATACCCGACTTCAACGCCTCCGGTGCGTCTTTCGCGACCGCTGGTACTTCCTGCTGGCCGCAGGCCGTTAGGGCCACTATCGCGGCGGCCGCTATTGCATTCTTTCTCACTGTTGTCCCCTGTATCGTTTTCCTGTGTTCCTCGCCACCGCACAGCGCTGTCCAACGGTGCCGGCCGGCAACCGGGTAGACCGTCCGCGGCGGAATTAGTTTCCGCTGTCGCTGGCCTGAACGAGCGCCTCGATTTCCTCGGCCTGCGCGTCGGTCAGCGAGTACATGCGGTCGATGCGGCAGCCGCGCAGGGTGTCTATGCCGCGCCGCATCACGTTGTGGTCGTAACGCCGGTCGGCCGTTACCCGCGTGTTATCGGTGAGCTCCCGGCAGTTGCGGGTGAACTCCAGCAGGTACCAGCCATCGCGGCTTTTGTAGAGTGCGAAATAATGGGTCGCCGGCGACCATGCGTCAGAGCCGTGGGTGCGTATCCGGTCCGTCTCCCCGAGCTCTGAAACTTCGACGTAGTCGCGCACCGCCTGGACATCCGCCGGCATTTCCGGGGTGCCCGCGCAGGCGGCGACAAGCGCCAGCCAGGCTACGATAACAGCTGTCCTCATAAACCTATTCCTGATTGCGTTCCGATGCGTACAGGTCTTCGATGAACCGGGTAACGCCCGGGTAATCGTCTGTCCACCGCTCGATGTCCTGCCGCATCCCGGCGGGGGCCCGCTCACGCTCTATGCGAATGCCGGCGCGGCCCCCGTATTCCGCCGGCTGCAGCCACGCGCCCTGTATGGCGGCGAAAGCCAGGTCCGTGTAATTGACCGCTTCGCCGCCCAGTATCGAGCGGCGGCCGTCGGCGAGGAGGGCCTCCGTTTCCGCGAGCAGGGCCTCGATACGCTCACAGCTCTTGCGGTAATTCGACTCGTTGACGCGAAACGTCTTGCGAATCATGAATGCCTGCACGGGAAACAGGACGCCGACCAGCCTGCGCTGCCAACGCGGTATAGCCTCGCTATACACGCCCCACGCTCGCTTGCAGAGGTCCGGACAATCGAGCAGGTGGTAGTAGATCCACACCTGCAGGCTCACGCCGCAACGGTCGACGCGGCGCTCGAACTCCAGGCGCTCCGACGTCGGCCGCAGGAAGGCGGCGGCGCTGCCGTGCGAGGAGCCGTAGGCGCCCCAAAGATAGCGCAGGATTTCCGGCGAATTGCCGATTTGCGAGCGCACGATGCCCGTCCGGAAATGCAGCCGCGGCACAGTGCGGCCGAGGTAGAACGCGCCGAGCGTTCCGCACCACGGGACCTCCTCGTAGTCGATACCGAGCCGGTCCATGCACCAGCGAACCTTTTCCACGAAATGGCTCGCGGAGATCGTCTCCAGCACTATCTCGGGAGCGGACGCCGGCCGCAGGAAGTCCTGCAGCACAATCGCCCAGCGCCACACGATAGCGAGCAGCACCAGCAGCACCGCCGTCCAAAGCGACCAGCCGAAGCCCGCGACAAGCACGGGCAGTAGCAGGACGAACGCGGCATGCAGGACTATGCGTTTATCGAGCATTGGCTATTCGGAGATCAGCGCCGTCAAACAGCTAAACGTCGAGATTCGATACTGTCAGCGCGTTCTTCTCGATGAATTCCCGGCGTGGCTCCACCTGGTCGCCCATGAGGGTCGTGAAGATTTCATCGGCCTTTACCGCGTCCTCTATCTTGACCTGCATCAGCCGCCGCGTTTCCGGGTTGACGGTGGTATCCCAGAGCTGGTCCGGGTTCATCTCGCCGAGTCCCTTGTAACGCTGGACGCTCTGGCCGCGGCGCGCCTCGCCCATGAGCCAGTCTACGGCCTCCGGGAAGCTCGAGACCGCGAGCTGCCGTTCGCCACGGCTGACGTAGGCGTCCTCGCCCAGCAGATCCTCGAGCTTGGTCGACAAGGCCATGATGTGCGCGTATTCATTCGTTTCGAAGAACTCACGCGGCAGGTAGCGCGTGGTGCCGACGCCGTGCTGAATCCTCGTGATCTCGATGCGCACGCCCTCGCCGTCCTCGTCGCCACGGTCGAGCGCCGCGACATAGCTGGAGCCGTTGCCATTGCGCTGCGCCCGGTCACCGCCGCCCTTGGGGAGCCGTGCAGATAGCTGTTCCGTCCATGCCTCGAGCTGATCGAGGTCCTCGGCAAGCGCCGTCGTGACCTGCGGCAGGCTGGCCAGCTCTCGCACTACGTGTTCGTCGTAGCGGCGCGCCAGGCGATCGAAGATACTTTCAACGGCGATGTATTCCTTGGCAAGCGCTTCGAGCGCCACGCCGGACAGCGGTGGCGCATCGGCAGTGACATGCAGCTCTGCGTTATCCAGCGCGGACGCCAGCAGGTAGGCGTTCAGTTCCGCATCGTCCTTGACATAGACCTCCTGCTTGCCGCGCTTGATCTTGTACAGCGGCGGCTGTGCAATGTAGACGTGACCGCGTTCGATCAACTCGTGCATCTGGCGGTAGAAGAACGTGAGCAGCAGCGTACGTATGTGGGAGCCGTCCACGTCCGCGTCGGTCATGATGATGATGCGGTGGTAGCGCAGCTTGTCGGGATCGAAGTCGTCCCGGCCGATGCCGCAGCCGAGCGCGGTAATCAGCGTGCCGACTTCGGCGGACGACAGCATCTTGTCGAAACGCGCTTTTTCGACGTTCAGGATCTTACCCTTGAGCGGCAGGATCGCCTGGGTGCGCCGGTCGCGGCCCTGTTTTGCCGAGCCACCGGCCGAATCCCCCTCGACAAGGAACAGCTCTGATTTTGCGGGGTCTTTCTCCTGGCAATCCGCCAGCTTGCCCGGCAGGCCCGCAACGTCGAGGGCGCCCTTGCGTCGCGTCATCTCGCGCGCCTTGCGGGCCGCTTCCCGGGCACGCGCGGCGTCGATAATCTTCGCCACGATGGCCTTGGCTTCCTGGGGCTGCTCGAGGAGGTACTCCTCGAGCCGCGCGGCCATGGTGTGCTCGACGATGCCTTTAATTTCAGATGAAACCAATTTGTCCTTGGTCTGCGACGAGAACTTGGGGTCGGGGACCTTCACGGACAGCACGGCCGTGAGCCCTTCGCGGGCATCGTCACCGGAAGGCGATGCTTTTTCCTTTCGGCCGCTCAGCTCTTTTTCGATGTACGCATTCAGCGTCCGGGTGAGTGCGCTGCGAAACCCGGCGAGATGCGTGCCGCCGTCCCGCTGTGGAATGTTGTTGGTGTAGCAGAACATGTTTTCCTGGTAGCCGTCGTTCCACTGCAGCGCGGCCTCGACACCGACATCATCGTGCATCGTGGAAAAGTGAAACACCGTCGGGTGTATGGGGTTCTTGTTTCTGTTCAGGTGTTCCACGAACGCGCGAATGCCGCCCTCGTACTCAAACACGTCTTCGCGCTCGTCGCGCTCATCGACCAGGCGGATGCGAACGCCCGAGTTCAGGAACGACAATTCGCGAAGACGGCGCGCGAGGATGTCGTAGTGGAACTCGATGTTGGTGAAGGTCCGGGCGCTCGGCTTGAATCTCAGCGTCGTGCCGGTGCGGTCCGTGTCACCGATCTCGGTCAGCGGCGCCAGCGGCTCGCCGTAGGCGTATTCCTGCTGGTAGGTTTTACCATCGCGGTGGATCGTCAGCAGCAGCTGCTCCGACAGTGCGTTGACGACCGACACGCCGACACCGTGCAGGCCACCGGACACCTTGTAGGAGTTGTCGTCGAATTTACCGCCCGCGTGAAGCACCGTCATGATGACCTCGGCGGCGGAACGGCCCTCTTCCGGGTGTTCATCGACGGGTATTCCGCGCCCGTCATCGGAAATCGTCACCGATTCATCGGCGTGAATCGTTACCGTAATGAGGCTGCAGTGACCGGCAAGCGCTTCGTCGATCGAGTTGTCCACGACCTCGAAGACCATGTGGTGTAAACCGGTGCCGTCATCGGTATCGCCGATGTACATTCCTGGCCGTTTACGTACAGCCTCGAGGCCTTTTAAGACCTTGATATTACTGGAAGTATAATCCTTCTGGTCGGTCATCCCGTTTCCTCGAGTAAAAACCGACTTATTGTATCAAAATCAGGCCCTTAAACGAGCATCAAAGCGCTCTTTTTTATCGGGTTTCGGGGCCTGTACCGCGGCCCTGTGCGGGCCGTCGTCAGGCCCCGGTGGTGGTCTCGCGAATCGCGCCCTGTTCCACGTGGAACACTCGCGGCGACACCGGAAACACCAGCTCATCCTCCTGGAGGCTCGTCGCGATGACCTGGCTGCCGAGACCTGCCACCCGCTCGATCAAGCGAGCCAGGGATTTCCGATCGAGCTCCGCCGCCGGATCGTCGAGCAACAGGACGAGCGGCCGACCGAGCACCCTCTGCGCCGTCTCCGTCGCCGCAAGAATCATCGAGCTCGCGAGCAACTTCTGCTGTCCACGCGACACGAGTCGTCGCGCCTGCCGCTCATCGTAAATCAACCGTAAATCAGCACGATGCGGTCCAACCTGCGTTGTGCCGAGCGCACGATCGCGCTCGAAATGGCCCTCCAGCGCCGCTTCCAGCGATTGATCAGCACTCCAGCCGGCCGAATAACGGAAATCAATCTCTGCCCCAAGCAGCGCAGTGCCGTGCTCTTTCAGGCTTTGCAGCGCCCCCGCCAGGGCCGCTTCACGTGCCGTGCCCACTCGCTCGCCGAGCCCACAGAGCTCCCGGTCCCATGCCTGCACGGACTCACGGGGCCCGCCCGACTTCAGCGCGGCATTACGCTGCTTGAGTGCACGGCGGAACTGCCGCCACAACGCCAGGTACTCCGGTTCCACGTGGAACGTCAGCCAGTCCAGGAATCGGCGGCGCACATCCGGCCCCCCGCAGACAAGATCGTGAACATCCGGGTCGATCACCTGCAGCGGCAACGCCGCCGCCAACGCCGCGGCCCCACCGCTGCTGTCCCCGTCGATCCTGACTTCCAGCCCCGCCCGGCTGTTTCGGACCCCGACGTTGGCGAGCCGCCCGCCGGCCTCGACCTGGCCAAACAGTACCAATTCCGGCTTGCCGTGTTGAATCAGGTTACTTGGCGCTGCCCCGCGAAACGACTTTCCTCGCCCCAGATACGCCAGCGCCTCCAGCAAACTGGTTTTACCGGACGCGTTCGCCCCATAGACCAGGGTGTACTGCGGGTCAGGCTCGAACTCGACGTGGGCGAGACAGCGAAAGCCCTGCGCCGTGAATCGCTTTATCGTCACGCATTTCGCCCGAGCGCCTTGTTACAGGCGCATCGGCATAACGACAAATTTGCAGTCATCCGTCTCCGGCGCCCGGATCAGGCAGCTCGAATTGCTGTCCACCACCGACAGCGCGACATCATCACTATCGACCGCGCCGATCGCGTCCAGCAGGTAATTGACGTTGAACCCGATTTCTATGTCATCGCCGCTGTAGGCTACCTCCAGCTCTTCCTCGGCTTCTTCCTGCTCCGGGTTATGCGCCTGCAATACCACCGCGTTATCCCGAATGATCAGGCGAATGCCCCGGTATTTCTCATTCGACAGGATAGCCGTTCTCTGCAAACCACCACGCAGCACGCCCCGGTCCGCCCGCAGCTCGTTGGTCGAATCCCTCGGGATCACACGGTCATATTCCGGGAAGCGACCATCGATCAGCTTTGAGGTGAAGCGAATGCCATCCAGCTGAATCCGCACGTGATTCGCCCCGAGCACCACATCGACTGAACCTTCCCCGGTAAGCAGCCGCTGTAACTCGAGCACACCTTTCCGCGGCACAATGACCTGCTGCTCATCCAGCTTGGCGCCTTCAAGCTCCGCCTGGCACAGAGCCAATCGATGACCATCAGTGGCCACCGAGCGGATATGCTGGCCGCCCGTCTCCAGTAACATGCCGTTAAGGTAGTAGCGCACATCCTGTTGCGCCATCGAAAAATGCGTCTTTTCGATCAGTCTCCCCAGCACTTCCTGACCAACCGTAATCGTCTGGCTGGCCTTGATGTCCTCCACGCTCGGAAACTCCGCTGCAGGCAGCGTTGCCAATGCAAACTTCGAGCGCCCGGAGCGCACATGCAATTTCTCCCCGCTGACACTGACTGCGACCTCCGCGCCTTCCGGTAACGCCCGGCAGATATCCAGCAGCTTCCGCCCCGATACCGTAATTTCGCCTCCGGCCTGTACATCTACCGCTACCTGGGCGACGAGTTCCACCTCGAGATCCGTTGCCGTCACCGCCAACTCACCCTCTTTGGCAACGAGCAACACGTTGGAAAGAATCGGCATGGTCTGACGCCGCTCCACTACCCCGATCACGGCCTGCAGAGGCTTCAGGAGAACGTCCCTGCTTGCGCTCAACTTCATAGGTTCCACCTGTTAATAATTATTGGAAATTATTAGATTACTGTAATTATTAAGCACGATAATGGCTGTGTATAACTTTAAAACAACTATATAAATCATGGACTTAAGTTATAAATTCCGGCCGGAATCCCGGTGCATTTCCGGTCTCCTGCCTGTGTACATTATGTGGATAAAACTCGCAGCCACTATTATCCACCGGTTATCCACATTATCCCGTCAGCGTTCTTAACAGATTTAGATAGTCCTCATCAATGCGCTTTTCCGTCTCTCGTAATCCCTGGATGCGGCGGCACGCGTGCAGTACCGTTGTGTGGTCGCGGCCGCCGAAAGCGTCACCGATTTCCGGCAGGCTGTGGTTCGTGAGCTCCTTCGCAAGCGCCATAGCAACTTGTCTCGGCCGTGCGATCGACCGGCTGCGCTTTTTCGACAACAAATCGCCGACACGTATCTTGAAATACTCGGCGACGGTCTTCTGAATATTCTCGATCGAGACGAGGCGTTCCTGCAGTGCAAGCAGGTCGCGCAGCGCTTCTTTAGCGAACTCGAGGTTGATGGCCCGGCCGGTGAATTTCGAGTTCGCGATGACCCGCCGTAGCGCGCCTTCGAGTTCTCTCACGTTTGAACGAATCCGCTTGGCGATAAAAAACGCCACCTGCTCGGGTAAATCCACGCCGTCGGCTTCCGCTTTGCTCATGAGGATTGCCACCGAGGTCTCTAGCTCCGGTGGTTCGATAGCAACTGTCAGCCCCCAGCCGAAGCGGGACTTCAGTCGCTCCTCCAGGCCGACGACCTCCTTGGGGTAGCGGTCGCAGGTGAGCACAATCTGCCGCTGGCCTTCGAGTAAAGCATTGAAAGTATGGAAGAACTCCTCCTGAGATCGTTCCTTCCCCGCGAAGAACTGAATGTCGTCGATAAGCAGGGCGTCGAGCGAGCGGTACGAGCGCTTGAATTCAGAGATCTTGTTGTGCTGCAGGCCGCGTACCATATCGCCCACGAATCGCTCCGAATGCACGTAAGCGACACGCGCGTTCGGCTTGCGCTCGAGCATGGCATTCCCCACGGCATGCATCAGGTGAGTCTTGCCCAGGCCAACCCCGCCGTAAATGAACAGCGGATTATACGAGGTGCCGGGGTTCTCACTGACCTGCGACGCGGCTGCGCGCGCAAGCTGGTTGCTCTTGCCCTCCACGAAACTCGGGAATGTGAAGGCCGGGTTGAGCCGTGATGCGATGATCGCCGGGCCGGGATCCGGCGCGGAGGTTCTCGGCGATGGCCGCGGTGAGGCCTGTTCGGGCTTCGGCGCCCCCTGTCTCGACCCCACCTCGACAACGAGCTCCGTGTTGCCACCCGAGCCGTCGATGATCTCCAGGATTCTCTGGATATAGTGTTCCTGCAGCCAGTCCACGACGAACCGGTTCGGTGCAAGAAGCCTGAGCCGACCGTCGTCTTCGACAGCCTGCAACGGGCGAATCCAGGTATTGAACTGTTGCTCCGGCAGCTCCGCCTGCAGGTCGCGGATGCAGCGATTCCAGAGCGTTGTTTCGGCCGGCAAGGAAATCCCCAGTGAGCCTTAGGCAGGCGGTTTTTCGAGAGTGACCGGGCAGTCTATACCGTATAAGAAGCCGCTGCCAAATTGTGATTTTCCCCGACAGACCGTGACCGAATGCCGCCCGAGCGGCACCTCTATTGACACTGCCGGAGGGCGAGCGTACCCTTGCCGACCCTTTTGCGGGCGGCCTCCGGAGACCGCCCGAAAACACAGGTAGCAGGAACATGAAACGTACGTATCAGCCCAGTAAACTGAAGCGCGCACGCACGCATGGCTTCCGCGCCCGTATGGCGACCAAGGCTGGCCGTTTAGTCCTGAAGCGGCGCCGCGCCAAGGGTCGCGCGAAGCTGACGCCGTAAACGAGCCGTTGGCCCGACACGCGGCGCAGTAACCACCAGGATTGGAACCCAGCTCGTCACGCAACGCGTCATTCCGGTTCAGACGACATAACCGGCTACTGACCGCAGCGGCGTTCGCCCGTGTATTCGAGCAGGCAGACCGCAGTCGCGACAAATGGTTCACCGTGCTCAGCCGAGATAATGACGGCCAGAGCGCACGGCTGGGGCTCGCGATCTCGAAGAAGCATTGCCGTAAATCGACATCGAGAAACACCGTAAAGCGTATCGTCAGGGAGTCATTCAGACAGCACCAGGCCGAATTACACGGTCTCGACATCGTCGTCATCAACCAGCCGGCGGCGGCAGGCGCCACCCGACGGCAGCTGTTTGACAGCCTGGCCGATCACTGGCGACGATGCAGGCTCGGAAACGGTGCCAGGGGCGGGCAGGAATAACAACGCATGGACAATCAAAGACTGCTGGTATGGGCCGCCTTCGGCATGCTGCTCTGGTTTACCTACCAGACGTGGATGCAGGACTATGGCCCCGCACCCGTGCCGGCGACGGCACCAGCCGAGACGGAGCCGCTGCCGGTCGAGGCGGATGACGACCAGCTGACGCTACCGGAACTCGGAGAAGTCGCCGGCGAGGCGCAAACGGTGGACGCCGCGCTTCCTGGCGATGAGCCGGCCGAGCCGACCGCCGAGGGCGCCATCATCACGGTGCGCACCGATGTCCTCGAGCTGCAGATATCGACGCGCGGCGGCACGCTGGTGCATGCAACGTTGCTTGGCTACCCGGTCGAGAAAGATCGTCCGAACGACCTCGTCGAACTCCTGAGCCCGGAGCGCAGCAATCTCGGCCTGATTCGCACCGGCCTGCGCGGCGCGACCGGCACCACGGCCAACCAGGATACGGTGTTCAGCTCGCCTCGCAGCGACTACGCGCTCGGTGACGCCGACGAGATTGCGGTCCCGCTGACCTGGACCGACGAGAACGGCGTAAGCGTCGAGAAGCGTTTCCTGTTTACGCGCGGCAGCTACGCAATCACGGTGGAGCAGACGCTCGTCAACAACAGCGCGGAGCCGTGGCGCGGCGACCAGTACACGCAACTTTTGCGGCGTTCGAAAGGGGTCGATCGGTCGATGTTCGACGTGGACTCCTATTCGTTCGACGGGCCGCAGACCTACAACGGCGACAAGGCCGAAAAAATCAAGCGCGACGACCTGCAGGATAAAGGGCCGGTGGAATTTTCGACTCCGGACGGCTGGGTGGCCGCCATCCAGCACCATTTTCTGAGCGCCATCGTCCCGGAGCCCGGCGCGCCGCACGTCTATCGCGTGGAAGTGAAGGGCGACACGATGATCGCCAGTGTAGTCGGCGCGAAACGCACCGTGGAGCCGGGCGCCGCGGAAACATTCTCGAGGCAGCTGTTCGTCGGACCGAAGATCCAGTCGCAACTCGAGGAGCTGCACGGCAAGCTGAAACTGACCGTGGACTACGGCTGGCTGACGATCCTTTCGCAGCCGATGTTCTGGCTGCTCGGGTTCATCCATGACTTCGTGGGCAACTGGGGCGTCTCGATCATCCTGGTAACGATCCTGATCAAGCTTGCCTTCTACAAGATGACCGAGACGAGCGGCCGGTCGATGGCGAAAATGCGCAACCTCCAGCCCCGTATCAAGGCGCTGCAGGAGCGTTACAAGGACGACAAGCAGCAACTGTCACAGCAGATGATGGATCTCTACAAGCGGGAGAAGGTCAATCCCGCCGCAGGTTGTCTGCCGATACTGATCCAGATGCCGTTCTTCCTCGCGTTCTACTGGGTGCTGATCGAGAGCGTGGAAATGCGCCAGGCGCCCTTCGCGCTGTGGATAACGGACCTGTCGACGCGGGACCCGTACTTCATTCTGCCGCTGATCATGGGTGCGGCCATGCTGCTGCAGCAGAAACTGAACCCCGCGCCCGCGGATCCCGTTCAGGCGCGGGTAATGCAGATCATGCCAATCATGTTCACGGGCTTTTTTGCGTTCTTTCCTTCAGGCCTGGTTCTCTACTGGGCGACCAATACCGTGCTGTCGATCGCGCAGCAATGGAAGATCAACAAGGTCGTCGAGAAAGAGGAAAAGGCCAAGAAGTCCGGTAAGAAGAAAAAGAACCGGGAAAAATAGTTACCCGGGTCGAGACGACTCAGTCGTCCGCGCTTTCCTTCGGGTTTCGCATATGGATATTGCCGTTGAAGGTCGCGCCCTCGGTAATCGCTACGCAAGGTGCGACGATGTTGCCGTCAACCACCCCGCTTTCGCGGACGGTCACGCTGACCGTGGCGGAGAGATCGCCTTTCACCTTGCCCTCTACGAATATCTTCGTTGCATTGACGCTGGCGATTATCTGGCCTTTCGGCTTCACCGTCAGGCAGCACTTGCCCTGGTTGATTGTGCCCTCGACCGTGCCCTCGATAACGAGATCCTCGCCGGCCGACAATTCGCCCTTGAAATGCAGCGATTCTCCGATCACGGAGACGGGTTCGTCGCTCTGGGCGACAACCCCGGATTCGCTAACGGCCTCGTTATCGTCGCCGGGCGATTTCATTGATTGCGTATCGGACATTGTGATTCTCCCCGGCCGTCACGCGGCATCAGCCGATTTCCTGGCGGCTTTCGTGGTTTTCGGGCGCGGCGCATCGGGTGTCTCGGCAGCCGCCTCGCCGGCATCGTCGTTTGCGGCCCGGGGTTCGGGCGCTTCTTCCGTGGCGGTATCGTCGTCGGTCTTCTGGAATGCCTTGCCGGTCATATCGATAGTGCCATTAAACGTCGCTCCCTCGTGGAGCGAGACGGTCGGGCTCGAAATATTCCCGTTGATGTTGGCGCTCTCCCGAACCGTGATGGACCGGGAGCCATGGATGTCGCCTTCGACGCTACCCTCGATGTCGATGAACTCGGCGGAGACGGTCGCCTTGACGTGACCGCTCTCGCCGACGGTCAGGGTCGACGAGTGCCTGATCGATCCTTCGACGCAGCCCTGGATCAACAGGTCTTCCTCCGCGGAGAGTTCGCCCTTGAATTTGAGTGTCGGGCCGAGAACCGACGCCTTTCGTGGCGCTGCGGTGTCGTATGGATTGCTCATAAGTTCCTCCCTGGGTGCCGGGCGGGGTTCGGCCCTGACTGCGGATAGTGGAGGCTGCAGTTTGGAATTGGCACACACTTTTTGCGTTGATCCTGGTCACAAAAACCGCGCGACGTCAGGCGTCGGCCAGCGCGGTCCGGACCTTCACCTCGGCGTGCAGCGTCCGGTGAACCGGGCAGCGGTCGGCAATCTCGAGCATCCTCTGACGCTCGGCATCCGTCAGTTTGCCTTCGAGCACGAGCTCACGCTCGAACTGGTCGATGCGACCCTCGCTGCTTTCGCAGTCTTCGCAGTCCCTGGCGTGAACCTTGCCGTGCCTGACGCGCACCGTGGCCGATGCGAGGTCGAGTTTCTTGTGGGACGCGTACATTTTCAGAGTCATCGATGTGCAGGCGGCGAGCGCAGCCGACAGGAGATCGTAAGGCGACGGGCCCGCACCGGTGCCGCCAAGGGAGGCAGGCTCGTCCGCGGTGAGTTCGTGGCCCCCGGCGACGAGCTCGGTGCGGAAGCCGCTTATGCGGGTTCGCGCAGCCGTTTCGTAGTCGCCGGTGTCGGGGTGGCCGGCGTCCGCTGCGGCGGTGTCCGCTTCGAGATAGCGCGACGCCCAGGCAGCCAGCGCCCGGCCCGCGTACAGCGAATCCTCCTCCCGGGAAAGCAGGTGGTCCGCCCGGTCCAGGCTGATGAAGCTCTTCGGGTGCAGCGCGTTTGCAAACAGAGCCGACGCATTGTCGATCTCGACGATGTCGTCCAGCGGCGCGTGCATGATCAACAGCGCCTTGCGCAGCGACTTGATGGCGGACGGCAGCTCGTGCCGCTCGAGGTCGTCGAGGAATTGCCGCTTGATGGTGAATGGCCGGCCGCCGAGATTGACTTCGGCGACGCCGTGCTCGCGCAGGCTTGTCTCGGCACCCGCAAACAGGTGACGGACGTGACCGGGGTCCGATGGCGAGCCTATGGTTGCCACGGCCACCGCGGACGGAACCTCGGCGGCGGCCTGCAGGATGGCCGTACCCCCGAGCGAATGGCCGAGCAGGATCTCCGGCGCACGGTAGTTTTCCTCGAGAAACCGCACTGCGGCCAGCAGGTCGCTGACGTTCGAGGAGAAGTTCGTGTCGGCGAAATCGCCCTCGCTCTGGCCGAGCCCCGTGAAATCGAACCGCAGGACGGCGATGCCGGAGTCCGTCAGGGCACGCGCGATGTTGGTTGCCGCCTTGAGGTTCTTCGAACAGGTGAAGCAGTGTGCAAAGAGAGCATAGGCTCTCGGTGCGGTCTCTGGCAGGGCCATGAGCCCGGACAGTGAATGGCCGTCGCCGTTGTCGAAACTGATTTTCTTGTTCTGCATGTCGCGGTTACCTGTGTTTTCATTGCCCTATGCCGGCCCTCGACGACACGATAGTCGCCCTGGCCACGCCACCCGGGACGGGCGGCGTGGGGATCGTGCGCATGTCGGGCGGTGATGTTGAGCGCATAGCCCGGGCCATGCTCGGCAGTGTACCGGAACCGAGAGTCGCGACTTTCGCCACCTTCACAGACGCGCGCGGCGAGCCCGTCGATACGGGACTTGCGCTGTACTTCCCGGCCCCCGCTTCGTTCACCGGCGAATCGGTGGTGGAGCTGCACGGCCACGGTGGGCCCGTGGTCCTGTCGT
>CBFHSG010000005.1:17035-48079 GCA_965658465.1 Woeseiaceae bacterium | reverse complement strand
CGTTGCTGGTGGCGGCGGCCATCGAGCTCGGCGCGAGGCGGGCGGAGCCGGGCGAGTTCACCAAACGCGCGTTTCTGAACGACAAGCTCGATCTTGCACAGGCTGAAGCCATCGCCGACCTCATCGAAAGCGGCACCGCGCAGGCCGCGCGCGCGGCCCTGCGTTCGCTGAGTGGCGTCTTCTCCGCCGCCGTCAACGATCTCGCCCAACAGCTGACGGCGATCCGCGTCTACGTCGAGGCAGCTATCGACTTCCCCGAGGAAGAGATCGACTTCCTCGGTGACCGCGAACTCGGTGAGCGGCTGTCGCGCTGCGCGGCGGCGTTCGACTCCCTGTTATCGCAGGCGGCCGTGGGGCGCGTCATGCGCGACGGCTACCAGGTCGTCATCGTGGGTAAACCGAATGCGGGCAAGTCCAGTCTCATGAACCGGCTGTCCGGGGAGGAAACGGCGATCGTCACGGAGCTCGCCGGGACGACCCGGGACGTCTTGCGGGAGCGCATCAATATCGACGGTCTCGCGGTGGAACTCGTCGACACGGCGGGCTTGCGGGACAACCCGGACCGGATCGAGCAAGAGGGCATTCGCCGCGCGCGCAAGGCGATGGCAGAAGCGGACGCCGTGCTCTGGATCCAGGATGCGACCGAAGCGGTGCCGGGCTGGATCGAGGAGCCCGTACCGGACGGCATCCCGGTCACCATTGTGCGCAACAAAATTGATCTGAGCGACGAGGAGCCGGGCATTGTGCATGGCGAGCAACCGGTCGTAATGCTCTCCGCTCGAACGGGCGAAGGGCTCGACGCGCTGCGTGCGCGCATCCGCGATCTCGCCGGCTTTCGCGATCTCGGTGAGGGCGCGTTTACCGCGCGGCGCCGTCACCTCGAAGCGCTGCGCGACGCCCGCGGTCATTTCGAAGCGGGGCGCGCCGCGCTTCGCGACGAGCGCGCCGGAGAGCTGCTCGCCGAGGAGTTGCGCCTTTCGCAGCAGGCGCTGGGCACGATTACCGGCGAGTTCACGGCGGATGACCTGCTGGGGCGGATCTTCTCCGAATTCTGTATCGGCAAGTGAAAGGCGGCTACGGCTACTCTTCGGCGCTGGTCTGTGGTCTGAAGTGCGGCGCCGTTATCGGCATTTCGGTCACCGGTCCGTACCGGGCTGCCTCTTCGCGAATGGCTTCGGCGTCGCCGAGCAACACGAAGACCAGATTGTCGGCGGCCGGGTAAACCGCGTCGATCACGGCCGCAACCGTCGCCGTGTCGGCCGCCGAGAGCGCCCGGCCGTAGTCGTTAATGTAGGAGACATCGAGACCGAAGGCCTCGAGCGACGCCAACTCGCGGCCGAGCTGCGCGGCGGTTTCCAGCGCTGTCGGAAACTGCCCGACGATGTAGTTGCGGGCGGAGTCGAGCATCTCCTCGTCCACGGTGCTTTCGTGCAGCCGTCCGAGCACCTCGAGCGCCATGTCGATCGCCTTGAAGGTGCTCTCGGTCGGCGTGAACGAGGTGATCGCGACTGAGCCGGGCTGCGCTGCCCGCGTCAGCCGTGACCGGGCCCCGTACGTCAGCCCCGATTTCATCCGCAGCTCCGTATTGAGCATCGACGTATAGCGGCCGCCGAAGAGGGTATTGGCAATATCGAGCGCAGCCCGTTGGTCGTAGTCACGTGCGACGCCCACGTTCCCCAGCCAGAAATACGTCTGCGTGGCGCCGGGCTTGTCGACCAGCAGCACGCGACGCCCGTGCTGCCCGGTTAACGGCGCCACCTCGGGCAAGGGCGCTGCGGCCGGGCGCCAGTCACCGAACGCCGCGGTGAGTTTCGCGATCATCGCCGGCGCATCGAAGTCGCCGGATACGGCAATAATCAGCCGGTCGCCGCCGAACTGTTGCTCGTAGAAATCGAGGACGTCGCTGTGGCTGATTGCGGCAAGCGTCGTCTCGCTGCCGCTAACCGGGTTGCCGTAAGGATGCCCGCCGAACAGGAAAGCCTCGCCGTAGATCGGCAGCAGCGCTCTGAGGTTCGTATCTTTTGCCGCGCGAATGAAGTTGATCGCTCGCTCGCGCAGCTTCTCGAACTCGGCTTCGTCGAGCCCGGGGCGCAACAGCATGTCGGCCAGCAAACCCACCATCAGGTCCGCGTCGCGGGCGAGGAAGTTGCCCGACACCGTAACGGTCTCGAGATCGGCGCGGCTCGTCAGCATACCGCCCGACGCATCGATGGCCTCCGCGAACGCCGCGGCGTCACGATCACCGGCGCCCTGCTCGAGCAGCGTCGCAAGCAGGTTTGCAAGTCCATTCTGGCCGTCGGGGTCCACGACGGCGCCGCCGCGCAGGATCGCCGTAACGGAAACCAGTGGCACCTCCGGCTTTTCACTCAACAACAGCACGGTGCCGTTGTCGAGCTCGATCCGTTCGAAGTCCGGCAGCGTGACATCCTGGGCAAAAGCGGTGCCCGCCAGCATCGTCAACGCAAGGGCGGCGAGGCCCGCGAACGGCCGGATAACGGTCATTTCTCGCCCTCCGGCGCCGCTGCGTACAGTGTACCGATGGTGGCGTTACTGCGGCGGAATACAGACGCCGCGACAGCCTTCAGGTCGTCAGCGGAAACAGCCTCGATGTCCCGGGGTAACTCGAAGAGTCTCTCGTAGCTGCCGTGGAATACCGCCGCCTCACCGAGGCCGGCAGCTTTGCCGTCGATTGTCGCCATCGAGCGCCAGAAGTCCGCCAGCACGATGTTGCGTGCTTTCTCGAGTTCTGCTGCAGTGACGCCCTCGGCGGCAACCCGCGCGAGTTCCTCGATGATGCGTTCTTCCACCCTTTGGAGGTCGCCCCCTGGCGGCAGCGTTGCGTAGAAATACACGAGGTCCGGGTCGAAGCCCTCGAACTGGAAGCCGCCGATCGATATGGCGAGTTGCTCTTCCTCGACCAGCGCACGGTGCAGGCGCGACGAATCGCCGGCGACGAGGATGTTCAGCAACAGGTTCATCGCCAGCGTCTCGGGGTCCGCCGCGCGGCCGGCGTGAAACGCGATGTGCAGCATCGGTGTCTGCGCGTCCGTTTCGATGACCACGCGGCGCTCGCCCTGCTGCTCCGGTTCCACCGTGCGGACATCGGCGGGCGGGTCGTGCGCCGGGATGTCCTCGAAATAATCTTCCGCCAGGTCGAGTATTTCCGCGGGCGTTACGTCGCCAACAACGACCATCGTGATGTTGTTGGGCGCGTAGTACCTGCGGTAGAAGTCTTCCAGGTCCTGCAATGTCCAGGACTCGATGTCCGACGGCCAGCCGATCACCGGGAACTGGTAGGGGTGCGCCACGTACGCGGTCGCGCGGACCTGCTCCAGCAGCTTGCTGATGTTGTTGTTGTCGACGCTCGTGCGGCGTTCCGAGATTATCACGCCGCGTTCGCTCTCCACGGCCTCAGGGACGAAGGCCAGGTCCTGGAGCCGCTCGGATTCAAGCTCGAATATGGTCTCGAGCGCCGAGCGAGGGAACCAGTCCTGGTAGACCGTGATGTCGTTCGAGGTGTAGGCGTTGTTCTGCCCGCCGGCCGCCTCCATGATGCGATCGAACTCGCCCGGCTCGAGGTCGTCCGTGCCGTTGAACATCATGTGCTCGAAGAAGTGCGACAGGCCCGTGATGCCCGGATACTCGTTACGCCCGCCGGCACGCACGAAATAGTAGAGCGCGACGTTGGGTATGTCGTGATCGGGCCAGACGATGATCTCGAGCCCGTTGTCCAGCGTGACACTTTGAATCCCGGGCGGCACGCCGGGTGCCGTGGACGCCTGCATCTTGGGTCCCAGGTCGAGCAGCGCCGGGGGTTCGGGGAACAGGCGGCCGACGATCATCGCGGCCAGCATGAGCACGACGAGTACGGCCAGCGCCGCGTTGAGTTTCTGGCCGGTCTTGTAGACGATCGACTGGGTCTGGTCGACGTCGACGGCCTTCTTGAGGCCGACCGGCGTTATCTCGTAAATCCAGGCGAAATACAGGGCAAGCGGAAGGCCGACGAGCAGCATCAGGCCGACGACCTTTTCCATCCAGTGCGGCAAACCGAGCAGCGGGTGCAGGTGGTGCAGGAGCTTGACGATCAGCCAGCCCGCCAGGAGGTAGACCGCCAGGACCTTGAAGACGTTGCGACGCCTGAGCTCGGAGAACAGGGACATAATCGTTATCGTTGTGCCCGGACTGCCCATGTTGGGCAATTGACCGGGATTGTCAACCGAGCAGCCCCTCGCGGCGGTACAGCCGGGCGCAGATCCAGGTCAGGAGGCCGCCGAGCAGGAGCGTGCTGCCGACCGAGATCGCGACGTGCAGCGGCTCGAGCGGCTCGTTCTTGACCATGTCGACGAGCAGCAGGTGCTGGCTCAGGCTGGGCACGAACATGAATTCGAGCCGCGGCCTGAGCGTGAGGATGCTGACGATGAGTATCGGCAGCGTCGGGGCGAGCATCACGACGCTGAGCCACGTCTGCGCCTCGCGGTAGCTCTTGGTGAACGACGCCACGAGGGTCATTACCGCGGCGCCGAGCAGGATGAACGGCGCCAGCACGAGAAATGCGCTGCCAACGGTCAACGGCCCGAAGTTGGGCGTCATGCCCAGCTCGTCCAGCGGCATGAACTTGAGTGCCACGAAAAAAGAACCCAGCGACAGGCCCAGTGATAACGCCATGAAAACGCAGGTCGCGGCGATCTTGCCGAGCAGCAACTGGTTGCGGGTCACGGGCAGCGCAAGCAGCGGCTCGAGCGAACCGCGTTCGCGCTCGCCGGCCGTTGTGTCGATCGCGAGATACATGCCGCCCATGAGCATCGCGAAAATGAAGAAGTAACTCATCATGCCGAGCAGGATCGCGGAGCGCCCGCTCGGCGTCGACATATCCACGTCGTCGATGTTCAGCGGGCGCACAGCAAGCGGGCTCACGCCGCGTGCGGTGAGGCGGATCGACGCGAGTTCCTGGCTGTAGGCACGCAGCGCACCGCGCACACGACGGGCCTGGCGGTCCGCCTGTGAATTCGACTGGTCGGCGATCACCTCGACCCGGGCCGGGAGCGCGTCGGCAAACTGCCCGGCGAACGCTGCCGGGATAACGAGTACGACGTCATGCTCTCCGGTACTGATGGCATCGAGCGCCGCGTCGCGATCGGCGGGGCCGTCGACGATGTCGATGTTGCGGCTTTCGAGATAGCGCAGCAGATTCGGCGCGTGATCCTGGCCTATCACCGGTAGCTCGATGACGCGCTCGGCATCGTCGAGCGATCGTTCGATGGACAGGTTGATCACGAACGCGAACAGCAGGGGACCGAATAGTGGCCCCATGATCAGCGCCGAGGCCAGGGTGCGGCGGTCGCGGACGTTATCGAGCACTTCCTTGCGGAATACCGTGAGCAGGGTCCGCATCACGCCGGCTCCACCATCTGGATTGCCCTGACGAACGCGTCCTCGAGATCGTCGCAACCGGTGCGTCGGCGAATGCCGTCCGCTGAATCGTCAATGGCTACCCTGCCGTTGGCGATGATGCAGATATCGTCGCAGAGCGCCGCGACCTCCTGCATCACGTGGCTCGAAAACAGCACGCAGCGCCCCGCGTCCTTCAGTTTCAGGATCAGGTCCCGGAGCGAGCGCGTCGCCATCACGTCGAGGCCGTTCGACGGCTCGTCGAGGATGATGTTCTGCGGGTCGTGCACGAGGCTCCGGGCGAGCGCGACCTTGGTTCGCTGGCCCTGCGAGAA
This sequence comes from Woeseiaceae bacterium, assembly GCA_965658465.1. Lineage (GTDB taxonomy): Bacteria > Pseudomonadota > Gammaproteobacteria > Steroidobacterales > Woeseiaceae > UBA1847. Next base: position 42,356 of record CBFHSG010000005.1, on the reverse strand, counting down.
GCCCTTGGTGCGGCGATCGGCGAAGTCACCGATCTCCAGCAGGCCGATGATGTTTTCCACGCGCTCGTCGATCGAGGCGGCATCGATGCCGCAGAGCCGCGCGTAGTAGGCGACGTTCTCTCGCGCGGTCAGGTGCGGATAGAGACCGGCGCCGTGGGGCAGCGCGCCGATCCGCCGCCGCGCGTCGAGGCTTTGTGTAACGACGTCGGCGCCATCAATCGATGCGTGTCCCGAGTCGGGACGCAGCACCGTGTAGAGCACGCGCAGCGTTGTCGACTTGCCCGCGCCGTTCGGCCCCAGCAGCCCGGTGATCTTGCCGTCCGGCGCATCGAAGCTCACGCCGCGCACGGCGTGCACCTTGCCGAACGACTTGTGAATGCCTTCGACCTTTATCATGGTGCCGGCCCCGCGAAGTCGAGGAAAAACGGCATGACGAAGCTGCGCTCCATGCAGGTGGCGTCGACGTCGTCCGGGTCGGCACTCGCGACAAACTCGCCGATCAGCCGCGGCGTGCAGCCGACCGCCGCCTGCCCGTGCCCTTGCTGCTCGCCGATGAGGTGACGGGCGTGCTCCAGGTCGACCATCGCGAGGGAGGCATAGCGCGGCGGCGTAATCGGGTCCGCATCACCCGACAGCAGTAATACCGGGATCGCGGTATCGAGCGGTTCACGAAAGTCGTCGTCGACGGGCCCCGCCGGCCACAACGAGCACATTGTCTCGATGGCCTCGAGCTGCACGATGCCGATGTAGCTCGCCTCGAGAGCGTTGTGGTCGATGTCATTCGACGCATAAAACGGCGCGTCTTCGGAACACATCACCGCGTTGTGCATGCCCAGCGCCAGGGCATCGGACATTTGCGCGGATATCATCTGGAACTGCGCTGCCAATGGCTCGAAGTCACCCTCGGCCGCCGTGTCGATCAATAGCGGCAGGATCGCGATCGAGTTCGCGTGATAGGCCAGCAGCCGCACGGCGCCGGTCAGCTCCGGCGCGCCGAAGTCCAGCGCCTCGCGACGGCCGGTGACAGGGTTCGGGATTTCGACCGTGACCGGTTGTTCTTCGAGCCGGGAGCGAATCCGCGCAAAAGCCTGCGGCAGGTCGGGGAATCGCTGGCTGCATTTATCGTCCGCCGCGCAGCGGGCAAAAATGTCGTCCAGCGCCTTTTGCGCTTCAGTGGCGATCTCCGGGCCCAGCACGACCTGCGGCGGCACGACGCCGTCCAGGACGATGGACCGGGTCGAGCCCGGGTAGCGCTTCGCGAAGTGCTGTGCCACGCGGGAACCGTAGGAGACGCCGTAGAGATTCAGCGGCCCATAGCCGAGCGCTGTGCGGACGGCCTCGAGGTCGGTAACGGCAACGCTGGTGGTAAAGAACCGTGGGTCGTGAGGCAGCGTATCGAGGCAGTCCCGGGTTGCCTCGAGCACCTTGTCCTCGCTGAACGCGCCCTCGATGATGTCGTCGTCGACGTCGCAGTCCATGCGCGCCGACGAGCCGGTGCCGCGCTGGTCGACGAGCAGGATGTCACGGTGGCGGCGGACGGGCTCGAAAGCGCCCGCGTAGGCTGCATAAAACTCGATAGCGCTGGCACCCGGCCCGCCGGCCAGCGGCACGAACGGGTCCGGTTCGGGCTTCAGGTTCAGCGCCGGAACCACGGCTACCGACAGCTCGATTCGCGGCGAATCGGCGGCGTCGGGATTCTCGGGCCGCAACAGGGTGCCGCAGCGCGCCTTGATCCCCGGAAACGCCGGGCCGGCGCTGATACGGCAGTCCTCGAGCTCCAGCGCCGCCGCTGCGGGCACCAGGCCGATGACGAGCGCTGCGGTCAAAAACACGCTGTTGCTGCGAAACATGGGACCCCGGACGGTCATTGAAGCCGCGATATCTTGGCGATATGCCTTCCTCGTGTAAAGAAAGGCCGCTAAAATGCGCCGCCCAGCGTTGCTCATTTTTTGACCAGCATCTCCCATGCGCAATCGGTTCGACGTCATAGTGATCGGCGGCGGTCACGCCGGAACGGAGGCCTCCATGGCCGCCGCGCGCGCGGGTGCCCGCACCCTTCTGATCACGCAGAAGCGCTCGGCGCTGGGCCAGATGAGCTGCAATCCCGCGATCGGCGGCATCGGCAAGGGTCACCTGACCCGCGAGATCGACGCGCTTGGCGGCGTCATGGCGACCGCGATCGACCGGGCGGGCATCCAGTTCCGGACACTGAACGCGAGCAAGGGCCCGGCCGTACGCGCCACCCGCGCGCAGGCCGACCGGGAACGCTACAAGCGCGCGATCCAGGCGTTGCTCGCGTGCCAGCCGGGCCTCACGATCGTCGAGGCGAGCGTTGACGATCTCCGCGTCGATGGCGGCCGAGTGGGTGGCGCCGTAAGCGCGGACGGCGAGTCGTTTTTCGCCCCCGCGGTGGTGCTCACCGTTGGCACGTTCCTCGGCGGGCGCATCCTGATCGGCAGCACCGAGCGACCCGGTGGCCGGGCGGGTGACCCGCCATCGATACGTCTCGCCGAGCGGCTCCGCGATATGCCGTTCCGCGTAGCGCGACTCAAGACCGGCACGCCGCCGCGGCTGGACGGGCGGACGCTGAACGTCGAGGCCATGAAGGAACAGCCCGGCGATGCGCCGGCGCCGGTGTTCTCTTTCATGGGCACACGCGCGGAGCATCCGCGGCAGGTGTCCTGCCACATTACCAATACGCGGGAAGAGACCCACGACATCATCCGCGCGTCGCTGCACGAGTCGCCGATGTACTCGGGCAAGATCGACGGCGTCGGGCCACGCTACTGTCCGTCGGTGGAGGACAAGATCGTGCGCTTTGCGGACAAGTCCTCGCACCAGATTTTCGTGGAACCCGAGGGTCTGGATACACACATCGTGTATCCGAACGGCATTTCGACGAGCCTGCCCGCTGCAACCCAGGAGCGATTCGTTCGCACGATCATCGGCTTCGAGCAGGCCCGCATCACGCAGCCGGGCTACGCGATCGAGTACGACTACTTCGACCCGCGCGACCTGCAGCCGACGCTCGAGACAAAGCATGTGGCCGGGCTCTTTTTCGCGGGCCAGATCAACGGCACGACCGGTTACGAAGAGGCCGGCGCGCAGGGAATTCTCGCGGGCATCAATGCGGCACGTGCGGCCCGCGGCCGGGAGGGCTGGTTCCCGCGGCGCGACGAAGCTTATATCGGTGTGCTGGTTGACGACCTGATTACGCGCGGCGTGAGCGAGCCGTACCGGATGTTCACGAGCCGCGCCGAGTACCGCCTGACGCTGCGCGAAGACAATGCCGATGAGCGGCTGACGCCTGTCGGGCGCGAGCTGGGCGTTATCGACGAACGCCGCTGGGCCCTGTTCGACAGGAAACGCGAGGCGATCGCCCGCGAACAGCGGCGGCTCGACGACATCCTCGTGAAACCTGCCGACATCACTGCGGCCGACCGCGAGCTCCTGGGCGGGGACCTGCAGCGCGAAAGCACGGCCGCCGACCTGCTGCGCAGGCCGGAGCTGGGCTACCGAAATGTCACGCGGCTCACGTGCGTCGGGCCGATGGACCGGGATATGTTCGAGCATGACGAGCAGGCGGAGCAGGTCGAGCTCGCCATCGACGTGCGCGCGAAGTACGCCGGCTATATCGACCGGCAGCACCGCGAAATCGCGAAGCATGCGAAGCAGGAACAGCTGAGGCTGCCCGACGACCTCGACTACGCGAGGGTCGACGGCCTGTCGAACGAAGCCAGGCAGCGGCTGGAGTCCGCGCGGCCGGCCACGCTCGGCCAGGCTTCGCGCCTTGAAGGGATGACCCCTTCCGCCGTATCGTTGCTGCTGATTCATCTCAAGAAACGCCAGCTCGCGAAAACGGCCTGACCCGGGACATTCCATGAATACAACTCGACTGCTGCCGGTGAGCCTCGTGGTGCTGGTGGGCGCCGCGGTCATGCTCGCCGCCTGCAGCAATGGCGGCACCGATCGCGAGGCAGCGCCGACAGGCATACCGGCGCTGAATCGCGGGCTATCGACCGAGCCCGAATCCCTCGATCCGCAAAAGAGCCGCAGCGTGCAGGCGGCCGACGTGCTGCGGGATATTGGCGAGGGCCTCGTAACCTATACGGCCGCGGGCGAGTTGGTTCCCGGGGCGGCGGAAAGCTGGGAGATTTCGGCCGACGGTCTGACCTACACGTTCAGGATTCGCGCGGATGCGCGCTGGTCGAACGGCGACCCCGTTACCGCGGCGGATTTCGTGTTTGGTCTGCGGCGGCTCGTCGACCCGGCGACGGCCGCGTTTTATGCGGCCGAAATCGGCAATGTGGTCAATGCCGGAGCAATCGTTGCCGGCGAAATGAAGCCGGCGGAGCTCGGAGTTGCCGCGAGGGACGAAAGCACGCTGGTTGTCTCGCTGCTGAGGCCCACGCCATACCTCTTGAGCCTGTTGACCCACCCGAGCACGTTTCCGGTGCATCGCGGCTCGGTCGAACAACATGGCGCCCAGTTTGCCCGCGCCGGCAACCTGGTCTCGAATGGTGCCTATACGCTGGCGGACTGGGAGCCCGGCGCGATCATCGAGCTGCACCGCAACCCGTATTACTGGAACGATGCGGAGACATCGATCGATGTCGTCCGCCATCACGTCGTGACGCAGGAGCTGGCGGAGTTCAATCGCTACCGCGCCGGTGAGCTCCACGTAACGAGCACCGTGCCTCCCGAGAATTTTGAACAGATTCGCGCCGAGTATGCGGATCAGCTGCACATCGCGCCGACGCTCGGGGTCTACTATTACGGCTTCAACATGACGAGGGCGCCGTTCGCGGACAACCCGGAACTGCGCCAGGCGCTCTCGATGGCCATTGACCGCGAAGTGCTCGTCGAGGCCATCACGGGCCGCGGCGAAGCGCCTGCGTATAGCTGGGTGCCGCCGGGAATCCACAATTACGAGCCCGTGCAGCTGCCGTATGCCGGCCTGAGCCAGCAGGAGCGCAACGCGATCGCAAAGAGCCTCTACAGGAAGGCCGGTTACAGCGAGGACAACCCGCTGCGCTTCGAGTTGCGCTACAACACGTCGGACACGCAGCAGCGAATCGCGCTCGCGGTGCAGGCGATGTGGCGCAAGGTGCTGGGCGCGGAAGCCTCGACCGTTAACGTCGAGTTCCAGGTATTGCTGGACCAGATGCGTAACCGCGAGGTCACCGAAGTGTTTCGTTCCAGCTGGTTCGGCGACTACAACGATGCGAATACCTTCCTCGCCATCATGCAGAGCGACAGTGCCGCAAACATGCCGGGTTATTCGAACGCCGAATTCGATGCGCTGCTGCAGTCGGCCGGCGGACAGCTCGATCTCGACCGGCGCAGGCTTTACCTCGAGGAAGCAGAGCGCGTGTTGCTGGCCGACCACGCCGTTATCCCGCTGTATTTCTATGTCGGCAAGCACCTCGTGAAGCCGGAGATCGAGGGTTGGCAAGACAACATCCTCAATTACCATTACAGTCAGCACCTGAGCTTCGGCGCCGCCGCACAGGACGGGCGCCCATAAGGGAACCACGCTTTGCTGCGATACACGCTGCGCAGACTGCTGGGGGCGATCCCGACATTATTCCTGGTCATCGTTCTCGCATTCCTACTGGTGCATGCAGCGCCGGGCGGGCCGTTTGACGACGAGCGTGCGCTGCCGGCCGAGATCGAGGCGAATATCGCCGCCGCGTATCACCTCGACGAACCCCTGCCGAAGCAGTTCCTGCGTTACCTGGGCGGCGTGGTGCAGGGCGATTTCGGGCCGTCGTACAGTTACCGCGACTACACGGTAAGCGAACTTATCGGCCGCTCGTTCCCCGTTTCGGTGCAGCTCGGCATCCTCGCGATGCTCGTGGCCGTCGTGAGCGGTGTCAGCATTGGCGTCATTGCCGCGCTGAACAGGAATTCGGCGATCGACAAGATCGTCATGGGATTTGCGATGACGGGCATTTCGATACCGGTATTCGTCATCGCGCCCGTGCTGGTGTTGTTCCTGGCCGTAAAGCTGCAATGGTTGCCGGCGAGCTGGACGGGTAGCGAGGGCGGATCAAGGCTGCTGTTGCCGGTCCTGTCGCTGGCCCTGCCGCAAATTGCGTATGTCGCACGGCTCACGCGCGCGAGCCTGATCGAGGTCCTGTCGACCGATTTCATTCGCACGGCCCGGGCCCAGGGGCTCGGCACCGCGGCGGTCGTGCGCTACCACGCGCTGAAGCCGGCCATGCTGCCGGTGCTGTCGTACATGGGACCTGCCGTGGCCGCCGTGCTCACCGGCTCCGTGGTCGTCGAGGAGATCTTCGGCATACCGGGACTCGGACAGCTGTTCGTGCGCGGCTCACTCAACCGAGACTACACGCTGGTGCTCGGCGTCGTGATTTTCTACGCAACGCTGATCGTGTTGCTGAACCTGCTCGTCGATCTGCTGTACGGCGCGATAGACCCGAGGATTCGCCGGCGGTGAGCGTGGTCGCGAGAATATGGGCACGCATGCGGAGCAGCAAGACCGTGATGGTCAGCGGTGGAATCCTGTGCGCGATCGCGCTGCTTGCGGCGATCGGGCCCTGGGTCAGCCCGAACGAATACGTCGAAGCCGATTTTGGCAATATCCTGCGCGCCCCCACGGTGAATGCCGGGCACGTGTTCGGCACCGATGACCTGGGCCGGGATCTCTTCGTTCGTACGATGATGGGCGTGCAGGTGACGTTCGCCGTCGCACTTGTCGCGAGCATCGTGAGCCTGCTCATCGGGGTGGTCTATGGCGCTACCGCGGGGTTCGTGGGCGGGCGTGTCGACGCCGTAATGATGCGGCTGGTGGACACGCTGTATGCCATGCCGTTCATATTCTTCGTCATCCTGTTGCTCGTTGTCTTCGAAAGGAATTTCCTGCTCATCTTCGTCGCCATCGGCGCGATCAACTGGCTCGACATGGCGCGCATCGTGCGGGGCCAGACGCTGAGCCTGCGCGAGCGAGAATTCGTGCAGGCAGCCCAGCTCATCGGCGTGTCGACGCCGCGAATCATCCTCCGGCACATCGCCCCGAACCTGATCGGCGTCGTCATTGTCTACGTGACGCTGACGATTCCGCAGGCCATCCTCATCGAGTCGTTCCTGAGTTTCCTCGGTCTCGGCATACAGGAACCGCAAACGTCGCTCGGCAAGCTCGTCAACGACGGCACCGACCAGATGGAAGGCGCGGCGTGGATGTTGTTGATCCCGGCGACGCTGCTCGCGACGATATTGTTGTGCTTCAATTTTCTCGGTGACGGCATGCGCGACCTGCTCGACTCGAGGCAGTCGCGATGAGCCTGCTGGAGGTCCGGGATCTGTCGGTTCGTTACACCGATGCCGAGGTCGTATCGGGCATATCCTTCGGCGTGGACGCGGGGGAGTCGGTCGGGCTCGTCGGCGAATCGGGGTCGGGAAAAACGCAGACCGCCCTTGCGATCATGGGTCTCCTGCCGGGAAAAGCAGCGATCGCCGGCAGCATTGCTTTCGATGGCACTGAAATCGTCGGTGCAAGCGAGCGGCAGCTCGACCGGCTGCGGGCGGAGCGCATCGGCATGGTGTTCCAGGATCCGATGCAGGCGCTGAACCCTTACGTTCCGATCGGCAAGCAGTTGCGGCGCATCCTGCTTCGCCACGGCACGAGCGACAGACGCGACGCGGATCAGCGCGTGATGCACATGCTCGACCGCGTGGGGTTGCCGGATCCCGCGCGGCAGTTTCGCGCCTACCCGCACCAGCTGTCCGGCGGCATGCGGCAGCGGGTCATGATCGCGTCGGCGCTGATTGCGGACCCCGACCTGCTCATCGCCGACGAACCGACGACCGCGCTCGACGTCACCGTGCAGGCACAGATTCTCGACCTGCTCGAGCGCGTCCGCGACGAGACCGCGCTGCTCCTGATTACGCACGACCTGGGCATCATCGCGGGGCATTGCGAGCGGCTGCTGGTCATCGACAACGGCCGACTCGTCGAGGAAGGGCCGACGCGCAAGCTGTTCTCGGAGCCGCAGTCGCCGCACACGCGCAAGATGATCGACGCGGCACCGCGTCTCGACGGCCCCTTGCCGCCATCTCCCCAGGCCGGGGATATGGTGCTCGAAGCAGTCGACGTCTCGGTCAGCTATACGGAACGCAAGGGACGGCAGCAGCTGCACGCCGTGCAGGACCTCGGTCTGCAGCTGCGGGCCGGGGAGACCGTTGCCGTGGTGGGCGAATCCGGGTCGGGCAAGTCCAGTTTCGTGCGCGCCGCCCTCGGGCTGATACCGATGCGGACCGGGCGAGTGACGTTTTGCGGCCGGGAACTGGCCGGGCCCGTGCAGACGCGCGCGGTCGAGATGCGCCGGGACCTGCAGCTCGTGTTCCAGGATCCGGCCGGTTCGCTGAATCCGCAGCTGCGTATCGAGCAGGTCATCGCCGAGCCCCTCGCGGTCCATGCGCCCGAACTGAACACGAAGGCGCGCCAGGAACGGGTTGTCGCCGCATTGCAGCGCGTCGGCCTCGACGAAGGCCTGCTGCGGCGGTTCCCGCACCAGTTGTCGGGCGGCCAGGCACAGCGCGTCGCGATCGCCCGGGCGCTCATCGTCAACCCGAAGGTGCTGGTCTGCGACGAGGCCGTGGCGGCGCTCGACGGCTCGGTGCGGCGGCAAATACTGGACCTGCTGCAGCGGGAGCAGCACGCTACGGGCCTGGGCATCGTGTTCATCTCCCACGACCTCGCCGTCGTCCGCTCCATCAGCCACCGGGTGATGGTGCTGTACCTCGGCCGGCTCGTAGAGCTGGCGGACGGGTCAGGCCTGTTCGCCCATCCCCGCCACCCCTATACGCGCGCGCTGCTCGATGCAGTGCCCGTGCCGGATCCGCTCGCCCCCGGCGGCAAGCTGTCGCTGGGCGGCGAGATGCCGTCGATCATCACGCCGCCGAGCGGTTGCGCGTTTCATCCACGCTGCCGTTATACGGAATCGCGCTGCCGGGTGGAGGCGCCTCGCGCGCGACAAGTCGGCGATGCGCACGTCGCGTGTCACCGTGCAGAGGAACTCGAACTCTAATTTACAGCAGGAGGCTCCCCGCCCAGCGGGATCGGCATCGGTGCGCCGTTGATCGTCAGCAGGCCTTTCGCGTACTCGGCACGCATCTCGTAGACGTCGCCGTTCCTGCGCAGGTAACCCATGCCGATAATGGCGCCGGCATCGGGGTTCATCGCCATCGCGTGGTCGACGAAGCCGGCGCTTGCCGTGAGGTCGGCGTCGGCATCGAGCGTCATGAGTAACGACGTCAGGTCGAACGCGCCGGCGCCGGACTCCTCGACATTGAAGCGCATCTTCAGCGCGACCGGCCCCTGCGGCAGGTCGAAGTCGAGCTGGTCGACGTGCAGCTCGAATCCGGCGGCCACCAGTTTCTCGAGGTCGTCGCGCAACAGCAGCTGGAGTTCCTGCGGCATCGCCTGGTCGCCGGCGTCCTCGAGCGTCTGCACCAGGCGTCCGAGCGCCGCACCGTCCACTCCCGTGAAACGCACCGCTACGTCGAAATCGGCGTCGCCATAGCCGGGCACGGCAAGCGCGCCGAGACTCATGCGAAAGTCGCCGTTGATACGATCGCCGTCGACATCCGAGGTGGCCGAGAGTGACACCGGGCCCAGTCGGTAGGTCTCCATGCCGGCCTCATCGACGGCAACAGAGTCTGCGCGCATCTCGAAGTCGCCCACCATTATGCCGAAGCGGCTGGCGTGCTGGACGCCTGAGAAGGTCGTCTCGCCGAGCCGCAGCGTGTCGCCCGCATCACTGACCGCCAGGGATTCGATGGCACCGTCGATAACAAAGCTCTGCGCCTCCTGGTCCGTCGAGATTTCGACATTTGCGTCGCCCCAGCTTGCCGCGCTGCCGTCGGCCTCGAGACTGCCGGACTCGACAATGTAGTTCGCCGTGAGGACGCCGTTCAGCCCGATGGACGAGTAAACCGTGCCGGGCACCGGTACCGATGCGCCATCCGGATACTCGATGACCAGGGTCGAGACGCCGCGGCCCAGCCCGGGCGCGAGCGAGCCCTCGGTGCGGCCCATGGATGTGACCGGTATCAGGCCGTGGTCGATTCGCGTATCGATGACCAGCGTCGGGTCACCGTTGGACGGCTCGCGGCCCGCCAGCGTGGCGAGCGCATCGCGCATCCCGGGGTCGTGTATTTCCACGCGATGCCGGCCCTGCGACGAGAACCAGCCGCGGTCGAAACGCTCGGAGGTCACGACGATGCCTTCGTTCTCGTCCGCCACCCATTGCAGGTTGCTGTCGACGGATTCCTCGGCGATGCGGCCGATAATGCCCGGCGATACCAACACGACGATGGCGGCAATGACCAGCAATACTACGATGCTCTTTCTCACGGACGCAGTCCCGGGTTAGCAAAAAGCGCAACGATGCTAGCATGGGGCTCCGCCGATTCGAGGAACTATGTCTGGAATTCACGGGCCAGTGTCACTACCATAGCTGCCTCTGATTTCCCGGTATTGGCGCCGGGGCTTGCTAAATCCCGAGATTACAGTTGGTTACGAAGATGAAGATTGCCGCCTCATTCCTGACGCTCTGTATTGCCTGCGCATTCCTGGCGTCACCCGCTGCCGCCCAGGGCGACGCGGAGCAAGGCGCCAAGCTCGCCTACACGTGCCTTGGATGTCACGGCATCGAGGGCTATCGCAACGCCTATCCTTCTTATCGCGTGCCGAAGCTCGGCGGCCAGAAAGCGGCCTACCTGGTCGCGGCGCTGCAGGGCTACCGCGACGGTACCCGCAAACATCCGACCATGGAGGCGCAGGCGTCGAGCATGTCCGACCAGGACATGCGGGATCTCGCCGCGTATTTCTCCAGCATCGCCAACGAAACGGTCGCCGCCGGCGGCTCTGAAACCCCCGGTATCGAAGCAGCGTCAACCTGCGTCGCCTGCCATGGCCAGAACGGCATCAGCGTCTCGCCAAACTGGCCTACGCTGGCCGGCCAGTACCAGGACTACCTGAAACACGCGCTCAACCAGTATCGCGACGGTACGCGCAAGAACGCCGTTATGGCGCAGATGGCAGTACCCCTCACGGACGAAGACGTCAAGGTGCTCGCTCGCTATTACGCAAGCCTCAAAGGTCTCGAAACCACCGTCGTGGAATAATCACTGCCCGATCGCGGGCGGGAGACGACATGCCGCAGCAAGTGGCGCTAACCACCGACGTAGGCGATGGCGTCGTCGCCGTCGACACTCTTTATCTGCGTCCATCTGCCGACGCCAGTCACCTGGTGATCTCCGATGGCCATGCCGCATTCGTCGATACCGGCACGAACTCCAGCGTGCCGCTGTTGCTCGATGCGCTCGCCGGCTACGATCTCGAGCCCGGCCACGTCGACTATGTCTTCCTGACCCACGTTCATCTCGATCACGCCGGCGGTGCCGGTGCGCTCATGCAGCAATTGCCGAATGCGCGCTGTGTAATCCACCCGCGCGGTGCGCCGCACATGGCCGATCCAACAAAGCTCATCGCCGGAACACAGGGCGTATACGGAAAACAGAAAGCGTTCGAGCTGTATGGCGATATCGTGCCGATCGACGCGGACCGCATCATCGAGGCCGGCGACGAAGACCGCTTCAGCTTCGGCGGCCGCGAGGTCCGTGCCCTGCACACGGAGGGTCACGCACGGCACCATTATTGCCTGCATGATCCGCAATCACGCGGCGTATTCACGGGCGACAGCTTCGGCATTTCCTACCGCGAGCTCGATACGGCCAACGGCGAGTTCATATTCCCGACGACGACGCCACCGCATTTCGAGCCGACGGAGGCGCACAAGGCGGTTGACCGCATCATGGCGCAGAATCCGGAGAGGCTGTACCTGACCCATTACAGCGTTGTGACCGACGTCGGACGACTCGCGAACGACATGCACGCGTGTCTCGATGGGTTTGTCGCAATCGCCAGGAAACACCAGGAACGCGACAACCGGCAGGCGCTGATACGGGACGACCTGTTCGAATTCCTGCGCGAGCGTCTCGTTGCGCACGGCTACGACAAGGGCCGCGAGGCAATGTGGTCGCTGCTGCGGCACGACATGAATTTGAATTCGCAGGGCCTCGATGCCTGGCTGAGCTGGCTCGAGCGATAAAGCGACAATCAAGGGGGAAAGACGATGGACAAGTTTCGCGCATACCGCATCGACGAACAGGACGGTAAGATCGTCGCGGGCTTCCAGGAGCTCGCAATCGACGATCTGACGGAAGGCAACGTCGTCGTCCGCGTCACCCATTCAACGATCAACTACAAGGACGCGCTGGCCGCGACCGGTGCCGGGAAAATACTGCGCCGGCATCCGCTGAATGGCGGCATCGACCTGGCCGGCGTCGTCGTCAGTTCCGAGGATGTGGAGTTCCAGCCCGGTACCGCCGTGCTCGTGAACGGCTGCGGTCTGAGCGAAACCGTCGACGGCGGCTATTCCGAGTACGCGCGCCTGGACAGCCAGAGCCTCGTGCCGATACCGGACGGGCTCGATGCGCACCAGGCCATGCAGCTCGGAACCGCGGGATACACAGCGGCGCTGGCGATACACCGCATGGAGCAGAACGGCCAGCTGCCCGAGAACGGCCCGGTGGTGGTCACGGGGGCAACAGGCGGCGTCGGCAGCATAGCTGTCGACATGCTGGCAGGCCGGGGCTACGACGTCGTGGCGTTGACCGGCAAAGCCAGCGAGGAGACCTATCTCAAGAGCCTCGGCGCGAGCAGCATCCTGTTGCGCGACGAACTGGATCTCGGCAAACGGCCCATGGAAAAGGCGCAGTGGGCCGGTGCTATCGACAACCTCGGCGGCGACTACCTGACCTGGCTGACCCGGACGATGGATTACGGCGGCAACATCGCAAGCATTGGACTTGCGGCGAGTCCTGCGCTCAACACTACCGTGCTGCCGTTCATTCTCAGGGCGGTTTGCCTGCTCGGCATCAACTCCGTCGATACGCCGCGGGAACTGCGCCTCGCGGTCTGGTCGCGCATCGCGGGCGACCTGAAGCCGCAGCATCTCGACGAGATCGGCGGCCAGACGATCGACTTCACCGATTTGCCGAACAGCTTCCAGGCGTTTCTCGACGGTAAAATCACGGGAAGAATTGTCGTCAGGATCAGTGACGACTGAAGCGATCCCGTAACCGGGTGCCGACCGCCGTTTATAGTCCGGATCAAGACATGTCTGACCTGGCAATCCGCTCCGCGAAGCGGCCCGACTGGGACAGGGAGCTGGCGGATATCGCAGATTACGTCTGCGACGCCGATATCGACAGCGACCTCGCGTTCGGGACCGCACATTATTGCCTGATGGATAGCCTGGCGTGCGGCTTCCAGGCACTCGATTACCCGGCCTGCACGAAACTGCTCGGGCCGGTCGTACGCGGCGCGACACTGTCCGGGGGCGCGCGCGTGCCCGGCACGTCCTATGAACTTGATCCCGTCACGGCGGCCTTCAATATCGGCACCATGATTCGCTGGCTGGACTTCAACGACACCTGGCTGGCGGCGGAGTGGGGCCATCCGTCCGACAATCTCGGCGGCATCCTCGCGGTTGCCGATTACCTCAGCCGCCAGAATCGTGCCGCGGGCGAGGAACCGCTGACGATGCAGGACGTGCTGACCGGGATGATCAAGGCGCACGAGATACAGGGCTGCCTGGCGCTCGAAAACAGCTACAACCGCGTCGGGCTCGATCACGTCCTGCTCGTACGGGTGGCTTCGACCGCGGTAGTCACGCGCATGCTTGGCGGTGAACGCGACACGGTGCTGAACGCGCTGTCGCATGCGTGGATCGACGGCGGCGCATTGCGCACGTATCGCCACGCACCGAACACGGGGTCGCGCAAGAGCTGGGCGGCCGGTGATGCGACCAGCCGGGCGGTGCGCCTGGCGCTGATCGCGATGACCGGCGAAATGGGCTATCCGACCGCGTTGTCCGCGAAGGTGTGGGGATACTACGACGTTTTGTTCAGGGGCAACGCGTTCGAGTTCCAGCGGCCCTATGGCAGCTACGTGATGGAGAACATCCTGTTCAAGAGCGCCTTCCCGGCGGAGTTCCATGCGCAGACCGCGGTCGAAGCGGGCATGGTGCTGCATGAAACCGTCAGGGACCGGGTTGATGACGTCGAGAGAATCGTCATCGAGACCCAGGAGGCGGGTGTCCGAATCATCGACAAGACCGGACCGCTCGACAACCCTGCCGATCGCGACCATTGCATCCGGTACACGGTGGCAATTGCGCTGATCTTCGGCCGCCTGGAGGAGGCGGATTACGAGGACGCCGTTGCGGCGGACCCGCGCGTCGATGCGCTGCGAGGCAAGATGGAAGTGAGGGAAAACGAGCAGTTCACGAAAGACTACTTCGATCCGCAAAAGCGCTACATCGGCAACGCGGTGCAGGTCTTTTTCAAGGACGGCTCGAGCACGGATCGTGTCGTGGTCGATACCCCGACCGGACATCGTGAACGACGCGAGGAAGGCATCCCCCTGCTCAGGCAGAAATTCGTCGACCGCGTGTCGCCGAAGCTCGCGGCGGGACAATGGGAGACGCTTGCCGCATTATGCGCGGATAGCGACAAGCTGGCAGCGACCGCCGTCGACGACTTCATGGCGCTGCTGGTCGCCTGACCGAGAAGGAGCAACCCATGAGATATGCCAGAGCTGCCGCCGCCTTGCTGGCGGTATTCGCCGCGAGCGCGATCGCGGCGTCCGTTACGCGTACCGAAGCCAACAACGGCAACCTCGTGATGGAGGACGTGCCGGAGATTCCTGCGGAGATCGTCGACAGCCTGAATCGCTATCAGAACGTACGCGGCGCGAATCTGCAAGGCTGGCAGGAGGATGGTTCCGGCGTGTTCGTCAGCACGCGCTTTGCCGACGTCGACCAGCTGCATCGGGTCGACTCGCCGGGCGGGGCCCGGCACCAGCTGACGTTCTACAACGAACCCATCGGCGGTGTCACTACCCAGCCACACGGCGACGGCATCATCTTTACACGCGACGCCGGCGGCAGTGAGTTTGCACAAATCTTCCTGCTCGACCCCGCGACCGGGGTTGCGTCGATGCTCACGGATGGCGAGTCGCGCAACGGGGCCGTCACCTGGGACCGGGAGGGGCGCCGGCTCGCTTACCAGAGCACCGCGCGCAACGGGGCAGCGAACGATATCTGGCTCATGGACCCCGAGGATCCGGAGGCGGCCGAAATCATCGTGGAGTCGCAGGACGGCAGCTGGTGGGGACCGGCAGAATTCTCGGCCAGCGGCAACCAGCTGCTCGCCAGCAACTACGTCAGCATCACGGATTCGAGTGTGCATCTCGTCGACCTCGATTCGGGCAGTGTTACCTTGCTCGCCGGCGGACCCGGTAACACGAGCACGAATTACCCGGTGGCGTTCGACGACAGCAAGGACGGCTTCTGGCTGATAACCAGCCAGGGCAGCGAATTCCAGCGGCTGGCCTGGCAACCCGCAGAGCCAGGAGCCGACATCGAAGTCGTAACCGGCGACATCAAATGGGACGTATCCGACGCGGTGATTTCCCGGGACCGCAAGCGCATGGCTTTTGCCGTTAACGAGAACGGCCGCTCGGCAATGTACCTGTTGGACCCGCGTACGCGGAAATACCGGCCCATCGAAAATGTCCCGACCGGCGTCGCCGGCCGCATGGCGTTCAGCCCTGATGGGCGCAAGCTTGCCATGACGCTGAATACGGCGACCACGCCGAGCGATACCTTTGTGCTCGAGCTCGGGCAGGGCCCCCTCGACTACGGCAACCTGACCCGCTGGACGTACAGCGAGGTCGGCGGACTCGACACCACCGCGTTTCGTGAGCCAGAGCTGATCAGCTACCCGACGTTCGACAAAGTCGACGGCAAGCCGCGCGAAATTCCTGCCTGGGTATACAAGCCCGCCGGCGAAGGGCCGTTCCCCGTCGTGGTTTCGATCCACGGCGGCCCGGAAGCCCAGTCGCGACCGTGGTTTATCAGCACCTACCAGATGTGGCTCGCCAAGCTCGGTGTCGCGGTTGTTGTACCGAACGTGCGCGGCTCGTCCGGTTACGGCAAGACCTACCTCGGGCTGGATAACGGCTTTAAACGTGAAGACTCGGTAAAGGATATCGGGGCGTTGCTCGACTGGATCGCATTGCAGCCTGACCTCGACGCGGACAGGGTGGCCGTTTTTGGTGGCAGCTACGGCGGCTACATGGTCCTTGCGAGCGCCGTGCATTACAGCGACAGGCTGAGGGCCGCGGTGGACATCGTGGGCATCTCGAACTTTGTAACGTTCCTGGAGAATACCCAGGATTATCGCCGCGACCTGCGCCGCGTCGAGTATGGCGACGAACGCGACCCCGAGATGCGGGCGCATCTCGAGAAGATCAGTCCGCTGAACAATGTGGAGAAGATCTCGGTTCCGATGTTCGTGGTGCAGGGCGAGAACGACCCGCGCGTGCCCGTGACGGAAGCCACGCAGATGGTTGCCGCACTGCGCGAGCAGGGAAACACGGTCTGGTACATGAACGCGCTCAACGAAGGCCACGGCTACCGCAAGAAGGAAAATCGCGACATCTACCAGCAGGCGACCGTGTTGTTTCTGCAGCAATACCTGGTCGGCCAGGAGTAGGCCCTGCAGGGCCTCGAGCATTACGACGAGAGCAGCGTCGGGAAATTCTCGACGCTGCTGGACCTCCTCGACCGATGGAACCGGAAGGTCAACCTGACGGCGATTCGCGATCGTGACGAGATGGTCACGGTGCACCTGCTCGACAGTCTCGCCGCGCGGCCGCTGTTGCACGGCAAGACGGTGCTGGATATCGGCACCGGGGCGGGTTTCCCGGGCCTGCCGCTCGCCATCACCGAGCCGGACAGGCACTTCGTGCTTCTCGACAGCAACAACAAGAAGATCCAGTTCGTGCGGCATGCCGTCGCCGAGCTGGGGCTCCGCAACGTCGAGGCCGTAAAAGCACGCGCCGAGGACTATGCACCCGGCTACCGCTTTGATACCGTGATCGCGCGAGCGGTGGCCGCGGTGCCGCGGCTCATCGAACTGGCTGGACACCACGTTGGAGAGGGCGGGGTGTTCATTGCCCTCAAAGGGCGCTACCCGGCGGAAGAACTCCAACAAATTCCCGCCGGGTGGGACTACGCTATTGAGGAACTCTCGGTGCCGGGGCTCGATGCGGGCTCGCGGCACGTTGTGCTTCTGCGAAGGGCTTGACCATGGCGCGCATCATTGCGATCGCAAACCAGAAAGGCGGTGTCGGAAAGACGACGACGTGCGTGAATCTTTCCGCGTCGCTTGCCGCAACGCAGAGGCGGGTGCTGCTGGTCGACATGGACCCGCAGGGCAACGCGACGATGGGTTGCGGCATCGACAAGCGGGAAGTCGACTATTCCGCCTGCGACGTGCTGCTGGGCGAGGCGACCGCGGCCGACACCATCGTGTCCGCGCCCGAAGGCGGTTTCGCCGTGCTGCCGGGCAACGAGGACCTGACGCTCGCGGAAGTGTCGCTGCTGCAGGAGATCGGCCGCGAACTGAAATTGAAGAAGGCGCTGGCGCCGGTGGCCGGTCTTTACGACTTCGTGCTCATCGACTGCCCGCCGTCGATCAACATGCTGACGGTCAACGCGCTGACCGCCGCGGACGGTGTGCTGATACCGATGCAGTGCGAGTACTATGCACTGGAGGGGCTTTCCGCGCTGTTGAATACGATCGAGCAGGTGCGCGAAAGCGTGAACCCACAGCTCGAGGTTTACGGCATTCTGCGCACCATGTTCGATCCGCGCATCAACCTGTCGAACGAGGTCTCGATGCAGCTGATCGAGCATTTCGACAAGAAGGTCTTTCGCACCTGTGTGCCGCGCAACATTCGTCTCGCCGAGGCGCCGAGCTTCGGCCGGCCGGTGCTGCTGCACGACCGTTCGTCGCGCGGCGCCATCGCGTACCTGGCGCTGGCCGGGGAAATTCTCCGCCGCGAAGACGCACGGGTCGCAAAAGCGGTATAGGTAATTCGTTGGAATGAACCGATGACAGCCAGGAAAAAACGACTCGGGCGCGGTCTCGACGCCCTCCTCTCGAAACCGGTCACGGACGCAACGGAAAGCGTAGAGCCGGGAGCCGACGGCCCGCTCAAGCAAATTCCGGTCGACCTGCTGCAGCGCGGCCAGTACCAGCCGCGGCTGGATATTCGCCAGGATTCGCTCGAGGAACTCGCGAACTCCATCAAGGCGCAGGGCGTCGTGCAGCCGATCGTCGCCCGGCCCATCGGCAAGTCTGGCGAAACGCAACGCTACGAGATCGTGGCGGGCGAGCGCCGCTGGCGCGCCGCGCAGATGGCCGGCCTCGAATCGATACCCGCCGTGGTCCGCGATTTGCCCGACGAGGCGGCGATCGCCATGGCACTGATCGAGAACATCCAGCGCGAGGACCTCAATCCACTCGAGGAAGCTCGGGCACTTGACAGGCTGATACGCGAATTCGACCTGACCCACGGCGAAGCCGCCGAGGCGGTCGGCCGATCGCGCGCCTCGGTGAGTAACCTGCTGCGGCTGCTGGACCTGTCCGAGAAGGTCAAGCCGATGCTCGAGGCCCGACAGATCGAGATGGGCCACGCACGCGCGTTACTGCCGATTACCGACAGCGTTCAGCAGCACGACGCCGCGCGCCAGGTGGTGAACAAGGGCCTGTCGGTGCGCGAGACGGAACGGCTGGTCAAGCGCATGCTGGCGGGCCCCGACGGCAAGGCACCGGCAAAGAAGCCGGTGAGCCAGAGCGCCGACATCCGCCGCCTGGAGGTCGAGGTCTCGGAGAAGCTGGGCGCCAAAGTCAGCCTGCAGCACACGCAAAAAGGTGCCGGCAAGCTGGTGATCAGCTACAACAATCTCGACGAGCTCGACGGCATCCTCAAACACATTCGCTGATATCCGGAACTACACTTATGTTCGTGACAAGAGTTTTTGTAAGTTGCCTGGTCCTGTTGACCATCGTTGCCAGTCCGCTGGCACAGGCCGATGCAATCAGCGAGATCGTCGAGCGCGGCACTTTGCGGGTCGGCATTGCCGAGTTCGTTCCCTGGGCTATGCCCGCGAAGCGGGGCGGGCACACCGGCTACGACATCGACCTCGGCGTCAAGATTGCGAAGGACATGGGCGTACGTGCCGAGTTCAAGGTGTACGAGTGGAAAGACATCATTCCCGCGCTCGAGGCTGGTAAGGTCGACATGATCGCAGCGGGTATCGTGGTCACGCCACAGCGCGCTCTGCGTATCAACTTTACGCAGCCGATCGCACAGTCGGGCGCCGGGATGGCTACCAACACGTTCATGACGAAAGATATCGAGAACCTGCAGCAGCTGAATCACCCGGACATAGTGATTTCGACTGTTACCGACACGTTCTCCGAGGGCGTCGCCCGCTCGATCTTCGATAAGGCCGAGATCCATACTCACGCCAATAAGGACGACGCCGAAAAGGAGATCCTCGAGGGCAGGTCACATGCTTATATCTCCAGCCTGCCGGCAGTGCAGTTCCTGGTGATTAATAACAGCGATGCCATCGACCTGCCGCTGAACGACCCGCTTGTCGGCTGGGCCGAAGCGCTCGCCGTGAAGAAGGGTGAACAGGAATTGCTGAATTTCCTCAATGCGTGGATAACGGCTCGAAAAGCCGACCGATGGCTAACGGCCACGCGGGATTACTGGTTCGAATCGATCGAGTGGGTGGAGGACGTGAAGCGCTGATGCCAGACGTTCGCCTCGTATGGCTGGCCGCCGCTCTCTGCTGGGGAGTGTTCGCAAGCGCGCAGGTTACCGATACAGTCGCGTCTGCCGACGAGGAGTTGCCAACGGAAATTCCGGAGGAGCTGTTGCAGAGCCAGACGATGGAAGAGATCGAGGTCATCGTCGGACCGCAGGGCGAGAGCATATTCGAGCTCGAGATGCAGCGCCAGGCAGCGCTGCGGGAAGCCGTATTCGCCGAGGCGCGCATGCGCGAACGCCGTGAAGAGGAAATTGCGTGGCGTCAGGCGGATCCCGATCTGCAGAACAAGGAGTCCCGTATCAAGTGGGGCTACAGTCCGCAGGCCGAGCAGCGCATGCGAAACGATATGGACGAAATGTATGACCTGCCCATCGACCAGGTGAAGCCTGCGTCGATCTTCCGTGTCGAATTCTGAGCGTTAAGCGACTTCTTCCGACCTGGCTTCGGCGGCCGAGTAGGCCTTGCGCACGATATGCGGCAACACGGCCTCCGAGATCAGGAAACCCTGCAGCTTGTCGCAGCGGATCGTCTTCAGGAACTCGAACGTCTGCTGGGTCTCCACGCCCTCGGCGCAGACCGCCATGCCCAGGTTGTGCGCCAGGCCGGTCACAGCGGCGAGCACATGCCGGCCGACGTCGTCATCCTGGGCCTTTTGCAGCGCCGACGCGTGAATCTTGATCTCGTCGAACGGCAGGCGCTCGAGCATGCTGAGCGAGCGGGCCGCTACACGGAAATTATCGAGGCAGACCCGGAAACCCTGGTTGCGCAGCCGCTTCAGCGTGTCGAGATGTGCGGCATCGGGATCGACGAGGTCCTGTTCCACGACCTCGAACGTGAAATTGCTGCACTCGGCGCCGTGCTCGCGGACGATTCCGGCATACGCGCTTGCGAGGCCGGTTCTGCCCAGCTCGCTGGACGCCAGGTTGACGCAGATATCGAAGCCGAGCCCCTGCTCGCGCCATTTCACGATCTGCACGGCCGTCTTGCGCAACACGAATTCCGTGAGTCGCGGCATCATGTCGTAGGCTTCGACCTCGGGGAGAAACTCGACCGGCGCCAGCAGGCCTTTGTCCGGGTGCAGCCAGCGGATCAGCGCTTCGGCTTCGCGGGTCTGCCACTCGCTGCCGTCACCGCGCTCGACCTTGGGCTGGTAGCGCAAGACGAACTGAAGCTCGTTGAATGCCTCGTCGATTTCCTCGCGCGTGAACTGCAACATGCGGCGGCGGCAGTGTTTCAGCACATCACCCAGCCGGAATACGTCGTAATGGCCGCCGAGCCACGAGAAATTCCTGAAATCGAGCAACTTGTCGATGAGCTCGGGCCCCACGGCCTGGCTCACGACCGAGCGATCCGCGGCAATCACGAGCCCGAACGGCACGCGGCCCTGGTGCGCATCGAGCCGGGAAATCTGTTCCCGGGTCACGTCGTCCCTGTCCAGCACGACGATACGGCGGGAATTGCCGGCCATGAGCGACGACAGCGCTTCCGGGCTGTCGAAGTGCCTGAGCGTCAGGCTCAGCTCGCGCGCGGCATCGCTGATGGTCTTGGTGCCCCGCAGGGATTTGCTCACGATCAGCAGCATTGTTCATTCCTGACCAGTTAAGGTACGTTTATAGCGCCTATCGTGCGCGCCCGATGTGCGGTAGGTCGCAATGCGAAATATTCGCAAACCGGGCAAATTTCCCGGCAAAAATCGGGGCTCGGGCCGCCTAAAGTCGAATGCCGATCGTGTTGCGATGCGGAAAGCGTGCCTCTATAATGCGCGGGCCCAAAACAGGCCCGCCTGACATACCGCAAAAACGAGCGCCACAAGCCATCGGGAGCACCGCTGCATGTGGCGTTTTTAGTGCCGGAGGCAAGTAGAAATGGACGAGCCCGCCGGACGCCGTGGCTCCAACATCATTGTCACGGTACTCGCTTTGCAACTGGCTGTCGGGATGGCCCTGGCCGCGTTGCTCTGGGGGCTGGCAGGAGGCGTAGCGGGCTACTCTGCTTTGCTGGGTAGCTTGACTTGCGTCATCCCGAACGCATTTCTGGCAACGAGGATTGTTTTGGCACGCCGGGACCCCGGGGCACGCGCCCTGATCCGGGCGGCCTGGACGGGCGAATTGGGAAAACTGGCGCTGACGGTGTTGATGTTCAGCATTGTTTTCGTCACGGTACGGCCTCTGGCGGCAGGTTCCCTGTTCGCGGGATTTATTGCTGCGCAGCTGGTGACCTTTGCCGGCTTCCTGCTGCGCGACGCGGGACAAGAAGAACTGGACACGGACAACAAGAATGGCGAGTGAAGGCGGACACGGACCGATAACGTCCGGCGAATACATTTCGCACCATTTGCAAAATCTGCAGGTCTGCAAGTCGGAAACGGGTGAGTGGGTCTGGAACCACTGTGCGGGCAACCCGATGGCGATCAACGTCGACTCGATGTTCTGGTCGGTATTCCTCGGCCTGATCTTCATCTGGATGTTCCGCTCGGTCGCGAAGAACACCTCGAAAGGCAAGCCCGGCAAGCTGCAGGCGTTCGTCGAGATCGTGGTGGATTTCGTCGATGGTAGCGTCAAGGACACGTTTCACGGCAAGAGCAACCTGATTGCGCCGCTCGCGCTGACCCTGTTCGTGTGGATTTTCTTCATGAACCTCATGGACCTCGTGCCGGTGGACTGGATTCCAATGCTGTCGAGTCTCATCGGGATCGAATACATGAAGGTCGTGCCGACCACCGACGTCAATATCACGTTCGGCATGTCGATCGCGGTCTTCATACTGATCATTTTCTACACGATCAAATTCAAGGGCGTCAGCGGCTTCATCGGCGAACTGACGCTGCACCCGATCGCGCCGCCCACGAAAGGCATTGGCCTGATCGCGGCGCCGTTCGTGATTGCCTTTAATTTCATACTCGAAAGCGTGGCATTGCTTGCCAAGCCTGTTTCACTCAGCCTGCGACTGTTCGGCAACATGTTCGCCGGCGAGCTCATATTTATCCTGATCGCGTTGCTCGGCGTGTGGCAGCTGCCGCTGCATTTCGGCTGGGCCGTGTTCCACATACTGATCGTTACTCTGCAGGCCTTCATATTCATGATGCTTACCATCGTGTACCTGAGTCTTGCAGCGGAATCGCATTGACACTCACTTCAACAAGTTGGACTTGATCCTGTTTAGGAGAAACTGATGGAAACTGTTATTGGCTTCACGGCGATTGCCGTCGCACTTCTGATCGGCCTCGGCGCCCTTGGCGTCGGTATCGGTATGGGTCTTCTGGGCGGCCGCTTCCTTGAGGGTGCTGCGCGCCAGCCGGAGCTGGCACCGATGCTGCAGACGAAAATGTTCATCGTCGTCGCACTGCTCGACGCGGTTGCCATGATCGGCGTTGGTATCGCCCTGTTCTTCGCATTCGCCAACCCGTTCATCGGCCAGCTGCAGCAGGCCACCGGCGGTTGATCGCAGCAGCGCTTCCGGTAGTGGGAGCGCTGGTCGCTGTAGGAGCGGCTCTCGAGCCGCGAATACCAGAGTCAGGAGAATTCCTTGGACATTAATCTAACGCTCATCGGCCAGACCATCGCGATGATCGTGTTTGTCTGGTTCTGTATGAAGTTCATATGGCCGCCGATCCTCAACGCGATCGAAGAGCGCCAGGAGCAGATCGCCGAAGGGCTTGCTGCTGCCGAGAAAGGCCAGGACAAGCTGTTGCAGGCGCAGGCTGAGGCGGAAGAGATCGTTGCGGATGCGCGCAAACAGGCGACGTCGATCCTCGACCAGGCCCATGCCCGCGCCAACGAGATCGTGGCCGAAGGCAAGTCGGATGGGGTCAAGGAACGCGAGCGCCAGCTGACGGCTGCCAAGGCCGAAATCGAGCAGGAGGCCAACAAGGCGCGCGAGGAACTGCGAGGCCAGGTTTCGGCCATCGCAATCGCGAGCGCCGAGAAGATCCTCAAGCGCGAGATCGACGACAAGGCACACGAGGACATCCTGGGCAAGCTTGCGCAGGAGATCTAGGCCGTGGCGGACAACAACACAGTTGCGAGGCCTTACGCCGAGGCGGTCTTCGAGGTCGCCCGCGAGAACGATGCGCTGGACGAGTTGTCGGCATCGCTGGCCGCGGCCAGCGAGCTGCTCGGCGACGGCCAGGTCGTCACGTTTCTCGGCGAGCCGGCGCTGACGGATGAGCAGCGCCTCGAGTTCCTGCAGGGGCTGTTCGCCGCAGCGGCAGGCGAGGGTTCGGTGTTCGCGGGCGGCAGTCAGCACGGCACGAACTTCCTGAAGCTGCTGCTGGAGAACGGCCGCGTCGCTGTCCTGCCGGAAATATCGGAACAGTTCGAAGCGCTGAAGGCAAAGGTGGAGAACACCATCGACGCAGTCATCACGGCAGCGACGCCGCTCAGTGCAGCACAGGAAAAAGAGATCGCGGGTTCGCTCGCGGAGAAGCTCGGACGTGATGTCAGGATCTCGACCGAAATTGACGAAAATCTCATCGGCGGCGCGGTTATCCGTGCCGGCGATGTCGTAATCGATGGTTCGCTGCGCGCCAGGCTCGAAGGCCTTGCCAACGCGCTGACCAAGTAAAGAGGAAAACAACATGGCACTCAAAGCTTCTGAAATCAGCCAGCTGATTAAGGAACGCATCGAGAACTTCGAGGTAACGACCGAAGCACGTGATGTCGGCACCGTTATCGCGGTCACCGACGGCATTGTTCGAATCTACGGACTGGCCGACGCCCGCTATGGCGAAATGCTCGAGTTCCCCGGCAACACCTTCGGCATGGCGCTGAACCTCGAGCAGGATTCGGTGGGTGCCGTTGTCCTCGGTGACTACAAGCACATCTCCGAAGGCGATACGGTCAAGACGACCGGCCGCATTCTCGAGGTGCCGGTCGGCCGCGAACTGCTTGGGCGCGTCGTCGACTCGCTGGGCAACCCGATTGACGGCAAGGGCCCGATCGATGCCAAGGCCACGTCGCCGATCGAGAAAGTCGCGCCCGGCGTGATCGCGCGCCAGTCCGTCTCGCAGCCCGTTCAGACCGGACTCAAGTCCATCGACTCGATGGTGCCGATCGGCCGCGGCCAGCGCGAGCTGATCATCGGCGACCGCCAGACCGGCAAGACCGCCGTCGCCGTCGACACGATCATTAACCAGCGCGGTTCGGGCATCAAGTGTATCTACGTCGCCATCGGTCAGAAAGCCTCGTCGATCGCAGGTGTTGTGCGGAAGCTCGAAGAAGAAGGCGCCATGGAACACACGATCGTTGTGGCAGCCCCAGCCGCGGACAGCCCGGCGATGCAGTACATCGCGCCGTACTCCGGTTGTTCGATGGGCGAATACTTTCTTGATCACGGTGAAGACGCGCTCATTATTTATGATGACCTGACCAAGCAGGCCTGGGCCTATCGCCAGGTATCGCTGCTACTCAGGCGCCCGCCGGGCCGCGAAGCCTATCCCGGCGACGTGTTCTACCTGCACTCGCGCCTGCTCGAACGAGCGGCCCGCGTCAATGCGGAGCACGTGGAAGAGGTTTCCGGCGGCAAGATCAAGGGAA
>CBFHSG010000005.1:0-16938 GCA_965658465.1 Woeseiaceae bacterium | reverse complement strand
CAAAACCGGCTCGCTGACGGCACTACCGATCATCGAGACCCAGGCCGGCGACGTGTCGGCGTTCGTACCGACGAACGTCATCTCGATCACCGACGGCCAGATCTTCCTCGAGACGGACCTGTTCAACGCCGGTATCCGCCCCGCGATCAACGCCGGCCTGTCGGTATCGCGCGTAGGTGGTGCGGCACAGACGAAGATCATCAAGAAACTCGGCGGTGGTGTCCGTCTTGCGCTTGCGCAGTATCGCGAGCTGGCCGCATTTGCCCAGTTCGCTTCCGACCTCGATGCGGCGACGCGCAGGCAGCTCGAGCGCGGGCAGCGCGTCACCGAGCTCATGAAACAGAAGCAGTATTCGCCGTTGTCGGTGGCCGAGATGGCGCTGTCGCTGTATGCGGTCAACGAGGGCTATCTCGACAAGGTTCCCGTCGACAAGGTCGTCGATTACGAGGCGGAGCTGCACGATTTCGCGCGCTCCAGCAACCAGGACGCGCTAGACGCCATCAATGAGTCCGGCGACTACAACGACGAGATCGAGGCGACACTGAAGAGCATATGCGATGCGTTCGCGGAGAAGGGTGCGTATTGACCCGGTTGCAGCTGTAGGAGCGGGCCCCGGCCCGCGATCGCGGTTCTAGAACCGCCCCTACAACAAGCATTGAGGTAAGGCATGGCAGGTGAAAAAGAAATCCGCTCAAAGATCGCTTCTGTAAAGAACATGCAGAAGATCACGAGCGCGATGGAAAAAGTGGCTGCGAGCAAGATCCGCAAGGCGCAGCAGCAGATGGAAGAGTCACGTCCGTACGCGCAGCGTATTCGTCGCGTGATCGGCCACCTCGCGTACGCCAATCCGGACTACAAGCATCCGTTCCTGATCGAGCGGGATGCCAAGCGCGTGGGAATCATCGCCATTTCCACGGACCGCGGGCTGTGCGGCGGGCTGAACGCGAACCTCTTCAAGACCGTCATCGGTGAGATCGCGAAGTGGCGCGGTGACGGCGTCGAAGTCGATCTCGCGCTGGTCGGCGCGAAGGCCGTGCAGTTCTTCCGCCGCATGGGCGGCAACGTCGTCGGCACGGCAACGCACCTCGGCGACCGCCCGAGCGTCAACGACCTGATCGGCGCGATCACGATCATGCTGCAGTCTTACGAGGAAGGCACGATCGATCGCCTGTTCCTGGTGCACAACGAGTACGTGAGCGCCATGAGCCAGAAGCCGGAAGTCACGACTCTGTTGCCCGTCAGCCAGATCGACCTGGGCGACGAGTCGCTCGCGGAGCACTGGGATTACATTTATGAGCCCGACGCCGGGGAGCTGCTCGACGACGTGCTGACACGCTACATCGAATCGCAGGTCTATCGCGGCGCGGTCGAGAACTTCGCCTGCGAAATGGCGGCGAAAATGGTTGCAATGAAGTCGGCCACGGATAATGCGGGCGAAATCATCGACGGATTGCAGCTCGAGTACAACAAGGCTCGACAGGCTGCGATCACGCAGGAAATTTCAGAAATTGTCGGCGGCGCTGCTGCCGTATCAGGTTAGAGGATTCTACCAATGAGCACCGGAACAACTGTGCAGGTTATTGGCGCTGTCGTGGATGTCGAATTCCCGGCGGGCCAGATTCCCAGGATATACGACGCGCTGATCATCGATGACGCTGAAATCACGCTCGAGGTTCAGCAGCAGCTGGGCGACGGCGTCGTACGCACGATTGCCATGGGGTCGTCGGAAGGCCTCAAGCGAGGTATGCCCGTCACCAACACCGGGCGGCCGATTTCGGTGCCGGTCGGCGAAAAGACGCTGGGCCGCATCATGGACGTTCTGGGCAAACCCATCGACAACAAGGGCGATATCGGCGCTGAAAAAGAGATGCCGATCCATCGTCCCGCGCCGAGCTACGAGGACCAGGCCGCGACGACCGAGATCCTGGAAACGGGCATCAAGGTCATCGACCTCATCATGCCGATCGCCAAGGGCGGTAAAGTCGGCCTGTTCGGTGGCGCTGGCGTGGGCAAGACCGTCACGCTGATGGAGTTGATCCGAAATATTGCGCACGAGCATTCCGGTTACTCGGTGTTTGCGGGTGTCGGCGAGCGTACTCGCGAAGGCAACGACTTCTACCATGAGATGACCGAGTCGAACGTTATCGACAAGGTGTCCCTGGTCTACGGGCAGATGAACGAGCCGCCGGGCAACCGCCTGCGCGTCGCGCTGACGGGTTTGACGATGGCCGAGGCATTCCGCGACGAAGGCCGCGACGTCCTCATGTTCATCGACAACATCTACCGTTACACGCTGGCCGGAACTGAAGTATCGGCGCTTCTCGGCCGCATGCCGTCGGCCGTGGGTTACCAGCCGACGCTCGCCGAGGAAATGGGCGTGCTGCAGGAGCGCATTGCTTCGACGAAGACGGGGTCGATCACGTCATTCCAGGCCGTTTACGTTCCTGCCGACGACCTCACCGACCCGTCCCCGGCAACGACCTTCGCTCACCTGGACGCAACGCTCGTTCTGTCGCGCCAGATCGCGGAGCTCGGCATCTACCCGGCCGTGGATCCGCTCGACTCGACGTCTCGTATTCTTGATCCCCTGGTTATAGGCCAGGAGCATTATGACTGTGCGCGCGGCGTGCAGGCCGTCCTGCAGCGCTACAAGGAACTGCAGGACATCATCGCGATCCTCGGCATGGACGAGCTGTCCGAGGACGACAAGCTGCAGGTAAACCGGGCGCGCAAGATCCAGCGCTTCCTGTCGCAGCCGTTCTTCGTTGCCGAGGTATTCACGAACTCACCCGGAAAATACGTGTCGCTGGCCGAGACCATCCGTGGCTTCAACGGTATCGTCAACGGCGATTACGACCATATCCCGGAGCAGGCGTTCTACATGGTCGGTACGATCGACGAAGCGGTCGAGAACGCGAAGAACTACCAGTAGGAACGACAACAGAGTTATCGACATGCCAACAATCGAAGTCGACATCGTATCCGCCGAAGGCGAGATCTACTCGGGCGAAGCAGCCATGGTGTTCGCCCCCGCGAAGATGGGCGAGGTCGGTATAGCGCCGCGGCACGCGCCGCTGCTGACGGCATTGAAACCCGGTGAAGTCCGTGTTCAGGATACGGAAGGCAAGGAGCACTTCTTCTACGTCACCGGCGGCATGCTCGAAGTGCAGCCCCACGCGGTGATGGTGCTGGCCGACACGGCCCTTCGTGGTGACCAACTCGACGAGGCGGCAGCCCTTGCGGCCCGGGACGAGGCGGCGAAGGCCCTGGAAGGCATATCCGCAGAGACCGATGTCGCGAAGGCGCAGGCGGAACTCGCCGAAGCCGAGGCCCGCTACCGCGCTGCACAGAAGCTGAAAGGCAAGCGCTGACGGCTCGGTTTCTTAGTACAGAAAATCATCCAGTCCGGTCATCGTGACTCCGCTATCCAAAGGGTAAAACTCATGAAATCCTCGATTCTTTCAGCATTCATAGGCAGTGCGATTCTTGTATGCGTGCCGTTCAGCAGCGCCAATGCCGTCCAGGACGGCTGGTTCATTGGCGGCAGTATTGGCAGCGCCCAGGTGGAGGCGAACGTCAATCCCGGCGATCTTCCGGAAGCGCCACCAAGCTTCGATGAAAGCGACTTCGGCTGGAAGCTTTTCGGTGGACGTAACTGGGTGCTTGCAAGGACCTTCGGACTCGGCTTCGAAGCCGGGTATGTCGACCTCGGTAACCCCTCCGGTAACGTGTCGGCTTTGCCGGTCCAACTCGATCCGACGCTATTCGATGTCTTCGGCGTGGTCGGATTCGACCTCGGCCCCGTCGGTATCTTCGGCAAGGTCGGCTACGCGTGGTGGGACGTCGACATCGATGTCGAAGGTACGTCCGCGAGTGACAGCGGCAACGACGTCGCATACGGCATAGGCGCGCGTTTCAATCTCTTTTCCCTCGAGATCCGTGGCGAATACGAACTCTTCGATATCTCGGACGTAGACGACGCATCACTGTGGTCCGTCGGCGTAGTCTGGCGCTTCTGACCAATGCGGGGGCAGTGGCTTTAACGTCACTGTCCCCTTTCCATAATCCAGCGCCGTAGCGGGTTAATGTGCCGTTCACATTGCCCTTTGTAAGCTGTTGCCCGATCTCCATTCTTCGCAACAAGAAAGGGCAAACACATGATTATCCAGACACGACTTGCGCTGCTCGCCGGCGCCGCAATTATCACCCTGACAGCCATTAATGCCGACGCCGCGGAAAGCGGCTTTTTCATGGGCGGCAGCGTCGGCACCGCCGCGGTGGAAGCCAATGTCAACGACGGTATCGTTCTGCCGGATCCCGCACCTGTCTTTGATGAAGACGACTTCGGCTGGAAGTTCCTCGCCGGCTACGACTTTGCGTTGAGCGACGCCTTCTCGCTGGGCGTCGAGGGCGGCTATGTGGATCTTGGCAGCCCGTCAGCCGATGTGGCAACGATTCCCGTCAGCCTGGATCCGACCGGCCTGACCCTCTATGGCACGGCCGGTGTGGATATTGGCCCCGTAGGCCTGTTCGCAAAATACGGTTTCGTCGACTGGGAAGTCGAGGGCAGCATCGCCGGCATCGACTTCGATGACGACGGCAACGATCCGGCGTACGGCGTCGGTGTGCGCTTCAATCTCGGCTCGGTTGAGATCCGCGGAGAATACGAGATTTTCGATATCTCCGATGTCGAGGACGTAACGATGTTGTCAGCAGGCATCGTCTTACGCTTCTGACCCGTCGCGGCTGTAGGAGCGCTTCTCGAAGCACGATCGTGGTCCGAGGCCCGCTCCTGCCGCCCGTTAGTCCTGGCCGGCTTACCGTAGGAGCGCTTCTCGAAGCGCGACCCGGCGACGCCGAACGTTTCGCAGATGGGGAGTCAACGCCGGCAATTACGTATGGGGGAAGAAAAAACGGCGCCTGACAATAGCCCCTTGATACCCGCATCGCCACGATGAACACGCAGCAACACCTGGTCTATTGCCCACGGCAGACGCCTACCTGCCTGGTTACCTCCGAAGTATCTGATTCCATTGGCCATACGCCACTGATACGGCTCCAGGCCGCGAGCAGCCTGGCCCGCTGCAACATCTTCGCGAAGGCCGAGTTCATGAACCCCGGGGGCAGCATAAAGGACCGCATTGTGCGCCATATCGTGGCCGAAGCGGAGAAGCGTGGTGATCTGCGGCCCGGGTCCACTATCATGGAAGTCACGTCGGGCAATACGGGCATTGCGCTTGCGATGGTTGGTGCGATGCGTGGCTACAAGGTCATCATCGTCATGCCGAGGACGGTGAGCGAGGAGCGGCGCAGCATGATTACCTCGTTCGGGGCGGAGCTGGAGTTGCTCGACGACGTCGACGACATGCAGGACGCTATCATGCGCACCGAGGCATTTGCTGCAACACACGATGACGTGTTCCTGCCACGGCAGTTCGCGAACCCGGACAACGTCGAGACGCACCGAACAACCACCGGCCCTGAAATCCTGCGCCAGCTGAACGCTGAAATCGACGCTTTCGTGATGGGCGTGGGTACCGGCGGTACGGTCATGGGCGTAGGCCGGGCGCTGCGCAAGGCTGGCAGCCGGGCACGTATCGTAGCCGTCGAACCGGACGAGTCGGCTGTACTCTCGGGCGGGATACCGGGGCCGCATGGCATCCAGGGACTTGCTGACGGATTCATACCGGCGCTCGTCAATCTCGACGAACTCGACCAGGTTGTGCGAATACCGACACAGGACGCGATCGATGCTGCGCAACAAATCGGCGTCGAGGAAGGCCTGCTCGTGGGCATTTCATCCGGCGCGAATGTGCTGGCCGCGAAACAGGTTGCCGCCGAGCTGGGTCCCGGCCATAACGTGGTTACGGTCTTGTGTGATCGCGGCGAACGCTACCTGAGCACCGTGCAGCAACGAACTCACTAAAGCATCACGCATCCGTCAGGTCGTCATCAGGCGCTTTCCTCCCGAAAGCGCGATCTTCAACGCCGGGGAAGCCCCCGGACGAAGGAGATCAACATGAAGACGATAAAGACACGCGGATGGCTCTGGCCGGCGGTCTTCGCGGCAGCGATGCTGGCTCCGGACACCGCTTCCCGCGCACAGGAAGATATCGACTGGGTGACCACGTCTCGCGGGCGTTACGAGATTGCCATCGGCGGGCACAGCTGGCCCGGTCTCGCTGAGCTCGACACGGCCCGGGATGGCAAATTCGACGAGAGCGGATTCAACATAAGCTTCGCAGCGCACTGGCCCGTCAGGCGTTTCGCCGCCTCGGAGCTGCTCGCCGGCGTCGATGTTGGACTGTTCGCGAACGACAGCGATATTCGCTTCATCTCGGAATCGCTTACCGCTCGTAATGGTTACCTTGTGCCGTCGGTGAAATGGATGTTCGGTGATCGCCATCGCTATTCGCTCGATGCAGGTGTCGGCTATTACCTTCAGGACATCGCGGAGGTGGCCGGCGAATACCCGATGAACTGGGAAACACAGCTCTGGGAAGACGGCGCTCTCGGCGGCTATGTCGGCGCCACCGTCGATTTCGGCGGCGGCGTGCCGTCGAAGTCCCGCGGCCTGATGATGAGCCTGAAGGTTCACCTGGTCGATTTCGGCACCGTGCGCGATGAGGGCCCTCTGCCCCCGACCCTGGGCCAGGACGCGGGACGCCTTACCGGTCCGATCTACATGTACCAGGTCGGCTATCGCTGGCGCTAGCCGCCGGTCGCGGTCCGACTTGCGGTATCATCCGCGGGCACATTTCATGGAGGAATCGTTCTGGGTCTGAGTGTCATCATCCTGGCGGCGGGGCAAGGTACCCGCATGCAATCCGACCTGCCGAAGGTGCTGCAGCTGCTGGCCGGCCGGCCCCTGCTCGAGCACGTGCTCGATCGTGCCCGTGAGCTGGGTGCGAGCGACGTCTGCGTCGTATACGGTCACGGCGGCGAGCAGGTTCGCACGGCTTTTCCCTCCCGGGACATCCGCTGGGCGCTGCAGGCGCAGCAGCTCGGCACGGGGCACGCGATGCTGCAGGCAATGCCCGGCACCCCGGACGACAACCGGGTCCTGGTGCTGTTCGGAGACGTACCCTTGCTTACGGCCGAGACCCTGAATACGCTCCTCGACGCGGATCAGGGCGACGACCTGCTGGTACTGACGGTGGACATGGAGAATCCCACGGGCTACGGGCGTATCCTGCGCGACGGCGAAAAGGTCACCGGCATCGTCGAGGAAAAGGACGCGACCGCCGCGCAGAAAGCGATCGCCGAGATCAATACGGGCGTCATGCTCTGTCCGGGCGGGAGACTCAAAACCTGGCTCGGCCGGCTCAGCAACGACAATGCGCAGGGCGAGTATTACCTGACCGACGTGATCGCGATGGCGGTGGCGGACGGCCTCGCCGTGCATGGTGTCAAGGCACGAAACCAGGTGGAAGTAATGGGTATCAACGACAGGAAACAACTCGCGGAGGCCGAGCGTGCGCTGCAGGCGAGACTGGTAGAAGAGCTGATGAGCAAAGGGGTGGGCTTCGCCGACCCGGCCCGTGTCGATATTCGCGGCACGCTGAGCTGCGGCAGGGACGTATTCATCGACGTCAACGCCGTATTCGAGGGCGAGGTGACGCTGGGAAACGGTGCGCGCATCGAGGCCAACAACGTGATACGCGACAGCGCGTTGGGAGCCGGCGTCATCGTGCATCCGAATTGTCACATCGAGGGCACGGTGGCAGGCGATGACTGCGAGATCGGCCCGTTCGCGCGGCTGCGGCCGGGCGCCGAACTCGGCGAGAACGTGAAAGTCGGCAACTTCGTCGAGATCAAGAAGAGCACGGTCGCTGAGGGCAGCAAGGTCAACCACCTGACCTACATCGGCGATAGTGAGATCGGCGTCAACGTCAACGTGGGGGCCGGCACGATAACCTGCAATTATGACGGTGCAAACAAGCATCGCACCAGGATTGGCGATGGTGCGTTCATCGGCTCGGGTGTCAATCTGGTAGCCCCGGTCGAAGTGGGCAGCGGTGCCACGGTCGGCGCCGGGTCGACGATTACGAAGGACGCCCCGGCTGACCGGTTGACGCTCGAACGCAGTAAGCAGCTCACTATCAAGAGCTGGAAACGGCCAACGAAGAAAAGCTGACCAAAGGGAACCAGGAGACAGGATCTATGTGCGGAATCGTCGGTGCAATCGCCGAAAGAAACGTCGTTCCGATACTCGTCGAGGGCCTGCGGCGCCTCGAGTATCGCGGCTACGACTCGGCAGGCGTCGCAGTCCTGCAAAGCGACCGGTCGATCGGGCTCTCCAAGACCGTGGGCAAGGTGGCCGAACTCGAGGAGAAGCTGGACGCGAATCCGCTGCGCGGCGCGCTCGGCGTGGCCCATACGCGCTGGGCAACCCACGGCGGCGTGACCGAGGCGAACGCACACCCGCACCTGTCCGGCGATCGCGTTGCCGTGATCCACAACGGCATTATCGAGAACTACCTGGAGATCAAGAGCGAGCTCGAGACCAAGGGCTACGAGTTCGTATCTGAGACCGACACCGAGGTTGCGGCGCATCTGGTGTACGACAACCTGCAGCAGGGACTCGGCCTTATCGAGGCGGTGCAGAAAGCTGTCGCGCGATTTACCGGCGCGTTCGCGCTGCTGGTCGTCGATGCGGAGGACCCGGATCGTTTCGTCGTGAGCCGGGTTGCAAGCCCGCTGGTCATCGGCCTCGGCATCGGCGAGAACTACGTTGCGAGCGGCGTGCCCGCGCTGTTGCCCGTGACGCAGCGCTTCATCTACCTCGAGCAGGGCGATATTGCCGAGATCACGCGCGACGAGGTGAATATCTTCGGCGCGGACGGCAAGCCGGTGAAGCGCGAGATTCACGAGACGCAGTGGAGTGCCGATTCGGCGGAGAAGGGCCCTTACCGCCATTTCATGCTCAAGGAGATCTTCGAGCAGCCGAGCGCGCTGGCGAACACGCTCTATGGGCGCATTGAAGGCGGCAAGGTCGTGACCGACTCGCTGGGACCGCAGGCGTCAGAGATGCTCGCCGGCGTCGAGAATATCCACATAATAGCCTGCGGCACGAGCTACCACGCGGGCTGTGTCGCCAAGTACTGGATCGAATCGCTGGCGGGCGTCACCTGCCAGGTCGAAATTGCCAGCGAATACCGATACCGGCATGTCGTTGTGCCGCCCAACACGCTGTTCCTGACGCTTTCGCAGTCGGGCGAGACTGCCGACACGCTCGAGGCGTTGCGTATCGCCAAGCAATCGGGATACGTCGGGTCGCTGACGGTATGCAACAGCGCTCACAGCTCGATGGTGCGGGAATCAGACCTCTGCATGATGACCCAGGCCGGTCCGGAGATCGGCGTCGCGAGTACCAAGGCATTTACGACGCAGCTCCTGTCGATGCTGATTGTTACGTTGATACTTGCACGTGAGCGCGGCATGAGCGCGGAACAGGAAGCCGAACTGGTGCCGTACGTCGTGCATGCAGCCGCCGCCGTCGAAGAGGCGCTGCAGATGAGCGAGGGCCTGAAGCAGCTTGCCGAAGACTTCGCGGAGAAAGACCACACCCTTTTCCTGGGCCGTGGGCCGATGTGGCCCGTAGCGATGGAGGGAGCGCTCAAACTCAAGGAGATTTCATATATTCACGCGGAGGCGTACGCGGCTGGCGAACTCAAGCACGGACCGCTCGCACTGATCGACGAAGACATGCCCGTCGTCGTTGTCGCCCCCAACAACGAACTGCTCGACAAGCTCAAATCCAACATGCAGGTCGTCCGTGCCCGGGGTGGGCAGCTCTACGTGTTTGCGGATCGGGAGACCGGTATCCAGACCGAGGATGGCGTAGTGGTAATAGGAATGCCGCACGCGGACCGCCTGATCGCGCCTATCGTCTACACAGTTCCGCTGCAGCTTCTTGCGTATCACGTCGCTGTGCTCAAAGGAACCGATGTTGATCAGCCCAGGAATCTCGCGAAGTCGGTCACCGTCGAGTAGAACACACGCCGGCGTTGTGGTGTGAACCGCAGGACTTAACTCCGTCACTGCGGAACTAACTCCGTCACTTTCGGCAGTTTCGGCCGCGTAACTCTGTCACTTTTGGCCGTAACTTATTGAAAGGTGTGCGCGGTGTTTCGGCCAGAACTTCTCGCTCGTGAAGGGCGGGTTTGCTGAGTATAGTGGTCATTTATGTGACTGTGGGAATCAATATTTGAATATTGTTTGGCCAAATGATGAGGGAGAGTTGAGTGCTACTTCGCCGCATCGTTGAGCATTTGAAAACGCAGAGCTGGAACGCGCTATTTCTCGAATTCGTCATCGTTGTCATCGGCGTCTTTGTTGGCCTGCAGGCACAAGAGTGGAGTGCCGAGCGTGAAGACAGGCAGCGACTTGAGCGCATCATCACAGCTTTCAAAGCCGACATGGCGGATGCACGTCGAGTCGAATCGGGCTTCCGGGAAGACATCCAGAGGGGGCTAGCGGCTTTCGAGGACGCCCGTCGGCGAGGAGAGCGCCCGTTACCGTTTTTCTATCAGATAAGGGGATCAGATACGGCCCCCAAGCTTATTTGGGGGACACTTCAGGACGCGGGCTTGGGGGAACTACTCGATCCGCATTTGCTGTTCGAGCTAAGTCACTTCTATTCGGAAAGAGATGGTATTGGCGTTAAGGTCACTCGTTACATGGAATCGATCGAAAGCAATGTGCTTCCATATGTTGAAGGTGATCCTGACTATTTTTATGACTCGACCAGCGGAAAAATGCGGCCAGAAATCAAGGCGACGATGGACCGCCTGCGCGAATGGGCGCAGTACTCAGCCGCACTAGGCCCATGGTCCGAGTGCTTGGAGAAACGATTGGAAACTGCGTCTGAGTCCGGTGCGTCGTGCAGGTCGTGGTCGTACTATGACCCGGCTTCCGGGGAAGGGCTACCGAAATTGACGGAGGCGGCAAGTAAGGGTCACGACTGACCGCTGGTTCGCCTTTTTTCCGATTCTGGTGCGGCGGACTGGGCCATGATGGCGGCGTGTGCGCTAAACTGCCGTTCACAGGAAAAACGAGCCAATCCAATGAGGCACTATCCTGTCCGGCAGAATTATTCTGCACCAGGGCGATACCCTTCCCACCCGCTGAGGTCATTCGCGAACTCGACCCTTGAATTTGACCTACACGGATTCTCCGGCAGTCATGTCTTTGATCCACTGATAATTTCTAACTGAGTCCAGCGCCCATGAATATCTACACAGTCACGATATTTATCAGCATTCTGGTTTATGTGGCAGTCGGTAATTATGCTGGTCGCAAGGTGAAAAACCTCGAAGATTACTTCGTGGTTGGCCGTCAGGCACCCACCCTGCTGATCGTGGGTACCCTCGTTGCGAGTTTCCTCAGTACCAATACGTTCCTGGGGGACGCGGGTTTCATCTATGGATTCAACACGGGTCGTTTGTTGATCCCCGCACTATTCCTGGTCGGCTATATCTACGGCGCCATCTATTTCGGCCGCTACCTGCGCCGCAGTCGCTCATTGACGGTAGCCGGCTATTTTGCCGACCGCTTTAACAGCCGGCGAGTGCAGGTGGTGGCCGGCATCACGGTAGTGGTCGGCATTGGTTTTTATCTCATTGCAGTCACTCAGGGTGTGGCGCTGATCTTGTCGAACCTTACGGCGCTGTCGTACACACAAGCCCTGGTGCTGGCCTGGGCGAGTTACACCTCGTTCACCCTGTACTCCGGCTCCCGTGGTGTGGTGCTAACCGATACGATGATGTTCCTGTTGTTCAGCCTGGTCAGTTTCCTGGCGATGTTCTCAATCTTTGAAACGCATGGCGGCTGGGTGGCGGCCATGGAGGGACTTACTCAACTGGAATCCAAACCGAACCTGATGGCCTGGTACGGTATGTCGGGGCCCGGCGAGATCTGGCAGACACCAGCCGATTTCCTGATCTGGTATCTCATTATCAGCGTGGGGTGGAGCTTCGTGGCTGCTGTAAGCCCGTGGCAATCCAGCCGTTATCTGATGGCCAAGAATGAACAGGTAGTGCTGCGCTCTGCGGCAGTGGCAGCGATCAGTATCGCGGTCGTGCAAATGGTTGTATTCATGGCCGCCTCGATGGTTAACCTGAGCAATGAAGCCATTGAGCCCAGAGAGGATGTTCTAATCTGGGCTTCTACCAACATTCTCACACCCATGGTGGGTGCGCTGGTGCTGGCAGGCTTGGTTGCCGCCGGCCTGTCTTCGGCTTCTACCTTCCTTTCTCTGGCCGGGTTCAACTTCAGTAACGATATTTTCCAATTGAAGTCAACTGAGGATAAGGCCAGGTTGAAGTTCAGTAGAACGATGATGCTGCTGGTGGGTGTTATAGCGCTGGTCGTTTGCCTGTCCATTGAGCAACATATTTTCTGGTTAACCTATTTTGGCGCCACCCTGTTTGCTTCTGCCTGGGGCCCTGTGGCCTTGATGAGTGTCTGGAGTAGCCGAATTACCGCCAGTGCTGCCTTTTGGGGCATTGTTTCGGGTTTTCTGGGCAATACCATTCCCAAGCTCCTGTCCACAATGGGCCTGATCGACTTACCCGTCTACCTCGACCCCATCCTCATGGGCGGAATCATCAGCCTGGTGGTAGTGCTGGTCGTGTCGGGCAATACCCGCGTTACCGATATTGAGCGCCGCAATCGCCTGGCTTTGCTGGATATTCCTGTGGAGGAACGGGATGCGACCGAGGCAAGGAAAACCCTGCACTACGCTTATGCTTTGGGAGTGTTCGGTGTGGCGATAACCATGGGCATGTTGCGCTTCTATGTTCTGCCCTATCAACAAGCGGTGTTTGCTGACGGTCGAGAGTTTCGCTTTGACTGGTTTAGCGGTGAGGCAATGTTTGCTTATTGCTGGGCCATCATATTTTGTTTCCTGGCCTGGGTAATGCGCCGCGCCGTTTATAGTTATTACCTGCCCAAGAAAGCAAAAGTCCCTTTGATTCCGAATGAGGCAAAGCCCCAATAACTAAGGGGTCCTGGTTGGAGAGACCTGTCGGTCAAATTCAGGGCGTCTCCCAACTATTCTGCAAAAGTTATGATGGCCAGTGCCGGGTGAAGCAAGCGGGAAGTTCTGACCCGTCTTTCCCCCGGTACGAGTGTTAAGTTAGGGTCAGCGCTAGCCGCTCGTGAGCGTGACTTGTCAGGCTCGCCATGCCACGATTAATAGTCGGGTCAGAATCTGGCATATTTCTAGCCGACTTGTGCGCGTGGTGAACCGTTGCAGAAACCAGGAGGCTCAGTATGTCACGCAGTTGCCATTTTTCTTCCCTCGTTTTGTTGTTGACCTCAGGGGCGTTTGCCCAGGAAATGCCTGGTCCGACTGACCAATCTGTCGAGTATTCGCCGTACCCTGATCAGGATTTTCCAAACCAGGTGTTCTTCGGCGACACCCACTTGCATACCTCCTATTCAGCTGACGCCGGTATGGTTGGTGCCATCGTCGGGCCAGAGGAGGCGTATCGCTTTGCACGTGGCGAAGAGGTCAGGTCGAATCATGGCCTGCGCGCCAAACTGAAGAGACCGCTGGATTTTCTGGTAATAGCGGACCACGCCGAGAATTTGGGCCTGGCTCCGCTCATCGCGCAGTCGGACCCTGCGGTTCTCTCCAACCCGTGGGGCAAGAAGGTGCACGACATGATTAAAGGGGGCAACGAACCAGAAGCGTTCAATACATGGATAGCCGCCATGCAAGCGCTGGAGGATCCGTTCAAGGGCGACGACAAGATGGCGAAGACCGCCTGGCACTACATCACGGAGATTGCCGAGAAGTACAACGAGCCGGGCAGATTTACTGCGATCATCGGCTTCGAGTGGACATCCGGGCCGAACGGCGACAACTTGCATCGCAACGTTTTGTTCCGTGATGGCAAGGACAAAGCCGATCAGATCATTCCGCTGTCGTATTACGATACCGGCGATCCCGAGGACTTGTGGCAGTGGATGGACGACTACGAGAAAAACACTGGCGGCAGGATGCTCGCGATCGCGCACAACGGCAACGTGTCGAATGGTCTTATGTTCGACGACTACACGCTGACCTCGAGGAAGCCACTTGATCGCGACTATGCTGAACGGCGGATGCGTTGGGAGCCGATTTATGAGACCACGCAACCCAAGGGCGACGGAGAGGCACACCCGTTATTGTCTCCCAACGACGAGTTTGCGGACTTCGAAACCTGGGACGTGGGCAGCTTCGGACCGGCACCGCACACGCCCGACATGTTACCGCGCGAGTATGCGCGCGAAGCACTTAAGCGCGGCCTTGCCTACGAAGCCAAACTAGGCGCCAATCCGTTCAAGTTCGGAATGATTGGCTCGACCGACATGCATACTGGCTTGGCGTCGACGTCCGAGGACAACTTCTTCGGTAAGGTGGCCATGCTGGAGCCGACGGCCGACCCGATTCGTTTCGATGAGGTCATTGTTGGCCGTGTACCCGAGGGTCGCGCGCGCAAAGACCAGAGGCTGGCGCGCGAGACTGGCGCCGCCGGACTGGCGGGCGTGTGGGCGCGCGAGAACACTCGCGAGGCATTGTGGGACGCGATGATGCGCAAGGAGGTCTTTGCCACTACGGGCACTCGGCTGCGGGTACGCGTTTTCGCCGGCTTCGATTATGACAACGTGGACCTCGAGCGCTCGGACTTTGCCAAGCACGGCTATGAGCACGGAGTACCGATGGGCGGCGACCTGACGGCTGCTCCGAAGGGCAAATCGCTGGGTCTTCTGATCCGCGCGCTGCGCGACCCGGACGGTGCCAATTTGGATCGAGTGCAGGTTATCAAGGGCTGGACCGATGCGGCGGGTCAGATGCATGAGAAGGTATACGACGTAGCTTGGTCAGACGATCGCAAGCCGCATCGCGACGGCAAGTTGCCTCCAGTGGGCAACACTGTCAACGTGGTTGAGGCGACGTACACCAACTCGATCGGTGTGCCCTATCTCGCAGTGTTTTGGAAAGACCCAGCGTTCGACGCCAAGCAGCGTGCCTTCTACTATGTGCGCGTACTTGAAATCCCGACGCCACGATGGACCACTTATGATGCAAAGGTCTTTGGCGTTGAGCTGCCTACCGATGTACCCGCGTCAATACAGGAGCGCGCATACAGCTCTCCCATCTGGTACACGCCGGACGAAAGGAAGCGTTAGTCTCCCGCCAGCCAGAGGAAAGTTCTGACCCGAATTCTTTACTGATGAGGGGCCACTTCTGGCCGTACTGAGACGGTCGCCTGGATCGGGCTATAATTTCTGTTACTGAGCCATTGCAGCCGCTCGGATTCCTCTAGGTAGCCTACGGAAATTCAGGAGAGCACATGATCAAACGAGTCGTCACGCTATTCGCTTTGGTCCTGACGGCTCCGTTAGCCGGTGCCGGCGACGAGGTTGCGGAAGAGGCCAAGGCTTGGTTCGTCACTGAATATGTTCCGTTGTGGAATAGCATTGAGAGTGTTGACCCCGTGAAGGTCAAAGAGCATTGGGTCGAGGACTTTCGCGATCACCCAATAGACGTGGAATCTCGAACTGTAGAAAACTCAATCGAACAATGGCAGCGAACGATAGAGAGATATCGTGACGGTGGCATGCAAGATTCGATTCTACTGAGCACTTATTCTGAACGGATAAACGACTTCACGGTCTTGATACGCGCTCGATGGAAGGACGACCCACCAGCCAGCCCAGACGAACCCGATTTTTGCGACAACTACCTCGTCGGCAAGTTTCAGAGCGGTTGGAAGATAACCAACTACTTCACCGTTGACTGTCCTGTTGAGTAGTAGTTTTTCCGCGGAGTTTAGGGTTGCTGCAGTGGCTGCTCCTGGCCGTTCTGCGACAGTGGCCTGGAGAGAGATTGATCGGCCGGTAAGCACCCGAAAGCGGCCAGCCAGCTTATTCGCGGTATAATTTCCGCCACTGACCTAGGCTGTGTGAAAACTTCGCGACCAGTATAATCGGATTTTCTGGTCCGAGGAGCAGCCGATGAGCGGCTTCATCGAAGGCGAAGATCGCCATCAGGCGACATTGTTTCCCGAGAGTCTGGACGAGTACATTGCAGAAGACAGCGCGGTTCGGGTCATCGATGTGTTCATCGACGACCTGGACATCTCGGGGCTTGGTTTCAAGACCGAGCCTGCCGATACCGGTAGACCCGGTTACCACCCCAAGACGATGCTGAAGCTGTACGTGTACGGTTATCTGAACCGCGTGCAGTCATCTCGTCGCCTGGAACGGGAAGCACAGCGCAACGTCGAGCTGATGTGGCTGACGGGGCGTCTCGCCCCCGACTTCAAGACCATCGCCGACTTCCGGAAGGACAATGGCATCGCGATCCGGCTGGTATGCCGCGAGTTCGTGATGCTGTCCCGCAAGCTGGGTCTGTTCACCGATGCCTTCGTCGCGATCGACGGCAGCAAGTTCAAGGCGATGAACACGCGCGACAAGAACTACAGCAAGGCGAAGATGAAGCGCCGACTGGCACAGATCGACGAGAGCATCGTGCGGTACTTAGGCCAGATCGAGAGTGCCGACCGGGTGGATCCGGGTAATACCGACAAGGTGGATCGGTTACAGGACAAGATCACGGCATTAAAGGAGGAGATGCAGCGGCTAAAAAAGCTCGAAGCCCGGATGCTTGAGTTACCGGGCCAGCAGATCTCCCTGACCGACCCCGACGCCCGCTCGATGGCCACCAGTGGCCGCGGCAGCGGCGTGGTGGGCTACAACGTGCAGACGGCGGTGGATGCCAAGCATCACCTGATCGTGGCTCACGAGGTGACCAACTTCGGTACCGATCGTAGCCAGCTGTACAACATGGCGCGCCAGGCGAAGGCGGCGCTGGACGTCGAGGAACTGGAGGTCGTTGCGGATCGTGGCTACTTCAAGGGGGAGGAGATCTTGGCCTGCGAG